>DASSGS010000017.1:0-184656 GCA_035693365.1 Candidatus Acidiferrum sp. | reverse complement strand
GTGGCCAGACCCGCGGCCGTGATCGTTGCGCCGGTGGTATTCGAGGAAGCCCAGGTTACGGTCGAGGTGAGGTCTTGGGTGCTGTTGTTGGAATACGTCCCGGTTGCATGGAATTGGACTGTAGTTCCCGCAGCAGCCGATGAGTTCGCCGGGGTCACAGCTATGGATTTCAACGTCGCGGCAGATGCGGTGAGCGTGGTGGAGCCGGAGATGCCGCCCAAAGTGGCGGAAATGGTGGTGCTTTGTCCGGCGGTCCCGGCAGTGGCCAGACCCGCGGCCGTGATCGTTGCGCCGGTGGTATTCGAGGAAGCCCAAGTTACGGTCGAGGTGAGGTCCTGGGTGCCGTTGTTGGAATACGTCCCGGTTGCATGGAATTGGACTGTGGTTCCCGCGGCGGCTGAGGAGTTCGCCGGTGTCACAGCGATGGATACCAGCGTCGCACCAGATACGGTGAGCGTTGTGGAGCCGGAGATGCCTCCCAGGGTCGCGGAAATAGTGGTGCTTTGTCCGGCGGTTCCGGCAGTGGCCAGACCCGCGGCAGTGATCGTGGCACCGGCAGTATTTGAGGAAGCCCAGGTTACCGTCGAGGTGAGGTCCTGGGTGCTGTTGTTGGAATACGTTCCGGTTGCGTGGAATTGAATTGTGGCTCCCGGGGCTGCCGACGGCGCCGCAGGCGTAACCGCGATGGAAGTTAGCGTTGGAGGTGGACCCGAATTGGTGACATAAGTCCAGCTGAGGACGTCCTGAATCGCCGTCAGGCCGCCCGTGCCACCGGTGAAGCCGAGGAAGGCATTGTTTGCGCCCACGATTCCGGGGATATTGATTGGCCACGAAGTTGTAAACGTCTGGTTCGCCTTCACCGTGTCTGTGATGGTCATCGTCAGGGTCGCGCCATCGTAGGTCATGTGAACCTTGAAGATGTCGGCGTTGTGCAGGTTGACGCCTCCGCCGAGAGCCGTGGCCGGAGTTGTTGGCGAAGCGCCGTTGGTATAAATGCCCGTCGAGTTGGTGCCTTCGCCACTATTGTTATAGAGGTCAAACTTTACGGCGACGCTCTTCCCGATGCCGGGAGTGCCGCCGACGGTTTGCGGTCCGTAGCCTAAGCCCCCGCCCAGTGGACCGATGGCGTTCAGGCCGGTTCCCTGAATAACGAAAGCGAAACCATCGGCAGTGGGTGAACTGCCGGGAGAGATAAGGAAGTTGAAGTCTGTGGTGAACGACTGAACGTTTACAGGAGACGGATACCAGGCCGCGGAAGCTTCACTGGCACCGCCATCGGTAATGCGCAGCTTGGTGGTATTCAGCGTTGCGGAGCCGAGCAGAGTCATGCTGCCGGCGGAGAAGCCGCTGCCGAAACTGATGGTGGTGCCGCCTGTGGAATTGATGGTGTACAAGCCGGAGAAGGGCGCGCTGTTGACGAGCCCGGGCGCGACGGCAATTGCTGTAAGGGTCTCCGAAGTGCCGATAAAGACCGCGCCGGAGTAGAGCGAACTCGACGTAGTTGGTGTTGTACCGTCCAAAGTGTAGTAGATGGTCGAGTTCGGGGTCGTATCGGTGATGGTGACGCTTTGGGAAGAAGTGTAAGTCCCCGGCGCAGGGTTGAAGATGGGAGTGGCGACCTGGATGGTGTAAATGGCGCTGGCGGTCGGGCTCGGGTTGTAGCCGGAGGCAGTGGCGAATGCGTTGATTCTTCCTGGGCCGGTCTGAGAGAACGGAGCGGTGTACAGGGTGGAATTTGTGGTCGGCGCGCTCCCGTCGGTGGTATAGAAAATGGAGGCGCCTGGAGTCGAGTCCGCAAGTGTGACCGTCAGCGGCAAGATGTAGGTTCCGCCGGCCGGGGAAATTGTCGGCGTCGCCGCCGATGGCGTCGAACCATTGCTGGCGAATGTCCAGGTTCCAATCTTCTGGCTGGAGGTCACTCCGCCCGTGGCTCCGGTAAAGCCGACATAGGCCGTCGGTCCTCCAACGATACTTGGAATGTTTACCGTCCAACTTGTAGAGAAGGTTGCATTCACCACGGCGTCGGTGATGGTCATGGAGAGGACGGTCCCGTTATAGGACATGTGAACGGCCATGGTGTCGCCGCTATGCAGATTGATTCCGGACGAAGTGAGGTCAATGGCAGGTGTCGTGGGCGATGCGCCGTTGGTGTACAGACCGGTCGAATTCGGGCCCTCGCCGGAATTGCTATATAAATCAAATTTCACGGCCACGCTTTTTGCGATTGGCGTGTTGCTGCTGGGTGATGGGTTTGTTACCGAATCCGGCCCATAAGCCAATCCGCCTCCGCTTGGTCCGAGGGCTGTCAACCCGGCACCTTGAATCGTGAACGTCATGCCATCACCAGCGGGATTCGACAATTGCAAAGTGAAGTCAGTGGAGAACGCTTGAATGTTTACCTGAGAGTTGTACCAGGCGCTGCCTGCCTGACCGGCGACCCCGCTCGTCAACTGGAGTCGCGTATCGTCCAGACCAGTGCTGCCATTGAAGGTCATGGAGGACGCGGAAGTGCTAAACCCAAGGCTGAAATCAATACCCGCTCCACCAGCATTGATGGTGAATGTGGCGCTGGAAACCGGGCTGTTGGACAGACCGCTGGCCGTGGCGATAGCTTTGATAGTGGTTGTGGAACTTACGGACAGAGCGGCGGCATACAGTTGTGTTGTACCCACTCCGGGACTCGGGGTGCTGCCGTCGGTGGTGTAGTAGATCTGGCTTGCCGGAGTCGCGTCCGAAATCGTTACGGTTTGTGCAGTGATGAAGGAGCCGCCCTGCGGCGAAAAAGTGGGTGCCAGAGTTTGCGTCTGCAGCGTATAGACCTGCTTCGCGACAGCACTGGTGAGGGATCCGGTGGCGCTGGCGATGGCGGAAATAGTTTCCGTTGTGGATACGGTGATGGGGCCGGTGTAGACGGTGGATGACGTGGATGGCGAGGAGCCGTCGGTGGTGAAGTAAATCGTGGCTCCAGGCGTGCTGTCCGTGATGGTGACGGAGAGGGTGCCCGTAAACGATTGCCCCGCAGGACTGATCACGGGAGTGGCTGTTTGCTGGTTTCCGCTAGTCAAGCCATACACAGCTATGGCCGATTGTGTGCCCACATAGACTTTTCCATTTGTCACAGTGGGAACCGCGAATTTTACGGCGGGGCCGGGGGCGTTGGAGGCTCCACCTGGCTGGTTCTGCGTGGAATTGAAAAACTCTGTCGCGACGTTGGTGGCATCAAAGGCGTGCAGAATCGCATTTCCGCTGGAGCCATAAGCATCCGTCTGCAGCGCCCAGACAATCCCGTTGGTAGTTCCGTTGGAAGAAATGCTGGGGCTTGCGCCCGGAAATGCCGAGGTCATGGAACTCTTCGATACTGGGGTTGTGGAGAGTTTTCCCGCCGTGAGAGAAAAGGCTTTCAGGTTGTTGCCGCTGCCCCAGAAATACACTGTGTTGTTCCAATAGGCAGGAATGCTCCAGAGTCCACCTGTTTGGCCGGAAATCTCCTGGACGACATTGTCGGTGGTGGTGCTGTATCCACCCATGTTGTCGCGGTCCACGACATAAATCTTGCCCTCTTTACCGACCTGGACCAGCAAGCGTTGGTGGCCGCCGGTACTTTGATCGGGCAGCAGCAGGATGCCTCCGGCAGCCACGTCACTGTCCCCACCATTCAAGCTGGCCTGATTCGATGGTGTGAACGAGTCTTGCACCGTCATTACACCGTTGGTCAAATCCAGACGGATGTGGTCATCACCGTAATCTTCATTGTTCGTGAAGGGAGGGAGCGCGTCATAGGTACCATTTCCGGTGGCGACGAACATGCGCCCAAATGGCTTGTTGACGGGATCGATGACGTCCGCCGCCAATCCCGCTCCGGACATCCAGAACCCGGAGCCTGAACCATTCGGCGTAGAGACGAATGCACTCGTTTGCTGCAAGGTGCTGGCGTTATAGGCCAGGAGCCAACCGTGCCAAGGGCCGTTATCGCCATGCGCAGCAAAACCGATGTATACAATTCCGTTCAGGAGCAACAATCCGGGGCGTTGATTTTCCCATTTGGGATCGAAATTGAGCCTTCCACCCGAACTGCCGTTTCCCGTCCCTGCCACGTTGCCCGACAAAACTACCGGCCCGCCGAATTTTTCCGCCCCAGTGGTAATGTCCAGGGCATGCAGGCGTTGGATGAATGTCGTGTCGGAGACGGTGGTCTTCGCGACTACGTACATTGTCTTGGTGGCAGGGTCAATCACCGGGGTCCCGGTGATTCCAATTTCGGGGACAATGTCCGCCGTGCTCACGTCGCTCTGGGGAACTGGTTTCTCTCCTGTGCCGCCACCGTGCGCCGAATCAAACAGCGAAACCTTCCATAAGGGCGAGGAGTTTGCTCCGCCATTGTTGTCCGCATCGAACGCATAAACGGAATCGTGTTCGGTTGCGACAAAAATTACGTTGTGAGTGGTGCCCGCTTGCGCCGTGCCCGCGCCCATGGTGAGGCCGGAAAAATAGAGAGGTTGCGCGTAGACATAGCCGTCCACGCTTTGGGAGAAGAGTTTCCCGAAATTGGTGGAATTTACATTGGAAGGAGTCAGGATGGTCTCAACGGTGTTGGCGCCGGTCCGCGAGATGTCATTATGTTGAGTGAGGACGTTGGTTTGGGCTTCCGTTCGTCCACCCAACAGCAATAAGCTAACGAGAGCGAGTCCTGCCCATCCACGAAAGCTTGAGATTTGTGCCTTGAATCCCGAGGAAGTACACACACCCGGCACCGCTCGCATTGCTAACATCCGAATCCCTCCGGGAAAAACCGCCCCAAGCTGAGTCTCAAAACCCCTTACGTGCTTTTCGGCACTGCCTACAACTAATGACCGAACCCGCGGCGCGGCCACGGCTGCGGACAAGGTAGGGAAGATGGCCAAGTATATCGGCTGGAGCCGCGGACTCGCAACCTAGGACTGCAGGACTGGCAGGAGGAAAAATGGGCGAGTACTTACAGTACTTTTGGGGGATTGCATATCAACGCTCATCCCTTTGGCGGTTGCGTTTGCACACGTTAGAATGAGGCGCGAATTATGGGGGAAGCAATGGTCAGGGGTTTTGCAGGCAGGCAGTATTTTCTACGGATTTTACTCGGCATCGCTTGGTTGCTCACGGCTTGGCTTATGCCTGCACTGCTGGCCCAACAACCCCCGTCGGGCGCGCCTTCCGAGGTTCTCACAGTGGAGCGGATTTGGGGGGAACCCAGCCTGAACGGCCGTTTGACAGGCGGCGTTGCCTGGACCCCAGATAATAGAAAACTTAGCTATCTGGAAAGCTCCGGAGAGGGCAAAGCACGGCACACGTCGCTCTGCTTAATGGATCTTTCTACAGGTAAACGGACCGTCTTGATCCCGGCCGCAAAGCTTGAGGAGGTTTGGACGGCCCCACTTCGCGGAAGCGGTGAATCTGCCACAGACCGAGTACCGAGCCACTCCGCGGCTTTGGAATACCTGTGGTCGCCGGGTGGGGATGCGCTGGCTTTCAGCACTGCCAACACTTTGGCGTGGTTCGATCTCAAGACTCAAAGCAGTCGCATGCTGGTTACGGGAAAGGAGGAAATTGCGGACGTAAAAATCTCTCCAGACGGGAAATTCGTAAGTTTCTTGAGGGATCACAACCTCTGGCTTGTTGGAACAGTTGATGGCAAAGTGCGCCCGTTGACGAAAGACGGAAGCGAAGGAGTGCGCAAGGGCGAACTGGATTGGGCCTATCGCGAAGAGCTGGGGGTCACGACGGCGTACTGGTGGGCGCCGGATTCATCGGCTGTGGCCTTTTTGGAAATGGATGAACGCCAGGTGTCACAATTTCCATTGTTGGATTTTGAGTCGTTCACGGGCGAGGCAACTCTGCAGCGTTACCCGGTGAGCGGCGGTGCGAATCCAATTGTGCACGTTTATGTTGCTCCGGTTTCAGGAGCTCAATCCAGGCTGATGGATTCGGGCGGGAACAATGACATCTATATCGCCCGAGTGAACTGGCTGCCGGATTCAAAACGCGTGGCGATTCAGCGGCTGGACCGAACGCAGACGACGCTGGATCTGCTGGTGGCCGATACTGCCACGGGAAAATCTTCCACGCTTCTTACCGACAAAGACCCGTATTGGATCAATGTTTCCGACGATTTGCATTTTTTCGAGGACGGGAAAAGATTTCTGTGGTCGAGCGAGCGTTCCGGATACCGTCACCTTTATCTCTACGATATGGGGGGCAAGCAACTGACGGAGGTTACGCGAGGTGAGTGGGAAGTGAGGCAGGTTTCGGCGGTGGATGAAGAAAAGGGAGTGGTGTACTTCATCGCCACGGAAAAATCGCCGCTGGAGCGCCATCTTTACCGCGTTGGGCTGGATGGTTCGGGCCTGAAACGGATTTCGCAGGCAGAGGGAGTGCACGCAGTGCAGTTTTCGCGCAATACCGCGTTCTATCTCGATACCTATTCGAATGCGGCCACGCCTCCGCGCCAGGATCTTTATCGCGCCGACGGCACGAGTATCGCCATCCTGGATGAAAACAAAGTGAAAGAGCTCGCCGGCTATCACCTTTCACCGGTCGAGTTCTTCCCCGTGCAGTCTCACGACAACGTTTCGCTCAACTGCTACATGATCAAGCCGCCCGGGTTCGATCCGGCGAAGAAATATCCCGTGATTACGTACGTTTACGGAGGCCCGGGTGTCCAGGTGGTCCAGAATGGCTGGGCCGGCGAGGAACTTCTGTGGCATGAGCTAATGGCCCAAAAAGGCTACGTTATTTTCGCGATGGATAATCGGGGATCCGCTGGGCGCGGGCACCTTTTCGAAGAACCAATTCATTACCGGTTGGGCGCGCAGGAATTATCGGATCAGCGCGACGGCGCAGCGTGGCTTCGGCTTCAACCGTTTGTCGATAGCAACCGGATGGGCATTTGGGGCTGGGGTTACGGCGGGCATCTGACGCTGCATGCCCTGTTCGAAGCGCCTGAAGTCTATAAAGTTGGTCTTGCTGTGGCCCCGGTGGCGGACTGGCACTTCTACGACACAATTTTCACGGAGCGTTACATCGGGCTTCCGGACAGCGTGCATGAGGAAAGCTATCAGGAATCTTCGCCGATCAGGAACGCGGGTGGATTGAAAGGCAAATTGCTAATCGCTCAGGGAACGAGCGATGAAAAGGTGCACTACTCGAATACGTTGGCCCTTGTGGATGAACTGATTCAGGCCGGAAAGTATGTGGACGTGATGTCCATTCCCGGCCGCGGCCACGGGATAAGCGATCCGGCCGCGCGCCGAGTGCTGATGGAGCGAGCGAGCAAATTCTTTTTGGACAATTTATGAGGGATCGCAGGCCGCCTTTCAGCTAATCTACGCTGCCGGAAGCTGGGAAAAGGCAATCGATTTCAGGCTTTTCCGGGCCTCAAACAGAGGTAAAGATAGCACATTCATTTGCTAAAGAAAGTCACTTGCGATCGCGGCCGGTGCCGGGGCCTACACGGAAGCGGGAGAGGGCTTCGCCAAGGTTTTGCAGAAAAACCTCCGAATTGTAGACATCCGAATCAATCTTGGCGGCGCCAGTTGGAGCAACGGGCTCAACTTCGTCGAGCTGAAATTCGTGGGCTACATCTTCGACGATTTTCGGTTGAATCGGCCGCTGTTGATCGACGAACCCGTTAACGAGGGAATGTTCGCACAAGAGATTGATGACCCGAGGAATCCCCAGCGAGTAGACGTGGATCGCTTCAATCGTCTTGGGACTGAAGATGGGTTCGCCCGAGGCGCCGGCGATCCTGAGGCGTTCCGTAATGTATTCGCCGGTCTGCTCTTCAGAGAGAGGAGTGGTGCGGCAGCGAAGCATGATGCGCTGGCGAAGCTGGCGAAGTTGGGGGAGCTTGAGCTTTTCTTCGAGTTCAGGCTGGCCGGAGAGGACAATCTGCAAAAGCTTTTCCGTGGAGGTCTCCAGGTTGGTCAGCAGCCGGATTTCCTCGAGAACGGGATAGGTCAAGTTTTGAGCTTCGTCAATGATCAGAACAACGGTTTCGCCGTCACGGTAGCGTTCAAGGAGCCAGTGATTGAGTTTCAGGAGTTGCTGGCTCTTGGATTTGGACTCACAGGGAATATCAAACTCCGCCAGGATGAAATCGAAAAGCTGGCTGGAATTCATGCGGGAGTTGAAGAGGAAAGCAGTGCGCGCACGGCGGTGATGAAGCCAGTCGAGAAGGCGGTTGATCAGGGTGGTTTTGCCGGTGCCGACTTCGCCGGTAAGGGTGATAAAGCCCTTGCGGGTCTGAATGCCGTACATCAAGCCTGTCAGGGCTTCCTCAATCTGCTTCGTCAAGAAGAGGAAGCGAGGATCAGGGTTGACGTTGAACGGGTTTTCTTTAAGACCGTAAAAGCTTTTGTACATTAGCCGGCGACTCTCGATCCTGTTCCAGTTTCCATTCTATTCGCAGCCAGTGCTGATGCAAATCAGGGCAAAATCAAAGGGCGCGTGTGCCACTGAAAATTGATGGTGACATAGTGGTAAGCCTGGCTGGAGCTGCAGGCGGCGCCGACACAGCCCGCCTGACCGTAATTCGTGAGGTCGGCGTTGTAGGCGATGGCAAGTGTGCCGTTTCTGCCGGCGGGTCGGTTGACGCCGGCGCCCACGGTCCAGGTATTGAACGACTGCGAAGTTGTCTGGATGCCCGTGTTTAGCGCGATGTTGTGGGCGAAGCCAAGATTGAACTGGCCGCTCCACATGCGGCTGAGCTGATGATTAGCGGTGAAGTTGAGACGATCCGCTGTAGTACCCGTCAGAACACCGCTGCCGCCAGAGGTGCCACGGCTGTAGGAAAGGCCCAGTCCGCCGTTCCTTGCCGCATACGTCAGAGAGGAACCGACACTGACGCCATAGACCAGCGAGTTTCCATTGGTGCTGACGCGGGAGGTGGTAAAGTCAGGTCCCGCGTAAATTTGCAGAGCCAGAGTTCCGGTAACTTTTCGGCTGTAGGCAAAATTGAAGGAATGATCCCCATTTGCCTGTGGCTGGCCCTCATAGTGGTATCCGGAGAAACGGTAGAACGCTCCGATGGAATCCTTGGGGGAGAGCACGTAATTGTAGCCGAGAGTCCCGGTGGTGAAGTCGCTATTGACATTGCCTGATTCCACGAAATCCAGCAGGCCGTAGGAACCACTCATGGTAATCGAGCCCCGCTGGGAAACGGTGTAGGTCAATTGGACGACCCCGGCATTGCTGTAGCGAGGTCCGATCGCGGTGTAAATGGTCTGGTTGGGAACGTAGTTGTTGCCGATTCCGGGAATGACCGGCCCACCACCGCCGCCAACGCCCGGAGACCCGAGGCCTGTCCCGCCGCCGAACCCGAGAGAGGTTTGCGGCAGATAAGAAAACTGATCGTTCAACTGAAGCAACCAGCGGTTCCATTGAAAGGTTTGTGAAAGTGCGAGCTGCTGAGAATAGCCGTTGTCCTGCGAGCTGTCTGACGAGAAGAATCCACCGACGGAATAATTGACGGCGAATTGC
The DNA here is from genome assembly GCA_035693365.1 of Candidatus Acidiferrum sp. Lineage (GTDB taxonomy): Bacteria > Acidobacteriota > Terriglobia > Acidiferrales > UBA7541 > Acidiferrum. The sequence continues at coordinate 175,146 of DASSGS010000017.1, read as the reverse complement.
GACTTTCTCCATACTTTCAAGACGCTCAGATTGCCGAGGATGTAGTTGTTCATTATCCAGCTGGAATTTTGCGTCTGGTTGTAGCCGCTGGATTGGATAGATCCGCTCCACTGGATGCCGGGAACCCAGTAACTGTGGAGAGTTTCGGGCGAACCCAGAGTGGGATTGAGCAGGCCGGTAAGAGGAGTGTTGTCCGGAGTGAGATTGCTGCCATCATCTGGATTCTGTTCACCCCCGGTATTGACGAGCGGAATCGGAGTGGAAGTTCCCGCAGGCCTGGGTTTGCTCTCCGCAGGGGGTTGCGGTTCGTCCTGTGCGCGAAGCGAAGCGCTTCCGGCCAGTAGCGCCAGCGAAAAGGTCAGTATTGCCAACACGAATTTGCGAGAAGTCATAAGCACATTAGAACCTTAGGGAACCACGATTACATCGCCGGGCTGAAGAGGAATATTCTGCTCGGCAAGATTGCCCTTGACCACTTCCTTGTAATTGAAAGGATGCTTCACTTGTTTTCCGTCTTCGGTACGTAGCACGTAGATGTTCTTGAGCTTGGCAAACTGCGTAAAACCACCGGCGCTGGAAAGGGCCTGCAGAACGGTCATATTGGGCAACAGAGGTAGCGCGCCCGCGTGGGTGACTTCGCCGGTGATGTAAACGCGGCGGCTGTTGATTTCGGTCACCGTCACTGTAACTTGAGGACTGGTGAGGAATTTCGACAGGCTATCGCGCAGCGAACCGGCAAGTTGCATGGCCGTAAGCCCCGCCGCCTGGACGTCATTGAGAAGCGGGAGCGAAATCTTTCCGTCCGGCCGAACCGGAATGGTGCGGGAAATATCCGGCTCTTTCCAAACGTCGATCCGGACAACGTCCTGGGGACCGATTTTGTAATCGGGATCCACGGCCGGAAGAGTCGCGGCGGCCGGCTTTGGAGTTGCGTCAGCCTTCGGGGCAGCCGGGTCTTGCGCGTAGGACGCCCGAACACAAATTAAGACTGCAGCAAGTGAAGCAACTCGAAGACGACTACTCATAATTCCTCCCTCAGCTCTCATGCTTCCCGTTGGATACCCCAATCTGTTTAATCTTATACAGCAGCGACTTGTAGCTGATTTGCAGTTCACGCGCGGCCCGCTTACGGTTCCAGTGCGTGCGCTCCAGGGCCTGCATGATCAGTTCGCGTTCCGCTTTATTGGAGGCGGCGCGCGCCGCAACTTTCAGTGAACCGCCGGACGTCGGCCCGGCCTGCGCAAAAGGTCCGAAAGTGGCCGTCTGCAGCTCATTCAGGGCAGTCTGCACATCGCCAAATACAATCAGTTTGCGGGCCAGATTCTCCAATTCGCGAATGTTGCCCGGCCAATGATACGCCGACAATACCTGCAATACCTCGTTGGTGATTGGCGGCGCTTCCCTTCCAAGAAGCGCGGAGTGCTTGTTAACAAAATAGTTCACCAAGGCGGGGATGTCTTCCTTTCGTTCCCGGAGAGGGGGAAGGCGAAGACAGACGCCGTTGAGACGGAAATAGAGCTCCCGGCGGAAGCTCCGCGCTTCGACCTCCGACTCCAGGCTTCCGGTGGTGGAGGAGATGAACCGAACACCGAGTTGTTCCGGGGGCTCAAGAGTTTCGCCATCCGGCAAAAGCGCAAGCAATTCGCGCTGGCTGGCGGAACTCAGTTCTTGCACGTTATCCAGATAGAGCGTTCCGAAGCTGTCGGCTAGAACGGGAGGCTGTTTGGATGGGCGAAATTGGCCAAGAAGCTCTGCCGGTTCGGAGGAGGCGCAATTAATCTTTTTGAAGCGAGAGTCAGATTTGAGAGAAAGCCTGTGAATCAGCTTGGCATAGGCATCTTTTCCGGTTCCGCATTCGCCAACGACCAAGACTGGGATATCCGTCCGGGCAATCTCACCGGCCATGTCATTCAGGGTTTGCATGGTCGAACCAATGCCAGATACGAGACCCTGCAAAGTGGGGTCAGAGAGGACGGGAGTGTGGTTCTGCATCATGGTAAGAATCATTGCGGGCAGGAACCCAACAGACGAGAAACTGGCCTAGCCCGCGTGGCTACGATTGGGAGATTGCAACTGAGCTGCCAGGTCGGCGAAATGTTGAAGGTGTGCCACCGCCAGTAAACCGCTTAATATCAACCACTTATCATGCTATCAGGCTGGATTGGCGGCTTGGAGAACCCCACGTAGTCCTTATAGTATTCCACATAGTGGCAAATTGTTACCTATATTTCCGCCTGTGCTTGGAGGAATGCTGGCCTTCCATCGTATATCATTGATACTAATAACGTTACACTATTTTTAGGGTTTCCCGAGGCCAGAACGCAGGACTATGGAGTACGGCTGGGAGTCAGTTTAATTGGCCGGACGGTTGGAGGCAGAGTCACGGAAGCACGCGTAAAGTTGTCAGAAGTTACGGTTGAGAGTCGGCGGAATAAAGATTCTTCGAGCACTCAATGAGAGTCAAGAACCAACTTGCAGGAATCTAGTCCGCAGGTAGTGAGATGAAGTGCTTCGTTTGGTCGTGGCGTGGAAAGAACCTCGATTTTACGTTCCAAGAATTCTTGAAGTTCGCGGGTTATACTATCCGCTCGCAGGTCCACTATGCCGAGATACAACTAGCGTGTACACCCTTGGGCTTTCAGCGATGGGGCACGATCCGGCTGCAGCTCTGATCGATGATCAGGGCGCGATTGTCGCGGCCATTGAAGAAGGAAAATTGGGGCGCACCCGGTCGTTCGGAGGCATTCCGCGGGCGGCGATCCGGTTCTGTTTGGAGCGGGCAAAAATCCGCTGGCAGGACGTCGCGCGAGTTGCGGTGGCCAGCCAACCTAATCGGGCCTTTCTTCGAAAAGCACTCTTTCGTGCGCGGCTTGCGCCGCTCTCCCCTGTTTCGAGCGCCTACTACTTCAATAAAGCGCTTGGGGAGTTAGGCCGCGAGCTGAACAATTCTCGCATACTGAATGAAATGGCCGGTGGACCAGCCGGCCGAGTTGTGCAGTTCGAACACCAGCTTTGCCACGCGGCGAGCGCGTTTTTCGGGTCGCCCTTCGAAAAGGCATTAGTCGTATCGCTCGACAATCAAGGGGATGGACGCGCCGGGCTGGTCGGGCTCGGAGAAGGGACGCGGATTCGCGAACTCTCTACGGTTCCCTTCCCGAATTCTCTGGCCTGGTTGTATACCCAGGTCACCACACTGCTGGGATTCTCGACTAGCGCGTCAGAGCACAAAACTCAATGGCTTAGCCTTTCCGGAGAACCCGTATACGAAAAGTTGTTCGTCGAAATGCTCCGGCATGGATCGAAGGATGCGCCTCACCTGAACGGGAAATTCTTCAACCGCGGATTTGCGGGCAACCTGTCGTTCAGCGGCGAATTTTACCGGAGGCTCGGAATTCCAGAAGGGCCGTTACCGGAAGGGGTCACTCAAGATCCCGACAATGCCATGCGAAGAAACATCGCCAGCAGTTTTGAAAAGGCTTGCGAGCTTGTGCTGACGGAATGGATCGGATCGCTCCGAAGCAGCACTGGAACCAAGAATCTGTGTCTGGCAGGCGGATTGTTTCTGAATCCCTTGCTTGTGGCAGCGATAGAGAAACAGTCTGGTTTCGAAGAAACGTTCGTCCAGCCGGCGGCGGGCAACGAGGGTACAGCTCTGGGCGCTGCATGGCTGGCGTGGCAACAGACGCCTGGCCGCGCGCGCGTTGCACCAATGAAAGCGCTCTACTGGGGGCCGGCGTTTTCCAACGCGGAGATCAAGCAGGTGCTGGACAATTGCAAGGCGCCTTATCGGTGGTTCGATTCCGAGGACCGGCAGATTGAAGAAACCATACAACTGCTGATCGCCGGGAAAATCGTGGCATGGTTTCAAGGAGCGGCCGAATTCGGTCCGCGCGCCCTGGGGCACCGCAGCCTGTTCGCTTCTCCGTGGGCCGAGTACGTGCAGGAAAATTTAAATGATTTCGTGAAGCATCGCGAATCGTTTCGACCGTTCGCGCTGGCGATCCCTGAGGAGAATTGCGACGAGTTCTTTGAGTGTTCGGCGAATGCGCGGTTCATGACCACGATGGCGCGCGCCCGGGAAAAGACTCGCAAGCTGTTTGAATCGCCAGGCTCCGGTTTTGTTTCAAGCGAAGGGCTGGCGAGACTTCAAGTGGTCTCCCGAGAGGACAATCCCCTGCTCTGGAAATTGTTGAAGCGCATGGGAGAAAATGGCCCCGCCCCGATGCTGGTCAACACCTCGTTCAATCTGTTCGGGGAGCCGTTGGTGATCAACCCGCGGGATGCATTGCGAAGCTACTACTGCTCCGGGGTGGATGCGCTGGTCGTCGGAAGTTTTCTATTAACGAAACGCTAAGAAGAATTCCCTGAATTGGCGGATGAAAACTCTAGCGCCGGGAAACTCGCACCGAGGGTCAAACAGGCCGAGATCGGACAACCGCGAAGCGCTCCTTCATTTTGAGGAACGGCGATTCCAGCCAGCGATACGAAATGGCGCTGAGCAATACCGTCAAGCCAAGCCCGGTGAGCGCATAGGCGGCGTACATCTTCACTGAGTTTCCCCGGAACAAATGCCAGGCAAGCAGTAATCCCGCAGCGTGGTAAACGTAAAGGCCGTACGAAATTCGCCCAAGATAAGTCAGCCAGGAGCCAGTCAGGGCGCGCGCGCCAGCAGCTGGCGCACCAATCATTGCAACCAGCAAACCTGCCGCAGCTAGCGCGACCAGCGGCCGGCCGAGGAGAGTTCCCATTACGGGGGCTACTTCGGTCTGGGCGTTCAAATTTGTTTGCGACGCGACGATACACCAGAGTCCCAAACAAGAGATCGCGATGGCGGCACGGCTAAGAAGCGAAAGAGACGGAGCTTCGCTTCCAAGGAAATATGCAACCAAAACGCCGAATGCGATGGCATCAATGCGAGCCAGGGTGTTGTACTCAACCGCCGCACCGAGGGCGTGTGAGTAGACAAGAAACGCCCTAACGATATTCGCGAGCACCAGCAAACCAATCACTGTGCAGACGAGTTGGCGACGGGACAACCGACGAAGCGCAAGCGGCCAGACCAGGTAAAACTGCTCTTCGATGGAGACACTCCATAGCGGACTGGCGATGGAATGCGGCAGGCCGAGGAAAACATAAACCCAATTGCCGGAGAGAAGCAGATAGCCTGCAATGAAGGGCCAGCCCAGATGTTGAGTTCGATCCAAGAGCGGCACGATGGCGGCAACCGCTATGAAGAAAAAATACAGGGGCCAGATGCGTAGAATCCGACGAACGTAGAACGCAGAGGTATCAATGCTTCCCCGCACTTTTTCTTCGCGGATCAGGAGAGTGGTAATCAGGTAGGCGCTTAGGGCAAAGAAGAGATCTACACCGTATGCGCCAGCGCTGGCGACTGCGCAAACCAAGGGAATCACAACATGCGGAAGAATCGGGTGAGCTTGATAAAATTGCGGGTCGTTGGGGACGACGTGGAACACAAAAACGCCGAAGAAGGCGAAAAACCGGAGGGTGTCCAGTTCCGGCCGGTAAAACCGCTGAGCTTCCAGTCTTTCTCTGTTAGCCGCAGCCATCAGTCTAAGTTCCAGCTAGTCGTTTGCGCCGGCAATTGAATGAAAGCCTCCATTTGTGCTAGTCGCTTTGCTTTGAAGATTTTACCGCTTTATCAGGGTTCGGAAGATACTGAAACGAACTCTCAACTCCCAGTGAGGCATATTTTTCCGGCAGAAGACCGGCATTTGTCCCTTTTATTTCCGCCTTCGGCCGATGATAAATTCGCCTGGAGCGGCGATCCCAACAGCGAACGCCAGCGGTAGCGCTAATTGCCGCTGCGAAGAATCCACTGCTGCCGTCTTGCAAGGTCGCGACCAGATGATATGCTGTGTCGTCCCGTTCGTTTTTCAGATGAAATTCCCTAGCCCACTGACCCAAGGAAAGCATACTGCGTACTACCTCTGGAGCTTACTAGGAGTCGCGCTCGTACTGCGAGTGGGGCTCTACATTTTCTTTCCCAGCATCTACTGGCCGGACGAAATCTTTCAGACCCAGGAAGCAGGGCATCGACTGGCCTATGGATATGGGGTAATTCCCTGGGAGTTTCGCCTCGGGATTCGCTCCTGGGTATTGCCCGCATGCATCGCCGTAATTATGAAGTGCACTGCCTGGATGGGTTCCGGCTCTTCCGGCTATCTCCTGGGCATAGCGCTCTGCTTTTCACTAGTGTCGTTGGCGGTTGTCTGGTTTGCTTTCGTCTGGTGCCGCGACTATTTGGGAATGGAGTATGCGTTCCTAGCCGCCTTTGTTACTGCGACCTGGTTCGAACTTGTTCATTTCGGACCGCGCGTCCTGAACGAGTTTGTCGCCGGCAACTTGCTGCTACCCGCCATCTATCTAGGATCGTTGAAATCGGGGCAACAGGCGGAAAACAGGTGGCGATTATTCGCAGTCGGCCTGCTCTTGGGGTTAGTCGTGTGCCTTCGGATGCAGTTCGGCCCGGCCGTCCTGCTTGCCGGACTCTGGATCATGTCAGGTGACTGGAGAGTCCGGTTTGCACCCATCAGCCTTGGAATCTTCCTGATTGTTCTCGCATTTGGCGCCGTCGATGCGTTTACCTGGTCGTGGCCGTTTTATTCTTACTACGCATTTTTCACGGAAAATATAGTTCATCACCGCGCAGCCGAATTCGGAGTCCTCCCCTGGTATTATTTTATTTCCGCTCTCTTCTTTCACACCGGACCACTCTTGATTTTCGCCGTGCTTGCTGTCCGGCGAGTTCCGATACTCGGCTGGATTGCGCTTGCCGTTTTATTTCCGCATCTTTTGATTGGTCACAAGGAGTTTCGTTTCATCTACCCCGTACTTCCGATCGTGCTTATGTTGGCTGCGATTGGGATCATCGACTGCTTGCGTTTCCTGGATCAAAAAATGGCATGGAGGATGGCCCCGGAAATGCGTATTTTGATTGCTGCTGGAATTGCGACGGCCTGCTCGCTGACATTGGCCAGCCAATTTCCCAGGTGGGATAAGGCCAGGGGAGCACTTCAGGCATTCAGTCGGTTAAGCAAGGATCAGCTAGCCTGCGGGGTGGCGCTTGTGAAGGTCCCCTGGGCGAACGCCGGTGGATATACCTATCTCCATCGCCAGATTCCCATATTCTTTTTTGGGAATTTTACGGACGCACATCCAGTCTCTCCGAGCTTCGATAGAATCGTTACGCCGGAAGAGAGCGTCATGCCACTTGAGGGCTTCTCACTGAGTAGATGTCAGAATGGCGAGTGCGTCTACCAGCGAGAAGGAGATTGTAAAGCTGGAGGAACTGATTTTGAGCTCAACGAATATCTGAAGTCCAGGGGTGAATAGATGAAGCTCTGGTCGAATTCGCCTGGATTCCGAGCGTCTGGAGAGACTTTCAATTCCTGGTGGATTGCGATTTCAGGGAGCTTCGCTTCGCGGAAGTGAGCAACCGGACAACCGTAGTTCCCGGGTTTGCCAACATCCACAGGAACTCCTTGGATATTCCAGTCGCAAGTGAGGGCAAGTCCAGCCTTTCGCCCAGGGTGCGCAACCCCTGCTGGTGATAGCGCCAAAATGCAGCGGGCCGCAGACGTATCGCCTGCTGCGCAAGCACACTGTAATATTCGCGTTTGGATTTCTTTTTCAACTCCGCGGATTCCTGCGCTGAGAAGAAGACCGGAGCGTAACGCTGAAGAATAATGTAGTGATCCAATGCCCCGGGTTGAAAAGCCCGGGCAGAGGAAGAAATTGATTCATTGTCCGTGCGCAGGCAAGAGAGCACCTGATGCACGAATCCAAAATCCCACTTTTCGAGAATCTCCAGGCACTTCTCCGTATCCTCGTGAAGCAAACCTTCCTTGTAGAACGGATTCCGATCGCGGACAAGCGATGACCGGTACATGACGGTAGTTGGAGAGCCAAAAACATAGGCGCCGCCGCGCAGATAATATCGGGCCGCATCTTTTCCCGGCATTACTGAGATTTCCCGGGGAAAGCCGGAACCTCGGATGACATCTCCTTTCAGATCGTGGGAGCTGACAAGCCCAATCGATTCCGACTTTTCGAAGACATGGACCATCGAGTTCAAGCAGTCCGGGAAAATAGAGTCATCTGCCTGCACAATTTTGCAATACGCGCTGCCCGGAGAAATCTGTTGCAAAGCGCGATTGTAGTTCGGCACCTGAGGTACAAGCTCGGAGAATTTGATTAACCGAATTCGCGCGTCCTGGCTGGCGTATCTCGCTGCAATTTCTCCCGAGCCATCGGAGCTGCAGTTATCCGCCAGAATATATTCAAAATTGGAATAGGTTTGAGCGAGAACGCTTTCAATACATTGAGCAAGATAAGAGGCAGTGTTATGGAAGGGAGTGACGACGCTGATGAAAGGTTCAGGCATGGGGTTCACCGCGCGGCTTTACCCGCTCCCGAGCAGCCGCGAGACATTTTTCGGGCTTCGATGGCCATGCCTCGTAGCGTGTTAAATCTCCACCTGGCTTGGAAAAGCAAATCGCGCCGGAAAACCATCCGGGCAAGTGCCATCAGGGCCAGCTCCTTCGGTAAATCGCGAAATAAAAAACGCGGTACCCCAAACCACAATTTTTGATCGGGAGAAATCCGGAATCGCCCGCGACCCCAACGTGTCGCACGTTGCAGCACCCATTCCTGGGTCAGCTGTTCCTTGCGAATGAAGTGTTGCACTGTCGAGCTTGTTGTATACCACGCTTTGTGGCCGTCACGGCATAACCTTACGACGAGCTCCGTTTCGCTCCCCATTGGATATTCTGTTCCGCTCGGTCCAATGTTGCAGTCAAAGCGGACGCCGGATTCAAAAATGTTGGAGCGAATGGCCATATTGGGTCCAAAGACCAATTGCGCAGCGACTGGTCCGTCCGCTAGAGATGTGTCGGTCAAAGTGAAGACCGGTCCGGGGTCGCCAATCCATGTAATCCAATCGGGCGGCGGTATCTCCCAGCGGGGCAGAACCGCTCCGGCGAAGATTGAAAATGAAGCTTGAGTGTCGGCGACCTCTCTCAATCGCGCTAACCAGTGAGGGCTTGGAAAGACGTCATCATCCGTAAAGACGGTCAGGTCACCTTCCACATACTGGAGACCGGTATTCAGGGCAAAGTTCTTCCCCAATGTGGGCTCAAGTGTGGAGTGCAGAGGGAGACGAGCAGCGAAAGAGGCGAGCACCTGGGAAGTCGAGTCTGTGCTGCCATTATCAACCACCACGATTTTCCAGCCTGAAGCGGGAGGCACAAGCAGACAATATGATTCCAAAACTTCCCTCAAGAGAGCCGCGCGATTTCGGGTGGCAAAGAGGACTGTCAGCATGCCATCAGGCCCCCAGCCGAAATTTCGAAGACAATGGAGAAGTCCTTCTGCACCAAGCGGAGATTATAAGTCCTTACTTCCCGGCGAAGCCAATTTTGCAGCCTGACTGTCTATCACCAGGGCCCAATCGTTATTCTCCGGCGGCGTGAATTTTTGGATGCCTTGAGTGGGGAATATCCCAATGAAGCGAGTGGAAGCGTCACGCGGATTGAACCACCAGCAATTTGCGCGTGACAATGGGTCCGCGATTTTGCCCATGTCGATAGACGCGGTCGCCGCACTGCCACCGGGTATATAGACGATGATCGTTTGACCGTCAGAACTGCGGGCCGCAACTGACGCATTGCTGCTCAACCGGAATGGTACCTGATATAGCCAGCTTCGCATCCACTCTTTAACAAGACTAAACCAGGGCCGAGGGTCATACCCTGCAGTCAGCACTTCGTGATCCGCATCGGGAACAAGCTTCCAGTGCTCGCGCGAACGAAACAGTTTACCGAGATTGGATTGTCCTGCTGATCCGGGAGAATCAAGTTGAGCTCTCCAGGGATCTTTGGTTTCCGTGGTCCAGCTAAAATTCCAGATTGCGTAATTTCCGAACACGCGACCTAGCGTGCATCCGCTGAGAACGGCCCAATACCCCTGCTTTCTTATATCCAAGTCACTAAGGGAATTTGAGCCTTCATACCAATCCTCTAAGAGAAAAATCGGAAGCCGGTCCTTTGTGTAGGCCGCAGCCGTCTTGGGCAGGATTTCCGTAGGTTTCAAGTAGAGTGCATTGATGTCCAGCCAAGCCGCCTCCGACCAGATGTCGAGAGACGAAGTTCCGCGATAATTTTCAGTGGTCATAAGGTGCGCGGGATCTTTGGTACGGATTCCCTTTGCAAGCGCATAGAGCTTTGATTGCAGATCGGTGTCCTCTGGATTGGCGTCACCGCCAATCAGCCAGATGATATTGGACACGTCCTTGTAGCGGCTACCCAGGAACTCGCCGTACCCCTGGATCACTTCCTTTGAACTACTGTGATAGCTCTGGCAATACCCCCCTTTGGTGCCCTTGCAGTCGAATCCGACAAAGGCGGGATCGGCGAGTATCGTAATTCCGTGAGCTGCCGCTCTGCTTATCGTGCGATCGACGCGAAGCCAGTAGGCGGGATTCTGATTGGTAAAGTCGCTGCCGTTGAAGGGCACGTTGCCGTAAGCATCCTGGGGCGGATGATTCGAGTAATAGTTCTCAACCAGTTCCATGACAATCAGGTTGAATCCCTTGGATTCCCGGTCGGCAAGATAAAGTTCAATCTCTTCGTCGGACAGTTGACCCTGGAGAGACCAGGCCGAATCGCCGATGATGAATACGGGGCGGTTGCTTACAGAATTCAGAATAAATCTTCCGGTAGGGTCCAGAGTCATGAGCTGGTCTCGCGCATTCCTTATGCTGCGCAAAGAAGTCTGGGAGTTACCTGCGACATGATCCCCTATTGGGACCTGAAAAGGCGGTATGGGAGCAGGAGGACGATGATGGTTGCGTAAGATTCTGAGCCCAGCAGCGAATACAATCAGGAGGGCTGCAGCCGCCAGGAGAAAGACTTGGAGTTTTGGTCGCTTAGGGAGCATGGCGGAGGAGGAGTTGCAAGAAGAAGTTAAAAGCTATGGGCCGAACGTGTTGCGAATAAAGTGACTGCTCCCCGTCACTCCGCAGGGAACGTCTATGTAGGCTCGCCGCTTAGACGGTGCAGTGCAGCACTCACGCAACGGATGCTGGATCTATTTCGAGCGTGTTCACCACTACCATTTTCGCTGTTGCGGGGCGGAGTTGGGCGTTCCTGTCGTCGTTGCCAAATCGTTTTGTACTTTTTTGGCGATGAGATCGGAGACGTAAAGATGGGCGCTAGCATCGGGATGACCGTCGCCGGGGATCGTCCAAGCGTCCCATTCCCTCGGGGGATTGGCACTCGGGTAAACGACATTGACGTCGAGACCCCAAGGGAAGGCCTCGTCGGCATACCAGTCGACAACCACAAACCTGGCACCATTGGACTCAACGAAGGATTTCATGTCGTTAATAATGGCGCGGGTCAGCCGTACTCCGGGGGGCGGCCCAAACCGAAGCTGGACGATTTTGAGAGCCGCCCAAAGATGGGAGTAAGAGTAGGCTCTGAGTTCAACAGGATGCCTGGCTAGATACAAAGAATCGTTCGAGTTCAAAGCAAACATCGGCTTGGTCCCCAGGAACAAACCATCGGGAAACTGGAGCCGACGGTCATAGACTTCATTGCGGCCAATCTGGGGAGAGGTGAAGGTAAAGACCACTAGCTTCGTATTGAATTTCTTGAACTGCCGCTTGAGCAAAAGCAGCGACTGATCCGTGCCATACGCTTGTACACCTAGGTTCACCACCTGAAATGGAAAGTCCGGCCTGTTTGCCAGCCGTCCGGCAAAAGATTCCTCGTAGGTGACCCCATGCCCGAAGGTGAAGGAATCACCGACAAAAAGGGCCGTAGGAGCGGACCGATCCGGGTGATAGCCCGGCGACGGAACCCTGCAGCCGAGGTCATCAAAGTACATCGGAATTTCGCGGTGATTCGCACCAAACTGCTGTGTCACGGATTTGCTTGGTACGTAGGACCAGCCCAGTTCGGGATCGAATTTAGCCAGCGGATTTTCAGAGGGCGCCCATTTGGGTTTAAACGGAAGCTGAAGGGCCCGTGCTAATCCTTCGGCAAGCATGACTGCGAACACGAGTGAGAGTATGACGACGCTAATTGAAGCGGCGAATTGCCTGTTTGTTGGAAAAACTGCGCGAAATTGGAGATTGAGCCTCTTTCGTCGGACGAGCGTCAGCATGATCATCATGCCAATGCTCACTTGGAGGCCATAAGCGATCAGATGCGCCGTGGCACGCCATCGGTGAAGCGCTACAACCTTATCGATTGAATACGGAGAGACCAAGAGCGCCAGCACGAGGAGAAGGAGCGCCAACGCGAACGCCGGCCAGGAAGGCTCCGCCCCTCGCGGCGCAGGCTTGGCGTCAATTTCGGAAACGTTTTCAAATCTTGAGATCAATCGTCACTCCGGCAGGAACAATAATGGCTACCCCCGGGGACCTGGGCGTTTAATCTACCTTGCTCAACCTCTAATTCAGCTGCTGCGCGTGGGAATCACTTGAGTCGCGAATCACTTCAAAGACTTGAACAGATTGCAGGCCAGTCCCAAATCCTCCGACCATCCGGAGGAAAGGCACTCCGTTGAATAAAGCGGGATTGTGACGACGCTCTTCCGGGCCAGCCAGGATGTATTTGACGTGGGAGTGCTCGGCGAAAATTTTGACTCTCTGGGGATCATCGACCGGGAGCAAGATCAATCCGTGTTTGAGGTAGGCATAAGCTCCGTGGTGCCTGGTCATGACACGGAAATCGAAAGATTTGCCGTCGTTTTCGATGATCCATTGGGAAGCCCTGCGATAATTGGCCTCGCTCTCATCCTTGACCAGAGTCTGCCTGCAGCCGTCAATGCCTCCGCCGATGGTTAAGACCATGAGAGTCGCGAGGAGCGCTTTGGCGGCTTTTCCTTGCTGAAGCAACTGGGCGCAGCCGATCCCGCTAACGACTGCGACAAGGATGATCAGGGGGAATAAATAGCGGTTCTGATATTGAATAGCAGAGACAAAAACAAGAAAAGACAAAGCAGTCGTAGAGAGCAAGATAAGGGCGGACTTGTCAGCCTTCTGCCACAAGACACGAGTTCCCACGCAGAGCGGGATAAAAAAGACAATGAAGGGAGAAACGATGGTTACGAAATCGTAAAAGATGATCCGCTTGAGGTTCTTCGCGAAGGCGACGCTCTGGTCCTTATAATAAATTGAAACGTATTGCCTCCAAGTCAATGTACAGGGTCCAGCTTCGTCGAATAGAAAAGCTGTAGCACTATCGTTCAGTCGATAGACGACAGTATCGCGATTGTCCCCGGCGTAGCGGATTCCGTCCAACATTACATCCTTGACGCATTGCGTCTGGTCCGGGGGAAGAGACTTCGCGGCTATTCTTGCCGGAAGCCTGACGAGGGCGCCAACAACGAAAAGAGACCCGAGAACGACGAGTGCCAGGCGAAACTTACGTATTTTGGGAAGACCGGGGAGGACAAAGATGGTGCATAGAAGCGGAAGGATAAGAAACAAGCCGAGCGCTCTTGAAGTCCAGCAGAGTCCCATTACAATCCCGAGGTAAAGAGCCATGCTGGTAGTTGGTTTCCGCACGAACAGGAATCCGACTAGAAGGAACAAGGCAAATGCGCAGAGAAAAGTTGAATCGTAAAGGGGTGCAGTTCCAATAAGGACAAGTTCTGGAGACGAAGCTACCAGAAGGCCTGCAAAGAAGGCGGCGTAGCGGTCGCGCGAAAGCACCTGGGTAGCGCCGAAAACCAGCATCGATGAGAGAACGGATGGAACAAATGCCGCCCACTTCGCCGCCAGAACCCAATCCGCAACGAAGCGGTTGGCAAGGTACATAAGGTAGGGATAGACGGGATATTCGATTCGGAAGGGCGCAGTGGTGCCGAGCCATTCGCCACGAAGCAGCGCCAGAACAAACAAAAAACCAGGCGCATCGGAATGGATGGGCAATTCATGAAGAAGTCCTGGAATGCGGAGGAGAAGCGTGTAGCCGAGGAGAACGAAGGCGAGGATGTGCCAGCGGGACTGCAGGGTCTGACTGGACGGCGGAGGAAAGGGGGTATCCGGCATGATTGGTGCACTTGCGAGCCAACTTCTACTTACATTTCACAAAAATCGATCCAGTTGCGGAATGACGCGGCAATTAGTCCGGTAGGAGCAGGTCAGGGATTAGTAATGGTCACGGCTGGGTGTCCGGTCAAGATAAACCGGAGTGATGCGAACCCATCGGGCATCTCACAACAATCCATACAGACTAATTCGAAGGGTTCAGCGCGTCGTTGCGGCCTGGTTCTATTGCTTCGGAGCTAGCTCCGGAACCTTGGATCCGACACGTTTCAACCAGATTTCCCGCCAATAGGGAAAAATGCTGCGGGGACAGAAGAGTCGGCACTCGCTATAACGGGATTCGCAAATAACCGAATCGAGGATGACGCAAGGAGTTTTCATTTCCTGTATCTTGCCGGTTTTTTCGTTGATGATACGCTCAACGCGTTTCTCCACCCGGTAAGTTTTCCCACAATACGGGACTTCCTCAGCGTCAAAGTAGAGACCCCGATTCCGGTTACGGGTGTTCAGCGTTTGCAGGATCTCCGGATAAGGTTTGATCTCGACAAGTTCCCCGGGTTGCAAGTCTAGCCGATCCACAGGAGTCGGTTGAGATTCCGGAATCAGTCCGTCGCGACGCGGAAACGGAGCCCCTCCCCAAAGTGGATAGAGCTTGTCGTAGAACCATCGAATGGGCTTGCCTAAGCCCACGCCCGCGCGACTTAGGGAAACCGTTGCCATATAGATCGCGCCGCCGAGAAGCCTGCCCAGGCCGACATTACCCGAGGAAAAATCTTCGAGATATTGGCGAAGATCCCACCATCCGAGATCGGTCGTTGCATAGGGCAATCGAGTTGCTTGGCACCGATATTTAATCTGGTTGTCCGAGGGATCCAAGCTTTTTGCAGAAGTTTCGACGACAGATTCTGCGGAGTGGAGTTCGTGCGGTTCGGCTTTCGAAATTGAGCCGTCGCTCACTTTTACAGGCTTTAACCACGCCGTTTTCCAAAACAACATGCAGCTTGCATGACAACCGCCATGCGCAAGGCCGCTGCAACGGGTATTCAAGTGGACCGCGTCGGCAACGCGTCGGCCCCGGACGGGGAATACGGTATCGCAGGTCTTGTGAGCTCGTTTATATACCTGGAATCGCTTGCCACAGAAGGCAAACATTTCAGGCATGAACGGCATGCCATCCAATTCTGCGTTTGAGTCGAGCGTGCGGAGGATCTCTTGACGACTGCGAACTTCCACCCAGTCTCCCACTTTTAGTTTGCGCATCATTGAGGAAGTTCTCGCCTACCGTTTTTCAAGCCGGGCCGATGACCGGTGAATCTTGAATTCAGTCTCTAGGTCTTGGCCGTTGAATTCTGGCTCTGGGGGAAAATTTGGCGCGCAAGGTCAAAATAGAAATTCTTTTCTTTCAGTGCAAAGAGAAGAATCCCGCCGTAAATCAGAAAGGAAACTGTCAGCTCCAGAATCAGCAAGGGCAAAGCAGCGAGATTGCCAATAAACTGGCGCTGGATTGCCCATCCAGCCAGGCCACCAAGAAACCCAGCGAAGAGCGGATGCCAGACGGCGCCCCAATATGCCCGTAAGGTAATGCCTGTCCCATAAGTGGACCACGCCACCAGAGGCACTAGGAGGAGGACCATCGCCGCCGAGTATCCCATGGCGACTCCTCGCGGGCCAAAGCGCAGGCCGGCGATGATTCCAAGGATCACTACAGGGCAGATTAGGAGTGCGATTTTCAAGCTTCGACTAACCCGGCCCGTGGCCCGCAGAAACCAGGAGAAAGGGTTTACCAGCGCCAGGACCATCACCGTGGGTGCGAGCAACCTAAGCACAGGGGCTGCGGCCATCCATTTTTCTCCAAGCAGGACCCGGACGATTTCGTCGGCGAAAACGGCGGAGGAGATCACCACGGGAACGGTAAGGGAAACTATCAGAGATAGCGATTTCAGGTAGGCGCGCTGAAGGCGCTCGGCTTCTCCTTGCATTCTGGAGAGAACCGAGAAGGCGATGGAATGAACCGCGCCAATCAACTGCTGGACCGGAAGAGTGGCAAGCTGGTACGCACGTCCATAGATGCCAAGCGAGGCCGCGCCCCAATATCGCCCAAGCAGAATTTTCTCCATGTTGTAAGCGACATAAACGACAACGCTATTCAGCGTCACAGTACCGCCAAAGCGCACCATGGACTTCAATTCGGGAGTCCAGCGAGGCTTCCCCGGCAACCACGGCATGGCGCTCCAAACAGCGATTGTTCCAACAATCGGAAGACTGATGTTTTGGCAAATAAGCGCCCAGTAACCAAATCCGAGAAATGCCAAGACGATGGCAACGGCTGAGCCAACGGATGCACACAGGATGTCTATTTTCACATTGGTTGCGAATCGCATTGAGCGATCCAACAGGGCGCGATGTTGAACGGACAGACTGTTGAATAAAAAGATTGTGGCGGAGGCGGCTGTGATTCCGAGGAGCTGGGGTTGTTTATAAAATGCAGCCAAAAGAGGGGCGGCAGCTGCAACCACAATTGTGAGCACGGCGCCCAAGGCAACATTGAGCCAGAAGAGAGTGGAAATCTGTTCCTGCGACAGCGTTTCTCGCTGGACAGTCGCCACGCTCAGGCCCGCGTCCTTGAACAGACTGAAAAAAGCGGTAAGCGTAAAGACCATGGCTTGGAGGCCGTAATCAGAGGGCAGCAATAGGCGCGCGAGGATGACCGTGGTTCCGATCTGAAGCGCCATGCCGATAGCCTGCCCGAGCATGGTGAAGGTTCCACCACGAACGGACTTCTGTTTGAATTCCGAAGCGTCAGGAATCGCGAACGGAGTTCGCTGGGGATCTTCTGGCACGTCGAGATTTTTTGTGGCGTCTGCCATGTTTCCTTTTGGCAAGAGCTTCAGGGGTTCTGAACGGAGTAGCAGAGTCCTGAAAAAGTTCGCTCAATAGAGAACAGCCAATCTAGCGTTATCGAAATCCACAGGCCGCCAACCGCAGCACGAGACTCGTGACTATCCGGGGCTTCGGACTGTTTGGGAGACTACCGGCTTGGTACGGCTATCAGCCCTTTCTTGCCAGGATCACCCGATATTGTCCAAGTCCAATTTGCTCTTTGTAGCGACGCAATGCATCTGCCGCAGCTGAACCGAAGGCAAGATTAAGACTCCGCGCATTCAGTAAGCGCAGAATACCCATGTTTCCTCGAGGCATGATGGTGTAGGAGCGCTCGACGATGAGGCCCACCGAGGAAACCAGGCTATGCAGCTTCGCTCGGGATAACCAACGGCTGACTGAGCCCTCTTTGAGCGGACTCCGGGACGTACGCCGAATGCGGTTGTAAACAAACGGATTGATGGTCGTAAGAAGCATTCGACCCGAAGGAGCCATTGCCTGGGCCATCATTTGCACGGCTGATTTCTGCTCACAGAAATAAGCCACTGCATCCACACAAACAGCAACATCGAATGACTGTGCAGGGGGAAGCCAGTGGTGAATATCAGCCACTTCGTAGACAGGGCGACTTGCGTCTGACGAGCATTCAAGGGCGGCCGCCTTGCTTCGCGCGATTGCGATAGCAGCCGAAGAAAGATCCAAACCGTGATAACTGGAGAACTTTAGCTGACGCGAAAGTGTTCCTGTTCCGCAGGCCACTTCAAGTATGCGCTTCGCCTGACCGCGGGAAAAATCGCGGATGATGGACGATACGTGGGAAAAGAGCTCACTCGAAATGTCGTCGTTGTTGTCTACAGCTCTATGCGTGGTGTTCCAGAAGTCCCACCATTGTTTCTCGTCCAAATCCCTTTTTGTATTTCCTGGGGCACACGGGTCGCTTGTCATAAGGTTAGGGTATCCATCGCAGGGTTTCGGCTAATCAAGCTCTGCTGCGCCTCCAGGTGAGAACGGTGTTTGCAGCATAGTTCCAGACTGAACTGATTGCCATGCCGGCCGCTCCTGCAAGATACCAGGGCACCGACGCGCGATGGAGGTAGTTCGCAAAACTGACGTTCATCAATGCACCGACGGAGCAGGCAAGGTAGAAGGTGATCAATCCAAGCACAAAGCGTGCGCCTCTTAAGCGGCGGTCACGGAATGTCACGACATTGTTCAAAAGAAAATTGGAGGTCATAGCAAGCCACGTGGCCACGGCTTGTGACAACGCGAAGTTCACATTCTCTATCCGAAATAGCACACCCAGACAACTCAGATGGACGAAGACGCCCAAGAGGCCGACGAGTACAAATAGCACGAAACGAGTGGGAACATAATTGCCAATAACCTTGTCAACGACGAGGAAGAGATACTCCAGCTCAACATTTACGTCGAGTTTGCTTTCGCCCAGCTGCCGATTCCGAAAACGGTATGGAACCTCCGCGACACGCACCGGACGATTGCTTGAGGCAAGCAAATCCACCAGGATCTTGAATCCACGGCCGGTCAGCCGCCGAACAACCTCCTGAAAATATTTGCGGTCGAGAAGAAAGAATCCACTCATCGCATCTGCAATTTCGCAATGGCAGACCAGCGCGCTGATCCTCGACCCGAGATTGCTTAATGCCACCCTGCCAGCCGCGAATTCTCCCATACTGCCGCCGGGAATTTTTCTGCTGCCAACCACAATGTCGAGTTGATCGGCTTTTATGCGATCGAGCATCAATGGCAAAACGCTTTCGTCATGCTGCATGTCTCCGTCGATGACAGCGATATACGGCGCGGGGGTGGAAAGCATGCCCTCAATGCAGGCGGAAGAAAGGCCTCGACGGCCGACGCGTTCGATAATCCGAATCCTGCGATCCCGGGAGGCAATGCTGCGAACCTGCTCCGCGGTTCCGTCGGGCGAGTTATCGTCTACAAAGATCACTTCCCACTCGATTCCATGAAGTACGGCCTCGAGGGCCTTTACCAAAAGTGTGACGTTCTCACGCTCCTTAAACGTGGGAACCACGACAGCGAGTTCAATGTTTTGAGCGGGCATCCTATTGTTTATTCCCGCTGAATCTTTGGAGAAATTCGCGGGTTCAACTCCTGTACCTGTGTGGCTCATATCCGCCTTTTGTTGCGTGAACGAATTACCAACGTTTCTGAGCTGCCGGTCCGGGGAAAGTTTGGCTAGCGGCGACGATACACTTGTGCAACTTCACCATTCGGAGCGGTTGCCCGGTATACGAGCTCCATTCGCGGGTCTGGAATTCCTTTTTCGATCCACTCTTTGAGGTAGGGAAACACATCTTCCTTTGAGGACTGCAAAACAACGAAGTCAGGCGCCTTCTTTTCGATGTAACGAATCGCGGTTTCACTGTCGCAATAAGGCAACGGCCAGTCGGCAGCTCCGGCGTAGTAGCCGATCGCAGGAGTGCCGTCCATTACCAGAGCGTTTTTGACTCCATAGCTCCGAATTGTTTGCCCAAGGTTTTTGACGAAAACATCGCCGCGTTGCACCGTGATGTCCTGCTCCGGCAATCGGGCATCTGTTTCAAGGTGCTTCATGGTGTGAGCCTGGGTGGCAAGGTAGCCGATCAAGACTAGCGCGGCAATCGATCCGGCCAACGAGGTAGAGAGCAAGGCCGGCAAGCGAGCGCCAGAAGCCAGGGTAGAGCTCAGCGACCGATAGAGGAAAACTACGCCACCCGCGGCGAACGGCAAAAGCAAAGTGAGGAATGGAAAGACGAAGCGGTCATGAAAGGCATGCAAAGAGAAGAGTGGCACGATTGAGGCTACTGCCGCCGCGAAAAGAAACCCTCTGCGGGCCAGAGAATTTGCATCCGGAGCTGGAGCAACGAAGCCGAGCCCCAGCAGAAGCAGAAAAAGTGAGCCACCGAACAACCGGGATTCCATGATTGTGGAAAGTAGGCGCATCACGTTGGTGCTAGCGCCGTGCATGGCCAACCAGAAGACTTTAGCCGTGGACAATTTCGTCTTCTGGATCATTGCGAGGTCAGACTGATTGCTCAAACCCACATCATTCAACTGATCGTCCACGGCAAAAAAGATCTTGCCGGGCGGCAGATGAGCGGCCCAGCCCGTGGCCTCCACATAGTTGGTTACGCTCTTCGCCTCGAGGCGCGGACTCCCGGTCTGAATGGAGAGCCACACGACATACGGAAGAATGGTGAGGACGAATGCGAGTATGAGGCGTGCCGCGGATTTCAACTGCAAAACTGTGCGGCCCGTGAGGAAGATAAAGAGAGTAGTCAGGGCAATGTAAATGGAAGCTTCCGGCCGGGCAAGATAGGCGATGCCAAAACAAACTCCTCCCAGATAGCACGCTCGCTTGGGCAGAGACGGCCAGATTTGCAAGGCAAAATAAACGCCAGCCGCCTGAAAAACCAGATAGGCCGGCTCGCTTTGCACTGTGCCTGAGATGGCTATGAGCGGCGGCCCAACCACGGCGATGATTCCTGCGATCAGACCCGCCGCACCACCGAAGGCACTGCGAGCGATAAACATCAGGGGTATAACCCAGAGACTCCCGCAAACAGCAGACACGATTCGGCCCGCAAGTTCGGAGTTACCAACAATGGCTGTGGCTCCGGCAACGAGCCACGGATAGAGGGGGGGGTAAAGAAGTTGTTTGCCGGCTTCCCGGGCGCCAACGTAGCCTCGGCCAGCGAGCAGATTTTCGGCGATGCGCGCGTAATAGACGCCTTCCGATTCAATGCTGAGCGGCCAGTGGAATATCCAAATCAACCGGAGCACAAGCGCGGCGGCGAAAGCGATTAAGGCCCATGCGGTGAAGCTGAGTATCGTTCGGTTCGAATCAACGCCCGTCAGCCTATCTGGTGCTATTGAATTGTCAGCAAGTTGAATGTTCAAAGCGGTTGTCTCACTGAAAAGAGCGGAGGTTTTTGATATTGGACCGAACAGATGGCCTGGGCAAAATTGCTACCAAGATCAATTAAACCGCCGGTTGACGGGCTTTACAGGTCTTCCGTGCAAATATTTCTCCACGCCTTCGTCGAGAGCTTGCCTGTACACGCGATGGGCTTCAAAAATTGCCTCTGCCGTGCGATCAATTTCCGCATCGGTGTGTGAATAGCTAACCACAAACGAAGGGGCGATGACGCCCCTTTGGATCATCTCTTGCATGAATAGCGCGCGAAATGATTGCGAGGGCGTGCGATTCTGGTCGGAGGTGGAAAATACCAGATTGCAAGGCCGACCCAGGAGCCCAAAGTAGCCCGTCAGACGGTTTTCGACAATCGATCGGTTGATTGACTCCTGCAGGCGTTGTCCCTGTCGCCAGAGGAATCCGACTACATCTGCTTCACGATAAATTCGAATGGTTTCGAGCGCGGCGGCCAACGAGTGGTTTTCAGCACCATGCGTGGTGGAGAGGAGAAACACGCGGGGTTGATCGTGGTCAATCCCGCCCAAGCGCATGAGCTCGCGTTTCCCAACCAATGCGGAAATGGCGAATCCATTTCCCAGGGCCTTGCCAAAGGTCGAGAGATGCGGAATCACCCGATGGAACTTCTGAGCTCCCCCCAGGTGCCACCGGAAACCGGTGATCATTTCGTCGAAGATCAGGACAATCCCATTCTCCTCGCAAAGTCGCTTGACGGACTCCAGATATCCTTCAACAGGCGGCACCATCGCTTCTGCTTCCATCAACACACATGCAATTTTGCCCGGGTGCTCGCCGATGAGTTCATTCAGGTTTGCGAGGTCGTTATAGCGGAACTTCAATGTCAGATCGATGATCGCCCGAGGGATGCCGGCGTTCATCTCGGTCGAACCAATAAACCAGTCATCTGTCGAGAAAAACGGCTGATCGCCGCAGATAGCCACCAGGTCGCGTCCAGTGTAAGCGCGCGCCAACTTCACCGCCGCGGTGGTCACGTCCGAGCCGTTTTTGGCGAATTTCACCATGTCGGCCCCATCGATGATTCCGAGAAGAGCCTCGGCAAGCTCCACTTCAAGCTTCGCAGGCCGCGAGAAATTAATGCCAAGCTGCATTTGCTGATGGGCGGCTTCTGAAACAGAGTCGAAGGCATGCCCCAGCGTTACGGCTCTGAGCCCCATGCCATACTCGATGAATTCATTTCCGTCCAGATCCCAGGTGCGGCAGCCTTTCCCCCGAACGATAAAGCCAGGAGCCCGCTCAGGAAACTGATCATCCCCCTTGGCATAGGTATGCGCCCCACCGGGAATAAACCTGTGCGCTTTCGCTTGAAGCGCCCGAGAACGTGAAAAATCTTTGGGTGACATGGAACTCTCTGGATATCCAATCGCTAGAACTGCGGGCGCGGGCTTCATTTCCCAACAGCTAGGACGGTTTTCCGCGTGTAAAAGCCTTCGGCATATCCGCTTGGTGAATTCGACTCCATACCACGCAGGCGCATAAGACCGAGGAACGTCTCTCGCGCAAACCATGGTTTGGAGCGTTGCGACTCGAAGGCGTCCATCAAATGACTTACCTTGTGCTCGTGGAGGGGGGATTCGAGCGAGACAAAGGTGTTGGGGCGCCCCATGTCGCCGTCGTATTTCGGAATTTCGTATTCAAGTATCAAGTGATTGCGGAAAGTGTTCCAGGTTAGGTCCGAAACCAGGCGATGATCTTGGTGAGCATCTCCCTGCCAGTGAGTGAAGATGAGGTCCGGCTGCACTTGCCCTTTAAGCTCTTCAAACACCTCTTTCACAGCCGAGCCGGTGTAAGGCAGAAAGCCATCGCGGAATTCTTTCAGCAAGACCTGCTTCTTGTTGCCGGCAGTGAACAGTTCAGCTCCCCTGGCAGCTTCCTTCGAGCGAACACCGGTGGCACTAAAGACGACCCAAGAAAACTCGACATTCTTGAAAGTTCTGGTCAATTCCAGCAGGGTGCCGCCGCAGCCAATCTCAATATCATCGGAATGCGCCCCAAGGCAGAGGACTTGCAGGGGTTCTGACGGCGCTTGCGCCAGCCTCAAACCCATCATTTGGGCGCTCCGGCCGAAAGCTTGCCGTTCTTCCAAACACACCACGGCGCAGCACCGGAAGATTCAAGTTCGTCAAGAATCTGCTTATCCTTGAAGGTGTCCATGCACTGCCAGAAACCATCGTAGCGGTGAGACCATACACGCTTTTCCGCGATCATGCGTTGCATGGGCTCGTAAACAAATTCTTCTTCAGGTTTCAAGTACCGGAAAACTTCCTTGCGCAAGACAAAATATCCGCCGTTCACCCAGACGTCAGAGTCCTTCATGCTCTTGATGGCCTTGACGGCGCCATCTTCCGCCAGGTGAACTGTGTCGAGGCTGCTCGATCTTGGTTGCACGGAGAGAAACGAGGCGTATCCGTCGCGCCGCGAGAATTCGTCAATCAGAGTGGGCAGGGGAAAGTCGGTGAGTCCATCGCTATAATTCGCGAGGAATACATCTTCGCCGCGGAGATAAGGCTGCACGAGGCGCAAACGGTCACCAATCGTGGAGCGCTGGCCCGTATCCACAAACGTAATTCTCCAATCGTCGATATCGCGCTGGACGAACTCCAGTTCACGTCCGCCTTTCGACAGAACGAAATCGTTGGAGACGGATTCTTCGTATTGGAGAAAGTAATTCTTGATTACGTCGGCTTTGTATCCGAGGCAAAGAATGAAGTCTTTGTGCCCGAAATGAGCATAGTATTTCATCACGTGCCACAGAACAGGCCGCGGGCCGATCGTGACCATGGGCTTCGGCACATCTTCGGAGTAGCCCCGGAGGCGCATTCCGGCGCCACCGCAGAACAATACGACTTTCATCGGGCGGCCCTCCTCGAATCATCTCGCATACAATCAGCCAGCCTTCCGGGTTCTTAGACTTTCGAGTACAACCGCTCGGTGCCGTCGAGGTACATGGAAATAGCGCTTTCAGGCAAAGGAGACAAATCCGAGCCCCGCAGGTAATCGCCCATCGTTGTGCCAGTGCACTCGGAATCGACGTTCGGCGCACCAATCCGTTCAAGTGCATCGCCCAGATGCACGGTACGGAAATCAATACTGTACCGCACGTGGCCGGAAGTGTTAGGCACGGTGGAATGCAGGTTGGCAGCCGAGAACTGATACACTCCACCGATTTTACTGATCAATCGAAATTGAGGGTCAAGTTCAATTGGTTCTTCCGGGCGGGGTTGTACGCGCGTGTCGACCTTAATGTGTTTCGCTGCGTTCTGCCGGCTTTCCAGGTTCCATTTATGATAATTGTATTCGCGCGAGCCGTTCTTGATGGGCCGATCGAAATAGTGCGGATGTATGGCCATGCAGTTTTCGCTGCTCACGTCGTAGACAGGAATCCACCAGTTGATCTGGCAGTATGGGGCGGAGTACCAGGTATCCCGGTGCGGATGAAAAGCGTAGGCAATCCCGGACTTAAGATAGTCTCCGGGAAAAGCCGTGCGGATGCGAGGAACGTCAAAGTAGGTCTGGGAGAGATCACAGCCCAACTCGGACAGCAGCCCTTGGATATACGCCTTCGACTCAGGGTGGTGGATGAATTTTGGTTTCATCTCCGCAAGGATTTCCGCGCTTCGCTCCGCCGGGATATGGGTGTGGACCTTAAGCGGCTCAAATGGATGGAACGATTCTTCGATCAACTTTTGCGCTAGTCCGCAAAGTTTCAGCGCGCTTGGCGAAGGCGAATGGACGAAGATTGATCCTCGATAAAGTTCCATCCGGCGGGCGTCATCGCTAAGCTTGGAATCAAAGAAGATATTCATAAGCAGCTTTGTCTCCTGTTTCCTAACAGATCTGAAGTTTTGGAATCGGCACGACTAAACGGGCACCCCACTCGCGAGTGAACTGAAGTTGCTGCACGATTTCGTCTTTCAAGTTCCAAGGCAGAATTACGACATAGTCCGGCTTGGTCTCGCGGATGCGATCGGGATGGAAGATCGGGATGTGCGTGCCGGGAAGGAAGCGGCCCTGCTTGTGGGGGCTGCGATCGACGGTGTATTGGATCAGATCTTTGCCGATGCCGCAGTAATGCAGCAGCGTCGCGCTTTTTCCCGGAGCGCCGTAGCCGGCGACCGTCTTCCCTTCCTTTGCCGCGGAAAGCAAGAAATCGAGGAGCGCCAACTTCGTTTCTTTCACTTGCTGGGCGAAAGCCTGGTAGCCAGAGATGGAATCCAGCCCGGATTTCTTTTCCGTCTGGACCAGCGCTTCCACACTCGGCTGGACGGAATGGGTTGAATCCTCAATCCGGGAAGCATAGACACGCAAAGAACCGCCGTGAGTGGGAATTTCCTCAACATCGAAAATTTTCAAGCCGTGTGCCTGCAAAATGTTCTGGGCGGCTAATAGCGAGAAATAGGAAAAATGTTCGTGGTAGATGGTGTCGAATTCATTGTGCTCAATCAGGCGAGTCAAGTGGGGAAACTCCAGCGTGAGAACCCCGTTGGGTTTCAGCAATAGTTTCAGGCCTTCAACGAAGTCGTTGATGTCCGGTACTTGGGCCAATACGTTATTGCCGATGATCAAGTCTGCAGTCTTTCCTCTGCCGGCAAGCTCCATTGCAAGCTGCGTCCCGAAAAAACGAGTCAGCGAGGGCACTCCCTTTTCGACCGCCACTTTTGCCACATTCGCCGCCGGCTCAATCCCCAGCACCGGCACGCCTCTTTTGACGAAATATTGCAGCAGGTAACCGTCGTTGCTGGCCACCTCCACAACAAAGCTCTGCGCTCCCAATTCAAATCGCTCGGTGACGAGTTCCGTGTACTTTTCGCAATGTTTCAGCCAGGAATCGGAATACGACGAGAAATAAAGGTAGTCGCTGAAAATATTTTCCGGACTTTCGAACTCCTCAAGTTGCACCAGAAAACATTTTTCGCAAACGAAAACGTGGAGCGGATAGAACATTTCGCCGCGGTTGATTTCTGCCGCTGAAGGATAAGTCTCGCAAAGCGGGGACATGCCCAGATCAACAAAGGTGCGCCGGAGCTCCGTACCGCAGAAGCGACAGGGCTTTAGAGCAGTTTGCGGCAAAGATTCAGATTTTAGCGTCATCGAAGCCATGGATTTCGGACTGGTCCTTGGGAAACAGGGTACCCTCAAAATTTTGGGTTGGGACGCAATCCCTCCTCGTCAATGTTTCGTTGGTAGCGAGGAAAAGGGGTAAAGGGACGGGAAGCCAGCCAGCAGGTAACTCGACAAGATAGGCTTCCGCCGTGAGAGTCCCAAACCGGGTCTGCTGTCTGGCCTGTTAAAGGCAATCTAGGTGCCAAACGATGGCAATTTGGGCAGGGAGCCCTGCGCGAATTGCCCCTAAGTTTATGTAAACAAATCGGTTAAAAAGACGACCGGGTGTCAAGCGCCAAGAGGGTAGCAACTAACCCAAAAAGGGCATTCCGGCGGTACTCCAGTGGAAAACCTTTCCACTTTCCCTCACTTCCAGTGGAGCGAGGCATCCAACTTCCCGGTAGCCAACAGCCGCTGGATCTGGTTCATGCGCACGTAACTGCCCCGTTCGATGTCCTCGTAAGTGAGCTTTATGGCCCGGTAGGCATCGTAGAGCTCTTTGGCACCCTTGCGGGCGGTCCACTGAGGCCGGAAGCGGGGAAGCACGCGACGAATTTTGTCGCAATTCACGCGATAGCAACGCTTATCCGGGCCCCCGCCAGGGGCGAATTCAACCAGGCAGTTGGGGACCGTTTCCGCGACGATGACCGCCAGTTCACTGATCCGGTAATTCTCCGTAGTGCTGCCGACATTGAAAACCTGATTGTGCACAATTTCCCGCGGAGCGGCGAGTACGCTGACCACCGCCGCAATGATGTCGCGAAGGTGGACGATAGGCCGCCATGGGGTTCCGTCGCTTTTGATAAACACTTTGCCCTTCGTATACGCCCACGCCACAAGATCGTTGAGGACGATGTCCAGCCGGAGGCGAGGTGAAACTCCGTAGGCCGTCGCGTTGCGCATGAAAGTAGGGCTGAAATTGTCATCGGCCAGAGGCGCAACATCCCGTTCAACAAACACTTTCGATTCGCCATAAGGAGTTACCGGGTTCAAGTCAGCGGTTTCGTCGAGAAAGTCATCGCCGGCTGCTCCGTAAGTGCTGCAGGAAGAGGAAAACACAAAGCGGCTGACACCGGCGGCTTTCGCCAGTTTCGCCATCCGAACCGAGGCATGGTGATTGATCTCGTAAGTGAGTTTTGCATCGAGATTGCCAAGCGGATCGTTGGAAAGGGCCCCCAGGTGAACGACCGCATCGAAACCTTTGAAATCGGACTGCGAAAGATCGCGAAGGTCTCTTCGCAGTTCCGGAATTTCCGGATTGGGATTGCCAAAGTCGCACCCCGCAAACAGGTCCGTATCCAGACCCACGACCTCGTGTCCTGCGGCCTGCAGGAGAGGCCCTGCAACGGCGCCGATGTATCCTTTGTGCCCAGTTAAGATCAGACGCATAGTCTTTTTTTGTCTCTCCGGTTCTCCGTTCGTGCGGAGACGCCGCGTATTAAATCGATTTCGATCGCTTGCTGTTGCTTGCCTATGCGCTAGGGCGCACCCGGCGAAGAATCTGCCGGCGCCAGAAGACCGCTGCCCAATAGAAGCTCCGCGGCGGCTTTCAAAAGTGCAAAAGGCAATCCGGATCGCTCCGCAATATCGAGCAGCGAGTGCTGCCCATCGGACAGGTTCAGCACCCACAGCCGGGCGTTGATTTCCGCTTCCGGCGAAGTCCCTCCGGTCGAATGGTAAAGTCCCCTGCGCCCCAGTTGAGGTTCACAGAATGGCGAGAGGTTCCGGTAGCAGTGATTGTTCTCCAGCAGTTCAACGATCGCGAAACAGACGTCGAGAGATTCCGCCAAAGCTTCTGGAGCGATAAAGTCGAGATTATCCGCAGAGGTGTGATATTCGGGGAAGGTGCCCCAAACACTTCTCATCAGGCATCCGACGGGAAGATTGAAACCCGGGGAACAATACTGGCGTTCATCGTAGCCGACTGGTGAGAACGGCAGGATTGTTGCCGATGGAGCCGCGTGCCGCAAAACATGTTCTGCAGCGCGGTCTACTTCGGCATTCTCGCGCCGGCTCTTTTTGTAGTGAAAGGGTCCCCGGTCACCAATTGAAGTCAGAACCAAACCGTCGCGAATTCGTTTGGCAGCTTCAGGGTTCCGCGAGAGCCAGGTGATTGCCCCAATCGTTCCGGGAATGAATAAAAAGCGGTAAGAATAACGACGATCCATTGGCGAAAGCAGACGAGCGAGAAATGTGGCCACCACCAAGCCGGAAAGATTGTCGTTTGCAAGCGATGGGTGACAAGCGTGGCAGGAGATCAGAATTTCGTCCGTCGATCGGCCGGGAAGATAACACTCCCCGTAAGTTAATGCGCCATTTTCAAGGGTGGAGTCGATGCATACCTCGTATTCCTGGTCCTTGAGTGCGAGAAGTTGGTTATGAGTAAGGCAAAATCCCCAGTCTTCCTTGTAGTAAGAGGTCCGATAGGGGATCCAATCCGGATGCTGAGGAATCGTAAAGAGGTGTGGCTTCAAATCGCGCAAAAGAAGTTTCGCTCGAATGGGGAGGCTGTAATTCAGTACGTGCAAATTGGATTCTTGAAAATCCACGACACGTTGCTTATCGGCTCCTTGGATGTAGGCACCCCGAATATTCCACTCTTTCGGGACAGTCCAGTCGAAAACCTGCGTGCCGGTCGGGACCTCGCTTATCTTGATCGGAATTTTTTTGGCGATCATCGCCATCGTCTGGCGGATGCCATTCCCCGTGATACTGCGGCAGATTGGGAATAGCTCGCGCGCAAACTGGTGCAATTCCGCACCTTTCTCCGTATGGTTCTCCTTACGTGTTTTTTCCATGGAAGACATCGGCTTCATTTGAAATCCGGGTAGTCTCGATCCCGATCCGAAATCACTTCCACCCGATCTGGCCAGGCAATGCCGAACGATGGGTCGTTCCAACGAACCCCGCGCGCAGATTCCGCATGGTAACCCTCCGACATCTGATAAAAGACTTCGGTTTCATCCCTCAGGGTCAAGAAGCCATGTGCGCAGCCTTTGGGAATGTAAACCATATTGCGGTTCTCGGCGGTCAGGGTCACGGCAATCCACTTCTTAAAAGCAGGTGAGTATGGCCGAAGGTCGAGAACCACGTCGTAGATCGCCCCTTGCGTACAGCGCACCAACTTCGATTCCGCAAAAGGCGCCAACTGAAAATGCATGCCACGTAAAGTTCCCTTCCGTGTGTTGAAGGAAATATTGCACTGCACAAGATCCGGATCGAGCCCGTGTTCTTCGAATTCGCTTCGGCACCAGGAACGGGCAAAAAAACCGCGTTCGTCCCGGATCGCCTGGATTCCGATCTCAAACGCTCCCGGTATGGCGGTTTCCTTGAATGTCATGGAAGAAAGGGAAAACGGAGATGATTAGACCGAGCCTCCAGAGAAATACCCTGGCCGAACACACAATACACAAATCTGGGTTGTTCAGGGTATGGTCGGTTGCAATTCTTCGCTGTCATAGTCGTCTGGTCGTTCTACCCTATATGCCGGTAGATTAATTTTCCGGCATACGTGAGCATGCTGGCGGGCATTTGAGAAAATACCCGCTTAGCAAACTTCAATTCCCAGCTATCGATTGAATCAAAAGAAGCGGTGTGCGGATATCTCCAATAAACAAGCTGTGTGGGATGCGGCACCCATCGGTTCTTGAACGTGAGAAGCCCCAGGTTATCTACTTCGGTGCGTCCCATGTCAAACTGCGTTGCTCCCGTACTTTTTGCTTTCAAGATGGCATTCCACAAAAGCCAGGGCATGGCCCCGAGATTATTGAAGCGCACTTCGGAGCAGCCATATTTGTAATAAAGAACATTCTTGAAGCGCAAAGTGAGAATGGCGGCAACCGGCCGCTTCTCCAAATAGGCGACGTGGATTTCGAGCGCCTCCTCCAGATTCTTGATGAGATTCTGGAACCAGGCATAGGGCATCGGTGGAACCTGGTGCCGCCCCCGGGTAGTCACAAACAGTTTGTAAAATTCCGCCAGCAGCTTCTCGGATGTTCCGCTAATCCCGGTCAATCCGACACGCTCAGCGTGGCGAACCCGGCGCTGGACAGAGTCTTTGTCAAGTTTCGCAAACAAATCATCCGGATTCCCCAACAAATTCAACAGGTGCAAGAAATATTTTCGCGCGGGGATGAAATCCGTGACCTCGTTCAACTGATCGAGATTACAAACAACGGGCCGGACTTCAAGGTACTTCCATCCATGATCTTTCAGCTGAGTTTTCAGGGACTGAACGAGAAAGCTCAAGTCCTCCGTCGATGAGAAAAGAGGTTCGCAGTGATCAGAAAACGGCAGTGAAACTAGGCGCCGCCCGGTAATCCAGCTGGCGATTTCGCAACACACGACTCCATTTTCTAATTCGCAATCCGGAGGCGAGGTGGTGAATACAACCGGCCTGTAATTATAGGTGTATCGCAGCGCGGCCAGCCAACCCGCCGAGTGAAAGATCGAAGCACTGGAGTTAGACTCCAAAAATTGCCTCCACCGAGTGTCTTGTGTCGGGTCAATCTCGAATAATTTCATTGAAGCTTCTTGACTGTGGTCCCATATCCGGCGATGACGGCAGGAATGCCGCTCAGCTTCGATACTATCCTGTACAGGAGACTGCGGTCGGGCCATGGCCGCATGAGTTCTTCCACCAACTCCGGTTCTCCCTGGGGGATATCCTGGAAACTGGACTCCAGGAATTCGCTATTGCAATGCCAAGCCTGGGGGTAATAGGCGATCAAATCGTTTTGCGTAACCGGTGGAATTTCCGGCGGTGGATATCCCAAGAGCTTTGCTCCCAAAGCCCCGATCAGGTCACGCCCCTTTCCGAGTTGCAAATGGCTAAGAGGAGTGCAACGCGGATTCATTTCGATCAGATAGCTCGCCCTGCTGCCTTCCTCAATCATGAAATCCAAACCAAAAAATCCTGACAAGCAGAGTCGGCGCGCGATCCGCTCCGCGGCAAGCATCATCTCCGGATTCTCGACTACACGCACGATGCTCGCCGGACCCGTCATTCCATCCGAGCTGACAACTTCCACTTCGATGCCGGCCAGTACTTCCCCCTGCCAACAGAAGAATGTGGAGTTCGCGGGATGTCCTACTATGTAAGATTGGACGATCACCGCGGGCCTGACATTGTTCCACCACGGACGCAGCCAGAACGGATCGCGGTTGACGATTCCCCGCTTGATCGCTCGCAGGCCTCCGAACATCTCCTGAATCTCGAGGAGGCAGGATTCGGCATCCTGAAGCGTCTGGGCGATTCTTACACCTCGACCGCCAAATGTGCCATCGCCCTTCAGGACCCAAGGAAGATGATTGCTTGCTTGCCAGGTTTTCAGATCGTCGGCCGTCTTAAGTAACTTGGTGTCTGGGACACGAAGCCCTTCTTGCTTGGCAATTTCAAGCAACTCACAACGCCCCGACACAATCGGGAAACTCTCCGGCGAACCAAGCGAACGCGTGATCAGTTCGGTAATTTCTTTTCCAGCAGGGCCCTGAGTACAGGCGCGCGCGTGCAATTCGTGGAGGTGTTGCACTCCCCGGTCATCCGATGGAATCACAATCTGGGGATGAACCGCCTCGATTGCGCGCTGCAAGGAATTCAAGGGATACAAGCTTTTGTAAGG
This sequence comes from Candidatus Acidiferrum sp., assembly GCA_035693365.1. Taxonomy (GTDB): domain Bacteria; phylum Acidobacteriota; class Terriglobia; order Acidiferrales; family UBA7541; genus Acidiferrum. The sequence continues at coordinate 143,492 of DASSGS010000017.1, read as the reverse complement.
AAAAAGCTCGTTGACCACACTGGTGGAAAAGAGCGGATGGCCCTGTCTGGGACAAATTGCGGAGACTCGGCATCCAGCTTTCGTCAGGCCGATGGCCAGCCGCGCCGTACTGGGCCACCGATTCGTGGCCGTCAGCAGCACCTTTGGACCGGTAGATCCACAGCCCTCCGAGTTTGAATCATCTTGCTTCATCTCTTGACCGTCCCACATACCGTCGGCGAACGGCTTGTCCGATTCGAGCTGCCCGGTTCTAGCGAACGGCTAGTTCGTTTTGTTCCCTGCTTTCTCTGCTCTCCTTGTGGGCGCTCGACATCAAACTACGATCCGCCGATTTCGCAAGATGTTTGGAAAGTCTCTTCGCAGTGAACCCTGCTCCGAACGCAAACCGAAGAAGCGGGCCGAAAGTATTGGCAGCCGAGGTGCCGACAAAATATAGGCCGGGAACAGTTGACTCAAAGTTTGAGGACAAGACCGGGGTCTGTTCAGCGGACAGAATTGCCGACTGGAGATCGGAGTCCATGAAGGTAAGCCGACGGAGATCAACCTTGTAGCCGGTCGCGGCAATGACGTGATCCGCCACAAGCGTGGTTTGTGTGCCGCGACTGTCTGCAAGTTGCAGGTTAACGCGGCCATTGAGTACTTTTGCATCGGTAATGCGCGCATCCACATTTAGTGGGATCTTGCCTACCACCTGTTCTTTGATGAACCAGCAAGGCGCCGGGCCAAGAACTGTTCGCACCTTCTCAAACCGGAAATCCTGGGGCATTTTGCGAAAAACCAGCGGGGCGTTGACACACCAGAATAGTTTCCAGCCGGGGCCGATGCCGGTCATTGGGGTCCTGATCCGATCGATCAGCGATGGGTTCAGGTTGTCCGGTGGATCGTGGAAGCGGATGGTGGGCTTGCGCGCGACAACCTGGACTTTGGCTCCAGCTTGATGAAGCAAAGCGGCCAAATCGAGGGCCGAAGCTCCGGCACCTACAACGATCACTTCGCGGCCTTTGAATGAACCAACCGTGTTGTGCCTTGCACTGTGAGTCGCGAAGTTTTCCCCTAGAGCGGCAAGATTCGCAGGCATATTTTCATAGTGCGTCAAACCAACCGCCATCACCACCCGGCGAGCTGTCAGGCTCCGTCCATCGTCAAGACCCAGTCGAAAGCCTTCCGGGGATCGGCGGAGCGACGTAACAAGATTGGTTTCCAACCCTGGAACGAATCGGCGTTGAAATTCCAATCCATAGGACGCAAATACTTCCAGGGGCACGGGAAGCCCCATATGCGCATAGGGAATTCCCTTTTCCTTACAGTAAGTTTCCAGCGGAAAAGCCGATTCCGGATCATACAAGCGAGAAGCGAATCCTTCGGACTTCAACTTCATCCCCTGAGGCATGTGCGCCAACCAGGTATGCATCGGGTGGCCGAAGATTCGGAAGTCCACTCCCTGCGCCTTTAGATGCGCTGCAATCGACAGCCCGTAAGGACCTGCACCGATGATTGCCACATCACACTTTGCCATTTGTGCTCAGACCTTTCTTTCCGTAAATTCGTGCGTTGACGACAGAGCCCTGAAACCGGAACAAGAGTGCTGCGATCACCTCTGTTCGATGAAATATCAATGGCCAGGTCGAGGGAGACGCGGGCACAGAACAGACGCTCCGAGCTTCATCAGGATCCCTGCGATACTTCGGGATCGAACGAACTCGAGTGCCAACCTGGGGTCCTACTCGAAAGTACCAAGTCTCCGTATCGACGGCAATCTGGAAGCCTGGGAAGCGTCGCCGAAGTGGCACGTACTGCAAGCGGCGAGCGTACAGTCAACTCGCAATTGTTACCTGCCAAGAATCATCCGTGCCAAAGGAGTGCGATAAAGAAGCACTCCAAGTCCCGTTCCAAAAGTGTTCGTGATGAGGTCGTTCATTCCAGAATTCCGGGTGGGAAGCCACGCCTGCAACAATTCGATCGTGAGACTAGTGAGAAAACCGAGGAAAATAACAAGCATAGCGGGGTTTCGAGTCGCACGCACAATCGAAAAATAGGCAAAGAAAGAAAGTCCGAAAGGGACGAAACCGAAGACGTTGACCGCAACATCTTCCCAGTAGCCGGGTGTCGAACGAAAATGACGCCAGGGCGCAGTGAGAAATTCCGGATGGACCACCAAGTATCGTTCCGGGATCATCAGTGAATTCTGAGAGCCGAGCTCATCATGAATCAAGTTTCCTGCGTGCTCCATGAACAAATAAAGCGCCGCTGGCTGCGCCTCCCGCACCATTTCCGTGCGATGCGAAATGTTCCACTGCTCGACATGCGATGCAACTTCTTTCGGCGTTAATTTACGATGATAAATCGCGAGACCGTAATATTGTCCAGGCCAGGCGCCGCCAATGTTTAGGAAATTTCCGAGCACGACACGTCCGGCAAAAGGAGGCGGGGATTGACCCATCATCCGGGAAGCCGCGAGCAGCACCCCATTGCGATAAACGTTCGTATCTTGGGATCCCAGAGTGACCGTTATCCCAATGGGCGAATCGCCAGTTAGAGCGTCTTTGATTGCAATCTCCGCAGTGTGGAATACGCCGTTTGGGTCGAGATTTTTCCTTTGAACGAAGAGCGTGTGCCCACTTTGCTGCAGTGAGAAAGCGGTGGAATCTTCTCCCGGACCTTCGAAGGCCAATATCGTCCGCCGGCCTTTTGTTATGGAAGCCGGCTTAATCCAGACCTCTAGGCTGCCCGAAGTGTCGTCCTTGGATTCATGATTCCAATACCCGGCAGAGCTGAAAATACAACCAAACCTGCCTAGCCGGATTCCATTTTCCCCGCTCAGCCAGGTAACGTCGTTCCTTGGCGAATGAAATGGCCATAGACCCGCCACCAAAATAATCGTAAGGGTCGCAAAACACGAACCGGTGATGGCCCACGAATGAATGCTGGACTTGATATAGAGGGGCATAGCTCGAAATTTTGATTGGCTGAAATTCATGAGGTGCGCGTACTTGAACCAATGCACCATTCAATTAACGCTCTAGAACTTCTGAGTATGTCTCGGGAGACAGAGCCAGGCAGCTCTCCTGCGCTTAAGAAAGGTTGGAATTTTTTCCGGAAGAGTTGGGTGTCACTGGTTCCGCGCTCGGGAACGCTATCTCCTGGCCCTTTACGTGAAATGCAAGCCTGTCCAAGGATTCTTCGAGCGACCAACGGATCTTCCGCATTTCCAGCGCTGTGTTCTTCGCCGCGCTCCATCCGAACATAGACTTAATCCAGGAATATTTCCAGGAAAGGTGAGGAGGCCGCAATGTTCCACCGAGCTCAGCCGCAAGTAGTTCGCATTCCTCGACGATATCCGCGCGTTCGGGGTAGAAATTAATCAGATTCCGCTGCAGATACCTGAGCGAAGCCTCTCTGATCCGGGGGGTGTCCTCAAGCGAACGAAGGTACCCGATATGAAGTTTCATGGAGAGCCACAGCGCATCCCGCTTCCGGTTCGATTTCCCCACGTATGCCAGACTATTGGAACGGAAACCACGGTAATACACTTTTGCGCCTGGTACGAACCGAGTGCCGTCGCTATTCAGCAGAACACGGCAGAAATATTCGCCATCGTCATCGGAGAGCATGCGGGTGTCCCAGGGACCGGAAGCCTCTGTTAACTCGCGGCTCACCAGCCAGGTGGCCGTCTGCATATAGAGGTTATCCCCCATCTTGCGGAGCAGCCATTCCGTGGGTGCAAGATCATCCCATAGTCCACTGGGAGCGAATTCCGCACGCTGCCATTGGTGAAGGAATTTGCCGAACTCGGAAGAAACAAGCACTCGTTTGCTTCCAATTCCGCTCAACACGGCCATTTGCAGGGAGATTTTGTCCGGAGCGAGATAGTCGTCCGCATCCAGCCATTGAATATAATCACCGCGGGAAAGAGAGAGAGCGGTATTGCGGGCAGAGGCGGCACCCTGGTTTCGCTGGCTGACCACGCGGACCTTGGCCGATTCAAATTTTCTTGCAATTGCCAGGGTCTGATCATTGGAACCGTCGTCGACAACGATGATTTCCTTTGGTTCCCAAGTTTGGTCGAGAGCGGAACGGAGGGTATCCGCAATCCAGTCTTGTGAATTGTATGCAGGGATAAGAATCGAAACCAAAGGCTGAGGCTGCGAAGTTTGAACTGTCGTCTGCACCGAAATCCGCGGGATTCTTCGCGGAGATTTGCTGACGCCAAGAGGTACACCGAGAATTTGCAGGGCTTCCACGACCGGAACAATCTGCGCCCCGGAGCTAACGGCGTATTCGACCACTTTGTTGAAGAATTCTGGAGTACAACCAAAAGGAGTGGGGTTTTCCGTTACATCATGAGTTGCAAAAATCAGCCATCCGCAGGCCTGCCGATTCTGCTCGATGACATCCTTGATCGCTTGAAAATTGTCGCGGCTTTTTTCGAGGAAGTAAGCGGACAGCTGGTTGAGGTCAATCTGCCCTACGTTGATGCGCTGGCCTCCTCCACGGCACGAAACAAAATATTTGGCTGTCTTGGCCTTTACTCTTGGCCTGGGCACCTGAATCGGGTAGGCAAAAGTCTTGAAATCGTGATCGGGAGAGAGCCGATGCAGTGCCGACCTGTTGTCCACAAGAGACTTCTCGAACTCGCCCGCGGGCGTATCCCACGAATCACAATGGGCAAAAGTGTGGCACCCAAGTTCGTGGCCCTGCTCAAACAGAACCGGCAAGTCATCCGCAGAAAAAATCAGTCCGCTAGCCGACGATTTGCCCATCAGGCCGAGAGCCGCGTAGAACGTCCCGGCGACCCCGAATCGGTTCAGAATGGCTCCTCCGTTGCGAAAGGCCGACTGGGGAAAGTCGTCGAATGTAAACGAAATCAGAGGGCGCTGCGGGTGAATGGAAAAAGGTTTGGTATGTGAGAGGCTCGCAACTTTCCGCTGGTAAAACCCGGCTAGTCTGGACCATGGATCTGCAAAGGGCATCTAGTTCCTCCTGCCGCTGTTCGACGCGTGGGGGAGTATGCCTTGCATCAGATATGATTCCAGTTTCTCAAACAAGTTCATTGAGCTTTTTCCGGCCCGCGCACAATTTTTTCAGGGATTGCGCTTTCCGATGAGTCGCCAGCAGCGGAAGATGGCAGTTCGACTTGATTCCGCGACACGGACTCGCGATTCTTGGAATATGGGAGAATATCGAGCAAGAGCTCTGCGAAACCGTAGAGTTGGCGCGGTCCACCCTGCAATATTATCACGGCCGTAAGATACAAAGCCGTGAACAACAGCGAGATCGTTGCGATCCGGAGAAGCGCTCCCGGAACCCCAAGTGCCAATTGCAAGGATGACAAATCCCGGGTAATCACTACCGAAGCGAGCGCCGCACTCAAAGAGGCGGCAACATATTTCCAGACCGTGGCGAGTATCGGGGCAACTCCAAACCGGATCGGCCTTCCCGCGTACCAAAACGCGGGGATAAATAAAATCCAGAACGAAACCGTCCAGGCAGCGGCAACCCCCGCCGGTCCCCAACGCAGTCCCAGCAGAAAGAGCAATCCGGTTACGCCAAATTCCACGAGCACCCAACGAAACCAGCGATCTGCTTTCCCGAGTGAGAGGTGGAGCAGGCCGATCGTGTTGTAAACGAGCATGATGCCAATCCCAGGTCCGAAAAACACGAAGATTCGGGCTGAAGCATCCCACCGCGACCCCAACAATAATCTGATCAAATCTTTTCCTTCCAGGGTGAGGATTGCCCCCATTCCCATCCCGATAAGCGTCAGAATGGAAAGCCCATTCAGGAAGTAACGCCGATATTGCTCGGATTCGCGGTTGAGACGGCTCAGGGTCGAAAGTGCAACTTCCTGCACGGGCAAGAGGAGTTGGTTGGCGGGCAAGACGAACAAGTCATACGCCTTCTTGTAAAGTCCAAGAGAAGCCGGTCCAAACTGCCATCCGACCAATAGGTTGTCCAAATTCCGGTCACAATAATTTACTGTGAAGCGACCATACACATGCACAGCGAACCGTACCACGTCACCTGTTCCATTCGCGCGGCCCGGCAGGCTGGGTATCCATCGGCAAAGGTAAAACGCGCCGATGCATTGAAAAAATGGCCGCGCGACCGTTCCTGCAACCAGGGCCCAGTATCCGAAACCGGCCCAGGCAAGCGCGATCATCAAAAGGACAGACAAAACGCCGGCGAGAACATCATTGGCGGAAGTGACGGAATAGCAAAGCGCCCTCTTCAGCAGCGCAAGATGGATGACGGAAAAATTCGTCAGAAAAATAGTCAATGAAATGCCGATTGCGACCTGGGCTACCCGGGGATCATGATAAAACCTAGCCATACTTGAACCGGCGGCTGAAAAAGCAAGAGCAAACAAAAGGCCAACGCCGACGTTAATCCAGAAAAGGTTGCTGGCCAATCGATGATCAAGGGCCTCCCGTTGAATGACGGCTTCGGTGTAGCCATTCAAGCCAAAACTGACCAGCAGCAGACTGAACGTGGTGACCATGGTGACCACGCCAAAATCGGCTGGAGTCAGGAGCCGCGCAAGAACGACGGTACCTACGACCTGGACGACAAAAACCAGGCCCTGGGAGAAAACTGTGATTCCGGCACCTCGCACCGCACGGCGCCGCAATTCACCTCCCAGTTCCGTTGGCAGAAATTTTCCATCGTGGTCAAAAGGTTTCAAAGTTTCTCCGGGGACCAAAGAAAATCAATTTTGAGGTATCACTAGCTTGCGATGCGAGAGCACCTTCGGACAAAAGTTCATCGGGCTTAGACTGGCACAGCTTCAAATACTTCGCGACCGCAACAATCTTAGCTATTTTGCATTGCGGCGAAAAAACTGCGCGTTGCAAATTCGCATTTCCAGACTACACTTATGGGGTATCTTTCCCCTCCCGCGCCCGCCCCAGGTGGAGACTTTTTCGAGCGGTAGCGCGTTGTCTACAAGCCCGTTTGCACCTAGACCAGTGCGCATATCATTACTATGACTCCCGGAGTTATATTATCGTTTGTTCTCGACGCTAACTTGAACTGGCTGAATCATTTCCAGACCGGCAGGATGGTTGGCGTTAGACCTGTTCTCCGCTACTGGCCCAAATCTGTTCCCCAGTCCAGTAGTCACTCTCTCAAGTTGAGACTTACTGTGGATGTGGGGAATAGAGCATTCTTTAAGGTCACCCCCCTAGAGTGGCCTTGGCGAAACAAAAAGCTTTTGGAAAGAGTAGAGGAGTCTAATCACGTTATGAAACGCTGCCAGTTGGTACTCACCTTTTTCATGTTAATTCTGTTTTCTCCGGTCGGCGCCCACGCCCAATTGTGGAATGGAATTATCAGCCCGAACCGGGCGATCGATTGGTCGAAAGCGGGCATCCCCGGCGGACTTCCCGACGCCAACTGGACTCAGTGCGGTCCCACGATCGCGGCATACACCGGCACAGCGGCAGCGATCAACTCTGCATTGGCTGCCTGCGGAGTGAACCAGTACGTTCAGCTTGGGCCAGGCACCTTTACTCTTTCCACGGGTGTCGCCTTCCCAGGTAACAAGACCGGCCATATCGTGCTGCGTGGACAGGGCGCAAACTCAACGTTCCTCGCTTTTAGCGGGGCCGCTTCCGGTTGCAATGCCGGCCAGTCCGCGTTTATGTGCATCCAGAGCAGTGACGGCACCGCGCCCGGCAACGGCGGCCTTTCAATCGCGAACTGGACGGGCGGTTACGCAAAAGGCTCAATGCAGCTTACGCTAAGCAGTGTCTCCGGAATCATTCCGGGCAAGACTCTGTTGCTCTTGAACCAGTGCGACACCGGATTCAGCGGTGCAACCTGCACAACGGGTAGTGCGATTGACAACGGAAATTACTTCGTCTGCTCGGCGAAGTACAACGCGGGAACGGGCTGTTCAGTAAACGGTCCGGACGGGACCACCTGGCGCCTGAACTCCTGGCAACAGGAAACAGTGTTGGTTACCGCGATCAATGCCGGTGGATGCGGCGCGACCTGCGTCACGATCGGCCAGCCGATAGCGCACCCCAACTGGGCGGCGAGCCAGAGTCCCCAGGCTGTGGTGATGCAACCCATTCCGCAGGACGGAATTGAAAACCTGACCATCGACGGATCCGCAACCACTTCAGTTGGCGCGGCGATTACCCTGTTCAACACGTATCAGTGCTGGGTGAGCGGCGTAAAAATCGTGAATGCCCACGCCTACGGCATTTATATGATTAACGTCTCGCACACCCTGATTAAGGACAATTACTTTTACCGTTCCAACGGTCACCCTGATGCCTACGCCGTTCGCGTTGCCTGGGGCGGGGATGACGTTATTCAGAACAACATCTTCGAACAGTGGAAAAACAGTTTTGCGGCCGACGGCCCAGCTTCCGGCGAAGTGATCGCTTACAACTATTCAATCAATCAGATTGTGCCGTCACCGAACGATTTCATGTGGACCGCTTTCTGGTCTCACTCGACGGGTGATGATTTTCACCTGCGGGAAGGCAACCAGGGAAATAACGACCAGGAAGACAATACGCATGGCTCCCATTTGAACATCACCAAGTTCCGGAACTTCTTCTGGGGTTGGGAATCCTGCGCTAACGGCACCTGCGGCTCCAGCACCTCCAAGACCCTGCCCTTGGATGCCAATATCGATTCTTCCTACGTTCGGTACGCCAATTTGATCGGCAACGTGCTTGGTACGCCGGGTGTAACCACTACTTATCAACATACTCAGGCATTTGGAAGCTACGCTGCTTTTGATCTCGGCGCGGGCAACACGAGCATTAACATGCCGAACGACCCACTCGTCGCGGCCACGATGCTGCGCTGGGGTAACTACGATGTGGTGACGGGCGCGGTTCGTTGGTGCGGCAGTTCGTTGAACACCGCGTGGGCCCTGCTTTGTGGCCTGGGATCGGAAATTCCCACTTTGGCGCCACTCTTTCCAAACTCAATCCCCACGGTTGGTGATACGGGAATAGGGCAGCCGGCTCTACCCGCATCTTTGTATCTTTCTTCAAAGCCGTCCTGGTTCGGTTCTCTGCCCTGGCCTGCCATCGGACCTGATGTTACCGGTGGAAACATTGGTCAGTGCAGCGGCACCCTTAACACCCCGGGCAAATTTGCCGGGTTGCCGGCCACCAGCAGCGCCCAGTGCGCGGGTGCAGCGCTGAATTCCAACGCCTGGGCCGGCCACGTGAATACGAACCCGGCCATGAACTGCTACTTGAACGTAATGGGCGGGAAGCCCGATGGCACAGGGAGCGCTCTGCCCTTCGACGCGAATGCTTGCTACGGCGGGGGAGCAGTTGTGCAGAAGCCGGCGCCGCCAACGGGTCTTTCTCTGGTTGTGATCACAAACTAAGACCGCAATTAAAGCAATCTTGTCCAAGAGAATCCGGTTCGCGTCGGCTGAAGACAATGCGAACCGGATTCTTTTTTGCAGAAAACGCGGCTTAGACTCCCCGCTTTACCCGTACAGGCTCTATCCGCAATCTCTCTTCCTTTTGCTTATTCCGGCCTGAGGGGCCAATTCTTCCCGGTCTTGTAAATAACCTGCGATCTTGACTGTCGGAGGAAACATCAAAGGGAGGCATTGCAGGTGTCTCCGGAATGATCGCAATCGCCAGGAGCAGGCAGATCCACACCGGGTTCATCATCTTGAATCCGCCCTCGCTGAAATTGTAAGCAACTGCAACGATGAAATACGCTAATCGCAGGCTGCCAACACGGGTTTGGCTCCGGGCAGCAGCCACAGTTCGACGATAGCCAGTCACCAGCAGGGTGGCCAATACGATTACTCCCAGCCACCCCAGGTTCAAGTACACTTCGATATATCCGTTATGGGCTTGGTTAAGTCCCTGGTCAATACACTTCTCGATGTCCTCTAGCCGCTGTCCGAGCCAAAAGCCTTCGAATCCCTCCCCGATGACCGGATTACCAACCATCGGAATGGCGCAACGCCAAATCGCGGTCCTGCCGGTGAAAGTGGTGTTTCTGCCAAGATTTTCGACCAGGCCGCTTCCGATACCGAGAAACATGGCGGAGAACGGGACCAGGATGGCAGCCGCGACCGCGAGGTTTAGAAAAGCTGCGTTTCTCGCTTTCTGAAAAAGGTGCGTCAGAACCATCAGGCTCCCTGCCAGCAAGAAACAGGAAAGAGCGGTGGCGGAATTCGCTGCGTATAAGAGATAGGCTGAGGTCACAACAATTATGCCGTACGCAAACCTGGGCCCTCGCCCCCTGGCTTCCCGCGGAAGGCGGTACAATTCCATCAAGTAGTACAAAGATGCCAGCCCGAACAGCGCGGCCGTAATCCCAAGCTGGTTTTTGTCCGTGCATACGCCCGTCCATGTTGGGGCTCCTCCCCGGGAATACGTACGGCCAAGCTCAGGAAAATATCGGATGAATAATACGGAGAGCGGGATCACCATAAAACCGACCCGCGTGAGAAACCGCTTGAGAGCTTCGTACCAGTCCGTGTCGCTGAGCACGACCAGGATCATCACGACGTCGCCGAGCGCCCGGAACCACCGTTTGAACGATACGTCGGGGTAATCAGACCAGAGCGAGCTGACGCCGCAGTACAGAAAATAGAGCAGGATCGGGAAGTTCGCCTTGAGGAGTTCAGAGACTCGAGAGCCCCTTCTGACCAAAACAAGCACGGCCACCAGCAGGAGCCCTATCAAAAAAGCGCGGTCGAGCGGGTTTCCTTCAAGATACCGATTTGTCTGAACATCACCGGAATAGTGCATCCACTCGGAAACGTTACGCGAGGAGCAGATGAACAACCAGCAGACCGGAACCCAAAGGGCCATCGAGGTCCTGGCTTCTTTGTCTCGAACGAGGCGAAAGAGTTGCCAGATCGCGAGAAAACAGGCCAGTGTGGCAATCAGGCGTACGATTTAGCACCTTCCAATGTTTGCCGCAGCGTCACGTTTAATTTCGGCTTGAAACGCCCTCGGCCGAAATTTTCCCCTAAAAATCAATCCGTCCAAGGATTCCGGAAAGGCTAGGCAAAGACGGCGCCGTACAGCTTGTTCGCTACCGGTGATATGGACCTGACGCGATCCACGATCACAACACTTAGAATAGTCAGGCCAAAGGCCAAAAGAAAAGAGCTTCCCAACAAAACTGTTCTCGAATCCAGAAATCTCAAACCAAAGTGAAGGACTTGCAGCACCGCAATCTGGGAGATATAGCCGAACAAGGAGTACTTGCCCAGCAGGATTGTGGTTCGAGACGCCAAAGCTGATTGTCCGCTGATCTGGCCAAGCCAATAAATAATCATCAGGGTTAGAAACACTCCCACAATTTGCAGCGGATAAATCACATTCCAGAAAGTGATGGCCGCCATGTACAGGGCATAGGCGCCTCCCAGCAGAAAAGGGCGTCGGACCAGGGCGTCCACTCTTGCTGTAGGAAGAAATCCGGCGAGAACTCCCAAAAGGCCGATCGTGACCAGTTCTAAATTTGGACTCTGGAGATCGTAGTAGGCAAGGATACCTATAGCCATCAACGAGATGAGACACGCCGCGTGAAACGCATACCGGAAATACCTTGATACTATTGCGAGCACCGCGGAAAGTATGAGCACGTATCCGATGGGGATCAACACGAAGAAAGCGACCGCTTTTGCCTGGCCCCCGCCAACTCCGCTACCGATGACATAGACATCGATCAAGTTTGACATCGGAGAGCTCTCCGACGAACTCATGCCAGCAAGGACTCCTTGAACGACAAACGTTCTAAGAATGTTCAGGAAGAGGAAAACTCCCAGGATTTTTGCTCCTCGCTGAAACAGCCGCTTTGGCAACCGCGGATCGGAAATGTCGTACTTCGACAGATAAATATTGGAGACCAGGAATCCGGTTATGCAAATAAAGGAAGGAGTCAAGAATCTTAAATACCGGCTGTCATGTGGGCCGTAGAAATAGTTCAGCCAGTGGTACAACACCATAATCAGGACCAGCGCCCCTTTTGTGAAATCGAGCGCCGGATTGCGATTTGTTTTGCCGGCAGTTTCGGCCATTTCGTTTCTACCCCAGGTCACAGAACCGAATTACTTGGCGCTTTTCTGATTGAGTACGGACGGTACGAACGCCGGTCTCGGCCACGGCCTACGCGAGAAGTTCAGTTCGAATCCAGGAAAAGCCGATGAATCAATTCCAAGGTCAGCAGCTGGTGAATCTCGGTCGTGTAGTTGCGATTTCCCTTGAGATGCCCGTTTACGATCGTTCGGACGCCGTTGCGGTCAAGGTAGGGTCGCGCCAGGGCCCGTGAGTCGAGCAGTGTTTCCCGGACGTACCCGGAGAGGGCATCCCGGTACCACACCCGGAAATGGTTGAATTTGTGCCTGCCCAGAAAAAGCAGTTCCAGGTGGAATGCCGAAACGGAGTGATCCAACCTGGCGAGCCACTGGGGCATGCCATAGTCATATGCATACTCGGCTTTGAACGTGAACTCGAGATACCCGCGCGTGAGAGAGGCTGAAAGATTGCCTGCTGAACCGCCAAGCCCCCGATCCGTTCGCATTTTGGCGAGAGATGCATTCCCATCGGCTATCAATCGAATGCATTCGACGTCGTTCTTGAATACATCCGTTTTTGCCCGGGAAGCCTGCGGCGCGCGAAAGGCCGTCTGCACCAGCTTGTTGTCGAGGTACGGTGAACGAAGCGAAAGTTGAGTCTGCTCGAGAGCAAGCAGGCCATAGTGGTGCCAAGGTGTCTGGCGGAAAGCGATGAAGGAAAGCGCATGGCCCTTGATCAGTTCGGCGTACGTCCCCCGCGCCTGATGAACGTGGGACAGAAACTCCGGCCGAAACAGTCCGGCCGCCGGCTCCACGGGCTTGAAAGCAGGCAGGCGGCGTAGCACCTCGCTGCCATAGTTGCCGGTCATTCGAACCGAGGCGATCGCGGCCGCCCGCTCGTTCGCGAAAAGGTCGCTGGAGCGGTTTACACTTACGCATCCATCGGTCAGATAGACAGCCCGCTCCGCGTAGCGACGAAACTGGGAAAGAAATTCGCTGCCTACTGGGATGACCTCAAACGTCTGGCCGCATGCCTCCGCTATTTTCCGTGCCAGCCGCACATCCTCGCATTCCCGAAACATTCCGCCAAAGGAATAACAAGGAAACGATCCTGGAGCGGCCTGATGCCACGCCATGATCATCCGGGTGTCGAGTCCCCCCGTGAGGGACATCCCGATTCGTTCAGGACCCTGGAAGTATCGTGGAAGAATTTCCGAAAAAGTTGTGCGCAGCTGCTGGTAGTAAGCTTCCGCTTCTAATGCGGGTTGGTGCTCCCACTCCGCCGTCTGGAAGTACGTTTTCCTCTTTTGCAAGGAGCCATCGGTGAACGTCCAGGCAGAAGCCGGCGGCAAAACTTCAATGCCCTTAAAAATTGTCCGGTTTTCGAGGACGCAACCGCAAGAGACAAACTCTCCCAGGCTTCGCGGATCCGCAACTCGAAGCTCCGTGCGAACGGCAAGGATCGCCTTGGCTTCAGCGGCAAAATAAAACGCGCCTTGCGAGTTGTGAACGTAAAGCCGCTGCAATCCGTAGCGGTCGTTGAAGAGAGTTACGGACCGGCTGGCGAGGTTCGAAAGTACTCCTTGAAATCGTCCGTTCAGGGTTCGGGGAAAGTCAGAATCTTCTTCGGCGACGTGAACCAGGTACGAAGGCCCGTCCAAATCCAACTGGTGGCCGCGGGCCCGAAGTGTCTGTGCGGCGCCCGGCTCTGGATATTCTTCCCCGGCAAAAACAAGAACCAGATCGCCGCGTTCATTGCGGAGGGGCATTCCATCGGCAAAAGATCCTTTGCGAGAGGCCCAGCCGACGTACACACCGAGGGATTCATCGATCCAGGTCCCGGTCACATAAAAAGATTCATGACAAAGAGCAGCGACCATTCGTTGCAGTTGCTGCTCGGCCACCTGGCGTGGCATTTTGGTGATGAGGCCTACGATTCCTGGCATATCAGTTCAATCGAGACCTGGGAAATGTCACGCGGTTCAGATCCTTCCTGGAGAAGGGAGCGATACCCTCCGTCAATGCTGAGCATTCGACGATTTCGCTTATTCAGAGTCAGAATTGGAGCCGGCGGGAGGATTTGAACGCTCCGTCTGCCGAATACGATTCGGCCGCTCTAGCATTGAGCTACACCGGCTAAGAAATTGTTTGAAATTATACCATCTCAAGCGGGCGTCACCGCTGAAGTTGATCAAACTTTCGGGAAGAATTCCCAGAACACCGCGATGGAGATTGAGCTTGAGCGCAAGACTTCCCCAACTTGTCAAAGGAACATAATACCGTGGGGTTAGCACCTCTTCGAACCCGTTCCGGGTCTTGAAATCGCGGAGAGGACTTCCCTTTTTGTTGCCATAATTGAAGAATCCGTAGGTCAGATACTCCATCTGTCTTGCGGCGCAGTGCTCGACAGCAGCTGAGATCAAGGCATTTGCGGGCCTTTTGTCACTGTGGCTCGCCTTCACTGCTAAATTCAGGATGGCGGCAACATCTCCCCGATACACCACCTTCAAATACCCGATCATCTCGTTTTCAAAATAAGCACAGAGAAACTCACTGCGCTCGACGAAGGATTCGTGGTCCTTCTTCACCTGGTCCAAGCTCTTCCCGTAATGCGCGTTCACCTTTCCCTGTCGAATCGGCGAATCATTGTTCACGCCGGCGATGCCGGCGATCAACTGGTCACCGAATTCCACCGAACGAATCTCGACTCCCCGTTTCTGCGACCTCCGGACATTCTTGCGGCTTTCCTGCGGAAGCTTCTCCCACCACTCCTTAAAAATGGCGACACGCGCGGCGGCCACGCTTTCCGGCTCGGACGCAAACGGAAATTTTGGGGCGGAACCCGGCATTTTCTGGCTGAAGGTGAAGACATCCGCGCGCAGCTTGCGCGATTTCTGTTCTTTTAATAATTTTATGCAAATTTCCGGATTCTCAATTTCGCTTTCCAGCCACCACTCGTCGTGAATCGCCGCGATTTTCACCATTCCGCCCTTTACGGTTATGGATCTTCCGCGAAAATCCAATGCCGGGACTCTTACCCACCTGCCACCGGCACTGATTTCGATACTGTTAACCGCCATTGAGATGTCTCCGAGACCGCCGTTCATTTATTGAAATACGATAAGCCAGGATCTCAGCAAGCCAACTTGCAATTTTGCCGATGAAAAAAAAGGGTAACGCCTTGCTTAGGTGTGCCGCTGCGTTACCGCGCTGATTCCGACGTAGGCCATCAGCCGGCTGCCATGATCCAGCAACTTGATCAGGTATTTCAGAAAGACGTGCTGGCCGAACAGGGCGAGCACCGGCAAAGCCAGCGTGTAACATGGAACCGCCACCAACGACTTGGCCGCGTTTTTGAGGCGGTCCGTCGGGTGTTTGTGAAAATTACTCCCGCGTAGCAACGCTCGCCTCAGCAAGTATTCCCGGTTGCAACGTGAAGCGGGAACCAGTTCGTGCGCCACAGCCTCATTGCACCAGATAAACGTGCGGCCCTTCCCCATCATGCGCCGGAAGAAGTCTACATCTTCCCCCGCGGTATCGAACTGGGTTCGGAACGCAGCTTCGCCGGCCTCCAGGATCTCGCGCCTAAATAGCACATTCCCGGTTCGCGCTTCTTCCCACGGCACGCGATATCCGGTTTCGTGGGTTGGCCGATCGAAGAATTTGCCCTTCGTTACCCACGCCGGAGGTGTGCTCTCGAAATAGGGCTGCACGGGGCCCAGAACGCCGTCGACTTTGCCGCCCATGCAAGTGTTATAAAGCTGGAGAAGCCAATCACTCTCCGGGTATTCATCGTCATCGATGAAGGCGACGAAATCTCCCTCCGCGTTCGCAAGCGCCCTGTTTCGCGCGAGGGCTATGTTCGGGTGCGGCTCGAAGGCATAGATCACGTTCAGGCTGGAAACCGAAGAAAACTCCTTCACGAATTCCCGGGCAGATTGGGCAGGATCGTTGTCGGTCACAACCACTGAGTAAGAGAACATCTCGTCCGTCCTCTGTTTTTCCAATTCTTTCAGCAGCTTATCCAAGAGCCCCAGCCGCTTGAAGGTGCAGATACAGACGCAGATATGATGCTTTTGTGACGTAGTCAAAATTCACCGCAGTGAAAACGTCCCGCCGCTCCCAGCGCGCCCCCGAGTATCACCGTTTCTTCTTTCGCGCTCGCCGGACGAGGGAAGCCACGGTACGCCGGCCGCGCTCCGCCATTCTCAGCACTGGGATTGCGGAGCGAACGGCACTTTCATTCACTGGTAGTTTAAACGCTTTCGCACTGCACCGCTTGGCCCTAAAAGCGTCAAGAACATACTGCTCAGATATCTGTCCGTGAACATCCATCTCCATGCCGAGTGCAAAAAACTGGCGGTCGGTATGAAAATCAAGTCCGACGAATGGAATTGTCCCTGTCGCGTGTAGAAGTTCATTCGCGTGCTTGCTGGGCGCCCACCCGTCATACTTGCGATTCCAAACCTCAATGCCCAGGAGCGCTTCCGCCCACGAAGGCTCAAACGACTTCCACGCCTCACGGCGCGACGGGTGCGCCAGCACAGCCAGTCCCCCGGCCGAGCGCACTCGCGCCAACATTTCGCCAGTGGGCAACCCTTCTCCCAGGAAAGGGACATCCCCCCACACCAAAACGTGCACTTGATTCGAGGCGTCGCTGTACTCGATCCCTGGCACAACTAGCATCTTGTCCGAACTGGCTTTCGAACAAGCTTCCCGATAATCGTTCAACCGCTCCTCACTAAACCCGAGGTCATGCTCCGTCATCATCAGGACGCGGTAGCCGCGGTCGCTGAAACTCTTGCTCAGCGCCTCCAACTCCCAACTGCCGTCGTACGACCAGACCGAGTGCACGTGGCATGCAGCAAGAATGTCCATAGATTCTTAGTTTTTGGACTTGAACACGTTGTCGTGAATCGTATAGTAAAAATCGGCGAAGAATACTTTCAAATCGTCGCGGCGCCAGTTATAAACCCCATCCTTGCGACGAAAACGGAGAATATCTCCGAAAGACTTCCAGAAGGACGGCCATTGGTTCAAGGCGTTGGATCTCGCTCCCCGCAGCACGAACAGCAGGTGCATGAATTCACGGCCTGCATGCCTGCAAAGCAGCTCCGGTTGCGAAAAAATTCCAAGCCCAGCTCGCGACGCCTCGTCCATCGCCAGGTTTACATGCCAGGAGGGATATTCCAGGCCCTGGCGACGGCAAAGAGCCATGCTTCCCCACGTCCTGCCATTTAATTCAACGAACCAGAGCTTGCCGGCGGCATCGCGAAGCAACTCGATCATGAATAACCCGCGCCAACCCGACTTGGCGATCAGCGCCTCCACATTCGATTTGACTTCCTCCGGCACATCCTGAGAGACGCAAGCACTTGAGCCTGAACCCTGGGGATCCATCATCCGCACTCGGCGATGAGCGCTCCACGTGCGAATGCCTTCCGGGGCGGCGATTCCGAAGACTCCTTCCCCAATTCCCGCGACAAACGATTGAGCGAGCAGCGGGACTTTCTCGCCCCATGCCGCAACGGCTTTCTCCATCTCCAGCCTGTTCGCGCAAATCCATTTTCGGCAAGAAATTACTCGCCCCTGATGGACAGGAACGCATTCTGCTGCTTTCAGAATGATAGGAAAAGGAGCGGTGGATTGAAACGCAAACAGATCCGCCGCGGTTCGCACCAGGGCGGAGCGTGGGAGGTTAAAGCCGGCTTCCCGCGCCGCTTCCACTTGCAGGTTCTTATTCAGCGCCAGGTCAGCGCACCCGCCGCTCGGGCCCGCCAACAACCAGCCCTGACTGGGCGGTAGACTACTGCATAGCCAGACAGCTTTGTCATCCAGGGGAAGAACTACGAGCCGGCCGGTCTCGGATGAAGTGGAGAGCGTACCAAGCAGAGAATTTAGATCCGATAAGGACGCCTGAAGATCGGATTCCGGCGAACTGATTTCCACGCACCGGACATGCCGGCTGTGCCGGAGCGCGGATGCCCGGCCTCGCCGCGCAAACGCAACCACTTGAAACCCAGCGTCCACCAGGCTCCAGAGCACCTCCGGAGCCGACATGGCTTCCGCGAAACCTATGACGACGGTCGTTTGCGACATTAGCGAGCGTTGGGCAAGTGTCTGATGGCCCCTACGGGATGCAGTTTAGAATTTCCCGAGGTCAATTGCTCGCCGCCGGTTGCTTGCCGGTCTCCGCATGTTTCAGATATTCCGCAACCGCTTCCCCGATCACCCGGTATCCATTCCTGTTCGGGTGCATGTCGCCCGCGCTACTCGCGTAAAGCCCCTCTCCGACGGATTTTTTCAATTCTGGGAGAGGATCCACATAGGGTATCTTGTTGTCGGTCATGGCCTGGAATGTCTGGTCACGGGCAGAGCGTTCGCTGACCAGCAGCTTATCGATTGCGCCATCCATCGGCACCTTGGAATTGTGCTCGAGGTATTCGGAAAACACCATTTCCTTGGTCGGGATTACAACGACAATAAACTGAACGTGATTTTGCCGGCAGATCTCGTTCATCTGCTTCAGCAACTCAAACGTAATTCGCATTCCTTCGCGCACGTTTGGATTGTCCTGATCGAGTCCGAAAAGCACGGCCTTCGGACGAAATGCCTCCAGAATGTGCTTCTCCGGAATATTGATGGACGTGGCGTAGCCCGGATAAAGTTCCGCGGCATTCCTGATTTGAATGTCGCCCTTCACCCTTCCCCCAAATCCTGCGTGAAACACCAGTTGATAAATGACGCAATGCCGGGAGAGCCAGACCCTGATTTTCTTGGTTCCGGTGTCCGTAGGCGGGCCTTCCCAGATGTTCGCTTCTACTTTCTGCGGCGGGAGAATTCTCAAGTCCTTCCAGTAGTCCAGTCCGTAGGTGAGCGTGAAGGCGTTCTCGAAATCGTCGCCCATGTAAAGTCCCCAAATAATCATTTTGGGCTTCAAGGTCAGGGCTTTGGTCTTCGACAAGTAGAAATACTGGTTGGGCCCATAGCCGCCCAGGCCCATGTTGTAGATTTGCCGGCCGGACAAGCGGCTCGCCACGGACGGCCAGGAGTCCACCATTCGCGCGGTGTTTCCGTAGGTGTGGGAATCTCCAACGGCCACGATGTCCGCAGTGTCGGGCACTTTGGGGTTGCGGAAGCCCCATCGGTCAAATGCTGCAAGGGCGCTGGTTGACGGAACGGCGCCCAAAATATCGTCGTGCACCACTTCCAGTCTTAGGAAATCGGCCGGATTCAGGACCAATCTAGCGGCAAATTCGGCGAGCAACAGGGCGACAAAGACCGCCACACCGAACACCACGAAGTTTACCAGTACGCTTTTTATTTTCATTGTAGGAGTATTTGTTCCGGATCCATCTTAGTCGAGTTTGAATTCCTTGCGCCAATCGCCCGTATCGGGCAACGCGGGCTGGTCCTTTTTGTCAAGTAGGTAGTTCCCCACCACAAGGTAATCCATTTCGGTCCTCATGAAGCATCGGTAGGCATCTTCGGGAGTGCAGACAATCGGCTCTCCACGAACATTGAAGCTGGTGTTGACGATCACGCCGTAGCCAGTTTGCGCTTTGAACTGATTGATTAACTCCCAGTAGCGCGGATTCGTCTCGTTACTCACACTCTGAATACGCGCCGAGTAGTCAATGTGCGTGATCGAGGGAAGATCCGATCGCAGAAAATAGAGCCGGTCATACAGCGGCTTGTCGTGGTAGCCCGCTGGAAGCGGAATCTGCTTGTCCTGGCGGATGGGGGCGACCAGAAGCATGTAGGGAGATTCCCGGTCGAGTTCAAAATATTCCCCGATATCTTCCTCCAGCACCGAAGGGGCAAACGGGCGAAAGCCTTCGCGGTACTTTATTTTCAGGTTTAATTTCTTTTGCATTTCGGGGTTACGCGCGTCTCCCAGAATGCTGCGGTTGCCGAGCGCTCGTGGCCCGAATTCCATCCGCCCCTGAAACCAGCCAACCACGTTTCCTTCACCCAGTTTCCGAGCCACATCGGAAGCCAGGCAATGAAATTCATCATAGTGCCGGGCCTGTGCCCCGTGGCGCTGCAGAACTCGCTGAATTTCGGTGTCCGAGAATTCCGGCCCCAGATAGGAGCCTTTCGTAGAATCGCGGCGGCCCGTTACCTGCCGCTCGTTCCCGTAAAGAATGTGCCAGACGGCATACGCAGCGCCGAGCGCGCCGCCTGCATCGCCTGCCGCAGGTTGAATCCAGATATCGTCGAAAATTCCCGCCCGGAGAATCTTCCCGTTGGCAACGCAATTCAGCGCAACGCCGCCAGCCATCACCATGTACTTGCAGCCAGTCAATTCCCTGGCCGCTTTTGCAAGCCGCAACACCGATTCTTCCGTCACCTGCTGGATCGCCAGTGCCATGTCCATGTAGGCCTGAGAGATTTCCGACTCCGGCTTCCGGCGGGGAATTCCAAACAGTTTCTCCCATTTAGCTTCGTTGGCCATCTTCAGGCCAGTGGCGTAGTCGAAGTACTCCATGTTCAAGACAACCGAGCCGTCGCTCCGAACGTCCACCAACTCCGTCTCGATTTTCTTTTTGTATTCCGCAGTACGCTGCGAATCCGGGTTGCCGTACGGCGCCAGGCCCATCAATTTGTACTCGCCGCTGTTTACCGTGAACCCGGTGTAGAAGGTAAACGCAGAGTAGAGCAGCCCGATGGAATGCGGAAAATGCAACTCCTCCAGGATTTCAATGTCTTTCCCTCGGCCGCGGCCAATGGTTGTTGTCGCCCATTCTCCGACGCCGTCGATCGTCACAATCGCGGCCTCGTTGAACGGTGATGGGTAAAACGCGCTGGCTGCGTGAGAAAGGTGATGCTCGGGAAAGTATGTGGGGATCTCGGCGTCACCAAGACCCGCAAGTTGTTCCCTCAGCATCCGTTTCATGAACAGCTTTTCCTTGATCCATACCAGCATCGCGGACGCAAAGCTCACGAAACCGCTCGGAGCAAAGGCGTGGTACGTTTCCAGGAGCCGTTCGAACTTGAGAAATGGTTTCTCATAAAACGCCACAGCCGCGAGGTCCTTGTAACTCAGACCCGCTTCTTGCAGAACGTAGCGGCAGGCGTTAATCGGAAACGACGAATCGTGCTTCTTCCGCGTGAAGCGTTCTTCCTGTGCTGCAGCGACAACTTTTCCATCGACAATAATCGCCGCGGCACTGTCGTGATAGAACGCGGATACACCCAGAATCGCTTTTTTCATTCCAATTCCTTGTCTTTTGCTCCGGCCCTGGTAATCAGGCCTAGAAGAGAGAATAGATAAACGGCGCGATCGCGGATCCGGCGGCGAATACCATGACAGCTCCGAAGCCCAGCAGAATAATGATCATGGGCAGCAACCAGAATTTCTTCCGCTGCTTCAGAAAGCCCCACAAGTCTTTTAGAAATTCCATGTTCGTTTCCTCCGTTCAGTACGGTTTTTCAATATCCTGACCCACAAAAAGATGGTTTCTGACCGTCATTGCCGATTTCTCGCTGCCCTTGAATTCCTTCAGCTGTAGCGAATCTTTTCCGAAAAGCCGCCGCAATACTCCGATCGGCGTCACCAGACCAAAAAACAGAATCGAAAGCAGGATTCTTGACATCACGGTTCCCATTACATGGGAAAGCCCGAGCCAAACAATCGCAACGGGAGCAAAGATGCGCGGCACGGTCATGTTTACGATGTGAAGAATCACAGCCGCATACATCAGCCCATTCGACCTTGTCTTCAGGTAAAACAAGAGGAGCAGGAGCACCATGGCCATCCCGGTATCCCGGCTCTGGTCTTTGGTCATCTTTTGCTTGAAGAACTCCATCAGGTTCGCGCTCCTTGCGTGAAGTTCCGATCGTCGCCCGCCGTCCAATAACGCGCCGCAATCGGCATACCTCTTGTCCAACGTCCCACTTCTTCTCCGGTCAAGAAGTTGTATTCATCCTCATTAATCGGATGGGTTTCCACCTCGACCACATGCTGCTCCGCCAGCGAGCGAATCCGTTCGAGGCGCGACCGCGGCTCCAGCGGTGCCAGCGGGAAAAGGAAATCGACCATCACGTGCCGCCGGGCAAGTTTGCTGTCCATGGCCTTGCGATACAGCCGGTTTGCCAAACTTTTTTCGCCCTGCAGGAAAGAGAAGTTCCGTCGAACCGTCGTTCCCTGCGGCAACAGGCCTCCAAAAAGGACGTTCGCACAAAGATGCACGTGGTGGTGCCCATCGACTCTCTCTGGGGAACGGCCATACAAACGGCAAAACTCATCCAGTTGAGATTTTACGACGTACTCAAACGTGTTCTTCAGACCCGGGTGAAATATCACGCGCGCCAGCGGGTGGAGCGTCAAAAACGCCACCAGCTTTCTCTGACGTTCCTTAAGATTCGATGGGCAAGCGGAATCGGAAAATGGCAGAGTCAGGTTCAAATGCAGCCCGGCATCAACCGCATGCTCACGTGCAAGTTGAGCAGATCGCTCTGTATCGGCCATGAATACCATCGCGCTGACCGAGGAAACACTGCGTTGGAGCAAGCACTCCAGCATCCGGTCAGTCGTATTGCGATCCCGGCCCCAATCGTCCGCATTAAGAATCAGCATCCCGGTTCGGCCGTCTTTCCCGGCGCCCGCTTTCCGAACAATCTCAGAGTCCGCTATGGTCGAAGACCCTGGCTCACTGGGAGCGGCACTCACATCGCTATGAATCGTGGTGACGGTCTTCACTCTGTGAGATCCAAAGTCATGGCGACTACGAACCCGCCGGACTGTGTGACTGCGAAGACTTTCCACCGCTCAAGAACTTCCTTAACCGGACCATCTGTTCGCGCCTGCGAAACTCCACGAGTTCCTTCGACACCGGGCGCTCCTCGTGCCGGATGCTCGCTATAACATAGCCCGCCAGGAGCATCACTCCGCCAAGGATGTACGGCTTTTTCGACATCTGGTAAACGGTTCGAAACATCTCCCACACCGGATGCCCGCCAAGAGCGTAATCGAGCGCACCCACTCGATACTTCGCCGAAAGAGCGCCGCGTTCGGCTGTGCCGATCTTCCGGTGGTGCAAACAGATTTTTTCCGTGAACGTCCGCGTTTTCCAGCCCTTCATTCTCGCCGTGATCACCGCCACGTGATCGATCCCACCCGATTTTACGGGCACATATCCACCAATGTCCGTGAAACAGGCCCGCCGGAATAGTTGGCAGGCTCCGGAGACGTGTTCAATGCTGACAAATCGGTAGTCGTACATCGAGCTATCTTTAAAAGGAGCGCCGACCAAGCCGAGAGCGGGATCTTCCGCCAGCTTGCCCAACAGGAAAGAGAAAAATTCGTCATCGAAGGAAATGTCGGCGTCCAAGCTGCCGACCGCGTCCCAATTCAGCTCTTTCACCAGCGCGTAACCGGCGTTGAACGCGTGCACCTTGCCCGCGAAATGGCGTTCCCGGCGCTCTGGCATCCGGACCAACTCGATCCACGGGTGCAGCGCGGAATATCGGCTGACAATTTCATCCGTACCGTCCGTGGAACCATCGCTGACGATCACCCATTTGAGCGGTTTTACCGACTGTGAGACGACGGACTTCAGCGTAAGTTCGATGAACTCCGCTTCATTGCGCGCCGGCGTAATCAGGACGTATGTGGGAAGGCTCCGCATTATTGGACCGTGGCCGTGATGGGCGCGACGTTCGAACGTGCTTGCCCTGCCACGGATTCGGCAAGCAGTGTGGACATTGCCAGCAGCATCCAGGCCTGCGACCACCTCATATAAGAAGTGCGAATCGTGCAGGCTCGCAAAACTCGATAGTAGAAAAAGCCTTTCTCGTCCCACATATGCTTCAAGGCCCAATTTAAAACAGAATGCGCCAGATCGATGTTCCCCGGATCAAGATCCTTAAGATTCACCAGCGTGATAATGCTTTGCGCCACGCAGTGGATATCAATTGGATAGGTCTGATCGTGAAAATATCGTGCAGCCCCGTCTTCGCGGAAAAAATGTGATCGGTAAAACTCGAAACCTCGCCGCACGCGCTCCTCAAATTCATCCGTTTCCAGAGCGTTTCCAATGGTGCGCAGTGCATCGAGGTTGTATCCAGTGTGGAAATTATCTACCCAATGTTGATTTGGCGCTTCGCCATAATCCCAGGATCCATCCTCGTGCTGCCTGGAAGCCGAATAGCGAGCCACTTTCAGGGCCGGCTCGATAAATTCATTCTCGCCGGTGTGCTTCGCGACTCTGCAGAAGAGCGCAGCGCCGAGCAAATTCCCATTGTGGACGTTATTCCGCATCGAAGGGAGCGGGTAGGCAAATCCAGCCACGGACTCCCCTTCGGTCCAGTAAAGCTCGTTCAGGATAAACCTGGCGCTGCTGGAAGCCATCTCAAGAAAACGCGCCTGGCCGGTTTGCTCGAAAGCATCCAACAAAGCGTTGGCAATAAATGTAGTGCAGACCAGATTGGGAGCCCAGCGCGGCACCAGATGCGTTCGAGTTTGCCAGGGGAAGCTGTATCCCCAGCACCAGTATTTGGCGTGCGACGAGCGAAGCAATTCCAGATTGCGAACCATTTCTGCTGCCGAGTCCGATCCATGAACGAGGCCCAACTTCGAAAGTTTGAGCAATGACATCAAGAACAAGCCGAGTGCCTTTGGGTTCTGCGCTCCAGGCACCAGTAAGAGCGGCCGTACATCGAAAATGTTCCGCTTCAGAACCTGGGTAAGGATCAACCTGAGAATGCGCCGATCCAAAATCGGCAAAGCTTGAAAAATTCGGCTGTTCAACGCATCGTACGGGTCGACCCCCGCCCACTTGCGAGACTCGCAATAGGCCAGCAGTTTCAGGGTGGCATCCTGCAGATTGCCGGAACGACCCGGCAGCTTCGCGTCAACGGCTTGCCTTGTGCTTGCTTGGATCATGCGCGCCCGCTGCGAGTCGATACCGCGCCCTCGCCCGGCAGCAGATATTTTACTTTGCCGCCCTCGAGAGTGGCGTAAGCGACCGCGGCTCGGTCCGATCCCTTACCGCGTACGGACCATTCTCCGTCTCTGCATTCCAGCGACATGGCCGCCCGTTCTCTCCACCACGTGTCCACTTCGCGCGGCAGCGCCAGCCAGACATTTTGCTCGCTGCCGTATTTCTTCAACATCTGCAGCAGTTGTCGGTAGAGCGCCTGTCTCTCTGGTTCGATAATGTAATCCGGATGAATAATAAAGCTCACCAAGCCGTGCCGGGCAACGATTGCGCTCATCTGCTTCGACCACATCTCCATCGGATTGGACCGGATGATATTGAAGAGTGGATAGTCCTGCGTGGCCGTCAGGGGCAATTCCAGAATGTCACCGACAAAATAGGGGAACACCGTGCAGCAACCGCCGCGCTGCGGGTCCAGATGCGCCACGTTTGGCACGGACATGTCATAGGAAAAATGGAACGCGTCGTACCAGGAAAGATTCCGGTACATCACCGGAGACCGAAATCCACGCGCTCCCCATTTCTCCGCGTACTGGTTGATTGCCTTCGCGCGCGACCGGAACAGTTCTTCGGAGCTGAATAATCTGCCGTCATGGTTCAGTCCGTGCACGCAAATCTCGCTGCCCGCCTGCCGAATCGCTTCCATCACGCTCTGGGAAATCTCGTATCGGACTTCCGGCACCAGCTCAAACGCGGATTTGATTCCGTACTCTTGCTCAATTTTGAGCATCGTCGGGCAAAAATCCTGCCCGGCGCCCGTTTCAACGTCGTGGGTCATGATGGCGCACGCGCTGAACGATTTCGGCCAGTACCAGATGAAAGGAATCTGTTTTGCGCCGGTGGCCTGGAAGATCCTGAGCCACAACCAGTCGACGAAATCCTCCACCGTGGTGTCCACCGGCCAGGACGGGAAAGTGATATTCGACCAGTCTTGCAGCGCGATTCGCTGCAAATGCTTGCGAACGTTCACTGGCAACAACGGCCGAATCGCATAATACAATCGCCGGGACAAAGTTTTGTTGTCAGTGATTTGAGTGCTTTGCCCGCTCGCCGCGCCCGCGTATTTTTCGAAGCGCAGATTCTCGATGATTTCCGTCGGATCAAATGGCAATGAAACGGATCCATTTCCATGCCCAACGAGTGAATCGATCGAAGACAAATTCCCGGAAAGCCCGCTCGATACGGAACCGCCGTTTGCCCGGCCGAACAGTTGGAGATCGCCCAGCATGAAAAAGCCCTGCATTCCGTCACCCGGTGAACAGCTGATGCCGTCGGTGGAAGACGGAGGGCATTTCGTAAGCTCGAGGAAAGCTGAAAAGGAGTTTTGCCCCTCTCGCGACTGGACTTCGGTTCCGATTTCAGTATTGTTCATGTTGAGGGCGATAAAAGCGAAGTCCTTTCTTGCGAAACGCGCTGACTTCCGCAGGCGTAGGATACGTATAGTTCTTCCAGTCCCCGGCAGGCTGCGGCCTGGCCTTCGTCGAACGCGGATCGTATTTTTCAAGGAAAGAGGCCAGCAGCTTCCCACCGGCGATCGAGGTCTTGCGGTTCAGGTCGTACACCGAATCCTCGGCGCCGACGGGCACCTCCACCTGGGCCAGCACTTCGCCCGTGTCGAAACCCTTCGCGACAATGTGCAGCGTGGCGCCCACCTGTTTCGCATTTTCGAGAAGCGCGTGAAAACTTGGCGCCATCCCTCGGTACTGCGGCAAAAGCGACTTATGCAGATTCCAGCAGCCGTTCCGGGCAATGGATTCCCGGACCGTCTTGCCGATGTAGTGGCTGAAATTGGTGGAAATGATCAAGTCTGGATTCCAGGAGCGGAGTTTGGCAATTCCCTCGGCATTATTGATATCCGCCGAGTTGAATTCTTCCACGCCATGCTTCTTGGCAAGCTGCGAGGGAAGGAATGTCTCCCGCTCGCCGTGGAAATACTTCAGCAACTTGATAAAGGTCATGTTTGCGAGGAATAAGAAGCCCGATTTGCGGAGGACCATCATCGCCGCCGCGAAATCAGAGTGCTTGTAAACCTTGCAGGTGGACAAGACCGACCCGACAATCCACTCCGGATGGGTCTGATACAGAAATCTCTGCATCTCTCCTGCGAATTCGTCGTCAACGGCAAGAAGAACAATTCTCATGTGAAAGCTAGTTCCGCGTTTTCCTGTCTAGAGTTTGTGAAACCGGAGATTCCGAGGCTATTGCTCCGTTTACTTCCGGTTCCCGGAATCATTGACGGAGACTGCTTCGGCCATAGCGCTGGGAGCAGCAGTTCCCTTTTCCGGCAGCGCAGAAGATGCACCCGTGGCCTCATCCATCAATTGCAGATACCGATCCTTCATCACCTTCCAGCGAATCGGTTCGTACTCTTGCAATGCCCGTTCCGCCATCTGGCGCCGCCGCGCCGGATCCCTGTACAAGCCGATCATCTGCTTTGCGAGATCAGCGGGGTTGTGCGGTTCGAAATAGCCCAACGCATCTTCGGCAAAATAATGACGGATAGTCTTGAGCCGCGATGCAATCACCGCTTTGCCCATAATGATGTATTCCGACAATTTGCCGGAAAATGACAGATCCAGAAAAATATCCTGCCGCGTGGCAAGAACTCCAACATCGCAACGCCTCATCCAGTTGGGAATTTCCTGCGGACGGACCAGGCCAAGAAACCGTACTTTTGATGTCACGCCAAGCTCTGCTGCAAGGCTTTCAAGCGCCTTCATCTCCGTCCCTGTGCCCAGAATCCAGAACTCGGCGCCCGGCATATCCTGATGCACCTTCGCAAAGCCCTGCAGCGCGATGTCCAGGCCGTAAATGTGAGTAACGGTCCCATGGTACATCATCACAAACTTCGGCTGGGGAATTTCCGCTCCCGCGCCAGATTCCGAGGGTTTCGATGCGAGGAAAAATTCCTCATCCACGCAGTTCATGATGATCGTCGATTTTGACCGCAGCAATCCGCGGTTGACGAGCACGTCTTCAATCGTCTGATTGATGTTGATCACGTAGTCGGCAAAATTGAAACTTTTCCGTTCGATGTATTTCAGAAGACGAACAACGAAGGAATCCGGCTTGATTCCATACTTGGAGATATAAAACTCCGGCGTAATCTCATGCATGTCAAAGACGATTTTCGCGCCGGTCCATTTGGCGTAGGCCCCGGCAAAAACCAGAAAGTCGGGAAGATTATTTACGTCGATGACAGCATATTTCTTTTTTCGATGCAGCGAGAATACTTTGTAAGACGCCCAGACGAAGAACATCAGGTACTCGAACGCGTACCGGACCAGCGATCCCCTTTTCTTTCCAAGGGATATCGTGTGGACATGAACGCCGCCCAGATCATAATTCTTGGACTTCGAATATTTGGAACGAAGTGCGAGCAGATCCACGTCATAGCCGGCGGAAATCAGCGCCTCCGCCTTCCGGGTCACGCGCACATCCGTTTCATAGTGATTATGCAGGAGGATACAAACTGATTTCATATTTGGGGTGCCGCCGTAAGATTAGGGGTTGAATGCGGGAACTGCGAAACTCTTTGCGCCTCCGCCTCGTTCAGGGAAAGGCCGTTCCAGTGAATGTCAACAAACTCCGCCTGCGATTCGTTGGAGTGCTCGATTTTTTCAACTCCCCGCGACCCGCTGTACATCCGAATTCGTACCGCCGGTTGAATTTCCTCGCCTTTGTAGCGCAACCCGGTGCGCAAAACATCCCCGGAGCCCGCGCGTTCGAACCGCACCTCCCGCCGCTTTCGAAACCACTCCACAGCCCCCGCAGCCGTCACAAACAAGGCGCCGGAGTCTTTCAACGTCTCCACCAGGTTGATGTAGAAGTCACCCCAAAATCGTTCCGGCCCGTGACTTCTGTCATGCCAGATCAGAGTCAACGTCCCGCCCAGGCTCTTGTTGTTGTCAATGATTTCGTTGCACCGCGTGCAAGCGTCCGCTTCGTCTAGATCGAGCCGGTTCGGATAGAACAATGCTCCGTCCTGAATGTGCGTGGGAAGTTCGAGAAGTTTTCTGGCGCCAACGGGCCGGAACACCTGTGTTGTTCCGTTTCTGTAACCTACCGATTCGTTGTACCCGGCGCTGGCGTCATAGCTGAACCCTGCCTCTTCTAAAACTTTATGAGTCTTGCCGTCCTGCAGCAGCCAGTGGATCCGAATGCCATCCGCTGGTTTGCCCGCCACATCCTCAATTCGTTTCAGCTCGGCGCAACCCCGCTCGGCGCTGTGCCAGGCATCAATTCCGTGAACGCCGATTTCATTGCCGCGCTGCTTTAGCGTCGCCGCCAAATCGGAAAGCTCCCGCACATCGTAGCCCGCGGCCCGCCGCGACGCATTCTTCCCGGGCACGTGCTCTCCCGCCCGGCCCTTGAAAGGAATCAGAAAATACGTGGTGGGCAGCCCTTTCTCGACCTCCAGATACCATTCAAACGGCTCCCAGAAATCCTTCATCCAACCCAGATAGACGAACGGCAGGCACGCGGCAGCCTGAAACATTTTGATCAGTTTCGGGAACGGCAGCCTTCCCCGCAGAAAATTCTTCAATCCTCCCACTGTGGAACGATAAAGGAAGCCCCACATGGTATGGTCAAATTTGTGATTTCGAATACCCACGAAGTCAATGTCGTGGGTGAGGCAAACCATGAACCGGCAATCCGCGGGAACCGCCGGAATTTCCAGCAGCGCAATCCCTTCACTCAGGATCCAACTTCTCAGCATCTCGATGTGGAGGTCGAGCGTCGGCACAGCGGCGTATTCCAGCGGCTGACCCTCCGTCAAAAGAAGCCGTACTTCTTCGAAAAGGTCGTAGCCCAAACGTATCACTGCTGCCCCGCCGGCCAACGAACGGCGAATCCCTACCATCCCTTGCGCTCCGCTAAGGAGAACGGTGGACTCATCTTCGGTTTCGAGCACGGCGCACTCACCATATACCGGCATAGTTGCGCCGTTGTACTTAACCTGCCCTCTTTTGCGATGTTGCGTGGTGGTAATTCCGAGGGAACTATCTCCACTCTTCGGACTCGCGCCGAAAGAGATCATCAGCTTTGATTCGCCCAGCGGCACCTCGTCCGTTGTCGACAGGATAGCGTCGTATTTCCGGCCCGGCACGAAGGTCTCCCACGGAGTCTTGAAGAGTTCAAAGAACTCTTCAACCGCTTCCCGGTGGTCAACTTTTGAAATGACTCCAATCACAGGGTGGAAGTCAACTATGCCTTTGAGGATTGAACCGCGGCTGGCGTGAGTTCGTTGCTGCCCGCATTCCGCGCGAGGTAGAAATCCCGGACACATTCGACGACATAGCGCAATTGTGCATCGGGCAGCTCGGGATAAATCGGCAGCGCCAGGGTTTCATTGGCTGCAGATTCACTCTTGGGAAAGTCCCCCGCTTTGTGGCCAAGGTATGCGAAGCACTCCTGGATGTGCATCGGTACGGGGTAATACACTTCCGTCCCCACGCCATGATTCTTCAGATAGGTCTGCAGCTGATCGCGTTCCGACACCCGAATTACGTATTGATTGAAAATGTGTCGGTTCATTGCGACCTTCGGCAAGAGGACCTTCGCGTTTCCGCTGCCCGCTTCCACAAGTCCAGCTTCGGCAAACAGGCGGTCGTACGTTTTCGCATTTCTTTGCCGGCCGGCCGTCCAGCTATCCAGGTGCGGCAGTTTCGCGGAGACAATGGCGGCCTGCAAGGCATCCAAACGGAAATTTCCGCCGACTACGTTGTGAAAATACTTTGGTTTGGATCCATGCGCCCGAAGCACCCGCAGTTTTTCCGCGCGTTCCGAATCATTCGCCACAATCATGCCGCCATCACCGGCCGCGCCCAGATTCTTCGATGGGAAAAATGAAAAACATCCATAGTGCCCGATCGATCCCGCACGGCGGCCCTTGTATTCCGAGCCGATGGCTTGCGCGGCGTCTTCAATCACCACCAGCTTGTGGCTCTCGGCCAAGGCCATAATCGGGTCCATGTCCGCCATTTGTCCGTAGAGATGTACCGGAATTATGGCACGCGTTTTCTTGGTTATCTTCTCCGCAATCCGGGTGACATCAATGTTGTAAGTGACGGGATCGATGTCCACAAACACCGGCGTCGCGCCCAGACGGGAGATTGCGCCGACCGTCGCGAAAAAAGTGTACGGGGTGGTGATCACCTCATCGCCCGGCCCGATGTTTTCCGCCATCAAACAAGCCAGCAACGCGTCGCTTCCCGATGTGACTCCCACCGCGAATTGGCAATTGGAATACTTCGCCACTGCCTTCTCGCACTCTTCCACTTTTGGGCCCAGGATGAAGTGCTGGGACTCCATCACTTCGGCGATCGCCGCAAAAATCTCGTCCTTAACAGTGGCGAACTGCGCCTTAAGATCGAGCAGTGGTACCTGCATATTTGGTCTCCTCTTTGAATTGTTTATAAGATTTCGTGCCCTTGTTCAGTTCGGCGGGCAACGTGCTCTCTTCGTCGAGATCGAGGCAGCGCAGGACGCCTGGCTGCATTTCCTTGTAGCGGTAGCCGCTTTCCGGACAAATCATCACGCCGTCCGGGCTGGTCACTTCAAGTTTATGCCCATGGCGGCTCATCCAGGCGATCTGGTGCGCTGGATTGCCGACGACCAGGGCGTAGTCCGGCACATCCTTCGTGACAACGGAACCGGATCCAACAAACGCGTAACGTCCAATCGTCACGCCGCAAACAATGGTGGCATTTGCGCCGATGGAACATCCGCGGCGAAGACGAGTGGTTTCATACAAGGAGTGACGGTTTATTTGGGACCGCGGATTGCTCACATTCGTCAACACGCAACTGGGGCCGAGAAACACGTCGTCCTCAACCACCACGCCCGTATACACGGAAACATTGTTCTGAATCTTGACGTTGTTCCCGATTTGCACTCCACCGTCCACGTTCACGTTCTGTCCGATCACGCACTTTTCGCCGATTTGCGCTCCCTTCATGACGTGCGAGAAATGCCAGATCTTTGTGCCCGCTCCGATCTTTGCTCCTTCGTCGGCATACGCCGATTCGTGCACGAAGTACGGTTGCTCGAGCTTCTCGGGTTTCGCGGCGACCGATTCCCCGGCGTTGCCGCCATTTTGTAGCGCTCGCTGGAACGCGTCCAATACGCGCAGAACCCGCAAGCCTTCCTTGCCGTCGCTGACAGGCGCAATCCGTGACTCGATGCAATCCAGAAAGTGCTGGCACTCCGCGCGGAGCGGCTCGCGGTTGTCCAGAGCTACCACTTCCCCATCTGCCTTCACCGCCGTCGGGATGCGGTTTTTCCACTCCACTTTGTGCGGATAGAGCATCAACTTGTTCTCGACCGTGTCGTCGAACACCGCCATTTTCTCCGAACCCACCACGACGAGTTTCTGTTCTTTAATGGGATGTAGCCAGCTCACGAAAATATGCGCTCGCACTCCGCTCGGAAACTCGAAATGGCTCAATGTAACGTCGGTTACTCCACTGCTCAAATAGGCGCCGCCCTTGCACGAAACGTGTGTTGGCATCTCATTCAACAACGAAAGGATGACGGATATATCGTGCGGGGCGAAACTCCAGAGAATGTTTTCTTCGGTCCGGATCTTTCCGATGTTTAGCCGGTTCGAATAAAGATAATTGATTTTTCCGAGCTGTCCATCCTGAATCAGCTGCTGCAGCTTGAGAATAGCCGGGTGGTAGCGCAGGATATGGCCCACCATCAGAATACGGCCCTTGGCTTCGGCAAGCTTTACGAGCTCTTCGCCGTGTTTCACGTCAATCGCCAGCGGCTTCTCCACCAAAACGTCTTTCCCCGCCTCCAGCGCCGCCTTCGCAAGCTCATAGTGCGTAACCGCCGGCGTCGCCAGCGCCACCGCGTGAATGGACGGGTCCGAAAGAACTTCGTGGTAGTTCGTGCAAAACTTCACGCCCTGGTACTTCTTCTTGTAATCCTCTTCCAGCGACTGGTTGGAGTCGCAGAGAGCAGCTAAGGCGCCAAGCTCGTAGAAATTGCGAACCAGGTTCTTGCCCCAATACCCGACGCCGATCACGGCGACTCTTTTTTTCGATCCTTCGTTTGCGCTTGGCATTTTTATCCTTTGATCAAGCCCCTGCATTGGGGCTCCGATTTAAAGCAGATTCACGCACTTTCCAGCTGCAGCTCCATCTCCATACAACGAGGGCCTGGAACTGGGGGGAGTAAAATTCTTGACTACATCGGGAAGTTGGCCGAGCTTCTCACCGACCAGCACATTCCAGCCGCTCTCTACCGTCTCCACCCACTCCGTTTCGTTGCGGATCGTGAAACAGGGAACGCCCAGCCAGAACGCTTCTTTCTGCAAGCCGCCGGAATCAGTCAACACCCGGCGCGCGGATCCCGTCAAAGAAACCATGTCCACGTAGCCAACCGGCTCGATTAATTTTAAATGCGCCTTTGGTTGAAAGCCCATTTCCGTCAGCATTTTCCGGCTCCGCGGATGCACGGGAAACATGATTGGCTCCCGGATCGAGTTGAATGCATTCAGGATCGATCCCAGGCGTTCCAAATCATCAGTATTCTCGCTTCTGTGGATGGTTGCCAGCAGATAGTTCTGTTTCTTCACCCCGAAGCGCCCCAGGGTCTCCGCTTCCTTTGCTTTCGCGCGCTCTCTAGCCCAGTTCAAAACATCCAGCATCACATCGCCTACCTGATGGACATTTTGCGCGATGCCCTCCGTCGCAAGATTCTGGACGGCAGTATCGCTCGGGCAAAGCAGGAGGCTGGACAAATGATCGGCGACCACGCGGTTGATTTCTTCAGGCATTCGCCGATTGAAGCTGCGCAAGCCCGCTTCCACATGGGCGATGCGCACCGACAATTTGGAAGCGGCAAGAGCCCCGGCCAGGGTGGAATTGGTGTCGCCATAGACCAGAACATAATCCGGGCGGTGCGTAACGATCACATCCTCAATCGCTTTCAGCATCGCCCCAGTCTGCGCGCCGTGCATTCCGGAGCCAATCCCGAGATTCACGTCTGGCTTCGGCAGCTCGAGCCCGTCGAAAAAGACCCCGCTCATCTCGTAATCATAGTGCTGCCCGGTGTGCACAAGAATTTCTTCATGGCGCTCGCGCAATTTCCGGCTTACGGCCGCTGCTTTGATAAATTGGGGACGCGCGCCGACGATGGAAACGATTTTCAATTTATTTTCTCGCTTTGCATTCTGCTGAAACTCACTTGGTCCATGAGCATCCCCGCTTCGTGATTCCGATCCCTCGTTATTCTCTTCTTCAAACCACCTGAAGGCATCAGAGTGCAGGTTTTACCCTGCGCGATCTCGGAGCGGCTTCCATTAACGCCGCATTGTGCCAAATCGTTCTCTTCCATAACTGCGGCCAGTACAACCAGTCGTATCCGCCCGCAAGCTTCGCGCGAAGAAGCTGCGAATCGTCCCAATTGTTCACCGGCAGCCGGGGCAGAAACAGCTTATTGCACCTGCGGCTGGCCTTCCCCAGTATCGTGGATACTCCATATTCGAACCCGAAGTTCTCCAGCAAATCTTCCACGAACCGCACAAGATTCTTGTCCTCTTCGGGAAACGAAAATGGGTAGGAAAAGCTGTCCACGCCCGCACCAAGATTTTGCTCGATCACTTCCTTGGATTGCCCGATTTCGTATTCCAGTTCTTCGGGTTCCAACGAACGCAAATCCGGATGTGTAACCGTGTGGGACCCAAAACAAATTCCATGCCGGTGCAGTTCCCGCACTTCGCTCCACGTGAGGTAATCTGCTCCTTCAATGCGCGCGGAAGTCTGCTGAATCCGGTCCGTTGCCAGAAATACAGTCGCTGTAAATCCACACTGCGTCAGCACGTCCATCGCTTCGGTATAAAAATCGCGGTAGCCGTCGTCAAACGTCAGCACGACGGTCTTCGAAAGGTCGGCGCCGGACGTCAAGGCGGCCCAGGCAGTTGGCAGGTCCAGCGTTCGATACCCCTGATTACGAAGCCAGCGCATCTGGTCAGAGAATACCGATGGGAGTGTGTGTATCTGGTAAAAAGGATGCGACATTCCAAAAAGATTGCCGGAGATGCTGTGGTACATCAGGATCGGCACACGCGTCGCCTGGCTTGGCCCGAAAATCCGGGTCAAGGGTGCGGAAAGATAGAGTGTGGCTGTCCTGTCCAGTCTCAGCATGGAATTTCTTTATACCGACGGGATAGTGAGGGTGAGGTCGACCGGTGAGCGAGAGCGCTGCGTGCAACCGAGTTGCGCTCGCGCTTACCTATGAGATATTACGGAGTGACTGTAAGCTTCGCGGAGAGCAACTCGCGGACTCTTGCCGCGACCTCGTCCAACTGCCCATTCGTCATTTGCGGGAACATCGGCAGCGAGACGATTTCCGATGCCACGCGTTCGGTGACAGGGAAATCACCCTTCTTGTAGTTCAGGTTCTCGTACGCTTTTTGGAGGTGCAAGGGAATCGGGTAGTGAATACCAGTGCCGATCCCGGCTTCCGCCAGAGCCGCCTGGAATGCTTCGCGATCCTGCACCCGCACAACATAAAGATGAAAGACGCCTTTCGTCCAGGATGCTTCTTTCGGAATCACGATCGCGTCCTTGGCGTCCGCCAGTAACTCGTGATAGCGGTGCGCGTGGGCTCGCCGTGACTCGTTCCATTTCGCCAGGTGCCGCAGCTTCACGGAAAGCCACCCAGCCTGAATCGAATCCAGCCGCCCGTTATACCCTTCGATGTCGTGATAATACTTCTTGGCCTGGCCGTGGTCGCGAATCATTTTCATGCGCGCGGCGAGTGCAGGGTCATTCGTCGTCGCCGCCCCGGCTTCCCCGCACGCACCCAGATTTTTCCCTGGATAAAAGCTGAAGGCCGCGGCGATGCCCATCGAACCGGCAAGCTTCCAGGCGTTCTCCTTCTTTGAGAAATATTGCGCACCATGCGCTTGGCAGGCGTCTTCAATCACGAACAGCTTGTATTTCTCCCCAAGCTCAAGAATCGGGTCCATGTCCGCGGTCTGCCCGTAGAGGTGTACCGGGACGATTCCCACTACCCGCCGTTTCGACGCGCGCTCGATCAATTCACCAGTCTTGGCGTTCACTTCGCAGCGCGTTTCCAGATATTCCCTCAGCCTGTCGGGATCCATTGTGTACGTCTGTTCATGGATGTCCACGAAAGCGATGCCGGCGCCCGCTTGCGAGATTGCTTCCGTCGTCGCAATGAACGTGTGCGGCACGGTTACGATGATGTCTCCTGATTGAACGCCGGCGGCCATGAAGGCAAACCGCAGCGCGTCTGTTCCGCTGTTCACGCCGACACAATATTTCGCCCCGCAAAACGCCGCAAACTCCTTCTCAAATTCCTCGACCATCGGGCCGCCGATGAAGCCCGCGTTGCTGAAAGCCTTCTTTACCACCGCCAGAAGCTCCGCCTCAAGTTCCTGGTGTGGCGTCACAAGATCAAGAAACGGTATTTTCGTCGGGTTTGCCATGTCTCTACTTTTTCTCCTCATTTACAAATCTCAGGAATTTAGCCGGATTCCCCGCCACGATCGCGTTCGCGGGAACGTCCTTAGTCACAACACTCCCCGCGCCAACTATGGCGTTCTCACCGACGGTGATATTGCATAAAATCGTTGCACCCGAACCGACCGAGGCGCCTTTGCAAATCCGGGTCTTCTCCACCTTCCAATCGGCCTCGGTCTGCAGCCCGCCGCCGGCCACTGTCGCCCGCGGGTAAACATCGTTAGTGAACATCACGCCGTGGCCGATGAAAACGTCGTCCTCGATCGTCACGCCTTCACAGATAAAGGTGTGGCTCGAAATCTTGCAGCAACGACCCACGCTCGCGTTCTTCTGAATTTCGACGAAAGCTCCGATCTTTGTGCCGTCGCCGATCTCGCACCCGTAAAGATTGATAAATTTCGAAAGCTTCACATCTTTCCCCAGCTTTACGCTGGGCGCGATGCAGACGTAATCGTTCACAGAGATATGGCCTCCCCGCGGCTGCGGATCGAACGGTCGGCGGCTTCGAGTATCCGCACCACGCGAAGCCCTGCCTCGCCGTCGTTGAATGGCTTCGTATTTTCTTCAATGCACTTGATGAAATATGCCGTTTCCGCGCGCAATGCTTCCACCTGCTCCACTTGCGGGGCCCACATGTCTCCCGAGCGGTAACTCACCAGCAATTGGTGCAGGTTGCTCGGATTTGTGGACATGCTTACGCCCTTGTCGTAAATCCTGAGCTTTTCGTCGGCTTCCAAGTCGTTCCAGACCAGCATCTTCTTTTCGCCGCCGATCAGCGTCGTCCGCACCTTCACCGGCGAAAGCCAGTTGACGTTCACGTGGGCGATAATGTGCTTCGGGAAATACACCGTGATGAATGCAACGTCTTCCACGCCGTTCAAGTGTCTCTCGCCCGTGGCCACCACCGCTTCCGGCTTTTCCCCGATTACATAATCCATGATCGAAAGATCGTGGGGAGCCAGGTCCCAGATCACGTTCACATCGTGCTGAAATAATCCAAGGTTTACGCGCAGCGCATCGTAGTAATACAGATCGCCTAACTCTTTTCTGTCGATCAGTTCCTTGATTTTCCTCACCGCGCCGGTGAACAGAAACGTGTGGTCCACCATGATCTTCAGGTTTTTTCGCGCCGCCAGCTCCACCAGTTCTTCGCCTTGCGCAACGCTGTACGTGAAGGGCTTTTCCACGAAAACATGCTTCCCGTTCTCCAGCGCTTTCTTGGCCAATTCGAAGTGAGTCCAGACAGGGGTCACCACGGCCACAACGTCAATGTTTGGCGATGTCAGAATCTGATTTTCATCCGTGGTAAACGCCACTCCCGGAAACGTTTTCTTCAGCCGCGGTTCGCAATTTGGATTGCGATCCGCCACCAGGACTACCTCACAGTTGTCCTGGGAATGGAAATTCCGGACGATATTCGGACCCCAGTAGCCGTAACCAATCACACCGATACGCATTGTGGAACTCCTTGGGACTTCGTCTTACCTAGGCGGCGCCGGGGGCAGCGGCGTGTTGTGGAGCGATCACAGAGGAACTACTTAGAGGCCATTCGATTCAGCCGGACTGGCACATCTTGCTCGATTGGACTTTCCTGACAGGAAAGCGTTCGCGCGAATCCGCTTAGTGCGCGCCCTCGCCTTGGATGACTGCGCCTGGAGTCTGCGCCAGAATTTTCAGGTCGAGCCACACGGACCAGGCACGCGCATACTTCAGATCGAGTCGCACCATTTCGTCGAAGCGCGTCCGGCTGCGCCCTTCCACCTGCCACAGTCCAGTGATGCCGGGTTTGATTTCCAGTACGCGGCGGCGATGCCACACTTCGTACTTCCGGAATTCGTACGCCAGCGGCGGCCGTGGCCCCACCAGAGACATCTCTCCGCGCAGGACATTCCAGAATTGCGGCAATTCATCCAGGCTGGTTTTGCGGATAAACCGGCCGATTGGCGTCACTCGCGGGTCTTTCTGAATCTTGAACACCGGCTTCGCTGCCGCTCCCGAATTGCCATCCACCTGGCCGGCGATGAATTGCTCGACGTACTGCTGGTGAATTTTTGCGTCGCAATCCGTGCGCATCGAACGGAACTTCAAAACGGTAAAAGTCTTTCCATGCTGGCCGAGGCGCTCCTGCTTGAATAGCACCGGGCCCTTTGAAGAGAGTTTGATGGCCAGGGCCACGGCTGCGAAAATCGGAGAAAGGAAAAGCAAGGCCGCGGTGCTGCCCGCCAAATCAATCGCCCGCTTGATCGCCAGGGGAATCTTTCTCGCGTCTTCGCGCTTCTGAATCTCCGGGTACAGCTTGATGTTCGCCGAATGATCGTTCGCTCCGCTGGCATACTCCTCGGGGAAAAAGTGGAAAGAGACGGTGATGGAGGAGCTCTTCTCGATTCCCAGGGTCGATTCGAAAATGCTACGGAGCTTGCTCAGAAAACTTTTCTGAACAACTTCGTTAGAAGCCTTTCCGAGTTCTGTCCCAATCACGCCCATCAGGCTGTTTTCCAAATACCAGCCGATGATGTCCGTTTCCCGGGTGGCTTCCGACAATGATTTCGCCAGCGTCTGAACCATGCGGTCTTTTCCGGAAACCCCGTTCACAATCTTTTGCACGTCCACCAGTATCAGAACGAAGCGGTTTTGGGCCCGCTCGGCGCGCCGCCGTTCCAGATAAAGCATGGAGACGAATGCATCCTCGTTCAACAACATCCGGGCCGGCGTATTACCCATGTTCGGCACCGACAAATGCGCCTGAACATCCAGCTTGGGCCTCTCTTCTTTTCGCCGCGCGACCGCTTCCATTGGACTCATTTTCTTGCTCCGATTCCTAATCGAGTGAAGTTAGATTCCCGCAGGCGCGCGGAATGGGCGAAGTATCCGCTGCGTCATGCTTTCTCGAGTTTCTTCCTTGACCACGGAAAGCCACGAGGTTTCCACTTCCATTGCCACTGATCTCTGAAGCAGCGTCACCGAAAGAATCACGCGATGATTGCCCTTCACATTGACCAGAATTCCTTCCAACCCGGATAACGTCCCGTAGTTCACTCGCACCCGCTGGCCGACTTCCAGGTAGGGCCAGGGCTGCTTGGGTATTCCGGAGGACACCGCAAGTTGCAGCGATTGAATTTCTTCCTCTGAAACCGCTATGGCCGTCCGGCCATATCCCACTATTTGCAACACACCCGGTGTCGTGATTACTGGCCGGCGGTTCTCAAAATCGAACCGGCAGAAGAGATAACCAGGGAAGAGCGGTTGCTCCACTTCCTTAACCCGGTCTGACCACTTCCGAACGCTCTTGTAGGTCGGTAGCAGGCACTCGTATCCTTGTCCCTGAATCTGGGACGCAACATACCCCTCTTTGCGGGATCGCACCTGCAGGGCGTACCAAGAAGCCTTTGAGGGGGAGCCGTTTGCCACGGTTTCGACTGGCGGGTTCAAGGTTTCGTCTATCTCCTAGCCTGCTTCTCTGTTCGGTAGGCTATCGCCGTTACAGTCCCAGTGGACCGTCGCCTCCATAAAGGCAATTACCCTGCCAGTTGCATGGCGAGTCGGGTCTCAAATCCCGCCTCTCTTAAATCTGTAATCTATTGATTTTAATAGCTTTAGAAATTGTCCAGTTGAACGGACGGATTGGCGGGACTCCGAAGCCGACGGCAATGAGAAAAGCAATGCCCTATTGTTGCAATCGGGTTCCGCAGTACCCTTCCTGATACTTTAAATCTGGGATTAATCTGCTGAAAATACTGCTTTTATCTGACTCAAGGCACCCGCATTTTCGGCCCGAATGCCCTTTTCCTCTGGTCTTTTGGGGTGGATCCGTTGGATGTGCCCGAAAACTGCGCCTGGAGAGGTTGTGGGCGTGGCGGGGGCCCGCCAGAGGCTGGCAAGGGGGATGTGTTCAGGGGTGAGGCTACGGCCCTTTGACCCGATCTGGATTCCAGCCAGTTGCTTACCCCTTTGGTCTCCCAATTGGGCCAGGGGAAAATCTTTGGTCCCGTCGCAGTGTTCCTCGATTAATTCATGCGGCATCAAGTTGATTCGGCAATCGCGAGTATTTCCGAAAATCTGAAATACTTGGGGTGTGATTTCGAATCCTGTCCGGGGTAACCTCCGGGACAGGATAAATTGTGGATCTCAGGGGTAGACATGACGGGCAGTCCAAATCTCCATCTTCAGCAAAGGGCGCTTTCTTGACTCTCAATTCTGCTCGCCTCCCCAATCGCTGGCTCATTTTTGCAGTGTGGGTATTGCTTGCTTTGTTGCTCTTTGCGAAGCCAGTCTACGCCCTCTTTCAGTTGGCAAGTCACGATGAAACCGCTTCCCACATTCTGCTCATTCCCTTTGTTACCGCATGGCTGTTGTACACGGAGCGAAAACCACTGCAACCTGAAGTTCCTTTTGGCCTCCACGCGGGAATGCTTTTTCTCGTGCCTTCGCTTCTGGCAACCATCTTGTCGCTCAGCTGCCAGGACTGCGCTCCGAGGACTCGCCTGAGCGGCTATGTCCTGGCTCTCGTGCTCCTGGTGGTGGCCGGTTTTGTTGTCGCTTTCGGTGCGGCAGCGGCCAAATCCTCCTCGTTCGCCTTGGCCTTCCTGTTGTTTGCCATCCCCATTCCTGACCTATTTCTCGGAAAGATAATCCACGCATTGCAGGCCGGTTCGGCGGCGATCGCGGAAGTGTTCTTCAATCTGAGCGGAGCGCCGGTTTTGCGACAAGGTTTTGTATTCCGCCTGCCAGTCATGTCGATTGAAGTGGCGCAGGAATGCAGCGGAATCCGCTCCAGCTTGGCGCTTCTGATTCTGGCTTTGCTCGTTGCGCACTTCTCCTTCCGTGCGCTCTGGAAGAAATTGCTGTTCGTGGCCGCGGGGCTTTGCATGATGCTCTTGAAAAATGGCATCCGGATCGCCGCCCTTACTTTACTCGCCAATTACGTCAATCCAGCGTTTCTGACAGGAAGTCTTCACCATCAGGGGGGTGTCGTCTTTTTCCTCATCGGTCTAGCTCTGCTGATCCCTGTTTATTGGTTCTTGCGAAAAGGGGAAGTGCCGGCCGTTCCCGTGGTTTTGCGGCAGCAATAGTGAATTGTGCATAAACGGGGGAATCGTGGGGAAAAGTCCAGACCGGGATCAGTCTTTGATTTTGGGTTCGCCATCCTGTTGCGAACCATAGCCGTAATAATATCCGCCGTACGAATCGCCTTTATCCACGCGGTTCAGCACCACACCCAAGAGATTCTTGTCGTGAAACTCCGAAGAAGCCTTCGCAGCCAGCTCGAAATCAGTGGCCCCGGCGCGCACCACAAACAGAACGCCATCGCACATATCGGCAAGAATGCTGGCATCGTGCACAGCCAATGCCGGGGGAGAGTCCAGAATGATCCAATCGAAGATCAACGACATGCGTTCCAGCAATTGCTTCATCCGTTCGCTGTGCAGCAACTCGCTGGGATTCGGAACCTCGCTTCCGCCAGGAATCAGACACAGGTTTCCATCTTTCTCCACCTGTGTGACCTGGTACTCGTCAAATGCACCGCGAAGGTAATCCGAGAGCCCCGGCCTTCCGGATGCGCCGATATGAAGGTGCAGACGGGAGGCTCTCAAATCGGAGTCAATCAGCAGAACGCGCCGATTTTCCTGCCGGGTAAAGGATTGCGCCAGATTGGCGGCTACAAAGGTTTTGCCCTCGGCTGGGGTGCTGCTGGTGATCAGAATTTTCTTTAGGGGTTGCGCGGAAGCGATCTGGTAAAGCCGGGAGCGCAAAGTCCGGAATTTTTCAGCGCCGACGGAATTATTCGAATGCGCCGAATAAACGCTTACGGCCGGATCAATTTTCCAGTTAACGTGCGTGCAACGTTTCGCAAATTCCTCGAATCGCAGCTGTCCTGGATCTGCCGGTTCCGCCAGCCGCGGTTTGGCCTGGATTTCTCTATTTACCGGGAGTTTTCCGGCAATTTCATCGTGGATTGAAACGTCCACCAGATCAGAGCCAGCATGGCCTACGCTCTGCGCGCTTCGTTCTTCCGCCGCTTTTTT
This sequence comes from Candidatus Acidiferrum sp., assembly GCA_035693365.1. GTDB lineage: Bacteria > Acidobacteriota > Terriglobia > Acidiferrales > UBA7541 > Acidiferrum. The sequence continues at coordinate 101,002 of DASSGS010000017.1, read as the reverse complement.
TAAGGCTTCATGGATCCGGCTCATCTATCGCTCTTCTCCGTTGTTCTTACAGACCATCCCGAGCTGAACTAAAGGCCTCATCGCGTTTCTTGACGGGTGGTTCGATCTTATCCGTGTTCATGCCCCCGCACGTCAAAACTCGGGACGCTGGTCAGCACTGGAATCTTCATACAAAGCTCGACGTCGCGCTCTGAGTACATTGCCTTGTCGCTGATAGCCAGCAGGTAAAGAATACCGAGGGACAAAGCCAGCCCCGCTCCGAGACTCCCCCCGACGAAGATACTCTTCTTCGGAAACGAAGGCGTGGAAGGTAGGCTGGGGGCATCCAGCACCTTGAAATTTTCACCTTGCTGTTCGTGCTCCAGGTCCGTGGCCATCGCTGAATTTTCCCGCTTCTTCAGCAGGTCGTTGTAAATATCGGAAGCCGTCTGGTAACTCCTGGTCAATTCTTTCAATTGCTGTTCCACAACCGGGCTCGCCTGCAAGCTGCCCTGAAGCGCTCGAATCTGCTCCTGAATTTGCGTCTGCCGCTTGCTCATGTCCGCGATCGTGAAATCATCCTGCTTGATCCTGCTCCGCAATTGCTGAATCGCGGGTGGCTCGCGAAGCGCAGCTTGCGCCGCCGATACTGGCGGCTTGGGGGCAGGCGCTTCGCCCATTTTTCGATTCAGTTCCGCAATCTGGGCTTTCACTTTGATCACGTCCGGGTGCTCTGGAGTGTATTTCGCCAGCAAAGTCGAAAGTTGTTGCTGCAGCGCCGTTAACTCCTGATCCTGCGTTTCCGGGTTTTGTTGCCCCACTTGCGCCGCTTTCCAATTCGCTTCCTGGTTGGTCAGCAATGTTTCGTTTAGCGATTTGTCCTGCTGCGCGCGAGTCAGCGCCTGGGTGGTGGCGTCCAATTGCGCATTCATCCCGCCCAGAAGCGCAAGGTTCGTCTGTTCCCGCTCCGGCATGGAGACCAGGTGCTTCGCCTTGAATTCGGCCAGCAGCCTGTCCTGCGCGTCCAGTTTGGACTTTGCCTCGTTCAATTGTTCGGTCAGGAATTGCGTGGTCTTGTTCGATTGAGCCACGCGCACCGTCGCGTTCTGCTCCATGAACATCGAGGTGATTTCCTGGCAAATCTGCTGCGCCAATTGCGGGTTATCGAAGGTCACGCTGACATTGAATCCCGGCGGCTGCCGGTCCGCGGATCCGGCCAGCGGCTCGATCAGCTCCACGTGTACCGCGCCCTTCAGTTTTTCGACCAGGTCTTCCATGTGGGTCGTCTTGCGTTCAAGCGGGTACAGATCAAATTTATTGACAATCGGTTCCAACCGCGACCGGCTCAAAATTTGCGCTTTCATCGAAGCCATTCGTTGATTCAGGTCATTCGTGATCACGGGCTTGATTACGTCTATGGGGACAGTCGGTTGTTCGACAAGAACTAGGGTGGACGAAGTGTATTTCTTGGGCAGAACGAGAGAGGCAGCCAGACCCATGGCGCCAAGCGTCACCGTAATGAAAGCTGGGATCCACCAGTAACGGCGAAGGATCCGCTTTACATCTGCTACTGTTATTTCTCCGTTTCGTACCATTTCCCACGACCTCGCCAGTGAGCCGCTCTAAAATTCCGCAAGGACCTGGCTCAAACAGAGCCTTCCCTGACAACCAGAAGATGCACGAGGATAACCACGCAGAAATAGCTTCAACATCCCCCCAATTTTCCCACAGGGAAACAACCAATTCAATATCAATAAGTTACGCTTTTTCTGCCGTTGCAACTTGTAGTCAGCTCTTCTGGCACGTTTTTCCAGCCCCCAAAAGTGGAAAAAGAATATCCCTATTGTCCCCCCGATTCCCCTCCTGGGCGTTCCTATTCGCTCCCCTGCTCTGTCACATTACTGATACACTCCAGCCAAACCGATATCATGTGCCTTATCCACTAGATTCCCTTAAATTTAACACTGACCCAGCACGTTGCTTGCGACCAGTGGGACAGGGGTGCACAATTGCTTCTCAGAAACAGCATGAACTCTGCCGTGTTTCACCACGAATCTCTCTCACGCCATGTGCGGATGTGCCCACGAATCTTGTCCGCGCTGCTCTTGTTCCTCATGATTCTCAGCGCCGGTTGCAATCGTGACCCAAAGAAATTCTTGGCAAAGGGCAACGCCAGCTATGACCAGGGCAAGTATTCCGAAGCTTTGATTTATTACGGGCGCTCCATTCAACTCGATTCCCGCAACCCGGAAACGCACTTCAAGCTTGCGCAAACACACCTCAAGCTGAGGAGTTGGTCCGCGGCATTCGCCGAACTCCAGCGAACGGTCGAGCTTCAACCGGACAACTGGGAAGCGCAACGCGAGCTTGGAAGATTGCAATTGGCCGGCGGGCAGAAACAGGAAGCGAAGGACCGCGCCCTGCTGATCCTCAAATCCAATCCAAAAGATGTCGACGCTCAACTTCTCCTCTCTGACGCCGATGCTTCTCTCGGCCATTCCGACGATGCGTTAAAGGCGGCCAATCAGGCCGTGGAAATGGCGCCCGAGCGCGCCGCGACTTTCCTGAATCTCGCGCAATTGCAAATGCGCAGCGGAAATCTCAAAGACGCCGAGCCCAACTTGCTGAAAGCACAGAGCCTGGATCCAAAAGCTCTTACGCCTTACCTGATGTTGGGAGGCCTATATCATCAACAGAAGCGCGATCCAGAGGCGGAAAAACAGTTTCAAGGTGCCATCGCCGCGCTTCCGCAGGATCCTTCTCCCCGCGCCGCGCTCGCCGCTCTCTACTACTCCGAAGGAAAAACGGAGCAGGCGGAGCAGGTCTTGACCGACGCCAAGAATCAATTGAGCACCAATCCCGCCGCGTACCGGATGCTGGGCGATGCCTATCTTGCCCACGGCCAGGCCGAAAAAGCGACCACTGAATTTGGCGCTCTATCCGCAAAATACCCCGACGACCTGGCTGTTCAGCGCACTTATATCCAACTTCTGATTCTGAACAATCGCCTGGATGACGCTTCGCCGCGAATCGAAGCCATATTGAAGAAAGCGCCCCAGGATGGCGAAACCCTGATCCTGAAAGGTCAGGTGTTGCTACGCCAGCACAAACCGGAGGAAGCTCTCACCACCTTGCAGGCCGCAGTCAAGAGCGCTCCGGACAATGCCATGGGCCACTATCAATTAGGTCTGGCGTTCCTCGATAAAGGCAACATCCAGCAGGCAGAAAGTGAGTGGCGAGAAGCTGTCCGTCTTCGTCCCCCGCTTGCGGAATCCTGGTTGGCGCTTGCAAAAAGCGCCGCCTCCAAGGGCGACTGGAAAAACCTGGAAGATTTGAGCAACCAGCTGAAAAAATTCGCCCCGAAATCCGCGGACGGATATCTCTACCATGCAGTGGCGCGAATGAACCAGGGTGACGCCATCGGCGCCGAGGCGGATTTGATGAATCTCCAGCGAATGGGCCCGCAGAGTCCCATGTATTACCTGAAGATGGGTCAGTTGCGGCTGGTGCAAAAGCGCACCGCCGATGCGGAAGCAATGTATCGCCAGGCGCTCGCACGCGACCCGAATTCTTTCGAGGGGATTCGCGGCATGGTTCAGGTGGATCTGGTAAAAAACAAGCCTGCCGACGCCATGGCCTTCGTTCAGGAGCAGCTCAAGCGAAATCCCGGCAGCGCTGAATTGTTTATGCTGCTCGCTGAGCTCCAGGTCCAGGCGAAGCAACTAAAGCAGGCGGAAGATTCCGTTAATCAGGTTCTTACCCTGGACAAAAATAATATTCCCGGCATGGTCTTGCTCGCCCAATTGCAAGCTGCGGCCGGTTCTCCCGATAAAGCCATCGCCCTCTATCAACGGGCCATTGAACTCACCCCGCGTGATGTCCGACTGTTAGTTGCTCTCGGCGAAGCCTACGACCGTGCAGGCAATTGGCAGGAAGCTGAGTCTATGTATCAGAAGGTTCTGGGAATCGATTCGGAGAATGCAAATGCTTCCAACAATCTCGCTTATCTGCTTCTCGAGCACGGCGGCAGCCCCAACGTTGCGCTGACGCTGGCTCAGACGGCCAGGCGTGGTCTTCCAAAGCTCCCAAACGCTGCCGATACGCTGGGTTGGGCTTACTACCACAACGGCGGCTACTCAGTCGCCGTGCCTCTATTCGAGGATGCGGTAAAGGCGACTCCAAACAATCAGACCTATCGTTACCACCTTGGACTGACCTACCAGAAACTCAACGATACAGCTAAAGCCAAGGCCGAACTCGAAAAGGCCATTAGTCTAAATCCCTCTTCCCCGCTTGCTGATCAGGCCCGTCAAGCGCTTTCGCAGCTCTCTGGGGGTTAATTCGATCGCGGCACTTCGGAAAAAAATCGCCATGCGAGCAGTACGGGCGAGCTTTGTCTTGTCAAAGCGTCGCTTGCGATTGCCAAACATGAAATTCCTCTACCGGCCGTTCGAATTCGAAGACGGACTCCATGGTCCTTCCCGGGACTTTCAGATTTATTAACCCGAAATACTTTAATGTGGGAGACTTTCGACCAGGAGAAACTTGTCCATGAAAGGTGTTGTGCTCGCCGGCGGTAAGGGCTCGCGGCTTTACCCCCTTACTCGCGTCACCAACAAACATCTGCTTCCCGTTTACGACCGCCCGATGATCTTTTACCCGATCCAAACCCTGGTGGACGCGGGCATTCGCGACGTCATTGTCGTCACCGGCGGACAAAACTCCGGCGACTTCATTCGGCTGCTCTCCAACGGCAAGGAATTCGGACTCCACCGCATTCATTACACATACCAGGAAGGCGAAGGCGGAATTGCCGACGCCCTGCGGCTGGCTCAGCCCTTCGTCGAAGATGAAAAGATCTGCGTCGTCCTGGGCGACAACATCATTGAAAATAATATTGTCGCCGCGAAAGAGTCCTTCGAGAAGCAAAAACGCGGCGCCCACATTCTCCTGAAAGAAGTCCAGGACCCGGAGCGCTTCGGCTGCCCCGAACTTTCCGGCGGCAAGATAGTCAAGATTGAGGAGAAACCGAAAAAACCAAAATCCAATTTTGCCGTGACCGGTATTTATTTCTATGATGCGACAGTGTTTGAGAAAATCGGCAAGACCAAGCCAAGTTGGCGCAACGAACTCGAAATCACCGATGTCAATAATATGTACCTCAAGGAAAAAACGCTCACCCACAGCATCCTGGACGGTTGGTGGACAGACGCGGGAACGTTTGAATCTCTCTTGCGCGCAACAAACCTTGCCGCCCAAACAGGCACGAACAAACTCCCGGGTCGTGGCAAACCGCCGCGTCTATCCGAAGATTCAAGATAAGGCCAACGGGAGAATTGCGGGGGCTGGCAGTTTCGAATTCGCGAAAGGAAGGCAGTGATTGAAAGTTCTGGTCACAGGCGGCGCGGGGTTTATCGGCTCCAACTTCGTACGCTATCTTCTGAACGCTAACCGCGACGTCCAGATCGTCAATTTCGACAAATTGACCTACGCCGGTAACCCGGAGAGCCTGGCGGATGTCGCAGCAAACCCGCGCTACCACTTCCTCCGCGGTGATATCACCGACTCCGCTGCGCTCGCTCATCTCTTTGCCCACGGGTTTGACTCCGTCGTCCACTTTGCCGCGGAGACGCATGTGGATCGCAGCATTGAGGACGCATCGCCTTTTCTGAAAACCAATGTCATCGGCACCCAGTGCTTGCTGGAAACAATGCGCGGTTTTCCCGCGACGAAGTTCATCCATATCAGCACCGACGAAGTTTATGGCAGCGCACCCGCCGGGGTAGCGTTCAAGGAGGATTCACCGCTTGACCCGCGCAGTCCCTATGCGGCCAGCAAGGCCTCCGCGGAGCACTTCGTCACGGCCTATGCCAACACCTACGGAATCTCGTCCGTCACCCTGCGTTGCACCAACAATTTCGGCCCCTTTCAATTTCCGGAAAAGCTGATTCCACTGATGATTGCGAACGCGAGCGAAGACAAGCCTCTGCCCATTTATGGGGACGGGATGCAGGAGCGCGACTGGCTTTACGTGGAAGACTATTGCCGCGCAATCCTGCTTGCGATTGAAAAAGCCGCGCCAGGCTCAATCTACAATGTCTCTTCCGGCGTCTCGCAGCCCAATCTGAAAATCGTGCGCACAATTCTGCAATTGCTCGGCAAACCAGATTCCCTGATTCACTATGTCCAGGATCGCCCAGGCCATGATCGCCGCTACGCGCTGGATAGTTCGAAAATCCGGAGGGAACTTGGCTGGAGCCCGTTCGTCAGCTTCGAGGAGGGCATTCGCAAGACGATTGAGTGGTACGGCGCCAGCTCGGAATGGCTCCATCACGCGCGTTCCGGTGAATACCGCAATTATTATGAGCGGCACTATGACCGCCGCTCGGAAACCTTCGGCTCTCATGCTGACCGGTAACACGGAAAATGCCGCGAATTTCTCAGGCTATTCCACCCCAGTGCAGAGTTTCGCCGCACAAGCAATCTTATGCGAATCCTGATCATCGGTTCCAACGGGCTGCTGGGGCGTGACCTCCTCGAGGTCTGGCCGGATGACGTCATCCTTCCGGCAACTTCCCGCGATGCCGACATCCGCGACATCGAGCAGCTTCGGAAATTGGTGCACCGGGAGCGTCCCGACTGGATCATCCAGGCCGCCGGCTACACCGACGTGGATGGCAGCGAACAAAACGCGGACATGGCCTTCGCAGTGAATCGCGATGGCACGCGGAATGTCTCACTTGTGGCCAGGCAGCACGGCGCGAAACTCTGTTATTTAAGCACCGACTATGTCTTTGACGGTGCCTCGGACCGCCCCTATGAACCCGATGCTCCGGTTCACCCGCTCAACGTCTACGGTGCTTCCAAGGCCGCCGGTGAACAAGCGGTCCAAGAACAAGCAGGTCATTGGCTGATTGCCCGGACCTCCTGGCTATTTGGCGCAAGCAAATCCTGTTTCCCGGAAAAAATCCTGCGTGCCGCCGATTCTCAGCCGGAACTGAGAGTAGTTGCCGACCAGGTCGGATCTCCGACGTATACAAGAGATTTAGCTGCCGCAATTCGCGGATTGGTGCACGCCGACGCGCGCGGCCTTCTGAATATCACCAACTCTGGCTCCTGTTCCTGGTTTGAATTTGCAAAGGAAACTTTGCGTGGCGCAGACCGAACCACCCCCGTCGCGCCGATTACATCCGCTCAGACCGCCCGCCTCGCCAGACGGCCTTCCTATTCCGTTCTGTCCCCGAAATCCCTGGCTTCCCACGGCATCACACTGCGCAATTGGCAAGAGGCATTGGCTGCCTACCTGATCGAACTGAGACGCCAGGGTAAACTCAATTAGGGGAATTGCGTCCTCTCAACGGATAATTTCTCATGCTCCGTCGTCTCACCTACTGGTTGCCCGCCATCGGCATGGCCATTCTGATTTCGGGCTTCTCCACAGAATACTTCAGCGGCGAACACACCTCTCGCATCATCCTTCCCGCGCTTCGCTGGCTTTTCCCTTCCGCCACTCCTGATACCCTCCTCTTGCTTCATTTCGGAATTCGCAAGGCGGCACACATCACGGAGTTCGGGTTTTTCAGTATTGCCGTGTTCCGCGGCATTCGAGGAGAGCGCCAGGGCTGGCGGCCGGAATGGGCGCTTATCGCGCTTTTTATGGCGGCAGGCTATGCCGGACTTGACGAGTGGCACCAGTCATTTGTGCCGATGCGCGAAGCCAGGTTCCGCGACGTCTTGATCGACTCTACCGGTGCGGTCCTGGCTCAGGCGCTTGCCTGGGGTTACTTGAAATTCCACCGGAATTCTCTCCGCTCACTGGAGCTGAACGAAAAAGCTTCTTCTTGATTCCGGCTGCTAGAGTTCCCTACGGGATTACCGCGACCGCTTCGTTCGAATTGTTGCTCTCGTTTCCGTTTGCATCCACCGCGGTCGTCACGTAGTAGTAAGTCGTCGTGTTGGCCACGCTCGCGTCGGTGTAATTCACACTCGACACCAGGCCCGGGTTCACTTTCGTGTATCCCGAGCCGCTGGTCAGGCTGCGGTACACGTTGTAGCCGCTCACCGTGGAAGTGCTGGCGTTCCATGTCAGGCTCACGCTATGGGTCACAATCACCGCTCCGGTGCCGGAAAGCGCAATCGCCGCCGGTGATCCGGTGGCATTGCTGGTTATCGTCACGCTTCCGCTTGCGCTCCCGGTAACCGCAGGGCTGAAGAGTACGCTGAAGGTCAGGCTCTGGGACGGCGTCAAAGTAACGGGAACGCCGGCGCCGCTCAGCGAATAACCCGTGCCGCTGGCCGCGATCTGCGAAATTTGCACGTTGGAATTGCCGGTGTTGGTTACGGTTACCGGCAGCGTCGAACTGGTGCTGGTATTCACGTTTCCGAAGTTCAAAGTGTTCGTGCTTACGGAAAGAATCTGCGTGGCGGCCACGCAGGTTCCGGACAACGAAACCGTGTTCGGCGAAGTGCCTGCGTTGCTCACGAACGTGATGCTCCCGCTCCCGGCGCCCGCAGCGGAGGGCTGATACTGCGCGTTGAAATTGCTCGTCGCACCCGGATTGATGGAAAGCGGCAACGTCAAACCCGTCACGCTGAACCCGCTTCCGGCCACGGTCGCCTGAGTGATCGTCAGAACTGCGGTCCCGGTGTTGCCGATCTTGATCGTCTGCGAGTTCGTCGAGCCGACCGTAACGCTTCCGAAATTGGCGCTCGATGGCGTAAAGGTGATGGCAGGCTGCAAGCCCGTTCCGGTGACAGAAATAACGGTGTTCGTTCCCAGCGAATTGGTTACGGTGATATTTCCAGAAACCGATTCCGAAGCTGTCGGCTTGAACGCCACATTCAACGTCTGGGTCTGCCCGGGCGTCATGGTAACCGGCGTCGTTACTCCGCTGGTGGTGACGTCTTTGGCGCTAACTGCCACTTGCGAAATCGTCACATTCCCGGTTCCGCTATTGGTAAGCGTTACGCTCTTGGAACTTGTGCTCCCGGCATTGACATTGCCGAACGCCAGGCTGGTCGGATTCGCGGTGAGTATGGTTGTCCCGGCCGTGCCCGTTCCACTCAGCGCAATCGTCGCAGGCGAGTTCGGGGCATTGCTGGTTATGGTGATCGTTCCCTGCAAGCTGCCTGTCGTAGTAGGTGCGAAGAGCGCGTTAAACGTCACGCTCGCCCCACCCGCCACCGTACTCGGCAGGGTCAAACCGTTCAAGCTGTAGCCAGCTCCGCTCACGCTCAACTGCGATATGGACAGCGAACTCCCCCCGGTATTCGTCAGCGTAAAGGTCTGCGATTTCGTTTGCCCGTTCACCACGCTTCCAAACGCAAAGCTCGTTGGCGATATGCTCAATCCCGGTTGCGCTCCGGTACCGCTCAAGGTAATGGTCAGCGGCGAGTGCAGCGCATCCGTTGTGAGTGTCACGCTGCCTGTTGCATTGCCCCCGGCCGTCGGCGCGAATACCGCGTTCAGAGTCACGGTGGCTGCGGCGTTTAGGGTAAACGGAGTCGTAATTCCGTTCACGCTGAAACCTGCTCCGGTTACTGCAATCACCGAAATCGGCACCGAGCTCGAACCGGTGTTGCTCAAAATGATGGCCTTCGTGCTGCTGCCACCCGTGCTCACATTGCCGAAACTTACCGACGTCGGATTGGCCTGCAATTGCCCAGGCGCGGTCGTTGAGCCCGTGCCCGCCAGCGTAACCGTCGTGGTCGGATTGGCTGGATCGTTGCTCGTGATGGTCAATGATCCGCTTACCCCTCCGGCGCCCGTCGGTTGGAAAGACACATTCGCGGAAATCGATTGGCCGGCGGTAACTGTCTTGGGCGTAGCAATTCCGCTAACGCCAAAGCCAGTGCCGGTCACGGAAATCAGGGAAATCGCAAGGTCTGAGCTGCCTGTGTTCGAAATTACCAAGCTCAGATTGCTGGTCGAGCCGACCCCTACTGTTCCAAACTGAATTGAAGTGCTGCCGAGCGATATTTGCGGGGCCGACGCCACTGCCGTCGCCGAAAGGTTGACTGTCGCCGGAGCTGCCCCGTTACTGCCTTGGAGTGTCAGGGTTCCGGTCAAAGTTCCTGTCGCGGTTGGCGTCACCGCAACCGTAAAATTGCCGGTTTGACCGGTCGCCACAGACATCGGCAGAGTTACACCGGCCAGACTGAACGCCGGGTTGGAAGCCGCCGCCTGAGTGATCGAAACGGGCATTGTGCCTGTATTCGTCACTGCGACAGTTTGGATGGTCTGCTTGCCGACTCCCACTTTCCCGAAGCTCAAGCTTGCGGGATTTACCTGAAATGCCGCTTGCCCCGTGGTGGGGTTGCTGCTGCTCACCAAGCCAGCGCATCCACTGAGAATTCCGGTGCCCAAAAGCATCGCGGATAGCAGGATCGAATTAAACTTTTGACGCGGGCTTACGGGACTCTGCCGTACCCCCATCCCCTTGGCCTTGGCAGTTTCCCCGGTTCTCATTAGTCTTTCCCTCCGCGAGCTTGACTACACTGCGAGGGTACGAGTACTAGTCCTCCAGGACTACTGGTGGGAGGAACAAATTCGGGACAGCCCGTTATGCTGTCCCGGAGGCAACATTCCACCTGCCCCTCGGGTCACGAACGGTCAACCTGACAGGGATCCTGGAGATTATGAGACCCTGAGACTTCTCGGGTTAAGCTGTAAGTCATGGAAATAAAATCGTTTAAGCGATTGAGAATTGTAGGATTCTCATTTTCGAGACGTCGCTTTCTTGGCCGTTAGGGCAATGGAAGGACAAGTATCCAACCGGAAACTGCATGCCGTGCCATGGACGATTTCCGACCCCACCATTTCGCGCATGTCTGGGGTACACGTGCTCCACCCAATTCGGATGATTTAGGTTTTATTACCTTCTATGCAATCGGATGGTGTCAGGGGGCTAGCACGAGGGGTAATATGAGTCTTAGAATTCTGTAACTAGGCATCACGATCCAATGGCGCAGAAAACACTCTCGCGTCCAACTCGGGCTTCCTACTTCGCCGAATTCTTGAACTCCAGGAAAGACTGTCCGGCCTGGTCCTTTGCCGAAAGCAGAGGCTCCCCCCGCAGAGGCCAACGGATTGCCAATTCGGGATCGTTCCACAAAATTACCCGCTCCATTTGCGGCGCGTAAAACTCCGTAACCTTGTAAGCGACGTCTGCCGTTTCCGACACCGTATAAAACCCGTGCCCGAATCCTTTTGGAATCCAGACTTGCCTATGTTCTTTGCCTGAAAGGTGAAATCCCGACCATTTCCCGAAGGTGCTTGATTCGGCTCGAAGGTCCACTACCACATCAAAGATCTCCCCCTGCAGCACGCGGATCAACTTCCCCTGAGCCTGTTCCACCTGATAGTGGAGGCCCCGCAGCACACCCCTTTTGGACTGTGACTGATTGTCTTGCACAAATCGCTCGCTGATCCCGGCTTCCGCAAAGCGCCTGGTATTGTACGTTTCCAGAAAATATCCCCGTGCGTCGGAAAACACCTCCGGCTCGATCACAACCACGCCTTGGAGCTCTGTCATAAGAATCTTCATAATTTCTGTTCACCAAACCAGGGAAATTCATCTTCACAAGTCGGAAGACAAAATCCTCCCGCATCTCCCTTTACGTGTTCAATTGATTTCTTATTGTTGTGAGAATAGCGCGAATTCAGGCGACGCAGAGTGGGATTAGAGAATTTTTCGATGGTGCTGAAATCAGTTCCTGGCGAGGCCTATCGGCCCTTCATTCTGGACCCGCTGGATGGATGCCCGCCGGGAGACCAGGCCTGCATCTTGGATTTTATAAATCAGGGCCCGATAGCTGATCTTCAATGCCTGTGCTGTTTTTCTTCGATTCCATTGGTTGGCGCGAAGGGTCTCCAGGATCACATTTTTTTCCATCTCCCGGATCGCATCCTTGGATAGACGCTTCAGTGTCACCTGGGGCTCGCCGCTGCCAGCTTCCAACGCAACACGCTTGAATCGTCTGGTCGGAATTTCTTGATGGATTGCAGCCTCCGGGCCCAGCAGAACGTAGCGCGCAATCCCGTTGGATAACTCGCGAATATTTCCGGCCCAGCCGAGATTCTTCAGATAATCCAGCAGCTCCAGCGGAAAAGGTTCCGCTTTCATTTCAAACTGTCTCTCAAACTGCTTCCGGAAATATTCCGCCAGCAGCGGAATATCTTCCCGCCGCTCCCGCAGCGCCGGCATCTTTAACCGGAAAACGTGAATGCGGTAAAACAGGTCTTCGCGAAATCTGCCGGCATTCGTTTCCTCTTGCAAATTCTTGTTGGTGGCGCAAATCAGCCGGGCATCCACTTTTCTCTCGCCCTGGTCGCCAATCCTGGAGAACGTGCCGTCCTGCAGAAAATGCAGCAATTTGCTTTGAAGATTCAAATCCAGGTCGGCAATTTCATCCAGGAAAAGCGTTCCCCGCTGAGCGAGCTCCACCCGCCCGGGTTTCACATTGTTGGCCCCGGTAAAGGCGCCCTTCTCGTATCCGAATAATTCGCTTTCCAGCAATGCCCCGGGAATCGCCGCGCAATTCACCTTTACGAATTCGCCAGCCCCATACTCCGAATTGCTGTGGATCCAACGAGCCAGCGCTTCTTTCCCAGTCCCTCCCTCCCCACAGAGGAGTATCGGAACGTTGGTCCGGCAGATTCGCGCGGCGCGTGCCTGAATCTCGGCCATCGCGGAGGAATGCCCGAACAGGACGTGATCCGGGAGCACTGCTCCCGATCTTTCAAGCGACGGCAATCTGTTGGAGTTATTCGCCGACATTGGCACTCGGCTAGGTGCAACTGCACATCCCTCACCAAAGCTATGTGCCACGAGGCTCCACCAGACGTCGCTGAGCCGAATTTAAGTTATTTAAATTCAATCGCTTAAAAGATTCAAAGGTATGTAGGTCATGGTACTAACATCAAGTTGGGCCGGACTATTGTGGGCCAATGCAGGAAAAACTCCTCACTCTGTGAGGAATGTTTCTTCTCTTCTTGGGAACTCGGTCGGAGCCGCTGCACGCAAACACTCAGTTCCGTTCCGGCACTATCGATTCGGGAAGACGTACGACTCCAGCATGTCCGCCCTGGCCTTTTCACTTGAGGCCATCACTTTCAGCAGGTCGCTGACGGATACCATTCCCAGATACTGCTGCCCCTCTCCGAGAATTAACAGGTGATACAGGCCATTCTGTTCCATTAGCCGCAGACAATCCTCGAAAACAACCTCAGGTGTCACCGTCACCAGATCGCGGCTCATAATCTCCGCCACGTTCGTCCAAGCGGGACATTTGTTCTCCGCAGCGACTTTGTCGGATATGTCGCTCTGCGACACCACTCCGATTAGCTTGCCCGTTGCATCAACTACCCCGGCAGAGCGCACCTGTTTCTCCCGCAGATACTTTGCGGCGTCCAGTACACTACCGGTTTCCAGGATCGAAAAGACTTCCTTGCGGGACCCGATTAGATCCGCCACTTTCATTGGACCCTCCGGGAGACGAGAATTTCCCTCATGCTAGACTCGCCGGAACGTGATTGCAACGGGAAAATAGGTTCGATCAATGGCCCGGGGGGATATGCCAGCAGGAATTCTTCTACGCTCGCTTCCCATCTCCTCGGACGATATCGTAGCGTTCAATCACCGCAGCTACACCCATGCGCTCCTCGCCATCTTCCAGTCGTCGCTCCACGCGGACAACTTTGCCCTGCGCTCGCACGAAAACATCGGAACCGTGCGTAATCTCTCCGGGGAGTGTTAATGTAAGGTCCAACGCGCTCCCGGATTCCAGATCTCGCTCCACCACGAAATAGAGCCCCCGAGTGGAAATGTCCCGCGTCTTTCCTTCCTGGCGTACCACCAGTTTTTCCGCTGAAAATCGAATGCTCACCGGTAGTGTAAGATCGTAACGCCGGGCTAGCCGGCGATCAGTCATCAAGGACATTCTCAACTCCATCCATGCCTTTTCGGCCCATCCACTCTTTGAACTTAATTCCAGTCCGCTGAATACAGGAGTTCCAGGGCTCAGTTTCAGATGAAAAACATCTGCCCCCGACAAACCAAACTTGCTCAATCACTGCGGTTTTGTAATGTCCCGTGGTGGCTCAGGTTAATTCACTTCAGGGCCTATCCCAACAATCGTTGCGCAACATATCCTGCCCGTGAGGAACTCGCAAGTTCTCTTTTTCAGGGCCGTGCTCTTTGCTGGCAACCTCGTACTAGGCCCCGCTACCCTTCCTGTTTCGCACCTACTCCCGCCGGCGCTGGTTCCTCCGCCTTCGCTGCAGAGCTTCGCCGCGTTCTGGGCGTGTCCAGGTTAAACTGCCGCATCTTATAGAGCAGCGCCTTGTAACTGATCCCTAGCATTTTCGCGGCGTCTTTGCGGCACCACCGTGTCTTTTCCAGGGCATCCGCGATCGCTTCCATTTCGGCCTCGTCCTTTAAACCCCGGACAAGCGCTTTCAGCCCCTGTTCGCGTGCTACAGGAGCCTCTTCGCGCGGTGATGTTCTCTGCCGCGTTGCGCTCATCTCGATCAATTCGCGCAGGCTGCCCTCGTCATCTTCCAGAATCACGTAGCGCTTCACAAAGTTTTCCAGCTCGCGCAGATTTCCCGGCCATGGATAATTGATCGCCGCATCAAGCAGGTGCTTCGAAGGTGTCTGCTGTGTCTTGCCGAATTTCTCGCTGTATTTTTCCAGGAAATGCTTGAACAACAGGGGAATCTCCGAAGTCCTCTCCCGCAGCGGCGGCACATTGATCGAAAGTACGTTCAGCCGGTAATAAAGGTCCTCGCGGAATCTCCCCGTCTTCATCGCTTCGTGCACATCCACGTTCGTCGCCGCCAGCACGCGCACGTCCGTCTCCACCAGATGCCTCCCTCCCAGGCGCGAATACTGGTGGTCCTGCAGCACGTGCAGCAGTTTCGCCTGCAGGTGCACTGACATCTCGGCAATTTCGTCCAGAAAAATTGTGCCCTTGTTGGCCAGCTCAAATTTTCCGGGCTTGGCTCGCACTGCACCCGTGAAGGCGCCTTGCTCAAATCCAAAGAGTTCCGATTCAAGCAATTCCCCTGGCAATGCCGCGCAGTTAACCTTGATAAACGCCTGATTCCTTCTCTTTGACCGGAGATGGATCATCCGCGCGACAACTTCCTTGCCCACACCGCTTTCCCCGCAAACGAAAACCGGCACGTCCACCGGCGCGATCTGCAGAATCTGCTGCCGGATGCGCACCATCTGCGGGCTGGCTGCAAGAAAGCTCAAATCCTCCGTCACCTGATCGCAGTAGTCTCGCAACGCCTTGTTTTCCTGCGTCAACTGCCTTTTCTGCCGCGACTTCAACATCGCCGCTTCCAATTCCGTCTTCTCGAACGGCTTTGTCAGGTAATCGTGCGCGCCCAGCCGGATCGCTTCCACCACCGTGCCCACTTCGTTCGAGCACGACAGCATAATCACGTTCAGGCTGCGGTCCAGCTGCATCAATTCTTGTAGCGTCTCCAGCCCTCCCATCTCCGGCATCAGTACGTCCAGGATGATGAAATCCGGTCGCTCTCCGTCGTTCACGCGCCGAATCGCTTCTTTCCCGCTGCTCAGCGTCTCGACGTCAAACCCTTCCACCTCCAGAAGTGTTTGCAGATACTTCCGGATGCTGGGCTCGTCGTCCACAACCAGGATTTTCTCTTTCACCGGCATATCTCTTCCCCTCTTTCCAGTTGCAATTCCACCTTCAGGTTTGGTCCATCGGCAATAAAAACGCGAACGTGCTTCCCCGCTGTGATTCGCTCTCGACCCAGATTTTTCCCCGGTGCGCCTGAATCAATCGCTTCGCAATCGCCAGGCCCAGGCCCATCCCGGAGGTATTGCGATCCACCCGTACGAAATCTTCGAATATTTCCTGGTGATGTTCCGGCGCGATACCCGTCCCCGAATCTGTTACGCTCACTTCCACGCTGTTCGGCCGCGGCAGGCGGAACCTGCGTCGTTCTTCCACCGGCGCTACTTCAGCTACACGCCGCTCCCAGAAATGTGGCTTGGCCCGCAGGGTCACCGTTCCCCCCTCGGGCGTGTGCTTCAGCGCGTTGTCCAGTAGATTCGCAGCTGCCTGTTGTACCTTCTGGTAATCAAACTTGAATGTAGGAATTGAGGGATCGATCTGGCTCTCCAGTTTCACCCTTTTCCTCTGAAATGCTTCCGACCAGCGTCCGGTCATTTCCACCAGGCAGTCCCGTAGATCGTTTTCGCGCAACTGCAGCACCAGTTTTCCGCTTTCGAGCGCCGAGTAATTCAGGAACATCGACACCAGCCGCACCAGCCGCTCGCAACTTTCCTTCGACTCTTCCAGAATGTCTTTCTGTTTGTCCGAAAGTTTCCCCAGCGAATTGGTCAGCAGCAAATCGTAATAGCCCTTGATGACTGCCAGCGGAGTCTTCAACTCATGCGCTGCGGAAGCCAGAAACACTGTCTTCTGCCGGTTCACTTCCTGCAACTTCAGGTACGCCGCAAGCAGGTTCCGGTAAGTGATTTCCCGTTCCTGCAATAATTCCTGAACCGTCGGCTGCGGCGCTCCATTTCCATCAACGGGCTCCGCTTCGTTGGCGAATTGGATCGCCACCCAATCCGATTCTGGAATCCATCTCACACGCGCATGAAAACTCTTCGAGCCGGTCCTTCCCGAAAGTTCAATTTCGTGTTCACCGCTTTCAATTCTTTTTGAAATCTCCCGCGGCTGTACGTTCAATATCTCTTCAAAAATGTTCAGCGAAAACGGATCGGACTTGCCATGTTCTTCCAGGCATTTTTTCGCTCGCGTATTCACCATTAATACGCGCCCGTCCCGGCTCGCCACAACCACGCCTTTCTCGACCGTATCCAGCAGAGCCCGGACATGGTCCGCGGGAAAATTAGTTCCCCCTGGCACAAAACTGCCCTTGGATGTTGTGAGACTGCTTCCCATATAGGCTGGCTGACTCCCGTCCCGAGTGGAAAAGTTTTTCCCTTGGTGGTGTTCATCCTTTCAAACGCCCTTCGGACTGTCAATGGTAAAAGCGTTCCATTTGCACAATTTGGGAAAAGGCCTGCTCAATCCAAGCCCTAAGTTGTCCACTTCTCTATCCACCCACCCTTGGACACCCCTATCTATTTCTAAAAAAACGAGTTAATTTGGGATTGGGATTCAAAATACTGGCAAACAACCTGCAAGAGATGTACTAGTTCCTGGGTACTATTCTTTGGACTCTATGGACCTACGCATTGACCAACTCAAGGAGGAAGTTCGCGTGGATTCGAAACGGGCACGCCGTTCGCCTCGGATCCGCTTGCAAGTCCCTGTCTTCCTTCGCGCTTCTGATGCTTCGGGTAGCGAGTTCATCGAACTCACCAGAACTCTGAATATCAGTGCTACTGGGGCATGTATCACTTCCACCCACGTTTTGCGGCCCGATCAAGCAGTCTTGCTGACTATTCCCGCACCTTCTCCATCTTCTTCGAGTCTCATCCCCTCCGAAACTCCGCCGATCCAGGCAAGAGTTCGACGCCAGGAGACCCTCGGGGATCAGCGCCTCTTCGGTTTGGAATTTCTTCGATCGCTTGAATAGGGATCTCCCTAAATAGTACTTCCGGTCTACCTTCAGTCGTCGCTTCTGCCGAAGTTCCCTCTTCCAGAAGAAATCTCGCCTATCCATCTCTTTCTGTAATAGGATAGGCCGCAAAAGAGAACCGATTGGGGCCAAAACAGCTCGCTGCCTCACCAAGGGTATGGCAACTGATTTGCTCCCTAGTCCTGCGGTTCTCGGACTGTGCTTTCCCCCAACCCCGCGGGGACAGGCAGATTGTGGGAAAAACCCAGTTATGCCCAGCCCCGGTGCCCCAGTGGCCCCGCGTTCGCCCATGGAAGATGCCTATCTTGAGCTCTTAGCCGACACGCTAGAGGGCTTGGAGCATTCTGCCCGCGGTCAATTTCTCCAGCGCTATTTTCAAGCTACAACTCATTTGGAGTTGCGCGAAAGTCAGTCCTTGCAACTCTGGGAAGAAGTTTTGACGCGCCGTCGTGAACTCGCCGGCGCGCTCGGTCGGCCAATCTCGCTCAAGACCGTTCTGATGGATGTTCTTTCATCCTCTGGATTGGTTCGCGTACCTGTCATTCTTGAATACGACGAACTGAAAAAAATTCGGTTGAACGCGGTAACCGATCCGCTCACAGGCTTGTACAACCGAAGGCTCTTCGCGGAATCTTTTGAAAAGGAACTGAACCGTGCCCGCCGCTACGGCCTTCCTCTGGGCATCGTCATCCTCGATCTTCATCGCTTCAAAGAAGTCAATGACAAGTATGGCCACCCGCGGGGCGACGAAGTCCTTCGCGCGGCCGCAACCACCCTGCAGAAAGCTCTGCGGACCTCCGACTCCGCTTTTCGAATCGGTGGCGACGAGTTTGCCCTCCTGCTTCCTCAGACCGATTCGGCGCAAGCTATCGCACTCAGTCGCCGTATCGAGACCGTTTTTGCGGAAACTCTTCGCCCGCTTCAATTAGGCTTCACTGTAACCATGGACCATGGCGTAGGCACTTTTCCCCAGGACGGCGATCAATCGGATCAATTGATTCGTGTCGCGGACGAGCGGCTATATCGCTTCAAGCACGCCAACCATGTCCGCACTGCTGGGGAACCTTCGCGCGCCGCAACACAGCCACCCGGTGTACCACCCCCGGCTCAATCTCCCATCTCCATCTCAGCGGGCCGTACCGCCGAAAAGCCCACCAGCGATTACGCCGTTGCTTCCTCCATCGGCGCTGGAGCCCTGGCGGAGCAGGTTCCCGCTCCCGTTGCCGAGGCTTCCTTCGCGATACAGCGCAAGGCGGAACGCGTTTCCATGGCCGGAACCAACGCCTATGCCATCATCGGCGACCAAGGCAGCCGCCGCGCCCGCGTGCTTGATCTCGGATTTGGCGGCGTCGCCCTGGAGTTTGAGCAGCCGGAGGAACTTCCCGAGAGCATCCTGGCTATTCTCCACGTGCCTATTCTTCCCCCAGTCCGCGTCTACCTGCGGCCCGTCTGGTCTCGCCGTACGGCAGAAGGCTCCTTCCGCTTTGGCTGCCATTTCGTTTCCTGAATGCTCCACGGCTACAACGTGCTTGGAGTGGGTCTGGCAATTTTCGCCCGCGGCTTAACGGCGCCCCTCTTGCGCCATAAGTTCTCCCCTCACTCTATTCATCTCTGAAATTCCCGCCTCCACTACCCTTACCTGTTCTTTAGTACAGGTCATCTCTATGTAAGACCTGTCCTACAACTGTACCCGGGACAGGTTGCGGCTACTGTTCCTCAGACGGTAAGTTGAGTTTTCCTAATCTGAGGGGGTTAGTAGCTGGGGTGTTCTCGCTTCATTACAACTATCGGTGCATCTGCAGCAGTACTCTTGCTGCGTTGCTATTGATTATCATTTTGGCCGCTGCTGGTTGCGCAAGTTACACTCCTTCTCATTCAGCGCCGAGCCAACCCGCAATTGCCCTCTCCGCCACAAGTTTCAATTTCAACAGCGTCGCCGTCGGCCAGGTCGTCACCAAGACTCTCCATATCGCCAACACCGGTGGTGCCCCTCTCACCCTTCAATCTGTCACTCTGAAGAGTTCTCAATTCGCCTTCAGCGGTCCTTCCGCTCCGCGCACGATACTTCCAAACCAGAATCTCGACTACACACTTATCTTTCAGCCCAGTCTCGCAGGAAGCGCTACTGCCTCCATTCAGTTCGCCAGTAATGCCTCCAGCGTACCCGCTTCCGTCTCACTCGCTGGTGTCGCGGAGAAGTCTCTTGCCGCCATTCAAGTGACCCCGGCCTCGATCAGTTTCGGTAATCTCAATGTGCAGTCCACGGCCACGCAGAACGTCACTTTGAAAAACACGGGCGACGTCACCATCGTGATCAGCGGCATCGCTGTATCAGGCGCAGGCTTCGGCTACTCCAGCCTCGCGCCAGGTTATTCTCTTGCTCCCAATCAGAGCGTCACTTTTCAGATTTGGTTCCGCCCTCAAGCCGGCGGTTCCGCCTCCGGACACATTTCTATCATCAGCTCAAGTCTCCCGGCTCCCGCCAGCATCACCGTCTCTGGAGCCGGTGTTACTTCCTCGCCGCCAGCCCAGAATCCTCTCCCACACAGTGTTGCCCTCTCCTGGAACCCCAGCGACAGTTCCGTCATCGGTTATCGCGTATACCGGGATGACGGCTCAGGCTACTCGCCCATTTCCGCGGTCATCTCTGACCTGTCGTACACCGATTCAGACGTCATTTCCGGAAGCACTTACACTTATGTCGTCACCGCGGTTGACGCCGCCGGCGACGAGAGCGTCTACTCCAACATCGCAACTGCCGTCGTCCCGTTTCCTTAGCCTGGCGGCGCGTTTCCCGTGTCGATTTTGAAATTTTCCACTCTTTCCGTATAATCAGAGATTGCTTGTGACCTAGCGACGCGGCTGTAGCTCCCTCCAAGGGAAGCCGTGCAGACCGGCCACACTAGATTGGAGATCCATGAAACCCGGTATTCATCCTGACTACCATCCCGTTACCGTCCATTGCGCTTGCGGGAGCACCTTCCAGACTCGTTCGACCATTAAGGGCGATATGCTCCGCGTCGAAATCTGCTCCAGCTGCCACCCGTTCTTTACGGGCAAGCAGAAGCTTGTGGACACCGCGGGCCGCGTTGAGCGCTTCCAGAAGAAATACGCCAACGTTCCTGCCGCTGCCGCAAAGAAGTAGCAGCCGTCAAGCATCCAACTTTGTAGGGGCCGGGCTTGTTTACCCTGAGCATCGAAGGGCCCGGCCCGTTTTTTTTGTTCCTTTTGTCCGCTTCCTTTTCTCCGTGTAGAATCAAACTCCAACGTGGCTACCCAATCTCGCATGTTCGATGGCGCACCGGACGCTGGCTTGGTGGAGACGGGCGCGCCCCGCGTCACCCTTCGCAACGCCTTTCTGCATCCCTACGACTCGGCCATCGCCGCCGCTCGAACTTGCTACTCCTCCCATCTCATCACCCACGAGGAAATCACCGACAAGCAGCGACTCAACATCGGCGCCGCCACCTTTTATAGCGGCCATCACACCGTCTACCAGCACGCCCATTTCGAATTTGGCCTGGAAAACGTTAGCCGCCAGTTTGTCTGGTCGTTTCTTCACGCGCACCCTTTCTACAACTCCGAGCAGCAAAGCCAGCGCTACGTCCGCCTCGACCGCGCGCAGGCCTACGTCCCGCCGCTCTCGCTCTTTTTTGACGAGACGTCCCGCAACATCTATGAAAACGCTTTAGCCCGCTCTTGGGCCTTCTACCGCGAACTCTCTGCCCTCCTGACTCCCGACGCGCGCAACATTCTTAATGACATCTGGCACATCGGCCCGATGTCCCATCCCAAACGTATTCAGAAGATTGAGCGCTCCGCCGAAAAGCGCTCCATTGAAATCGCCCGTTACGTCCTGCCGGTCGCGGCCTTCACTGCGATGGTCCACACAGTCTCCGGTATTGTCCTTCATCGCCTCTGGCGCATGTGCTCTGCCTCCGACACTCCCAGCGAAGCCCGAGCCGTCATCGGTGAAATGGTTGCGCAGGCCCGCCAGCTCGATCCCCAGTTTTTCGATCGCTTTGGCCTCTCTCCTCTGGAAGAACTGCCCGAATGGAAGGATGTTGCCGCCACAAAATCCGAAGCTGACGCTTTCGCAATTGAATTCGACGCGAAACTGAAAGGGAACACTTCTCGCCTGGTTGATTATTCCCCCAATGCCCCGCGAGTCATGGCCGAATCCTACCGCGCCGTCGTCGGCCTTCCCGAATCCGCCTGCAGCGACGCTGAAGCCATCGACCGTCTGCTCAATCCCGCGCGCAATCTTTATCGCCTGGAAACTCTGAACATCGGCGTCCACGCACCTTTGATGCGTGCCCTGCAACATGCGAATTACACCTTCGCAAAAAAAATCAGTCACACCGCGGACAGCCAGGACCAACGCCACCGCATGGTTCCGGGTTCGCGCCCCTTGCTCACCCTCGCAGACACACGCGAACCTGACTACATCACTCCAAAGCTTCTTGCAGAAAATCCCCGTGCAAAGGCTCTCTATGATCGCGCCATGCACGAAGCCTGGTCCGCAAAAAACCAACTGCTCGATCGCGGCGTGCCTCCCGAAATCGCCCTCTATTTGCTCCCCAATTCCAAATCCATTCGCCTCGTCGAAACAGGCTCGCTTCTCCATCTCCTTCACAAGTGGACCATGCGAACCTGCTTCAACGCCCAGGAAGAAATCTACGCGGCCTCCATGGACGAAATCGCCCAACTCCGTGAAGTCCACCCGCAGCTCTCTCGCTACATCGGCCCCCCGTGCCACCTCCGCACCGGCATCACCACCCCCATCTGCACCGAAGGCTCCCACTTCTGCGGCGTAAAAGTCTGGCTCGACTTCCCCAACACCCCTCGCCGCATCTAGTTTCTGATCGTCAATATGGAATAAGCCTCGACGCGATTTCTCCTGAAACGGCCTCCGTCGTTCAAACGTCTAGTTATCAGAATGTGTAGTTCGTCGATAGGCACCGGCCACGGAACCCCGCATGTTGTGGCTGGCCGCCGCGCATTTCGCAATTGGGAGTCGTGAGAATGAAGACCCTTCTGATGATTCTGTTTCTCAGCTTTGCCACGACCACCTTTGTACAGGCTCAATCTGTTGAGCAAGCTGTTGCTCCAGGATGTGGTAAGGACGACGTGAAATTCGACGTCAAGACAGACAAGTCCCAGCATCCGTTCCCCAAACCCGATCCCGGCAAGGCATTGGTCTTTCTCCTCCAGGACGACACCGATTTTCTCTCCAGCCCCAGACCCACCACTCGCTTTGGCCTCGATGGTGCTTGGATTGGCGCCACTCACAGCAGTTCTTATTTTTATGTCTCCTTGGACCCTGGCGTTCACCATCTCTGCGCCGCCTGGCAATCCTTTGTCGGCTTGACAACGGGTCAGAAAACCGCCGCAGCTCAGGTCAATGCTGCCGCCGGTGGAATCTATTTTTTCGTGGTGCGGAATCACGCCATGCAGGAACATGTGCCAGCCGGGATGAAGTTGCGCCCCTTGGATCCAGATGAAGCCCAACTCCTGATGAGCAAGTACGCAATCAGCACTTTTAGTGCTAAAAAATAGACAGGGCTTGTG
The DNA here is from genome assembly GCA_035693365.1 of Candidatus Acidiferrum sp. Classification (GTDB taxonomy): domain Bacteria; phylum Acidobacteriota; class Terriglobia; order Acidiferrales; family UBA7541; genus Acidiferrum. The sequence continues at coordinate 77,859 of DASSGS010000017.1, read as the reverse complement.
GTCCGGTAAAATCCGCCACAAAGGAGGAACGCATGCGCAGCATCTTTCGCTGGACCGCTTCCCTCACTTCCGCCGTTCTTCTGCTCTTGCAACCTCTGTCTGCCTTCGACACGCCTCTCTCCGACACCGCCGTCCGCGATGCCTATTTCCTCGGCCAGCGCCGCGATGGCTCACTCGGCAAACTCCTGGACAAGTACGTCCTCTACTTGCAGCCCCCAAAAACCGGCCCCTACATCCAATCTGTCAGCTTCCTCACGCCGTATATTCTCACAGCAATTTATTCCAGCGAGCAGGTCAGCATCTACAGCGCTCAACAAGCCCAGCTTGACCACCTCAAAACCCCCGAACTGGTCCGAGTCACCGTTCAAATTCTTCTAACGGATTCTTATGGACCGCTCATAGCCCATCCGGCGAATTCGGATCCTCATTCTCTGAAAGGATTCTCGGTTCGTCCTGGGGATTTCTGGATGGATTTTCGTCTCCGCACATTTCAAAAAGATCAAATGGTAATCCCGGTCAGCGCCAAAGGCGATCCTGCTTACCGCTGCGACGACAGCGGTTGCGTGCTTTCCGGAGCCACTTTGACCTTCGAATATCTCGCCTCTGCCTTCACAGACACTTCCGCCACCATCGAGATCGATCCGCCCGAGGGCGACCCCGTCGTCGTCGACTTCGATCTCAACTCATTCCGCTAATCTTTGTCGCCGAATCCGTGTTTTTGTCGGCAGAGTTTGCAATAAACCGGTGGCTCTGAGTTGTCAACGTGGTGCCTCACGGGTTTCACCGTCCGTAAATACGCAAAAATTGCCTTCAGATCGTCGTCGGTCATTTTCTGGAAATAGCTGTAGGGCATCAGCGGATTCAGTTGCCGCACGCCTCCCGAGGCTCGCCCTGTTCGAATTGTCTTGATAAACATCGCTTCGTCGTAATGGCTGATCCCGGATGGATCCGGCGTGATATTCGGCGTCACCACGTCGCCCCACGGGCCTTTCATTCGCGCACCTCCGCCGAACATCATGTCTGTCCGCGCATTGCCCTTCTCGTCGGCTGGTGTATGGCAATCGTTGCATTGTGCGATCCGCACCAGATACCATCCGTGCTTCACCTGGTCGCTGGCATCCGTTGGCAGCAGAGGCTCCATCTCCGGATGCAGATTCACTTTAACGGGAAAAGGAAGACTCCTCTTGGGCAGCGGGTTCCTCACCGCTGGTAGAGAACGGATGTACACAATCACGGACGCCACATCCTCGTCCGTCATGCTCCGGAAAAATCCGTAGGGCATAAAGTCGAGTAGCTCCCTCCCGTCGTGGCCTATCCCGTGGCGTATCGCTTGCTCAAACTGTGCGTCGGTCCACGTACCGGCTCCTGTCTTTTTGTCTGGTGTGATGTTTGGGTGCGTCAGGCCTTCCGGAAATGGCACTCCATCAAAAGCTTCGTTTTTTACAATTTCCCCCGCGCCTTTGGTTCCCGGTTTTGGCTGCCCCAATCCCTTTTTGAAGTCATGCTCAGCATGACACTCGAAGCAGTGCGCAACGCCTTCCACCAGATATCTTCCGCGTTCCAGGCGTTCGGGGGACGCGACGGCACGGAAAGCCGTGGCATTGGCATTTGGCGCAAAACTCGTGGCTGCGGGCTTTGGTTGTGCAAGAGTGAATTGCGAGGTCGGCCAAAGGAAAAGAATCAGAAAAAAAACACGAACACACGACTGGGCAGGGCTGAGACCCACGGCACCACCTCCGTTTTGTGAATGACCTGCGGGCTCCCGAGGAATTGCCGCGAGTATACACCAAACTGTTCGGGAATTTTCAGTTCTTGGAGGGAATCTTCGTTCCTAGCTTCGCCAATGCAGCGTCACCGGCCCATCCAAGGGGTGTTCCATCGGCAACCCGCTGCGCCTGGACTCAATCAGGTTCTGTTTCAATGCGAAATACCATTTCGCCGGCCGGTCTGCATCATCAATCAGCATCAACCGCGGATTATGTTTCAAGCCTTCTGACTGCTGAATCATCGTTTCCTGGTCTTGCCGCAAAAATATCTTCGCAAAAATCCGGAAAATCGAAACGGGAAACGGCAGATTCCACGCCGCCACAAAATCGATCCGGCACAAATCCCGTCTCACGGGCGTCACCGTCGCCCGGCTCGAAAACCACAACTTCCCGCTCCGGTCGATCTCCGTCCGGATATTCGGCAGCACAAAATCAATCGTCGCCGTCACTGTTTCACCGGTCATCTTCGCCAGCAATTTATACGGCGCGCTGTTCGCGCTCGGCTGGTGCGGACTCATCCGGAACCCGTTCGGAATCGGTTCAAACTGCTTTGCCTTCTCGTGAATACTTGTCTTGCTCCGCCAGAACCAGGACTGGTGCACAAACGGCCCGTGCGCCGGGTCCATCAAACCGATAATCCCATGATCGATATGCGAGGGCAGCTCGCACTCCAACCGCGTAATCTTGTATTTTGCGCTGAATTTCTCCAGTTCCGGCGGCATTGGCAATTTTTCTGGCAGCCGAGTTCCGGGCGCGTTCACATACACCCACACATACCCGTCCCTCTCTTCGCACGGATAATGCGCCGCGTTAATTCGCTCCACCTTCAGCTTGTCGTGGCTCGTCAGCGATGGAATCTCCACGCACCGCCCGCTGCACGCTTCAAACTCCCACCCGTGATAGCTGCACTGCAGAATCTTCCCGTCAAAATGTCCGTAAGAAAGCGGAATCCCCCGGTGCGGGCACGCATCCCGCATCGCAAACGCCTTACCCTCGCTAGTCCGGCCCAGCACCAGCGGCACTTCTAGCAGCATCGCCTTCGCCAGATTCTTCCCGTAAATCTCGTCGCTCCGCAGCGCCGGATACCAGAAATCCCACAAAAACCCCGCATCCGTCTTCGGCGCGCTATCCGCCAGCCCCTCCACCGAATTCTCCAACGCCGCTCGTACCGCTTCACTCATTCCCGCCACCTTCTTGCCCTTGTAGCGGCCACCTTAAGGTGGCCCAGCCTGCAACCGCTGTTCCTTACACCCAACTCCAAATCGCATCGTAGTACACCCGCCCACCCCGGGCAATCCGGATGTAGCGGCCGCCTTCCGAGGCGGGCGCCTTCCCGTTGGCCGCCTCATCCCTACTCGCCGCATACGAGGCAGAACCGAACGCACCGCCCACGCATCAAATCCACGACCAGTTTGCTATACTACTCAAAGCACATGTACGCCTTCTTCCATTAGCTCCCTTCCGCTCCGCGCCCCTTTAGGGGCCTACCCTCCTTGCACTAGCTTGCCCTGAGCGTTTTTTGCGAAGGGTCACCAATCACCAGTCACCCTCTCCAGTGACGCAAATCGTTTGGAGAAAAGGAATCCCAATGGCCGCTCTCACGCTTTCCGAAAAACTCGATCAGCTCGACGCCCGCTATCAGGAAATGACCCAGGAGCTCTCCACTCCCGAGGTCGTCACCGATACTGCTCGCTTCCAGAAGCTCGCCAAGCAGCACGCCGATCTCGAAGCCATCGTCAACAAACACCGCGAGTTCAAGCAAATCGAAAAAGACCTCGCAGGCGCCCATCAGATGGTCGTTGAATCCGAAGACGCCGAAATGCGCCACATGGCCCAGGAAGAAGAAAAGCTTCTCGCCATTCGCAAGGAACAAACCGAGCGCGAATTAAAACTTCTCCTCCTCCCCCACGATCCCATCGACGACAAGAACATCATCCTCGAAATTCGCGCCGGCACCGGCGGCGATGAAGCCGGCATCTTCGCCGGCGACCTCTTCCGCATGTACTCGCGCTACGCCGAATCCCAGGGTTGGAAACTCGAAGTGATGGAAAGCTCCCCCGCTCAAATGGGTGGAGTGAAAGAAATCGTCGCTGCGATCCAGGGCAAGAAAGTTTATTCCAAGCTGAAATATGAAAGCGGCGTTCACCGCGTGCAACGCGTCCCAGACACGGAAACGCAAGGACGCATCCACACCTCCGCTGCCACCGTCGCCGTTATCCCCGAAGCCGACGAAATCGACATCAAAATCGAAGCCAAGGATCTGCGCATCGACACCTTCTGCTCATCCGGCCCCGGTGGTCAGTCGGTCAACACCACGTACTCCGCCGTGCGCATCACCCACTTGCCTTCGGGACTCGTCGTCTCTCAGCAGGACGAGAAATCCCAAATCAAAAATCGCGCCAAGGCCATGCGCGTTCTCCGTTCTCGCCTCTATGAAATGGAACTCGAAAAACAGCAAGCTGCCATCGGCGCCGAACGCCGAGGCCAAATCAAAACCGGCGACCGCTCCGAAAAAATCCGCACCTACAACTATCCCCAAAATCGCGTCACCGACCACCGCATCGGCCTCACCATCCACCAACTGACAGAAGTCATGGAAGGCAAGCTCGCCCCTATGGTCGACGGCTTGGTCGAACACTACGAAGCCGAACGCTTGAAGCAGGAACTAGCCGAAGCCTAAACAAATGTAGGGGCGGCTTTAGGCCGCCTTCTTCTCTTTCTCTGCGCACTCCGCGTCTCTGCGTTAAACTCTTCTCTTAGCCCTTGATGCTCAAATCAAACTCCAGTTCCCTCGACGTTCGCACTGCCCTCAAACAGGGTATCCATCTCCTCCGCCAAGCCCACGTCCCCTCGGACACCCTCGCCGCCGAACTCCTCCTTCTCCATGTAACCCGCCGCGACCGCACCTGGCTCTACGCCCACCCCGAAGAAATCCTCGATCCCCAATCCATCGAATCCTATTTCTCTCTCCTCAATCGTCGCGCCGACGGTGAACCCACCCAACACCTCACCGGCAAACAAGAATTCTGGGGCCTGGAATTCGAAGTCACTCCCGACGTCCTCATCCCCCGACCCGAAACCGAACATCTCATCGAAGTCGCCCTGGATCGCCTCGCCGTCCGCGAACTCCGCGCCGCCCGCGACCCAAAACTCACCGGCGACGGCCTCACGATCGTTGACATCGGTACCGGCTCCGGTTGCATCGCCATCGCCCTGGCCAAAGAACTCCCCAACGCCAAAATCTACGCCACCGACATCTCTCCCGCCGCCTTGGCCGCAGCCCAACGCAACGCGACGCGGCTTGGCTACTCCGGTCGCATCACCTTCATCGAATCCAACTTGCTTTCCGCCTTCTCCGATGTAGGGGCACGATACATCGTGCCCGACCTTGGCACCCAACTGTCCGCCGGCCCCGCTTCTCACCAGTCACCAGTCACCAATCACCAGTCACTCCTGTTCGACCTCATTGTTTCCAATCCTCCCTACATCGGCCGCAAAGATTCCAGCACCCTCCCCATGGAAGTCCGCGATCACGAACCCGCCTCTGCCCTCTATGGCGGCGAAGAAGGCTACGAACTCTACGGCCCGCTCATTCTCCAGGCTGCGGACCGTCTCAAACCCGGCGGCCTCCTCGTCCTCGAACTCGGCCACGATTCTCTCCCCGCCGTCCGCCCCCTCCTCGAAACTCCCCAATGGGCCAACGTCCACGTCACAAACGATCTCGCGGGCATCCCGCGCGTCCTCTCCGCTGAGCGCACCTAATTTCTATTTTCTATTTTCCGGCTCTGGCCATTTCCCGAATCCGGTTCAAATACCCCACATAAACCGGAATCGGAATATCCGGCGAATCCCCATCATTCAAAAAATGCTCCAGACGGATTTCCATCGGTATCCCCGCAATCACTTCGCGAAATCTGGGCGTCTCCAGAAACTTCACTTTCCAGATCTCCAGCATCTCCGCCCGAAACTCCTCGCTGATAAATCCCAGTTTCCGTTCGCCCAGATAAATCCCGTCAAAATGATGTACCTCCAGGGTCTTCCGCACCGGATCGTCGGCCAGCGAGAACACGTAAACCATGTGCAGCAAATCCCCCAGGTCGCCCCACAAAATTTTCTCCTCCAAGGCGCTAAACCGGAACGCAATTTCCCCGCGCTGCTGCGCCAGTCGCGCACGTTCGCTCGGCTTCAACCCGTGCTTCCCTAGCTCGTCACCGAACCACTTCAGCCGCTCCGCCTTCAGGTTGTAGCGGAGAAATTCCACGGAATAAGCATTTGCAAGGTAAGTCTTCGGATCATCATCCAACCGCTTCAGCCAGGCGTTCCAGTCCCTACCCTCAAACAAGACAACCAGATCATTTAGTTCGGCAATCGTCGTATCCGGGTGATACTTCACCGCCTGCCAGAAATGCTCCGTCGAGTCATAAACCTCCCCATGCAGCCGAATTCCCTCTTCTATCGGATACCAGTTCGAGAGCACCCGCCCTGCAATCAGGGGCGAAGCGCTCCAGCAATTCACCGAATGCTTCCATTTTTCCTGCACCGCAAAAAACGCCTCCGCATACCCAGGCGGCATCGGTTCCTTCACTCTCCCAACCGCTTCCCGCAATTCTTCGCTTGTGTGCGTCACCAAGGCCTGCAACGGCCGCTCGTCCGCCATCGAAATTACGCGGCTCTCAATCCCCTCGCGCAGGAGTTGCCGGGCTAGATTTCGTCTTTCCTCCTCGCTGATTTTCCCGCTCCATCGTTGTGTTTGCGTTTCGATGTACGGAAACACTTCCGCCAGCGACTTCAACTCAATGAATCCGTGAATCGCAAACTTTACCGGCTCGCCATTCTTCACAATCACCGTCGAAGGCGTAACCACCGCCTGCAAGGTAACCTCCTGCGCACGCACCGGAGACGCCGCGACGAAAACCGCAAAGACAAATTGAACCATTCCCAGGCAAGCTTGATGAATTACGCTCGAAATCGTTTTCATTCTCCGCCTCTTATAGATACGCTCCATCATTCCACGAACGCCCCCACCATCAAATCAAAATGCATCAGCGCGTGTAGGGCCCGCCTTCTGCTTGCCCAGACAAAGGAATGGAGGTGGGCCGTTTTGGAGTGCGGAAGCTCTGCTTCCGCTTTTCAGCATCAAGCACCGAAGCACAACTCGTGTGCGAAGAGCCCATGCTCACCATCATTTCCCTCTCGTTGTCTCCTGCTGTTCAAAGTCGTACGCTTATCCCATGCCGGACCTGGCACGCTTCCGAGCTAAACACGACTCACCCGACGCGTCGGAGACCCCTTCCCAAGCCTCCATCCTCCACGTGGACATGGACGCATTCTTCGTCTCCGTCGAACTCCTCGACCGCCCCGATCTCCGCGGCAAACCCGTTGTCGTCGGCGGCCGCCCCGATCAGCGCGGCGTCGTCTCCGCGGCCAGCTACGAAGCCCGTAAATACGGCATTCACTCCGCCATGCCTCTCCGCACCGCCGGCCGCCTCTGTCCCCACGCCGTCTTCCTCGACGGCCATCACGAAAAATATTCCGAATGGAGCGATCGCATCGCCTCCATCCTGGCCAGATTCTCTCCCATCGTCGAAATGGTCTCCGTCGACGAAGCCTACCTCGACCTCTCCGGTACCGAACGCCTCCACGGCCCGCCTCTTGCCGCGGCCGATAAACTTCTCCGCACCATCACGCAACAAACCGGACTTCCCTGCTCCGGCGGTCTCGCCACCACCCGCCTCACCGCCAAAGTTGCCTCCGATCAGGGCAAACCCCGCGGCTTCGTCTGGGTCGCGCCGGGCATGGAAGCCCGCTTCCTCGCCCCGCTTCCCATCCGCAAAATTCCCGGCATCGGCGAAGTCACCGAACGCGCCCTCCGCGCCCTCGGCATTGAAACCGTCGAGCAGCTCGCCTCGCAAACTCGGGAAAAACTCGAAAAAGTCTTCGGCCAATGGGGCACCGCGCTCTATCGCAAAGCCCGCGGTGGCGACGCCTACGAATTCCTCATCGACGCCGAGCCCAAATCCATCTCTCACAATCACACCTTCGGCGAAGACACCTCAGACGTCGCCGAAATGGAAACTCTCCTCAGCCACCTCTCCCAAAAAGCCTGCAAGCGTCTCCGCGAAGCAGGCCTCTCCACCCACACCCTTACACTTACAATTCGCTACGCCGGATTTGAAACTTATACGCGCTCGAAAACTCTGGCCGTGCCCACTCAACTCGACACCGACATCTTCGCCGTGATCCTCAATCTCTTCCGCCGGCATCGCGACGCCAAACGCAAAGTCCGCCTCCTCGGCGTCGCCCTCTCCGCCCTGTCCCACGGCTCCCGGCAACTCGACCTCCTCGAATCCGGCCGCCGCGAAAAGCTCGAAAAACTCACCAAAGCCGCAGACAGCCTCCGCGACAAATTCGGCTTCACCTCCGTCCAGTTCGGCGGCTCCCTCCGTCGCGACGACTAAGCGGGTAGCACCGGCATCCTGCCGGCCTTATGTGGGAAGCGTGATCCGAAGCACGATAGCGTTTCTCCCGCCGAATACCTTCCTGGGCTCCTCGGATCCCGCTTTAGCCTTCCCCGGGGATCAGCGGCAACAGGAATTCCTGAAGTCTCTCGCTTTCTTGCACCGTCAATTTGTTCAGTTGTATACCCATCTGGTTCTCACCGGCTACCCGCACTACCGATCCCATCCCCGTTACCGGTCTCGTCTCCTGCGCAATACTCAAGGCAATCCTCACTGGCGCTCCCACTGGCAGAATTCGATGCGCTCTGACCAGGACTCCGGTCAGGCTAAGGTCCACCGTTTCCCCTTCCAGTTCCTGGGCTCCGCACTGTAATTTCACCTTGGCTCGAACCGCCACCCGCCGCGTCCGCCGCCGCTCTTGCTCGGCCTGTCCCTGGGTGGCCCGCAATAGCTTCATCAGCCGTTCCTTGTCGAACGGTTTGTAGAGAAAAAAATTTGCGCCCGCTTCAAAGCCGATTCCCATCGCGCCCGGGCGCTGGTCGTCGCTGATCAGGATTACGGGTGTCGTTCGATTCCATCGCGAACCACGCACTTGCCGCGCCAGTTCAATTCCGTCAGGCGCTTCCATGTGCATGTCCAGCAGCACCACGTCAAACTTTCCTTGATTCAGCAGGCTCGAGGCTTCAGCGCTCCTCGTGACTTTCAGTGCTTCCATTCCCACCGCGCTCATCACTCTCCCCACCATTTCGCACACCGCCGCCTCGTCATCCACAATCAAACCGCGTCGCTGCATTCCGCCCTCCATCGTTCAGATCTGCGCCTGTGATTTGCCGAACGATTGGCTGGCTAGATTCGCAACGGCGGCTTGCGATCGAGACGCGGAATCGCATAGCCTGCTCGCCTATCTGGATTCATGTTGCACTCCTGGCGCTGGGGACAGGAATAGCGCAAACCTGTGGGAGGGGTAGGTTACGAAGGGAGTTCAAGATTAGATGGACGATCTGCCACTGACAACTACAATTTGCGGATCATGCCTTCAATTGGTCGACCATTCTAAAAATAATTTAATCCTCTCCTACGACCCCCTCAGCGGGGCGCTCCATCTCTCTTCCCTCGCGTTAGCTTGACCTCAAAACCTTCTTGATTCTTATAATTCCCCTCTTTCCCCTATACTCTCCCCATGCCATCTTCCGCTACACCCCCGGCCGGTGCTTCCGAACCGAGCCCCGTTTCCACCTCTCGCCTCGGCAACTTTTGGCAGCGCGTCAGCGACGGCCGCCGCATCGACGACATCTGGTCCCAATTCGCCGCCGACGCCCGCTCCAGCTATGGCTTCTACGGCAGGGATGTCGACTGGGATCAGGTCAACCAGCTCAGTCACTGGAAGCGCCCGTTCCATGTAGCTAAGCAGCTCTTCTGGGCCATGATGAACAAACTCACCCCCGCCCGCCGAGTGATGTTCCTCCTGGCGCTGGTTTTCCTTCTCTTTTCCAGGATTAAAATCCAGTCCGGCCACGATACCACCACGCTGCAAACCGAATTCCTCTCTGCGCTCCTCTTCCTCTTACTCCTTTCCCTCGAACTCGCCGACAAAATCACCATGAAGCGCGACCTCGAAATCGCCCGCGAAATCCAGGCATGGCTCGTTCCTTCCACTCCACCCTCGATCCCCGATGCCGAAGTCGCCTTCTACACCCGCGCGCAAAATTCCGTCGCCGGAGATTATTACGATGCCTTCTATCCCACTGAGGACGCTTCCGCCGGCGGCAAACTTATGCTGGTTATGGCAGACGTCGCCGGCAAAAGCGTTCCCGCCGCTCTTCTCATGGCCACCTTGCAAGCCAGTCTGCGCACTATCGCCTCCGAAGGCCTGCCCCTCGGCGAACTCGCCATCCGCCTGAATCACTACGCTTGCGCCCACAGCCTCGGTGGCCAGCGCTTCACCACAGCCGTCCTCGCCGAGTTCGATCCCGCCACACGCCGCCTCACCTACGTCAACGCCGGCCACAATTCCCCGGTCATCCGCCGCGCGAACTCTTCCACTGAGCGCCTGGAATCCGCCGCTCTTCCGCTCGGCATCACCCCGGAAGCCACATTCCCCTCCGCCGAAGTTTCGCTCCAACCCGGCGATACCCTCGTCCTTTTCACCGACGGTGTCGTCGAAGCATTCAATTCCGCCGGCGAAGAATTCTCCGACCCTCGCTGGATCAACATCATCCGCGGCCTCCCCACTCTAAACGCCCAACAAACTCTTCAATCTTTAATGAAAAGCGTCGAAGATTTTGTCGGCACAACCCGCCAGTCCGACGACATCACCTGCCTAGTCCTCCGCTGCTCCTGATCCCGACTCTTAACACCTCGGCATACTCCGCGGCCACAACCCCTCCTCTACTTCATTTACCTCCTCTGCTTCATTTACTTCCCTCCCCAGGTGCATAATCATTCCGTGAATTCCCGCGACCTCGCCAATTCGATCTGCGACACGCTCCAACGCCACGGATATCAGGCTCTCCTCGCGGGCGGCGCCGTACGCGATCTCCTCCTCCATCGCGTTCCCACGGATTACGACGTCGCCACCAACGCAACGCCTCCCGAGGTGCTTCGCCTTTTTCCCGGTGGCCTCGACATCGGCGCGCAGTTCGGCGTCATTCTTGTCCGTCAGGAATCTCTAAAAGTCGAAGTCGCCACCTTCCGCTCCGACATCGGCTATTCCGATGGCCGCCACCCCGACCAGGTCGTCTACTCCCAAACTCCCGAAGAAGATGTTCAACGCCGCGATTTCACCATCAACGGCCTCCTGATGCGCCACGACACCGGCGAAGTCCTCGACTTCGTCGGCGGCCGTGCCGATCTTTCCGCCAGAACTATCCGCGCCATCGGCGAACCTTCCCGCCGTTTCGCCGAAGACAAACTCCGCATGCTGCGCGCCGTCCGTTTCGCAGCGCGGTTCGGCTACACCATCGAAGCCGAAACCTTCTCCGCCATCAGGGAACACGCCGGCGAAATTCACCTCGTCTCCGCGGAACGCATTCGCGAGGAACTCACCAAACTCCTCACTGAAGGTTCCGCCCGCCTCGGGTTCGAACTCCTCGACGAGCTCGGCCTTCTCAGCGAACTGCTTCCCGAAATTGCCGCCATGAAAGGAGTCCCGCAACCTCCGCAATTCCATCCTGAAGGCGACGTTTGGATCCACACCCTCCTCATGCTCGAGGGCCTCGCGGCAGAAGTCTCCCCGACCTTGGCCTGGGGAGTTCTCCTTCACGACATCGGCAAACCTCCCACCTTTCGGCCGGCCTCGGAAACCGGCGATCGCATCCGCTTTGACGGCCACGTCGAAATCGGCGTCCGCATGGCCGATGACCTCTGTCTCCGCCTCCGCTTCTCCAATGACGACACCGACCAGATCAAAGCCCTCGTCGCCAACCACATGAAGTTCAAAGATGTCGGCCAAATGCGTCAGTCCACCCTCAAACGCTTCGTCCGCCTCGCTCAATTCGACGAACACCTCGAACTCCACCGCCTCGATTGCCAGTCCAGCCACGGCAAACTCGACGCCTACGACGCCGTTCGCACCTTTCTCGCACAAACCCCACCCGCCCTGGTCCGCCCCCCACGATTACTTTCGGGTGACGACCTCAAAGATTTAGGCTATACACCAGGGCCAGAATTTCAGAAGATTCTGGCCACCCTCGAAGATGCCCAGCTCGAGGAGGCTATCCAGACCCGGGACCAAGCCCTCGAATTTGTTCGGAGACACTATCCTCTCCGTCAAGTCGGCCGATAAGACGATTGGGATTGACCGAATTGCTTGAATTGTAATTGGTTTTATATCAGTAACTTAAAGGCATGTTGCAGATTGAGACAAATTATACTAGAATCTGAGTGCTTGTGACTAATATTTTCTGACGAAGGTTTTTGCATTGTCCGGCACCCTTTTCCCGGCCTCTGCATCTAATCCTTCCAAAGCGGGTTTTTCTCCCGCTTCGCGTTAGGGGATCACATGGCTGATAAAAAACATTTTGTTCCAGATACTCTTGCTATCCTGCCCGTCCGGGACACCGTTCTCTTCCCGGGGGCGGTTCTCCCTCTCACCGTTGGCCGTGAGAGTTCGCTCGCTCTGGTCAATTCTCTCTCCGGCGACGATAAGCTTTTGGGCGTTGTTGCCCAACTCGATCCGCGGATTGAAGATCCCGCCGCGGCCGATCTCCACAAAGTTGGCACGCTCGCCAAGGTCCATAAGACCGTCAAAATGCCCAATGGCAACGTGGTCGTCTTCCTCGAAGGTTTGCAGCGCATCCGCATCAATGAACTCCTGAGCCTCCGCCCGTACCTTCGCGCCGCGGTGGCTTCTGAGCCTGATTTCACTGGAGACAAGGACGCCGAACTCGAGGCCTTGCAACGCAACGCGCAAGACCTCTTCCGCGACGTGGTAAGTCACTCGCCGCAACTTTCCGACGATCTGCAAAACGCTGCAATGAACATCGATGATCCCGGCCGCCTCGCCGACTTCATCGCCGGCACGTTGCCCAGCCTTTCGACCCTGCTCCGCCAGGAGTTGATCGAAACATCAAACGTCCGCAAACGCCTTGAAATGCTCATCCGCGAACTCTCCAAGGAACTCGAAGTTCTGGAGCTTCGCAGCAAGATTAACGAGCAGGTCCAAGAACAGGTCAGCCAGAACCAGCGCGAATATCTCTTGCGCGAGCAGATGAAGGCCATCCAGAAAGAACTCGGCGAAATTGACGACGCGCAAGCCGAAATCGACGAACTGCGCAAAAAAGTTGACGACGCCGGTATGACCGCGGAAGCCAAAAAAGAATGCGACCGCGAACTCAAGCGCCTCGCCAAAATGACCCCGGCCTCCGCCGAATACATGGTCTCGCGCACCTATCTCGAATGGATGACCTCGTTGCCTTGGTCAAAATCCTCCGGCAGCACGGACATCGACATTCCCAAGGCCCAGGACATCCTCAACGAGGATCACTACGACCTGCAAAAAGTAAAGGAGCGCATCCTCGATTACCTGGCCGTCAAGAAATTGCAGCCCGGCATGAAGGGTCCCATCCTTTGCTTCGTCGGACCTCCGGGCGTCGGCAAAACCTCGCTTGGCAAATCCATCGCCCGCGCGCTGGGCCGCAAATTCGTGCGCATCGCCCTGGGCGGCATGCACGATGAAGCCGAAATCCGCGGCCATCGCCGCACCTATATTGGCGCTCTACCCGGCCAGATCGTTCAGGGCCTGAAACGCGCGGAAACCAACGACCCCGTCATGATGCTCGACGAAGTGGACAAACTCGGCCGTGATTTCCGCGGCGATCCGTCCTCCGCGTTGATGGAAGTTCTCGATCCAGAGCAGAACTCGACATTCCGCGATCACTACTTGGATGTGCCTTTCGATCTTTCGAAGGTCACCTTCATCGCCACCGCAAACTGGATGGATCCCATCCCTGAACCCTTGCGCGACCGCATGGAGATCATCGAACTCCCCGGCTACACCGGTGAAGAGAAGATCCACATCGCCCGCAAATACCTGATCCCCAAGCAGGCCACCGAGCACGGCATCAAGGAAGGTGACCAGCTGGAGTTCACCGAAGAGGGGCTGCGCGAAATCATTCACAGCTTCACGCGGGAAGCCGGCGTCCGCAACCTGGAGCGAGAGATCGCCACAATCGTCCGCAAGCAGGCGCGCCGCTTGGCCGAAGGTAAAACGGAGAAGATGATCGTTACTCCCGAGGTCGTCCGTGAATTCCTCGGCGTACCGAAATTCCGCACTGAACGGGAAATCGACGAACGCGTCAAGAAACCAGGCGTCGCCGTCGGTCTCGTCTGGACTCCTGTCGGGGGCGATATCGTCTTCATCGAAGCCAGCCGCATGCGTGGTGGCAAGCAGTTCACCATGACCGGCCATCTCGGCGAAGTCATGCAGGAATCGATGACCGCTGCGCTGACCTGGACCCGTGCCAACGCCGAACGCTACGGCATCGATCCGGACTTCTTCCGCAAGCAGGACATTCACATCCACGTTCCGTCCGGCGCGGTCCCGAAAGATGGACCCTCGGCCGGAGCCGCGATGGTCACCTCACTCGTCAGCTTGTTGACCAATCGCCCCGTGAAAAACCGCCTGGCGATGACCGGTGAAATGACCCTGTCCGGCATCGTGCTGCCCATCGGCGGCGTGAAAGAGAAAGTCCTCGGCGCCAAGCGTGCGGGAGTTACCCACGTGCTGTTGCCGGCCGACAATGAACCGAACGCCGTCGCTGATCTTTCGCCGGATCTACTCGGCGACCTGAAGATCACTTACGTCCGGACGCTCGATGAGGTCCTCGAACACGCGCTGGAAAAAGACCCGATCGCCCCGGTGGTTCCTGAACCGGAGCCCGCGCAATCCGCGGTAGGCGATTCACCCAGCGCCGTCCACTAATCGAAACTCAGGCGCCATCCGTGTAGGGGCCGGGCTTGTTTACCCTGAGCAGCGAAGGGCCCGGCCCTTCTTTTTTTGCTCACTCTTGCTCTTCCGCACAGGATGAGAACTCTCCAACTACTGCTAGTATGGAAACTTCTCATGCCGTCCAAATCAAAATCCAAATCTCCTGCGAACGACTTGGCGGCTCTTCTCCCTCAGCGCCTCAGCGAGGCCCTCCTTCGCGAACGCATCATCCCCCACTTCGTCGATTCCTACGTTGTCGAACACGGACGCCACAGCCTTCAGGTCCACGCCGTCCTCTACCGCGATCTCCTGAATCTTCTTCAGCGCGAAGCTCTTCTAACCGTCGTCGCCCGCGCCCTCGAAATCGTAACCCGCGGCCTGCCCGCCGAGGACGACCGCAAAGCCAAGCCCATGACCCGCCAGGAAGCTTCCGCCTTCCGCCAGAAATTCCTGGCCGCCCTCACTCGCCACCAGCGCTGGAACGTCAGCGACGCCCTCGATTTTCAGTCGGATCTCAAAATGTACGAAGACCTCATCGCCCGCGCCACCGCCACCCGCCGCCCGCGCAAATCTTTCGAACCAGCGAATCACCCCTTCGTGGACCGCTGCGCCTTCGTCCTGGACTCCTCTTTCCTCGAGCGCGCCCGCGTCGCCGCCAGCCGCACTCTCTCTGCTCTCGAATCTCTTGCCGCTCAGTTAGTGCAATCCTCTCCCAAAACATAAGCGAGCTGTGCCCCCTTGGGCTCCTCGGCTGCTTTGCGCGACTCTTCCCCCTGGGGCTTTCGATTTTCGATTTTCGATTTTCGATTTTCGATTTTCGATTTTCGATTTTCGATTTTCGATTTTCGATTTTCGATTTTCACCCCGCCTTTTGCACTTCCACCGCCGTTCCGTACGCCAGAACTTCCGTCACTCCCTGCATCACTTCATTCGCGTCATACCGCATGCACACGATCGCGTTGGCCCCATGCTGCGCCGCATGCTGCAACAAAATCTCATACGCTTCTTCCCGCGCCTTTTCACAAAGCTCCGTAAGAATCGAAATGTTTCCCCCGATGATCGTCTGAATCCCCGCGGCCAGGTTTCCCAGCACGCTCCGCGAACGCACTGTTATTCCTCGTACGATCCCGAAATTCCTGACGATCCGGTATCCCGGCAATTCATTCGCTGTCGTCACCATTGAACTATCCACTCGGCCTGTCATGTTGTTCTCCTTGAATTCCAGCTGTTTACCGGTCCGATTCTACCCTTCTACAAGCCGCTTCCGGCGGCCTTTCCGTTTGTTATGCTCAGCGTACGTGGAAACACTCTTTGAATTCCTGGCGATTCTTCAGATCGCCGCAGGCCTCTTCCTGCTTTGGCAGGGAATCCAGTGGCTTATCTACGTGCGCCGCCGCTTGCACACCGATCCCGGCTTTTACGCTCCCCGTACCGCCGTCCTGTGCCCCTGCCGCGGCATCGAACCTGGCCTCGAGCGAAACCTTGTCTCCCTTTGCGAATTCGCCCACCAGAATTTCGAAGTCTTTTTTATCCTCGCCTCTGAGAACGATGCGGCCTTCAGCCTCGTCAAACGAATCGCCGCTTCCTCTCGCGTGAAAGCCCACATCATCATCGCCGGCAAACCCGCTACCTCCAGCGAAAAGGTCAATAATCTCCGCGCCGCCATCGAGCAACTCCCGCCCGATTTCGAAGTCCTGGCCTTCGTGGACTCTGACGGCCGCCCCGGCAAGACCTGGCTTCATCACATCGTCGCGCCGCTCGCCGATTCTCGCATTGGCGCCACCACCACCATGCGCTGGTTTATTCCGGGCAACAACGCTTTTCCAAACGCGCTCCTCGCCGCCTGGAATGCCTCTGTGGTCACCATGCTCGGCGGCCATGCCAACAATTTCTGCTGGGGCGGCGGCACCGCCATTCGCCGCGCCCTTTTCGAGGAAATGGGAATGCTCGACATTTGGCAAAACACATTCAGCGATGACTACTCCCTCACCATCGCCATCGAGCGAACACGGCGCCAGATCGTTTTTCTTCCCGAGTGCCTCACCCCGTCCTTCGTCCAGACGGATTTTCCAAGCCTGATCGACTTCACCAATCGCCAGATCAAGATCACACGCATTTACCGTCCCAAAATGTGGGCCACCGCCTTCGCCACTCACTTTCTCTATTGTTTTACTCTTCTCCTGGGTTTCATTGTCGCGCTCAATCTCACCATCGAATCGCGGCCCTCCTCCCAGGTCATCACCCTTTTCGTGCTTCCTCTGCTTCTCTCAGCCTTTCGTGGCGCGCTCCGTGTGATCGGCGTCACAGAAGCAGTTCCCGGCAACCGCGCGGAAATCATGGCGCATTCCTGGATCTATGTCGTAGTCACTTTGCTCGTTCCATTTTTGTACTTGCTCAATTTCTTTGCCTCGCTCTTCGGCCGCCGCATCACTTGGCGCGGCATTCAGTACGAAATCATCTCCCCCGATCAGACTCGTGTCCTTACTCCATGACCTGTGGAAATCTTGCGCCTCCGGAAAAAAATGCGGTCTCCGGGCAATTTCTACCCTCAATTCATTCTGGTCCTCCCTCTTAAATTCCTCTAAGTCATTGACAATCCTCCCCCTGTCAAAACTTACAGTCCGGCCAACGGGTTGCAAGGCTTTACCTTGGTCAGGTGTAACTTTCGCAAGCTATTGACGGGGATCCTTTACTCTACCCCAGAGGGTTTCTGAGGGATTTTTTCCTCTGGTGTATATGGACCTGAACCAGTCCTACTTCCTTGTCGCTTGCTCGGTCATTCCGGCCGACCTCAATCGGAGGTTATTGAGGGTCAAAATCCAACAGGATGGCTTCGGTCCCACCACGAGGCACAATCAGAGGAGTGCACGTGAAGTTGATCCGCAGAAATCTAGCGACTCATTCGCTACCTCAGCCAAAATACTCTGCTCAGACCAGCGTCTATTTGTTTTACGAAAAAAGTACCGGAACGGCCCATTTTCACGTTGAGGCCGGTCCCAGCGGGGAACTCCCCGTCGATCACGCCGCCGGCCTGCTCGCCATGCATTGCTTGGTGCGCGGCCAATCCCCCAAAGATTATCTCGTGATGGTTCCGGCCGCTCCCAACGCGTTGAACGGCCTGGCCGAAAAAGCCCAGAAACTTCTCGAAGCGGGACACAGCGCCAAGAACGCTGTTCGCCTCACCCGCCGCGAAGAAGAAGTCCTCGATGGCATCCTTCGCAGTCTTGCCAACAAGGAAATTGCCAACGAGCTGAATCTCTCCGAACGCACCGTGAAATTTCACGTCTCTTCCCTGCTGGCCAAGTTCAAGGTCCGTGGACGTCTCGAGCTCATGCGAGAGGCCTCGCGTCATTCCCTGAACTCCATTCCGCCGGCGGTTGGCAGCCCCGCTCCGCAACTCGGCCCCTATCAGGAGCGCCGCGAAAGCTACCGCAGGCCTGCAAACTCGAACAAGGTGCTTCCTCTCGCTCGCCATCGCATGATGGCCTAGCTGGTGTGGCCGCGACCTGGTCGCGGTACAATTCACCACGTCCTAATAAGCAAGGCCGTTCCAGTCAACCCGGAACGGCCTTTTGCTTTTTCGACCAGTTTGTAGGGGCCGGGTTTACCCGGCCCTCTTCGATTTACCACACTGCCCGGCCGCCAGCACCAAGCGACGTTCATCTTTGCTTCATTACATCTTTACTTCGTTACTTCTGCTATTTACTTCTTCGCCGCGCTGTAAAGCTCCGCCGCCTTGTCCCAATTCACCACGTTCCACCACGCATCAATATAATCTCCGCGCACATTCTGATATTTCAGGTAATACGCGTGCTCCCACACATCAATCCCGATCACCGCTTTCCCTCCGGCAATATACGGTGTGTCCTGGTTGGCCGTCGAATCTACCGCCAGTTTCCCATCCCGCACCAGCAGCCACGCCCACCCGGATCCAAAACGGCCCAGGCCCGCCGCCTTTAACTTTTCCTTAAGTCCGGCGAACGATCCAAAGCCCGCATTGATCGCCGTAGCCAGGTCGCCCTTCGGCTCTCCGCCCCCGCCCTTCTTCATCAGTTGCCAGAAGAGCGAATGGTTCCAGTGCCCGCCGCCATTGTTGCGCACCGCGCCGCGGATATTTTCCGGCACGCTGTCCAGATTCTTCAATAGATCGTCAATCGATTTCGCCTGCAGGTCCGCATGGCCTTCCAGCGCCTTGTTGAGATTGGTCACATAGGCGCCATGATGCTTGTCGTGATGGATTTCCATCGTTCGTGCGTCAATATATGGTTCAAGTGCGTCGTTCGAGTACGGCAAAGGGGGCACTGAGAATGCCACGGGTTTGTCCTCCAAGTTGAGATGTGCTTCGAAATCCGTTCCGGTTTCAGCGTGCAGCAAACTCGAAGCGGCGTTGCCTGCTCCAATTAAGCCAGCGCCAAGCATGCCACTGGTTGTCAGAAACTTACGGCGATTCATGGAAGCCCTCGGTTTCGGTGGGCGCATGGACTTCCGCGCGCGATTATAGCGCCTCCACAGCCCACGCTCAACCGCGTCGCGCTCTCCTCCGCCTCGCCCCGGGAATCCGGTTGCCGGCTGCAGAACTCCGAACTCAGCGACGGAGGCGCGGAAGAACTTAGCCCAGCGCGTAAGCGCTGGGTAAGAATTGCAAATTTCTCAAGCGCCGGAGGTGCGACACCTATGCTTTGACCGGTCAGTCTGAACGCACCCACCGCCAAACGCTGTCCGAAGCCTGCATCCTCTACCTCCTATCTGATGCGCCCAAGCGCCCAATGGGCAGATTCCGCGATGGCAGTTTCCGAAGATTCCGCAAGCCGCCCCAACAACTCCACAATCCGCAATTGCTCGGCTGACCCACGTTCCAACTTCGCGTTGCCCAGCGCAATACACGCGTTCCTCACCAGTCCCCGCCACTTCGCTCTCTTCATCGCGCTCCCGCGAAACTTTTCCCGAAACTCCGCCTCGGTCATTCCCGCCAGCCACTCCAATCGCGGCTCCAGAAAACTTTCCTCCCCCGAAAATCGTCGCGGCGCGAATTCCGGGATCTTGGTCAATGGCGCCTTCCGGTTGTGCGGGCACACCTCCTGGCAAATGTCACAGCCATACACATTATTCCCGATCGCTCCTCGGAACTCTTCCGGCACACTGCCGCGCAACTCAATCGTCAAATAAGAAATGCACCTCCGCGCATCCATCACGTAAGGTTCAACGAGCGCGCCTGTCGGGCATGCATCCAGGCAGCGCCGGCAATTCCCGCACAGATCCGCCGGCGGCATTCCATCCCGCGCCAGTGAGAGCGAAAGTTCCAGCGTCGTGAAAATTACTCCCAGAAAAAACCACGACCCCATCTTCTCGTTCAGCAGCAGCGTGTTTTTTCCCAGCCAGCCAAGCCCCGCATACTTGGCAAACAATCGTTCAGCCACCGGCCCGGTATCTGCATAAGCGCGGAACTGATGCTCGCCTGGGAACCGCTCGCTTGCTGCCGTCGTCAAAGCGTTCAGACGTTCCCACAAAATTTCGTGATAATCGCGCCCCCATGCATAGCGCGAAATCCACCCGCGCGCCTCGCCTCTCGCACCCGCAGCCCCAGCCTCGTTCGAATAGCGATGCTCTGTGTTGTAGTTCAGCGCGCACACGATCACGCTCCGCGCTCCCTCCAGCACCCGCTCCGGCTCTCTCCGTCTTGGATCCGCCAGGTATCCCATCTCTCCGCCGTATCCACGCTCTAGCCACTCGTCGATCGCGTGGTGTTCGGCGAATCTCTCTACCGGCGCCACTCCGCAAAGCGAAAAGCCGAGCGCCTCCGCACGCTCTTTAATCCAAGCCGTATCTCCCGCCCGATTCATAATTTGATTGTCCCGCAGGAAAGTCAAAGTAGAAAGACCGCCCCCAACTGACATATCCTCCCACCATTGGGTTCCAAAGAAACATCTGTATCCAAATAGCCACAATTCCCGTCAATACTGTACGGCCTTTCAGGCCGAAGCTCGTTGCACCGTATCAACAAAGGATTACCAACTTGCCGACTGATCAAAATATTCGCTCAGCCTCTGGTTCGGAGCGCCAGGCTCCCGATGCTCCCACCCGGCACAAAGGGGTCAGTGCTCTCGTCTGGATTATTGTGCTCCTGGTATTTGCCGGCGGCTTCTATCTCGTGTTGCGCAAGCGCGACGCCTCCGCTACTGCAACGAAATCTCCCCGCGGTGGCGGCGGCCCGGTCAGCCTCCTCACCGCAACCGCCAAGCAGGGCGACATCGGCGTGTACCTCGATTCCATCGGCACCGTCACTCCGGTTTACACCGCCTCGATAACCAGCCAGGTCAACGGCATCGTCACCGCTGTCCATTACAAAGAAGGCCAGCTCGTTCGCAAAGGCGACTCCCTGATCGACATTGACGCTCGCCCCTACGAGGCCTCCTTGCTCCAGGCCCAAGGCACGCTCGAGCGCGACACCCATCTCCTCGCCCAATCAAAAATGGACCTCCAGCGTTATCACGACGCGTGGGACCGCAACGCCATCCCCAAGCAAACTCTCGACGATCAGGAAAAACTCGTGCTCCAGCAACAAGGCACCATCAAATTCGACGAGGGCGTGGTCCGCTTCGATCAGATCCAGGTCGACTATTGCCACATCGTCTCGCCGATCACCGGCAGAGTTGGCCTGCGGCTCGTCGACCCCGGCAACGTCGTGCAATCCTCCGGGGGGCTCACCCTCGCCGTCGTCACCCAAATCCAACCCATCACCGTAATTTTCACCGTCCCCGAAGACAATCTCGGTGAGGTCCAGCAGCGCCTTCATAAAAACGCAAAACTCACCGCGGACGCCTATGACCGCTCCGCTCTCAAACATCTCGCCACCGGCATGCTGCTCACCCTCGACAATCAGATCGACACAACCACTGGCACTGTAAAAGCGCGCGCATCCTTCGACAATAAAGACTCCATCCTCTTCCCCAATGAATTCGTCAACGTCCGCCTCCTGGTGGACACCCATCGCGGCGCCACTCTCATTCCCTCCTCGACAATCCAGCACAACGGCCAAACCGCTTTTGTCTACGTTATCCAGGACAATGTCGCTCACATGCGCGTCATTCAACCCATAGTCACCGACGCGGGCATCACCGAAGTCACCGGCATTTCTCCCGGCGACGTGCTGGCTAACGGCAGTTTTGACAAGCTTCAGGACAACGCCAAAGTCGTCGTTTCCTCAAAGCCCGCCCCGGGAAACAGCGCCGGGAGCCATGCTCCTTGAGCCCGTCCGCTCCATTCATCCTCAGACCTGTCGCCACGGCCCTTCTCATGGCCGCGATTCTGCTTGTCGGAATCGTCTGCTACACACAGTTGCCCGTTTCCGCTCTTCCGCAAGTCGACTATCCCACCATCCAGATACTCACCTTTTATCCCGGCGCCAGTCCCTACGTCGTCGCCACCACGGTCACCGCTCCGCTCGAACGTCAGTTCGGCCAGTTGCAGGGTCTCAGCCAGATGACCTCCAGCAGTTCCGGCGGCACCTCCGTCATCGTTCTGCAATTCAATCTCAGCCTCAACATCGACATTGCCGAGGAAGAAGTCCAATCCGCCATCAACGCCTCGCAAAGTTTTCTTCCCGCCAATCTCCCCGCTCCTCCGATTTACAGCAAAACAAATCCCGCCGACGCCCCCGTCCTCACCTTGGCCGTCACGTCCAGCTCCATCCCCCTCTCGCAAGTCGAAGATCTCGTGGACACTCGCCTCGCCCCCAAAATTTCTCAACTCAGCGGTGTCGGCCTCGTCAGCATCAGCGGCGGCCAGAAGCCCGCCGTTCGCATTCAGGCCAATCCCTCTGCTCTTTCTTCGTACGGTATCAATCTCGAAGATCTGCGCACCGCCGTAACCCAATCCAGCGTCAACGCTGCTAAAGGAAATTTCGACGGCGACCGCCAGGACTACCAGATTGACGCGAACGATCAGCTCGTAACCAGCCAGGATTATCGCAACGTCGTCGTCGCCTTCCGCAATGGCGCTCCCGTCATGCTCACCGACGTCGCGAAAATCGTGGATGGCGTCGAAAACAAAAGTCAGGCCGCCTGGATGAACAAAACTCCCGCGGTCATCGTCAACGTCCAGCGCCAGCCCGGCGGCAACACCATCAGCGTCGTCAATCGCATTAAGGCGCTTCTCCCCCAGCTAGAAAGCAATCTACCCAAAGGCATCGACGTCACCACCCTCACGGACCTCACCACTCCCATCCAAGCCTCGGTCTCCGATGTCGAGTTCGAACTCTTCCTCACCATCGGCCTCGTCGTCATGGTGATGTTCCTTTTCTTGCGAAGTCTCTCGGCCACCATTATCCCCAGCGTCGCCGTTCCTCTTTCTCTCATCGGCACCTTCGCCGCTATGTACGCCCTCGGCTACAGCCTCGACAACCTCTCGCTCATGGCTCTCACCATCTCCACCGGTTTCGTCGTTGACGACGCCATCGTCATGGTCGAAAACATTTCGCGCTACATCGAAGAAGGTCAGCCTCCGATGCAGGCCGCGCTCAAGGGTGCCGAGCAGATCGGCTTCACTATCGTTTCTCTCACCGTCTCCCTCATCGCCGTTCTCATCCCGCTGCTCTTCATGGGCGACGTCGTCGGCCGCCTATTCCGCGAGTTCGCGGTCACCCTCGCCGTCACCATCGTCGTCTCCGCCGTTGTTTCCCTCACCCTCACCCCGATGATGGCCTCACGCATCCTGAAACATAATCCCGAGGAGCAACAGGGCCGCCTCTTCCGCGCCTCCGAACATGCCTTTAACAGCATGATCGCCTTCTACGGCCGCACGCTGAAAGTCGTCCTTCGTTTCCAGACACTCACTCTTCTCGTCGCTCTCGGCACACTACTGCTCACAATTTTTCTCTACATCTACATCCCCAAAGGCTTCTTCCCCGTTCAGGACACCGGCATCATCCAGGGCATTTCCCAGGCCGCCCCCAGCATCGGCTCCAAAGCCATGGCCGAAAAGCAGATGGAACTCGCGAAAATCATTCTTCAAGATCCTGCCGTCGAAAGTCTTTCTTCCTTCATCGGCGCCGACGGCACCAACATCACCACCAACAGCGGCCGCATGTCCATCAACCTGAAGCCGCTCGAAGAACGCAACATCAATGCCTCCGACGTGATCCGCCGCCTGCAATCCAATCTGCAAAACGTCCAGGGCATCCAGCTCTTCATGCAGCCAGTCCAGAACATCACCGTCGACGACCGCGTCAGCCGCACCCAATATCAGTACACGCTCGAAGATCCGGATCCCGCCGAGCTCAGCGACTGGACCAATCGCTTCGTCTCCCGCCTGAAAAAATTGTCCGACCTGGAAGACGTAGCCACCGACGAGCAGCCCGGCGGCCTCGCCGTCTCCCTCGTCATCGACCGCCAAACCGCTTCGCGCCTCGGCATCGCCCCCACCACCATCGATAACACCCTCTACGACGCCTTCGGCCAGCGCCAGATCAACACCATGTACACGCAGTTGAACCAGTACCACGTCATTCTGGAAAGCGAGCCCCAATTCCAGCTTGATCCGAACATGCTCAACAAGCTCTACATCCAGTCCAACGCCGCCGCTGGCACTCAGGGTGCCGCTGCCAGCTCCTCCGGCAACGGCTCCACTTCCGCTGGCTCCAACGCGCTCACCACCTCCGCTCTCTTTACCCCGTCCGCTAATTCCCTTTCAGCTCCCGTAAATGCGCTTACCGCAGGCACATCCGCCAGCACTTCCAGCAGAGGCGCCACTTCCGCCGGCGCCACCAGCTCCGCAAAAAGTAGCGCCGTCCCCTTCAGTGCCTTTTCTCATTTCGAAACCAGAACTCAGTCCCTCTCCATCAACCATCAGGGACAATTCCCCGCCATCACCGTTTCCTTCAACCTCGCTCCGGGCGCCTCCCTCGGCAATGCCATCTCCGCCGTCACCAAAGTGCAAAGCGATCTCCAGATGCCCGCCAGCGTGCAAGCCGATTTCCAGGGCACCGCCGCATCTTTTCGAAATTCTTTGTCCAACATGCCGCTGCTCATCCTCGCCGCCCTCGTCACCGTCTACATCGTCCTCGGCGTCCTCTACGAAAGCTTCATCCACCCCATCACAATTCTTTCCACGCTACCCTCTGCGGGCGTCGGTGCCTTCCTCGCCTTGATTCTCTTCCGCCAAGATCTCAGCGTCGTCGCCATCATCGGCCTCGTCCTTCTCATCGGCATCGTCAAAAAGAACGGCATCATGATGGTGGACTTTGCTCTCGACGCCGAGCGCAACCACGGCAAATCTTCCACCGACGCCATCTACGAAGCCTGCCTCCTCCGCTTCCGGCCGATCATGATGACCACCATGGCCGCCCTCCTCGGCGGTCTTCCCCTCGCGTTCGGCAGCGGCATCGGCTCCGAATTGCGCCGCCCACTCGGCATCGCCATGGTCGGCGGCCTTCTCGTCAGCCAGGTGCTCACTCTTTACACCACTCCCGTCATCTACATCTTCTTCGATAAGCTCGCCCGCCGTTTCTCCCCCAAGTCGCTTGCAACCCGCACCAGCCCGCAACACGGTCCAGCGGAGCTCTCATGAACGTCTCCGCTCCTTTCATCCATCGTCCGGTGGCAACCACGCTGCTCACCATCGCGATCGCTATCGCCGGCGCCATCGCCTTCACTGTTCTTCCTGTTTCCCCGTTGCCCCAGGTGGACTTCCCCACCATCTCCGTCAACGCCAGCCTTCCCGGCGCCAGCGCCGAAATCATGGCCTCTTCCGTGGCCACTCCTCTCGAGCGCCAGTTCGGCCACATCGCCGGCGTCACGGAAATGACCTCTTCCAGCGGCCTCGGCACAACTTCCATCACCATTCAGTTCGATCTCTCCCGCAACATTGACGGCGCCGCCCGCGACGTCGAAGCCGCCATCAATTCCGCGCGCACCTATCTCCCCGCAAATCTTCCCGCGAATCCCACCTATCGCAAAGTCAATCCCGCCGACTCGCCCATCATGATCCTCGGCCTCACTTCCGAAAAATACGGCCCCGACAAGCTCTACGACGAAGCCTCCACCGTCATCCAGCAAAAGCTCTCCCAGATCGAGGGCGTCGGTCAGGTCAACGTCGGCGGCGGTGCGCTGCCTTCCGTCCGCGTCGAAGTGAATCCCACCAAACTCGCCAGCTACGGCCTCTCCATGACGGACATTCAGTCCGTCCTGCGCCTGCAAAACTCCGACCTCGCCAAGGGCCAGATCACCGACGGCGTCACCACCGCCGATATTGTCGCCAACGATCAGATCTCCCACGCCGAAGATTTCAAGCCCGTCATCATCGGCTACCACAAAGGCGCCGCCATCCACCTAACCGACGTCGCCGAAGTCATCGATTCGGTGCAGAACGTCCGTGCTGCCGGCTTTCTCAACGGCAAGCGCGCCATCCTGCTCATCATCTTCCGCCAGCCCGGCGCCAACATCATCGAGACCGTCGACCGCATCCGCAGCGAAACTCCCTCTATCCAAGCCTCTATTCCCAAGGGCATTGACACCACCATCGTTCTCGACCGCACCACAACCATTCGCGCTTCCGTCAGCGACGTCGAACGCACCCTCGCCCTCTCCATCATCCTCGTCATCGTCGTCGTTTTTGTTTTTCTCCGCAATGGCCGCGCCACTCTCATTCCCGCCGTCGCTGTTCCCGTCTCGCTCATCGGCACCTTCGCGGTCATGTACCTCTGCGGCTACAGCCTCGACAATCTCTCGCTGATGGCCCTCACCATCTCCACAGGATTCGTCGTCGACGACGCAATCGTCGTCATGGAAAACATCACCCGCCATCTCGAAGCCGGCATGGATCCGATGGCCGCCACGCTGAAAGGCGCCAAAGAAATCGGCTTCACCGTTCTGACCATCAGCATCTCCCTCATCGCCGTCTTCATCCCGCTGCTCCTGATGGGCGGCATCGTCGGCCGCCTCTTCCGCGAATTCGCTATCACGCTTTCCACCGCCATCCTCGTCTCCATGGCAATCTCTCTCACCACTACGCCAATGATGTGCGCCTACCTCCTGCGCGACGAACACTCCCGCCCGCACGGCCGTCTCTACCTCGCCACCGAGCGAATCTTTGACCGCATTCTTTCCCTGTATCGTCACACGCTTCACTGGGTGCTCGACCATTCCGTCCTCACCCTCACCGTCCTCTTTCTCACCATCGCCCTCAATGTCGTCACCGTCTACATGATTCCGAAAGGCTTCTTTCCCCAACAGGACACCGGCACACTCGGCGGAGGCGTGCAAGGCCCGCAAGACTCTTCCTTTCCCGCCATGAAAGATTCCGTCCAGAAAATCGTGGATGTGATTAAGAAAGATCCTGCCGTTCAAAATGTGATGGCATTCACCGGAGGCGGTGGCGCCACCAATTCCGGCAACATTTTCATCGCGCTCAAACCTCTCAACGAACGCAAAATCACTGCGCCTGACATCATCAACAGGATTCGTCCTCAGCTCAACCGCCTCCCGGTTGCATCCACCTTCCTTCAAGCTTCCCAGGATCTCCGCATCGGCGGCCGGGGCAGCTCCGCTCTCTACCAATACACGCTGCAGTCCGACAATCCCTCGGACCTCGCCACCTGGGCCCCGCGCATCCTAGCTGAAATGAAGCGCCTCCCCGTCTTGCAGGATGTCAATACCGACCAGCAGAACGGCGGTCTCGACATCCGCCTCAACTACGACCGCGTCACCGCCGCCAAATTGGGCCAGACTGCTCAATCTCTCGACCAGGAAATCTATGCTTCCTTCGGCCAGTCTGAAACTTCCATCATTTACACCCAGCTGAACCAATACTACGTAGTCCTCGAAGTCGCCCCGCAGTATTCCCAGAGCCCCGAAGGTTTGAAAAACGTCTACTTCCACTCGAACGGGAACTCCAACACCACCTCCACCGGAAACGTTCCCCTCATCGCCATGACCGCTTCCCAGGCCAACACCATTCCTCTCTCCCTCAACCACACTAGTCTTTTTCCTTCCGTCACCCTCTCCTTCAATCTCGCTCCTGGCGTAGCGCTCAGCGACGCCACTCTCGCCATCGAGCAGATGAAACTCCGCATCGGCGCCCCCTCCACGCTTCGCGGCTTTTTCGCCGGCACCTTGCTCGCTTACCAGCAATCCCTTAGCAGCGAACCCATCCTCATTCTCACCGCCCTCCTCGCGGTATATATCGTTCTCGGCATCCTCTACGAAAGTCTCGTCCACCCCCTCACCATCATCTCTACTCTTCCCTCCGCCAGTGTTGGTGCGATGCTCGCCCTTATGCTCTTCAAGCAGGATCTCAATATCATCTCCATCATCGGAATCGTTCTGCTCATCGGCATCGTCAAGAAAAACGCCATCATGATGATTGACTTCGCTCTGCAAGCCGAACGTGAAGGCGGCAAAAGCACCGAAGACGCTATCTTCGAAGCCTGCATGTTGCGCTTCCGTCCCATCCTGATGACCACCATGGCCGCGCTTTTCGGCGCTCTCCCCCTGGCTTTCGGCTCCGGCACAGGCTCCGAGCTTCGCCGCCCCCTGGGCATCAGCATCGTCGGCGGCCTAATCATGAGCCAGCTCCTGACTCTCTACACCACGCCTGTTGTCTATCTGACGCTCGACAAACTCCGGCTTCGCGCTCTTGGCAAAGAACGCGACACTTTTCATCCCGCGGATGGCTCAACTCCCTCCGCCGCTGTGTAATTAAGGTGCAATGATGATGAACAAAAATCACCTGAAACAACTCTTCGGACCTTCACTCGGTGCTTTTCTGCTGGCAGGTTGCATGGTCGGCCCCAAGTACCATCAGCCCGCCGCCACCGTTCAGCCTCCACCGGCCACCTATAAGGAATTGCCCGTCGAAAATCCTCCGGAAGGCCAATGGAAAGTTGCGCAGCCGCAGGACGCCATTCTCCACGGCAAGTGGTGGGAAATTTACGACGACACCGAACTCAACGCCCTCGAAGACCAGCTCAACATCAACAACCAGAACATCAAACAGTCATTCGAAAATTTCATGGAAGCCCGCACGCTCGTCACCCAAACTCGCGCGCAACTCTATCCCACTCTCGGCACATCGCCTTCGTTCCAGCGCTCCCAGTCCTCTGCCAATCTGAAGAATAACGTCGGCACCACCGGCACCGCTGGAGGCGGCACCGGCACCAAGGCCAACGTCTACAGCACTCTCGCCGACGTTCCATTCGCAGCTTCCTGGGAACCGGACCTCTGGGGCAAAGTCCGCAACACCATCCGCGAAGCCCAGTACAGCGCCCAGCTCAGTGCCGCGGATCTTGAAAATGTTCGCCTCACCGAGCAAGCCAACCTCGCCGTCTTCTTCTTCGAACTCCGCGGCCAGGACGCCTTGCAGCAAATCCTCAACGAAACCGTCGAAGCCGACAAAAAATCTCTCGAGCTCGCCCGCGCCCGTTACGAAACCGGCGTAGACACCCAACTCGCCCTCGTCGAAGCTCAAGTCACACTGCAGCAAGCCGAATCCGCCTCCACCAATCTCGGTATCGCCCGCGCGCAATTCGAACACGCCATCGCCGTCCTCGTTGGCACCTCCGCCTCCGGTTTCTCCATGCCCTACAAACCTCTAAGCGCTGCGCCTCCAGCAATCCCTGTCGGCATCCCCTCCCAATTGCTCGAGCGCCGCCCGGACATCGCGGCCTCGGAACGCAACATGGCCGCCGCCAACGCCCAGATCGGCATCGCCACCGCCGCTTACTACCCGAATCTCACCCTCAGCGCACAGGGCGGATTCGAAAGCTCGGCTCTTCAGAATCTCCTCACCTGGCCCAGCCGTTTCTGGTCCGTCGGCCCTTCCGTCTCCGAAACCATTTTCGACGCCGGCCTTCGCCGCGCCACCGTCAACCAGTTCGTGGCTGTCTACAACGCCGACGTCGCCGCCTATCGCCACACGGTCCTCACCGCCTTCCAGCAAGTCGAAGACTCGATGGCCGCGGTCCGTATTTTGTCGAAGCAGATTCAGCAGCAGGAACAGGCCGTGCAGTCAGCTCAACAATTTCTTCAGCTCTCGCAGGCCCGCTATGAAACTGGCGTGGACACCTATCTCAACGTCCTCATCGCCCAAACCACGCTCTTAACCGACCAGCAGCAACTCGCCGCTCTCCACACTCAGGAAATGACCGCCTCCGTCCAACTCATCGAAGCCCTCGGCGGCGGATGGGACCGCTCCCAACTCCCCACCCCCGCCCAAGTCTCCAAAAAAGTCTCCAAATCCGAAATCGAAGCCCCCAACTAACACTCTCCGATCCCCGTTGTAGGGGCGGGGCTTGCCCCGCCCTCTTGGGTTACTCCTGCCTTTGTAGCGGCCGCCTTCTGAGGCGGGCGCTTTCTCCTCATTCCTATATGTAGCGCTGGTCTTTTAAGCCAGCCTCTTGCTTTGCTCTTTCCTCTTCAAAACAAAACTCACCGATAAACCGCGCAACCCTTCTCTTCCAATCTCTCAATCCACACCGGCAACTCCAGCGTTTCCACCCACCGCAAATCCAACTTCTCCAGCCGCGGTAAATCCGCCAGCGCATCGGGCAGCGTAATCAAAGGATTCCCACGCAGATCAATTTGCCTCAATTCCTTCAATTGTCCGATCGACTCGGGCAGCGATGTCAGTTTATTATTCCGGAGATGCAGTTCCCGCAGCCTCCCCAGCCTGCCAATGGATTCCGGCAATAACGTCAGTAAATTGTCGGAGATTCTCAACTCAAACAGATTCGCCAGCAAAGTAACCTGCTCCGGCAATTCGGCAAACTCATTCTCGCTCAAATTCAAATAACGCAGCTTCGTCAGCCGGCCGATCAAAGCCGGCAATGTCGTCAGCCGATTGTCATGCAGGTACAGAAAATCCGTCAATCCCTCCAGCTCACCAATCGCCTCCGGCACTTCAGTCAATTGGTTGTGCCCCAGATCCAGCATCCGAATCTTCTTCAGCCGCCCGATGCTCTCCGAAATTTCCGTCAATCCATTGTCCGCCAGCACCAGCGTCTCAAGTTCGGTTTCTTCCCACACCGATTCCGGCACCCGGCCCAGCCCGCGTTTCCAAAGATTCAGATTGCGCGGAGCAGGCTGCGGCATTCGAATGGCACCTTATTGTCGAGGGATAACTGGCGGTGGAATCTTACTCAAAACTGCGCACGGCCGTACTTTCGTCGTTGAACACATCAAACACTGTAAATAATTTGGTGATCTGCAGAAGATCGTTCACTTTTTTTGTGAGGTTCAGCAGCTTCAGTTCTCCCCCGCGATTCCGCACCGCTGTAAACCCGCTGACCAGTTCGCCGATCCCGGAGCTGTCAATGTAGTTCACATCCCCAAGATTCAGAATAATCCTGGTCCGCCCCTCTTCCAGCAGGTCCCGCACCGTCTTCCGCAGCAGTGCGCTGCCGTCGCCCAGAGAAATCCGCCCGCTCAGATCCACCAGCGTAATTCCACTGTATTCCCTGGTTGTCGCGAAAAGTGAAGGCATTCCGTTCCTATGCTTCCTGGTGCGGCGCGCCCGAATTCGAAGCGCTCCCGTTTCCGTTGCTATGTGGACTTCCGAGAACCGGCAGCCTCTTGGCCATCACCAGCTCCGCCCCGCCCGTTTTCCCCGGATGCACGTCAAACTCGTCCATGAACGCCTTCATCAGGAAAATTCCGCGCCCAGACGTGCTCAGCAGGTTTTCCTGCGCCAGCGGATCCGGCACATCATTCAGCCGGAAGCCCTTCCCTTCATCGAGTACGTGGATAATCATCCGTTCTTCGGTCAGCTCAATCGCCAGGTGAATCTTTTTCTCTGGCTTTTCCTGATTGCCATAGTGGAATGCGTTGATCACCCCTTCGCGCACCGACATCCCAATCCGGTAACACTCATCCTCATTAAACCCCGCCGCCTCGGCCACGCGCACGCACATCTCCTCGGCGAGATTCACGCTCTCGACGTGGGTGTCCAGCGTAACTTCAAGGTGCTTGGTCTCTGGCGCCATTCCGGGTCGCGAAAGTTAGAGATCCTTCAAAAAAGGCGTTCTTATCCGTAACACAGCCCGCAAAGGTAAGTCAATGGAGCCGCCAAGGTAACCCAGCTTCCTGGTTTCTTCGTTCCTTGTAGGGGCGGCTGTAGGCCGCCCTCTTCTGTTCTCAGCGAACTCTGTGTCTCTGCGTTAGGCTCTTCTTCTTTCTCATCGTCTAGCTTCTCACGCCCAGTAATCCCGATCCAACGTCCGGTATTGAATCGCCTCGCTCAAATGCTTGCACTGAATATCTTCAGACGCGTCCAGATCCGCTATCGTCCGCGCCACCTTCAGTATCCGATCATGCGCCCGCGCCGACAACCCCAGCCGCGTCACCGCGTTCTCCAGCAATTTCTCCCCATCCGCGTTGATCGCGCAATGTTTCCGGATCATCTTCGGCGCCATCTGCGCGTTGCAATACGTCATCTTCTCCGCCCGGAACCTCCCCGTCTGCCTCTCCCGCGCCGCGATCACCCGGCCCCGCACCGCTGCCGAATCCTCCGACGACGAAGGCGCCCGCAGTTCCTTATATTTCACCGCCGGCACCTCAATGTGGATATCGATCCGGTCCAGCAGCGGCCCCGATATCTTTGACACATACCGCTGGATCATCGGCGGTGTACAGTGGCAATCATGCCCCGGGTCCCCGAAATACCCGCAGGGACACGGATTCATCGCCGCCGCCAGCATGAATCGCGAAGGAAACGTCACCGAAATCGCCGCCCGCGCAATCGTCACGCTGCCATCCTCCAGCGGTTGCCGCATCACCTCCAGTACATTCCTCTGAAACTCCGGCAACTCATCCAAAAACAGCACTCCGTTGTGCCCCAGCGACACCTCTCCCGGCCGCGGCACCGCTCCCCCGCCAATCAGCCCGGCATCGCTGATCGTATGATGCGGCGAGCGAAACGGCCGCGTCCCCAGCAATCCGGTCGCATTTTCCAGAATCCCCGCCACGCTGTGAATCCGCGTCGTCTCAATCGCCTCATCCAGCGACATCGAAGGCAGAATCGTCGGAATCCTCTTCGCCAGCATCGTCTTCCCCGCGCCCGGCGGCCCGATGAACAGGATATTGTGCCCGCCGGCGCAGGCCACCTCCAACGCCCGCTTCGCCGCCTGCTGCCCGTGCACATCTTTCAGGTCCACGCTGTACTGCGCGGATTCCTGCAACATCTGTTGCGCGTCCACGCGCACCCGCTCGAATGCTTCTGGCGAATTGATCAGGTCCACCGCTTGCGGCAGCGATTTCAGTGCGTATACCTCAATCCCCTCCACCACCGCCGCCTCTTTCGCATTGCTTTCCGGTACTGCCACCGCCTTGATCCCATTGTCCCGCGCCGCAATCGCCGCTGACAGCGCTCCTCGCACTGCCCTCACACTCCCGTCCAGCGAGAGCTCCCCCAGAAACATCATCTGGTCCAGCGCCTTTCCAAAAAACTGCCCTTGGCATCCTGCCAGCCCCAGCGCCATCGGCAAATCAAACGCCGACCCCTCCTTCCGCAAATCCGCCGGCGCAAGATTAATCGTCACTCCCTGCCCATACGGAAAATCGATCCCGCAATTCTTTAGCGCGGACTTCACCCGCTGCCGGCTCTCCTTCACCGCGTTGTCCGGCAATCCCACCACATAAAAATCCTCCATCCCGCCCACACCGACATCCACCTCCACCTGCACCAGGTGTGCGTCAATCCCATAAACCGAAGCGCTAAGCGTTTTGAAGAGCATATGCGGGCTTTTCCCGCCTAAGGGTAGAACAAAACAGTCAATAATCCTAGAAGTAACTCAGCTCCCCGCTTTGCTACGTACCCAGATGTGCTATCTTTTACAGCCGGGGGCCGCACCATGCAACGGGCTTCACGTTATGGCGCCTGTCTCGCTCTGTTTGGTTTCAGTTGTATTCCCGTGTCTAGCCCAGCCCACGCTCAGAGTGCCGCAAGCCCGGCCACCCTCCAGGTTATTGCTCAGGCATCCACCCTCTCCCATCGGGGCGACCACGAAGGCGCGGCCAATCTTTGCAAAAATGCTCTTCAGAAATCTCCCAACGAACCTGCTCTTTATGATTGCGTCGGCCGCGCTCTCACCAACAAGGGCTCCTATCAGGAGGCAGCCGAGGCCTACGAACGCGAAGTCCCCCTTCTCTTGAAGCAGCCTTACGCAAAGTTCAACCTCGCGGGCGCTTACGCCAACCTGGCCATACTTTATCTCCAGCTCAACCGCTTGGACGAAGCCCTCGATCGCGCGGATAAAGCCATTCAGGTGCGGCCAGACGATGTTCAAGGCGTCATAACCAAGGGCGTGATTCTCGAATCCCGCGGCCAATTGGACTCCGCCATCGAACAGTATCGAAAAGCCCTGGCGCTGGCGCCCAAATCGGCCGCCGCCAGCCAAAACCTTGGCTCAGCTCTTCAGAAAAAGGGACAACTCCAGGAAGCTGTCTCGGTCTTGCAATCGGGAGTTCAAATTAATCCCAAAGACGCTGATCTCCGGGCTGCCTACGGCAACGCCCTTTTGGCAGCCGCACGCCCGGCGGACGCCGAAAAAGAGTTTCAATCCAGCCTTTCCTCACGGCCGGATAATTCCGGCGTCCTCTACAACCTCGCGGACGCACAGCGAAAAGAAGGAAAGCTTCCGGAAGCACTCGCAACTTTACGCAAAGCCTACGAACTGGCGCCAACCGACGCCGATATCAACCTGGGTCTCGGCTCCCTGTTGGTTGAAACCGGAAAAACTACGGAGGCTTTTCCCTATCTGCAAATGTCTCGCCGCTCCGGCAAATACGATGCCCAGGCCTTTTACGCCCTCGCCCTCGCCCTATCCAGCCAAGGCCATCGGGACGACGCTCTGGCCTTTCTCCAGAACGCGCTGATGGCCAAACCTGATTTCCCCTTGGCCATAGCGTTGCAAAACGATCTTCTCATCGAACAGGGCCATCTGAAAGAAGCCGCCACATCCTTGAATTCTGCCCTCGCCGCCCATCCGGATAGCGCAGAACTCCAGAATGCCGCCGGTATTCTGGCCTTGGCTCAGAATAATGGCAAAGCCGCAGAAGCCTGCTTTGCTCGCAGCCTGGCCTTGAAATCTGATTTCACCGACGCCTCCGTAAACCACGCAATCGCCTTGCGTGTACTTGGCCGTTCTACCGATGCCTTGCTCGAATTCCACAAAGCATTGCAAACGGATCCCGCCAATCTCAAGGCCCAGGCAAATCTCGCCGCTACCCTCCTTGACCTTCACCGCTATGCGGAAGCCGTCACGGCTTTCGCGCGTTCCATTGAACTTTCTCCGCAAGACCCGGATCTTCACACCAATCTCGGCATCGCCCTGGAAAAAGCGGGAAAGCCGGAACAGGCAAAAAAAGCTTTCGCGGAAGCGCAGGTGCTTCGCAAGGCCCAAGCCCATAATCCTCAGACCGGCGCGAACTGAACGTTTCTGCGCGGTCGCGTCATGGTAAATCCGCGCTCCGGCCTCGCTTTACTCCTCGCCATCCAACCCGTATATTCATTCTGTCGCAAGTTTCCAAATCTCTCCCCCGTGAGGTTTGCCTATGACGGGCATTATCATTCTCGTTGTCCTCGTCCTCCTGGTGCTCTTCGCCATCGGCATGTACAACGGCCTTGTGCGCCTCAAGGTCCAGTGCGACAACGCCTGGGCCGATATTGACGTCCAGCTCAAACGCCGCTACGACCTGATCCCCAACCTCGTCGAAACCGTAAAAGGCTACGCCGGCCACGAAAAGGGCACTCTCGAAGCCGTAATCAACGCTCGCAATCGCGCCATGAGCGCCACCGGCCCCGCCGACAAAGCTCAGGCCGAGAACATGCTCTCCGGCGCCCTCAAAAGCCTCTTCGCCCTTTCCGAGGCTTATCCCCAGTTGCGCGCCATCGAAAGCTTCACTTCCCTGCAAAACTCCCTCACCCAGATCGAAGACACCGTTCAGAACGCCCGCCGCTACTACAACGCCGTCGTCCGCGACCTGAACACGAAAATTCTCCAATTCCCCACCAACATCTTCGCCGGCATGCTCGGTTTCAAGGAACGCGAATTTTTCGAAGTCTCTTCCGCCGCGGAGCGCGAAGCCCCCAAAGTCAGTTTCAGCACCCCAGGCGCCCCCACCGCCTGACAGGGTCGGCCTGCTATAGCAATGGCTCAGCGCCCCGCCATGTCGCCGAAAAGCTCTCAGACGTGTCATTCCGAGGGCGGTGTTTGCCCGAGGAACCTGCTTTACCTCGTCACCCTGGTATCACTTCTGCTCCTTTTCTTCGTTGCGTTCCCCTCCTCCACCTCCGCCAAAGATCGCCGCCTCAAAAAATTCTTCTCCGAAGTCGTCGTCCTGCCCAACGGCTCGGTCGATGTCACCGAAAACATCACCTTCCAATTCCTCGGCGGCCCCTGGCGCGGCATCACACGCTACATCCCAATCGAGTACTCTGGCCCTCGCGGCCTGAATTACACCCTCTTCCTCGACGTCACGGACATCACCGACGAAAACGGCGCCAAACTCCGCTTTGAATCCAGCCGAGAGCGCCACTACCTCAACCTGAAAATCTATATCCCCAACGCCGATGACTCCACTCGCACCATCTCCATCCACTACACCGTCTCCGACGCCCTCAAGTTTTTCGACGACCACGACGAATTCTATTGGAACGTCACCGGCGATGAGTGGAGCATCCCCATCGAATCCGCTGGCGCCCACATCGTTTTTCCCAACGGTACTTCCAATCTCCGCGCCAAAGCTTTCACCGGAGCCTACCGCTCCACTGGCCGCGACGCCGATGTCCAGATTTCTGGCACCGGCGTGGATGTACGGACTCGCGATCCTTTGCCGATCCACGAAGGCCTCACCATTGCCGTCGCGTTTGACAAAGGCACCGTCCGCGAACCTTCCGCCCTTGCTCGCCTCTTTCGCCTGCTGCGCAGCAACTGGCCGCTCTTCATCCCCATCATCGCCTTCTTCGCGATGTTCTGGTGGTGGTGGACCCACGGCCGCGATCCCCGCCTCCGCCCCATCGCCGCCCAATATCAGCCCCCCGACAACCTGTCGCCCGGCGAAGTCGGCACCCTGATCGACAACTCCGTCAACATGCGCGACATCACCGCCTCTATCGTCGACCTCGCCGTTCGCGGCTTCCTCGTCATCGAAGAAGCGAAGCAAGACCATCTTCTCGGCCTTTCCCACTCCAAAACCTACATCTTCCATTTAAAAAAATCGCGCTCCGAGTGGGCTTCCCTGAAGCCCCACGAGCAGGAACTTCTCGACGGTATCTTTACTGGCGGAAATGCCGGCGACGCCGTCCCCCTCGACGCCCTCCACAACACTTTCTACGCAAACATTCCTGCTATCCGGAACCAGATCTTCGCCTCTTTGGTCGGCGACGGATATTACGCTCAGAGGCCGGACAGTGTCCGTTCCAGCTACATCCTTTTCGGCATCGTCACCGGCATCATCGTCGTGGTCGGTGGCATCTGGGTCGCCAATCACTCCGGCATGCAACCGCTTCCTTTTATCGTCGCCGGACTCCTCACCGGCGCAATCGTCTGCGGCTTCGGCTGGTTCATGCCCGCGCGTACTCAAGCCGGCGCCCGCGCCCTCGAAGGGGCCCTGGGGTTCGAGGACTTTCTCGCCCACGT
Source organism: Candidatus Acidiferrum sp. (assembly GCA_035693365.1). Lineage (GTDB taxonomy): Bacteria > Acidobacteriota > Terriglobia > Acidiferrales > UBA7541 > Acidiferrum. The sequence goes on along the minus strand of DASSGS010000017.1, from coordinate 40,581 downwards.
CGAATCTGACCGCTTTAACCGCACCATCAAAACTCCCGAAATGTTCGAAAAGTTTCTTCCCTTCGCCATGGCCCTGGGCGTCGAAAAAAACTGGAGCAAAGCCTTCCAGGGTATCTACACCCAGCCGCCCCAGTGGTATCAGGGCAGCTACGGCCCCGGTTTCTATCCCTACCTCTTCGTCAATGACCTGGGCTCCATGTCCTCCATGGCCAGCGACGTCATGACCTCCTCCCCGCGCAGCGCCGAAGGCTCCGCCTTCTCGGGCGACGGCGGTGGTGGTGGTGGCGGATTCTCTGGCGGCGGCTTCGGCGGTGGCGGCGGCGACGCCTTCTAACCCGCGTTTCTTGCAGGCGTTCGCGGCATTTTTGAATATGCGATAAACGTAAGCGATGTCATCCTGAGCCTATCCGATAAGGATAGGCGAAGGACCTCGGCCCAGATGATTTGCACAAACATGAGTTGAAGCTCCAGGGCGGCTCAAACGGGAATGCAGGCGGCAGTTCGCTGTTGCCCCCCAATATTGACCCCTCTCTCGGACCCGAATACAATCCGCAGGACCAGTGATCATGAAAGCGTCTTCCTTCACAACGGCAGCGCTTCTCGGCGCCGCACCGAAATGCCGGTGGCGCGATCTCTACCGTGAAGCCGAACTCTACAAGTGCGCCGTCCGTCTCTATACCAAGCCCCTCTTCTCCTGGCGCAAAGCCCTCCTCACCTCCACCGACAAGAAGGATCTTTATGATTTCGCCCGTCGCGGCCCCCAAAACCTTGCCGCACTCCACCGCTCCCTGCAAAAGGAATCCTTCAGCTTCCGCCCGGGCGTGGCTCTGCACCGCAATTTCCGCGGCAAGAAACGCACCCTCTATATTTACCCGTGGGAAGAACGCCTCGTGGATCTACTCCTCTATCGCCTTCTCTCCGCCCGCCTCCACCATCGCTTCTCCGAAAACTCCTACGCCTATCGCCTCCGCGGTTTTGGCCTCGACCGCTGCCAGCACAAAATCGCCGCGCATCTCGCCGGCGCAAGCTCCCCTCTCTTCGTGATCAAACGCGACATCTCGAGCTATTTCCCCTCCGTCGATCAGCAGCTTCTTCTCCAGCAACTCCAGCAGGTCGTCGAGCCCGATGACTATCTGTTCCGCTTGCTTTATCAGCGAGTCTGCTTCCAATTCGAAGAAAAGGGAACCGTTCAAACCTCTCTGCGCGGCATTCCCTTTGGAACACCAATCGCCTGCTTTTTCGCCAACCTTTATCTCACTCCCCTCGACCGCCAACTCGATTCCATTCCGTCCCTCCGCTACTTCCGTTACGCCGACGATTTACTTTTCTTTTCCGAACAAAAGGAGGCTGTAGTCGAAGCCATCTCGCGCTTTGACGCCTTGCTCGCCGAACGCCGTCTATCCAGCAAAATTAGCCACGAGCAAAATCTTGTCCTCTCCAGGCATGCGCACCACGCCGAGGGATTCACAGCCACCACTTCCTTCCGCCACCTCGGACTTCAATTCTCCGCCGGCGGCGAAATTCGCCTCTCCCGCGACAAATGCCGGAAAATCTGCAACATCTTCCGCTATGCCTTCCGCCGGCGCCGCGCCAAATTCGCCCGCATCCTGGACTACCGCAAGCGTGCCCAATTCGCCGTCGAACTCGCCCGCCGCGCCCTCGACGACAGCGTCCGCAACGTCGCCATCATCGATTACTACCTAAAACATGTCACCGATGAATCTCAGTTGCGCCTCCTCGACCGCTGGCTTGCGGAGGAAGTCCTCTCCATCGCGTTCAACGGCGGCCACAAAAAAGGCTATTTCCGCCTTCTTCCCTTCGAATCCTTGCGCGCCATGGGTCTGCCTTCCCTCGTTCATCGCCGCCGTGAAATTCGCCACGGGCAGATCGAAGCCCCCTTCTTCGTCTGGAAGCGCTACCAGAAACAAAAAAGTTCCAGAGGGACAACCGCCAGGCCGTTTCCGCCAACAGCGGAATCGCCGGCTTTCTCTCCATGCCCTGAAGCAGTGACGGCTCATTCCTCTTCGGAGGACCCTGTGGGAGAGGGGCGTCACCTGTAGAGGGGCCTTATCGAAGTACGCAAATCTGAAGATTTGCGTACGTTTTCCGGGTTGTTTCTCTGGAGCTTGTTTCTGGAGGCGCGAAGATGGGATTTCTCGACTCTTGGGGTTCGCTTGTTGCCTGTCCCCTCTGCGGCTCTCGCCGCGCCAATAAATTCTTGTGGAAGGTCAAATGCCGCAATCCCAACTGCCGGCACTACGATTCCGCTTATGCCGCCACTGCCGATCTGACCATTATTCGCAACAAGGATGCCGCGGAAATCTTCCCGCACTTGAAAGGCTCATTCACTCCCGGAACCGGCTCAATTCGAATTCGCTACGAAAATTTCCGTGGTGACCAGCTCAATTACCTGGCGGACACGGAAGACGCCTACCGCGAAGGAGAATTTGTTGTTTTACGTGTTGCCCCAACCGGCCGTCGCATCGCCTTCCGACTCGCTTCGATCCAGAATCGCTCCGAAGTCGAAGCCGGCATCGCTGCGCAAGAGGCAAAAGCTACTCCGAACCCGCAGGAACGCCGCATCTTGAATTTTCATTTGCGCCGCGGCAGCACTTCCCGGCTCTTCGCCGAAGTCCGTGAAAAATACCCCGATTACCGCCCCTAACGATACATCCGCCCTCAATTTTGCGGATTCGCCGCCACGCCGTACGCTTCCAGCACGTCCTGCAGCCGCACTACTCCCAACAATTCGCGCGCGTTCGCCCGGCTCACCACCGGCAACAAATCCAGGTGATTCGCTCCCAGCCGATCCAATGCCTCGTCGAGCGGATGGTCGGCGTGCACGTGCGGAAAATCTCCCGCTTTTAATATCGTACGCACCGGCGCTTCCGAATTCCCCTTCCCCGTCGCGCTCTCCAATTGCTCCCGCGTCACCACTCCCGCGACTCCCTGCGCATCCGACACAATCCACGTTCGCTGCGCCGGCTCCCGCACCATTCCAAGCGCCGATTGCACCGTTTGTCCCGCGTTCAACACTTCCCCTGCCGGCTGCATAATCTGCATCACTTGCCGCCGCGTCTGCTGCCTGCTGCCGGACTTCGGCAAATGAATCCCGTCCTGCTCCGCCAGCACCTCATAAATCGGCTTTTTCTGCAGCCGCGACGAAATAAAATAACTCACCAGGTTCGCAATCATCAGCGGCACAATCACCGCATAATCCCGTGTAATCTCAAAAATCATCACCACAGACGTCATCGGCGCCCGAATAATTCCCGCAAATGCCGCGCCCATTCCCACCAGCGCGTACGCCCCCGGCGCGGCCACGTGTCCCGGAAAGAAATGCTGCCCCACGCTTCCCACCGCCCCGCCCAGCATCGCTCCCAGAAAAAGGCTCGGCCCAAAAATTCCTCCTGCATTCCCCGAGGCATAACTCACCGCCGTCGCCACCAGCTTCAGCACCAATAGCGTCAGCATAAGTTTCAGCGTCAGGCTGTCGTTCAGCGCATCGCCCACATACTGGTAGCCCACGCCCATCACCGCCGGAACAAACCACCCCATCACGCCCACAACCAGCCCGCCCGCCACCGGCTGAAACCAAACCGTCTTCGCCGGCCGCCGCTTGAACCACGCCCTCAACCGCTGCAACAATTGCGTAAACACAGCGGATACAACGCCCCCTGCTACTCCCAGCAAGCCATACGCGATCAGCTCCCACGAGCTGACCAACTGATATTGCGGCGTCTGAAACAACGGCTCATTCCCCAGCAGCAACCGCATCACGCCCCAGCTCGTTGCCGACGCAATCACCACCGATCCCAACACCGGCGCATGCAAATCCCCCACCACTTCCTCCAGCGCAAACAGCACCGCCGCCAGTGGCGTATTGAACGCCGCAGCCACGGCCGCCGCGGCTCCCACGGGCAATAGCGCCTTCACCCTCTCCGGCCTCAACCCCAGCGCCCGCCCCAGCACCGAAGCGATCCCTCCGCCCACCTGCACCGCCGGCCCCTCCCGACCCAGCGGGATTCCGCTCGCCAGCGTCACCGACGTGCAGAAAAATTTCCCCAGCAACGTCGAAAAACTGATGTACCCCCCGCGCGCATAAAGCGCCGCCTTCGTCTGCGGCACACCGCTTCCCCGCGCATCCGGAAAATATTTGTACAGCAGGTATCCCATCACCAGCGATCCGCCGACCGGCACCAGAAACCTTCTCCAGGCCGCCGCATCCGGCGGATAAAGCCGCGCCCCAAATCGCCCGGTGATCTCGATGAACGCCACCACGACCAGCCCAACCAACGCCCCGATCAGCAGCGTCAGCAGCAGAAACACCTGCTCCTCGCGGTCGCCCAGAAATGCTTTCCATTTCGAAATGGCTGCGTTCCGCCATGCGGGTCTCACCGGATGCGCGTCAGCGTTCATCGTCGGTCACCTTACCTCCGGCGGGTTCAGCTTGCTTGGCTTGTGTAGGGAAATCGTATCACTTGCTCTCGATGGCGCTCTTCTTCCACATGCCGGGTCCGGCCTTTCAACAAATCTTCCAGCGTCACCAGACCATGCAATATTCCTGTATCCTCATCCACCACGGGCATCCGCGTAATTCCGCTCTCTGCCATTCGATTCACCACAATCCGCAATGGTTCGTCGGGCTGCGCATTCAAGCACTCCGTCCGCAGCAATTCGCTGACCGGCCGCCCCAAAATGCTCTCATCACCCGCCTCACGCCAATTATGCAGGTCGCCCGAAGTCAGCACACCCGCAAGCCGTCCATCCCCATCCACCACCGGCAGCAACCGCTGCAACTGCCAGCGCGGCAATTCCGGCGAAGCCAGCACTTCCCTCAGCAGCAGCCCTGACGGAACGCTCATCGCCTCCTTCTGCATCACTTCCCGCACGTACAAAAGTTCCAGCGGATCCACCGCATACTCGCGGCTTAAGTGAAATCCTCGCCGCGCCACCTTCTCCGTCAAAATCGATCGCTTCAGCGTCAGCACGGTAAAGCCATGCGCAATCACGCTGCCCACCAGCAGCGGCAGAAACACATTCGCATCGTGCGTCAGCTCAAACGCAAACACGATGCTCGTGAATGGCGACCTCATCGTGCCGCCAAGGATCGCCCCCATGCTGATCAACGGCCAGAATCCCGCACCTTCATTCGGCAAAAACATCGCCTCCAACCCACCCAGCGCCCCGCCCATCATCAACAACGGTGCCAGCACTCCGCCCGAAGTTCCCGAGCCGAGCGACACTGCCCAAATAAACCATTTCACCAGCAGCACTCCCAGAATCACTTTGGTCGTAACGCTGCCCTGCAGTAGCGCCCCAATCGTGTCGTACCCCACTCCCAGTGCTTGCGGAAAAATCAAACCCCCAACGCCGATCACCAGCCCGCCGATTGCCGGCCACCACATCCAGTGAATCTTCAAATGCTGAAACGCATCCTCCGCGGCATATACAGAAATCGTCAGCAACGCCGACAGCGCTCCAGCCAGCAACCCCACCAGCGCGCAGCCGAGCAACCCCTTCGGCCCGATAAACAACGGGTGCGCCGGCACGGGAAACAGCGGCCCAAATCCAAGAATGTACCGCCGCGCAATCGCCGCCACTGCGCTCGCCAACGCCACCGGCACGAGGCTGCGTGGCTTCCATTCGAACAGCAGCAACTCCACCGCCAGCAGCACCGAGGCCACCGGCGCGGCAAACGTTGCCGACATCCCTCCAGCCGCACCCGCCACCAGAAGCGTCTTCCGTTCCGCGCTGGTCAGATGAAACAGTTGCGCGATCATGGAACCGAACGCGCCACCCGTCATAATAATCGGACCCTCCGCTCCAAACGGCCCGCCCGAACCGATCGAAATCGCCGACGAAATCGGCTTCAGGAACGCTACCTTCGGCTCCACCCGGCTCCCATTCATCAAAATAGCTTCAATCGCCTCCGGAATCCCGTGCCCCCGGATTCGCTCCGAGCCAAATCGCGCCATCACTCCGATAATCAGCGCTCCGCCGATCGGAACCAGCAGGCTCCAATAGCCCAGGTGGTTCCCGGCGGGAGAAACCATCTCCGTGCTCCAACGCCCAAAATAAAAAAGATTTGTGAATAGTCCGATCAGCCGCAATAGGGCCAGGGCAACGAACGCGCATAAAACGCCGATACACATCGCCAGCAGTGAAATGGGAATCACCCGTAGGGTGGTGGTGAAATCGCCGAGCTCCTCGTTGCGCTTGCCCGGCGCTCGCGCAGTGCGCAAATCGCGAATGATATCCTCCTGTTGAATCAACAGTTTCTTTCCAGCGTGGCCGCCAAGCGTTAACCGCGCGCGCTTCGCTTCCCGGGTTTCGTCCCCACAGCCCGCGATTCCAGCAGCTTCCCGATGGATTCGACCAGGGCCCGCCCGTGCGAACGCAGTTCCACAAGCCTCTGCCCAACCACCTTCTCCAGCAATTTCTCTCCCCGCGGCTGCAGAGACACCAGCACCTGTCGCCGGTCCTCCCGCCCCCGCGTTCGTTTCACGAATCCATGCGTCTCCATCCGGTCAATCAGTTCCACCGTGCTGTGGTGGCGCAGCGCCAGGCGCTCCGCAATCGTGCGGATACTCGCCTCCCGCCCCGGCTCCAGCCCGCGAATTGCCAGCAGCAGAAGGTATTGCTGCGGCTCCAGCCCCGCTTGTCGCGCCGTAGCGTCGCCCTCCTGCAGGAAACGCCGTATCAGGTAGCGTAATTCAGATAGTGCGTGGTATTCCCCGTCAGTAATCCGTGCGCCCATAATACAATTCTATCGTATCACGATATACTTTGCCAGAGCGCACCCTTTGTAGGGGCGGCTTTAGGCCGCCTTCCTGCTTTTTCGCGCCATTGTAGCGGCCACCTTCAGAGCTTGCCCTGACACAGGAAGGGTGGCCTATTCTGTTTTCATGTTTACTGCAAGAAATTGGAAACCTTGTCATCCTGAGGGCGCGCCTTTTGCGCTCGAAGGACCTCAACGTATCCGGTGCGTGCAACTTATCCCTTGAATTACAAACCAGGCCACAATCTCCACCTGCGGAACCTCTCTCCCCTCACAATCCCTTCCGAAACGCCTTCTGCGTCTTGTAATGCTCATACCCATTCCCCAAATAAAATCCGTGCGCTCTTTCTCTCAACACGTTCGACCGCACCGACATGCCCTTGCACCGCTTCCCGCGCGCCCACTTCTCCCCCGCCGCCAGCAGCAGCGCCCCCGCCCCCTGGCTCCGTGCACTCTCGTCCACCACCAACCCATTCACCTCCGCCCGCCTCTCCACTTCCAGCAGCGGCGTCGTACTGACATGGATCCATCCGATCAGTCCGCCCCCCCGCGATTCCGCAACAAAACACGCCGCATCCTTATCCTTGATAACTTCCCGCAATCGCCCCTTCATCTGCTTCTCCGTCGCCGGATACCCCAGCTGCCCGGAAAGTTCCGCAACCCTCTTCGCATCGGCCGAACGCGCCCGACGTATGCGAACCTCAGCCATTGGTGACCCCATCATTCTTCTTCCCTTTTCCGCGCAGACGTGCCTGCACCGCCTCGCCTTCCAACTCGCGTAGCGCATCCGCCGCAATCCACCGCGCCGCGCGTGACTCTTTCTCTCGCAGCCGCTTCGCAGTGCTGATCGCCGCCCGATTCAATCTCAAATTCCGTTTCCCAATATTCCGCAGCGCCCAGTTCACGGCCTTCCTCACGAAATTCCGTTCGTCCTCCGCTTCCCGCTCAATTACTTTCAGAAATTTCCGATATTTCGAATCCCCTGCACTTTTGTCCCGATACGCAAGATACGCCGCCAGCGCGAACCCCCCGCGCTTCTGAAACTCGTCCTTCCGCTGCGTCCACGCAAACGCCTTCTCCCACGCCGCACCTGCAAACACAAAAAGGTGGCAGCACGTCCCATCGCAGCTGTCCCAATTGTCAAAATCCCGCACCCACAATTCCATCTGCGTGCCCGTCACCTTCTCCGGCTCGCTGATCAATCCCGCCAGAATCTTCGCATCCTGGATTCCCGTCAACCACAACTTCAGCCCCAGGGCGTGATTCTTCCCTATCCTCTTCGCCAACGCATCCAGTTTTGGTTTGGAAACTCCGAAAACCTTCTTGGCGCGTATTCCATACCGCGCCATCCCTTCCACATTCCGCTTCGTTCCCAGCCGCCGAAGCTCCGCCACTACGCTCTTAACATTCCACTCCGCCACCCGTATGCCTCCGGGATTTTTCCTAATTCGTCTCGTCGGCATCGGCAACCACCCTGTGGCACAGGCACTCCTGCCCGTGAACTTCACGGTCCACCGGTAGCACAGGCTTTAGCCTGTCTCCGCTACGCTGTTTACTGGCCACTGGTCGCTGGCCACTTCTCTAAAATGTCTTCTCCGAGTCCAGCAAAATGGTGACCGGGCCTTCATTCACCAACTCCACGGACATCATGGCCTGAAAAATCCCGTTGCCCACAAAAATTCCCAGCCCGCGCAGCGCTTCCGAAAACTCTTCGTACAACTTCTTCGCCAGCTCCGGCGGCCCCGCCGCAATATAACTCGGCCGCCTTTGCCCCCGCGCATCCCCGTACAACGTAAATTGCGAAACCACCAGCGCGCTTCCCTTCACGTCCAGCAGCGACCGGTTCATCTTTCCCTGCTCGTCCTCGAAAATCCGCAGGTTGGCCACCTTCTCCGCCATCGCCCCCGCCACCTGCGACGTATCTTCCATCCCCACTCCAAGCAGAATCAGTAGCCCCGGCCCGATCTCTCCCGTGACCCGCCCCTCCACCGTCACCTTCGCGCGGCTCACCCGCTGCGCCACCACTCGCATCGCCTCGTCCGCTCTTTCCTTACTTCGTTACCTCATTGCTTCGTTACTTCGTTTCTTCTCGCTTCACGGGCTTCCGCGGCAGCAGTTCCGGCAGCTCCGCCACGTTATACCCAAAAACCGCCAGCACCTGCGCACCCTCCGTCAAATCCTCCCACCGCACATGGTCCAGCACATCCGCTTGCGAATGGTGCATCTTCTCGTAGTCCGCCACTTCCTGCACGCACCAGAACCCCGGCACACCCACGGCGTCAAATGGCACGTGATCCGATCCACCTTCGCTCCGCAGTGTAGGTTCCATAATCCCCAGCGGCTCCGCCATTGGATACAACACGCGATCCATCGTCTCACGCACGTTGTAATTCCCCATCAACCCGATCGTCAGCACCTTTCCCGTTCCTGTATCGTGTACCAGCACTCCCGAAATTTTGTTGAGTTCGTCCTTATGCGCCTGCACGTACGCTTTCGAACCATTCAGCCCTTGCTCTTCTCCCGTGAACAGCACGAACCGGATCGTCCGCTTCGGCTTCACTCCCAGCTTCTGCAAAGCTCGCGCCGCCTCCAGCACCGCCATCGAACCCGTTCCATTGTCCGTCGCTCCCGTGCCCAGATCCCACGAATCCAGATGCGCACCCAGAATCACCACCTCATCCGGCTTCTCCGTCCCGCGAATCTCCGCCACCGTGTTGTACACCTCCACCGGTTTCCCGCTGAACGACCCTTGCAAATTCAGCTCCACCTGCACCGGCGTACCCGCGTCCAGCATCCGCCAGAGAAGCAGATAATCTTCGCGCTCCAGGTAAGCCGATGAAAACGCCGCCGGCTGATACTCCCGCGAAGCCGTGGACATATTCATCAGCCCATACATCTTCTCCGAACCGGAAATCAGCGCCAGCGCTTTTTCCTCGGTCATCAGTTTCGTCAGCGCCGCGCGCATCTGCATATAAGCCCGAAAATCAAAATTCCCTTGATTCTTCGCGTGATTCAGCGGACCTGCGGACTGCCCGAACGGCGTCAGCATTGGATTGCCCGGCGCTTCCATCTCCCGCGGCCGCGTCACAATCACGACCTTTCCGCCGAGCTTCCCCTTGTACTTCTCCAGATCCTCGATTTTCTCCGCATCCACCCCGATCACTTCGCCCTTCACGGTCCCATTCGTCGCGGGCGACCAACCCGCGCTCGCCAGCGTCAGTTCGTGCACCGCCGGCGAAACAATCCGCCCCGTGGCGGGCCCGCGCATCCAGCTATTCGCAATGCTCCAGTTCTCCAGGTGCGCATTCTCCATTCCCAGCCCTTTGAACTGCTCCTGTGTCCAATGGCTCGCCCGATCCAGTTGCGGCGATCCCGTAAGCCGCGGTCCAATTTGCGTCGTCAGGTACGTCAGGTCGGCCTTCAATTGTTCCGCGTCGCCCTTCACCTGCTCGATGATCTTCTTGTCCGTCTCCTCGATCGGATCCGTCTTCGGCTTCTCGAGTCTCGGCCCGGCCGGCGCAACCGGTGGCAGCGGCCGTCGCGGCAGCATATCCGGCAATTGCGCCGTACTGTAAGCCCACGCCGCCAGCACCTGCGCACCCTGATTGATGTCGTCCTTCCATACTTTGTCGAACGTGTCGGACTGGCTGTGGTGCGTCTTGAAATATTCCGCAATGTCCTGCGCGCACCAGAATCCCGGCACTCCCACTTCGTCAAACGACAAACTGTCCGTTCCATACTCCCGCGCCGTCGTCGGCTCCAGCATCTTCAACTCGCCCAGCGGCGCGATGATCTGATCCACAATCTGCCGGTCCTGGTAATTGTCGTGCAGCCCGATTGCCAGCACTCGCCCGGTTCCGCTGTCGTGAACCAGCGCCCCCGAAATCTTCCCCAACTCGCTCTTGTGCGCCTTGATGTACTCCTTCGACCCAATCAACCCCTGCTCTTCTCCCGTAAACAAAATGAACCGGATCGTCCGCTTCGGTTTCAATTCCAGTTTCGCCAGCGTCCGCGCTGCTTCCAGCACCGCCATCGATCCCGTTCCGTTGTCCGTGCTCCCCGTTCCCAGGTCCCAGGAATCCAGGTGCGCGCCAAGAATCACAACTTCGTCCGGCTTCTCCGTCCCGCGAATCTCGCCAACCGTGTTGTACACCTCCACCTGCTTCTTCGACAGCGAGTTCGAAATTTCAATCTCCATCTCCACCGGACCCTTCTTCAGCATCCGGTAAATCATCCGGTAGCCCTCACCGGTAATAAATGCCGTCGGCAGCAGCCCCATCTGAAATGGCTCCGTCGTGCCATCCGTCATGTTCAACAGCCCGTGCTGCTTGTTCGCGTCGCGTAATACCGCCGCCACTCCTTCATCCTTCAGAAACGCCGAACGCTCTTTTGCCGCCCGCATATATTTTTCATAAGGATCCGCGGCCCCGGGCTGCCCCACCGGTGGCGGCGGCTCTTCCATCGGATGGTAAATCTCCGCGTTCTGATCAATCACCCGCGCCGGCGAAAGCGGCCGCGGCTCCTGGAAAATTACGATCGCGCCCTTCAGCTTCCCCTTGAACTTCCCGTAATCATCGATGCTTTTTGCATCGAAATAAACCACCGGCCCGCGCACTTTCCCTTTCGTATTCGGCGCCCACGCCGCCGAAGCGATCGTCAACGGATGCTCCGCCGGAGCAACGATTCGCGCACTCGCTTTTCCACGCTCCCACGCGTGCGGAATCGTGTAAGCCTCCAGATGCACGTTTGTCAGCCCGTATTTCTTGAACATTTCCGCGGTCCAGTCGTTCGCCCGTTTCAGCTGCGGCGAACCCGTCAACCGCGGCCCGATCTCATCCGACAAATACTCCAGGTTGTCCATCAACTCGCTGTGATCGTGGATCTCGCTCAATATCTTCGCGTCCGCCGCCGCGACGGGATTCGTTTCCTCGTTCGCTGCCCGCGCCGTCCAGGCCCGGCCAACCATGAAGCACAGCGCCAACCCGGCCACACCGATGGCTTTGTGATTCTTATTCATCGCACTCTCCCCTGTTGGGTTGCGTCTTTCTGGATTTGAACTGTTTCTCACGCTCCGGGCAGTTCAGCCCTTCCCTGCGGCAACCTTCGCTGCCCCCTTAGACGTACCACCCCGCGGAACCGGTTTCATTCCCCGCCTGCTTTTCATCCCCCGCGGCGCCTTCTGGCAGTTCGGGCAGAAAAAGCTGCTCCGCCCCGCCACTACAATCCGCCGGATCGGCGTCTTGCAGCGGTAGCAAGCCTTCCCTTCCCGCCCGTACGCCTTGTGGTGCAGCTGATACTCTCCCGGCTCTCCCTCAGCGTCAAGAAAGTCCGAAATCGAAGACCCGCGCAAAACAATCGCCTTTTTAAGAATCTGCTGCAGCGCTCCGTGCAGCGTTCTGGCTTCTTCCACGGTCAGCCGCGCGCCAATCCGTGCCGGATGAATCCTCGCCTTCCATAAACTCTCATCGGCATAAATATTCCCCACCCCGCGCAGCACTCCCTGGTCCAGCAGCATGGCCTTGATCCGCGCCCGCCGCCCGCGAATGCGCTGCACAAACTCCTCCGCCGATATCAGCAACGGGTCGGCCCCAAACCGCAACAACTCCTCCCGCAGCTTCTCCCCCGCCAGCCACGCAATCCGCCCAAATCTCCGCGGATCAATGTAACGAAGCTCCCGGCCATCTTCGAGCTGCGCCACCAGGTGCGTGTGTTTCGCTCGCGGTTCGCTCGCCGGTCTCGGCACCATTGTGCCGGTCATTCCAAGATGCACCAGGAGCGCCGATTCTTGCGCGCCGCCCCCTGCCCCCACAGCCCGCTCCAACCACAACAACATAAACTTACCGTAACGCTCCACCCTTCGAATCTGCGTCCCCGGCAACTCCCGCTCAATTTCCGCGGGGTTATCCATAAACTCCGTCTTCCCCAGCTCCACGCTCAGCACGCGGCTTCCCGCAACCTCCCGCTGCAACCCCCGCGCCAGCGTCTCCACTTCCGGCAATTCCGGCATCTCAACCCAATCCTTACCCAATCCTTGTAGGGGCACGATAAATCGTGCCCCGGCGAGTCCGCGAGCCGCTCCTTCGCCCTTTCTCTTCTTTCCCCAATGTAGCGCTGGTCTTTTAAGCCAGCCTCTGCTCAGCGCCCTCTGTGCGCTCTGTGTTAAATCCGAATCTTCTCTGCGCTTCCAATCTCACTTCTTCTGATAATTCGGGTATGCCGGATGATCCGGTATCGCCACTGGATTCTTCTTCAACGCTTCCAGCGTCACCTGCACCGCCTTCTCCAGTTGCGCGTCGTGCCCCGCCGCCACCGACGCCGGATCATTCTCCACCTCGATATCCGGCGCGATTCCGCGGTTCTCCACTTCCCAATCCCCATGCAGCCCATAAATCGCCACCCTTGGCGAGGTCACCCGCCCGCCGTCCAGCAGCCGCGGGTAACCGTATATTCCCACTAACCCGCCCCAGGTCCGCGTCCCCACCAAGGGTCCTACCGCGTCTTGCCGGAACATCCACGGCAGCGCATCGCCGCCCGATCCCGACATTTCGTTGATGATCATCGTCTTCGGCCCGTAAATCTGCATCAGCGGCGAACAAAACTTCTCGCCCTCCCTCGAAATCGCGCAATTCCGCAGCGGCCGCTTCAACACATCAATAATATAGTCGGCGATCTCTCCCCCGTGGTTATACCGCTCGTCAATGATCGCTCCCTGCTTCCCCGTCTGCGCGAAGTAGAACCGGTTGAAATTGGTCCACCCGCCCACGGCCGTATCCGGCACGTGCACGTACGCCAATTTCCCGCCGCTCAGTTCGTCCACTTTGCGCCGGTTATCTTCCTCCCACGCTCGGTTGCGCAGCGGAAATTCATCGTCCACCGGCACCACCGTAACTTCCCGCGCATCCTTGCCGTCCGCGTTCGGCCCGATCTTGATCTTGATCTGTTTCCCCGCGGTATTCTCAAAAAAACTGTATACGCTCTCCGGCGGATGCACTTCTCGTCCATTCACCGAAATCAGGTAGTCTCCGGCCTTCGCATCCACTCCCGGCTGCGTCAGCGGCGCCCGCAGCATCGGATACCAGTTTTCACCGGTGTAAATGCGCGCAAATCGGTACCGTCCGTTCTCCACTCTGTAATCCGCGCCCAGCAATCCGCCTTTCACCTGGTTCGGCTTCGGCACATCCCCGCCGCCGATGAACATGTGCCCGACAGTGATATCCCCCAGCATCTCGGTGAACAAATAATTCAGATCCGCGCGGCCCCCAACCCCAGCCAGGTACGCTCGATATTTTTTCTCAGTCCCGCTCAAATTCAGCCCATGCAAGCCTGGGTCATAGAAAAAGTCGCGCTGAATCCGCCACGTCTCCCGGTACATCTGATCCCATTCCGCCCGAGGATCCGCATAAACCTCCATCTCTCCAAGTTTCAGCGCGCCTTCGCCTGCTTTCGGCGCAGCGGCTGTGCCGGCGATGATCCACGCGGTGCTCTGTGGCGGCCCCTGTCGGAACAGCGCCTTCTCCCCGTTTGCAGAAACCGCAAAAGCGCTCACCCCACTCGTAAACGGTTCCGTCTTTCTCGTCTTCAACTCAAATTTTGCCACCGAGAATAGCGTCGGCTCCTCAAACCGCGGCACATCCACGATTTCCGCAAGGAACAGCACTCCCGCCTTTCCGGCATCCAGTTGCACATAATTCGCCGCCCGGATCGGCAACGCCACCACTCGCTGGGTGATTCCTTCAAAATCAATCGTGACCGCCGCAACCTCTTCCTTCTTCTCCCCGTCTTTCCCTTTTTCCTTTTCTCCCTCCTTGCCCCCGCCCTTCGCTTTATCCTTATCCTTGTCTTTATCTTTATCCTTGTCTCCGTCTTTTCCCTTTTCCTCTTTCCCGGCCTTCTCTTCGTCGCTCTGCGGCTCTACTGGATTCGCATCGCCCTTCTTCAACACAATCGCGTAGACACTCCGCGTCAACGGGTGCTGGAAACTCGAAAGATCGAGCCATCCCGCCGTCAGCCCCACATCCGTGCTGGCCGCGAAATAAGCGATCTTTCCATCCCGGTCGAACACCGGGTAACGCGAATCCGCCGTGCCATCGGTAATCTGCGTCTCTTTTCCGCTCTCCACCGAATACACAAACACCCCGTGCAGATGGTTCTCCAGGTATTTGTCGTAGATCACCCATTTGCTGTCCGGCGACCAGGCCCCCGTCGAAAATCCTCCCGGATCCTCGTACTTCTCCGCCGAAATCTTCACCGGCGAGCCCTTTTCGATCTCCACATACCAGCGATTCAGTCGCTTGTCCGTGTACGCAACCTTCTTGCTGTCCGGCGACCACACCGGCCCATAAAAATAAGAAGGCGGATTCCCCAGGCTGATCTTCTTCACCTCGCCCAGGCCGCTCTGATCCACCAGGTGCAGCGCATACTCCCCCGATTCATCCGAAAAAAACGCAATCCACTTCCCGTCCGGAGACCACGCCGGGTCGCGTTCCGCCGCTCCCACCGTCCGCGTAAGGTTCCGGATACTCCCTTTCTCTGCCGGCACCGTCAGAATTTCCCCGCGCGCTTCAAACACCGCGCGCTGCCCGGTCGGCGAAATTCCTGCGTTCAATATCTTGTCTGCCGCTTTCACCCAATGCGCCCGCGTCGCTGGCAGGTCTCCGTTCACCCGCACTTCGATATGCTTCGCGTTCCCCGATTTCGGATCCACCAGGTACAATCCGCCGAACTGCTCGTACACCAGCGCGTCAGGCCCCGCCGAAACCGATTTCAGATCCAGTCCCTTGTTTTCCACTACCTGCTTCACGGCCTGCGACTTCGTGTCGTAGGCAAACAGGCTCACCGGCCCGTTGCGATCCGAAAGAAAATAAATCGTCTCGCCAAACCACACAGGACTCGAATCGTTTGAATTTTCACGCTGAATTTTCGTCAACTTCAGGTCCCGCAGCGAAACGACATAAATCGGTGTCGTCTGTCCGCCGCGGTACCTCTTCCACGCCGCCTGCCACTTCAGATTCGGCACATACGCAAGGTGCGACCCGTCCCCCGAATACGAACCAGTTTCCGCCCGCCACATCGGAAGAACTTCCGGCACGCCTCCCTCCACCGCCACCGTGTAAAGCCGGTTGAAATCCGCATAAGCCTCTCGCCCGGAACTAAACAGGATCTTCTTTCCGTCCGGCGTCCACCCCGCCACAACGTCCGCGTCCGGATGCCACGTCAGCCGCTTTGGCGAGCCGCCCTCCGCCGCCATCACGTACACATCGGCGTTCCCGTCATACTCCCCCGTGAATGCGATCCATTTTCCATCCGGTGAAAACGACGGATGCGTTTCATGCCCTCCCGTCGTCAATTGCCGCGCATCTCCGCCATCGCGCGGCGCCCTCCACAAATATCCGCCGTAAACAAACACCACCTCACTCTTCGAAATCGTTGGCTGCTGCAACAGCAACGGCGAATCTGCCCCCGCTGCCACATTCGCGCAAACCAGCAGCCCAACCACAATCAACCACCCAAAGTATTTCCGCATTCGATGCCCCCATCCAGTATCGGCCACCTTGATGTGGCCCCGAACTCTTTGTAGGGGAGGGGCTCGCTTGCCCTGAGTATCTCCGAAGGGCCCCTCCCTCTTGCTTTCGTACTCGCGCTAACTATTTCGCCCCGCTCCAAAACCCCGGCGCCGAAATCTCCTTCTCATCCATCTTCTCCGTGAATTTCTTCACCATCGGCGCGATCTCCGAACTCTTCCCCGCCAGCACAAACGTCAAATTCTCCAGCGGAAAATGCTTCGCAATCACCTGCTTGGCCATCTCCGGCGTCACTCCATCGATCCGCTGTTCGAACTGGTTCACCTCGTTGTCGTCCAATCCCAAAAATTCATGCCTCGCAATCAGCCGCGCCAGCTGCCCCGAAGTTTCCATCGTCGGCGGAAACTGCCCCTTGATATAGCTCTTCGCCGAGCTCAACTGTTCCGCGGTAATCCCGTTCGTGTGCAGCTTCTTCAGAACCTCCAACGCCATCTCGATTGCTTTCCCCGTCGTTTCGTTCCGCGTAAAACTGAACATCGCAAACGGCCCCGGCTCCTTCTGTAGCGAGAAAAACGAAGTCGCCCCGTACGACAATCCCGATTCCACCCGCAGCGCCTCGTTCAGCATGGACGTAAACCTTGATCCAAACACCGTGTTGACCACCTCGATCGCCACCCGGTCCGGATCGGTAGCCGAAATTCCCACATTCCCGATCACAAAATACGTCTGCGTCGCGTCCCCCTTGTTTACCAGCAACAGCCGCACTCCCTTCACCGGGCCGGCCGCTTCCGCTTTCACCGCCGGCGCCGCCTTCCCCGGCCACGCCCCAAAACTCTCCTCAATCTTCTTTTTCATCTCCGCCGGGTTGAAATCCCCGGTCACCGCCAGAATCGTATTTCCCGGCGTGTAATAACTGTCGTAAAACTTCACAATCGCGTCGCGCTGAATCTTCTTCAGTGAATTTTCATCCCCGCCCGTTGGCCGCCCGTAGCCTTTCCCATTGTAGAGATAGCCCTCGTAGTATTCGAAAATCACGTCTCGCGCGCTGTCCTTCGCCGCCTTCACCCCGTCCACCGACTGCGCCAGCAGCTTGTCCACTTCCGACTGCGGAAACGTCGGATGCAGCAACGCGTCGGACACCAATTCCAGCCCTTTCGCCGTGTCCTTTGAAAGAAATTCCGCCGCGAAGCTTGAATAATCCGCCCCCGCATCCGCCTCGAAACTTCCGCCGATAAAATCAATGTCACCGGCAAACTGCTGCGCCGTCCGCGTCTTCGTTCCCTTCCGCAACAATCCCGCAGTTGTCGACGCCAGCCCTTCCTGCCCCGCCGGATCTGCCAACCCTCCCGCCTTCACGATCCCCGCAACGCTCACCATTGGCACGCTATGCTTTTCCAGCAGCAGCACCGTCAATCCATTTTTCAGCACCACCTTCTCGTGCGCCGGCATCTGCAGCTTCTGCGCCCAAGTGCTCGACGCCCCCATCAACAGCGCAACCACAAGCGCCAATCGCGCTCCTAGGTAGCGCCGGCATCCTGCTGGCAAGCCCATCGAGTCTCCCGCATTTCCGGACATGTCATCCCGAATCCCCGCGCCCTTCGCGGGGTGAGGGATCTGCTTTTCGCCTTTGAACTCCCTATTCAACACAATCTCATCCCTCATGGCTTGCCCTTCTCCTCGTTCTCCGGCACCAGCGTCGCCACCGTCCGATTCTTCGCTCCAAAATATTGCTTCGCCACCCGTTGCACATCTTCCTTTGTCACCGCGCTGTAATTCTTTGCCGCGTCAAACAATTTCCGGTAATCCCCGAAAAACACTTCATACGTCCCCAGCGTGTTCGCCCTTCCATTGATTGTCCGCACCTGCCGGTAAAACTCCGCCAGCCGGAAATTTTTCGCCTTCTCCAGCTCCCGATCCGCAACCGGCGCGTTCTGCAACCGCTCCACCTCTTCGTAAATCGCTTTCTCGCACGCCGCCGGGTCCACGCCCTGCTTCGGTTGCGCCACGAAAAGCAACAGCGTCGGGTCAAACGCGTTGTCCGACTCCGACTCCACGTCCAGTGCGATCTGATCCTTATCCACCAATCGCTGGTACATCCGCGAGCTTTCTCCCTGAAACAAGATCGACCGCATCACGTTCAGAGCGTAAAAATCCGGGTTGTTCGTCTGCGGCACGTGGTACGCAATCATCAGCAGCGGCAATTCCGCGCTCTTCCGAACCACCAGCCGTCTCTCTCCAGACTGCTCGGGTTCCATCGTCGTCACCGGTGGCGGCGGCGCATGCGATGGAATCGGTTCCAGGTACTTCTCCGCAAGCGCGAACACCTCTTCCGGCGTCACATCCCCGGCAATCACCATCGTGGCGTTGCTCGGCGAATATCCCATTTCAAAGTGATGCTTCAAATCCTCCATCGTCCAGTGCTCGATGTCGCTCATCCATCCCACCACCGGCCACTGGTAGGGATGCGCGATAAATGCCGTCGCCCAAAGTTGTTCGTCCAGCACCCCTTCGTTCTGGCCGTCCACGCTGCTTCGCCGCTCGCTCGCCACCACCCCGCGCTCGCTTTCAATCTTCTTTGGGTCAAAGCTCAAATCTCGAATCCGATCCCCTTCAATATCAAAAATCAGTTCCAGCGCAGTTCGCGGAAACCAGTCCTGATACACGGTCACATTCCGCGTCGTATACGCATTATTCGACCCACCATTCGACTCCATCGTCTTGTCCAGCTCGCCCGGCCCGTATTTCTTCGCCCCGTTGAACATCATGTGCTCGAAAAAATGCGACAGCCCGGTCGTCCCCGGCCGCTCGTTCCTTGATCCCACCTTGTAAAACGTGTACAGCGCCACGTTCGGAATGCTATGGTCCGTCTGCACCAGAATCTTCATCCCGTTCTTCAGCGTCTTGGTCGCCACGGGATATTCCTGCCCGCTCGCCCGGCAAACACACACCAACCCTGTCAGAAGCACCAGCAGTGCTACTCCCCGATCCCATCTGCTTTTCATTGGTTTTCCCTCGAACACAACCCTAGTCATTGGACGCACAGCCTGCGGTTTAAGCTCGCGTAGCGTCCACCTTTAGGTGGACGCGTACTCGCAGAGGAAGCACACCCGAGCCCCTAGGGGCGGCTCTAGGCCGCCTTCCCGCGCGGAGAATTGCTGCCCTCAGGGCAACGGAACTCCCGGCGTAGCCACTATCCCCGCCATCCTCAGAAGCTCCAGATACTCCGCCTCGCTGATCGAAGAAATAATCAGCCGCACATTCTTAAGCAGCTTCGCTTTTCTCACCGCCGGATTCCCGCGCATCTCCGCCAGCGTCACCGGCCGTGGCAATTTCTCAAACGCCCGCAAGTCTGCCACCAGATTTTTCCCTTTGTGATCATGCGGGTCGGGATACGGGTCGCGCGTTACTTCCGCGATCGAATAAAGCGAACGCTCCGGTGCGGAGTGGTAGCACAGCACGCGGTCCCCTCGCTTCACCTGCTTCAACGCACGGATCGCATCGGGTTTCGAACCCGCCCCGTGCCACATTTCTTTGCCTTTAACAAAAAGCGTGTCCCAGTGATAGCGATGCGGGTCGGTGCTGAAGATCCAATAATGTCGTGTCTGCGGAGTCGAATTCGCCATCTTCACCTAAAGCCGGGGAAAATATACACGCTCGAACAAGGAAAACCAAACAAAATGTGAGGGATAGAGGCCGTTCTGTGTGCAAAACCCGAAAAATTCCGAGCCCCGAACGCTCAATTTATTGCAACTTCCTTACTTTCTTAATGTTACGTGGATTCTACAGGAATACCGAAGCCCTTCCTTACATCAGCCCAGGTCAACGAAAACGTCCTCTCCTCGCACCTCGACCTGGTAACACGCCACTCCCTCTGCCGGGTTTTGCACCGCTTTTCCGTTCGTCACGTCAAACTGCCACCCATGCCATGGGCAAGTCACCACATTTCCCTCTAAGGAACCCTCTCCCAACGGCCCACCGCGGTGCAGGCAGGTGTTATTAATCGCATAAATCTTCCCGCCAACGTTGGCCACCGCCACCGCTTTCCCCTCCACCTGCAACTCCCGTATCGTCCCCGCAGGAACTTCCCCCACCTTCACCGCCCTAACAAACGCCATCGTCTAGGCCCTCCGCCAGTGGCACAGCCATTCCTGCCTCTAGCCCTTGTAGCGGCCGCCTTCCGAGGCGGGCGCTTTTCTCTTCTTTCCCAAATGTAACGCAGGTCTGCTCTGCGTTCAGTTTCTTCTCTCTCTTCCGTCCCGCTCACGCATCAATTTCGCCAACTTCCACCCGCGCAGTATATTCCCCACATCATCCCCCGTCAAAATATTGCGGCCCACTTCTTACCTCTTCATATCCGGATCCTGAATCTTTTTCCCCACCATCTTCCAATACCCCACAGGCTTCAACCGGACCAGAATGTCCGCCATCTTGCAATCCCTTCCAATCAGAATCCTCTGCTCATATTTCTCCACACCCCTCAAAATCCTCGCCGCCGCGTCCTCCGCCGTCGTAATCGCCACCCGGTCAAACCGCGTAACGCTCGCATCGTACAAACTCTCTTTCGCGCGCGCCCCCAGCCGCGCTCTCTTCGCGATCGCCGTCTTGATACCTCCGGGATGCACGCTGGTCACAAAAATGTTCGTCCCCTCCATCTCATGCCGCAGCGACTCGGTAAATCCCCTCACCGCAAATTTGCTCGCGCAATACGCCGTCTGTCCCACCACCCCCACCAGCCCGAAAACGCTCGACGTATTCACGATGTGCGCCCGCCGCTCCTTCTTCAGCAGCGGCATAAAATAAAACACCCCGTAAATCACTCCCCAAAAATTAATCTCCGTCAACCACCGGATATCTTCCAGCGACAGTTCCTCAAACTTCCCCAACACCGCCACTCCCGCATTATTAAACAGCATCGTCGCCCGCCCGTGCTGCGCCGCCACCTCTTCCGCGAACCCCTTCATCCGCGCCTCATCCGACACATCCACAATATGCTGCGTCACTTTCCCCCTCGGCGAACCCAACAGCCTCGCCGTTTCCGCCAATCCCTTCTCGTCCGCGTCCGAAATCGCCAGCGACGCCCCCATCCCCGCCAACTGCTGCGCCAGACATCGCCCCATCCCCGACCCCGCGCCCGTTATCACCGCCACGCCTTCGCTCAAAAATCCCATCGCCCCACCTTTTCGTTTCGCTTAGCGGCCTTCCGCACACAACATTCCTGCGCGCAAAAAATTCCTCGCACCGCACTACTACCATAATTTTCAGGAAGCGGCCAGCGCCGTATTCAAAAGTGGAATGTCCGCCCTACGTCTGGGGATAGCTCACGCGCACCGTATTTCGCCCCGCCCGCTTCGCTTCATACAGCATCTGATCTGCCTTCCGCACCAACGCGCCAAACTCCGGCATCTCTTTCCCGGCGCTTCCGGCAATTCCAAAACTCGAGGTCACACTGACGCTTTGCCCCTGAAACGGAAACGATAGCGCCGCAAACTGTTCCCGGAACCGGTTCACCGTCGCCTCAATCTGCCCGGATTCCACATGCGTCATCACCATCAAAAATTCATCTCCGCCCAGCCGCCCGCAAATATCCGAAGCACGCGTAATCCGTTTCAACAAATCCGCAAATGTCTTGATCACGATGTCTCCCGCGTGATGCCCGAAACTGTCGTTGATCGTCTTGAACGAATCAATGTCTCCCACCACCACCCACAACGAAAACCCGTGCCTCGCCGCCCCTCGCAACTGCTTGAACGCCCACTCTTCGATCGCCCTCCGGTTCGGCAATCCCGTCAGAGGATCCGTCCTCGCCGCCTCTTCCAGTTTCTGGCTCTTTGCCGCAAGCTCCCGGTTCAAATCAATGATCCGCCGTCCCACCCCGATCCGCGCCAGCATCTCCCCCGGATCAAACGGCTTCGCCAGGTAATCGTCCGCCCCCGCCTGCAGTCCCTTTACCACATTTCCCTTTTCCGTGTTGCTGGTCATCAGGATGATGTACGTATACAGGCGAGATTGATCCGCGCGAATCCTCTGGCACAATTCCGGGCCAGACAAGTCCGGCATCATCCAGTCTGTCACCACAATTGAAGGCGAAAACTCCTCAATCAACTGCAGCGCCTCTTTCCCATTCCGCGCAAAGTGCAAACGGAACGGCTGCGACTCCAGCACCTGTTCGACCAGTTTCCGGTAAACCGGCGAGTCGTCAACCACCAGCACATCGTAGATGGAGCCCGGCGCATTCATGCAGTTTTGCCGCAGCCGATCGGCCGCAGCTCTCGATTAAGTATCCCTGTTGTGGCGTTCTTGGTCCCAACTTAGCAGATGAAGGAAGAAAACGAGGACTAGCCTGAAGCGTTTCAACCAAAATGCCAATGCCCACAAACAAATCTAATGCACCCGTTACCTTGCTAGCCCGCCCGTTGTAGCGGCCGCCTTTCGAGGCAGCGACTCAAATTACCAATCTCGCCCACAAACGCTCCAATCATTGTAGCGCTGGCTTTTATGCCAGCGCGGCCCGGCTCCCGCCGGGCCCTCTTCTCCCTTCTCTAACTATACCGTAAACTTCCTTACTGGTAATCACATATGCCATCCCCTCTCGACTCCGCCCAACGATTCCACAAACCGATCCGCCTACCCAAGGCGCATTACCTGGGCCTTCGAACTTATTTTCTCACTCTCTGCACGCGTGATCGCATCCCCCATTTCCGCTCCCATCGCATTGCGATGTGGGTCCTTGATTCGCTCCGACAAATTGCCATCGAGCAATCCTTTACCCTCCGCGCCTATTGCCTGATGCCTGATCACATACACATCTTGCTTCAGGGCGACTCTTCCTCCTCGGACCTCCTATCCTTCGTAAAAACGTTCAAACACAAAACTACGTTTCATTCCCGGACAAAAACCGGAAAAATCCTCTGGCAAACCTCTTTTTTTGATCACATCTTGCGGACCGCTGAAGATTTCTCGAAAACCGCTGAATACATCCTGCTAAATCCGGTTCGCGCCGGACTAACCCAGCGCGCGGAGGATTACCCATACTCTGCATCTTTCGCGGCGAGGCACTGACGCCCAGAAGCCCTGGCATAAAAGCCAGCGCTACATACGACACCGAGAAAACGTCTGCTTTACGCTCCCGCGCCCTGCACCTTCACCAGCAATTCCGCGAACTTCTGCTTCCGCTCCGCCTGGTCTTTCCCGCTCTCCGCTTCCGCCAATTGCGTAATGTTCATCGAGCAGAACTTCGGCCCGCACATCGAACAAAACTTCGCCTCTTTATAAAAATCATCCGGCAGATTCTCGTCGTGCATCGCCTTCGCCGTCGCCGGATCCAGTGACAACTCAAACTGCTTGTTCCAGTCAAACAAAAACCGCGCATAGCTCAACGCATCGTCCCGATCCCGCGCCCCCGGCCGGTGCCGAGCCACGTCTGCAGCATGCGCTGCAATCTTGTAAGCGATCACGCCCTGCTTCACATCCTCAGGATTCGGCAATCCCAAATGCTCTTTCGGCGTCACATAACACAGCATCGACGCGCCGTGCCACCCGATCATCGCCGCCCCGATCGCGCTCGTAATGTGGTCGTACCCCGGCGCAATGTCCGTCACCAGCGGCCCCAGCGTGTAAAACGGCGCCTCATGGCACCATTCCATCTCCTTGTCCACCTGCTCCTTGATCTTGTCCAGCGGAATGTGCCCGGGCCCTTCGATCATCACCTGCACGTCGTGTTCCCAGGCCTTCTTCGTCAACTCGCCCAGCACCTTCAATTCCGCAAACTGCGCTTCGTCGCTGGCATCCGCGATGCAACCCGGCCGCAAACCGTCTCCAAACGAAAAGCTCACATCATGCTTCTTGAAAATCTTGCAGATCTTCTCGATGTTCTCGTACAGGAAATTCTGTTTCTTGTGGTGCTCCATCCAATGCGCCATCAGCGATCCGCCGCGCGACACGATCCCCGTAATCCGCTTCCGCACCAGCGGCACATGCTCGCGCAACACGCCCGCGTGAATCGTCATGTAATCCACGCCCTGCTCCGCCTGCTCCTCAATTACCTCCAGCATCAGGTCAATCGTGATGTCTTCCGGCCGCCGCACCCGCGAGATCGCCTCATACACCGGCACAGTCCCGATTGGCACCGGCGAATTATTTATAATCGCCTGCCGGATCTCCGGGATATTTCCGCCGGTCGAAAGATCCATCACCGTATCCGCGCCGTAATGCACGGCGTGATGCAGCTTCTTCAACTCTTCCTGAATTTCCGAAGTCGTCGCGGAGTTCCCGATGTTCGCATTGATCTTGCAGTTGAACGCAATCCCGATCCCCATCGGCTCCAGATTGCGGTGATGGATATTCGCGGGAATAATCGCGCGCCCGCGCGCCACTTCGCTGCGCACCAGTTCCGGTTCCAGCTTCTCGCGCTTTGCGACGTACTCCATCTCTTCCGTAATCACGCCTAGCCGCGCCAGATGCATCTGCGACATATTCCGCGACCCATTCGCGTTCGCCTGCGCCGCTTCTCTCTTCTCCACCCAGCTATCGCGCATCGCCATAAATCCCCCTAGAACAGTGCTCCGTGTCCGGCCGCCTGCACTCAGCCAGAATCCCCAGGACTTTTCCGCACTGTAAGTCTGAAATTATGGCACCCCACGCCACGAACGACAACTAATCACGCAAATCTCCGCTTCTGCCTTCGATCTGACCGTTACATCGCCCAAACAAATGAACTTGAGGGTTTACCCTGAGCCTCGAAGGGTGCCCCGCCCTTGGTTTGTAAGGGTGGGCTCTTCGCGCTAAATGCAGGATGTCTCTTCTCTTCTCAGCGTCCTCTGCGCCTCTGCGTTAAGCTCTCTTATTGTTCGATTCTTTACTTCGTGACTACTTACTTCTCTTCTCCAATTCCCCCCACCTCGTGTACATCTCATCAATCCTCTCTTGCGCCGCTTCCAACTCTAGTGACAATTCCCTCAACCTGACCGAATCGCTCATCACCGCCGGATCGAGTAGCAACTCATGCTTCCCCTGCAACTCCTTCTCCGCCTCCGCAATCCGCTCCTCCATCGTCTCCAGCTCGCGTGTCTCTTTGTAATTCAATTTCTTCTTCGATCCCGCAGCAGCCGCAACCGCTTTGCTCTTCTCAACCCCACGCTCTTCACTCCTCGCCGCCGTCAATTTCCCCCGCTGCCAAATCTCCCATTGCCCATAATCCGCAAACCGTTCCGCATTCCCCAATCCATCCAGCCCCAACACCACCGTCGAAACGCGGTCCAGCATGTACCGGTCATGCGTCACCAGCACCAGCGCCCCGCGATACTCCAGCAGACTCTCCTCCAGAATTTCCAGCGTCGGAATATCCAGATCGTTCGTCGGCTCGTCCAACAACAAGACATCCGCCGGCTGCAGCATCAACTGCGCAATCAGCACCCGCGCCCGCTCACCGCCCGAAAGCCTTCCCACCTTCTGGTTCAACGCCTCCCCGGAAAACAAAAACCGCGCCGCCCACGACGCCACATGAATCACCTGCCCCTGATAAATCACCGCGTCGCTGTCCGGCGCCAGCGCCCTCCGCAAAGTCACGTCCGGATCCAATTCCCGGTTTTGATCGAAATAAACAATCTTCAAATTCTCCGCGGTCTTCAGGCTCCCCTGCTCCGGCCGATTCTCTCCATTCAGCAATCGCAGCAGCGTCGTCTTCCCGCTTCCATTCGGCCCGACTAACCCAACCCGCATCCCCGACGTAATCACAAAATGAATGTCACGAAACAACGTCCGCCCGCCCATCCCGTGCGTCACCGCGTCCAGCGTCATCAACTGCTTCGTCTTCCGCTCGCTCGCCGTGAAATCAATCTTCGCGCTCGTCGTCCGCGTCCGCGCATTCAACTCCGCCAAATCTCCAATCATTTTGTGCGCCGTATCAATCCGCGCCTTCGATTTCGTCGTCCGCGCCTTCGGCCCTCGCCTCAGCCAGTCAATCTCCGTGTGCACCCGGTTCTCCAGCGCCTCCTGCCGGTTTCTCTGCGCGTGCAGGTACGCCTCTTTCCCCTCCAGAAACGTGCTGTAACTTCCCTCCACGCGAAATGTCCCGTTCTCATACACCGGATTGATCTCCACAATCGCCGTCGCCACATTCTCCAGAAAATATCGGTCGTGGCTCACCACCACGCACGCAAATGCTGCATTCTGCAGCACACCCTCCAGCCACTCGATCCCGGCTAGATCCAAATGGTTCGTCGGCTCATCCAGCAGCAGCACGTCCGGCCGCTGCACCAGCGCTTCCACAATCCCCAATCGCTTCCGCCAACCTCCCGAGAGCGAATCCGCCCGCGCCTCCAGATCCACAAATCCCGCCCGCCCCAGAATCTCCGCCTTCCGCCCCGCCCGATCCGCCTCCGCAACCTTCGCCCGATCCAGCGCAGCGTCCACCACCGACCGAACCGTGTCCCCCGCCGCATACTCCGAAATCTGTTGCACACCGCTGACCCGCATTCCCTTCCTCACCGCCACATCTCCGCTGTCCGGCAACACGCGTCCATCCAGCATCGCCAGCAGCGTCGATTTTCCCGATCCATTCGGCCCCACTATCCCAATCCGGTCTCCCTCCGACACCGTAAACGAAATCTCCCGGAACAGCGGCGTAGCCCCAAACCGCTTCCCCAACCTCTGCGCGCTTATAATCGGTGCCACGAAATCCACTCTCCTAAATACCTGGGTGCCGCACCCTTCGCCTTTAAGGGTGCGGTTTTTTCCTTCCACCAAGCGCCGGAGGCGCGACAGAAGTTAGCCCAGCGCGTAAGCGCTGGGAAAGGCGTTTCAAAGATTGAGAGCGCCGTAGGTGCGACAGATCATTGTCCGGCCGCGATCGTCAGCATTCTTGCTCCGTGCTCTTCCTCTGCGAATCTCGGCGTACTCTGCGCCTCTGCGTTATCTTTTTCTTTCTTGGAGCACTCCACTCATTCGTACTCCACATCCAGAGTACCAGCCGCCTCTCGCACTCGCGAATCTCCGTCTGCTGGATTCTCTTCCGTCCTCCGCAATCTCCATTGACACTCTTCCTCCAAACCGACTAACGTACCCCGACACCAAACGGAGGCACTCATGAAATCTCTTCCCGCACTTTTTCTTTTTTCAACTTTTCTTGTAAGCGTAATCCCGGCCCAGGAAACCCCGGAAAAACCCATTGTCAGCAAAGCCTCTTCTCAGAAATACGCTCCCGCTCATGGCGCACCAGACTGCATAACGCTAGCCGTCCTCCGGGGTGACCCCGACACGGGTCCTTCCGTCGTCGAGATCAAGCTCACCCCCGGCTGCTACGTTCCCTGGCACTGGCACAGCATCAACGAAAGCGTGGTCCCTCTCAGCGGTCTGCTCGAAATCTCCATGAAGGATGAAAAACCCGTTCTCCTCACCAACGGCGACTTCAACTATCTCCCCGCCAAGCACATTCACCAGGACAAGTGTTCCGGCTCCAAACCATGCGCAGCTATTGTCTCGATGGACGGCCCTTTCGACATCCACTACGTCGACAAATCCGGCGCCGAAATCCCCGCCGCCCAAGCCCTAGCCGAAGCCGACAAAGTTATGATCAAATCTGGCGCCAAGCCCGCCCCCAAACCCTGACCCCTCCAGATCCGCCATCCGTTGTAATGGCCGGGCTTCCGATCCGCGCAAGGTAGCATAGGCTTTAGCCTGTGCTCTTGGGTTTTCTGCTCTTCGTTTTTCTCTGCGTACTCTGCCTGCCGGGGCGTTTTAGGCGAAGGGCGCCTCTGCGTTATCCTTTTTCTTTCCTACGCGTCCAACCAACAAAGCCGGGGCCTGTGTCCATGAACTCATCTATCTCGTCTCATCCGGTCGATCCTCGTTGACACGGCCTGTCCGGCAAGACTAACGTACCGCCCTGCCTCGGGAGGCACACATGAAAGCTATCTTCTTCTCCGCAATTCTGGCGGCAATCCTGGCCATACCAGCACCCGCCGCCGAAGGCGCGAAGGAAAATGCCAAAAAAGACCAACCCCTCCCCCTCAAGCCCTCCCGCAATGTCGACTTCAAAACCTCCGAAGGCACCTGGCTTTCCCTCGACGTCTCTCCCGACGGCAAAACCCTTATCTTTGAACTGGTCGGCGATCTCTACTCCATACCCTTCTCCGGCGGCGAAGCCCGCAAACTTACTTCCGGCATGGGCTTCGACTCTCAGCCCCGCTTTTCCCCCGACGGCAAAAAAATCGCCTTCCTCAGCGATCGCGGCGGCTCCGAAAACGTCTGGATCGCCGACGCCGATGGCTCCAATCCCAAGCAACTCAGTCAGGACGAACAGAGCGAGTTCGCTTCGCCGACTTGGACCCCCGACGGCTACTATGTCGTTGCCTCTCGCTTCACCCAGTTCCCCATCGGCGCCGCCGAACTCTGGATGTACCACATCAAGGGCGGCGCTGGCGTCCAGGTCACCAAGTCCCACACCAGGGCCGACACTTCTCCCCGCCGCTGGCTCAACGCGCTCGGTCCATCGCTCTCCAAAGACGGCCGTTTTCTCTATTACACCGCGCGCAAAAATCCCGAAGGTTTTTACAACGTAGTCTTTCCGCTCTCCCAGATTATCCGCCGCAATCTCATCACCGGCGATGAAGACTCGGTCACTGACTCGCCCGGCAGCGCCATGCGCCCCGAAATCTCTCCCGACGGCAATCTCCTCGTCTACGCCACGCGCGTCGAAACCGAAACCGGCCTCCGCATTCGCGACCTCAAAAGCGGCGAGGAGCACTGGCTCAAATATCCAGTCCAGCGCGACGACCAGGAATCCCTCTTCACTCGCGACTTCCTTCCCAACTACGCTTTCACTCCCGACGGCAAGGAACTCGTCGCCGCCTACGGCGGAAAAATCCATCGCATCAACGTCGCCACCAGCGCCGACACCGAAATTCCCTTCAACGCAAAAGTCTCTCGCGAACTCGGCCCCGACCTCAGCCTATCCCTCCGCGTCGACGAAGGCCCCGTCCAGCTCCGCCTTATCCAGCAGCCCGTCCAATCTCCCGACGGCAAGCGCCTCATCTTCTCCGCCCTCACGCATCTCTACGTGATGGACATTCCCGGCGGTTTGCCGCGCCGTCTCACTTCCGCAAGCGCGCCCGAATTTATGCCCGCCTGGTCCCCCGACGGCCAGTGGCTCGCCTACGTCACCTGGACCCAGGACGGCGGACAAATCTGGAAAATCCGCTCCGACGGCAGCGGCGCTCCCGAACAGCTCACCCGCGTCTCCGCCTACTACCGCGACCTCAATTTTTCTCCCGACGGCAAGCGCATCGTCGCCATCCGCGCCCCTCGCCAGGGCCACGTCGAGCAGTTCGACGAATGGGACGCCACTCCTGTCAATGTCGATCTCATCTGGCTGCCCTCCGAAGGCGGCGACGCCAACCTGATTCTCCCCGCGCGCGGCGCCGTCCATCCTCACTTTGGTCCGGAGCCTGAACGCGTCTACATCTACACCGACTCCGGCCTCATCTCTCTCCGCTACGACGGCACCGACCGCCGCAGCATCATCAAGGTCGTCGGTAAAACATGGTTCCCCGATCCAGACAAACCCGACGGCAATCCCGCCGACGATGTCCGCATCAGTCCCGACGGCAAATGGGCTCTCGCGCAGGTCAGCAATCAGGTCTACCTGCTCGCTATTCCGCGCTCCGGCGGCGAAACTCCCACCGTCGACGTTTCCAAATCTCCCCTTCCACTCCGCAAAATTACTGAAGTCGGCGGCGACTACATGGGTTTTGCCGACGGCGGAAAAACTCTTACCTGGGCCGAAGGCTCCACTTTTTTCCGCCTGCCTCTCGATCAAGTGGAATTTGAAGCGCCAAAAAAGGCCGATGACGAAAAGCCGGAATCCAAACCCACCGGAAAACCAAAATCAACTAAGAATTCCAAAGTTGTCACTTCCGCTGACGAGGACAAGGACAAAGACAAAAAAGACGACGACAAGAAAAAACTCCCCAAACTCAAGCCGGAAATCATCACCGTCAATCTCACTTTCCCCCGCCACACTCCCTCCGGCCAGGCCGTCCTCCGCGGCGCTCGCGTCATCACCATGCACGGCGACGACGTCATCGAAAACGCCGACATCCTCGTCAAAGACAATCGCATCGTCTCTGTCGGCAAATCCGGCAGCCTCACCGTTCCCGCCGACGCCAAGCTCATCGACGTCTCCGGCAAGACCATCGTTCCCGGCTTCATCGACATCCATCCGCACTGGACCGAAATCCGCCGCGGCGTCCTCGACCTCCAGAACTGGAGCTTCCTCGCCAACCTCGCCTACGGCGTCACCGCCGGCCGCGATCCCCAAACCGCCACCAACGACATGTTCGCCTACCAAGATCTCGTCGACACCGGCGACATCATCGGCCCGCGCCCCTATTCCACCGGCCCCGGCGTTTTTCCCGACACCGATTTCCAATCCGCTGACGACGCCGACGACGTCGTTCGCCGCTATCGCCAGTTCTATCGCACCACTTATCTCAAGTCCTATCTCGTCGGCAATCGCAAGCAGCGCCAGTGGATGGTCATGGCCTGCAAAAAAGAAGGCGTCATGCCCACCACCGAAGGCGCCCTCGACATGAAGCTCGACTTCACCCACGCCATCGACGGCTTCAGCGGCAACGAACACAGCCTTCCGATCACTCCGCTCTTCGACGACGCCGTCCAGTTCTGGTCCCGCTCCGGCATCTTCTACACGCCGACGCTGATCGTCGCTTACGGCGGCCCTTGGGCTGAAAACTATTTCTACGAAGCCACCGAAGTTCACGACGACCCCAAAGTCCGCCGCTTTCTTCCTCACAACATCGTTGACGCCCGCACGCGCCGCCGCCGCATCTGGACGCGCAAAGACGAACTCGCCTTCCCCCGCCTCGCCGCGCAAGACGCCAAACTCATCAAGGCGGGCGGCCGCGTGTGCATCGGCAGCCATGGCCAGTTCCAGGGCCTCGGCTATCACTGGGAAATGTGGGCGCTCGCTTCCGGAGGCGCTTCCAATCTCGACGTGCTTCGTTCCGCCACTCTTCGCGGCGCCGAAGCCATGGGCTTCGCGCAGGACCTCGGCTCGATCGAACCCGGCAAACTCGCCGACCTCGTCGTCCTCAACAAAAATCCTCTCGACGACATCCACAACACCAACACCATCCAATACGTGATGAAAAACGGCGAACTCTTCGAGGGCGACACCCTCAACCAGATCTACCCCCAACAAAAGCCGCTACCCCCACTCTGGTGGTGGAACGAAAAACCCTGACCTGACCTGCGCCATCTTGTAGGGGCACGATAAATCGTGCCTCTTCTTCGTTTTTCTCTCCTCTTCTCTGCGAACTCTGTGTCTCTGCGTTATCCTTTTCGCTTTTGCCTTTCCCTTCCCCCGTTCTGGTGCCCAATCCGCTACTTGGAATTTGGACCGCTGGTACTTTCCTCCTATCGACGCCGGCGCCCCGGTGCCTAAAATTAGGCTCACGAACCGGCGCGCGCACGCTGCGCCCAACGATCTCTCGACGGAACGCGGCCCCACGCCGCGCAGGAGGCTCCATGCTACGGTCGCTCGCCATCTGCTTGCTCTTTTCGGCCGCGGCACTGCCCGCGCTGGCGGAAGAAATTGTCCTGAAGGACGGCACGAAAATCGTCGGCCACATGACCGGCATCACCTCCGACAAAATCGAAGTCGAAACCTCCTATGGCAAGGTGCAGTTGAACCGCGTAGACATTGTGACCATCAGCTTCGCGGATACCTCTTCCGCCAAAGCCCCCGAAGCCGCGTCCGCCAAGCAGCCTCTTCCGAAAATGGACGAAATCCTGACTGGCACGCAATACATCAATCGCACCGGCAAATTCTCCCTTACCCTTCCCCCGGACTGGTTGATCGACCCGAATCTTCGCAACGCTCCCAGCACCCTCGTCGGGCTCAGCTCCAAGGACAAAATGCGTTTCGCCATGGTCACCCAGGAGGAATATCCCGGCTCCATGGATAGTTACCGCGAACTGACCATGCTCGGTGTCCGCAGAACCCTCTCCAATTTCGAGGAGCTGTCGCGCTCCAACGCCACCATTGACGGCAAACCCGCCATCCTGGTCTTCTATCGCGGCAATCTCCAGAAGACCAACAACCTCCCCGTCGAATTTCTGTCCGCCTTCCTCCAGTCGGGCAACACCTACACCAAGGTCACCGTCTGGTGCATCGAGCCGCTGTTCCACGACATGCAGCCAGCCTTCGAAAAAATCGTCGCCTCCTATCGCACCTCCGGCCGCATCACCGCCGCCGCCGATTCCGCCAAGCCTTAATTTGTAGTGGCCGACCTTCAGGTCGGTTCTTTTCTTTTTTCTATTTATGTAATATTACTAACTATGGTATATACATCGCCGCCGTGCCCTACCATCGCAAAAACACCCGTCTGCCCCCGACGCGCTATCTCGGTCAACGCCTTTACTTCATCACTATTTGCTGCGACGCCCGCAAACCCCGGCTGCATCATCCGCCTTTCGCTCAAGATGTTTTGCGGCTCCTCAAACAATATGCCGCCCGCTACAATTTTCTTCTCCACGCCTTCTGTGTAATGCCCGATCACCTCCATTTTCTGGCGGAAGGCAGGCACCCTTCTTCCGATGTCCGCGAATTCGTCCGACTGTTCAAACAACACACCGCCTTTGAATTTCGCAAGACCTCCTCTGGCCGCCTATGGGAAAAAAGCTACTATGACTATATTCTGCGGCCTTCGGATTCCATCGAATCCGTGGCTCGCTATATCTGGTGGAATCCCGTCCGCAAAAATCTCTGCTCCCGTCCGGAAGCCTTTTCACTCTCCGGATCGCAAACCATCGCATGGATGAAGTGCGCAGCCGCAGGCACTTCATGGTCGGCCCCGTGGAAAACCCCAGAACCAGCCTAAAGGCTGGCCACTACAAACTCGATCGCTCTCCTCCTGCATCATCTCCATCCCCCCGTAGTGGCCGACCTTCAGGTCGGTTCTTTTCCGCGCTTCTCCCAAAAAACAATAAAAAACAAGGGAAAAAATCGAAAATGTGGGTGCGCCGACATTTTTGGGGAATGTGTACCCCCCTGTTTTTGCGTATGTGGGGGAAAGAAAGGAGTAAGGAACGGGGCTCATCTAGCGCTGACTTCCTCGTCAGCGCCTCTTCCTTTCCCGCCTTCTTCGAACTCTGTCATCCCGACCGGAGCAGCCGACATTTTTCTTCCGTTCGCGCCGCGCGAACGTCGGCTGCGCGGCGGAGGGACCCTGGCAACCAACGACTCCCCACACGGCTCGACGGAACCCGCGAAAAACCACAAAAAATAAGGGGAAAAATCGAAAATGTCGGCTTGTCCCGAGCGCAGTCGAGGGGCGCCGACATTTTGGGGGAGGGTGTACCCCCTGAGGATTACAGTGCTTAAAGGTAGGGGTAGGCGCTAGCTGGAGGGAAACCGATTATCAATAGCCACCGAGGTTCACTTTAACGAGTGCCATACCACAGCTACAACTGCTATGGCCGAAAGTGCCACCGAAACAATCTCGTGGTCGGTAATCCACGGATAGTCTTTGCCCAATTTAGTGTATTTTGCTCGTCCATCCTTGGAAAAGACGAGCCGATAGTGGCAAGCCTCGCTGAGGGGGTGGAACGCGATCAAGGTGTATGCTCCGCCGAGAGTCGCCTCCACGGCTTTAGCGTTGCCCCATCCTAAGGGAGCGACCACGCAAAACGATACTACGGCCGGGTGCCCCAGGTTCCGGTGTCTGGTACCTGGGTCTTGGGGTCTTCCCTTCCCAAGCTCTTCGTTCGAACGCGCCACGGTACTGTAACCAATTTTTGTCCTAATAGATACTTGTCAGTACCTTATCCTGAATGCTACACTGTGTGCCGGAGGTAGGGAGTAGTGTTTGTCCAGCCTCCAACAAATCAGACCCGCCGTAGCCTCAGCGAAGCCTGCCTTTCTCTTTAGTCTTCCCGCGCACTTCTCTCCCTCCTGTTTTCAATCACTTCCCCACTCTTTCATTTTCCGTATACCACTCATCTCTTTTCCTTTCTTTCTCTTCCGTACTCTTTGCAAAAAACACCGGGGTACACCCCCTATCTCATCCATTCGAGGACCAAAATGAAACTCAATCTCGCATCTGCTTCTCTCAATTCGCTCCCACGCTGCACTCACGCCTATCCGACCGGTCGCCGCTGCCGCTCCTCCTCCGTTCTCGATTCCCCATTCTGCCCGCACCACCAACCCAAACCCGAAGTGCTCGCCGCTGCCGCGCTCACCGAGGCCGCTGGTACTCTCTCCACCCCGGAAGAGCTCAACCGCTTCCTCACCCGGGTCACGCTCCTCCGCATCGAGGGCAGGCTCACTCCGAAAGAGGCGTCCAACTATGCCTACCTCTGCCTGATCCTCCAGCTCGGTCAGCGCGCTATCGCCTTCCACCAGAAACTTCGCGAAGAACGCGCGGAACACGCAGCCGAAGAAGCTCGCAAGCCGGAAATGGGTTGGAGGCTCCCCCGTCCCGAACCCGACTGACCCCACCTCGGGCGTCGACCTATGCACATGAACTCTCTGCAAAAACTCCGGTCACTCTCAGCCCAGCGGCGATCTGTAAGGGCTGAACCTCGCTCTTCGCTCCCGGCTGTCTGTTATCTGCTCGCTGCTATCCCTTTCCCTATACAGGCATATTCACAACATTTCCTCCTCTGTGGATTACCAACTGTGAAATTAGCAATAATGCGCTTGACATTCAGCGAAACTAAAGCGAAACTGCCCACTGCGTTTCGCCTCCCTTCCCTCAGGGGCGCGTCGTTCCCGGAGCTCCCGATGTCCGCCACCACTACCCTGCCGAGTCCCACAATCCCGGACTCGCAATTTTTCGACGCCCTCAAGCGCTACTGGGGCTACGACGCCTTTCGCCCGCGCCAGGAAGAGATTGTTCGCGCGCTTGCCTCTGGCCGCGACGTCTGCGTGGTGATGCCCACCGGCGGCGGCAAATCGCTTTGCTACCAGCTTCCCGCCGTGCTGCAGGAAAACCGCACCGCCGTCGTGATTTCTCCCTTGATCGCCCTGATGCAGGACCAGGTGGCGCAGCTTCGCCAGATGGGCATCCCCGCCGTCTTCCTGAACAGCGCCGTCCTCGAATCCGACCGCCGCGAACTGAAGCAACGCGCCATCGCCGGTGAATACCGCCTGATGTACGTCTCGCCCGAGCGCGCCCTGATGGAGGGCGCCGCCGACTGGCTCCGGCAAGTCCCTCTTTCCTTCTTCGCCATTGATGAAGCCCACTGCATCTCCCAATGGGGCCACGACTTCCGCCCGGAATACCGCCAACTCGGCAAGCTCCGCGTGCTTTTCCCCGACCATCCGATCGCCGCCTTCACCGCCAGCGCCACCCAGCAGGTCCGCCACGACATCGTCAGCCAGCTCCACCTACGCGACCCGCTGAAATCCGTCTCCAGCTTCCGCCGCGAAAACCTCCGCTACTTCGTCCGCCAATGCAAAGGAACGATGCAGGACGCCTGCGTCGTCGAAGCAGTGAAAAAAGTGAAAGACGGAAACGTGATCGTCTACACGCCGACGGTCGCGCGCGTCGGTGAAGTAATCGACCTGCTCGAAGAAAACGGCGTGGCCGCCGTCGGGTATCACGGCCAAATGGACGCCTCCGCGCGGCGCGAGAATCAGGAAAAGTGGATGAGCGAAGAGGTTCGCGTCCTCGTCGGCACGGTCGCGTTCGGCCTCGGCATCAACAAGCCCAACGTACGCGCCGTGGTCCGCCTGGGCTTGCCGGAAAGCATCGAGCAGCTTTACCAGGAAACAGGCCGCGCCGGGCGCGATGGCCTGCCCGCCGACTGCTACATTTTCTGGGAAAAGAAGGACAACGGCCTGCACGCTTTCTTCATCAACCGGATCGGAGATTCACAGGAAAAAGACCGCGCCTGGGATCGCTACCACCAGATTCAGCGGTTTGTGGGCGGGCAGAAATGCCGGCAAAAGGAAATCTGCAATCACTTCGGCGAAGTGACGAAATTGGAAGGCTGCGGAGTCTGCGACATCTGCGCCGGCGCTCCGAAATGGCTGTCCGGCATAAATCAGAATTCAAGAACAACATCCAAGCCAACCCGGAATCCGAATCGGCTTCTCGAAGCCGCGGGATACGAACTGAATCCCACGGTTCGGGTCAACGAAGAGCTCCGCGAATTTCTCCGCGAGTGGCGCCGAAATACCGCCCGCGAAAAGATGATTGCCGCATTCATCGTTCTCCACGACACCACGCTTGACCTTATCTGCCAGGCCCAGCCTCGCACAATCGCCGAACTGCGCCAGATTTCGGGCATGGGCGAAAAGAAATGTGAACTCTACGGCCAGGAAATTCTCGACGCCCTTCGCCGGTTCTCCAACGGCGAACGCGCCACCAAAGAGTGGCATGCCAAGGCCTCCAGCCCTTCTCAAGAAACGCTTGAACTGCTGAATCAGGGACGCACGTTCGAGGAGATCGCCCAACTCCGCGGCAGAAAAGTATCTTCCGTGGTCGCCCTGGTCGCCGACCTGATCGAAAAGGGCGAAACACCTTTCCGCCCGGACTGGGTGCATCCCATCCACCAGCAACAGATCCTCGAAGCCAGCTCTCGCCTTGGGTTGGATTTATTGAAGCCCATCAAGGAAGCTTTGCCGGAGCAGATCACCTACGAGGATATTCGCCTCGTGGTAGCCGACGCGCGCCGTCGCGGGAATAGGGTGTGAGATGTATTTCAGCGGCAGAGGGCCGGGCGAGCCCGGCCCCTACAAAGGCTTCGGCGAGGGCGGCGGGATGAATTCGCCTTTTGATTCGCGTCAGCGCAGCGGGGCTTTGCCGTTGAAGCGGGCGGCGGAGCCCAGTTCTTCCTCGATGCGGAGCAACTGGTTGTACTTGGCGATGCGGTCGGTGCGGGAGGCGGAGCCGGTCTTGATCTGCCCCGCGGCGGTGGCCACGGCCAGGTCGGCGATAAACGTGTCTTCGGTTTCGCCGGAACGGTGGGAGATGATGGAGTTGTATCCGGCCTTGCGCGCCAGCTCGATCGCGTCAATCGTTTCGGTGACGCTGCCGATCTGGTTGAGCTTGATCAAAATGGCGTTGGCAATGCCTTCGTTGATCCCGCGCGAGAGGCGTTCCGTGTTGGTCACAAAGAGATCGTCGCCCACCAGCTGGATCTTTTTCTTCGAAGTTTTGCTGCCCACGCTCTGCGTCAGCGCCTTCCAGCCGGACCAGTCGTCTTCCGCCATGCCGTCCTCGATGGAAACGATGGGATATTTCTCCACCCAGCTCGTCCAATACGCCGCCATCTCCGGCGAAGTGTGCGCGGACTTGTCCGACTTCTTGAAAACGTATTTCGCGCCCGGTTTGTCGTAAAACTCGCTGGAGGCGGGATCCAGCGCGATGGCCACCTGCTCTCCGGGCTTGTAGCCCGCGGCCGCAATCGCCTCCAGCACGATCTGAATCGCCTCTTCGTTGGACTTGCAGCTCGGTGCAAACCCGCCTTCATCGCCGACCGCGGTGGAGTAACCGTGTTTCTTCAGGGCCGTTTTCAACGCGTGAAAAATCTCCACTCCCCAGCGCAGCGCCTCTGAAAAATTCGGCGCGCCCACCGGCATCACCATGAACTCCTGAAAATCAACGGAGCTGTCCGCGTGCGCTCCGCCGTTCAGGATATTCATCATCGGCACGGGCAGCAGATTCGCGGAAGTGTCGGTGGAATACCGCGAAAGATATTTGTAGAGCGGTTGCTTCAGCGCCACCGCCGCCGCGCGCGCCGCCGCCATGGAGACGGCGAGAATCGCATTTGCCCCGAGGCGTGATTTGGTGGGCGTGCCGTCCAGCGAAATCATCTTGTGATCCAGCGCCCGCTGGTCCGCGGCATCAGAACCGACCACCGCCTTGGCGATTTCCGTGTTGGCGTTGTGCACTGCTTTCAGCACGCCCTTGCCCAGATATTTCGATTTGTCGGCGTCGCGAAGTTCGAGAGCTTCGTGTTCACCGGTGGAAGCGCCGGAAGGAACGGCTGCGCGCCCAAATGCACCGGACTCCAGATAAACGTCGGCCTCGACAGTGGGATTCCCGCGAGAATCAATCACCTGTCGTGCGCGGACGCGGGTAATTTTTGTGGACATGATGGATAGCGGCTCCTGTGAGGATTGAAGCGAACGAACATTGTAACAAAGGATTTGAAGTGGCGAGTGGCGAGTGGCGAGTGGCGAGTGGCGAGAAGAAAAGAGGCGCTGGCATAAAAGCCAGCGCTACACGCGGAGGAAATGTTCGATCAGCCCGAACGTGCAGATCCTTACGGAGATTCGGGTTCTTCGATGAGGGATTCCTGGCGGACGACGACAACGATGCCGGAAGGAGTGACATGGAAGCGGCGCTTGTCGGCTTCGAGGTCGTAGCCGATTTCGGTGCGTTCGGGAAGGCTGACGTGGCGGTCGATGATGGCGCGGCAGATTCGCGAGTGGCGGCCGATGTTCACGTGATTGTAAATGATAGAGGCGGTTACTTCGCAATAGCTGTTTACGCGGACGTCGTAGCCGAGGAGTGAGTTTTGCACGCGCCCGCCGGAAAGAATGGAGCCGTGCGCGACGATGGAGTCGAGGGCGATGCCCATGCGGTCGGCGTCGGCAAAGACGAATTTCGCCGGGGGATACTGATGTTGCCAGGTGCGCAGCGGCCAGGCCTTGTCGTATAGGTTGAAGACCGGCGAAACGCTGACCAGATCCATGTTTGCTTCGTAGTAGGCGTCAATCGTGCCGACGTCGCGCCAGTAGAGCGACTCTTTTGAGTTTTCGTCCACAAAGTTGTAGGCGAAGACGCGATGCTTGGAAATGATGCGGGGAAGAATGTCCTTTCCGAAATCGTGCGCGGATTTGGGGTCTTCGGAATCGGCCATCAGCGTGGGGATCAACAGTTGTGTATTGAAAATGTAGACGCCCATGGAGGCGTTGCAGTGCGTGGTCTTGTGAGGAGAAGTTTTGGGAGCCGCGGGTTTTTCCTCGAAACCGACGATCCGCCAGTCCCGGTCCGTCTCAATCACACCGAACTGGCGCGCGGCCTCAGCGGCGGGGACTTCGATCGTGGCGACAGTTACTTCGGCGCCGGAATCGAGGTGCTGCTGAAGCATCTTGGCGTAATCCATTTTGTAGATGTGGTCGCCGGAGAGGATGAAGGTGTACTTGGAACGCTCGCTGCCGAGCGAATAGATGTTCTGGTAGACCGCGTCGGCTGTGCCCTGATACCACTGCTGGGAAACGCGCATCTGCGGGGGCAGAACTTCGATGAATTCACCGAGGCCCATGAGCGGAGACCAACCGGCGCGGACGTGGCGGGTGAGGCTCAAGGCTTTGTACTGTGTCAGGACAAAAACGCGGTGCAGGCCAGAATTCACGCAATTGGAAAGGGTGATGTCAATGATGCGGTAGAGAGCCCCGAAAGGAACGGCTGGCTTGGCTCGGTCGCGAGTCAAAGGCCACAAGCGCTCGCCCTGACCTCCGGCGAGAAGTACTCCAATGGCGTCGCGCATATCGGGCATGGAGATCGGCTCCCGAAGCAGAAGTTTGAGGCTCCCCAGTGTAACAGCAGAGGCAAGCGGGCGGCATCCGGGCCTGAGGTTATACAAATACTACTAGTAACTCCAGAGCTATCTATCCGAGTGGAGAGGCCGTTGCAACGAAAGATTGCTTGACTTGCGGGGGTGAATTGACTACAAGAAGCCAACGACCTCATGCGATAATGTATCCAGGCGCAGTGCGGTACAAGAGCGACGGCACTGCATGCAGGCAATCCGAACCGGAATTGGGGTGAAGTACATTGGCAGAAGTAGTGATTCAGGAGAATGAGTCTCTTGAGAATGCTCTGCGCCGTTTCAAGCGCAAAGTGCAGCAAGAGGACATCATCAAGGAAATAAAGAAACACAGCTTCTACATGAAACCCGGCGAGAAGCGCCGGGCAAAAGAAGCGCTTTCGCGGAAGCGACTGCGCAAAAAGCAGCGTCGGGAACAGGATTAATCACCTGTTTCAGATGCGGCTCGGCGCCGCACTTCCGGGATCAGGCCCCTATCAGGCAGAGTAAGTTGGGTGTTTGTTCAAATTCTATGCCCGCAGGCCCAAGGGATCCGCGCCCAGCTGTCCCGGACTACACGTCCAAGCGCTTCATTCGGCCCGCCGTGCAAGAGCCCGGCCTCCCGCCCGATATGGGTCCAGGGGGAGCGGGGTCATGGAATTCCACGATAAGGTCCTGAAGTGTTCGGAGTGCGGCGCTGAGTTTGTTTTTACCTCCGGC
>DASSGS010000016.1:0-14851 GCA_035693365.1 Candidatus Acidiferrum sp. | reverse complement strand
CCACCAGCCGCGGAAAGCCATCAGGAGAACGAGGGAGCACAATCTGGCGTGAGCGAACTATTCCAACTCGAGCGCGACGATCACTTCCACGACGAGTGTGGTGTCTTCGGCGTCTTCGGCCATCCCGAAGCCGCCAACCTCACTTATCTCGGCCTCTACGCGCTGCAGCATCGCGGTCAGGAATCCGCCGGTATCGTCTCAAGCGATGGACACGATCTCAACGTCCACCGCGCCATGGGCGAAGTCGAAGAAATCTTCATCCCCAGCGTCCTCGCGAAACTTCCCGGCCACAGCGCCATCGGTCACACCCGTTATTCCACGGCCGGCGACAAAGCCATTCTCAACGCCCAGCCCATCATGATCGATTGCAACAAGGGCAAAATCGCCGTCGGCCACAACGGCAATCTCA
The DNA here is from genome assembly GCA_035693365.1 of Candidatus Acidiferrum sp. Lineage (GTDB taxonomy): Bacteria > Acidobacteriota > Terriglobia > Acidiferrales > UBA7541 > Acidiferrum. The sequence goes on along the minus strand of DASSGS010000016.1, from coordinate 14,442 downwards.
CCAACGCCGCCGACTGGCGCCGCAAACTCGAGCATCGCGGCTCCATCTTCCAGACCAACAGCGACACCGAAGTCATCGTTCATCTCATCGCCCGCTCGCAAGCCCGCAATCTCTCCGGCGCGCTCGGTGACGCGCTCAATCAGGTCGAAGGCGCCTACTCGCTCCTCGTCCTTACGCAAGACGAACTCTACGCCGTCCGCGATCCCCGCGGCTTCCGTCCGCTCGTCCTCGGCAAACTTCCTTCTCCCGACGGCCAGGATGCCTGGGTCGTCGCCTCCGAAACCTGCGCCTTCGATCTTCTCGACGCCACCTACGTCCGCGAAGTCGAACCCGGCGAAATGGTTCGCATCTCCCGCTCCGGCATCGAGTCCATCCGCTTCAGCCCGCCGAAGCCGCACCAATACTGCATCTTCGAGCACGTCTATTTCTCGCGCCCAGACAGTATCATCTTCGGCCGTTCCGTCACCAACTCCCGCGAAATGCTCGGCCGCCTCCTCGCGCAGGAACATCCCGTCGAAGCCGACATGGTCGTCCCCATTCCGGACTCCGGCGTCCCAGCCGCCATCGGCTATTCGCTCGAATCCAAAATTCCTTTCCGCATGGGCCTCATCCGCAATCACTACATCGGCCGCACCTTCATTGAGCCGTCGCAAGCCATCCGCAATTTCGGCGTCAAGCTGAAGCTCAATCCCGTCCGCGAACTTGTCGCCGGAAAGCGCGTCGTCCTCGTCGACGATTCCATCGTTCGCGGCACCACCAGCCGCAAACTAGTCCGCATGATGCGCGAAGCCGGCGCCAAAGAAGTCCACATGCGCATCAGCTGCCCGCCCACCATTTCCCCGTGTTACTACGGCGTGGACACGCCCACGAAAGAAGAACTAATCGCTTCCTCTAACACCCCCGAGCAAATTCGCAAATACCTCGGCGCCGACTCTCTCGGCTATCTCTCTCTCGGCGGCCTCAAACAAGCCGTGAACGACACCGAAGGCAAATTCTGCACCTCCTGCTACACCGGCAACTACCCGACGGACCTCGTCCAACTCGAAGTCCGCGAATCCACTTCCAGCGGCAAGCCCACCGAACCAGTAACGGTAGACCATGAATCCTGATCGTAGCGGCCACCTTCAGGTGGCCCCGTGTAGTGGCCGATCTTTAGATCGGCCAGGCCAATTTAGCTGTAAAACGAAAACCCCCGCAATTGCCGGCCTAGGATGACCCGTGAAATCTGACGCAACCAAACAAAAATCCAAAAGCGGCGCGGCACCCCAATCCGACGCCTCCACCGCCGCCAAAGTCAAAAAAGAAATCATGGCCTGGTTCTGGATTGGTCTCATCTTCATGCTCGTCAACGGCACTCTCGGACAAGCCCGCGTAATCCCTTCCGGCTCCATGGAAAACACGCTGCTCGTCGGCGATCACCTCATCATGAGCCGCGTCGGCTACGACGCCGGCATCCCTTTTACCCACATTCACGTTCCGCTGTGGCGCAATCCCAAGCGCCAACAGATCGTCATTTTTCGCCCGCCCTACGGCAAACCCGACCAACCCGATCTCATCAAGCGCGTCATTGGCTTGCCCGGCGACAAGATCGACATTCACGACGGTTCCGTTTGGATTAACGGCAAGAAGTTGCAGGAAAGTTACACCACCGGCCCCACCGAACTTCCCTCGCACTATGAATTGCTCCCGCCCTTTCATGGAGCGCCCCTGACCGTACCCGAAAATGAATATTTTGTGATGGGTGACAACCGCGGCAATTCCTACGACAGCCGCTTCTGGGGCTGCGTTCCCCGCGGCAACATTCTCGGCACCCCCGTGGCGATCTACATGTCCGTGAACGCCTCCCGTGACGCATGGAACGGCGACATCGTCGAACGCATCCGCGCCTATGGAAGCGCCGTGTTGCATCCAGGCGAGATTCGCTGGAAGCGGCTCTTCGAAACATTTTGAGCCGCGAAGCGCCCGTGTAGTGGCCGAACTTTAGATCGGCCAGGCCCAGCAGGACCCCATCATTCACTGCTAGAATAGAAATATCGCTATATCGAGCTAAGGTGAATCGTGAAAGCTGACGCAATCAAAGTAAAAACAAAAAACGGCGCCGCCAAAGAAGCTGACGCCTCCATGAGCGCCAAGGTCAAAAGTGAAGTCATCGCCTGGTTCTGGGTCATCCTCGCTTTCATGCTCATCAACGGCACCCTCGGCCAGGCTCGCGTCATTCCCTCCGGCTCCATGGAAAACACGCTGCTCATCGGCGATCACCTCATCATGAGCCGCGTCGGCTATGACGCCGGAATTCCTTTCACCAACATTCACATGCCCCTCTGGCGCGAACCCAAGCGCCAGCAGATCGTCATCTTCAAGCCGCCCTTCGATCCCGCGCAACCGGACTACGTCAAGCGCGTCATCGGCCTTCCCGGCGAAACCGTTGACGTCCGAGACGGCGGCGTCTGGATCAACGGAAAAAGACTCGTCGAAAATTACACCATCGGCCGCAGCGAACCACCCGGCCGCTCGCAGCTCATCGCCCCGTTCGTAGGTTTGCCTTTCACTGTTCCGAAGGATTGCTACTTCGTCATGGGCGACAATCGCGAGAATTCCCTGGACTCCCGCTATTGGGGCTGCGTCCCTCGCAACGATATTCTCGGTACGCCGGTGCTCATTTATATGTCGCTCGACGCCCCGCGCGACGCCTGGAACGGCGACATCGGTGCCCGCTTCCTCGCCTACGGAAACGCAATCATTCATCCCGGCACCATCCGCTGGCGCAGGCTGTTCCATCTGTTTTAAACTCTAGGTGCTGTAGCGGCCACCTGCAGGCTTGCCCTGACGAAGTAGTGGGTGGCTAAGCTCGGTTTTTGTAGTGGCCCCGCCCTGATCGGGGGCGTTTTTACCCGATTCCGTTTTTCGTTCGCCCACAGTGTGACCTCTGTCGTGTTCCTTTACCTCGCGGCCTCCCACCGCCCCGCAGGTCTCGGTCCGGCAGGCCGCACCGCCAGTTCCAGCATCAAGCATCGAATCGTCGAGGCCTCTCACCATGAAATACGCCGATGCCGGAGTCAATATCGCCGTAGCCGATGACGCCAAGCAGCGCATCCGTCATCTCGCCAGCCGCACCTTCACGCCCGCCGTTCTCGGCGGTATCGGTGGATTCGGCGCGCTCTTCTCCCTCGATCACAAGAAATACAAAGAGCCGGTTCTCGTCTCCAGCGCCGATGGCGTCGGCACCAAACTCAAAATCGCCATGGCCATGGGAGTTCACTCCACCGTCGGCGGTGATCTCGTCAATCATTGTGTCAACGACATTCTCGTCCAAGGCGCCGAGCCGCTCTTCTTCCTCGATTACCTCGCCATGGGCAAACTCGAACCCAACGTCATCGAACAGCTTGTCGATGGCATGAGCCGCGCTTGCCGCAAAGCGGGCTGCGCCCTCATCGGCGGCGAAACCGCCGAAATGCCCGGCTTTTATCCCGCGGGCGAATATGATCTCGCCGGCTTTATCGTCGGCATCGTCGAACGTAAAAATATTCTCACCGGGAAAAACGTCAAGCCAGGAGACACGCTACTCGCTCTTCCCTCCGCCGGTCTGCACACCAACGGCTACTCCCTCGCCCGCAAACTCGCCTTCGAAGTCGCCAACCTCAAGCCCGATACCTACGTCGCGGAAGTCGGCAACAAGATCGGCGCCGAACTCCTTAAGCCGCATCTCTGCTATGCCCCCGCCCTGAAAAATCTTCTCAGCAAGGGCTGGATCTCCGCCCTCGCCCACATCACCGGCGGCGGCATTCCCGGCAATCTTCCCCGCGTTCTCCCCAGCGGCGTAAAAGCCATCATCGATCTCGACGCCTGGCCCATCCTCCCAATCTTCAAATATCTTGCCAAGCTCGGGGAAATCGATACCGACGAACTCCTCCAGTCCTTCAACATGGGCGTGGGCATGATCGTCATCGTCCCTGCCGATCACGTCAAAGAAGCCGAAGCCGACCTCAAACGCCGCCGCGAGAAATTCTTCCGCATTGGCCGCATCGAACGCGGCGACACCGGCAAAGCCCGCCTCATCTACTCCGGCGCCCTCAACCTGTAGCTCACCCCTTCAGGGGTGAGGTCTTTCATAACTCCACCGCCGAATTTGTTTCTGTAGGTCGCATGGTGCATCGTGCCCAGGCGAGTCCCCGAGCCGCTCTTTACTCTTTCCCCAACGCATACTCCGGCCGCTGCGCCCGCCCCCTCTTCGGCAACTCCTCCCCCACCTTCTTCAACCACCTCAATTCCGTTTCAAACTGCTCGATCATCAATCCCACCATCCAAACCGCCTCATGATAAGGATGTCCGACCTCCTCCAGAATCGACGCCAACGTTTCCTTCTCCCGCAAAATCTCCTTCTCCAGAAACTCTCTTCGCCGCTCCAACTGTTTCTCAATCACCCCCGGCCGCGCCTGCCACGAAAGCGCTACCCAAGTCAGAAACGCCGGACGCTCCCGCTGCGTAGCCCACTCTTCGCGCTCCAATGCCGCCGCAAGCGCAGCCTTTCCCTTCGCGGAAGTTTCGAACGCGCTCCGCTCCGGCCCGGCCGCTGGCTCACCTGTCTCCAATCCCCGAATCAACCCCGCGCGCGCCAATTTCTCCAGCGAGTAATAAACCTGCGGCCGCGAAATCCCCGCCCAATCCCGGATCTCCCGCCTCTCCAATTCCAGATTTGCCTGATACCCGTGCATCGGCCGCTCCGCCAGCAAACTCAGCAGCACCAGATCCGGCGTAGTCAGCCCCAATTTCCGTTTCGCGCCGCGATGTTTTTTCTCTTTCCGCACGTGTCTCCGCGTCTCTGCGTTCAATTTCTTGCTCACTTCTTTCCGCTCTTCCGTTTCCTGCTCCAATACCACCACTGGCATTTCTCCGCCGGCAGCCGCGGATTCTTGGCCTGCGCCACCGCTGCGCAAAATGTATCCAGCACACACGGATCCTGCCGCTGCCCGCTCAGGCGGTTCAACCGCTCATACATCCGCCGTGGGTTCTGCCGTGCCAGTTGCGCCACGCTGTGAATTTTCAGCTGCGCAAAATCCCGCAGCATCGCCGGTCCGATCGAGATCAAGTCGCCCAACCGCCTCCCCCGCACGCTGGATGTCGCCGCCATAAAATTCTCCTTGACTTCGAATTCTCCGCCCTCTATCCTTAACTAGTCTAATTAAGACTAGTGGTCCTGTCAAGGAGAATCTACCCATGCGTATCTTTCAATTCCCCCTGGCCGCTTTTGCTTTGGTTCTCGCTTTCTTCTCGCCGCATTCCATTTCATCTCAGGAGAAAAATCCCATGAACGTCAAACGCCTCACCACCGTCCTGCTCGTCAAGGACATCGAACCGGTCATCCCCTTCTGGGTCGACCGTCTCGGCTTCACCAAAACCATCGAAGTCCCCGACGGCAACAAACTCGGCTTCGTCGCCTTTCAGAAAGGCTCCGCCGAAGTGATGTACCAGACCTACGCCAGCGTCGAAAAAGATGCCCCCAAAGAAGTCGCCGCCACCGCCGGCAAGGGCCCCAGCTATCTCTACATGGAAGTAGACAATCTCGATGCCGTCCTCGCCGCCATGAAAGACGTCAAGCTCGTCATGCCCCTCCGCACCGCCTTCTACGGCATGCGCGAATTCAGCGTCCAGGATCCCGGCGGCCACTTCATCACCTTCGCCCAACCCGTCGCCCCGCCAAAGCAGTGATCCACAATCGTCGCCAACTCCGACAGAGGGATCGACGACCCAAGTTGCCCCGGGTGCCCCACACGCCGAATTTGCGTGTGGGGTCCGTCTTCTCAGCGACCTCCGCGCTCTTCCTCGGCGGCCTCAGCGTTAATTCCGCTCTTCTTTCATACTGATTACTGATTACCGATTACTGATTACTCTTCCCCGCATTTGGCCGCCCCACCCATGTGTGTTAACTTTTTTCTTCATGCGCAAACGCATCGGCGTTCTCCTCAGCGGTCGCGGCTCCAATTTCGAAGCCCTCGCCGATAGTGTCTCCGCCGGCCGCATCCCCAACGCCGAAATCTCCGTCGTCATCAGCAACAAGCCCAACGCCCCCGGCCTCGAACGCGCCGTCGCCCGCAACATTCCCGCCCGCGCCATCCCCTCCAAAGGCCTCGAACGCGAAGCCTACGACCGCCAGGTCGCCGCCGTCCTCCACGAACACAAGGTCGATCTCATCTGCCTCGCCGGCTACATGCGCCTTCTCTCTCCCTATTTTGTTGCCGCCTTTCCCCAGCGAATCCTGAACATTCATCCCTCTCTTCTCCCATCCTTCCCAGGCCTCGAATCGCAAAAGCAGGCGCTCGACTACGGCGTAAAATTGGCCGGCTGCACCGTCCACTTCGTCGACGAAAATCTCGACGCTGGCCCCATCATCCTGCAATCCGCCGTCCCGGTTCTCGACACCGACGACGAGCACACCCTTTCCGAGCGCATCCTGAAAGAGGAGCATCGCATCTACACCCAAGCCGTAAAAATCATCCTGGAAGGGAACTACAAAATCGCCGGCCGCCGCGTAATCCAATCCGCGTAGCGGCCACCTTCAGGTGGCCCAGCCGGTCCTTGCAGCCGGCCTTTGTAGCGGCCGCCTTCTGAGGCGGGCGCCTTTTGCCCATCCCGGATGGTTCTGCGGGACGGGCGCCTTTTTGCGATACTACTTATTACTTACAACTTATGACTTCCAACTCTTTCAAACCCGTCGACGAACAACTCGCCTACCTGAAAAAAGGCGCCGCCGAAATCATCCCCGAACCCGAACTCCGCGCCGCCCTCGAAAAATCTCTCAAAACCGGCACGCCCCTCCGCGTCTATCTCGGCGTCGATCCCACCGCTCCCGACCTCCATCTCGGCCACACCGTCGTCCTCCGCAAACTGAAACACTTCCAGGACATGGGCCACACCGCCGTCTTCCTCATCGGCGATTTCTCCGCCATGATCGGCGACCCCACCGGCGTCTCCGAAACCCGCCCCCCGCTCACCCGCGAACAGGTGGACGCCAACGCCAAAACCTATCTCGCCCAGGTCTTCAAAATCCTCGATCCCGCCAAAACCGAAGTCCGCTACAACAGCGAATGGCTCAGTAAACTCTCCGCCGTCGATATCATCCAGCTCTGCGGCCGCTACCGCCTCGCGCGCATGCTCGAACGAGAGGATTTCCGCAAGCGTCTAGCCGAGGGCCAGCCCATTTCCGTCCATGAGCTTCTCTACCCACTGCTGACCGCGCTCGACGCCGTTGAACTCAAGTCCGACGTAGAACTCGGCGCCACCGAACAAAAATTCAATCTCCTCGTCCACCGCGAAATTCAGCGTGAATACGGACTCCCCGGCCAGGCCATTCTCACCATGCCCATCCTCGTCGGCCTCGACGGCCAGCGCAAAATGTCCAAAAGCCTCGGCAACTACATCGGCATCACCGAGCCGCCCGCCGACATGTTCGGCAAAATCATGTCCATCCCAGACGACCTGATGTGGACCTACTACGAACTCGCCACCGACCGCACGCCGCAGCAAATCACCGCCCTCAAACATGAAGTCTCTTCCGGTGCTCTCCATCCCATGGATGCCAAAATGCGCCTCGCCGAAGAAATCGTCTCCGGCTTCCACGGCCCCGACCCCGCCCGCAAAGCCGCCGAAAACTTCCAGCGCGTTTTCCGCGACCGCCAATCGCCCTCCGATGTTCCCGTCCAAAAAATTCCCGCAGGCCCGCCGAAAAAACTAATCACCCTCCTCGTCGAACTAAAATTAGCGCCCTCCAAAAGCGAAGCTGAACGCCTGATCAAGCAAGGCGGCGTCGAAATTGACGAGACTCGCGTGGACGACCCACGGAAAGACATCGACCTAAGCAAGCCGGCGCAATTCCTCCTCCGTGCCGGCAAGAAAAAATTCCTCCGCCTGATCGTCGAATGATGTGTAGGGGCACGATACATCGTGCCCTGCGAGTCCGCGAACCACTCTTCTTTTGGAGTGCGGTGGCTCTGCCACCGCTTTTACGGATTCAACCCGGCAATCCAGTCTAACCGTCTGCCACCGGTCGTGAGCGTTGTCATCCTGAGGGCATCCGACGAGGATGCCCGAAGGACCTCAATCTAAAGTATTTCTACAAAAATAGAATTCGGCAGATTTTTCCCACCAGCTCTTCGTTCCGAACGCGGCTCTTATTAGGGTATTGGGATGAGTTCGACAGTTTCTGATTCTATTTCTATGATGCGCCCACTCTGGAATTGAAACACTAATCGAAAAGAATCACCGAGTGCCCAAGGTTCGCGAGTTCGCATGAACGGGTCCTCATTTTCAATCTTCGGATCCACTTTCAGTATGTGGGACACGCATGCATCTTCTGTGAACGGCATGTCTGGGTCGCGCGGGCTAATTTTAAAAAATTGCAAGTTATCGAAGTAGAGATTCATCCCGGAGGATTTGTTTTCGGGGCAGCCCCATGGATTAGCGTGCTTTGGGACAGTCCATTTCATCACAATTGCGTCATAGGCGGGCAGCAACTCCAACCCTTCGAAGTCGGCGAAGTTATGAATATCCCAAAATAAGTTGTCAGATTGAAGCTCAATAGAGCCCGAGATTTCAAAGTTCTTTAGTCTCATAAACGCATGATACCGCAGACTTACGTGCCCTGAGCGTCAGCTATTGGGTATGAGGGATAGAAAACACTATTGCAACACCTCTGCCACCAACCCCGCCACCACATCCGCAATCGCCCCCGCCGCTGTCAATCCCGGTGACTCAATCCCCACCAGCTGAATCACCTGCGGCACCTCGCGATCTGACTCAATCACAAAATCCGCCACGCCCTTCTCTCCCGGCGCCTTTAATTTTGGCCGCAACCCCGAATACCCCAATTGCAAATCCTCCGCCGAAATTTCAGGCAGCATCGCCTTCGCATCCGCCGCAAATTCCGCAATCTCCATCCGCCCCTTCTCGTAATTCTCTTTTCCTTCCACATACGTCGCCGTCGGCCCCACCAGCGTCGTTCCCCAAAGCGTCTTCGTAAAATGCACCCCCAGAGTCAGCTGATCGTGATGCGGCAGGGGGTACACCAAATTCCGTATCAACTCCGCCTTCGCCCCGCGAATCTCGCAATACTCCCCGCGCACCGGATAAATCTTCCACGGCCGCGGCCCCAGCATCCCCGCCACTTCGTCCGCATACAATCCCGCCGAGTTCACCACGCACCGCGCCTCAATCGTCTCTTCCTCCAACGCCTCCTCATCCCCAATCCGCAGCGTCACCCGCACCGAATCTTTCTGCGGCTCCATTCGCACCACCGTCGCGCGCTTCACCAGATGCGCCCCCTGCCCCTCGGCCACCCGCGCATACGCATGCACCAGCTCCTCCGCCGAACAAATCGCCGTCGAAGGCACCTCCAGCGCCGCATGCCCCTTCACGTGCGGTTCCTGCCGCCGAATCTCTGCCCCATCAATCAACCGCAATCCCGTGACTCCGTTCTCTTCACCCTTTTTTTTCAGCGCCGCCAGCTCCGCCTCCTCGCTCGCATCCTTCGCCACCACCAATTTTCCCGTAGTCCGGTGCGGCACATTGTGGCGCGCGCAAAACTCCTTCGTCAGCCGGTTTCCCGCCACGCAAAGTTTCGCCTTCCACGAACCCTTCGGATAATAAATCCCCGAATGAATCACCCCACTGTTCCGCGAACTCGTAGCCATCCCAAACCTGGGATTCTTCTCCACCAGAAAAATATCCGCCCACCGCCGCGAAAGCGCTTCCGCCACCGCGCACCCCACGACCCCGCCCCCCACAATCAAAACATTAGCCCGATCCATAATCTCCCGTGTAGGGGCACGATACATCGTGCCCGCGGCGAGTCCCCGAGCCGCTCTTCCTCACAATAAATGCGGCCTTGGAGGACTCTCTAGCCGCGCCAAAACCCCAGCGCCGGAGGCGCGGCAGACCTTAGCCCAGCGCGTAAGCGCTGGGAACCTAAACCCAGACCACACGAGCCCCGGAGGGGCGACACATTTTTCCTTGCTCTCCACTCCGTAACCGCTAATCAAAATTTGCGTCGAACCGCTCCTCTTTACCACCGCCCCTACTGATCTCCCCCCACCTCATCAAAATACGCCTTGCACGTCTCCAACCGGCTCCCCGTCCCATCGCACACCGCAAACTTCGCCACCTTCCCCGCTTCATACCCGTTCTTCCAAAGCGACGCGCTCCCAAACTCCCCATCCTTGTTCACCGCGTAATAATACAAATGAAACGTCGCCAATTTTTTCTTGTCCCCGTTATAATTCCGCGCCACCCGCCCCAACGCCTCCAGGCACGCATCCACCGGCTTCATGCCCTTCCGCATCATCTCCACAATCGTGTGCCCGCCCGAAATCTTGATGTTCTCCTCGCCCTTTCCCGTCGATCCCGCTCCGCCCACATCTCCATCCACATAAAGTCCCGCTCCGATAATCGGCGAATCCCCCACTCGTCCGGGAATCTTCCACGACAATCCCGAAGTCGTCGTTGTCCCGCTCACTTCGCCCTTCGCATTCACCGCCAGACAATTAATCGTCCCCGTAATTGGATCCGCAATCCGCTTTTCCGCATACGCAATCTTCTCCGCATCGCCGTCAAAAAGCTGCGCCATGTATTCCTTCCACTCCGGACTATCAATTCCCGGCCGCCAGTTGAAACTCGTCTTCGCCTTCCACGCCAGCCAGATCTTCCGCGAATGCTCCGTCAGCAGGTTCATCTCTTCGAACCCTTCCGCCACCCCGAACCGCCGCGCGCCGTCGCCCACAATCATCACGTGATTCGTCCGCTCCATCACCGTTTTCGCCAGCCGCGCCACATTCTTGATCTTCTGCACGCTCGCCACGCTTCCCGCCCGCCGCGTCGGCCCGTGCATTACGCTCGCGTCCAGCTCCACCACGCCCTCTTCGTTCGGCAATCCGCCGTAGCCCACCGAATCGTCATTCGGATCGTCTTCTACAACCGTCACCGCGGCCACCGCCGCCTCCAGCGTGTCCCCTCCGCCCTTGAGAATTTCCATCCCGCGCCCCAGCGCATTCACCCCATTCGCCGAAGAAATCATCACCGGCCGCGTTCCCCCCGCCGCTCCTGCGACGGGCGTTTCTCCTGTAGGGGCACGATAAATCGTGCCCTCTTCCAGCCCCAGCGTCTTGCCAACCAACCGTCCAGCCCCCGCCAACGCTCCACCCACCACCGAACTCACAAAAAACTTCCTCCGCGTCCACAGTTCCATTTCGTCTCTCCTTAAATAATTTCGCTTGATTGTTCGGGATTAGACTGGGTGCCCCACACGCCGGTCTTGCGTGTGGGCTCTTCGCTGGTCACGTTTCTAACTAATCGCCCCCGAGCGGCAAATAATACTGCGTCCCCTTCACCGGCTCCTGCAATCTCTTCAGCAACTGCTGCAAATCCTCGCTGCGCTCCACAAAATCGATCTCCGACGTATCCACCACCAGCAGATCCGCCGCCTCATACCGGAAAAAGAAATGCTCGTATGCCCGCGCCACCTCTTCCACATACTCCGCCGCAATCTGCTTCTCTTCCGCCGCCTTCTTCTTCGCAATCCGCGCCCGCAGCACCTCCGGCTTCGCCTGCAGATAAATCACCAGGTCCGGCTCGGGTATCTCCGCCGTCAAAGCCTCGTAATACCGCTCGTACAATTTCAATTCTTTGTCATCGAGATTCAGATTCGCAAAAATCCGATCCTTCTCCATCAGAAAATCACTGATCACGGGACCAGGCGCATCCCCCGCCAGCCCCTCCCGAATCCGCTTCTGCCGCTCCATCAAAAAATACATCTGCGCCCGAAGAGCGGCCCCCGGCTTCTCCGCGTAAAACTCCGCAAGAAACGGATTGTCCTCGCAATCGTAAATCCGCCGCGCGTGCAGCCGTTCCGCCAGGATCCGCGCCAGTGTCGTCTTGCCCACCCGCAAGGGTCCCTCAATCACAATAAATCGCGGAGCCTGCGGCCCCTTAATCGCTATCCGCGCCCGCTTTGCCGAAGACGATTCCATTCCGGCCATATCACCTCGCTTCGTCCGCCGCCCATCAATTGCGCGCGATTATAGCAGGAGCCTATCGTGTGGCACAGGCGCTCTTGCCTGTGCTCCTGCGCTTTACACAACGGCAATGCCCAAGCACAGCCGGACTCTTTTTTGTGCCTCTTCCTTTATCGTACTGTTACTTGACTCGAAAATATCGCCGCCGCAGCATGATCACGGGGAGATTTGTCGCCGCTTGCCCTGCCGCCCACGAATCCTCCAATCCTGTCCCTCCGTTACCCCAAGGTAACTCCATCCAACGCGAATTCTGCCCCCACCTAACTCCTTTCTTTTCAACACATCCAAAAGTGATACAAAACAAACGACTTCATCTCCCTGCTATATCTATCACTTCCACAAAACAGGGGGGAGGGGGAGTAACCCTTCTACCAACGTCCTGTAGCCATCCCGAAGTACCACCCAAAACGTGACCAATGGGCCAGTGACACCTGTACCCCGGTACAGCTAAGCTTCCTCTGTCGCTGCCCTCCGCATCTTCACCACGGTCCGCGACTCTGAGGTGCACTTTGCTACTCTCCGCTGCTCTTCTCCTGATGTGGTTGCCGAACTCGGATGCCGCCAAGCCGGCCCCTACCGATTCCCCGGCCGCCTCCAAAACCGCCGCCTCAGATTCCTCCAAAGACTCGGCCGCGCGCCCCGCTCTCCCCGACGCCCCGATCGCCAAATCCGAAGCCACCGCCGAATCCAGCTCTATCGCTATCAAGCCCTTCTCGAATGCTGCACTCAAGCCGGTTATGGAACGCCCGCGTCTCACGCCACGACAGCAGAAACTCTGGTACACCTTTATGGCGGTCGGCCACAGCGCCGCTGCTTTTGACGCCTACTCCACGCGCCGCGCCCTTTCCGGAAACTACGGGACCGAAACCAATCCGTTGCTACGCCCGTTTGCTCACTCGAATTCGCTGTATGCCGCCACGCAAGTCAGCCCCGTTGTGATGGATTACGTGGGCCGCCGAATGCTCACCAGCAGCCATCCCACGTTGCGCAAATTCTGGTGGGTTCCTCAGGTCGCCGGCGCCGGCTTCTCGTTTGGCGTCGGTATGCATAACTACGCACTTACTCAGTAACTTTCTTCCCTCTCTCCTCGAGTCTGGCCTCCGCAATTTCCCCGCGGAGGCCTGATGACTAACCCGCCTTCTTCATCATCTCTCTCTCCCACCCGCCGGTTTCTGCGCTATAGTATTTTCATCTCGTCCGTCGCAGCTTCGCCGCTCAAGTTGTCTGCGACACTTTTTCGGCGGGCGGGTTATGATTCTTTGGTCTGCCAAACGAACGCCGTGGCGCCGTGGGGGCGCTGTTACGAGAGGCGGAGGACAATCGGTATGAATAAGCCAATCTTGGGAATGGCGATACTCCTGGCATCTGCCTGTGCTTTGGGCGCACAGGAAGCAAGCAACTCTCAGGCCGCCGGACGAACCGTGGATAACGCCGCGGCCGATTTCAGCGACACCAGCGCAGCCCAGATCAACCTGCTCGACACCGCTATCAGCGACGCTCGCAGCTCCACTCCTGGCGCTCCTGCGGCCGCTCCGGTTCCCGCTCCCCCGGCTCCCAAACCCAACTTCATCTACGGCAATCGCGACGATTACCGCTGGCAGTTGGCCCTCGGCGTCAACTTTTACCGCTTCCAGTCGAACATTATCAATGCCAGCCTCGTCGGCACAAACACCACGGTCAGCTACTTCACCAACGGTTGGTTTGCCGTCGAAGGTAACTTCGTCACCGGCTTTGCTCCCGAGATCAACGTCAATGAGCACGTAAAGTATTTTGGCGGCGGTGGTGGATTCCGCGTCGGTGGCCGGCGCAACCGGCTTGAGCCCTGGGCGCACGCCATTATTGGTGGAGCTCACTTGCAGCCCCAAACGGCGGGCAACAGCCGCAACGCCCTAGCCGCGCAAGCGGGCATCGGCCTCGACTACCGCCTGCACTCCCGCTTTTCCGTGCGGTTGGAAGCCGACTGGGTCCACACCACCTTCTTCGACGAGTCGCAGAACAACTACCAGGCCGCCCTCGACCTCGTTTTCCACTTCTAAGCTTCGTGCTTGCTCTGCCGACTCGGGCTGCGGTGCTTCAGAATCCGGGGCTTAACCACGCTTGCTGGCGGTAGATCCGAATCTTTCGCCATCGCAATCTTTTCGGGCCGCCATAGTGCAGAATTTTCCGCGTTTCATTGACACTCCAACATCCTCTTCGCTACACTTTTCAAGGTACACTTCGTTCCTACCTACGCGGTTCCCCGGTAGCTCAATGGTAGAGCATTCGGCTGTTAACCGAAGGGTTGCTAGTTCGAATCTAGCCCGGGGAGCCAAATCCTTGCGGATTTTGTTTTCAACGACTTCCACCGATACCTTGCACTCGCTTCGAACTCTAGCCTAAATTT
>DASSGS010000015.1:0-4479 GCA_035693365.1 Candidatus Acidiferrum sp. | reverse complement strand
GCTCTTCTTTGGCCAGACCCTTGGTGGGATCAACAACATCGCTGGGCGTGGGTACGACCGGATGAGGCATGGGAATGCCGGCGCTGGAGACCAGGTCCACTTTTACGCCGGATTCGCCGCCGCCGATGCCTCCCCAGGGATTGCCGGAGCGCTGAATCCAGATGCTGAGAGCGACGGCGACCACCAGGCCGATGTGCAACCAGGCAGAGTAGCCGAGGAAGCGTTTGAAAGGGGGATCGTCGGTGTGGATGGCGTAGCTCATGGCGTTAGAACGGTAGAGGCGAGGAAAGTTGCGTACAGAGACAATGATAACGCAGAGGCGCGGAGGGCGCAGAGGATCGCAGAGAGGAGAAAGCAGATCCCTCCACTCCGGCCCGCCAAAAGCGCGGGCCTCCGGTCGGGATGACAGTTTTGGGGCTGCAGCCTGGGCCTCGAAGATGTTGCGTTGGGCGTGGCATCAGCGGTTCCGGTCGTTGATGGGTTGGGTGACGATGCTGATGTTGGAGATGCCGGACTGGCGGAGGGTGTCAACGACGGTGCAAAAGGCGCCAAAGGGAACGGTTTCGTCGGCGCGGACGTAGACGACGTCTTTTTGAGACTTGGATTGCTTTTTGATTTTGTCGGCGAGTTGGTGGATGTTGATGGCGTCGTTGCCGAGATAGATGAGCTGGTTTTTGTCCATGGTGACGACGAGGCGTTGCTGGGTGATTTCTTTGACGGTGTGAGTTTTGGGGACATCAACTTCGATGCCGGATTGCAGGATGGGCGCAGTGATCATGAAGATGATCAGGAGGACGAGGACGACGTCGATGAACGGAACCATGTTGATTTCGGAGAGGGCGGTTTGGGTGGATTTTGCTAGTTGAGGCATGGTTGGTGACTCGCGAAGAGAAGAGTTTTAACACAGAGGGCACAGAGGAAGAGCGCAGAGTTCACGGAGACATCGTGAGCAACGGAACGGTTGAGGTCCTTCGCGCGGAAGGCGCGCTCAGGATGACAATCAGTTTGGGGATGGTTGTTCATCGTTACGTGAAGGTCTTTTCGATTTGGGCGGCGAATTCCAGGGCGAAGGTATCGAGGCGCTGGGCGAGTTCGCGGATGTCCTGGAGGAAATAGTTGTAGGCGATGAGGGCGGGGATGGCGGCGAAAAGGCCGGCGGCGGTTGTGACGAGGGCTTCGGCGATGCCCGGCGCGACGGCGCGAAGGCTGGCGGAGCCGGAGGTACCGAGACCGGAGAAGGCATCGATGATGCCCCAGACGGTGCCGAAGAGGCCGATGAAGGGAGCGACGCCGGCGGTGGTGGCCAGCCAGGACATGCCTTTTTCGGTGCGGCGGACTTCTTCGGCGGCGGCGAGCTGCATGCTGACGGTGACGGCTTGCATGGATTTGAGTTTGACGGGCGTGGGATTGCCTGAGCCGGTGACTTGCGATTGGAGCTCGCGGTAGCCGGCCGCGTACACGTTGGCGAAGGGCGAGCCGGCGGAGACGAGTCCTTGCGGATTGGCGACGCCCTTGGTGGCGCGGAAGATTTTGAGGAATTGATCGCTTTGACGGCGGATGCGGCCGAACATGCCGGACTTCTGGAGAATCAGCGCCCAGGAAATGAGCGAGGCGAAGAGTAGAATGACCAGCACGGCGCGGGCGACCAAGCCGGTTTGCGCGAGAATATCAAAGATGTTGCCGATGAGAATGGCGTTCAGGAGAAAAAGAATGTCTGTCTCCTTAAGAGAGAGAAATTTTTACTGGGCAATTTCAACGTAGCACAGGGGTACAGCAGGGTCAAAAGATATGAGATGCGGATGTGCTGGGTTGGGATGCAGGGGTGGTAGAAGGATCGGTGGTGCGGGACGGACGCAGGCGACCAGTAATCAGTAATCGGCAATCAGTAAGAGAGGAGCTGGGATGAAATTTGCGAAGGTGGTGTTTTGGGTGGCGGGGATTTGGGGATTGGTGGTGATTACGCCGCTGTATTTTATGTTTGATTTGATCGGGAAGCAGGACCCGCCGGCGATTACGCATCCGGGATTTTATTACGGGTTTGTGGGGTGCGCGCTGGCGTGGCAGATTGCGTTTATCTGCATTGCGCGGGATCCGGTGGGGTTGCGGGTGATGATGATTCCGTCGGTGGTGGAGAAGGTTACGTACTGCACGGCGGTGATTATTCTGGTGATGCAGGGGAGGACGAATCAGAGGGATCTGGTGTTTGCGGCGACGGATTTGACGCTGGGAGTGTTGTTTGTGGCGGCGTATGTAGTGACTGGAGGTAAAGGAAGTAAATGAGGTAAAGGAAGTAAGGGAGAACACCGGCCACAGCGCGAATGTGCGTATGGTAGAGTGAAAAGGTATGGGGAAGAGTTTCGATATTGGGTTGGAACGGTTGACGGGAATTGGTGTGCCCGGAATCGAAGAAACCCAAGAAGGTGGCCTACTCATCGCAAAAGGCGCTCTGGGTGAAAAGCCGCCCCTACAAGTTGCGGGCGGTGCCGAGTCGACGTTTTATCTGGAGACGTTTGGGTGCCAGATGAATGACCACGATTCGGAGAAGGTGGCGGGGGTTTTGTTGGCGCGAGGGTACCGGCAGGTGGATGGGCCGGAAGCGGCGAAAGTGATCCTTTACAACACTTGTTCGATTCGGGAGAAGGCGGCGCAGAAGGTGTTTTCGAGGTTGGGGGAGTTGCGGCCGGCGGAAGCAAAAAGCCTTACCACAGAGGCCGCAGAGGACCACAGAGTTCACGGAGACAGCCTGGCACTGGGAAAGAATCACCCGAGCTTGCGGAAGATTGTGAATGCGGGTGGGGGAAAGATTATTGGAGTGCTGGGGTGCGTGGCGCAGCAGGAGGGTGAAGAGATTTTTGAGCGGGCGCCGTGGGTTAGTTTGGTTTGCGGGTCGGCTAGCTACCGGAAGTTGCCGCAGTTGATTGCTGAGTTGGAGGCGGGGAACCGGCGGGTGACCGGGTTGGATACGGACACGGACGAAACGTTTGAGACGGAGATTACGCGGCGGGACAATCCGTGGCGGGCGTACCTGACGATTATCGAGGGTTGCGACAAAGCTTGTTCGTATTGTGTTGTGCCGTTTACGCGAGGGCCGGAGCGGAGCCGGGCGAGCGCTTCGATTCTGGAAGAGGTGCGGCGGCTGGCGGAGGCGGGATACAGCGAAGTGCAGTTGCTGGGACAGACGGTGAATTCGTATGCGGACCCGAGTACCAAGAAGATGCGGTTTTCGGAGTTGCTGGCTGCGGTCGCGGAAGTGCGCGGGATCCGGCGCGTGAGATTCACGACTTCGCACCCTCGGGATTTCGGGAAAGACATCGTGGAGGCGATTGAGGCGCATCCCAATATTTGCGACCACGTGCATTTGCCGGTACAGAGCGGTTCGACGGCGATGCTGCGGGCGATGGCGCGGACGTATTCGCGGGAAGAGTATCTGGATAAGATTGCTTTAATGAAGGCGGCGCGGCGGCCGATCGGCATTACTACGGACATGATTGTGGGATTTCCGGGGGAGACGGAGAAAGATTTTGAGGAGACGCTTACGCTGCTGGATGAGGTGCAGTATGACAGCGTGTTTGCGTTCAAGTACTCGCCGCGGCCGAATACGCCTTCGTTGAAGATGGCGGATGCGATTCCGGAAGAAGAGAAGGGGCGACGGCTGGCGATTCTGATGGACCGGCAGAGGGAGATTCAGCGGGCGCAGAATGAAAAGCTGGTGGGAGAGACGTTTGAGGTGCTGGTGGACGGGAAGTCTCGGCGAGAGAATCAGTGGTCGGGGCATACTAGTTCGAATCGGGTGATGAATTTTACTTCACCGGAGCGGGAACTTCTGGGAGACTACGTGCAGGTGAAGGTGATTTCGGCGATGCCGAATAGCCTTGTGGGGGAGATGGTTGGTCGGACGTGAAGTTTGCAAGGCGTTGCGATCGAGACAGGGATACGGGATAACAGCAATCAGCGATCAGTAATCAGGAAGAGAAGAGCGGACGGAAGAGGGATAACGCAGAGACGCAGAGGACGCTGAGCCGGAGTAGAGAAGAGAAAGGCGCCCGCCTCGGAAGGCGGCCGCTACAAAAGCTGTGTAGTAGGAAGGCAATCGGCAGGGGGATAGGAGGGCGCGATGGAAGTGGAAATGAAGATACGCGGCCTGATGATGGATCCGGTTACGCAGATGCCGATTGTGGTTTTGAAGGATGTGCAGGGGCAGTCGGTGCTGCCGATCTGGGTGGGGGCGTACGAGGCAAACGCGATTGCGCTGGAGATTGAGAAGGTGTCCACGCCGCGGCCGATGACGCATGATCTCCTGAAGAATGTGCTGTTAGGGCTCGATGTGCACGTGCAGAAGATTGTGGTGAACGACCTGCGCGACGATACGTTCTTTGCTTTGATCTGGGTGGAGCGCGAGGGTGAGTTGATCAGCATTGATTCGCGGCCGAGCGATGCGCTGGCCCTGGCGTTGCGGGTGGATTGCCCGATTTTTGTGGA
>DASSGS010000014.1:0-35138 GCA_035693365.1 Candidatus Acidiferrum sp. | reverse complement strand
TCTCCCCAAGCACCTCCAGCAGAGCAGTGCGACTGCGGCGCGCCGGGGCGCTTCTGCCCGTGGCGGGACTGGTGTTTTCGGTGCTCGCCGGATGCAAGCCTTCGGAGCACCACGCGGCTGACGTTTGGGCCACGGTGAATGGCACGGAGATCAAACGGGATGAGGTGGAGAAGTATTACCGTTCACAGGTGAATCCCGAGGGGCAGGAGCCTTCGCAGGAAGAAGCGCTTTCGCTGAAGCTGAACGTTACGGACCAGCTGATCAACAATGAAATCCTGCTGGAGCGCGCCAAGAAGCTAAATCTCGAAGCCAGCGACGGCGAAGTGGAAGACAAATTCACCGAGCTGAAAAGCCCGTTCACCGAGGATGAGTTTCAGCGGCAACTGAAAGCGCGCGGGATGAGCGTGGACGACCTGAAGCGCGATCTGCGGCGGCAGCTTTCGATCCAGAAACTCCTGAACCGCGAAGTGGCGGCAAAAATCACCATCACCGACCAGGACGTGCTGGATTTTTACAACACCAACCGCAACCAGTTTAACGTGGCCGAGCCGCGGTACCGGATTTCGCAGATCGTGATTACGCCGCGCAAGGAATTGCAGGTCCGCAACCGCAAGAACGACGATGCCACCAGCCCGGCCGAAGCCGAGCGCAAAGCCAAGATGCTGACGGACAAGCTGAACAGCGGCGCGGATTTCGCTCAACTGGCAATGGATTATTCCGAAGACGTGAACACGGCGGGCAACGGCGGCGACCTGGGCTACATTCCGGAATCGGCGCTGAACCAGTCCGACCCGATTTTAAAGAAGTCGGTGATCTCCCTGAAGCCCGGGCAAGTGAGCCAGCCCATTCAGTTGAAAGACAGCATTCGCATCTTGAAACTGGTGGCACGCGAAGCCGCCGGACAGCGCGGCGTGGACGATCCGCAGGTGCAGCAAACAGTCCGCGACACCCTGCGCAACCGCAAGGAACAGTTGTTGCGCTCCGCGTACCTGGCCACCGCGCGCGACGAAGCCAAGGTGACGAATTATCTGGCTCAGCAAGTTGTGGAAACTTCGGGCAAGCTGCCCGACGCGGCGAAATCCACCTTGCCGCCGATCAAGCCGGCCGTGACTCTGCCGGCGAACAGTTCACCCGCCAACACGCAGTAATTCCCTGCCTCACAATTTGCGATTGGGTTGCGGCGATTATTTCGCGGCGACGAAATCGCTTGCGCCCACGAGTTTTACCGCCACGCCCGTAAGCGAAATGTGGATTGGATTGCCCGAATACGTGCCGCGATGGTCCGTGGAGAAGTGGATTGGCCCGGCTGTTTTGTAATCGGCCCAGGTAACCGTCAACGTCGGCTTTGCTTCGCCGCCGCGGTGAAAATTCCAGGCCACGACGCGATTATCCGCTCCGACAAACAGATCGTACATATCGCCCGGCGTGTATCCGCCGGTTTTCGGATAGGTGACGGTAACCTTGCGGACTTTGCCCTTGGTCTTCCCTGTCGGATCAGCGGTCATGCCCTTGTCTTCGACGGTGACGTCCTTGTCCCAGACCAGGTGAAACGGAAAGAGCGTCCAATACTGATCGTTGATGAAGTTGGGGTCGACGTCTTTAACCACGTCGGGCGGCATGCTGGCGCGGGCATAGCTGACCTTCACCGGCTTGCCGGCGGCGTCCGTGCCTTCAAAGGTCACTTTGTCGGTTTTGACTTCCCAGGTCCAGGTGCGGGCCGCTTTTTTGGGGCCGGCTTC
Organism: Candidatus Acidiferrum sp.; assembly: GCA_035693365.1. GTDB lineage: Bacteria > Acidobacteriota > Terriglobia > Acidiferrales > UBA7541 > Acidiferrum. The sequence goes on along the minus strand of DASSGS010000014.1, from coordinate 33,399 downwards.
GAAATTAAAGGTATAGCGAATCTGATCGACGTTCGACCACGAAGCAAGTCCGTAGGCATCGGCAATCTGGTGGCGGATATCCGGCTTCTCTTGCGCGAGAGAAGCTGAGGGCAGAATCAATCCGGCGAACAAGGAGGAAACGAGAAAGAAACGAACGATGGAGCGAAACATCGGGGACCTCCAGATTAAATTTGGGAATGCTTTAAGAGAGTAGAGCGGATTACTCCACCCACGCAAGCACTTCCCCGGCGTTGACGGCCTGGCCTTCCTTGACGAGCAGGCGTTCGACTTTTCCACTTTTTGGGGAGCGGATTTCGTTCTGCATTTTCATGGCTTCGACGACCAGCAGGCCCTGGCCGGCCTCCACGGCGTCGCCCACCGCGGCGAGCACTCGAACGACTTTCCCCGGCATGGGGGCGACAATTTCCTGGCGGCCTTCCACTTCCACCGCGCCGTGCTTGCGCCCGCGCCAAGCGCGGGGATCGATGATCTCGGCTGTATATTCGTGCGCACCACAGCGCAATTTCAAGGCGCCGTCGGCGGAGCGCGAGATGTGAAATTCGAAGGATTGTCCTCCGAGCATCACGGAAACGACGTTGGGCGCAATCTGGACGGCATCGGCGTCAACCGCTTTGCCGTCGAGCGCGAAGCTGCAATCGTTGCCTTTGCGGTTGAGTTCGACGGCGTGTTTTAGTTGGCCGCTTGCGCTCGCGAGCTGAATCTCGAATTTCATGGCATGTGATCCATTTGCCCGCGACGGCCTTCCATCTTCCAGCGAGAAGGCGAGGTCTGGGAATCGGGGTTGCCCGGCGCGGAACTATTCGATTGCGCGCTGTGCCAAAGCGCGGCAGCGATCAAGGCGGCCTCTTCGGTGCCGGGACGCGCGGGTTCCGCCGGTGGACGCGGGCGGGCAAGGACTTCGTCGAGCCACTTGGTATGGATGTCCCCGAGCAGAAATTCTGGTTCGGCAAGAATTCTGCGGAAAAGGCCGACGTTGGTCCGGATACCCATGATGGTGTACTCGTCGAGCGCGCGGCGCAGGCGGGCGATGGTTTCTTCGCGGCTGTTGCCCCAGGCGATCAGCTTGCTGAGGAGCGGGTCGTACTCCATCGGCACGGTCCAGCCTTCGTAGACGCCTTCATCGAGGCGGATGCCCGGGCCGGTGGGCGCGTGGCGCGAGATAATTTTTCCGGGTGACGGGAAAAAATTATTGTCGGGGTCTTCGGCGTAGAGTCGGACTTCCATGGCGTGGCCGCGCGGGGTGATGGTTTCCCAGGCAAAGGGGAGACGGTGGCCGGCGGCGATGGCGATCTGGAGTTTCACGAGGTCTAGTCCCGTGACTTGTTCGGTCACGGGATGCTCCACCTGCAGACGGGTGTTGACCTCGAGGAAGTAGTAGTTGAGGTTGGCATCGACCAGGAATTCCACCGTGCCGGCGTTGACGTAGCCGCCCGCGCGGCCGAGACGCACGGCGGCATCGCCCATTTTGCGGCGGAGTTCCGGAGTGACCACGGGCGATGGCGCTTCCTCGACTACTTTCTGGTGGCGCCGCTGCACGGAGCACTCGCGCTCGCCGAGCGAGACGCAGCGGCCGTGGGCGTCCGCCAGAATCTGTATTTCGATGTGCCGCGGCCCGACCAGGTATTTTTCCAGGAACACACGCTGGTCGCCGAAGGCGTTCAGCGCTTCGGACGCGGCATCGCGCCACGCCGAAGCAAACGCAGCGTCGTTGGGCACCACGCGCATGCCCTTGCCGCCGCCGCCCGCGATGGCTTTCAGCAGCACCGGGTAACCCATGTTTTGCGCGAGGGCTTGCGCCTCTTCGGGATTTTCAATCGGCTCGCTGGTGCCAGGAACCGTGGGGACTTCCGCACGCCGCGCCAGTTGCTTGCCGGCGGTTTTCGAACCCATCGCGTCCATAGCTTCGGCAGGAGGGCCGATGAAGGTAATTCCAACTTCGGCGCAGGCGCGGGGCAGCGCGGGGTTTTCTGCCAGGAATCCGTAACCCGGATGCAGCGCATCGCAGCCGGATTTTTTCGCCACGTCCATCAGCTTATCAATCCGCAGGTAGCTCTCGCGTGAAGGCGCGGGGCCGATCAGGTAAGCTTCATCGGCAAGCCGGACGTGGAGAGACGTGCGGTCCACTTCGCTGTACACGGAAACGGTCCGGATGCCCAGCTCGCGGCAGGCTCTGAGGATGCGTACGGCGATTTCACCGCGATTGGCAATCAGGATTTTTTTGAACATGAGTGTTTGGAATGCACGGGGATTTTAGCATGCACGGTGGAGGGCCCAAAACCGCAGGTCAGGAAACCAAGGGATGTCAGACACTTGTGATATAATGTCAGACGAAGAACGGAAGGAGAACAAGATGGCATCGCAACGAATCTCCGTTCGGGTTTCCGGAGGGATTGCCCGGAGGCTGAAAGAGCGTTCCAAGGCAACGGGGGCGCGCGAGTCGCAGGTCGTGCGGGAGGCGCTGGAGGAATACCTTTCCTCGAAACGCACTGGAGAATCCACATTTGATCTTCTGCGAGAAGCGGGATTGATTGGCTGCGTCGGTGGCGCACCCCGCGATCTCAGCACAAACAAGAAATACTTCAAGGGATTTGGGGAGTCGAAATAGTACGGGTGCTTACGGACACGGGGCCACTGGTAGCTATCCTGTCCGCCAGCGACCAGTATCACGAAATTTGCCTCCGCACCGTGCAGGGCTTGCGCGGGCCGCTATTGACTTGCTGGCCGGTGATTACCGAAGCCGCTTGGTTGCTCCGAAGCACGCCTCTGGGATTTGAGCGGCTATTACGAAGCATCGCTGATGGAGCCGTGGAAATACTTCCCGTGGCCGGGAAAGAAGCGGCCGCGGTTGCGGAGATAGTGAAAAAGTACGGAAATCTTCGCCCTCAATTTGCCGACGTCATGCTTGTTTATCTGGCTGGGCGGGAAAACATCAAAACAATTTTCACGCTGGACCGCCGGGACTTCTCCGTTTATAGGGCGGGACGCAAGGGTTCGTTTCGCATCGTGCCGGAGTAGGACGCTCCGGACATAATTCGACAATAGGCTTATAAAGGGATGTTGGCGTGTTTCTTTTTGGGGTTGTTGTCGCGCTTATTCTCGAGGGCGCGCAGCGAGGTGATGATGTGGGCGCGGGTTTCGGCGGGTTCGATTACGGCGTCGATGTAGCCGCGTTCGGCGGCGACGAAGGGATTTGCGAAGCGGTTGCGGAATTCGGCGATTTTTTCTTTGCGCAGGGCGGCGCGGTCCGCTTCAGGCGCGTTGCTCAATTCGCGTTTGTAGACAATGTCCACGGCGCCTTCCGGGCCCATCACGGCAATCTCCGCCGTCGGCCAGGCAAAGTTGGCATCCGTGCGGATGTGTTTTGAAGCCATGACGCAATACGCGCCGCCATAGGCTTTGCGGGTGATCACGGTGATTTTGGGCACGGTGGCTTCGGCGAACGCGAACAAGAGTTTCGCGCCGTGGCGAATGATGCCGCCATATTCCTGCTGGGTGCCGGGCAGGAACCCCGGAACGTCCTCGAAGGTAATCAGGGGAATGTTAAACGCGTCGCAGAAGCGCACGAACCGCGCGGCTTTCACCGATGCGTTGATATCCAGCGTGCCGGCAAGAAACGCGGGCTGATTGGCCACGATGCCCACGGGCCGGCCATCGAACCGCGCGAAGCCCACCACAATGTTCTTGGCGTAATGCTCGTGCACTTCAAAAAAGTAATTTTCGTCCACCAGCGCGTGAATCACGTCCTTGATGTCGTAAGGCTTCAGCGGGTCTTCGGGAACGATGGAGTTCAGCGATTCCTCGCGGCGGTCGATAGGGTCATTCGACGCGCGGCGCGGAGGGTCTTCCAGGTTGTTGGAAGGCAGAAATCCAATCAGTTCGCGGACCATGGCCAGGCAGTCGGCATCGTCGCGGGAAACAAAATGCGCCACGCCGCTGGTCGAGTTGTGGGTCATGGCGCCGCCAAGCTCCTGCTTGGTGACCTCTTCGTGCGTGACGTTCTTGATTACGTCCGGGCCAGTGACGAACATGTACGAAGTGTCGCGGGTCATCAGCACAAAATCGGTGATCGCCGGCGAATAAACCGCGCCGCCGGCGCAGGGGCCCATTATGGCGCTGATCTGCGGGATCACGCCGCTGGCCAGCGTGTTGCGCAAAAAAATATCGGCGTAACCCGCAAGCGAGGCGACTCCCTCTTGAATGCGCGCTCCGCCTGAATCGTTCAAGCCAACGACCGGCGCGCCATTGCGCATGGCCAGGTCCATGATCTTCACGATTTTCTGGGCATTGGTCTCCGAAAGCGAGCCGCCGAAGACCGTGAAGTCCTGCGCGAAAACGTAGACCAGGCGCCCTTCGATGTGCCCAAAGCCGGTCACGAAGCCATCGCCCGCCGGGCGCTGTTCCTCGGAGCCAAAATCCACGCAGCGGTGGCGCACGAATTTGTCGAGTTCCTCGAAGGTGCCTTCGTCCAAAAGCAATTCAATCCGTTCGCGCGCGGAAAGTTTTCCGGCTTTGTGCTCGCGTTCGCGGCGTTCCGCGCCGCCGCCGGCTTCCGCTTCCTCCGAGATTCGGCGGAGTTGTTCCATGCGGTCCGCGCCGGCGGATGATTCCCAGATCCGATGCTTGTCAGCCAAGAGGCCCTCCCTCGGGCTCGTCGCTCTTTGGAGCGAAAATCAACACTGCCGCGTGCGTGGCCAACCACACCGTGCCAAGCAGCAGCACCACGCCCAGCAGTATCTCCGCCAGGATGGCGCCGGCGCGCGGCAGGGGAGACTCGATTGAGGTCACGAAAAGCGTGGCCTTCACCAGAATCACCATCGCGCTCAGCGTCGTGGCAACGATCATCAGCGTCGTCAAAATGGAAAGAAATATCTGTTTCATGGGCGGTGCAAAGGCCGACGTATGCGGCCAGCCAAAGCATAACGCATTCGCGCGCAAAGCTGAATTCCGGGAAGCACCGCAGACAACGAGGCCACGAAGTCAATATGCAGTTGGGGAAAATAGGATTACGCGGCTTGCGTTTAGGCCCGGGATCCTACCGCAGGCCCGACCAATCATCCGCAACCACGATTGAATCGCTGGGATTCGCGGGATCGTACTTTACGCTGGTCGGATATCCGGTCACCAAACGCTCGACTTTCACCTGGCTCTCCAGCCCGGTGATGTCCTGCGCGGTGTGATAGGTTACGCCCGAAATGGAGTAACTGTAGGAAACCAGGCTGCGGGGCCGGCCATCCGCCAGCGGCTGGGACCCCCCGCCAAAAAGCCCTCCGCGCTTTTCGACTGGAGGGGCGGGATGCTGGGCAAGTTCCACGACCTGGCCTTCCGCGATTCGCCCGATCAGATTCAGATGCAGACGGCGCTTGCGCTCTTCGGCCTCCGGATCAGCCGCGGGGCGCGCGAAAGCGTAAGCGATGAGCGCGAGTGCGGCGAGGCTACCACCGCCAATCATGAGCAGCAATTTCCAGTCGGCGAGCAATTCTTTCAACGCTCAACCCCTCACATACGTGAATTGGGAATATTTGCGAAAGCAAAACAGGCGACCCGCCCCCTGAGCGAAACCCCAGGCAGGACACCGGCCTGCTCCATGCCTTTTATAGTACCGAATGCGGGCAGGGTGTGCGAAGTCAGGAAGCCGGAGCGTGCACCGGATTGTGCAACACGCCGATTCCGGCGACGGAAACTTCGATCGTGTCGCCGGCTGTGAGGGGGCCGACACCGGCCGGCGTTCCGGTGGCAATGACGTCGCCCGGAATCAAGGTCATCATGCGGGAAAGCCAGCGAATCAGAAACTCCACGGGGTAAACCATCAACGAGGTGCTTCCGGACTGCTTCACCACGCCGTTCAATCGCGCCTCGACCAGCGCGCTGCGGGGATCGAGTTGCGTTTCAATGTGCGGGCCCACCGGGCAAAACGTGTCGAAGCCCTTGGCACGCGTGAACTGGACGTCGCTCTTCTGCAAATCGCGGGCGGAGACGTCGTTCAGGCAGGTATAGCCAAGAACGTGGGACAACGCATCGTCCGAGTCGCTCAGATGCGAGCATCCCTTTCCGATGATCACGGCGAGTTCGGCTTCGTAGTCCACATGATTCGAATAGCGGGTAAGGACGATCGGCTCATCCGTTCCAATCACCGAGGAGGGAGTTTTGAGGAAGATCATCGGCTCCTGCGGAACCTGGTTGCCCATTTCCGAAGCGTGCGCGGCATAATTGCGGCCGACGCAAACAATCTTCGAGGGCTCGACGGGGGCGAGCAATCGCGCTTCGCGCAGCGGCAGCGAAGCTTCTTCCCGCTTCCACGCCAGCCAGGGCGGCGCGGAAATTCCATGAATGATTTCGCCTTCTATCAGGCCGTAGGAAGGTAAAACTCGAGAGTCCAACCCAGCGGATTTGGGGACAAATCTGCAAAATTTCATTTCGTGGGGACCTGTTCAGCGGGGAGTATGCGTACCGTGAGCTTCCCTCGCCCGCCAGACAATCATACCAATCCAGGAAAGGGTTGCAAAAAGCAGATAGGCGACCGCGCCGAGCACGAAGATGTGAAAGGTTCCGTAGTATTCGGGGAGCAACACAAATTTGAGGCAGAGAATTCGATACGCAAGCGCGAGCACGCTCCACGCCAGCAAACCGGAGATCAATAATTCTCCGGGAGAGCGCAGAAATCGGATCAGGGGCATGGCCGCAATCAAGGCCAATAGCATTGTGGCGATGACGTTGCGCTCCTGAGCAAGCGGCTCCAGAAACGGCACGCGATTCGCAATCACCACCCACGCGACGAATACCAGGGAGAGCCAGACTCCGGTATATAACCCAACGCGAATGGAGGGGTGACGGAAAATGTGAAACCACCGGTAGCCCGGTGGACTGAAGTTTGCAGGCATGGTGCTGGGCTGCCTACCTGACAGTCGTCATCTGTTAGAACCCGGGCTCAGCGGGAAGGTTGCGCGACATCCACCGCCGCCGCAACGCTGGAAGGGCTTTCATTCCCCGCGCGATCCACGGCGGTTACGGTATACCAATAGCGCTGGCCGGACTTTGCAGAGTTATCACGATACGCGGGCGAGGGCAAGAGTTCCGGTGTAAGCAATGCGCCTCGCTCCGCTTCCTGTTCGCTGCGGTAGACCCGGTAGCCGGCAAGGTCGGATTCCACGTTGATGGACCAGGAAAGTTCCACCGCCACGGAATCAGGGGCGGCTCCCGGCTGAATTGCGGCGACAAGGCCTTGAGGAGCGGCCGGAGGAAACGTGTCCTTGGGTGTAACGATGGCCAGAACGGAGTCGCTCGATTCCAGTGGGCCGGCGGGCGAGGCGATGGCGCTGCGGACAAGGTAGCCGTAGGTCTTTCCGTAGTCGAACCCTGAATCGCGGTAGTCCGCGGTGGTTGTGGCTCCCAGCTGCAGCAGCGGTGAATTCCACTTCGCTTGCTGAGTGTCGCTGGCGGCAACGCTCGCGGTGGCAGGGTCCAGCTCGCCGCGATACACGTGATATTCCTGGACGCCTGACAGCGGTTCGCCGCTGGAAGTGCGAGTTGGTGCGGGCCATTTCAGATTAATGCCCTGCTCCGTCAAGCCGGCATCCAGGGAAGAAATCCGCTCAGCGACGGGATAGAGGCGCACTGTCACATCTTTTGAATCCGGAGAGGGACGCTTGGCGGAAAAGAGCGTGTGTACGAGATAGACGAAGGGTTGGCCGGCGCGAATCTGCGGATCCGTGGGAGAAACCGGATCAAGAAATTGGACCTGGCCGCGCTGGGAATAGCGGGCCACCAAAGCGCCGGGGACGGTATCCACCACACGAAAAGATTTTGGATCCGGCGTGCCATCCGCGCGCAAAGCTCCGCGCAGCACTTCAAAGGATGGAACCTGCTGCAGCCTGTCTCCCAGCGTGCTTTTCCCCGGCATGGTGAAGCTGAGCAAGACGCCGTCGCCGGCTTGTTTCACCGCAAGATCGGCAATGGCCTGGGGAACGGGAGGAGTGGGTGGCTGCGGTTCGCCGGGCGCGCCGCAACCAACCATCAGAACGAAAATAGAAAATAGAAAATAGAAAATAGGCTGGGACTGCGGGAGCGGTTTTTGGAGGCGGAAAAACGTCCCTGATCTAGTTTCCATTTTCCAATTTCAAATTTCAGAATTTAGAGAATGTACCGGCTCAAATCCTGGTTCTTCACGATATCGGCAAGCTGCTTGTTGACGTAGGCCGCGTCAATCTTCACGGTTTTCTTCTTGAGGTCGGGTGCTTCGAAGGAAAGTTCATCCAGAACTTTTTCGAGGATAGTGTGCAGGCGGCGCGCGCCGATGTTTTCCGTCTGCTCGTTCACACTGGTGGCGAAGCGGGCGATGGTCTGTACGGCGTCCTCGGTGAACGTGAGCTTTACGCCCTCGGTTTCAAGCAGCGCGATGTACTGCTTGATCAGCGCGTTTTTCGGCTCGGTAAGAATGCGGACGAAGTCTTCTTCCTTCAGCGATTGCATTTCCACCCGGATGGGCAGGCGGCCCTGCAATTCGGGAATCAGGTCGGAGGGTTTGGTGACGTGGAAGGCGCCCGCGGCGATGAACAGGATGTGATCGGTGCGGATCATGCCGTAGCGAGTGTTGACCGTGGTGCCTTCGATGATCGGCAGGATGTCGCGCTGCACGCCTTCGCGGGAAACGTCCGGCCCGTGGCCCGATTCGCGCCCGGCCACCTTGTCGATTTCGTCCACGAAGATGATGCCCATCTGCTCGGCACGCTCGACGGCGATGCGCGTCACCTGGTCCATATCAATCAGCTTGTTTTCTTCTTCCTGGATCAGGTATTCGAACGCGTCGGCCACGCTCATTTTGCGTTTTTTCTTCTGCTGGCCGAACATGCCGCTCAGCATGTCCTTGATGTTGACGTCCATCTCTTCGACGCCCTGATTGGAAATAATCTCAAAGGAAGGCATGGAGCGCTCGCGGACTTCCAGGTCCACCATGCGCTGGTCCAGCTTGCCTTCGCGCAACTGCGCGCGAAGTTTTTCCCTGGTGCGCTGGGTCTGCTCGCGCTGGGCTACGCGCTCCGCTTCCGGGGTTCCAGGGGCCTCCACCTGCGGGGGAAGCAGCAGGTCGAGGACACGTTCCTCAGCGGATTGCTCCGCGCGATCCGCGACTTCATCCAGCTTTTCCTCGCGAACCATGTCAATCGAGGTTTCCACCAGGTCGCGCACCATCGATTCCACGTCGCGCCCCACGTAGCCTACTTCCGTATACTTCGAGGCTTCCACTTTTACGAACGGGCAGCCCGCCAGGCGCGCCAACCGCCGCGCAATCTCCGTCTTGCCCACACCGGTGGGCCCGATCATCAGAATATTTTTCGGCAAAACGTCTTCGGCGATTTCCGGAGGCAATTTCTGCCGGCGAACGCGATTACGCAAAGCCACGGCCACGGCCCGTTTCGCCGCAGCCTGCCCGACGATATATTTGTCGAGCTCCACCACAATCTCCCGCGGCGTCATATCATCCAGCGCCGGAAGCAGTTCCCCTTCTTCGAGGGGCACACCGCCGTTGCCGCCGGGAAATAACGTGATCTCTTTTTCCGTCTTGATAGCCATGAAAGCTCGATTCCTTGCCCTCGCCGGAAGTGACGAATCCGGCGGTTCCCCTAGATCTCTTCTACGGTAAAGTTCGCGTTGCTGTAAATGCAAATTTCGCTGGCGATGCGCATGGCCTCCAGCGCGAGTTCTTTCAGCGGCAACTTGGTGTGCTTCATCAGCGCGCGGGCAGCGGCCAGCGCGTAAACTCCGCCGGAGCCGATGGCGCAAAGACCGTCGTCCGGCTCGATCACGTCACCGTTGCCGGAAAGGACAAAAGTCCCTTTCGAATCGGCCACAATCAGCAGCGCTTCCAGGTGCCGCAGGGCGCGGTCTTTGCGCCACTCCTTGGCCAGTTCCACGGATCCTTTTTGCAGATTCCCGGAATGTTCCTGCAGCTTGCCTTCGAATCGTTCGAAGAGAGAAATCGCATCGGCGGTTGAGCCGGCAAATCCCGCAACCACTTTGTCGTTATAGAGGCGCCGAGTTTTCCTGGCGGTGTGCTTGATCACGTGGTCGCCCATCGTTACCTGTCCATCGGCGATCAACACTACTTTGTTGTCTTTCCGGATGCACAAGACCGTTGTGCCGTGCATCTGCGGCTCTCGCGAAGTGTGGCCCATTCCTTTAGTATACCGCGCCACCCGTGTCAGGTCATTTTTGCGAAAGTTCAGGGAAGGCGTGAAGGCCGAGCGCCATCAATTGGGCAGGGGAATTTCCTTGAAAGCGATGACCTTGTAGGTGATCGGCCCTTGGGCGGCTCGCGCGATGCAACTGTTGTAGTTGATGCCCTGTCCGACGTGGGTTCCCGGACCCGTCTGGCTGAAAGAGCTTGCACCCAGGCTCGGCAACAGATTGTTCGCGCCATCGCGGGTCTTGGCGATAAACACGGCCCCGTCGATCTGCCCGTCGCCGCCTCTGGTGGAGACAAAATTTCCCTGGCCGATCACGAGGATAACGCCTTCCCAGGTCGCATCGGGGTTATAGTAGAAATTGCCGGTCACGACCAGCAGGCCATAACCCGTGTTGCGCCACCCGTTCATGTCCAGGTCACCGTTTACGACGATGGTCATCGGATGGGCGGCGGACATCCCGGAAGGAAAACTACCCGGCGTGGCGGGCCCAGTAATCACGGCATCGGCATTGTTCGTGATGTCCTGCACCACGGCATCCAGGCCTTGGGGCGTCAGCCAATTGGGATCCGTGTATAAGTGCACGTCCGCAATCGTTTGCGATCCCGTCGAAGGAGCAATCGGCGGCCCCGAATTCATCGGCATGCCCTGGTAATTTCCAGTAGGTGTGGCTCCCGCTGCGATATTACTCTTCGAAAGATCGGGCGGTCCGTTGGTATAACCGATTGCGAAGAAAGCAGGAGGTAGAGCTGGGGGTGGAGGCGGAGTTCCGCACTGATCCTGGCCGCGAATATAAAAATTATTCGTTCCGGGCCCCGTAAATGTGACGTTGTTGCCGGCAAGCGTTAGCGCGGCATGGAAACCTTGCATATTCAAGTCCGGGAAAACCACCAGTGGGCGGACGATGTACTGAAGCATTTTCTGGCCGCCGCTGGGGAGAACGGCAAACGCCGTGATCTCCAGCACCTGGGAAGCGGTGGGGAGGGGCGAGTGGGTTTCCACCAGGCCCGGCTCCATCACGTTGGTTACAGTTCGATTTTCCGGATCGAAGAAGAGCGGAGTGGTGGGGTCGACGTCTCCATCGTTGTTGATGTCTACGCCCGTGCTGCCGTTGCCCATGGCTCGCTCGGTAACCGCATTGATCCGGACCCACTTGAAAGAGGGGCCGGGAAGCCCCGCGACGGACGAGACGGAAGCGTATTTCGTCACTGCCCGCGTGGAGACATCCACACCGAACTCCTGCAGATATTGGGTATCGGGGTAGGTCGTGGGGGTTGCGGTGTCCTCGGGGGCCACCACCTCGCCACCGGCGGGATTAATGATGTAGACGACTTGCGTCAGCGTCATGGGGGTCGCGGGCATCGGAATATAGTTCAAATTTGTGGGCAGGAGCCGGCCGCGCGCCTCTTCCACTCCGGCCAGCGCCGCGTAATACGCGTTGGTGGAAGTGCGGTAGTTTCTGGCCAATGCCGAATCGGTGCCGGAGGAAACGATCAGGGCGATCCCGACAACGCTAATCAGCAACAGCGCAAAAATCGCGATCAGCAGAGCCGCGCCTCGTTCACCGCGGAGCCCGTCGAATTGGCGTTCGTGCGTCATCGTTCTGTTTCCATTGTCCGTCTCAGTTGGACGGATTCACGCGATGCCCCCGGCCGTTCAGCTGCACCAGCTTCGGCACCTGCGTCTGCATGTCCGGCTGGCGGGTCATCACAATCAAGTTGACGTCCACATCGCGAATATTGTTCGGCACGCCGTCGCTCCCAGCTGCCGGGCACGGCTGCAGGCCCGTGGAAGTGTCGCACGTGTATTTGAAAATCGGCTGCGCCACGCCGAGGGGAAACATCCCCGGGTAGGTGGCGACAATCTGGGCCATTTGGGCGGCAGGCGGATTGTTCATGACGTTGGTCAGGAACGGCACCATCACCCCAGGCGCGGAGGTATCGGTGGCCGGGTCGCCCGCTGATTTTGGAACCACGGCCCGAAAAAGCGTGGTGCCAACCAGTTGGTAACGGATCCAGCTTACACCCCCGCCGTTGCCAAGATTCGTCTCCACAATCAAATCGAAATCACCGGGAGTCGCGCAAGTTCCGCCGCCTCCTGTCCCGATCGAACACGCCGAAACGGCATAGTTCGGGCTCCACGCCACAGGGCTGATCACATACTGCGTAGGGTCGGCCGGCAGAGCGGAGAACAGGATCCGCGGGGGATAGCCCGACACATTGAAATCGCGCACAATCTGGTCAATCGCCAGCCGCGTTTCCTGGAACGCCCCGGAAAGCTGCGACTCGCTGGAATATTTCTGCTGCGAAAGCTGCAGCAAAGAAAACATCGCGCCGCAGATTACCAGGAAGATGGCAGTGGCGATGAGCAGTTCCATCACCGTAAATCCGCGCTCGCTTTGCGGTTTCAGGGCCTTCATTTGGACACCATCGTATCCAGCGAAACCGGATAGGTCGGCGTTTTCATTCCGCGCCGGAACGCGCCGACGATGATTCGCCGGCCGGTGACGGTTCCGTTGGTCGTCGTCACGACTGCCCAGCGGACGTCATTCACCGCGCCTGTGGGATCATTTGGATCGGTATAGGAATTGTTGTAGCCGCCCACGGGAGCTTGTGAATAGTCAATCACCGGAAAATTGTTGAATAAGGCGACCGGGCTCCCGACAACTCCCGCCTGGCTTGGATCTCCGATGAAGCATGTCGAGGCCGGCGGACAAAGCGCGCCCGTCGGATCGGTAAATGTAGTCGTATTCAAGGGAATTGCCCGCAAAGCTTCCATCTGCTTTTGGGCGATTGCCAGGGCGGTTCCGTCGCTGCGATTATTGGCGTTCATCATCATGGAGGTCGGCACAAGTTGCGCCACAGCCACCAATCCGATCACCACAATCACTGTGGCGATCAGCATCTCCACCAGCGTGAATCCGCCTTCGCCGCGCGGCCCAAAGGCCGCGGATCCCTTTCGAATTCGATGCATTCGATGATTCATCGCAGCTGCTGCCAGCTCCCGGTGGAATCTCCAGTCCAGATCTGGATCGAGCCGGAGGGCATCAAAAGCACGGCCCGGTAGCCGCTCTCCGGCGAGCCGGCGGCGTTCAAATAGACGACAGTAACGTTTCCGGAAGTTACGGCGCCACGAGCGTCGAATTGCACGGTCCCCCCGCCGGGTGGAATCGCAGTCGGGGTGGTTGCGCCAAGCGCCGCGGCGGATGGCAACGAACTCGCGCCGGGCACCGATCCGGGATTCACCAGATTCCCGCCGGAGCCGAGCAGGACCACCCGCGAGCCCAATCCTGTCAACGCGTTTCCGTTCGCGTCGGTCATCGAGGCGTTGGTCATCGTTGGATCACCGGGATCGGGCCGGATCAAGCAGGCCGCGACTTTGTTCAGTCGAATGGCTTCGTAACGCGTCAAACGCAGGATATCGGCCATCTGCGTGGCCGCACTGCTGAGCTGGTAAGACCGGTAAGCGCGCAGGAAATAGGGCAGGCCTACAGCCATAAGAATCATGGCCATCGCCATAGCTACGACAAGCTCCGCCAGGCTGAACCCGGAAACTCGCCGAGCCTTCATTTTCGTCCGATCCTGCGAGCTATCATGACAACCGTCCGTAGCGCCGTCTGCGGCACGGGCGCGTTCTCATCGATTGGCTGGGACCTAATAACTTAGCAGGCTTCCAGCCCGCCAGATAGAGGCTGCTCTTCTGGCTAATACACAGTCACTAAGCAAGCCAGTGACCTATGACCTGGGGCTTTTGCAGGGATGATAAACCCTGCACGCGGCGTTTGGGGAGCTTTTTGGCCGAAATTACAGATTGAGTTACTTCGGCTTTTTGCCGCCGGTTTCCTTGAAGCGCTGGACCAGGGCTTCCCGGGTGAAAAAATCCGCCGGAATGGGCGGATTGATCTGGCAACTGTCATAGAAAACCTGGGAGATGCGGCGGCCGTCGCGTTCCCGCGTGACCTGCATGGGCACCTGGATGCCTCCGTTGGGCCGGTAGTTGGTGAAAATCGATACGTCCTCGCGCTGCTGGCCGGTATTTTCGTCTTTCACGCGGACCACGCTGCGAACCAGAAGGTGGGTGGACTTGTCGACGGCGAGGCGATAAACCCGCTGCTCTTGATCTGTAATCTCCACCCAATCCACTTCCCGCAAATCCACGGTGTCCCGGCCGCCCCAGCGGAAATCCAACTGCGGATCCTTCAGGCTCAGCCGCAGCAGATTGTCCGAACTGCGGCGCACCGCTTCCTGGAATTCCGCAACCGTATCCTCCGGCATTTCGGAGACTCCGCCGCGGTCCATTGTCCAGCCATGCTCGCCGCTGAAGAGAGTGATCACCAGGCCGCCGTGCGACAAATCCAGCTCCTGCACGCCGATCATGTAGCCCAAAAGCGTATTGCGTCCGCGCGCGACGTAATCGGTGCGATTCTTGTCCGGGAATTCCCAGGAATCCTTGAACTGCACGTAGCCCGCCAGCGCGCCGTTGTGGCCGATCGCCGCTCGGCGTCCATCGCATTGGCGGTCCCGCATATCCAGATACAGCGGCCCGCCCATGCCCTCAATCAATTGCGCCAGGATCTGCCTGGCTTTGGCCGCGCTGGCTTCCGGCGCCACCATGTCCGGATTCTGCGCGCGCGCCGCGAGCGGCATAAAAAGGAACGCCGCCACCAGCCACGCACAATAAGTTCTACGGATTACCCGCACAGCACCGCGCCTCCATTGACGTTTAAGATTTCACCGGTCATGAAATTCGAAAGATCGGAAGCCAGGAAGAGCATCGGCCCGGCAATCTCTTCTGGGGTTGCGGGCCGGCCAAGAGCGATCGAGGAAGCCGCCATCTTCTGCCCCGCTTTGGTGCTTAGAACCGCGTTGGACATGTCCGTCGCTACCCAGCCCGGCGCCACGCTGTTCACCAGGATTCCGTGCCCTGCCAATTCGGTTGCCAGCCCTTTTGTGAGGCTGATGATGCCGCCTTTCGAAGCGCCATAGTGCGTGTGCAGCGATTCGCCGCGCTGCCCCGCCGTCGAACTGATCGGAATAATCTTTCCGCTCTTTTGCTTGATCATGTGCGGCACCGCGAAGTGAATCACGGAGTACACGCTTTTCAGATTGATGCGCATCATGTCGTCCCACTGCTTCTCGGTCATTTTCTCGATGGGCAGATCTTCCAGGTTCCAGATGCCTGCGTTCGCCACAAGTATGTCCAGGCGGCCCAGGCGCTTGATGGTGTGCTCGACCAGCTTGCCGTTGTCGGCGTGCTTGCCTACGTCTGCCTTAAACGCTTCCACGCGCGTGCCGTGTTTCCCGGCTTCCTGCTCGACTTGCTTGGCCGCTTCCTTGGCCGAATTGTAGCTGAACACCACGTCCGCGCCGGCCTGCGCAAATAATTTCACCGCTGCCGCACCAATACCGCGCGAACCTCCGGTGATGAGTGCCGCTTTCCCCGCCAATGAAATCATGAGTCCCCCATGTATGATTCATAAAACCGTCCGCCAGGTTGGTCGGCGCTTTTAGCGCTTTCCTGCTGGAATCTTGTGTGCCGCGCGGGCCGCGCCAACGAATTCGCTGAATAAGCGTTCGGCCAGAGGGTCGCCTTCCATGCGCTCCGGGTGCCACTGGACACCTGTCACCCAGTTTCCATCCCCGGTCCATTCCACGCTTTCGACAATTCCATCCGGCGAGCGGCCGGTAATCTTCAATTCCCGCCCGGGCCGCTCGATCGATTGGTGGTGAGAGCTGTTGACTACCGCTTGCGGCGCTCCCGCCAGGGTCGCCAGCCGGCTACCGGGTTCAAATTGGGTGGGGTGGCGCGGGTCGTCGGGTGGTTCGGGCGTAAGGTCTTTCCGGCGGTGCGGCACGGCCGTGTTCAGTTCGCTCTGCAAGTCCTGAATCAGCGTCCCGCCCAGATACACGTTCAAGAGCTGGCAGCCGTAACAGATGGCCAAGACGGGCTTTTTCTCGGCAAAGGCGTGGTCAAGGATCGTCCGGTCGGTCTGTTCTCTGGGCAGGTCGGCAGGCTCGGATTTGCCCAGGTTGCTGCGGCCGTATTGCTCGGGCGCGACATCTGCTGGGCTGCCAGGCAGCACGAAGCCATCAAGCGTCGGCAGGAGGGCCTGCAGGCCCTGGGAATCGGCCAGTGACAGCTCAACCGGCTCTCCCCCGGCCCGTTTTACCGCTTCCGCGTAATAGCGGTTCTTGCCCCGCCAGGGGAGCAAGCTACCCAGGCCTTCCTCGGACGTGCGCCAGGGAATGCCAATACGGGGCCGGTTGGGACCATTGGGACTCATGGAACCCAGCATCGTAGCATCCCGTCAAACCCCACGGCAACCAGCCCTACCAGGGTCGAAACACGGACGGCTTGATCAGGCCCTTGTGCTAGAATCCCGCCCTCCAGGAGGGGATTCATGCCAGCTTTGACACCTTCGTCGACTCCGGAAGCTCGCCCGCAACAGCCGTCGCCGTTCCGTCTATTCCAGGCAATCAATGCGTTTCACCTCACCGATGCCATCCGCAGTGCAATAGAACTCGATATATTTACCGCAATTGGCTCAGGCCGTAGCACACCCGCGGCAATCGCGCGGCAATGCAGCGTCGCGGAACGTGGCGCA
Source organism: Candidatus Acidiferrum sp. (assembly GCA_035693365.1). Lineage (GTDB taxonomy): Bacteria > Acidobacteriota > Terriglobia > Acidiferrales > UBA7541 > Acidiferrum. The sequence goes on along the minus strand of DASSGS010000014.1, from coordinate 16,599 downwards.
CGCATACTCTGTGATTTTCTAGTGGTTAGCGGATTCCTGACCAAGTCCGGCCAGGAATACTCCCTGGCTGCCGACACTGCGATGTTCCTCGATCGCAATTCGCCCGCTTACATTGGCACTTGCACGCGCTTTCTTCTGAATGATCCGCTTCGCAAGCAGTTTCTTTCGCTGCCGGATGCCGTACGTCAGGGAGGCGCTACGGACCACATGGCTATCGATCCGGAATCTCCCGTTTGGGTGGAGTTCGCCCGTTCGATGGCTCCCATGATGATTATGGCCTCCCAGGAATTGGCGAAACTGGTGGTTCGCGACCGGACGCGCCCAATGAACGTGCTGGACATCGCAGCCGGCCACGGTCTTTTCGGTATCGCCGTGCTGCGGGCAAACGCGAACGCAAAAGTCACGGCAGTCGATTGGAAGAACGTGCTGGAAGTGGCGCGCGAAAATGCGGAGAAGTTTGGCGTTGCAGACCGTTATACCACTCTGCCCGGCAGCATATTCGACGTGGAAATCGGTTCCGGATATGACTTGGTGCTAATTCCCAATTTCCTGCACCATTTTGACGTGGCAACGAATGAAAAACTTCTGCGTAAGCTATATGCCGGGCTTGTGCCCGGCGGGATGGTTGCCACCTTGGAATTTGTGCCCAATGAGGACCGCATTAGCCCACCAATGCCCGCGACATTCGCATTAATCATGCTTGCTGAGACTCCCTCCGGAGATGCATATACCCGGACGGAACTCGAAAGCATGCTGGGCAACAGCGGCTTTGTCGATCACGAATTCCATCCCATGCCGCCGTCGCCACACTCGGTCCTGATTTCGCGGCGCGGTTCGGGCTCAAACGTGTGATATTCGAGCGCGCAGCGCAGCCGCCGTTTTCCGCGGTTATTTGTCCAGCCTGGTTAAGATTGGGCCAAGCAGATACGCGGAAAAGAAGCCGACGATGTAGATGGCCGCTGAAATCCAGAGCAGCACCTTGCTGAATTTGCCGGCTGTTTCGCATGCCGATGGATCTCCGGGCGGGCAGGATTGCGCCTTCAACCGTGGCGAAATGTAGTACATATTCAGAAAGCTCAGGACGATCAATGAACCCGAAACTGCAAATGTCCATTGCTTGTGCCTGGATAGTGTGACCAACCACGGTAGCGAGGACAGGGTTGATGCAACCGATGCGCCCAATCCCGCAAGCACAAGGAGCGACGGCAGCGCGCAACAGAGCAGCGTGCCGAGAGAGGTAAACAACGAAAAGTAGCCGAGCAGGGATGAAGATGCATTCGTCTTGGCAACCGGATGCACGTTATTTGTCCTCCTTGATCGAGCGGTACCGGATCGTATCCGGAGTCTTTCCTTTTGCGGCTTCGTTCAATGTGCCCTCCACCAACACCAGTTTGTCTGCCATTGTGTTTGCGCCGGCGGTTTGCGGATTGTCGGGAATCAGGCTGACCAGGTCATTTGAGCCGGAAACCCGCAACTGCGGTTGACCATTCACAAGCACAATTTTCCCGGCCGCGAGTACGATGGACGGCTTCATGGTGAAACCGTTCTTTGTTATGGCTTCCTGCAACTGCTTGAACGTGGCCGTATTTCCCGGCTTCAGCTTTACGCTGGCGCGGCCCTTTTCAAGGCTCACGTCAACAGCTTCAACTCCGGAAACGGACTTCAATGACACGCGCACGGCGTGGGCGCAGACTTCTCAATCCATGCCGAAAATGGAAATCTCGATGGACCGGATTTCCGCCTGTGCGGACGCGGCCAGTAAAGCGAGAATCGCGAGTAGCAGACTGAACTTCTTCATGGCTTCTCCTTATTGTCGTGATGCTGAAAAAGCAGATAGCTGAAATTAATTGCGAATCGAACGCGTTCCTTCGGATAAACCGCGCCGACATTTTGATAGATCGGGAATTGCGCTCCGAAGCTCACCGTGTAGTTGCGGTAGATTCCCAATGCGGTCGGGCCCAGAAAGACCTGGCTTGCCTGCGTTTGGGGAACGCTGACGTCGCCTTGCACGAACCTGGTGGAACGCTCCCCGACCAGTTCACCGAAAAGACGCCAATCCCACTTGTCCGGCGGCCGGCGCCATTTCGGCGGACGATAGCCATACACCAGGCTGTAATCGAGCACGTTCGGGCGCTTGTCGCCGTTGTGCTGATAGAAATTCGTGAAGGTGGCGCCGAGCCAGATGTAATGGCTGCGCGACGCCATGCCAGTGACGGCGCCAAACATTGTGCCCGGTGCGTTGGTGGTGTTGGCAATGCCCCGGAAGCCGGATTGCGGCCCCGGAGCGACCAGACTCGCGAACGCGGTACTTTCGAAACGAGTTCCAACCTTTGTGGCTCGGTGCTGGAATCGCCAAGCCAACTTGGCCTCGAAGTCATCGCCCGGTTGGATTCTGGTCGGGGTTAGCGATGCGCTCCCGAAAACGGCCGGCGCCGTGAAAAAGAGCGACACATGGGGAGTAAAACCGTAGCCAATTTGCTCGCGGAAAGATGCCTGCGAGCCCGAATCGTTGGTGCGGCCAAAGACTCCGGTGTCAAAGCTCCATTCGCCGGCGGAGTTTGTTGGTGTTGCAAGTCCGAAAACCGGGCCGTGACCGTCCGCGAGGGCCGCGAAAGGCCAGGCCAATACAGCAATAGCGAAAACTATCGTGCGATTCATGAATCCTCCGGTGTGTGCCCTGGGCACACGACTGCATGAGCCTGCGTGAGCGAACGGCCGGAAGTTCAGATTCTGAGGATTGTTTCGAAGCCAGGCGGAGAAATCGGAATGGGCGAAAGCTTGAATGGGACGTGGTCGACAGCGATGTCAGCGTTGGAATCGGCGAAGAGCGTTGAAACCGTAACCAAAACCGGCGCCACATGCACTTGGTGATGCTGCGCAATCATCGCAATCGATTGAGCTGCGCTCGCCGTGGTCTTGCAGCAGGAGTGGTTGCCGGGACCCATATCGCAGTTGCCTGCCATTTTCTTGCAGCAGGCCATTTCCGCATCGGTCATGGCAGGGGTTGGAAGGCAAGTGAGCAGCGGCGCTGCCGCCAGCAACATTCCGAGCAGGAATAGAATGGGGCGGCGTAAGGTCACAAACAAAATTCTACAGCTTTGCAAATCCCGCGTAAAGGCTGTTGATCAGAAAGAGAGCCGGGCGCCGATCTGGATCTGGCGGCCGGGGGTCATCGGCATCGTGATGGTGCCGAACTGAGGAGTGTTGACGAAGCGATTGGGCGTGCCCAGGTTGACCTTATTCGCAGCGTTGAACGCTTCGCCACGCAATTGAAAATTCAGTTTTTCGGTGAGGCGGAAGTTGCGCATCAATGCGAGGTCCAGGGTCTGCAACGGCGGGCCGTAAAGTGAGTTTCGACCGGCATTCCCAAAGGTGAATGCAGCGGGGGTAGCGAAGGCCGCGGGATTGAACCATTCGGCCGCGCTACGGGTCCCGGGGCCGAAAACGGGCGCGCCAGTGTAATTGGCGCGGATCGGATTTTCTCCGAGGACGGTTCCGGCGTTGGCCGTGTCGCCGAAGACGGAAACCGTAAAAGGCATGCCGGATTGCGCCTGATAGATGGCGGAGATCTGCCAGTTCGAGGTGAACAGGCGCGCCCACGCAGCGGCGGTAACGCCGGGTATCGCGTAGACGGCGCTCAAGGAGAAGCGGTGACGCACATCGCAACCGGGGCCTTTCTCGGCGGGAAGATTGCGGTTGTTTTGCGGGATGGCGGACTCATCCATGGGAGAGCGAAAATCCGGGGCATTGGTGAGGTTCTTCGAGTACGTGTAATTGGCCAGAAGGCTAAGGCCGTGAGAGTAGCGGCGCCGGACATTGATGTAACCGGCGTCATACCAGCTCTGCGCGGAATTTTCGAGCAGGTTGATCGTACTGGCAGGGAATGTGTTGCTCTGATAGATAAAGTCGGCGGAGCTGTCGGAAGCGTTGATCACAGCGTCGGGAACGAAGGAGAGAGTCTTGAACGGGCGGCGCTGTCCGAGTGGGCCGGGGCCGGGAGTGGCGTTGTTGATGAGATGCGCGCGTTGCAGATGAAAGCCACGGGCGCCGACGTAGCCGACTTGCAATGATGTATTTTGCCCAAGGCTCTTTTCGAGATAAGTGTTCCATTGCTGGATGTACTGCGCGGCGGCGTGCGGGTCAAACGCGGTGAAACTGAAGGTGGTGGGGGGAAGCGCTCCCGTGCCCAGGACAGGAGTCCCGAAATTGAAGCCCGTGTTGTAGAGAGCAGCAGGCGGTGTGAAGTTGTCGGCTTGCTGAGTTTCCGGAAATACGTAGGGGACATTGTGGCGCTGATTGCACCAGGTGTTCCCATCGACAGGAGTGAAGAACACGCCATAGGCGCCGTGAAGGACCAGGCCAAACCTGTGGAACTGGTGAGCAAAGCCGATGCGCGGGGCAAAATTGTGCTTATTCGAATAGAGAAGTCCACGCGGGTAATCGTTCTGGCCGCCGATGAAGACGGAAGGCACGCCGCCGTTGAAGATAAGGTTAGTGTTGGTGAACTGGTCGTCATAGAGAGGGCTGGAATATTCGTAGCGAAGCCCGAAGTTGAGCGTAGTGGTTGAGTTGAGTTGCCAGGTGTCTTCGGCGAAGGCATCCGCGCCCCAATTCCTGAGGTCCATCTGCGGGACGCCGGCCTGGCGCTGCTTGACGGTGGGGAGACTGAGGAGAAGGCTGGCGAGAGCGGAACCTGTGCCGTCATTGAAGCCCCGGTCGGTGGTGTAGCCGTTTGTGAACTGATAGTAGCCGCGATTCTGAAAGAAGCCCCACATCGGCCACCAGTAACGATGAAAATCACCGCCGATTTTTATGCTGTGGCGGCCATGCTGCCACGCCAGCGAATCGCGGAGTTCCAGCATGGTGTCCCACGCGTGCATGGGAGTGGCGGCAAACGTGTCGCCCATTCCGGTGTAGCCCTGCACCGAAAACCAGGGCGCGCCCCAGGCGCCGGGCCCTCCAAAGCCGACGCCTTGAAAGCCAAGCTGGGTGACGTAGTCATTGATGTTGTTGTTCTGCGAGGTGTGGTCCATGGACAGGCGAGAGACTGCAACGGAGAAGGAATTCACTTTTGCCGCCGAAAGAAAATGGTTCCAGGAAATGACGGCTTGCTGAGAAAGATTATCGAAGTTGGCGCCGAAGCCGGGCAGGTTTTCGGTCGTAGCCGTGGAACCGTTGCTGGGAGAAAAACCATTTTCGGAGCCGAGAGAATAACGTCCAAACACGACGTCGCCACCTGAGAAAATGTGATCAATGCGGATCGTGCCCTGATCGTTGAAGTGGGTTTCATTGCGGATGTCCAGATAATTGTTGGAATCCGGGCCGGCCATGGTCATCATGTTGGGCTGCGGTATCACTTGAAGCAGGAAACTCTGGAGTTTCTGGTTGATGCGATCGGAAGGTATCTGATTTCCCAGAAATTGCGTGCGGGTGTAGGGGAAGTTGGCAGGGCCGGTAGGCAAATCCTTATTGTAGCTGGGGTTGGGTATCGCTGTGGTGGGGTCGTAAATATTGATCCCGCTCATGCTGAAGTCGCCCAGAATTTCGTCGCGAGTGGGAACGGTCAGAGTCTGCGCGTCAGCTTGCGATAGCCGCAGGCCTTCATAGTTGGCGAAGAAAAAAGTCTTCTTGCCCGGAAGCGGCCCGCCGAGCGAACCGCCAAAATTATTCTGGACGAGATGGTTGTTTCCCATCGAACCGAAGCTGCTCGCGTCCAGAGCGCCGTTGCGGAAAAACTCATACACCGTGGCGTGATACTGGCTGGAGCCGGAATGGGTGACGATATTGATCTGGCCTCCGCCGGCGCCGCCCATCTCCGCGGTGTAACTGCTGGTTTCCACCTGGAATTCCTGGACGGCATCGGGAGAAGGGCTCAAGTTTTGCGCGTTGAAGGTGGGGTCGGTGTTGGTGGCGCCGTCGAGCAGGAAGAAATTGGCATTCGGACGTCCGCCGCCGAGGACGACAGCGGAACGCTGGCCGGGACGCCAGTAAAGCGGGTTGGTTTGCCCGGTCTGCGCGCCAAAACCGATGTGCGCGCCGGGGACCGTCAGCACAAGATCAATCAGCATCCTTCCATTCAGCGGCAATTCGCGGATGGATTGCGGCTCAACCACCTCTCCCACCGTGGCATCGGCGGTCCGCAATACTTCCATCCCGCTTTTGACTTCCGCGGTTTGTTGAACCGAACTGACCCGTAGCGAAATTTCCACGGTGAGTTTCTGGCCGACTTCGATGCGGAGAATCTGGGAGACCGGGGCGAAGCCAGCCGCTTCGGTTTTGAGTTCATATTCGCCCGGAAGGAGAGCGGCGGCTTCGAAGAGTCCTTGTCCGTTGGTGGTCAGGGAGCGCCGTTCGCCGGTGGCCAGGGCCCGGAAAGAAACGCTGGCGGAGGCGACCGGGAGGTGCTGAGGGTCGGTGACGGCACCGGAAATGACGGCATAGTTGCTCTGCGCGAAAGCAGAGGAACAGAAAAACAGAAACAACAGAATCAACCTACCCAAGGTCTCACCCCTCCCCAAAGACAAGCGACACACGCGGCAGATTCGCACTGGACCCGGATGGACCAGAGCAATCAACCAAGTGCGCAGTCGAGCCTGCGCACATCAAGAGAATTGCGAGATTAGAGCGGAGAAGGCGGGCAGTAGCAATACTGCAAAAGGATTACCGCAATGCACCCGGACGAGCTTGCCGCCTTCGCGAAGCGTGACCCTTCGTGGCATCCCTCCGGCCTTGCACGCACATCCAAGTCATTACGGTGTAATTTGGCATACCACCCCCCTCTTGACAGGTGCTTTGCGTCCGCCGAAGGGTGTACTATGAACGGGTCGCCAAACGCACGAATACTGGCATTATGCCTGCGAAATCTAAGCGGTTTTTCTTCGTAGCGCTCCTCCTCGGAGGCCTCCTCCTTGCGGGGCAACTGCACTGCTGTGTTGACCTGAATTCGCGCTCGCTCGATTCGCATGTCTGCCCCATCTGTTCCGCAGCAGGCACGGCCCTCCCGACGCCTTCCCTGGTCGTGGAAATGGCCCCGTCCGTGGATCGAGTGGAAGTATCGGGCGTCGTCGTTTCTGTACCTCTTGTGGTTCCCCGCAGTATCGCGCCTCGCGCGCCTCCCGCCGTCTCGTAGTCCCCACCCGGCCCCATCTCCCAATCACCCTGGTCGTGCGTTGCTCCTACAGTGACGCGCGAGGAGTCTGCACTTGAAGCAAGTAAAGTTTTTGGTTTTTGCATTGCTCATATCTGCGCCGTTCGTCGGGGCCCAGCAGAGCGCTGCGCCCGCCGCGCAAAACTCGCCTGCTTCCGCCGCCGCGCGGATTTCGTTGGACGACGCCATCCGCCTGGCGCTGCTGCATAACCACGCATTGCAGGCGGTGCGCTCGACCATTCAACAGAGCCTGGCGGAAGAAATCACCGCCAATCTCCGCCCGAATCCGACGCTGGGCCTGGACGCGCAGTTCATGCCCATCTTCCAACCCGACAAGCTCGACGCGGACTATCTCGACCAGTCGGCACAATTCGATGCCGGCATCGGCTACCTTTTCGAACGCGGCAGGAAGCGCCAGCACCGCCTGCAGGCCGCCAAGGACCAGACCGCGGTGGTGCGTTCGCAGGTCACCGACAACGAGCGGCAACTGGTCTTCAACGTCAGCCAGCAATTTGTGGATGTGCTGCTGGCCGAATCCACGCTGGAATTTGCGCAGCAGGACCTGGACAGCTTTCAGAAAACCGTGGACATCAGCAAAGAGCGCTTTCGCGCGGGCGACATGAGCGAAGGCGACTTTTTGAAAATCAAGCTGCAGTTGCTGCAATTTCAGAGCGACGTCTCCGCCGCGAAACTCGCCAAGCTGCAAAGCCTGGCCGCGCTGCGCCAGTTGCTGGGATTCGAGACCGTTCCCGACGATTACGACGTACAGGGCACGCTCGACTACCAACCGGTACACGCGGACCTGAACAGCCTGAAAAATGTCGCCGCCCTGAACCGGCCCGACCTGCGCGCCGCCCAGCAGTCCGTCACCGCCGCCGAAAGCCAGTTTTCCTTGCAGAAGGCCAACGGCAAGATGGACATCACCGGCACCTTCAACTATTCCCATACCGCCGGCGCCAGCAGCGGCTCTTTTTTCTACAGCATGCCGCTGCCGATTTTCAATCGGAACCAGGGCGAAATTGCGCGCGCGCAATACGCCATCACCCAGGCCCGCGAGCAAGCCAGCGAAACCACGCAGCAGGTTGCGACCGACGTTGCCACCGCTTTTGCCAATCTGCAGACCAACGACCAGATCATCCAGCTTTACCAGGGTGGCTACGTTGAACAGGCCAAGCAGTCTCGCGACATCAGCGAATACGCCTACCACAAAGGCGCGGCCAGCCTTCTCGACTATCTCGATTCGGAACGAACTTATCGCGCCAATCAGCTTGCCTATCGCCAGGCGCTTGCGAGTTACATGCTCGCGCTCGAACAGATGCGCCAGGCCACCGGCACAAGGAATCTTCCATGAAATATTCCACCCAAAGACGTCACACCCTTCCCATGATGCTTGCGTTCACTCTTCCGCTTGGCGCCGCTCTCTCCGGCTGCGGCTCTGGCCCCGGCGAGGCGGAATCCAAAATGACCTCGTTCACCTCCAGCGAGTCGAAAGCGGACACGGCCGAGCTCTTCACCGTCCCGAAAGAACAGCTGGCACATCTGCAAATCGTTCCCGCAGAGAAAGGCCCGCTTCCGCGCACGCTTCGCCTGGCGGGCGCCGTGGCGTACAACGCGTTTGAAACCACGCCCGTCTTCGCCGCGATTGGCGGCCCGGTCCACGAAATACTTGTGGCGCCCGGGCAATTCGTCCACGCCGGTCAGCCGCTTCTTTACGTCACCAGCCCGGATTACTCCGTAGCCCGCTCCGCCTACATCAAAGCCCGCGAAGCATCCGTGCTCTCCGACAAACTTTTTGCGCGGGCTCAGGACCTCTTCACCCACGGCGCAATCTCCGAAGCCGATCTGCAGCAGGCGGAAACGAATCGCAATCAGGCGCACGCCGACCTGGAATCCTCCACGGACGCCCTGCGCGCGCTGGGCATGAAAGATCCCGACGCTTTGCTGAAGAATGCCGCGCGGCCCACGGCGGAAAGCCCCGTACTCGCTCCGGTCACCGGCGAAATTGTGGAACGCCTCGTCGGCCCCGGACAATTGCTGCAGACCGGAGTCACCCAGTGCTTCACGATTTCGAATACCGGCAGCGTCTGGGTTCTCGTGAACGTCTACCAGAGCGACCTGCCTTTCGTGCACGCGGGCGACGCGGTGGAGATCAACACCGACAGCTACCCGGAACTTTTTCACGGGAAAATTTCCTATCTCGCGCCGGCGCTCGATCCCAACACGCGAACCCTGCAGGCGCGCATCGTCACCGAAAATCCCGGCAAGAAATTAAAGAAGGATATGTACGTGACGGCGACCGTGAAGGCGGGCTCCGTCGCCGACGCCATCACCGTGCCCGACGCGGCCATCCTGCGCGACTCGGAAAATCAGCCCTTCGTATACGTGCAGGCGGGCCCCAACCAGTTCGCGCGCCGCGTGGTCACGCTCGGCCAGAGTGTCAAGGACCGCACGCAGATCACCAGCGGCCTGAAAGAATCCGAACAGGTCGTCGGCGACGGCAGCCTGTTCCTGCAATTTAAGAATTCCATCCAGCATTAGGAAGAGCGACCCGGAGACTCATTGATGATTCATCGCATCGTCCAATTCGCTCTTCAACAGCGGTTCCTGGTGCTGATGCTCACGGCCCTGATCGCGATCGTGGGCGCGTGGTCCTTCCGCCAGATGCCGGTGGACGCTTATCCCGATCTTTCGCCGCCGATGGTGGAATTGATCACCCAGTGGCCGGGGCACGCGGCGGAAGAAGTGGAACGCCTCACCACCTTGCCGTTGGAATTGGCGATGAACGGTTCGCCGCACCTGAAAGTGATGCGCTCGATCTCGCTCTATGGCCTCTCCGATGTGCGCCTGACTTTCGATGAAGGCGTCGATCCCTATTTCGCGCGGCAACTTATTTTCCAGCGGATCAGCGACGCCACGCTGCCGCAGGGCGTCATGCCCAGCATGGCGCCGCTCTTCAGCCCTAGCGGGCTCGTATATCGCTATGTCCTCGAAAGTCCCGATCGCTCGCCGATGGAATTGCACACGTATGAAGATTGGATTATTGAGCGGGCGTACAAAAGCGTGCCGGGAGTGGCGGACGATTCCGGCTTCGGTGGGCCGACGATGGAGTATCACGTCCTGCTCGATCCCGTGAAGCTTTACAACTATCACCTGCCGGTCGTGCAGGTGGTCACCGCGCTGAACGCCAACAATTCCAACACTGGCGGCGGCTTTTACACGCAGGGCGGGCAGTTTTACTACGTTCGCGGACTCGGCCTGGTGAAAAGTACCGAGGACATCGGTGAAGTCGTGGTCGGAAGTTCCAACGGCGTGGCCATCCGCATCAGGGATATCGGCCGCGTGGAAATCGGCCACGCGCCGCGCCTGGGAATTTTCGGCTTTCAAACCAAGCAGAAAAAGAATGACGACGCGGTCGAAGGCGTCATCCTGATGCGCCGCGGCGAGCAGACCCAGAACGTGCTCGAAGGCGTCGAGAAAAAGACCGAGGAGATCAACAAAACGCTGCTGCCGCCGGACGTAAAGGTGCGTCCTTACTACGACCGCAGCGATCTCGTTCGCATCACGACGGACACCGTCGAGGGCAATCTGCTTCGCGGGATGGTCCTCGTTCTGATCGTGCTGATCTTTTTCCTGGTGAGTTTCCGCGCCGCCATCATCACGGCGCTGACTATTCCGCTGGCGCTACTTTTCGCCTTCATTTTTCTCCATCTGACCGGCGAGGCGGCGAACTTGCTATCCATCGGCGCCATCGATTTCGGCATCATCATTGACGGTACCATCGTGATGGTCGAGAACATTTACCGCGAGCTTGGCCTGCGCCATGGCACCGACTACAAATTGAACGACGTGATTCTGGCCGCCGCACGTGACGTCGATCGCCCGATCTTTTATTCCGTTGCGGTCATCATCGCGGGGTATCTGCCCATCTACGCGCTCACCGGACCTGCGGGACAATTATTTCATCCGATGGCGGACACGATGGGCTTTGCGCTCATCTGCGCGCTGATTCTCACGCTAACGGTTGTTCCCGTGCTCGCTTCCTACTGGTTCAAGAGCGGCGTGAAGGAAAAGCAGAACCCCGTGTACAACTGGATTCGCGATCAATATACCGGCCGCCTGCAATGGTGCCTCAACCACCCGGCAGTGACGATCTTCGCGGCGGTGGCGATTTTTTGCGCCACACTGCTGCTGGTGCCGCTGATCGGCGGAGAATTTCTGCCGCATCTCGACGAAGGCGCCGTCTGGGTTCGCGCCACCATGCCGTACACGATTTCGTTCGAGGAAGCCGCAAAATTCGCTCCGCAGGTCCGCGACCTGCTCATCAAATATCCGATGGTTACGGTCACCGGCTCCGAACTCGGCCGCCCCGATGACGGCACCGATCCCACGGGTTTCTTCAACTGTGAATTTTACGTCGGCCTGAAGCCTTACAACGATAAGTCGTGGTCGCAATCCTCGATTCACACGAAGGAACAGCTGGTCGCGGACCTGGTGAAAAAACTCGACGCCTATCCCGGCGTGATTTTCAATTTCACACAGCCCGCCGAAGATGCGGTGGACGAAGCCCTCACCGGCCTCAAGAGCGCGCTGGCGGTGAAAATTTTCGGACCCGATCTGGATGTCCTCGAGAAAAAAGCGGTCGAAATCAAGAATGTCCTCGAAAAGACTTCCGGCTTCACCCAATTGACCGTGGTGCGTGAACTCGGCCAGCCCAGCTTGCTGATCGAGGCAGACCGCGCCAAAATCGCGCGTTATGGCATCAACGTCGCCGATGTTGAAGGCGTGGTGCAGGCCGCGATCGGCGGTCAAGCCGCTACCCAGGTGATTCAGGGTGAAAAATTATTCGATTTGGTCGTGCGCATGGATCCGAAGTTTCGTTCCGACGCGCGTGAAATCGGTAATCTGCTCGTTCCCGCTCCCGCCGGCCAGCAGATTCCGCTTTCCGAGCTCGCCACGCTCAAGGAATCCACCGGCGCATCCTTCATCTACCGCGAAAACAATTCGCGCTATATCGGCATCCAGTTTTCGATCGAGGGACGGGATCTCGAAGGCATCGTAAAGTCCGGCCAGCAAGCCATCGCCAGGAAAGTGAATCTGCCGGAAGGCTACCGCCTCGACTGGGGCGGCGAGTACAGCGAATTGCTGGATGCCAAGGCGCAGCTCTACATCATCGGCCCGCTGGCGATTTTCCTGATCTTCCTGATTCTTTTCGCGCTCTACGGCAACTTCAAATTTCCAATCACTATCGCCCTCGGCGTAGTCCTTACTGAACCGGTCGGTGCGTTGATTGCGCTGAAGTTGACGCATACCCCTTTGAGTGTTTCCAGCGCACTTGGCCTGCTCGCTCTTCTCGGCGTCTCGGTCGAAACCGCTGTGATTCTGGTCAGCTACATCAACAAGCTGCGTCTGGAAGGAAAGAATGTTCGTGAAGCAACGCTGGAAGCTTCACTGCTGCGGCTGCGCCCGATTATGATGACCGCTCTTGTCGCTTGCCTGGGCCTTCTCCCCGCCGCCATATCCACCGGCGTTGGCAGCGACACGCAGAAGCCGTTCGCGATCGTGGTCGTCGCGGGTCTCCTCTCGCGCCTGCTCCTTGGCTTCTTCGTCAACCCGGTTCTCTACGAGCTCGTCGCCCGCGACGGCGACGTCCTGCAGGTGTAACGGCGCTTCAAAGGCCTGTCATCCTGAGCCTATCCGACCAGGATAGGCGAAGGATCTCAAACTTAATCACCGCCCAGAAATCTCTGTTTGAGCGATTAAGCCTTTCGCGGGGGAGATAATTGGCCTACGCCCGCTTTGCCAGCAACTCCGGCAAAGTTTTTTCCAGGCAATATTCCGGCCGGCGGAAAAAATCCGGAAGCGCGCTCATCCGCTGTTGGAGCTTTTCAAACTGATCCGCTCGCAGGGTAACGTGCCCAAGCTTGCGCCCCGCTCGCGGCTCTTTCCCGTAAAGATGCAGGTGCGCGTTCGAAACGTTCAGCACCTCCGCGCTTTCCGGAATCTCGCCGATCAGATTGATCATCGCGGAAACGCCCACCGCCGCCGTCGAACCAAGCGGCATGCCCAGAATCGCGCGCAAATGGTTTTCAAACTGGCTGGTCACGGCGCCTTCGATCGTCCAGTGGCCGGAATTGTGGACCCGCGGCGCCATTTCGTTTGCCAACAGCCGCCCGTCCATTTCAAAAAATTCGATGCACAATACGCCCACGTACTCCAGAGCTTCAAGTACTCTCCGAGCCGCGTGCTCCGCTTCCTGTTGCAGGCTCGCCGCCAAATTCGGCGCGGGGGCCAGCGACAATCTTAGAATTCCCCCGCGATGGTGATTTTCAATCAGCGGATAAAACGCGACCTCGCCGCCGCGCCCGCGCACCCCGAGAATGGAAAGTTCGCGCATGAATGGAACAAATTTTTCCAGAATCAACGGAACTTCCGGCAGCTCAGGCCGCGCTTTTTCCACGTCCTCCGTTGTTCGCAGCAGCCACTGCCCTTTGCCGTCGTAGCCCATCCGGCGGGTCTTCAGCATCGCCGGCAATCCAACCTGCTTAACCGCTGCGTCCAAATCTTCACGGTTCGCCATTTCCGCGAATTCCGTCGTGGGAATCTCCAGCCGGCGAAACAGCCGCTTTTCCCGCAGGCGGTCTTGGGCCTCTTCGAGCGCCGCCGCCGGCGGATACACTGCCACGCGCTCGCCCAGAAATTTCGCCGCCGCCACCGGCACATTTTCAAATTCGTAGGTCACAACTTCCAATCCGTGCGAAAACTTTTCCAACGCCGACTGATCGCTGAAATCCGCGGTGACGCGATTGGCGATCCGGCCCACCGGCGCTTCCGGCGAAGGATCCAGAAACCGGAAATGCAGTCCCAGCGGATAACCGGCCAGCGCCAGCATGTAGCCGAGTTGTCCTCCGCCAAGAATGCCGATGGTCATTTCTTTTTCTTTCCGGAAAGCTGCGCGTGCACGGCGTTCAGCGCCTTGCGCGCCGCCGCTGCGGGATCGGGCTGCGAAAGAACTTTTTTCGTCTGCGCGATGCGAAACGCGCGCAGCGATTCGCGAATTGTCCTGTGTTTGGCGCCCAAAATTGCTGCAGCCAGCAGCGCGGCGTTGATCGCGCCCGCCTTTCCAATAGCCAGCGTGCCTACTGGAATTCCTCCCGGCATCTGCGCGATCGAAAGCAGCGAATCAAGTCCCTTCAGCGCCTTCGATTCCACCGGCACGCCCAGCACCGGCAGCACCGTCTTCGATGCGGCCATCCCGGGCAGATGCGCCGCGCCGCCCGCGCCGGCGATGATCACTTCAATGCCGCGCTTCTCTGCGCTCGCGGCGTATTCGAATAGCAGGTCCGGAGTGCGATGAGCCGAAACAACCCGCGTCTCGAACGGCACGCCAATCTCCCGCAGCGTGTTTGCCGCGTGCTCCATGGTCTCCCAATCAGACGTGGAGCCCATGATAATTCCGACCAACGGTTCTCTCGATTTTGCCGCCGAAGCACTCTTTTTTTTCTTCATGCCGCCATTCTTCGACCTTTTATTTTTGCGCTCTACAAAACAGAACGCCGGCCGCGCGGCCGGCAGCTACCCGAAAGAAGCCCCATTCTACGGTCTTTTCTACCGCGACGCGACTTTTCTGCGCGAGTTCCAGGCGTGCCGCAGCTCGCCCACCAGATACAGCGACCCGGTGATGAAAATGGCGTCCTCCGGTGCGGCCTTGGCCAGCGCGGATTCTAGCGCTTGTGTCGCGTCCTCGATTACGACAAATTTTTTCGCGTTGTCGCTGGCCATCTCCGCCAGTTGCCGGGCGCTGACCGCCCGCGGCGTCCCCGGTTGCGTGAAAATCACTTCGTGGGCATGCGGAAAAAGTGTGCCGGTTACTTCGTCAACCGCTTTATCGCGCATGGCCCCGAAAATCAGGTATACCTTGCGCCCGGTAAAATTCTCTTCCAGAAATCTCGCCAACTCCCGCGCCGCGCCCGGATTGTGCGCGCCGTCCAGATAAACGTCGGGCCGTGTCTGCAGCCTCTCCAGTCGTCCGGGCCACTCCGCCGTGGCGATGCCGCTCGCGATATTTGCATCGGTGATGCGATAGTTCCGGTTTTGCAGAATCCTGGCGGCTGCAACGGCGTTCAACGCATTCTGCAATTGAAAGCGCCCGGCGAGCCGCGGCTCCAGCGAAAACGTTTTTCCGCCCGAGGCCTCCACCACCGTCGCACTCACACAACCGTGCTTCAGAACTTCCTTTTCGATCCGAAACAATTCACCCGTTTCCACGAACGGGCAGCGCAATTCTGCCGCCTTTGACACCAGCACTTCGTGCGCTTCCGGCAACTGCGCCGCAAACACGGCCGGCACCTGAGCCTTCAGGATTCCCGCTTTCTCTCCCGCAATTTCCCGCAGCGAATGTCCCAGATAGTTTTCGTGGTCAAAATCGATGCGGGTGATGATGGAGACCAGCGGCGTCACCACATTCGTCGCGTCCAGCCGCCCGCCGAGGCCCACCTCAACCACCGCGAAATCCACGCGCTCCCTCGCGAACGCTTCAAACGCCAGCGCAGTCACGCATTCGAAATAGGTCGGATGCGCCCGCAGTTTGCCTTCAGCCAGCAACTCCTCAATCACCGCATGGATGCGAGTGAATATCTCCGCAAACCTCGCATCGGAAATATCTTCTCCGGAAATGCGAATGCGCTCGTTGATCCGCTCCAGATGCGGCGAAGTATTCAGCCCGGTGCGAAAGCCCGCATCGCGCAGGATTTTTTCCAGGAACGCCGCGGTCGATCCCTTCCCGTTCGTGCCCGCGATATGCACGCACGGAAACGCGCGGTCCGGCCGCCCCAGCCGTTCCAGCAATATGGTTATGTTTTCGAGGTTGAATTTTGCCGCGGACGCTTGCGTTGGCGCCGCCAGTTCGCGGCCCAGGGAAAGTAGATACCGAACCGCGCTTTCGTAGTTCATCTCAGGAAGTCAGGAGGTCGAGCGCGCTGGAGATGAAGCCCTTCATGTCCTTGCGGTGCACCACGGCGTCCAGGAATCCATGCTCCAGCAGAAATTCCGAGCGTTGAAAGCCCTCGGGCAACTTCTGGCGGATGGTCTGCTCGATCACGCGCGGGCCCGCGAAACCGATCAGCGCGCCCGGCTCCGCGATATTCAAATCGCCCAGCATCGCGAAGCTGGCCGTCACGCCGCCGGTCGTCGGATCCGTCAGCACCGAAATGTACGGCAACTTCTCTTCGTCCAGCCGCGCCAGCGCCGCCGACACTTTCGCCAGCTGCATCAGGCTGATCGTTCCTTCCATCATGCGCGCGCCGCCGGAGCAAGACACCACGATCAGCGGCTGCCGCGTCTCCATGGACATCTCAATCGCCCGGGTCACTTTTTCGCCGACCACCGCGCCCATCGAGCCGCCGATAAATGCGAACTCCATCGCGCAGCAGATCACCGGCTTGCCGTTCAGTTTC
>DASSGS010000013.1:0-36166 GCA_035693365.1 Candidatus Acidiferrum sp. | reverse complement strand
CTATGACCCAGCGGGTGCGGCCTGCACGGTACCGCCAGTGGGCGCGGCAGTCGGCGGCAGCCCGGCACTTCAGTAAGCTGAAGGCTGAGCAAACTAGATCGAGGATTGGAGCGCGGAGTAAAACTCCGCGCTCTTTTCTTTGCGGGGCAGAAACTGAAAAGTCGCAGAAGTTTCAGGTGCGGAAGGACGGTCATTTTTTGTCAATTTCCAGCCGGGATTTGTCACAAAGTGACGGGAAAAAATTGGGAAAAAGAGAGCCAGCCGCATGTGACAGAAAAATAGGGAATTGCGGGCTCCAAAAACTTGAAGAACGGCCCATGGAATGCTGTAATCATGGGCGAGAGTGTCCGGAAAGTATCGCGAAATGAGGATTGGGGACCACATTTCCATGAAGCGAAACGAGAAGGGATTTTCTCTAATCGAATTGTTGATCGTGGTGGCGGTGATTCTGATTGTGGCCGCGATCGCGATACCGAATTTTCTGCGGGCAAAAATCTCCGCGAATGAAGCCAGCGCGGTTTCTTCGATTCACGCGGTGAACACTTCCGAGATTTCGTATTCGGCGGCCAACCCGACGATCGGATTCGCAGCGGTGCTGGCGGATTTGGGTCCAGCGGGCGGGGGTTATATAGACAGTTTGCTGGCAGCCGGAACAAAAAGCGGCTATTCGTTCACCTATACGGTGATAGGCGCAACCCCGTATTCCCAATACAAACTGAACGCGGATCCAACCACGCGAGGAGTAACCGGATCGCGGAGTTTCTACAGCGATGCATCGAACGTGACGCGGTTTAACGCCTCCGCACCGGCGTCAGTTACAGATCCCCCGCTGCAGTAGGAAAATTGTTCCGGGCGAAGATGCCTGCTATTGTTTTGAAGTGCCCCCACTTTTCATGACTTTATTGCTGCTGTTGGGTTCCGTGAATTCAGCGGAGCCACGCCCAGAGGTTTCCCTGAAAAAATTGGAAGAGAAGTATCAGGCGGCGAGGACGCTGGAAGCGACATTTCTGGAGCGTTACCGGGAAAACGGGAAAGAGGTGCGGGTGGAGGCGGGAAAGGCGTATTTTTTGCGTCCGGGAAAGATGCGCTGGGAATATGAGAAGCCGGAAAAGAATCTGTTTCTGGTGGACGGAAAATATGTGTGGTTTTATGCGCCGGACGATCACACGGCGACGAGGATGCCCGCGAAAAAGAGCGATGACTGGCGGACGCCGATTGCGTTCCTGACAACCGGAATGAAGCTAGAACGCATCTGTATTGAAGTGGGAGCGGCGCCGGAGATGAAGGCGCTGAAAGCGGGGAACGCTGTTTACCGCTGTGTATTGCGCGGAGCCGAGAAGGAGAAAGGCGGAGCAGCGCAAAGGGTGCTGTTTGAAATTACGCCGGAGAGCGAATTGGCGCGGATCGTGATTCCTCAGGAAGGCTGGATGGAGATCGAGTTCGAGTTCAAGGATTGGGAATGGAATCCGGCGCTGGCGAAGAATCTTTTTCAATTTGAGCCGCCTCCGGGAACGGTGATTGTGAATGGGCTGCTGCCCGAGGCGCCGGGGATGCGTCAGTGAAGGTGTAGACGTTGCAGAAATTGCTTGCCGGCCCATCGAGGCTCTGGGTAAACAGGATGCCGGCGTTACGCCACCTTGTCGTTGACCGAGTAAACCCAACGGCCCCAGACCGCTGTTTGGGGTACCCTTCGAATGAGGTAAACTAAGGACCTATGGGGGAGTTTGTCTGCCGCGTGGCCGACGCCAACGGGCGAGTATTTTCGCACGTGGAGGCGGCCGCAAGCCTGGAAGAAGCTCGCCAGAAGCTCTCGGATCGAGGGCTGTACATTTATTCTGTCGAGACTCGCAGCAGCCTGATCAGCGGCATGCTGGGGGTGCGCAAAGAGCGCAAGATCAGCGGCAACGACTTCCTGATCCTGAACCAACAATTCAATACACTAATTAAAGCGGGGCTGCCGATTCTGAAAGCGCTGGATCTGCTGGCGACGCGGGCGACTGCGCCGAAACTGCGGCCGATCCTGGTGCAAGTGCGCGACCGGGTGCGGGAAGGGAAATCGCTTTCCGAGGCGATCGAAGAAGCGGGCGTATTTTCGAAGGTGTATTCGACGGCGATCCTGGCGGGGGAAAAGAGCGGCAACCTATCCGGGGTGCTGGATTACTACATTTCGTACCAGAAGGTGAGCACAGGAGTTAAGAAGAAGATTGTGGCGTCGCTGGTGTACCCGATTTTGCTGGTGGTGGTGGCGGCGTGCATTGTGACGTACCTGGTGACGGGTGTGATTCCGAAGTTTGCGACGTTGTACAAGGATTTGGGAGTGCCGCTGCCGGGGCCGACGCAATTTCTGATTGCGATTACGGTGGACTACCGGGTGTACATCCTATCGGCGCTGGGGGCATTGCTGGTGGGAATTGTAGGAGTGTTTTTCTGGTCGCGGAGCGAAGAGGGCGGCGTGGCGTTTGACCGGATCGTGTTCAAGATTCCGCTGCTGGGAGACACGCTGCTGAAATTCCAGGCGTCGCAATTCTGCCGGACGCTGGCGACGCTGCTTACCGGCGGGACGCCGCTGGTGGGGGCGTTGCAAACGGCGGCGGAATCGATCACCAGCCGGCTGGTGCGCGGGTCGGTGAAGAACGCGACACAGATGGTGCGGGAAGGCGAATCGCTGCACGGGGCGCTGTCTTCCGGGCAGGTGATGCCGGAGCTGGCGCTGGATATGATTGAGGTGGGTGAATCGAGCGGAGCGCTGGCACCGATGCTGAACAGCGTGGCGGAATTTTACGAAGAAGAGGTGGGGCTGAGGCTGGGGGCAATGGTTTCGTTGATCGAGCCCGTTATTCTGGTATTCATGGGGTTGGTGGTAGCGTTCATTCTGATCTCGCTGTACTTGCCGATTTTCTCGTTTTCGATCAACGGAACGGGACCGGGAGCGTAAGGAAAAATAGTTTTTATGGCCACGCCAGATTCCAATTTGCACGATGCAAGCCCGCCGGGCGGTACGGCAGACGCGGCGCACGAGCGCGAACAGGCGCGAAAGCTCGCGGAACGCTACAGGTGCGGCTTTATCGACCTGAGCGAGCAGAGGATTGACCCGGAGCTGTTTCGAACGATTCCTGCGGACCTGATGTTCCGCTACAACTTCGTGCCGTTGATGGCGAACAACAACACGCTGGTGATCGCGGTGGCGGACCCGGGCATGGTGATGCTTAGCGATGAGCTGCCGCTGCTGCTGGGAAAGAAGCTGGCGTACAAGGTGGCGACGACGCGGCAGATCGGCGACCTGCTGAAGAGGACAGAGCAGTCGCAACGAGTGCTGGAGCAGGCGACGGAAGCGTTTACGCTGCAGGTTTCGAAAGACGAGGAAGAGGGCGAGGAGACGATCTCCGGCGACCGGCTGACGCGGGACACGACGGTGAGTCCGGTGGTGCGGCTGGTGGAGACGATCATCTTCACGGCGCTGGAACGAAGAGCGAGCGACATTCATATCGAAGCGCGGGACGCGGAAGTGGCGGTGAAATACCGGATTGACGGAGTGCTGCAGCATGCGATGCAGCCGATCGCGAAGGAGTGGCATTCGACAGTGCTGTCGCGCATCAAGGTGCTGAGCGACCTGGACATCGCGGAGCGGCGCGTGCCGCAAGACGGGCGTTTCAGGGTGAAGTACAAGGGGCGGTACATTGATTTGCGCGTTTCGATCATGCCGGCAAGCCATGGCGAGGATGCCGTGCTGCGCGTGCTGGACAAGGAAACGCTATCGGAGAAATTTCAGAGCTTGAGCCTGGACGTGGTGGGATTCTCGACGGACGAAGTGAAGAGGTTCCGGCGGTACATCCGGGAGCCGTATGGGATGGTGCTGGTGACGGGGCCGACGGGGTCGGGGAAGACGACGACTTTGTACGCCGCGATCAACGAGATCAAGACGGACGAAGACAAGATCGTGACGATCGAAGACCCGGTGGAATACCAGCTTCGCGGGATTACGCAGATTCCGGTGAACGAGAAGAAGGGGCTGACGTTCGCGCGCGGGTTGCGTTCGATTTTGCGGCACGACCCGGACAAGATCATGGTGGGGGAAATCCGCGACCAGGAGACGGCGCAGATTGCGATTCAGTCGGCGTTGACGGGGCACCTGGTGTTCACGACGGTGCACGCGAACAACGTGACGGACGTGATCGGGCGGTTCATCAACATGGGAGTGGAGCCTTACAACTTTGTATCGGCGCTGAACTGCATCATGGCGCAGCGGCTGGTGAGGCTGATCTGCAACAACTGCAAACGGCCGAAGAGGCACTCGCCGGAAGAATTGCTGGAATCCGGGATTGATGCCGCGAAGACCACGGATTTCATATTTGCGGAAGGGGCAGGGTGCCTGGAGTGTTCCGGGACGGGGTATCACGGGCGGTCGGCGATCTGCGAATTGTTGGACTTGACGGACCACATCCGGGAAATGATCGTGAGCCGGCGGCCGACATCGGAAATCAAGCGAGCGGCAATTGAAGAAGGTATGATTACGCTGCGCGAGAGCGGACTGGCGAAGGTGAGAAGCGGGCTGACGACGCTGCGGGAGATTAACAAGGTGACGTTCGTTGAGTAACGCGGGAACATTTCAGAGCGGAATCCACAAGATCGGCGCGATGCGAAGGTTTCTGCGCTGGGTGGACGCGACGCCGCATCCGATGGTGGCGGTGGAGTTCACGCCGGAGCAGGTGTCCGCGGCGCGATTCACACGAACGGGCGGAGTGGACGGATATGCGGTGGAACCCTTGCCGCCGGGGGCGCTGTCGCCGTCCGCGATCGAGACCAATATTGGGAACGCGATTGCGGTGAAGGCGGCGGTGGCAAGCGTTGCGAAAACACTGAAGATGAAGGATGAGGATGCGGCGCTGATCGTGCCGGATCCTGTGATTCGCGTGTTCGTGCAGCATTTCGATGAGTTTCCGCGGTCGGCGGAGGAAGCGATTCCGATGCTGCGGTGGAAGCTGAAGAAGAGCGTGCCGTTCGAAGTGGAGGAGACGCTGCTGTCGTATATGAAGCAGCCATCACGCGGCGAAGGGATCGACGTGGTGACGGCGATTGCGCGGCTGCGGATCATCAAGGAATATGAAGGGCTGCTGGAGGCGCATGGAGTGCGGGCGGGAGTGGTGCTGAGTTCGACGCTGACGGCGATTTCGCTGCTGGATGATTCGAAGCCGACGCTGCTGGCGAGGCTTTCGGGGACTTCGCTGACAACGGCGATTGTGCGCGAGGGAAATCTGGCGGGATACCGGTGCACGGAACTGCCGACGACGGCTTCGGAAGTTACGCCGCAGATGCTGCTGGAAGAGGTATACCCGCTGGCGGCGTATTACCAGGATACGTGGCAGGAAGGGATTCAAGCGGTGCGGGTGGCGGGATTGCGGCGGAGGCTGCCGGAATTTGTGAAGCCGCTGCAAGATGAGTTCAAGTGCGATGTAGGCTCGCTGCTGAGCGCAGCGGTTTCGGAAGGACAATTGCGCAGCGACGCGCGGCCGCTGGCCGACCGGGACCTGGAAGGTCTGGTGGGCTGGATGATGCACCGGAGTTGAGGAAGAAGCTGAGGGAGAGAGAGATAGAGCGATGTACGTACGGCTGAATCTTGCGACGAATCCACTGCTGAGCCACCGGCGATTTCTAGCCGGTTCAGCGGCGCTGGGCGTGGTCGGAGTGCTGCTGCTTTTGGGGCTTGGAGGTCGCGCTTACAGCCTGCGGAAAGCGGACGAGGACATTCGCACGCGGGACGCGAAGATCCAGAAGGAAATGGCGACGGCGGGACGGGAGCGCGAGGCGTTGCAGCATTATTTCGAGCAGCAGGAAGCCGCCGGCTTCCAGGAGCACGCGAAATTCGTGGTGGGAGTGCTGCAGGCGCGGAGCATCAACTGGACGCAGATGTTCATTGATCTGGAACGCACGCTGCCGGTGGGCGTGCGGGTGGTGCGGATCGAACCGAAACTAGACAAGGGAATCGTCAGCGTGCATTTCGTGGTGGGAGCGACGAACCAGGAAGCGAAGCTGAAGCTGCTGAAATCCTTTGAGAATTCCACGTCGTTTTCGCATGTGGCGCTGATTTCGGAACGCGCGGCGACGCAACCGGGCTCGGATCCACTGACGATTGAATTTGTGGCGGAGTATTCGAACAGCTGACCATGGGCGAATTCAAGATAAAGAGACGGTTGATCGTGGCGGGGCTGGCGCTGCTGCTGGTGATGGATGGCGCGCTGGCGTATCACAACCGGCGACTGGCTGTCCGGGATGAAAACCCGGAAGTAAAGATGAAGGCGGAAGCGCGGCAGGTGGCGCTGGTGAAGGCGGACGTCGAGCGGGCGAATAAAATCAAGACGAGGTTGCCGGAAGTACAAAAGTATTTCGATCAGTTTGAAAGCACGCTGCCGCCGGCGGGGAAGGGATATTCGATGGTGTCGCAGGAAGTGGGAGAGATTGCGCGCGACACGCATGTGCAAGTGCAGGACCTGAAATTTCGGGAGAAGGAGATCCCTGGGCGGAACGTGAACGAGATTGAAATTCAGGCCTCGCTGGACGGGGATTACGCGGGGATTGTGCGGTTTCTGAACCGGCTGCAACGGTCGAAGAATACGTATGTGGTGAATTCGCTGGGGCTGGATTCGGTTACGAGCGGCGGAGCGGGGAACCAGGCGCCGCCGGGAACGGTGAAGGTTTCGCTGAACCTGCGGTCGTATTTCAGGAAAAGTTGATGGCAGTGACGAGACAGCAGAAAGAATTGATTGCGCTTGCGGCGCTGGTGGCGATCGCGGGGTCGATCTGGTATGTCTACGTGGGACGTCCGGCGAGGGCAAACTCCGGGTTCTCCGCAACGAACTATTCGCCGATCAACGCCCAGGATTACACGCCGATCTTTTTTGGATTGGACAAGGCTCGGGGCACGGAATACAAGAGCGCGGGGCGGAATATTTTTGTGATGACGGCGATGCCGGTGGAAACGGCGAACGGCGGGCGGGTGAAACCGCAGTTTGTGGTCTATAACCAGCCGCAAGTTCCACCGCCTCCGCCACCCGCAGTGTTGCCGATGGTGTTTTTTGGTTACGGGATGCTGCCCGCGGGGGGTACGCGACAGGCATTTTTGAAAGATGAGACGGGCGACGAGATTCACATCGTCAGCGAAGGCGACGTGGTGATGAATCACATCCGCATCCTGCATATCGGGAACGACAGGATTGATTTTGAGGACACCAATACGGGGCAAAAAGGTTCGAGGTCGATTGAGGCGGCTCCGGCAGCATGAGAAACAGGAATTCGAATAACGGACGGAGGCGAGGGGAAGAAGGCTACGCCCTGGCGCTGATGGTGTTCATGCTGGCGCTGGTCGCGGTGGCGACGCTGACCGTCTTACCGGACATCCTGACAAACGGGCGACGGGAAAAAGAAGAAGAGATGATCTGGCGCGGAAAGCAGTACGTGCGGGGGATCCGGTTGTATGTGCGGTACTACCAGACGCACGGAGGGACCACAAGGTTTCCGACGTCGATGGAAGATTTGACGAAGAACAAGGTGGGAATCCGGTTCATGCGGCAGGCGTACAAGGATCCGGTGAATTCGGTGGACGGATCGTGGCGGATGATTTATGTGGGGCCGAACGGACAGCTGATCGGGAGCCTGAAGGCGCGGCCGCTGATGCCTGGCGCACAAAGCAGCAGCGGCGGCGGATTTGGATCCAGCTTCAGCGGAGCGCAACCGCAAGCGGGAAGTAATTCATCGTTTGGAAATTCGTCGTTCGGGAGTTCATCATTCGGAACCTCGTCATTCGGGAGTTCGTCGTTCAACAACGGCGGAAACGCGGGCGCGGGGAGTGCGCCGGGGCAGAGCGCGGGGCAGGGAACGCAGAGCGGGCTGAGTTCGGATACGATGTCCACGCCGCAAGCGATTGCGAGCGACGACGGCTCGACACAAGTGATCGGCGGAAACATTATCGGAGTGGGAAGCAAGGTGAACAAGGCTTCCGTGATCTGGTACGACACGGCGAAGAATTACCGGCAATTTGAGTTTATCTGGGATCCTTCGAAGGAGCCGATCAACGGCGGGGCCGCGGGCGGCGTGATTGGCGTGCCTCCGGCGGGGGCGCCGGGACAGAACGGAATTTTCGGGAACCAGGGCGGGAACACAGGAATCGGACAGCCGCCGACGGGAACACCACCGGGAAATCCGGGAACCGGGACGAATCCGCCGCAGTAAGTCAGAAGTTAGAAGTTAGAAGTCGGAACCATCATAGGCGCGGCCGACATCGAGGTAGAACGCAGGAACTTCAGCGAACCTTCCAGCAATTTTTCAGAACAATTTAGGGGAGAGAGAGGCCGGTTGCGGCGTTGGCGGGATTTGCCGCGTCGGCTTTGAGTTTGGCGTATGTTTTTGTGATGCGCTGGACGTATTTCATGGTCTCGAGATAGGGCGGAACGCGGCGGCCGTATCTGTCGACGCTGTCCGGCCCGGCGTTGTAGGCGGCGAGAGCGAGAGTGAGATCGTTTTTATATTTCTTCAGAAGGCCGCTGAGGTAGTGCGAGCCGCCATCGATGTTTTGTCCGGGATCGAAAGAGTCTTTGACGCCCATGAGCTCGGCGGTGCGGGGCATCAACTGCATCAGACCGCGGGCATTTTTGCGGGAGACGGCCTTGGGATTGAAGTTGGATTCGATGGAGATTACGGAATGGATGAGGGTGGGATCGAGATTGTAGCGGGCGGCCGCGTCGCGGATGAGTTTTTGAAAAGGAGTTTTATCCGTGAGCGGCTCGGTGCTGGGTTCGAAGATCTCTTCCGGTTCGATGGCGACGATGTCTTCGACGGGAACTTCGGCGACTCCGCCCTGAATGTGCAATTTGTAGCGATCACCGAGGATTTCGTAGCCGGTGACGTTGAGGCGTGCGCCGTTGCGGAGAACGACGTAGTCGGCGCGTGCAGGAGCGGACCCGGCGAGAAGAATCAAGCCGGCCGCGAAGAAATATTTTGGAAAATTCAGGCGCACTCGGGCAACTCCGGAAGAGCGAAGCGTTCGATGGCGGCGGCGACGCCGTCGTTGTCGTTGGTGTGGGTGACGTGCCAGCCGCGGGTTTTGAGTTCGGGCACAGCGTTTTCCATGACGACCGGGATGCCCGCGAAGGAGAGCATCTCTTCGTCGTTGTGATTGTCGCCGATGGCGAGGATTTCCTGGCGAGCGATGCCGCGCAGGGCGGCCCATTCGGCGAGAGCGACGCCTTTGGAGACTCGTGGATTGAGCACGTCGATCATGGAGAAATCCTTGCTTTCGTAGGCTGTGGTGGAGAGAGAGAACTCGCCTTTGTATTCGACGCCGCGGAGGACCTGTTCGGCTGCCCGCATTGGTTGGACGGGGCCGGAAAGCATGATCTGGATAGGGTCTTCGGTGAGGCAGGATTCGAGAGGTTTTGCTTCGCCGAGGAAGGGCTTGTTCCATTTGTAATAGGCGCCGCGGAGGCCGTCTTCGAGGTCGATGCTTTCCAGCATGACTTGATTGGCGAGGGGGCGGTCAAAGACGACGGAGGCGGTGCTGCGCCAGGGCTTTGTGGCGGCGAGAACGCGGAGGGCGGTTTCGCGGGACAGGAGATGGCGCACGAGGGTTTCGCCGTCTTTGGTGCGGACGAGAGCGCCGTTGTTGACGATCATGGTGAGCGGGGAATCGATCTGCTGCGCGACGGGGAGGGCGAAATCGTAGCGGCGGCCGGTGACGAGAGCGACTTCGATGCCGCGGCGGACGGCTTCGGCGATGGCGGCGCGGTTGCGCGTGGAGACGGTGAAGCGGCTGTTGAGAAGGGTGCCGTCGATGTCGAGCGCGATGAGGTGCACGGGCATGTTGCTATTTTAACCCAGCATGAGGACGCGCTGGTGGTTCGGGGAGATTGTTGTGTCTTGGGCGGCGGGGGAAGGAGATCCCTCACCCGTAAGAGACGCGGGTTCGGGAGGACCGACCTGAAGGTCGGCCACTACAGAAGAGATAGAAGCAGATCCCTCGCTTCGCTCGGGATGACAGTTTGGTGGAGTTGGATGAGCGGTCTGCGAAAAGGCGTGTGCTAGAATTTTTTGCATGACGACGCGGCGGCTGTATTACGACGATGCGTATTTGCAGAATTTTGAGGCACGGGTGTTGAGTTGCGCTCCCGCGGAACCGGTGCAGGGACCTTCCGGGATGCAGCCGGCGTGGGAAGTGCTGCTGGACCAGACGGCGTTCTATCCGACGTCGGGAGGGCAGCCGAACGATCTGGGATTGCTGGGAGAGGCGGCGGTGCTGGATGTGCGCGACGAGGAGGATGGGATTGTGCACATTGTGGATCGCGAGGTGGAGAAAGGCGAAGTGAAGGGATGCGTGAACTGGCCGCGGCGATTTGACCACATGCAGCAACACACCGGGCAGCATCTGCTTTCGGCGATGTTCCAGGAGCGGTTTGGATTGCCGACGGTGTCTTTTCATTTGGGGGAAGAGATTTGCACGATCGATCTGCATGGCGCGGAGCCTTCGCGAGATCAGTTGATTGGGGCGCAGCGGGCGGCGAACAAAGTGATTTTTGAGGACCGGCCGATCGGTGTGCGATTTGGGACGCGGGAAGAGTTGGCGCGGCTGGGCGTGCGGAAAGAAGTGGAGCGGGAGGGATTGCTGCGCGCGATCGAGATTGAAGGCGCGGATTTGCAGCCGTGCGGCGGGACGCATGTGAAGTCGACGGGACAGATCGGGATGATTCTGGTGCGGGGATGCGGCAAGGTGCGGCAGGACTGGCGGGTGGAGTTTGTGTGCGGACGGCGGGCAGAGCAGACGGCGACGGAAGATTTCGAGCGGGAGCGGATGCTGATGAGCTCGCTGGGATGCGCTCTGGGAGAATTGCCTGCGGCGGTGGAGCGACTGGCGGCGGAGCGGGATGCGAATTTTAAGAGCTTGCGCGCGGCGTTGCAGCAGTTGGCGACGGTATGGGGCGGGCAGTTGGCTGCGGATGCGGCTGCGTCGGCGGATGGAGTGCGGGTGGTGTCGATGGTGTTGCGGGGAACGCATTCTGAGTTGTTGCAACCGTTGGCGACAGAGATCGCGAAGAAGGAGCGGACGGTGGCGCTGCTGATATTGGAGGAAAGCGGGCAGTTGGTGTTTGCGCAGCATCCGGGTGCCGGGAAGGATTTGGGCGCGGTGTTGAAGAGTGTGCTGGCGGCGCATCCTGGAAAGGGCGGGGGGAGCAGGGATTTTGTGCGGGCGAAGTTGGCGGAGGCGAGGTCTTCGGCGGCGGCATTGGAGTTGGCGAGAAGTTTAGTGGCAGGTTGAATAGCCGAAGAATCCCAATCTGGATATTTCGCGAGTTTTGCATTTGAGGTCCTTCGGGGCGCCAACGGCGCGCCCCTCAGGATGACAAATTATTTTCCATTTTCATTAAGAGACCAGTTGCCCTTAGCAATAAGTGTAAAAAATTAGCGGAGGAGGGATTTGGATTTGAGGACGGTGAGGGCGCGCTGGAGGGGGGATTTCTGGTTGAGCCAGCGCTTTTCGGTTTCGAGGAGGACGCGGCGGCCGAGAGAGGCGAAGAGGGCGCGGGTTGAGGCGGGTTTGGCGTTGGCGGTGCGGAGAAAATCCAGGAAGGCGGGAGGTTGCTCGGGTCCGACGGCGAGGATGCCGAGGCCGTGGCCGTGTTCGAAGTTGAAGCTGGGGAAATTTGGGGATAGCTCGGCCCAGAGGCGGTAGACGCCGAAGTCGCGTTGGGTCTCGACGGTGTCGTGAAAAAGAACGACGGCGCGGTCGCTTAGTTTGCGCCGCCAGGTTTCGAAGTCGGTTTTGACAGCCTCATAGGTGTGCAGGCCGTCGATGTGCAGGAGATCGATGGAGGCGTCCTGGAAGTTCGGCAGGGCCTGGTCAAAAGTCATGCGATACAGGACGGAAAAGCTTTCGAAGCGGCGATGGAATCGCTGCAAATCCAGAAAAACAGATTCGCGATAGTAGTTGGCGTGGGCGTCGCCGAGCCAGGTGTCCACGGCGTAGCAGCGGGCGGGGAGTTTCAGCGCAGAGACGGCCTGGCAAAAGGCGCAATAGGAAACGCCGTGCTGGGTGCCGAGTTCGACGATGATGCGAGGATGCAGCATCTCGACGAGGGCCATGGCGAAGGGAACGTGTTCGGTCCAGCTGGATTTTTTGTGGAGGCGTTGCGGGAAGAGGGAGAGGAGTTGGCAATCGAGAGGATTGAACTCAGCGCACATGGATTCATAGTACATGAGAAGTGTTGGAAGGAAATGGGCGAGGTGAGAGAAAAACTGGGAGCGCAATTGTGCGCGGCGGGGGAAAAGCAGGTCCCTCGCTTCGCTCGGGATGACAGCTTGGGCCGGGTGGTAGATGGTGCGAGCGGTTCGCGATTGCCGATCTAAAGATCGGCCACTACAAAGTGCTAGAAGAAGCGGCTGCGGACGCGGTCGGGCAGGTTGGCTAGATCTACGATGGTGAGGAAATCGATGGTTTTGAATTCGCGATCGATGGCTGGGGGGCCGCAGATGCGGCCGGAGATTTCGAGATAGGCGCGGAAGAGGCGAGGGGGGCGAGTGGATTCAACGGGAGAGCCAGTGGACTGGCAGGCCTGACCGGGCTGGGGAAGTGTGCGCAAGGCTGGAGCGATGAGGTATTTATCCTTGAGAGCGGAGTACATGGCCATGCCGTAGTTTTCATCCTGGGAGGTGATGGAGCTGCATCCGATGAGGTAGCGGGATTCGTAGCGGGTGGCGTAGACGGCGATGCCTTTCCAGAGTGCGTGGAGAACCATGATGTTGCGGAAATCGACGTGGGTGCAAGCGCGGCCGAGTTCGAGCATTTCGCGGCGATAGGGTTCGTAGACGGAAAAATCGAAGACCTGGTTGCCGTAGTAGCCGAGGTTTTTGCGGGCGACTTCGCCGGTTTGCAGGCGATAGGTGCCGACGAGTTTGCCGGACTCGAGATCGGTGACCATCAAGTGGTCGCAGAAATTGTCGAAGGGATCGATGTCGAGGCGTTCGCGGTGAGAGGTGGAGAGGCCTTCGCCGAGTTCCTCATTGAAGACAGAGTAGCGCAGGCGCTGGCAGGAGATCAGATGCTCTGGGGTTTGTGCAAGAGTGACTCGGAACAGGGAAGTTTCGGTTAAGAGTGGGTCGCTCGTTACCGTTTTCACAGTTGACCTCTGGCTGCCGTAAGTTTCACCCGGCTTAAGTTTCACGAATGTTTCAGCCAGGTTATATTCGCGTTCAGACTGTGGACTGTTACGATACTCGCCGTTCTCCTGCCAACAATCTTACCCACAAGGTGGGGCAAAGGAAAGCAGGGAAGGGCGAACTGGTAAGCAGGCTGTGGAATACGTTGCGCCATGAGGGGAGAAGGTACTTGGCTGAAGGCAGATAGGAAGGCAAAAAAAGTTATGGTCCTGGCGAGGTTCACGAGCATCCAACCGGCGCGCGGCAAACTGGGTGCTTGTCCAATGCAACTTACAGGAATAGGATGTTCTCCTTCGGCAATGCCGCTGAAAAGAGGCTTTGGGGGAGTGGAATTCCTTGAAGCGAAAGCGTTCCGGGTCGCGGCTGACCTGGAAGGCCCTGCGTGAGCTTTCTGCGCGACATGGCGCACGAGTAGATGGCGCGGGGAGATTTGGCGCCGGCGGCAGAAGCGTCTACCGAGGAGAAGTGTTTTAGGTTCTGAAATCAGCGAATTGAAGACAGGCCATGCGCGAGACCGCGAGCAGCGCCTGGGATTCGGCAGAGTGTGTCGGTGGGGGAAATGATGAATACGCTTTCGAAATACAAATTCTGGATTGGCGGGGCGCTTGGGCTGGTGATTGTGGGCCTGGTGATCGGAGCGACGCGGCCAAAGGGAGTTTCGGGTGCGCCGTCGGGTGCGCCGCTGGAAGTGGAAGTCGTTCAGGTGACGCAGAGGGACGTGCCGATCTACGGCGAGTGGATCGGAACGCTGGACGGGCTGACGAACGCGGATGTTCGGGCGCAAGTGACCGGCTACCTGATGAAGCAGGCGTACCAGGAAGGCGCGTTCGTGAAGAAAGGGCAGTTGCTGTTTGAGATCGACCCGCGGCCATTCCAGGCGGCGCTGGACCAGGCGGAAGGGCAACTGGCGCAGGCGAAAGCGTTGCTGGCGAACGCGCAAGCGGTGCAACGGCGGACAGAATTGGATGTGGAGAGATACGGCCCGCTGGCGAAGGAGCAGGCAGCGAGCCAGCAGGATCTGGACAATGCGGTGCAGAACAATTTAGCGGCCAAGGCGACGGTGCAGACGGCCGAAGCGCAGATTAGGTCCGCCGAGGCGGCGGTGGAGACGGCGAAGATCAACCTGGATTTCACACGGCTGATCGCGCCAATCGAAGGCATCGCAGGGCAAGCGCAGTTGCAGGTGGGGGCGCTGGTGAATCTTAGCAGCGGGCCGGTGACGTCGGTTTCGACAGTGGATCCGATTAAGGTTTATTTCACGGTGAGCGAGCCGCAATACCTCGCGTGGCGAAAGCGGTTTCCGACGGAGAGCAGCCGGCTGGAAGCGGACAAGAATCTGCGACTGGAATTGGTTCTGGCGGACGGCTCCGTTTATGGGCACACGGGCGTGTTTTATTTTGCAGACCGGCAAGTGGATGTGGGGACGGGAGCGATACGAATCGCGGGGCTGTTTGAGAATCCCGGGAATATTCTGCGGCCGGGAGGTTACGGAAAAGTTCGCGCGGTGATCCGGATGCAGCAGAACGCGCTGGTGGTGCCGCAGCGTGCGGTGAGCGAGCTGCAGGGAGGCTACCAGGTTGCGGTGGTCGGGCCGGACAACAAGGTGAGCATCAAAACGGTGACGGTGGGAGACCGCGTGGGGAGCGACTGGGTGATTCCGGAGGGACTCAAACCCGGCGATCGAGTGATCGCGGAAGGAGTACAGAAGGCGCGGCCGGGCGCGTTGGTGAATCCCAAGCCTTTTGGCACGCAGGAAGCAAAGGGAAAATAACCCATGTCAAAATTTTTCATCAATCGGCCCATTGTCGCCATAGTGATTTCGATCGTGATGGTGCTTGTCGGCGCCCTGACAATCCTGGCTTTGCCGGTAGCGCAGTTTCCGAATATCGCGCCGCCCGAGATTCAAATTCTGGCGACCTATGTCGGCGCGGACGCGCAAACGCTGGAACAGGCAGTGGCCACGCCGCTTGAGCAACAAATGAGCGGCGTGGACAACATGAACTACATGTATTCGCTGAATACGACGGGAAACTCGTCGACAACGTTGATCGTGGATTTCGACGCGAAGACGGACCCCAATAACGATTTCATCCTGGCGCAATCTCGCGAGACGCAGGCGGCCTCGCAGCTTCCCGTTGACGTGAACAATTATGGGGTCACGGTGCGCAAGTCCCCCACGGCGCCGTTGATCTTGTTCGACCTCTACTCCCCCAAGGGAACGTATGACGCCACGTTCCTGGCCAACTACGCATACATCAATCTGGTTGATCCGCTGCTTCGTTCCTACGGAATCGGCATCGTCAATGTGTTTGGAGCAGGGCAATACGCAATGCGAATGTGGGTGAGGCCCGACCAATTAGCGAAGCTCGGGGTTACGGTTCCAGAGATCATCAGCGCGGTGCAAGCGCAGAACACCGTGAATCCGGCCGGAAAAGCGGGCGGGGAACCTGCTCCGAAGGGGACGGAATTTACCTATGCGGTTCTGGCGCAGAGCCGATTGGTGTCGCCGGAACAGTTCGGGGAAATCGTGGTCCGTGAAAATCCGGACGGAGGAATCGTGCGGCTGCGTGATGTGGCCCGCATCGAGTTGGGATCACAGGACTACAGCATCGCGGGGCGGTACAACGGCAAGCCCAGCGCCTGCCTTGCGCTTTATCAGATTCCGGGTTCGAATGCGGTGCAGGCTGCGGCCGCGGCGAACAAATTGATGGCGCAGATGAAGCAGCGCTTTCCGGACGACCTGGACTTTGTGGTTGCCCTGGACACCACGCGCGCCGTCACGGAAGGTATCAAGGAAATTGTGATTACGCTGTTGATCGCGCTGGCGCTGGTCATCCTGGTGGTCTATATCTTTTTGCAGGGCTGGCGAGCCACGTTGATTCCGCTGCTTGCCGTGCCTGTTTCGCTGATCGGAACGTTCATTCTGTTTCCGGTGTTCGGATTTTCCATCAATACGCTTTCGCTATTTGGCCTGGTGCTGGCAATCGGCCTGGTGGTGGACGACGCGATCGTGGTGGTGGAGGGTGTGGAGCGCCACATTGAAGAAGGCATGACGCCGAAGGAAGCGGCGTTAAAAGCGATGGAAGAGCTTTCGGGGCCAGTGGTTGGAATCGCGCTGGTGCTCTCAGCAGTATTCGTGCCGACGGCGTTCATTCCCGGAATCACGGGCAAGCTGTATCAGCAGTTCGCCGTCACGATTGCGATCTCCGTTTTGCTTTCAGCCTTTAACGCGCTCACTCTCAGTCCGGCGCTGGCGGCGCTGCTGCTGAAGCCAAAGGAAGAGACGGGCGGATTACTGCAGAGATTCTTCGCGTGGTTCAACCGGGTATTCGATCGGGCCACGGATGGTTATGTGGGCTGGAGCGCCGTGCTGGTGAAGAAAACGGCAGTGGTGGTGGTGCTGCTGCTTGTTTTTGCGGGGGCTGGGGCGTTTTTCGCCAATCGCGTCCCAACGAGTTTTCTGCCCGACGAAGACCAGGGCTACGCCTATGTCAGCCTGCAGCTTCCGAACGGCGCTTCGCTGGAGCGCACAAGTGCCGTCGTCAAGCAGGTCGAGAAAATCATCATGGACACGCCGGGGGTTGCCCAGTCCACCTGCTTTGTGGGATTCAGCTTGCTGAGCTTTGCGCGTACCACTTACAACGCGACATTTTTCGTGAACTTCAAGCTGTGGGATGAACGCAAGACGCGCGAGGAGCAGTTTCAAACTCTTAAGGCGCACCTGAATCAGCAGTTGAGCAAGCTGCCGAGCGCCGTGGCGTTTGCGTTTTCTCCACCGGCGATTCCGGGCGTGGGGACCGCGGGAGGATTTACGTTCATGCTGGAAGACCGTTCGGGGAGCGATATTCAGTTCCTGACGAAAAACCTGGGGATCTTTATGGAAGCCGCGCGAAAGCGGCCGGAGATCGCCAGCCTGAACACGACTTTCCTGCCCAACGTGCCGCAGCAATTTGCGGATGTGGATCGCGACAAAGTTTTGAAGCAAGGCGTGAGCCTCAGCGATGTGTACAAGACGATCCAGGCCTTTATGGGCGGATATTTCATCAACTATTTCAACCGGTTTGGCCGCCAGTGGCAGGTGTACATCGAGGCGGAAGGCGAAGACCGCGCAAGGGCGGAGAACGTCGGGCAGTTCTACGTGCGCAACAACAAAGGGCAAAATGTTCCGCTGGCGACGCTGGTGACGATGAAACCCCGCGTCGGTCCGGAATTTCTGCTGCGCT
The DNA here is from genome assembly GCA_035693365.1 of Candidatus Acidiferrum sp. Classification (GTDB taxonomy): domain Bacteria; phylum Acidobacteriota; class Terriglobia; order Acidiferrales; family UBA7541; genus Acidiferrum. The sequence continues at coordinate 18,746 of DASSGS010000013.1, read as the reverse complement.
TCAACGAGTACCGCTCCGCGCAGCTAAATGGAAGCGCCGCGCCGGGTTACAGCGCGGATCAAGCAACCGCAGCGCTGGAAGAAGTCTTCAAGCAGACAATGCCGCACGAAATGGGTTTCGACTATTCGGGAATGTCGTTTCAGGAACAAAAAGCCCGCGAAGGCGTACCGGCCTCGGTGATTTTCGGGCTTTCCCTTTTGTTCGTTTTCCTGATCCTGGCAGCGCTGTATGAAAGCTGGTCGTTGCCGTTCAGCGTTTTGCTGAGCACGCCGGTTGCGATTTTCGGCGCCTTTGCGATTTTATTCCTGCGCCGCTTCCTGCAGAGCGTATTTCTGCCGCCATACCTGGTGCAGATGGAGAGCGATGTCTACTCGCAGATCGGGCTGGTGATGCTGATCGGCCTGGCCGCCAAGAATGCGATTTTGATCGTGGAGTTTGCAAAAGAGCAATTCGAGAAGGGCAAGCCGCTGGCGGATGCGGCGCTGGAGGGCGCACGGCTGAGGTTGCGGCCAATTTTGATGACGTCGTTTGCGTTCATTCTGGGCTGCGTGCCGTTGTGGACGGCGAGCGGCGCGGGTTCGGTTGCCCGGCAGATCATGGGCACAACGGTGATCGGCGGGATGTGCGCCGCCAGCGCGTTGGGAATTTTCTTTATTCCGGCGATTTTCTACATGGTTGAGAAGTGGTCTGGTGCGGAAAAAGAGAGAGCCACGGGGAGAATGCCCGCGGAGCCGGCACCGGCGCCGGGGGACTGAGATGGAGTTCGCCAGAGAGAGAGCGGCAGGGGTCCGGGAGAGAACGATGAAGAAGCTGGCGCCGGCAATGATTGCAGTGGCGATTTCGGGGCTTGGAATAGGGTGCAAGGTTGGGCCAAATTACAAGCGGCCGACAGTGCAGACGCCCACGGAATACCGGGAACTGAAAGACGGGCCGCAGGGACAGGTGCAGCCGCAGGTGGCGTCGTATGCGGATTTGCCGTGGTGGCAGGTGTTCCAGGATCCGACGCTGCAGGAACTGATCCGGACGGCGCTGAAGCAGAATTACGATTTGCAACTGGCGACGGAGCGGATCAATGCGGGTCGCGCACAGGTGCAGATCACGCGTTCGAACCTGTTCCCTCAAGTGGGCGGGAACGCCGATTTCAGCGGCGGGAAAGAACACAATTTCCAGACAAAATTCAATTTTCTGACGCTGACGGGCGATGCGGCGTTCCAACTGGATTTTTTCGGCAAGCTGCGGCGCGCGACGGAGGCTTCCCGGGCGGAGCTGCTGGCAACGGAGGATGCGCGGCAGACGGTAATCCTGACGCTGGTGAGCGACGTGGCGAGCGATTATTTCGCGCTGTTGCAGATGGATCTGCAATTGCAAATCACGAAAGACACAGTGAAGACGCAGGAAGAATCGGTGAAGCTGACGAATTTCCGCATGGACCACGGCGTGGCGACGAAGCTGGACGTATTGCAGGCGCAACAAGTTTTGGATTCAGCGAACGCGCAGATTCCGGATCTGGAGAGGCAGATCGCGCAGGAAGAGAACGCGATCAGCATCCTGCTGGGAAATTATCCGCAAGGTGTGCCGCGAGGGCACACGCTGGTGGAGCAGGTGCTGCCGCCGGAGGTGCCGCCGGGATTACCGTCGTCGCTGCTGGAGAGGCGGCCGGATATACGGGAGGCGGAGCATATCCTGGTGGCGGCGAACGCGCAGATCGGTGTGGCGAAGGCGGAGTTTTTCCCGAGTATTTCGCTGACCGGTTCGGGCGGCGGGGCGTTTGGGAGAAGCAGCGCGTTCAGCAGCCTGATGAGTTCGCAACTGGGGGTTTGGACCTATGGCGCGCAAGTGAGTCAGCCGATTTTCACGGGCGGAGCGCTGCGCGGGAATTTGCGATTGGCCGAATCGCAGCATAAACAGGCGCTGATTTCTTATCAGCAAGCGATTCAGCATGCGTTTGGAGACGCATCGGATGCGCTGATCGGTTATCAGAAAAACCATGAGGTGCGGGTGAGGCAGGAAAAAACCGTGGCGGATTTGCAGGAGTCGGTGCGGCTATCCATCATGCGTTACCGGGGAGGCACCACGACGTATCTGGAAGTGCTGGACGGGCAGAGGTCGCTGTTTTCGGCGGAGCTGGTGCTGGCGCAGGCGCGCGGGACCGAGTATCAGAGTCTGGTGCAGTTGTATCGGGCGTTGGGCGGCGGGTGGCAGCAGTAGCAGCACAAAACAGTTCCTCGGGGGCTTCCGCCAAAAAACTGGCGGACGCAGAAATCGCGAAAGCCCCACTGTTTACGCATCAAGTGTCGGAGCTAAAGCTCCGACCCCCAATTACAGTTCATGTGATGGCTTGGGTGTGTTGAAATTCCCGACCAACCTGGATTTGAGTGGTGCCTCTACAGCGGGCGGGGCCCTTCGGGAGGACTCAGGGCAAGCGAGCCCCGCCCCTACAAAAATAAAATTGTAGGAATATGAATATTGGAAGAAGCGGGAGACGGCGGAAGCCGTTCCTTTGGAACTACGTTGTCAAAATCGTGAGGATGGGAGTGAAATCTGCCGGGGAATAAAGCAAATATTTTTGTGTCCCGAAACAACAACTTGCATCGAAGTGAACGGAGAAGTTGAGTGAGGAGTTTCATGCCGGTGGGGGCTGGCGTGGCAAGGGCTTTGATCGGGGTCACTATGCGACACACGACAGATTGTTCCAGAATTTCTGAAGTATCCAATCCAACATTACTGAATGTATCCGGCGCTTCGACAAAGCGCGTGCGGTGGAGCGCGGACGCGCATGGGCGATCGCGAAGAGTCCTGCTGACGTTTGTGGCGGCGCTGATCTGTTTGGCGCCCGTGTGGGCGCGGGTTGCTTCGGCACAGGAGCAGAGTGATTCGCTGTTCGGATTGCCATCGCGGCCGCACCTGTTTGGAGACTGGGGAGGCGAGCGGACGGCGCTGGCGGAAAAGGGCCTGACGTTTGATTTTTTCTACATCACGGACCTGGAGGGGAATCCGACGGGCGGATTGAACCAGGCGCAGGCCGGGTGGATGAGAGTTCGCGGCACGATGGATTTGAATTTCGACCGGCTGATTTCGTGGCAGGGGTTGAGTATTCATGCGACAGGGCTGTGGCAGTCGGGCGCCAACCTGGGGGCGAAGATCGGGGTGCTGGCGAATCCAAGCGACCTGGTGAGCGCGCACACGACGCGGCTGGACTCTTTCTGGGTGCAGCAGCTTTTTTTCAGCGACAGGCTGAGGATCCGCGCGGGGCAATTGGCAGGTTTGGATTTTTACGGCAACCAGGATTATGGAGGGTCGTGGTTGATCGAGCCGATGGGTTATGCGTTCGGGAATTTGTTCGGATCGATTTTTGAGTCGTTCAATCCGGCGGGGACGCCGGGTGTGGAGGTGCGGTTTGCACCGAAGCGGAGTTTCTACGTTAAGTCGGCGGTGATGTCCGGGAATCGAGATCCGTATCACCAGGATCCGACGGGCACGAATTTCGAAATCAAGAATTCGGCGAATTTCCTGTTTGAGGCGGGTTATCTGCTGCATCCTCCTGATGACGGAACGAGCGGCGGGACCGGCGCTGGGGCAACGAAGACATATCCGGGCAGTTATAAATTCGGCGGAATTTATAATGGCGGCAAATTTGCGGATGCCGCGGGTGTGCAGAGCAGCGGCAATTACCTGATATACGGGATGGCGAGCCAGGCGGTGTTCCGGACGGACGGGGGTTCGAATCGAGGGTTGGACGTTACGGCGGGTTTTGATTACAGCCCGGGGGACGTGGCGCGGGAAAATTTGCAGGTGACGGTGGGAGGGAGGTTCAACGCGCCGTTTGCCAGCCGGAAGCATGACCGGGTGGGCGTGGCGCTGGTGTACAGCAAGATCAGCGATTCGTTTTCGAATTTCGGGACGCTGCTGGGTGGGCCGCCGCTGGGATCGGAAAAAGCGGTGGAGTTGAATTATTCGCTGCAGGTGACGCCCTACTGGTATGTGCAACCCGTGTTTCAATACTACGTCGACGTTGGGGCAAATGGGGCTTTGCCGAACGCGGCGGTTTTAGGATTCCGCACGAAAGTGAATTTCTAACAAGGTGAGGACGCCATGAAGGCCAGAAGCGAAGAGTTGAAAAACATCGCCGGGCAGAAGTTTGACCTGTGCATTATCGGCGGCGGGGCAACGGGAGCGGCCTGTGCGCTGGACGCGCAGCTGCGAGGGATTCGAACGGTGCTGGTGGAGGCGGGGGATTTTGCGGGAGCGACTTCCAGCGCGGCCACGAAAATTATTCATGGCGGCGTGCGTTACCTCGAAGAGGCAATCAAGGGCGCGGACCTGCAGGAATATCACGTGCTGGTGCGGGCGTTGCACGAGCGGGTGCGGATGCTGGAGAACGCGCCACATTTGACGCGGGTGCTGGAGTTTCTGGTGCCGAGTTACCGGTGGGTCGACGTGGCGTACCTGGATATCGGGCTGAAGATTTACGACTGGCTGGCGGGACCGGGGCGGATCTCGCCGAGCAAGTTTTTATCGCTGGAGGAGACGCTGAAGCGGATGCCGGCGCTGAATCAGAAGGGATTAATCGGCGGCGTGGCGTATGCGGACGGGCAGTTCGACGACGCGCGGTACAACATGATGCTGGTGCAGAGTTTTACGGTGGCGGGCGGAAACGCGTTGAACCACGCCAGGGTGACGGATTTCCGGCGTGACGCGAGCAAGAAACTTTCCGGGGTGGTGGTGAAGGAGCAGTTTACGGGGCAGACGTTCACGGTGGATGCGAACGTGATCGTGAACGCCACGGGGCCGGTTGCGGACGCGGTGCGACAGATGGCGACGCCGAGCGTGGGGAAGCGGATGCGGCCGAGCAAGGGATCGCACATCCTGTTGCCGCTGGAGGTGTTTCCGACGAAGGACGCGCTGCTGGTGCCGAAAACGGAAGATGGGCGGGTGCTGTTTGCGGTGCCGTGGAACGACCGGCTGCTGGTGGGAACGACGGACGAAGAAGTGTCCGTGGATGCGGAGCTGGTGGTCACAAAAGCGGACGTGGAGTACATGCTGCGGCAACTGAATCAATATCTGGCGCGGCCGGTGACGCCGGACGAAATCGTGAGCGGGTTTGCCGGAGCGCGGCCGCTGGTGGGTTCGGAAGGGGATGTGGACACGAAGAAGCTGGCGCGCGATGACGTGATCGAAGTGGATGCGGCCAGCGGGTTGATCAGCATCATGGGCGGGAAGTGGACGACGCACCGCGCGATGGGGGAGGACACGGTCACGCGAGTTCAAGAAGCCCTGGGCGCGACACCGACGGAGTCCAAGACGCGGAACCATGTTCTTTACGGCGGCGAGGGATTTACGGACGATTACCGGGAGAGGCTGGCGCGGCAGCACGGGCTTTCTGAGGCGACGGCGCGGCATCTGACCGCAAAGTTCGGAACGGCGGCGGAGAAGGTGCTTGCAGTGGCGCGCGAAAATCCGGCGCTGATGAAACCGCTGATACCGAGCTTTCCGGCGATGGGAGCGGAAGTGGTGTACGCGATCCGCAATGAAATGGCAGCGACGATTGAGGACGTGCTGGCGAGGCGCGTGGGAATGCAGCTGCATTCATGGCGGGACGCGATCGAGGCGGCGCCGGTGGTTGGTTCACTGATGGCGGGGGAGTTGGATTGGGATGCGGCGCAGGAGAGTGAGGCCGTTCAGCAGTACGTTGGGAAAATCAATCATTTGCTAGACTCGGCGGGATTGTCGCGCAACCGGCCAACGGCAAAAGCGGGGAGTTCTGCGTAGGGCCGAAGCATGGGATCGGCGGCGGACTGTGAGCTGGCGAGCTGAATCAGTATGCGAGGAGGAGTGCGGTGGCGAACTATATCGGGGCGATCGATCAGGGGACGACGAGCACGAGGTTTATCGTATTTGATCGGGGTGGCCGCGTGGTTTCCGTGGCGCAGAAAGAGCACGAGCAGATTTATCCGAATCCCGGATGGGTGGAGCACAAGCCCGAAGAAGTGTGGCAACGCACTCGTGAGGTGATTGCGGAGGCGATGACGAAGGGAAAGCTGCAGCCACAGGATCTGGCGGCGATCGGGATCACGAATCAACGCGAAACCACGATTGTGTGGAACCGCAAGACGGGGAAGGCGCTGGCGAATGCACTGGTGTGGCAGGACACGCGAGTTGCGGATACCGTGAGCGAACTGGCGAAAAACGGCGGGCAGGATCGCTTTCGCCCAACGACTGGGTTGCCGCTGACTACGTATTTCAGTGGATTAAAGATCCGGTGGATTCTGGAAAACGTGAAAGGGGCGCGCGAGCTGGCGCAGTCTGGCGACGCGATTTTTGGGAATATTGACACTTTCCTGGTGTGGAATCTGACGGGCGGGGTGAACGGGGGAGTTCACATCACCGACGTGACCAACGCGAGCCGGACGCAGCTGATGAACCTGGAGACACTGGACTGGGATGCGGGGATTCTGGAGGCATTTGGAATCCCGGCCGCGATGCTGCCGAAGATCCGGTCTAGCAGCGAGAAGTATGGAGTTGCCAAAGAGCCGGCGATCAAAGACGTGGCCATTTCCGGCATTCTGGGAGACCAGCAGGCGGCGCTGGTGGGGCAGACCTGCTTTGAAGCGGGCGAGGCGAAAAACACGTACGGGACCGGATGCTTTTTGCTGATGAATACGGGCACGCGGAAAGTGGATTCGAAATCCGGATTGCTGACGACAATGGGCTACAAGTTCGGCGACCATCCGGCGCATTATGCGCTGGAGGGAAGCATCGCGATCACCGGAGCGCTGGTGCAATGGGTGCGCGACAACCTGGGATTGATTGAAAAGAGTGCGGACATCGAGAAGCTGGCACGAACGGTGAACGACAACGGAGGAGTTTATTTTGTTCCTGCGTTTTCGGGATTATACGCGCCTTACTGGAAGGACAGCGCGCGCGGCGTGATTGCCGGCTTGACGCGGTATGCCAATAAAGGACATATTGCGCGAGCGGTGCTGGAGTCCACGGCGTTCCAGACGCGGGACGTGCTGGAAGCGATGGAAAAAGATTCGGGGATCAACCTGGACGTGCTGCGAACGGACGGCGGGATGGTGAGCAATGAGTTGCTGATGCAGTTCCAGGCGGATATTCTCGACCGGCCGGTGGTGCGGCCGGTGACGAAGGATGCGACGACGGCGCTGGGCGCGGCGTATGCGGCCGGGCTGGCCGTGGGCTACTTCAAGGACTTGAAGGACCTGCGGGCGAACTGGGCCGTGGATCACACGTGGAATCCGAATTTGGAGAAAGAAAAGAGGGAAGAGATGTACCGCCATTGGAAGAAGGCGGTGACGCGGTCGTTCGATTGGGTGGATTGAGGTTCATTTAGTTCAGGAGACACTTGATGCTGGCAAAATGTTTCGGCGAATTCATGGGCACGCTGATCCTGATCCTTTTGGGAGACGGAGTTGTGGCGGGCGTGCTGTTGAAGCGTTCGAAAGCGGAGGGTGCGGGCTGGATGGTGATTACAAGCGGTTGGGCGTTTGCGGTGATGGCGGGAGTTTTTGTGGCTATCGCGTGCGGAAGCAGCGACGCGCATTTGAATCCGGCAGTGACTTTAGGGTTTGCGGTATCTTCGGGGCAGTTTGCAAAGGTGGTGCCGTATATCGCGGCGCAGTTGGCGGGAGCGTTTGTGGGGGCGACGCTAGTGTGGCTGCAGTTTCTGCCGCACTGGAAAGAGACTCCGGACCAGGGGCTGAAGCTGGCGGTGTTTTGCACGGGACCGGCGATCCGGCGATTTGGGACGAACCTGGTGAGCGAGATTATCGCAACGTTCGTGCTGGTATTCGTGGTGGGGGCGATGTTTTCGAAAGCGGTGGCAGCCACGGGACTGGCGCCGGGGCTGGGACCATACCTGGTGGGTGCACTGGTTTGGGGCGTTGGACTTTCGCTGGGCGGGACGACGGGTTATGCGATTAATCCGGCGCGCGACCTGGGGCCGCGGCTGGCGCACGCGACGCTGCCGATTGATGGGAAGGGCGGCTCGGATTGGGGCTACGCGATTATTCCGGTGATTGGGCCGTTGATTGGAGGGGGATTGGCCGGGGCGCTGTTGCGGGTGATCGGCATTTAGAGAACAACGCCAAATTCGTATTTCGCGAACTTGTGGCAGGGCTCAGGAGATTTTCCTGGGAAGGAGGAGCGGCCATGAAAAAGTTTATTAACCGACCGGAAAATGCGGTGGAAGAGATGTTGGAAGGGCTGGTTGTACTGAGTCCGGGGCTGGCGCGATTGGCTGGGCACAAAGTGCTGATTCGGGCGGACGCGGAGCGAGTTCGCGACAAGCAAGTGGCGATTATTTCCGGAGGCGGAAGCGGGCATGAGCCTGCGCATGCGGGCTACGTTGGAGAAGGGATGCTGAGCGCGGGCGTGGCTGGAGAGGTGTTTACTTCGCCGGATACGGACTCGATTCATGCAGCGATCCGGGCGGTGGCGGGGAAAGCGGGAGCGCTGCTGGTGGTCAAGAACTATACGGGCGACCGGCTGAATTTTGGGTTGGCGGCGGAGATGGCGCGGTCGGAGGGAATTCCCGTTGAAATGATTATTGTGGACGACGATGTTGCGCTGGATAACAAGACGCAATTTGCGGGGTCGCGCGGGCTTGCCGGGACGGTGTTCATTCACAAACTGGTGGGAGGAGCGGCGGCGGAAGGGAAGAGCCTGGCGGAAGTGGCGGCGGTTGGGAGAGGGGCGATCAAGTCGCTGGCGACGATGGGGGTTTCGTTTTCGGCGGGGACTTCGCCGGCGGTGGGAAAGCCGAGCTTTGAGCTGGGCGAGGATGAGATGGAGCTGGGGCTGGGCATTCACGGAGAGCCCGGCGTGACGCGCGCACGGATGCAGCCGGCGGATGAGCTGACGGAGACGCTGCTGAACCAGATATTGAAGCGCGGAATTTTCGGGAACGACCGGCGCGTGGCGTTGATGATCAATAATCTGGGGGCCACGACGGCGATGGAGCTGGCGATCGTGGCGCGCCATGCGATGACGATGCTGGAGAAAAAAGGATATACCGTGGAACGGATGTATGCGGGGACATTGTTGTCGTCGCTGGATATGGCGGGAATCTCGATTTCGGTGCTTGGGGTTGACGATGCCATGCTGCGGTGGCTGGACGCGCCGACTTCGGCGCCCGCGTGGCCGAATGCAGCAAAACAGCGGCCCGGAAAAGTGGATGCACAGTTGGCGGCAAGAGCTGTCGCGAGGGAGAGTTTGGCGGGCGTGAAAAATGCAAAGACGGAGACGGGGCGAAAGATAAAACGGGCGATCGAAGCCGCGTGCAGGACTTTGATTGAGGCGGAAGGCGATCTGACGGAGATGGACCGCATCGTGGGAGATGGGGATCTTGGGGCGAGCATGAAGCGCGCGGCCACGGCGGTGCAGGAAGCTGTGGACACGTACCCGCTGGACGAAGCGCCGGCAACGCTTAAGGCGTTGGCGCAGACGCTGCGGAGCGCGTTGGGTGGATCGTCGGGGCCGCTCTATGGAGTGTTTTTTCTGCGGTGCGGCAATGTGCTGGAGAATTCCGGCTGGACAAGCCTGGCGCAATGGGCCAAGGCGATTGAGAAAGGTGTTGAGGCCATCAGCGAATTGGGCGGCGCGAAGCATGGCGATCGGACGATGCTGGACGCACTGTATCCGTTCGTGGCGGCGCTGAAGGGTGCGGGAGCAAATGCTTCGCGCGAAGTGCTTGAAGCCGCGGTGGAAGAGGCGAAGCGTGGAGCTGAGGCTACGGCGCAGATGACGCCACGGCTGGGGAGATCGAGTTACCTGGGGGATCGCGTGATTGGCCACGTGGATCCGGGAGCGATGGCGGTGGCGCTGTGGTTGGGAGCGGTTGTGGAAGCGCTGTTTGCGGAGGAAGCGCCACAGGGGCGGGCGAAGGTAAAAGGGGTTTAGTCGAGCGGAAAACTTGCAGAGCCGATCAGAGGAAGCCCGAGGGAATTTTAGAAGCGAAGAAAACAAAAGAGGAAAATAGGAAAAGCTGAGGCGTCCGATCGTAAGAGCCCACCCTTACAAACCAAGGGTGGGGCACCCTGAAGCTCAATTGTGATGCGGCGTCGGGCAGGGAACTGAGGACACCTCAAAAGCAAACCTTAATGCGATTTACGGCGTCAAACTGTTAAATAGCGAGTGGCCGGTTGTGTTCACGCGCAGGGACATCCACCCAATCGCTGGGGTTTGTGGAGCCGATTGATTCGGCTGAAAGGACAGGCATGTCTTTTTTTCGTGCGGTGGTGTCGGTGGTGCTGTTTGTTTGCGCGGGTACCCTTGGAGCTGGATTCAGAGCCGATGCGCAAAATGTGTACACGCAGGATATGGATCGCTCCACCAAGCCGGGTGACGATTTTTATCGGTATGCGAATGGTGGTTGGCTGAAGGCGCAGACGATTCCCGCAGGGCAGGCGAGTTTCGATAATCGCGCTGTCTTGACGGAGAGAGCCGGCGAGCGGGTGCGGGGGCTGATCCAGGAGGCGGCCAACGCGAAATCCGACAAGGGCAGCCTTGCACAAAAGGTGGGTGACTACTACTCGAGTTTCGCGGACGAAGCGGCCATCGAGTCCAAAGGGCTGGAGGTGCTTTCCGCAGACATGGCCACGATTTCGGCGATCAGCGACAAGGCGTCGCTGTCCGCGTATCTGGGGACGACATTGAATACAGAGGTGGATGGGCTCACCGGCAACGCGGACCACGTTTTTGGCGTGTGGGTGAACCAGAGTTTTACGGATTCGAAGCGCTATGTTTTCCATTTGCTGCAGGGCGGTTTGGGGATGCCGGAACGAGATTCTTACCTCGACGCGTCGCCCAAAATGGCCGAGTTGCGGAGTAAGTATCAAGCGCACATTGCGGCGATCTTGAAGCTGGCAGGTGTCGCAGACGCGGAGCGCAGGGCTGGGGGTATATTGTCGCTCGAGGTCCGGATGGCACAAGCCTTCGCGCCGGACGCGGATGCGGCTGACGTTTTCAAACAGAACAATCCGTGGAAGAGGGCCGATTTTGGCGCGAAAGCACCCGGCATGGATTGGAACGTTTACTTCACTTCCGCTGGAGTGGCCGACCAATCGGAGTTCGTTGTGTGGCAGCCGTCTGCGGTCACCGGTGTTGCAGCGCTCGTGGGCAGCGAAAGCGTTGAGGTGTGGAAGGACTATCTGCGGTTTCACCTGATCGAACATTATTCGAGCGTTTTGCCCAAGGCTGTGGTGGCGGAAGACTTCGCTTTTTATGGGACCATTCTTTCCGGGGCGCAGTCGGCGCCGGATCGGGGCAAGCTCGCGATAGCCGCCACCAATGCGGCGCTGGGCCAGGCGGTCGGGCAACTTTACACCCAGCGTTATTTTCCGCCGGAAGCCAAAGCCAGGGCGCAAGCGATGGCGGCCGATATCATCACCGCTTATCGCAACCGAATTGCGAATCTGACCTGGATGTCGGCAGAGACGAAGCAGAAGGCGCTGACCAAGCTGATTGCATTGAAAGTAGGCGTCGGTTATCCGGACACCTGGATCGACTATTCGGCATATGAGGTGGTTCGCGGCGATGCGTTTGGCAATATGCGCCGGGCGGAGGCGTTTAATCGTTCATACAATCTGGCCAAGCTGAAACGGCCGGCGGATACCGGAGAGTGGCGCATCGATGCGCAAATCGTTGGGGCCATCATCGTGTTCAGCCCGAATACGGAATCCTTTTCGGCGAGCATTTTGGAGCCGCCGTATTTTGACTATAAGGGCGATGCCGCGTCGAATTACGGATCCGCCGGCGCGGGCATGGCGCACGAGATCAGCCACAGCTTTGATGAGCTAGGAAACATATATGACGATCAAGGGCGTCTAGGGATGTGGTGGACTGCGGAAGATGCGGAGAAATACCATGCGGCGGGGGCGAAGCTGGCGGAACAATTCGGCGGCTACTGTCCGATGCCGGGAGTTTGCGTGAATGGCAAGCAGGGATTGAGTGAAAACATCGCCGACCTTGCGGGGTTGCTTACCGCGCATGACGCTTACGTCCTGTCGCTGAAAGGCAAGCCTGATGCCGTGATCGGCGGGCTGACAGGCGAGCAGCGCTTTTTCATTGCGTTCTCTCAGAGATGGCGGAAGCTGCAGAGTGAAGCCGGACTGCGCCGGCAAGTTGCTAGCGATACGCATGCGCCCGGGGAATATCGCAGCGACACGGTCCGGAATGTGGAAGCGTGGTACAAGGCGTTCGACATTGGGCCAGGAGACAAGTTGTATCTGAAGCCGGAAGATCGCGTTCGGATTTGGTGAGGACACTATGCTTGGATTCGAGTGAACACCAAACCATGGGCACCTACAAATTCAGGTGTTAACTGAAGCGGGGCAGGGAATCAAAACCGCACACCAACTGGGGTGTGCCGCCGGGCAAGAAAGGAGGCCGCTTGAATTTGCGTCTTACACGAGAATCGTGTACACTATATCCGTATGAAGAACATCACTCTTAGTGCTGACGAACAACTAATCGAGCAGGCGCGCCTGCTGGCGAAATCCCGGCATAAGACTCTAAACGCCCTGTTCCGCGAGTGGCTCGAGCAGTTTACGGCCCAGAGCGGTGGGGCGCAGGAGTTTGACGCGTTGATGAAGCGCCTGAAGCATGTGCAGGCTGGGCGGCGCTTCAGCAGGGAAGAGATGAATGAGCGGTAGATTCTTCCTGGATACCAATATCTTTGTATATTCCTTCGATACCGGCGCGCCGAAGAAGGCATCTCAAGCGGCGAATCTGATCCGGAAGGGGCTTGAGACGCGGGGTGGCATTGTCAGCTATCAAGTGGTGCAAGAATTCTTTAACGTGGCGTTGCGCCGATTCGCAAAGCCGATGAGCAACGCGGATGCGGAGCAGTATTTGAGCACCACGTTTCGACCGTTGCTCGCCGTCCATTCCTCGCCTGCTTTATATGGGGAGGCATTGAGAATTTTGGGCAGGTTCCGACTTGGCTGGTACGATTCGCTCATTGTCGCTTCCGCGATTGAAGGGCGTTGCGACGTGCTTTACAGCGAGGACTTTCAGGACGGACAGAAGATTGAAGGCGTAACGATCTCCAACCCGTTTCGTTGACACCCCGGTACAATCCTAAGTATTGCTTTAGTGGAAAAAGTAATTTGGTGGACGAGACCGGGATCGAACCGGCGACCTCATCGTTGCGAACGATGCGCTCTCCCAGCTGAGCTACTCGCCCACGAGTAGCAACGTGTTGATTTTAGCAGAGGAGTGGCAGAGATTCCAACGGGGCGGAAGATTGAAGGTGTTTTAAGACGGACCGACCTGAAGGTCGGCCACTACAAAAGACGCGAAAAGCGCCCGCCACGGTCGGCGGCCGCTACAAAGGCTGGTGGGGCAAAATTCCGTTCGTCCGGGCAGGCCAGACCCTTCGCATAAGCTCAGGGCAGGAGGTGGCCGCTACGGTTGGTCGTGGCCGGAGCCGCTGCGCTGGGCTACGACTTTGCGGGCGTTTTCGTAGAGGGCGCGGGCCTGGGGAATGGAGTCCACGGCTTTCTGGACCTGGGGGTCGGCGGCGAGGAGGACTTTGTCGCCTTCCTGGGTGCCGTAGGCGGACATGAAGACTTCCTGCTTGATCTTGCGCTTGATCCAATCGAGGTTGTCGGCGAATTCGACTTCGGTGTACTTCACGTTGTGCTTGGAAAGGTAGTTGCGGAATTCGCGGATGACATTTTCGTCCACTTCGAAGCTGTGGGTGATGGCGGGCTTGGTGCCGAGGAAGTAGCGAGTGAAGCCGGCGACGCCCTGTTCGGCCGGATAGAGAACATCGGCGCGGAAGAGTGTTTCCTGAAATTTGTCGTACTTGGGCGCGGCGACGATGATGTCCGGGGTGATGCCGCCACCACCGGTGACCTGACGGCCGCTGTCGGTCTGGCGGATTTCGGACGGATGCTCGGGAACCTTGCGCTCGTAGTGATATTGGTAAAGAGAGATGGATTTGTAGTCGCGCTGGATGAGGCGGCCGCTGGGCGTGTAGTAACGCGCGGTGGTGAGAGCGAGGCCGGTGTTTTCGGAGAGCGGCTGGACAGTCTGGACGAGGCCCTTGCCGAAGGTGGTTTCGCCGACGACGAGGCCGCGGTCGTGATCCTGAATGGCGCCGGAGACGATTTCAGCGGCGGAAGCGGAGTTGTTGTTGACCAGGACGACGAGAGGAACGTTCAAGCCCTGATTGCCGCGGATGGCGCGGAAGTTGCGCTCCGGCGCGCTGCGGCCGTGATAGGAGACGATAAGCTGGCCCTTTTCGAGGAACATGTCGCCGACGGCGACGGCTTCGTTCAGAAGGCCGCCGGGATTGCCGCGGAGGTCGAGGATGAGTCCATCGAGAGAGTTGGCGCCGAGTTGCTTGAGAGCGTCGGCAATTTCGCGGTCGGTGGTTTCGTTGAACTGGTTCAGGCGCATGTAGCCGACGCCGGGCTTGAGCATGGTGACAATGTCAACGGAGTGGCGAGGAATTTCATCGCGAGTAACGGTGAAGACGAGCGGTTCAGCGAAGCCTTCGCGGGTGACGGTGATTTTGACGACCGTGCCCTTGGGGCCTTTGAGGAGGTCGGCGACTTCGCTGGTGGTGAGGCCGTCGGTGGGCTTGTCGTCCACCTTGGCGATAATATCGCCAGGGCGGAGGCCGGCGTTATAAGCGGGCGCGCCGACGTAGGGAGACATGACGACGGTACGGTTCTCGCGGGGGGCAACGACCATGCCGACGCCGTAATACTTGCCGCGCTGATCTTCGCGCAGGAGGGCGAACTGGCGGGCGTCAAAGAAATTCGAGTGGGGGTCGAGCATCCGGAGCATGCCGGGGATGGCGCCCTGGTAGACGGCCTTGTCGGCGTCCACCGGTTCGGCGTAATTGGCCTGGACGACGGAGAGAACACTGGTGAAGTCACGGACGGCGGTCTGGTAATCGTCCGAAGTGGCAGTGGTGGCGCGGACGGAGGGGCCATAGATGCCACCGAGGATACCGGAGATGAGGAGGACTACAACTACCAGGATAAGGCCACGACGTTCGGGATTCATGGACACCTCACGATAGATGGGAACACAATTATAACATGCAAAACGGAACTCTCGTTTGACACGATTGGCTGCCCTTTCTATGATGCACACAGGGCGCTTTACGGCGCTTTTCACCCATGCTGAGCGTACCGCACATGATTGTGGTGTTTCTGGTGGTGCTGGTGGTGTTTGGACCCCAGAAACTGCCGGAATTGGCACGCAGCCTGGGGAAATTGATGGCGGAATTCCGCAAAGCTTCGACGGATTTCAAGAGCGCGTTTGAAGAGGAGATGCGGGACCTGGAGCGACAGGCGCGCATCGCGGAGCTGCGGAAGAAGACGGCTGAAGCGGAGGCCGCCGAGGCCAAGGCAAAAGGCCTGGAATTGCCTGCGGCGTCGAGCGCGACCTCTGGCGCAACCTCTGGCACGGAAACCCTCCCGGAAGCGGCTGCGGATTACCCGGCCGGGGATGAACCCGTGGTGAAGCCGGAGGCCGGAGCTATACCCCGATTAGACGCGTCGAACGGCGAAAGCGTAGCCCCAGCTACGGAATCCCTATCCACAGAATTGAAGAGCGAGAGCAGCCCCAGCGAGCATCCCCCCTCCCATGACCAACAGCAGCCAGCCTGACAATTCCATCGCGGCAAGACTGGAAGAGAGCGGCGGGCAGATGACGTTTTTCGAACATCTGTCTGAACTGCGGAAGAGGATTATCAATTCGCTGTATGCGGTCGGGATTGGAGCGTTCGCCGGGGTTTATATCGCGCCGAAGGTGATCCACTTCATTAACGAGCCGATGCAGAAGGCGCTGCAGGCGGCGGGGTATTCGGACAAGCTGTATTACAACCATCCCGCCGGAGCGGTGAATCTGGTCATCACGCTAGGCGTGTATATCGGGCTGGTGATTGCGTCGCCCGTGGTTCTGTACCAGATATGGCTGTTTGTGGCGCCGGCTTTGTACAAACACGAGCGGAGCGCGGTGACGGGATTCTTGTTTTCGACGGTGCTGCTGTTTTTGATGGGGATTGCGTTCGGATATTTCATAACCCTGCCGTACATACTGAAGTTTTTGGTGAGTTTTCAGAATTTTGGCGGGACGGTGGCGCCGCTGCTGAGCATTAACGAGTATTTCGACCTTATCCTGATGATTCTGCTCGGGCTGGGGCTGGTGTTCGAGCTGCCGATTCTGATTTTCTTTTTGACGTTGTTTGGGATTGTGACGCCTACGTTTTTGTGGAAGAACTTCCGGTACGCGATTTTGATCATTGCGGTGGTGGCGGCGGTTATTACCCCGACGCCGGATGCGACGACGATGCTGATCTTTATGGCGCCGATGGTGGGGCTGTATTTTGTGGGGATTGCGGTTTCGGGGGTGGTGGTGCGGAAGAAGAGGAAGCGTCTGGAAGCGGAGACGGCGAGCGAATCGAAATTGGAAAATTGAAAATCGAAAATGGAGAAGAAATAGGATTCGCTCGGGGCAAGCAAAGATTCGCAGAGGGGCTGAGGAGCGGGAGAAGATGGGGGCAATTCGATTGGGCTGGGTGATGGTGGTGGCGTTGGCGGCGGTTGTGGCGTTGGGATGCAATTCGGGGCCGAGCGCTTCGACCAGCAACGCGAAAGCGAACCCGGCGCAGCCTCCTTTTATGAGCGCGGTGGCGGGCCCTCCGCCGAACCCGGCGGATCAGGCGCCGTCACCGGAAAAAACCGGAGGATTTGACGGGAAGCGGGCCTACGAACAGGTGGTGAAGCAGTTGAGCTATGGGCCGCGTCCGGCCGGTTCGCCTGCACTGGCCAAGCTGCAGGACTACCTGGAAGCCGAATTGAAATCGTACGGCTGCGCGGTGGAGGCGGATTCGTTTTCAGCGGACACGCCGGCGGGGCGCCTGCCGATGAAGAATTTTCTGGTGAAGATTCCCGGGCAGAAGCCGGGAATTATTCTGTTGGGCACGCACTACGACACGAAGCGGCTGGAGAATTTTGTGGGTGCTGATGATGCCGGGTCGTCCACGGGCGTGATGCTGGAGATGGCGCGCGTGCTGTGCGCACAGAAGCAGCCGCGGAAGTATGCGGTGTGGATCGCATTTTTTGACGCGGAAGAAGCGGTGAACCGCGAGTGGCAGGATCCGGACAACCGTTATGGAAGCCGCCAGATGGCGGCCCAGTTGGCGGGAAGCGGCGATCTGAAGAACGTGAAGGCGTTCATCCTGGCGGATATTGTCGGGGGAAGGACGCCGCATTTCAAACGCGACGGAGACTCCACGAAGTGGCTGAAGGACCTGGTCTGGGAAGTGGCGGCCAGGTTGGGATATGGAGACGTGTTTGTGAACGCGCCAACCAATTTTGGGGGAGACGACCATTTTTCGTTCACGGCGCGCAAGGTGCCTTCGGTGGACATCATGGACCTGGACACGCAGAACGACGTGCCGTACTGGCATACGCCCGAGGACACGATTGACAAGATCAGCCCGAAGACGCTGGCGATCGTTGGGCATACCATC
This sequence comes from Candidatus Acidiferrum sp., assembly GCA_035693365.1. Taxonomy (GTDB): domain Bacteria; phylum Acidobacteriota; class Terriglobia; order Acidiferrales; family UBA7541; genus Acidiferrum. The sequence continues at coordinate 1,231 of DASSGS010000013.1, read as the reverse complement.
CTCGAATCCATCCAGGAATTGCAGAAGAAATAGTCGTGTAGCTCAGGCCTTTCAGGCCTGAGGTTTTTCGTTCCTAACACCCAATTTTGCCAGTGTAGGGAAACCCTCACCCCTGAAGGGGTAAGCTACAGGCTTATTGATCGTACTTGAACGATTTGTTCGGGTACGGCGGCGGTGGCGGAACCGGCCGCGGATCTTTTTTAATTTCGTCCTGAAGATATTTGATGGCCGCGTCGAGTTGCGCGTCGCTGCCGGCGAAGGTGGCGTGCGGCAGATTGTCCACGACGACGTCGGGGTCAACACCGTGGCCTTCGATGAGCCATTTGCCGTCGGGACCGTAAACGCCGATTTCGGCGGCGGAGGCGATGCCTTGGTCGGCGAGGAAGTTGTTGAAGGAAAGCCAGACTTCGCCGCCCCAGGTGCGCTTGCCGATGATTTTGCCGAGATCGAGGCGGCGGATGCCTTCGCTGAAGGCTTCGCCGTCGGAGGCGGTGTACTCGTCGCAAAGAACGACAATGTGACCGCGGAAGGCGTACTGCATGTTGCCGAAGGGATTGCCGATGCGCGGTTGCCAGAAGAACCAGGCGCGGCGGAGAAGTTTGGCGAGAATCCAGGAATCGATGTTGCCCCCGTTGTTGTGGCGAACATCAATGATTAAGCCCTGGCGGTCGTAGACAGGATAGAAGTCGCGAGCCCATTGGGCGATGTCGTCGGGGCCCATGGCGCGAAGGTGGACGTAGCCGATATGGTTGCCGGAGTCGGAATCGACTTTGCGGCGACGGGAAAATTCCCATTCGGAGTAACGCAGATTGCGCTCGTCGCGTTCGGAAAGAGGCGTGACGAGCACCTCGCGCGACTGCCCGTTCGTTGATTTCACTTGCAGCAAAACTTTGCGGCCCGCTTTGCCGCGAAGCAGAATTCGTTCGTCGGCAACGCTGAGGACTTCCGCGCCGTCAATGCTCTGGATGACTTCGCCTTCGTGGACGAGAGAGTCCGGGCGGGCGAAGGGCGGCGCCTGGTCGGGCAGATCGGGGTCGTGAAGATAGATGTGCTCGACGACGTCGCCGCCGGCTTTTTCGTCGCGGCGCAGGACGGCGCCGAGTGCGGCGATGTCCACATGATCGCCAGGTTCACGGGCGTCGCCACCGACGACGAAGATGTGCAGAGCGGAGAGTTCGCCCACCATTTGGGCGAGCAGGTCGTTTAACTCTTCGCGGTCGGCGACGCGATC
>DASSGS010000012.1:0-135875 GCA_035693365.1 Candidatus Acidiferrum sp. | reverse complement strand
CGGGTCTGGCCACTGCCGGGACCGCCGGACAAAGCACCACCATTTCCGCAACCTTAAGTGGCATCTCCGGCTCCACCACGCTCACCGCATCTGCCGCGACGCTGATATCCATCGCCGTCACTCCGGCGAACTCCTCGGCTGCTGCGGGAACCACAGTTCAGTTCCATGCAACGGGAACGTATTCGAATAACAGCACCCAGGACCTCACCTCGACCGTAACTTGGGCTTCCTCGAACACCGCCGGTGCCACGATCACTGCGGCGGGGCTCGCCACTGCCGGAACCGCCGGACAAAGCACCACCATTTCCGCCACCTTGGGCGGTGTCTCCGGTTCCACCACGTTTACCGCAACCGCTGCGACGTTGAAATCCATCGCTGTGACCCCAGTGAACTCATCGGCTGTTACTGGAACCGCAGTTCAATTCCATGCAACGGGAACGTATTCCAATAACAGCACCCAGGACCTCACCTCGACGGCAACATGGGCTTCCTCGAACACCGCCGGAGCCACGATCACTGCCGCCGGGCTGGCCACTGCCGGAACCGCTGGACAAAGCACCACGATTTCCGCGACCCTGGGAGGCATTTCCGGCTCCACGACGTTCACAGCAACCGCAGTCTCTTCCGGAATTAACTTTGGTTCTGGCTTCTCTTCCATTGGTCTGGTGTTGAACGGCACTGCAGTACTCAATGGCACTCGTTTGCGCCTGACGGATGGCGGTGCCAGCGAAGCGGGCAGTGGTTGGTTCAGCACGCCGGTAAACGTGCAGACCTTCACGACCGATTTCATGTTCCAGCTCACGGCGCCGAATGCAGATGGCATGACGTTTACGATCCAGAACACTGGCACCACGGCGATTGGTCTGTCGGGCGGGGGACTCGGCTTTGGCCCGGATACTACTACGGGCCCTGCGGGAATCGGGAAGAGCGTAGCCGTAAAATTTGACCTCTACAACAACGCGGGCGAAGGCGCGAACTCAACAGGCATTTATACCAACGGCGTTTCGCCAACAATGCCGGCCACGGCTCTCGGCGGAGGTGTCAATCTGCACAGCGGCGACATCTTCAAAGTTCACATGACCTACGATGGCACGACGCTGACAATGACAATCACGGACACGGTCAATACGGCCCAAACGTTCACGACTTCCTGGCCGATCAACATCCCGGCGACCGTGGGTGCAAACACCGCCTATCTCGGCTTCACCGGTGGCACCGGCGGCGCCACCGCCACCCAGGAAATCCTGACGTGGACCTTCACCAATACGTTCACGCCGGTCAAGACGCCTGTCGTTTATCAGTCGTCGAATCTCCCTGCCGTCAGTTCCGGGCCTACCTTCCGCCAGTTCACTTATTCGAGCTTCCCGGACCTCACAGGCACGATTTTGGATGCCACAAAGGTGGGAGACAACGTCACCTTTACCGTGAACGTAGCCACCCCAGGAACCTACGACATTGCGGTCTCCTACAAGGCCTTCAATACCCGTGGAATTTGGCAGTTGGCAATCAACGGCACCAACGTTGGTGTGCCGGCCGATGAGTACGCGGCCCTCGATTCGTATGCCGTGGTTGACTTGGGCAATTTCACCTTCCCGGCGGCAGGGAACTATTCGTTCAAGTTCACCGTGACGGGCCGCAACGCAAATAGTTCCGGCTACAGCATATCGTTTGATGACTTTACCCTGACGCCGCAGTAGCCGGAATCGCTCGCTCAGATACATCGCGGGCCCGGGCCATTCGTCTTCGTCCCGTTAACCCCCGTTAACCCAAGCTTGGGGATTCCCGGACCACGCCCGCTTCTCCCCGTTCGCGCGCCATGTACTGGTCGAGAATCCAGCGATACGTTTTTTCCATTCCCACCCGGAGCGGTGTGCTCGGCTCCCAGCCCAGATATTTCTGGATCAGCGTATTGTCGCTGTTCCGGCCATTCACGCCCTTCGGCGCGCTCAAATCGTATTTTCTCTTCAGCTTGATTCCCGCAATCGCTTCGGTGATGTCCACCAGTTGATTGATGGTTACGGCTTCGCTCGATCCCAGGTTAATCGGCTCCAGAATCTCCGAGTTCATGATTTTTTGAATTCCTTCGGTGCAATCCTCGATGAACATGAAGCTCCGCGTCTGGTTCCCGCTTCCCCAGATTTCAATCTCGTGTTTCCCGGAAAGTTTGGCTTCGATCACCTTCCGGCAGATCGCCGCAGGAGCTTTTTCCCGCCCGCCAAACCATGTTCCCCATGGCCCGTAAACATTATGAAAGCGCGCGACCCGCGTATAGAGCTTGAAATCCTCGCGAAAGTGCCGGCACATCCGCTCGGAGAACAGTTTTTCCCAGCCGTACCCGTCTTCGGCCAGCGCCGGATAAGCGTCCGCTTCCTTCAATGAAGGAGCTTCGAAGGTTTTCTGTTTGTCTCCGTTGTAAACGCAGGCCGACGACGCGTAGAAAAATCGCTTCGCCCCGTGTTTCAAGGCCGCTTGCAGCATGTGCGTATTGATCAAGACAGACAGCATGCACAGCGCCTTGTTCGCTTCAATAAATCCCATCCCGCCCATGTTGGCGGCCAGGTTGAAAATGTCGCCGGCGCCTTCCGCGGCTCGCTCGCAGTTTTCCTTGCTATTCAAGTCCATCGAAAGGTTCTCAACATCCTCGAACCTCTGATACCAGTGGTCGAAAGGCTTGATGTCTACCCCGCGCAGATTCCGGCACCCCTGCTGCCGCAGAATCGCAATTAACGCGCCCCCGATGAATCCTCCAGCGCCGGTCACCAGAATTTTGGATTGATTGTTCAACGAATTCATCTCCCGAGATTCAAAACATCCTGCTGCGGCACTCCATCATACCTCCGCCGGGCCCAAATTCGCCCGAACTCCGCCAATGGCTGGTTGTCTGTGGCTGGGAAGGTCCTGGGCCGAAGAATTATCGAATCGCTCGATACCGCCCGCGCAGCGAATTCCAGCGGATGATCACCACATCCAGAAACATCTGTACGCTGTCCCGCAGCATATTCACTTTCGTTGCCGGAGAGTGCGCCCATCGGACCGCCACCTCGACGGTCCGCAATCCGTGGTGCCGCGCAAGATAGAGAAGTTCCGGATCAAATCCAAATCTTTCGATCGTCTGCTGTTCGAAAATTACCTTGCACTTCTCGCGCTGGAACGCTTTAAAGCCGCATTGCGTGTCCACAAACGGCAGGCGAAGGATAATCCGCACGATCCGGTTGAAAATGATCCCCGCAAACTCCCGAAATGCGGATTCGTGCACCTCGATCAGCCCCCGATTCACCGCTCGCGATCCAATCGCCACGTCATACTCGCCCATTTTCGCAAGTAATTTGTCGGCTTCCTCGATCGGGGCCGAAAGATCGGCATCCGTGAAAAGCACAATCTCGCCGCGCGATTCCCTGTACCCATGGCGAACGCTGTAGCCCTTGCCGCGGTTCTGTCCGTTCGAAACCACCCGAAGGTCCGCAATTTTCCCGCGAAAAGATTCGCCTACCCCTATCGTCCCGTCCGCGGAACCGTCATCCACCACCACCACTTCTGTTTCCCGTCCAGATGCGTTGATATAGCTGGCGATTTTCTCCAGCGTCGCCGGCAGGCGTTTCTCTTCATTAAAGGCGGGAATTACGATGGATAATTTCGGTGCGCCTGGGCTCATCCGTTTTCCGCAACCTCGGGTCACGCCCCGTTCCGTTCGCTCACGACTGCTCGTTCGGGCGCTTCAATTTCGCGCAAGTATACCCGACTTGCTGGCCGATATTATCTTTTCATTACAGAAATTGCTCAAGTTCTTTGGTGGACCGCAATCTCAATAGCCCGCCTCGGGGCGACACCAAATCTCAGACAGCGTCGGCGGTATCTCCCACGCTGAAGTACGCGCAGTCCGGATGGTGAAACGCCAGCGCGCTCACGCTTGCTTCCGGATCCATCATGAACCCTTCCGTAAGCTGCACGCCGATCTCTTCCGGGCGCAATATTTTCCAGATCCCTGCCTGATCCTCAAGGTCTGGGCATGCAGGATAGCCGAAGCTGTATCTCTTCCCCCGATATCTGGAAGTGAATCGCTGCGCCATCGTCATCTCTGGCGCGTCCGGGAACCCCCAATCCTCTCGGATTCTCCGGTGCAGCCATTCCGCGCAAGCCTCCGCGCTTTCAATCGCCAGCGCCTGCAGGCCGTGTGACTTGAAATAATATCCGTCGTGTTTCGCCTTCTCAGCCCGCTCTCGAATGCCCTCGCCGGCCGTCACCACAAATACGGCTACGTGGTCTCGCTTCCCATCTTTGGGCTCCAGCACGTAGTCGCTCAGGCACAACTGGTCGCCCGTCTTCTGCCTCTTGAATTTCCAGGTTTGCAGCGGCTCTTTCCCCCCGGGCGTATACAAGTGCAGTGCCTCACCCTCTGCTTCCGCCTCAAAGAACTGCCATACCGCGCGCACTTTCATAAATGTCGCGGCTTCATTCTTTACCTCTTCCATCTCGTTATACAACTCCACCGCTTTCGCTTCGTGCGCCGCCAGATGTTGTTCGAAATTCCCCCGGTACCCCATGTGCCGCCCATACAGCATGAACGGGTTGATGTAGCTCCACAGCTCTCGAAGGTCGGGCACCAGTCGCACCTTGCGCTCCAGTGTTGCCACCTCGGGGATTGCCACATCTCGCCGGACTTTCGCGGATCGAGTAACGGCCGGCTTTTCCACGATCTTTACCGTCGTCGCCAGGCTCACGCCATTGCCGGAACTGGTGTGCTCGCTCAGTACTCGCGCTCGCGTCGCAGGATCCATCAGCTCATTCATCAACCGCAATCCGGTCATCGCGTCCTTCGCGTAGCACACCGCACTCTCGTAACTCGGCGCAATCTTCTGCTCCGTAAATCTTGCACTCAGCGCTGCCCCACCCACCAGCAGCGGCACATTGATCCCCGCATCCTTCAAGTCGCTCGCGGTTGTAATCATCTGTTGCGCGCTTTTCACCAGCAGTCCCGAGAGGCCGATCGCATCCGGCCTGTGTGCCTGGAAGGCCTTGATCAGCTCTTCGGGCGGCACCTTGATCCCCAGGTTCACCACGTCAAACCCGTTATTCTTCAAAATAATCTCCACCAGGTTTTTCCCGATGTCGTGCACGTCTCCCTTCACGGTCGCCAGCACCACTTTTCCGCGTTTCGCCGTGTCGGCCTTTTCCATGAACTGTTCCAGGTGGCCCACTGCCGCCTTCATCGCCTCGGCGGACTGCAGCACCTCTGCCACAATTAATTCGTTAGCGTTAAAGAGCCGCCCCACTTCCGCCATTCCCGTCATCAGCGGGCCGTTGATAATGTCCAGTGGAAGCGCTCCTTCTGCCCGCTTACGTTCCAGGTCCGCAATCAATCCGTCGCGCGTCCCTTGAATGATGTAATTGCCCAGCCGCTCGTCGAGCGGCAACTCCTCCCCTGCCGCTTTATCCTTTTTCTTCGTCGTGCGGAAATGCTCGGTAATCGCCGCGATGTGAAATTGATTGATCGCCGCCTTCTGCTCCTTGCTCTGCTCCCGCCAATCTTCGGGAACATTGCGCAGCAGTTCGGCGCGCGGATGGTCCGCGGGCAGGTCTTTTGGCTTGTGCTGGAACAGCAGATTTTCTGCCAGCCGGCGTTCGTGTTCGGGAATCGAAGCGAACCGCTCCAGCTTTTCCGAGTTCACAATCGCCAGGTCCAACCCCGCTTTGGTGCAGTAATACAGGAAAACCGAATTCACCACTTCGCGTGCGCCCGCGGGCAGCCCGAAGGATACATTCGAAATCCCTAGGATCGTCCGCGTATCCGGCAGCGCTTCCTTGATCAACCGGATCCCCTCCATCGTTTCCACCGCGCCGCCAATGTAGTTCTCATCTCCCGTAGCACAGGGAAAAACCAGCGGGTCAAAAATAATATCTTCCGGTGCCATCCTGTATTTCCCGGTCAACAGTTCATAAGAACGCTTTGCGATCTCCCGTTTTCTCTCTCTCGTGAACGCCTGGGCCTGCACTGGGTCCTCGTCGATGCAGCCCACCACAATCGCAGCGCCGAAATCGTGGGCGATCGGCACCACCTTCTCGAATTTTTCCTCTCCATCCTCCAGGTTGATCGAATTGATGATCGCCTTGCCCTGGCAATAGGTCAGCGCCAATTCCACTGCCGTCGGGTCCGTCGTGTCGATCATCACCGGTGCTTTGATCTTTCGGATCAGCTTCTCGTAGAACGGCTCGATGTCCTTCTTTTCATCGCGCTCCGTGCTCTGCAGGCACACGTCCACGATCTGCGCTCCGCCCTTCACCTGCCTGCGCGCGATCTCCGTCGCCTCTTCCCATTTTTCTTCCGCCACCAGGTTCTTAAACAGCCGCGAGCCGATTACGTTTGTTCGCTCGCCCACCAACAGCGGCCGCGTCGAATCCTCCGCCTCGATGGTCTCGATCCCGGAGTACACCGCCCGGTGAGCTTCCACCGGTCGGATCCGCGGTTTCTTCCCGTCCACCATTTGCGCGATTGCCCGGATGTGCTTCTCCGTCGTTCCGCAGCATCCGCCCACCAGGTTCAGCCAGCCGTGGTTCACAAACTTTTCCAGCTGTGCCGCCAGCGACGTCGGCGTCTCCAGGTACTTTCCTTCTTCATCCGGCAAACCTGCATTCGGGTAGCACGACACGAATTCCCCGGTGATCGTGCTCAGCGTCCGGATGTGGTCGGTCATGAACTCCGGCCCCGTGGCGCAGTTCATTCCAAACGCCAGCGGCCGCGCATGCCTCAGCGAAGCCCACATCGCTTCCACTGTTTGTCCCGCAAGCATCGACCCCATCGGCTCGATCGTCACGGACACGACGAAGGGAATCTCCATCCCGACTTCCCTGGATAGCTTTTGGATCGCCAGTATCGCCGACTTAATATTTCTCGTGTCCTGGCAGGTTTCCACCAGCAGCAGGTCGCTGCCGCCCTCGATCAGCCCTTTCGCCTGCACATAGTAAGAATCCAGCAGCCCTTCGAATGTCACCCCGCCGGTCACCGTGATTGCCTTCGTCGTCGGCCCCATCGACCCAGCCACAAACCGCGGCTTTCCCGGCGTAGAGTATTCTTCCGCCGCCTGCCGCGCCAGCATTGCCGATCGTTGGTTCAGCTCAAGCGCATAAGCCTGCAACCCGTATTCAGCCAGCACCAGGGGTGTTCCGCCAAAGCTGTTCGTCTCAACAATGTCCGCCCCGGCTTCGAAGTACTTCCGATGGATATCGAGCACCACGTCAGGCCGTGTGCGCACCAGGTTTTCGTTGCAGCCTTCGAGCGCAGGCCCTCCAAAATCGGCCGCCGTTAAGTCCCGTTGCTGCAGCATGGTACCCATGGCGCCATCCAAGACCAGGATGCGCTCCCCCAGCAACTCCCTTATGGCCTTCCCGGATTCTTTCAGATCCCTCACTTCCAGCCTTTCTCGCCAACACCAAGGCCCATTCCGGGCCTTTGCGGTTATCTCCCCATTTTACGGTCTTTCCCTGGGAAACGAACCCCTAGTCATTGAACGGGTTGCCACCCACCCCCAACCCCCGGAAAACACACCTTAACTGTCAGTAACAATTCGTGAACATCTGGCCCCAAGGTCCTTGCCCGAAAGCCCGGGTTTCTCTACCCTCAAGTACAGTGGCTACGAAAACTATGGCTTCCAAACTGACCGTCTGCCTGCTCTCGCCGCACCCCCTTGTGCTCACTGAATTTGAGCGCTTGCTGGGCAAGGCTTCCCAATTCAAAGTCATCGCCAAACAACTCGAATCCACCCTGGCTCCGGATTTGCGCAACTTTGAGCCACCGATCGCTCAGGTTTACGTCGTGGATGCGCACGCCGCTCGTCAGGCTACCGGCGCGCTTCTGACGAATATTCTGGAGCGTCACGTGGACGCGCGGCTCATTGTCGTAGGCGACGCGATTAACGAAGCCAACAGCTTTTCGCTTCTCCGTCTTGGCGTCAAAGGAATCCTTACCTATGCCGAAGCGCGCGATCAGCTTTCTCGCGCTCTTCCTCTGGTTTCGCAGGGAGGCTTCTGGGTTCCGCGTTCGCTGCTCTCCGGCTTCGTGGATTCCATTCTCACCAGCCAGGGACGCCGCCTTAAGACTGACTCGGTCACCAATCTCAGCCGCCGCGAACAGGAAGTTCTCGATTCGCTGCTCGAGAATCTCTCCAACAAGGAAATCGCCAGCAAGCTCAACATCGCCGAGCGCACCGTAAAGTTCCACGTCTCCAACTTGCTCAACAAATTCGGCGTTCGCCGCCGCGCTGATTTAATCCTGCTGACCTTTCAGCGCCGCCTCTCTCAGGCTTAGCCACGCACTTGTAGCGGCCGCCGTCTGCTTGCCCGCCGCAGGAGGGCGGCGGGCGCCTTTCTCTTTCTTTGCCGTTGGTTTCTTGATTGACCGTTGTTGTGTGCTGGGGCCTATCAACCTTCCTCAGGCCCGCTAATCGCTGAACTTAAATCGAATAATGCACCACAGCGCCTGCACGCCGTCTTTCCATGTGATTTTCTTTCCCTCTTCGTACGTCCGCCCGGCGTAGCTTATCGGCACCTCATAAACTCGCCATTTGCCCTTGGCGATCTTCGCCGTTATCTCCGGCTCGAATCCAAACCGGTTCGATTTCAGTTGAATGTCTTTCAGCACTTCTCGCCGGAATACCTTGTAGCAGGTCTCCATGTCCGTCAGCTTCAGGTTGGTCGAAATATCGGATAGCAGCGTCAACACCTTGTTGGCCACATAGTGCCAGAAATAATGCACGCGCTGCGGCCCGCCAAGAAATCGCGAGCCGTACACCACATCCGCGCGCCCTTCCACAATCGGCTCCAGCAGCTTGGGATAGTCCCTCGGGTCGTATTCCAGGTCCGCATCCTGCACCAGAACAATTTCTCCGGTTGCAACCGCAAACCCCCGGCGCAACGCCGCGCCTTTTCCCTGATTTTGCCCCTGGAAAAAGAATCGGATGTTCCGCAGCTCGATTGGATCTTCTCCGTCGGCGGCGGCCGCCTGGGTCTCTCCGCGCCCCTGCTTCTCCGCCAGCCCCTGCAATATTTCCAGCGTTCCATCGCTCGAGCAATCGTCCACCACCACGATTTCCTTGCGCATATCCGCCTCTTCCACGCGGCGCAGGATTTCGCATATCGTGTTTTTCTCGTTGTATACCGGAATCACCACGGAAACTTTCGGATCGTTCAGCTGGGATGGGTTTCTTCGCGTATGGGTCATGGAAGCTTAAAATTGTATAGGCCCCACAACCTGCCGTAAAGCGCTACTCCTCCAGCCTGGCTGTGACGCCGGGCGCTCGTATGTTTAAATAGAACCCGGACGTCGTCCTCCCATGAGCACCTTTTTTATTCAACAATTCGGCTGCCGCGCCACCCAGGCCGATGGAGCAGCCATTGAGCGGCAGTTGCGCGAACAGGGTTGTGCTCCCGCCCCCGATTCTTCGACCGCCGACGTCGTGGTCCTCAATACATGCACCGTAACCGCCGCCGCCGACGCCCAGGCCCGCGACGCCATTCGCAAAATTCACGCCGCCAATCCCTCCACCCGCATCCTCGTTACCGGCTGCTATGCCCAGCGCGCCCCCGAAGAAATTGCCGCCCTCCCCGGCGTCGCCTTCGTCGTAGGCAACTCCCACAAACCCCAAATTCCTAAGCTCTTGCACTCCATCTCCAGTGTCTCTGAAAATCAATCTGTAGGGGCGCAGCTTGCTCCGCCCGTCCGATCCGTCCACGAAAATCTCTCCCCCAACCTGGCGCCGATCTTAAGCGGCGATATCTTCGAGCTTACGGACGTCCTCGTCGCTCCGGTCCTCGGCGGGGAAGGGAATCACACCCGCCCCACCCTGAAAATCCAGGACGGCTGTAACTCCCGCTGCTCGTTCTGCGTAATCCCCTTCGTCCGCGGCAAATCCCGTAGCCTGCCTGCACAAATCGTCCTCTCTGAAATCCAACGCCTCGCTGATTCCGGGTTCCGCGAAATCGTTCTCAGCGGCATCAACCTCGGCACCTATGGCCGCGACCTCTCGCCGCGAGTCGAATTTCTGGACCTGCTTCGCCGCATCCTCGACGAAACGTCCGTCCAGCGGCTGCGCATCAGCTCCATCGAACCGCTCGACGTCACCCAGGACCTCATCGACTTCTTCGCATCCAATGGTCGAATCGCTCCGCATTTTCACATGCCGCTGCAATCCGCCTCCGACCGCATCCTGGCCGCCATGCATCGCTGGTACCGCTCCGAACATTACGCTCGCCGCGTCGAACTCATCCACGAACGCTTGCCCAATGCCGCCATCGGCGCCGATGTCATCACCGGTTTCCCCGGCGAATCTGATGCCGACCACGCCGCAACCATGGACTTCATCGCGGCCCGCCCCTTCACCTATCTCCACATCTTTTCCTACTCGCAGCGACCCGGCACCAAGGCAGCTTCTCTACCGGGCCAACTGCCGGGCAATATAATCAAAACTCGCGCCCGCGAACTGCGCGCTCTCTCTGATTCCAAATCCGCTACCTTCCGCCGCTCGCAAATCGGTCGCACCCTTCGAGTCCTCACACTGCGACGTGACCCCGCCAATGGCTACTCTTCGACGCCCGCTCTTTCCGAAAATTATCTGCAGGTAACCTTGCCGGTGGATCTGCCGCCTAATCAATTCCTCGACGCTACGGTCACACGGCTCGACGACATGCATCTGCTGGCCGAACCTGTCGAATTCGCGGCTCTCTCCGCCCGATAACCCCATCTCCGGATGTCTTGGAAAGACAGATCTGGCAAGCAGCTTACGATCTTCTCTGTGAACTCTGTGGAACCTCAGTGCCCTCTGTGTTAAATCTTTTTCTTACCCTTCAAATATCACCTGCGCAATTGCCTGCTCCGAAGTATGCGTAATACTCACCGCAATGTTCTTTACTCCCATCGCATCGGCGATTTTCTTCGCCTCGCCCTTCAACGCCAGGCTCGGCCGCCCCCCCCGCTGCCGCACCACTTCCACGTCCACCCATCTCACCCCGCGGCTCCAGCCCGTTCCCAGCGCCTTCATCGCCGCCTCTTTCGCCGCAAATCGCCCCGCGTACCGCTCGTATTTGTTCTTGAACTGCTCGCAGTATGCCACCTCATCCAGCGTATAAACCCGCCGGAGAAACCTGTCCTTCTGCGATTCAATCACCGCTTGAATCCGAGGTACTTCCGCCACGTCAATCCCCATTCCGACGATCATCCGCTCACCCGTGCGTCCACGTTTGTTTCGCGGCCGCCCTCTGATTTTTGCCTTTGTCCTGTTGCGATTATACTGGTCTGATTGTGGCTACCAGAAAAACTTCGTTGATGCGCCGTCGCCCCGGTCAACCTGTACCCCCGGCGCCTCCCGTTCCCCGAATTTCCGCCCCTTGGCGCCTTCGCAAAACCCGCGGCGTGCAGATTCTCGAGCTCGCTCCCTTTCTCAAGCTTCCCTGGCTTGTCCACGGGTTCAGCACCCGCCCGGGCGGCGTCAGTCCCCTCGAATCCGAGAAAGTCCTCAATCTCGGCTTTATGGAATGGGACACCCGCGAAAATGTCCTCGAAAATCGCCGCCGCTTCCTGTCCGAGCTCGGAGCTGCCGATCTCGATCTTGTCTCACTCAAGCAGATCCACTCGGCCGTGATTCGCGTTTTCCCGCAGGCAACCACCGATCCCTGCAAAGGCGACGCTTCCGTCACCGATCGCCCCGGCCAACTCCTCGCCATCCAGACCGCCGACTGTGTGCCGATCCTCCTTGTTGATCCGAAGAAACGCGCCGTCGCCGCCATCCATGCCGGCTGGCGCGGCACGCTCGCCCGCATCACCCAAAAAGCGGTCGGCCGCATGCAGTTCGAATTTGGCAGCAAGCCTGCCGATCTCCTCGCCGCCATCGGCCCTTCCATTGGTCCCTGCTGCTACGAAGTCGCCGCCGATTTCGTCACCAAATTCACCGCGCAATTCGCCGACGCCGCCGACTATTTCGATGAGCCCCGCTCCGGCGAAGAACCCAATCCGCTCCAGTGGCTCAACATGAAGCCTCCCGGCCACCAGCCGCCCCCGAAAAACGTCCACCTGGATCTTCGCAAAGCCAATCGCTCGCAACTCCTCGCTGCCGGACTTCTTGCAAAAAATATCTTCGTTAGCGATCTCTGCACCGCCTGCCACACTGGCCTGCTCTTCAGCCACCGCCGCGAAGGCCCTCTCTCCGGCCGCCTGATGTCCGCCATCGGCCTCTGCCCCACCCGAAAAAAGTAGCGGTGTCATCCTGACGCTATCCGACGAGGATAGCCGAAGGACCCCAACGCAAAATCTTGCCGAAAAGTTTCCGTCAGAGCCGCACTGCCGTGGCCTTACTCCAAAACCTTCAACGCCGCCGGCGCCGCCTGCACTTCCTTCAACGCCAGCTGTCCGCAAGCCGCCATGACATCTCGCCCCCGCGAATAACGCACAAACGCCGGAATGCCCTTCTCCACCAAAATCCTGCGAAACTCCTCAATCGTTCCCGCGCTCGACTCCTTGTACGGCAACTCCCCCGGATTCCACGGAATCAAATTCACCTTCACCCGCGTCAGCGGCGCCAGCAACCGCACCACTCTCCGCGCATCCTCCGCCGCATCATTTACTCCGCCCAGCATCACGTACTCAAACGTCAAATGCTCCCAATTCCGCAGGGGATATTTCCGGCAGGCTTCCATCAATGCTTTCAACGGATATTTCTTGTTGATCGGCATCAGCACGTCGCGCTGCTCGTCCCAGGAAGCGTTCAGCGAAATCGCCAGCTTCGGCCGCACCTCTGCTTTCCCCAGCCGCTCGATTCCCGGCACAATCCCGCTCGTCGAAAGCGTCACATGCTTCGGCGAAAGTCCCAGGCCCTCCGCATCCAGCAGAATCCGCAGCGCCTCCATCACTTTCTCAAAATTCAACAACGGCTCTCCCTGCCCCATCAACACCACATTCGTCTTCGCCGCTAGTCCAACCGACGCCTCTCCCGAACCGTAGGGCCCGCCTTCCGCCTGCCCTGACTGAGGAAGGGAGGCGGGCCGTTTGTGTGGAGCACCGATCGGCACAGCCGTGTCCCGGGCTTCCATTTCCTTCAACGGCATCAAAACCTGCGCCACCATCTCTCCCGCCGTCAAATTCCGGATCAATCCTAGCTGCGCCGTCAAACAAAATTGGCAATCCACCGCACAACCCGCCTGTGTCGAAATACAGATGGTCTGCCGACCCTCGCTCGGCATGAACACCGCTTCCACCGCCGCCGGGTTCGTCAATACTTTGTCTTTCTGCGCCGCCAGCCCAAACAGATACCGCACCGATCCATCTGACGACACATACCTCTGCCGCACCGACGGCAACGTGATCGTCGCCTCCCTCTTCAGCTTTTCACGTAGCCCCGCCGGCAGATTGCTCCACCGGTCAGGGGAAAACTCCCGCTCCCCGTACAACCAGTGATAAATCTGGTCCCCCCGGTATGCCGCCTCGTCCAGCCCCGCGCAGTACGCCTTCAATTCTTCCCGGCTTTTACCCAGCAATTCCAAGCTTTTCCCCTCGCTCTCCCTATTCTCTCACCCGAGCCCGCTTTTCACCCATATCCTGCTCTATGGAAGCAGGCTTCCAAATTACAGAAAATAGGAAGTTTGCTGTTCTTGCTTGCCGTTCGTCACTCGCCGCTCGCCACATCCTCCACCCTATGCCACAATACCTGCATGACCACCATGGTCTCCAACGCGCGTGATATCAATCGTCACTCTCTTTCGAATGGCCTCGTCGTTATCACCGAGACCATGCAGCACGTCCGTTCCGTCTCTGTCGGCATCTGGGTTCGCCACGGTTCGCGCCGCGAAACTCCCGCCGAAAATGGCACCGCCCACTTCCTCGAGCATATGGTCTTCAAAGGCACGGAACGCCGCTCGGCCGAAGACATTGCCCGCGAAATGGATTCCGTCGGCGGCATGCTCGACGCTTTCACTTCCAAGGAACAGATCTGTTTCAACGCCAAGGTTCTCGACGCACATCTCCCCATCGCCTTTGACGTTCTCTCCGACCTTGTCCTTCGCCCCAAGTTCGATTCCGAAGACGTCAAGAAAGAGCGACAGGTTGTCCTTGAAGAAATCAAGATGGACATGGACAATCCGGAATACCTTCTCCACGACATCTTCACCCGCGGCTTCTGGCCCGAACATTCTCTCGGCCGCCCGATCCTCGGCACACCGGATACTGTCCGCAAATTCGAAAGCGAGTCTCTGCGCACCCGTTTCCAGGATTGGTTCGCCCCCGATCATCTTCTTGTCACCGCAGCCGGCCACATCACTCACCAGGAAGTTCTCGACCTCGTCGAAAAAGAATTCGGCAAGCTCCCTCCTTCGCGCTACAACCCGGACGACCCCATTCCATCCACCGCCGCGCCCATTGTCCTCGAAACCAAGCGCGACCTCGAACAGGTTCACGTCTGTATCGGTGTTCCTTCCATTGCGCTGGCCGACGAGCGCCGCTTCGCCGCAGCCGTCCTTAACAATCTTCTAGGCGGCGGCATGTCCTCGCGCCTCTTTCAAAACATCCGTGAAAAGCAGGGCCTCGCCTACGCCGTCTTCAGCGAGCTAACCCCTTACTCCGACGCGGGAATCCTCAGCGTCTACGCAGGCACTGCCAAGGAAACCGTCGGCCAGGTCGTGGACATGACCATCGCCGAATTCCGCTCCATGAAAGAATCCCCCGTCACCGAAGAAGAACTTCTCCGGGCCAAAAACCACCTCAAGGGCTCTTTGATGCTCTCCCTCGAGTCCACCAGTTCCCGCATGTCCAATCTCGCCCGCCAGGAACTCTACTTCGGCCGCTTCTCTTCGCTCGACGAAATCCTCGCGGCCATCGAAGCCGTCACCCGCGATCAACTCCAGGCCCTCGCCAACCAGTTCTTCCAGCCCGATAAAATTGCCGTCACCGTCCTGGGCCCCACCAACGGCTTCAAACTCGACCGCGCCCGCCTAGCCTGCTAACTTTCCAAGTTTCGGGTGTTCGTTAGCCTACGCAATTGCAAGCGTCACGCCAGGTAGAATCTCCTTTTTCGCAGCGTACTCGATATGGAGCACGCGGCGTGGTTCGTCGCTTATTGATTTTGAAGACGCATGCACAACGAGGGGTCGCATTAGAATTGCTCCTCCCAGCGGGACCGGACACTCTACCGCTTGTACTTTCTCCGCGAGTTTGTGAATCTCCTCATCCGTCAGAACACCGGCGTTGTGAGTTTCAGGGAGAATGCGCAATGGGCCATTGCGCAGATTCGAATCGTCGAGATGTAAGCGGACAGCCAGCACCATTTCCAGCGCCTTTGCGGGCGCGTGAGCATATGTCACACCATCTTTAACCGACCAAGGTCCCCATCCTTCGATTTCTTTTTTCTCAATCAGGGGGAGTGCGGTGTCCTGGTGCCACATGACGAGCCAGTTTGATTCGGGGGATTTGTCAAAGAGTGTCGCGCGAAAGGGAATTGCGCGCTCGCCGAGAATTGTTTTCACCGGTCCGAGCACATTTACCGCGTGCGCAATCCTTGAAACTTCCTGGTTGCACATTACATGTCGAATGCCAGCCCTACTCCTTGGCAACCTGGCTGCAGCTACTGCGTCGAGCAGACTTCGAGCCTCTGATTCGTCCAACATGCCAGGCATGATTCCGTATCCGCTTTGTCCAACTTCTACAGTCATATCCATTTTTCGTCCACCCGCGAAGGCTCCACTGGAATTATCCTATGCCGCAGCTTTTTGCGCATTGACGCACTTCTCCCGCTCTGCCATTATTTTCAAAGTTTCTTCGGGAGAATCTCTCATCGGTTTGCGCGTCTCCATCCTCGCCTCCGGCAGTTCGGGCAACTTAACCCTGCTCGAAACCGAAACCACCCGAATCCTCGTTGACGCCGGCCTCGGAAAACGCGAAACGCTTGCTCGCCTCGCCGCCATTGGCTGCGATATCGACCGCCTCGACGCCGTCCTCATCACCCACGAACACACCGACCACTGCAACGGCCTACCGCAAGTCCTCGGCCTCTGGAAACCTCCCCTATACGTCACCCAGCCCACCATGGATGCCCTTCAGCGCATCCTCCCGGACACCTTCGGCAAACGCCTCCGCGGCGTTGAATCGATTCAAGCCGGCCAAAGCTTCACCATCGGCAATATTGACGTCCATGCCTTCGCCATCCCTCACGACGCCGCAGACCCCGTCGGTTTCACCTTCCGCACCAACGGCACCAAAGTCGCCATCTGCACCGATCTTGGCTACCTTCCAAACCACGTCCGAGTTCATCTCCGCCAGACCGATTGCCTCATCCTCGAATCCAATCATGATCTCGATATGCTTAAGGTCGGCCCCTATCCCTGGGTAGTCAAGCAGCGCGTCCTCTCCCGCACCGGCCACCTCTCCAATCACGCCGTCAGCGAATTCCTCGCCGATCCCGAAGGCTTCGATTCCTGCGTCCGCCATCTGGTACTCGCCCACGTCTCCCAGGAAAACAACAATCCCGACCTCGTCCGCCTCTCCGCCGAAGAAGCCCTTCGCCGCCGCCCTTCCGAATCTCCCTTCACCGGTGAACTCCTAATCGCCTCTCAGCACGTCCCCCTCAAACCCCTCGAACTCTAAGGGCGTCGCGCCGCAGCGAACTTCACACCCCGTTGCACGAGTTTGTAGGGCCCGCCTTCTGAGGCGGGCCGCTCCCCGGTTCCAGCCTCAGCGCCAGAGGCGCGACACAACTTAGCCCAGCGCGCAAGCGCTGGGTTAAGGGTCCAACGAAGCCGAGCGCCGTAGGTGCGCCACATTTCCTGGCCGCACAGATCGGCGCACTGGAGTTTTCGATTCGTCTATTCACCCCAACTCTTTCCCCAAAAACGGCGTGGCAAACTTGTGACTTTTCCATTACTCTTTTATCGTTCTTGGTAGAGGTGCGGCGGCCATGAGTAACCGGGTGCGATCTCCCAGTTCGGTTTGGGGCACTTCGGAAAAAGGGGCCAGCTTTCAAAGTCCGCCGAAATCGCTGTGGTTTCCGATCTCCCGGCGATTGGGGAACACGGTCTAAGGCCGGTTCACTGTCATCCGGATTCACGGATGGAGCGCTATCGAGAGGCGGCTGCCACGGGATTCGCTCGCGGTTCCTTCCTTTTCGAATGCTCTCTCTAATTTGCACCAGGGAATCATGAATCTCTTCGAGCTAACCCGCGCGTTGGTTGATATTGACTCCACCACAGGCCGCGAGAAATCCGTGGCCGACTATCTATTCACCCATCTCTCTCCGCTCGCCGCGAGATATAGCGCTCGCCTCGATCGTCAGTCCGCCGAGCCCGGACGCGACAACATCTTCCTCTCCTTCGGTGATCCCCACGTCACACTTTCCACGCACATGGACACCGTTCCGCCCTTCTTCGCTTCCCGCGAAGACAGTACCCACATCCACGGCCGAGGCTCTTGCGACGCCAAGGGCATCATAGCCGCCATGATCACAGCCGCGGAATCGCTTCTCGCTGGGGGCACGCGCAATTTCTCTCTCCTCTTCGTCGTCGGAGAAGAGCGCAGCAGCATTGGCGCCATCACGGCCGCCGCTTCTCCCCGCGGCTCGCGCTTTCTCATCAACGGTGAACCCACCGAAAATCATCTCGCCCTCGGCTCCAAAGGCGCCCTCCGCTACGAACTTATCTCACACGGCAAACTCGCCCACTCCGCCTATCCGGAGCTCGGCCATTCCGCAATTCACTCCTTGCTCGACGCCCTTCAGGAAATTCGCGCCTTCCCGCTGCCGTCCGATCCTGTGCTCGGACCTTCCACGCTCAACGTCGGCACAATCTCCGGCGGACGAGCCCCCAACGTCATCGCCGACGAAGCCCGCTCCGAAATCATGTTCCGCCTTGTCGGCGACCCCGCTTTCACTCGCGCTGCCGTCACGCGCATCGCCGCCAAATGCAAAATCGAAGCCCGCGAATCTCTCTTCACTCCCGCGGTTCATCTTTCACGCCTTCTCGATCTCCCCACAACCATCGTCGCTTTCACCACCGATATCCCCAGCTTCGACGGTGCCTGGGGCCAGCCCTTCCTGATCGGTCCCGGCAGCATCCACGTTGCCCACACCGCCGAAGAGCGCATCCCAAAATCCGAATTGACAGCTGCGGTGGACATCTACGCCCGCATGGTTCGACAACTCCTCACCACCGGAGCGCCGCCCGCATGAGCCTTCCTCTCGCCATCATCGGTCACGGCAAAATGGGTCGCCTCGTTGAGCGGCTCGCTCCCCAGCACGGCTTCCACGTTGTCGCCAGATTCACAAGCGCCGACATCGCCTCGCTCTCCCCCGGTACGCTCGCCGGAGCATCCACCGCCATCGAATTCTCCACCCCCGCCGCAGCTCCCGAAAATCTTCGTCGCCTCGCCGCGTTGGGCGTTCGAACCGTTTCCGGCACCACCGGTTGGTACGATCACCTGCCGCAAATCCGCTCATCTTTCGAATCCTCGGGCGCGGCCCTTCTCTATGGCCCCAATTTCTCCATCGGTGTGAATCTCTTCTTTCAGATTGTCGCGCGAGCTGCCGCCCTCTTATCCGTGCATCCTGAATACGAAGCCTGGGGCTGGGAAATCCACCACTCCGCCAAGAAGGACGCCCCCTCCGGCACTCTCAAAAAACTCGCCGAAGAAATCCAAGCTGCTGGCTATTCCGGCCCGCTGAGTCTCGCCGCCAACCGCGCCGGCTCCCACACCGGCACGCACGAAATTGGCTTTGACTCCACCGCCGATACTATTACCTTGCGCCACACCGCCCGGAGCCGCGAAGGCTATGCCCGCGGCGCGCTGGAAGCAGCCCGGTGGCTGCAGCAGAAAAAAGGCGTCTTCGAATTTCGCGAAATCGTCTCCGAATTAGGAGCCGCGAAAAGTTCCGCGTAGTGGCCGGTCTTTAGACCGGCCAGAATTTGTAGCGGCCGCCTTCTGCCCGCCCGCCGCAGGAGGGAGGCGGGCGCCTTATGATTTGTTGCAATTTTGTTCTACGCTTTAGAAAAGGAGCAATCCATGTTTACAGGAACCGGCACCGCACTCGTCACCCCATTTCGCGCCGATGGCTCACTCGACGAAGCCGCCCTGCGCTCTCTCGTCAAGCGCCAGATCGACGCGGGCATCAACTTCCTCGTCCCCTGCGGCACCACAGGTGAAAGTCCGACGCTAACGCACGCGGAGCATCTCCGTGTCGTCGAACTCACCCTCGAAATCGCCAAGGGCAAAGTTCCCGTCCTCGCAGGCGCCGGTGGCTACAACACCGCCGAAGTCATCGCTCTCGCGAACGAACTGCAAAAACTCGGCGCCGATGGCATTCTCTCGGTGACTCCTTATTACAACAAACCCACCCAGGAAGGCCTCTTTCAACATTTCAAAGCCATCGCCTCCGCCGTCAATCTGCCCATCATCCTCTACAGCGTTCAGGGCCGCACCGGTGTCAACATCGAGCCCTCCACCGTCCTTCGCCTCTCGCAAATCCCCAACATCGTCGGCATCAAGGAGGCCTCCGGGAACATCGCCCAGATGGGCGCAATTCTGAATCTTGTTTCCAGCGAATTCCTCGTCCTCTCCGGCGACGACTCCTTGACACTCCCGCTCATCTCCCTCGGCGGCCGCGGCCTGATCTCCGTCGCCTCCAACGAGATTCCCTCGGAAATGACCCGCCTCGTGCAATCCGCGCTTTCCGGAGAATTTGCGGAAGCGCGCCGCCTCCACTTCCAGTATCTTTCCTTGATGGACATTAACTTCGTCGAGTCCAACCCCATTCCTGTGAAATCTGCGCTCGCCGAAATGGGTCTTCTCCAGCCCGTCTGGCGGCTTCCGCTTGTTTCGCCCAAGCCGGAAAATCTGGCGCGCATCCGGGCCGTCCTTGAATCCCTCAATCTCATCGAAAGAGTTCACGTTGCAAGATCAAATTGAAGCTCTTTTTGACTCGCCGCCGGCCGCTTATGCCGCGGAGCATCACGCGCTCTTCGCATCATTCAAGGATTCTCTGAATCGCGGCACCATTCGCGCTGCCGAACCTGATCCCGCTTCTCCCACTGGCTGGCGCACCAACGCTTGGGTGAAAAAGGGAATCCTCCTCGGCTTTCGCATGGGCTCCATCGTGGATATGTCCGTCGATTCGGCAAAGCTCCCCTTCTTCGATAAATCTACCTATCCGCTGCATTCTTTTTCCGTCGCCGACGGTGTCCGCATCGTCCCTGGCGGTTCCAGCATTCGCGATGGTGTTCACATCGCGCGCGGCGTCATCTGCATGCCGCCCATGTTCGTCAATGTGGGCGCTTACGTCGGCGAAAACACCATGATCGATTCTCACGCCCTGGTTGGCTCTTGCGCGCAGGTCGGCCGCAATTGCCACATCTCTGCCGGTTCCCAAATCGGCGGAGTGCTCGAGCCGGTCGGCGCCCTGCCTGTCATTATTGAAGACGATGTCGTAGTTGGAGGGAATTCCGGCGTCTACGAGGGTACGATCGTCAAATCCGGCGCTGTTCTTGGCACAGGCACGATTCTCAACCGCTCAATTCCCGTTTACGACCTTGCGCGTGATGCTGTATATTCCGCCAGCGACGAAAAGCCCTTAATCATTCCTGAACAAGCTGTCGTTGTCCCGGGCTCTCGCGGTGTATCGCACCCCTCCGGTCAAAAATGGGGACTTTCTCTTTCCTGCGCCATAATCGTCAAATACCGCGACGCAAAAACCGGCTCCCGCATCCAACTCGAGGATTTCCTCCGCTAACGCGTAGCGGCCACTTTCAAGTGGCCCTCTCGCTCGTACTTTGGAGAGCGGTGGCTCTGCCACCGCTCTCACGGTCTCGCCGCTAGACACTCGGCTGTTTCGGGCGAGTCTTATAACAGTCCGCGTTTCCTTCTAATTCCTCAAAACTCTTTCAAAAAAAGCCAGCGCCCTCGGATCCTCCGATTGCCCCAGCCAGAACATCGCCTGTTTCCTCACTTCCAGATTCTTGTTCCGCTCCGCAACCTCAATCAGCTTCGGCACACCTTCATCCTTTGGCATCTGGCTCAATGCGAATACCGCCTTCTTCTTCACTTCCGTGTCCGGGTCGTTCGTGATTGCCTCGCTAATCGCATTCTCCGCTTTCGCTCCTGCCTTTTGCGCCAGCCAGAAGAGCGCTTGCCCGCGAACGTGCGCGCTCTCGTCTTCTCGCGCCATCCGAATGATCTCTTCGGTAGCTCCCGGTTCCTTGCTGACATACAGCGCAAAGCTTACTTGCTCCCGCACTTTGCTGCTCGGATCTGTCCTGGCCATCTTTTCAAGCTGCGCCTTGCCCGCCGCCCCTCGTGCCACTCCCATCCAGAATGACGTCCGCTTCCGCAGTCCTTCCGGCTGTCCTGGCGCGCTGAATCCTTCCAGCGCTTTGTCGGCCGCGGCATCTGCATGCAGGGCAATTGCCGTCAGGGCTTGCTCCGAAATCCGATGGTCGTCGCTTCCGGAATTCTCCCGTCCTTGAACAAAGCCGCTCAGGAACGCCACGCTCCCGGTGCTCTTGACGTCCTCCAGCCAGATCAGCCGCAACCCTCCGGCATCCAGCCGGCACCCTCCAGAAATTGTTCGGATCCGTTCGATCTTCCGCTTATCCGCGCGGTAAAGAATCCACAGGTCTTTTCCGCCCTCCAGCTTCACTTCATCTTTGGTGATGATGCTTTCGCTGCCGCTCCCGCGCTCTCTTTCCAGGTGCCAGACGCGATTCGATTGTCCGTTCGCCCGCTCCCCGTAATCGCCGCAACAATCGCCGTGGTTCCCGGGAACGCTCGCAACTTCGTAGCCGATCCACATCGGCCCGTCAGCCGTGGCCACGATGTCTTTCATCGTCGTCCTGAGATCAGGTCCCGCTGCATGCAGCTCAATTCTCGTATTCGCCGTTTCCGGTACCTTGGTCTGGCCCGCCGCCGGATGGGCCCCGCAGAGAAGACCGCCGCAGAAAATTCCCGCAATCCCGATCAGATTCAGTGCTCGCATTTGCCTCCTCACTTTTGGAGAAGTTCCATCAAGTAGTCATTCGCTTCCTTCGATCCCATCAGCGAAAGCTTTTCCACGGCCTTCTTCTTCAGCTCCCGATCCTTTTCTCCTCTCGCTGCGGCAATCAGGTCCTTCGCGTCTCCGCCGATAAAATAGGCATTCAATATCTCCTCTTTCACCCCGCGATCGGTTTCCTTCGCGTACATTGCCTGCAAATCCGAATGGCCGCCGATTATTCCCAGGTTCCGGATGGCCTCTTTTCTCAATTCGGGGTTCGCTTCGCCTCTTGCCAGCGCTCCGAGCTGTTCGCGATCCCCCGAAATGATGTAGCTCCGGATCACCGCCCGCTTTATCTCCGGGTCGTTGCTGCTCGTGTACACCTCCGCGAGAATTTTTCCGGAGCGCTTGCCGCCGAACGTGGCCAGATAGGACACTGCCTTCCGTTGTAGATCGGGATTGCTCTGCCCGCGCGCAATCTTCCCCAGTACCTCCTCCGACTGCGGAGATCCACTCTGCGCCAGCACAAACAGCGCCTTCGATTTAACCCGCGGCGTCCCCGTCCCGTTCAGAATCCCTTCCACCAGCGGAATGGCCTTTTCCGGGCTGCTGTTCATCAGCCCCTGAAGCGCCAGCAATTTCAGCTCTTCGTCGTTCTGCGCATCAGGATTAGACTTCGCGCCCGTCGCTGAGCGCACCTCAATTTCCAGTGCCTCGCCATCCTTCTTCCACCGGCTCTGCGGATAGCGCTTCTTCAAATCCGCGATCGTCGCGATCGCCGCTTCTTTCTTTCCCTCTCGGTTCTGCGCATAGGCCATCCAATAAAGCGCCGCGTCCGTCTGCGGTCCGTTCAACTTCACCAATTCCGTGAACGACCGCTCCGCTTGCCGGAACTCATCTTCATCCAGCGCTTCGCGTCCTTCGTCGTAAAGCTCCTGCATCCGGTCCGCCCGCTCTTGCTCCGCCTCGCGTGCCTCCGCCTGACGCTCGCGCTCCGCCGCTTGTTTCTCGCCTTGATTCTCGTCGAGAGCTTCAGAAGCTTGCCCCTTCCCTCCGCCCTGCGCCGCCATCGCGCTGGAATGGCTCGCCACGCTCAGCATCGCCGCGGTGAAACTGATGATCCCCACACGCGCAAAAATCTTGCCCATATTCATATCTTGTTCCTCTCCAATACTCTCGTTTTGTATTCGGCCGATTTTGCGCCAGGATTCGCCTTCCGCTCGTCCAACCCCTGCTTCACAACGCGCACCTTGAACAAAAGTCCCTGGTCCTCAATCCGCTTCCGGATCGTCTCAAACGCCGCCGGTGTCACTTCCTCCGGACTATTGGCGATGTCCAGCAGCACGCGTTCAAGTTCATCCAGCGTTCCGGCCATCGCCTGATCGCCCTCTTTAAGCGCCGTCTGCCGGTACAGCCGGTTTTCCTCCACCAGGTCTTCCGCCCGCCGCTGCGTCTCCGAAATATTGATTGCCTGATGGCCTTTTTTTGCCGGTGCGTTTTCCAGTTCCATCAGCACCATTTCCGTGCGTCCCAAGTGTTCCCCAACGGCCACCACCAGCACCCGCTCGCGCACCTTTGCCGCATCCGCCTGCTCAACCACAGGAACGGGAGGTTTCGTCCAGCGCCCGGCAACAAATGCTAGAATCACCAGCGCCACCACGCCTCCCAGCGCCGCCAGCCGCTCCGGCACAAACAGCGATTCCCACCAACGTGCTCTCTTCTCATCCAGCCTCGGGGCAATCCGCTGCCACACCCGTTCCCCGTAGTCTTCCCCGGGATCCGGAACAGGCATCGCGTCCAATGCCACGAAAACCGCTTCGATGCGCGTCAACTCCTCGCGGCATTCGGCGCATTCCTTCAGGTGAGCGGCAATCGCCCCGCGCTCTTTCGTCTCGCCATCCCGGTACCCGATCAGCTCTTCTTCTGTTCTGTGTTTCATCCTTCCGTTCCCATGGCGCGAGCCTCTTTTCCTTCAACAAACGGCGTCAATGCCCGACGCAATTTCTGCACTGCCCGAAAAACCGTATTCTTCGTCGCATTCGTGCTCGATTTCAACACCGCTGCAATTTCCTCAATCCCACAACCATCCCAGTGCCGCATCACAATCGCCGTTCGCTCCGCAGGACTCAACTCCGCCAGTGCCATCCTCATCCGTTCGGCCAGTTGCGCGCTTCCTGCCAACCTCTCCGGCGAAGGAGACATGTCCCGCACCTGGCTGAGCGGATCAACTTCCAGTGATTCTTCGCCCGCCTTGCTGGGATTTTCGCGCCGAGCATCTTCGGCGTTTCTCTGCCGAATCCGGTCGATCGCGTAATTCGCCGCAATCCGGTACACCCACGTCCCAAAATTCGCATTCCCCGCGAACTGCTTCAGCTTTTGATACCCTCGCAAAAACGATTCCTGCACCACTTCCTCCGCATCGTGCGCGTTGCCCATCATCCGGTAGGCCATCCTGTACACCGTCCGGCTGTGCCGCTCCACAAGCACACGGTAGGCGTCCCGATCGCCCGCCAGCGTCCGCTCGACAGCCATCGCGTCGCTGACCGCCACCTCTTCAGCCATCTCGACGCCTTCCCTCATTCCAACGATTAGACAGGTTCGCCCACTTCCGGTTAGGTCGGCCCATTGGCCCTCCATTTACCCCAAGGGCCCGAAATACCGTATCATTACAAAGGGTTTGCACGGGAGATACCGACGTGATTCCACGCTACACCCGCAAAGAGATGGGCCAGGTCTGGAGCGACTCCAACCGCTACCAGAAATGGCTCGACGTTGAACTGGCCGCAGCCGAGACCCTCGCGGAAGCCGGCCTTCTCCCCAAGGAAGCTGCTGCAATCCTTCGCTCTCGCGCCAAGGTGGACGCCGACCGCATCAACGAAATCGAGACCCACGTAAAGCACGACGTTATCGCCTTCACCATGGCCGTAAGCGAATCCATAGGCGATCCCGCCGCCGCGCGTTGGCTCCACTACGGTCTGACTTCAAACGATGTTGTGGACACCGCCCAGGCGCTCCTCGTCCGCGATGCTTCGCATATCCTCGAACGCGACCTCATTATTTTCGGGGAAGTCCTCGATGTGCGCGCCCACGAATTCCGCCACACTCCGCAGATTGGCCGCACCCACGGAATTCATGCCGAGCCCATCACCTTTGGCCTGAAGATTGCCAACTGGTTCGCCGAAAACCAGCGCAATATCGCCCGCTTCCGCGAAGCCGCCCGCACCATGGAATTTGGAAAAATCTCCGGCGCCGTCGGCAACGCTTCGCACCTCGGCCCCGAAATCGAAGAAAAAATCTGCCAAAGACTCGGCCTGCAGGTCACTCCCGTCGCCACTCAGGTCATCCAGCGCGATCGCCACGCGCAGTACCTCAGCGTCTTGGCCCTCATCGCCGCATCGCTCGAAAAAATTGCCTTGGAAATCCGGCATCTCCAGCGCACCGAAGTGCGCGAAGCCGAAGAGCATTTCGGCAACGAGCAGCGCGGCAGTTCCGCCATGCCCCACAAGCGCAACCCCGTCACTTCCGAGCAGATCTGCGGTCTTTCCCGGCTCGTGCGCGGCAACATGGTGGCCGCCTACGAAAACATCGCCCTTTGGCACGAACGCGACATTTCTCACAGCAGTGTCGAACGCGTCATTCTCCCGGATTCCACCATTCTCGTGGATTACATGCTCTCAAAGATGACCCAGCTCGTCAGCCAACTGCGTGTCTTCCCGGAACGCATGCTGCGCAACCTCGAATCCACTCACGGTCTGGTTTTTTCGGGGACTTTGTTGCAGGACCTCGTTGAGAAGGGCATGCCCAGAGACGATGCCTACAAAGTGATTCAGGAAAGCGCCATGGCCTCCTGGGAGACGGAAACCAGCTTCCGCGATCGCGTGGAGAAGGATCCCAGGATCAAGCAATTTCTGACCCCGAAGGAACTCGAACACACTTTCGATTTAAAACGCCAGTTGCGCTATGTGGACAAGATCTTTGACCGCGTGTTTGGCGAACATCCCGCCGGCGAACGCGGCGTCGCAAACAAGGCCTGAACTCTGCCTTTGCAAAGTCGCCTGGCGGAAACTCCAAATCCTGAATTGCCTTTGTAGCGGCCGCCTTCTGAGGCGGGCGGTTTTTATTTCTCCCCAAAAACAAAAAGAGCTCCCGGCTCGGCGGGAGCTCTTCTTGCAATTGCCTCATCCGGGCGCGTGGAAAACCGGCCCGGCTGCGGAGGCGGGAACTATTCGACCCGCTGCACGTAGCGGGCTTCGGAGGTGTCCACCCGGATCCGGTCGCCTTCGTTGACGAACGGCGGTACGTTTACCACAAGTCCGGTTTCGAGCGTCGCGGGTTTCATCACCGCGCTGGCCGTGGCCTTCTGCAGCGTCGGCTCCGTTTGCACCACTTTCATGTCCATGGTGTCTGGCAGGTCCACGCCGATGGGCTTCTCCTCGAAAAATTCGATCTTCACCACGGTGTTCGGAATCAGGTAGTTGACGGTTTCACCCAGCTCGTCGCGCGTCATCTGCATCTGCTCGAACGATTCCGTGTTCATGAAATGGAACTCGTCACCCTCATGATAAAGATACTCGAATTCGATTTCGTCCAGGATCGCGCGATCCACGAACTCTTCCGCGCGGAACCGGTAATCGATCATGATCCCGTTCCGCAGATTCTTCAGGCGCGTTTGCATCGAACCGCGCTTGTTGCCGGGCGTGCGGTGATCGGTGCTGAATACGGTGAACAGCTGGCCCTCATGCTGGATCACCATGCCGGGGCGAAGTTGTGTGGCTTTAACGGTGCTCATAAGTTTCGGGCGCCGCGCAGAGCGGCAGCAGACTCCCTGTCGAAGTTAAATTCAATTCGCTGATTCCAGACGGCAGCCCAGAGGAGCGACGCGTGGAACGACACGAGGCACGCCGGGATAAAATGGGTTCCCAACGCGAAATACCAGTATAGACGGGGCCTTGCGCGGTGGTCAATGCGGCCCGAATGGGTCGGCTGAGATCATGGTTTCGCCTCGGCGGGGCGCTCATTCGCCGCCTCCGCCATGATCTTTTCGATCTCCTCGGCGGTCCGGGGCAGCCTGCGACTCAACAGCTCATATCCTGTTTCAGTGATCAACACATCGTCCTCAATCCGGACGCCCAGGTTTTCCTCGGGGATATATATGCCCGGCTCCATCGTGACCACCTGGCCGGGCATCAGCGGTTTGCACGAATCGCCGGGATCGTGCACATCCAATCCAATATTGTGCCCAAGTCCGTGAATATAATACTGGCCCAGCGGCTTCCCATTCTGATCCTTACCGTGCGAATTGATGTAATCGTACGAAATCTTGTACAGGCTCTGCTTGCTCTTGCGGCACATGTCCGCGCCGGGCTTCAGCGCCTCCATCGCGGCATTTTGCGCGCCCAGCACGATGTCGTAAATCTCCCGCTGCCGTGGTGTAAATTTTCCGTTGGCTGGCACCGTCCGCGTGATGTCCGCCGCATACCCGGAATACTGCGCGCCCACGTCCATCACCACAATGTCGCCATCCTGGATCTTCCGCCCCAGGTTGTCGTAGTGCAGCGCTGTCGAGTTCGGCCCCGCCCCGACAATGGGTGCGTAGGCTTCCGCTTCCGAGCCTCCCATCGCATGCACCTCCACCATCTTCGCCGCCACCTGATACTCCCACAGCCCAGGCCGCATCATTCTGAACGCAGCAAAGTGCGCATCCAGCGAAACCTCAATGGCCCGCCGCAGAAACGCAATCTCGGTCGGTCCCTTGATTAATCGCAATTCAATAATGTTGCCGCGAATATCCTTCAGGTTGGTTCGTGGCGCGCCTAGCTTCAGCCACTCAACCGTCTCGCGCTCGTGGGGAAAGCCGCCCAGCTCTTTTTCGTAGGGAAGAATGGTGTAGAAGGCCGGATAAAAGTTTGCCAGCCGTTCAATCGTCGCCCGCATTTCCGAATACGGCCGGACGTCGGCAAACCCGGTCCGCGCCTGAATTCCTGGATCGCTCGGCGACATCCGCACTCCATTCCACTTTTCCTTGGCGGGATTCTTCGCCGGTAGAAACAGGATTTCCCTCGGCCCCTGGAAATCATCCTTCTTCGCCTTGCTGTCGGCGGGCGGAAGCACGATTAGCCCGGCTTCCTCTTCGTTGTGTCCCGTCAGGTAATAGAAATTCTCCTCCTGCGCAAAAATATATGCCTGCGAATCTTCTTCGCGGCCGTTAAGGCCGGTAATGATGATCGGCCCGTCTGCCGTGGCCGCAAGCCTCGCGCGCCGCTGCGCGTAAACCGAATTTGGCTCGCGTTCGCGCCGCTGCTGCGCGTCAGCCGATGCCGCAAAGGCCAGAGAAGCCAGCATTATAAAAACAATCGCGCCGCACCCGGATTGCAGCAACAGCTGCCGCAGACGCGCACACGTATTCAACAGACCACTCATCCAGTCACCTCGGCCCCCAGGGCAAGAGGGCAAGCCCCAGATTGTAGCGGAAGAGGGAAGAATGAGGCAAAGAGGCAAGGAAGCAACGAAGTAACGATGTAACGAGAGGACACACAGAATCGAGTTCCGAAATGGAACGTGACCCCCTCCCCCCTGATTTTGCGTAAGAGTGGCAGCCAAAGGACTTGCGGGTTGGGGTGTCTGTAAGTCTTCCAGACACAGGAGTTACAGGTGCAGCAAACGTTGCACTTTTTCGTAAGAGTGGCAAGGAAAGGAGTTAGGTGAAACGAGGATCGTTCAAAATTCGCGGTTGAAGTTTTAGGGAAGGAAGACAGGGTGGAGGGGATTCGGGCCGGAACGATTGAGAGAGATGACAGAGGGGAGCGTTGGATTGCGAAGGGCGTAAGGACAGAGTGGTCCGCGATTGTCACGAAGAAGGGTAGCACAGCTTACGATACTTTGTCAATAGTTAACTATACAATAATAGATTCGAACGGGTGGGCAGGGACAGATCGCAACGCTGAGACGAAGATTCGAATCTTGAATTAGGTGTCCCCCGAACAATACGCGACGCTTTGAACGAGGTGCCAGGTGTCTTACATGCTACTTGCGCTCTATTCTGCTCTCTGTGGTGTGAAGGAATTGTATAGGATAGGCAGTAATCAAGACTTAAAACGCGAACTTTTCGGGGGCAGTGTGAGCTGCTCCTAGGCCAAGGCGGTCGGATGAATCTCAGCATAGAAACTGCAATATCGGAATTCGGATTAGCCGCGAAGAGAAAGCTATCAAATCCTGCCGCCACCGGTCAGCCAGAAGATCAGTTGCGTGCTCCGTTCGAACATTTGATTGAAAACGTCGCCTCCATTTGCAATTTCCGCAGCGGGGCTGTCATCGCAGTCGGCGAATCCGCCCAGAAACAACTTAAGACACGGCCCGACTACTCGATCACGGTCGATAAAGCGCTCGTCGGATTTGTTGAATTGAAGGCTCCGGGAAAGGGAGCAAATCCAGCCCGGTTCAAAGATCCGCACGATAAAGAACAATGGGAACGGTTGAGTTCCCTCCCAAATCTGCTCTATTGCGACGGCAACTCGTTCGGTCTATGGCAGGACGGAAAACAGGTAGGTACCGTCCTAACCCTCCAGGGCGATATTGAGTCAGCTGGTGCGAAACTCGCGCCGCCACCGGGATTACTCCTTCTCCTGGAGAGCTTCCTACGCTGGAAACCCGTGGCACCACGCAATGCTCGCGAGCTGGCGCATACCACAGCGCGTCTATGCCGCTTGCTTCGGAACGAAGTTACTGAGCAACTAGGTTTGAAGAGTCAAGCGCTGACGGACCTCGCGACAGATTGGCGCAAACTCCTTTTTCCGGATGCGTCCGATGAGCGATTCGCGGACGGATATGCCCAAGCTGTTACTTTCGGAATGCTCATGGCGCGGGCCAAACAAATTCCTCTCAGGGATGGATTGCAGAAGGTGGCTGCCGAACTGGCGCGGAGCAGCACTCTTATCGGCACAGCCCTCCGGCTTTTGACCGACAGCGCCGAAAATCAGGAAACGCTCAAGACAGGGCTCAGCACCCTCACCCGAGTGCTTGACGCTGTAGATTGGAACCTCCTCACAAAAGGCGAGCCGGAAGCGTGGCTCTATTTCTATGAAGAGTTTCTAGATGTCTACGACAAGGACCTTCGGAAGGAGACTGGCTCTTATTACACACCTCCCGAAGTTGTCGGAGCGATGGTGTCGCTGGTGGACGAAGCTCTTCGCAGTAAACGCTTCGGCCTCCACGCCGGCTTGGCCTCTCCTTCCGTCACTCTGGCCGATCCTGCAATGGGTACCGGAACATTCTTGCTGGGCGTCATTCGCCGGATCGCCGACACCGTTGGGGAGAACGAGGGCCCAGGCGCCGTTGCTGGTGCTATTCAGGCAGCTTTATCTCGTTTGATAGGCTTCGAGATGCAACTCGGCCCATTCGCGGTAGCCCAGCTGCGACTCCTCGCTGAAGTGGTCGACCTTACAGGTGCCACGTCCGACTCACCGCTGCGCATTTTTGTGACTGACACGCTGGGCGATCCCTACGAGCACGAGGACTATTTTCCAAGCATGCTTGCAGCGCTTGGGAGATCGCGACGCGATGCAAACAAGATTAAGCGCGAAGAGCCCATCACTGTGGTTCTGGGCAATCCTCCCTACAAGGAAAAGGCGAAGGGGCGCGGGGGCTGGATCGAGCATGCGAGCCCGAACAAGAAGGATGATCCACCGCTCCAAGCCTGGATGCCGCCAGCAGAGTGGCATGCCGGGGCCCATAGCAAGCACCTTCGCAACCTCTATATCTACTTTTGGCGCTGGGCGACATGGAAGGTCTTTGATCATCAACCCGCGCACGATACAGGAATCGTCTGTTTCATCACTGTCGCGGGATTTCTCGCTGGACCTGGATTCCAGAAGATGCGCGACTACCTGCGGCGCACATGCGACGACATCTGGGTTATTGACTGCTCCCCTGAACGCCACCAGCCGGAGGTAAACACGCGGATCTTTCAAGGCGTACAACAACCCGTCTGCATAGTTATGGTCTCAAGGTCCAAGACCACGAAAACGAATACTCCAGCGAAGGTTCATTTCCGAGCCCTTCCGCTTGGAAAGCGAGAAACAAAATTTGATGCGCTCTCTAAGATACGCTTGGAGGACCGGGAATGGATCGAGGCGCCGTCTGAGTGGCGCGCACCCTTTCTGCCCGTCTCGCAAGGTGCATGGTCCACGTATCCGGAACTCGAAAGTCTATTCGTCTATAACGGATCGGGCGTGATGCCGGGAAGGACTTGGATCATCGCCCCGGATGCCCGTACGCTCCAGGATCGATGGAGAGCCCTTATCAAGGCGCCTGCCGAAAAAAAGGACTCACTATTACAGCCTCACCTCAACCACGGTGAGGTGGGCGATAGGCATGCCACAAAGATTTTAGGCGACGCGCTAGCGGGTTTTCCAGTGAGGCAGCTTTCACTCGCCGCCGAGGTGAGCGACGATACTGATACAATCCCATACTCGTTCAGATCATTTGATAGGCAGTGGATCATCCCGGACAAGAGAGTAATAAACAGGCCAAATCCAGAACTGTGGCAGGTCCGCTCGGATTCACAGATATTTCTAACTGCTCTCACTCGAACTGCACCGAGGAACGGCCCTGCGGTTACCTTTACAGCGCTTGTACCGGATCTTGATCACTATCGGGGCTCATTCGGCGGTCGGGTTTTTCCTCTCTGGCGGGACGATCAGGCGACGAAGGCAAACTTCCCTCCAAATCTGCTGAGAATTCTTTCTGAGCGACTCGGTCTAACTGTCACGCCGGAAGATCTGTTCTCGTACATCGCCGCTATCGTGGCGAACCCCGCCTATACTGCACGCTTTCAGCAAGACCTATCGACGCCCGGTCTCCGCATCCCGATAACCGCAAACGCCCTTCTTTTTCAGGAAGCTGTTCAGATCGGTCGACGTGTCCTGTGGCTCCAGACTTTCGGTGAGCGAATGGCCGACAACGCACAGGGTCGTCCAGAAGGGCCACCGCGACAACCTGTTGGACTGGCTCCGGTCGTGCCGAAGGAAGGCACAATTTCTTCAACACCGGAAGAGATGCCCGACTCTCTAAACTATGACGCGGGGAAGAATCGGCTTCTAGTGGGCGCCGGTTTTATCGAAAACGTCCCGCCTGCCGTATGGGCTTATGAGGTCTCAGGCAAACAAGTGCTCGTGCAGTGGTTCAGCTACCGCAAGAAGAATCGTGAGCGTCCTATCATCGGTGATCGCAGGCAGCCGTCACCGCTAGGCGACATTCAACCCGATCATTGGCTTCCGGAGTACACGACCGAATTATTGAACGTACTAAATGTTCTCGCCATGCTGGTAGAGCTGGAGCCTCAGCAGGCAGATCTTTTGAATCGAATTTGTGGGGGCCAGCTAATTACAGAGACCGAGCTGAAAAGCGCTGACGCGTTGGGAGTGGAAGAGACGGCAAGGCCGAGGAAAGCAAAGGCTCCGCGAGGCGCGGCACTTTTTGACTAGCGGAGAAGAATCAGCCCCGCACTCCTAAAGCCGAAGGATGCGACACCCTAGCTAAGTTTTGCGAAAGGTTATTCGCCGATTTTCTTGATCGTATGCGTGGGGACGGGGTAGGAATCGCGGCGTGCCGGCGGCAGTTTTGGTGTGGTCTTCTTCGGTTTCTTTACTTCGCGCTTGCCTCTGTCTTTGTTTCCCATGCCGAATAGCTTGCCACAGGTTGTCCCGTGAGGCTAGGGAAATGCGCGCCACGGTATTTGGCGTTTCCCGGCGTGGTGATTGAAAACTGCTCCAAACCCTCCGGCCACAGGCCACAATGGGTGACAGAACGCGACGGCGGTTGTTAAACTGGATAGACCAGCCCCACTTTATTCGTTCATTGGAGGAAAGATGAAGAGGTCGCTATTGAGCGCCGTCGGACCTGTCTTGGTGTTGCTCCTGGGACTCATTCTGACGTCACCTGGGGCCGCGTTGGCTCAGGATCATGTGGTCTCACCAGCCGAGATCCAGAAGGACGCTGCGGGCGCTTCGGCTGCCCGGCAGCAGCATGTCCAGCAGTTGGACGCGTTCCTGTCCTCACAGGAAGCCCAGAAAGCGCTGAAGTCGGCGCACATGGATCCCCAGGAAGTGAAAACCGCTGTGGGCCAACTGGACGACGAAGACCTCGCCCGGCTGTCAGCGCGCGCAGAGAAAACGCAGCGGGATTTTGCGGCGGGAAACATTTCCGACCGCGACCTGCTGATCATCCTGGTAGCCGTGGCGGCCTTGATTCTGATTATCGTGGCCGTGCGTTGAGATGAAACTCCGTCGCATCCTCGGGCTGGCGCTGTCTTCGGTGGCTGGCGTAAGTCTTGCGCTCGCCGCGGAGACGCCCGGCCTGTGGATCGACGTGCCCTTTGTAACCCAGGTGAAAAATGGTTGCGGCTCGGCTGCGATCGCGATGGTGATGGAGTATTGGGACAAAAAAGCAGGCCGCGGCCCGGCGGCTGCCTCGAATGCCGAGAAAATACAAGTGGCGCTTTACTCCCCGGCAAAAGAGGGAATTCCGGCAAGCGCGATGAAGAAGTACTTTGAGGACGCGGGATACCGGACATTTGCGTTCCTAGGCGATTGGGACGAACTGGCGCGCCACCTCGAGCGCGGACGCCCACTGATCGTCAGCTTGAAGGCCAGCGGTCCGCATGGACCGCTGCACTATGTGGTCGTGGTGGGAATCGACACGGCGCGGGGTACCATTTACATGAACGATCCTGCGCAGCGGAAAATGCTGCGGCTTTCACGAGAGGGATTCGAGTCGGAATGGAAGCCCACCGAACATTGGACCTTGCTTGCCGTCCCGCGAAGCATCGATTGATTTTCCTTCTGCTGTCTCTGTTCCTTCCTGCAGGCGTTCTCGCACAGTCCGGTGATCCGGCCGCCGAGAAATTCTCCGAAACCAAGAAACTGTACGAAGCAGGGAATTGGGACGCCGTGGTGCGTGCAGTTACCCAATCGCCGGAAGAACCCGCCGACATGCTCCTGCTTCGCGGACTGGCCCTCGCTCATTTGCAGCGATGGGAAGAAGCCAAGGCGGCGTTTGCGGCGGGGCGGTCGAAGGCGCCGGCCGACCCGCGATTTTTGATCGAATTGGCGGGAATCGCCTACCGGGAGAAGCAGTTTTCAGAGGCGAAACGCGATTTGAGTCTTGCTCTCGCCATGAATCTCAACGATGACTACGCCAACAATTTTCTGGCTTCAATTTATTTCCAGGAAGGGAATCTGGAAGCGGCGCTGCAGTATTGGAACCGCGCGGGAAAGCCGAAGCTGGAAGACCTTACCTTTGACCCGAAACCGAAGTTGCAACCCCTGCTCCTGGATCGCGCCTTTGCGTTTGCCCGGAGCGGGCAATGGCAACGGGACACATATTTGACCACCCAGGCCCGATTGCGGGCCTTGGATTTGTACCCAGTGATGCGCTTCGATTTGAGAGCGCACGAGGATGGCTCGTTTGATCTGGAATTTCACGCGGCGGAACGGAACGGCTGGGGCAGTTCGAAATGGGAAGGGCTGGTTTCGCTCCTTCGCGACGCGCCCTTCCAGGCGATTGACCCGGAGTTTTATAACCTGGGCCACGCAGGAATAAATTGGGTTTCGGCTTATCGGTGGGACGACGAAAAGCGCCGCATATTCTCCGAGCTTGCGGCGCCGGTATTTCAAAATCCGGCCGCGCGCTTCCGAATTTATTTCGACGGTCGCAATGAGAATTGGAATATCGCGAACACCTTTATTCCCGGAAGTTCTTCGCCCACCAGACTGAACCTCGAAAAAGCGGCCGCAGGCGCGGAAATGCGCTTTATCGAAAGCGGCCGCTGGGAGTGGGGCGCGGGCGTCGAGTACAACTACCGCGAATTTCGCAACGTGTTTGGAATCCCATCCGCCGCCGCGCCGTTTTTTACGAACGGATCGGCCATTGCGCTGCAAGCAAACGTGCAGCGTTGGCTTCTCCGTTTTCCAGAGCGCCGGTTCACCCTCAATTTCACGGCAAACGTTGAATTTGGAACGTTTATCCACGACCCGCTGGGAAGATACGGCCGGCTGCACGGCACTCTGTCAGCGCGTTGGCTGCCAAAAGCCCGCGGCGGCGATTTCGAAACTCAAGTAAGCCTACATGGCGGCCGCACGATCGGAGATGTGCCGTTCGACGAGCTGTTCACTCTGGGATTCGACCGCGACACCCCCTTGTGGCTGAGGGGGCATCCTGGGTTGCAGGACGGTCAGAAGGGAAACGCACCGCTCGGCAGAAACTATGTGCTGGTGAATGCGGAGACGGACAAAATCGTCTACCGCAACGGAATTTTCACGGTGAAGGCGGGTCCATTCCTCGACACCGGGAAAATCTATGACCCTTCAGCCTATTTTGGTTCGCCGAAGTGGCTGTGGGACACAGGACTTCAGGCAAAAATTCGCGTCCTCGGGGGAGTGCAGGTCGTTCTAGGTTACGGGAAGGATTTGCGCTCCGGCAGGAATTCTTTCTTTACGACCGTAACGAAATAGTGGCGGGAGGCCCCCGGCCGCGCTTCAACTGGCGGGGCGTTTGTGAAGTTTCGCCGCGAGGGCCTGGACCTGGGCGCGGGTTGCTTCGAGCGTCCCGGAGCAATCAATCGTGTACGTGGCGTGCTTGCGTTTTTCTTCGATCGGAAGCTGCGCGGCCATGCGCCGCCGGGCTTCGGCTTCGCTCATCCCTCGGGCGCGAACGCGTTCCAGTTGCTGCTCCGGCGTACACCACGCCACGACCAGCCCATCGAGCCTTGCGGCCATCCCTGCCTCGATCAACAACGCGGCCTCGACGAAGCCGGCCGTATGAGTGCCGTTTTTTTGCCAATCGTCCAGTTGCTTGAAAATAATGGCGTCAACCCGCGGATGCAGGATCGAGTTGAGTTTCGCGAGTTTCGCCGGATTGGCGAATACGATGGATGCCACTTTGTGGCGGTCGATTTCGCCGGACGAGTCCGCGAGATCGGCTCCGAATGCTTGCAAAATCTCTTCGTGAGCGGTCTGCCCGGGCTTCATCAGTCCGTGCGAAATGGAATCCGCATCCAAGACCGGGAATCCAAGTTCACGGAGAGTGGCGGCCACGGTGCTCTTCCCGCTGGCAATGCCGCCGGTAAGGCCAAGTTTCAGCA
The DNA here is from genome assembly GCA_035693365.1 of Candidatus Acidiferrum sp. Classification (GTDB taxonomy): domain Bacteria; phylum Acidobacteriota; class Terriglobia; order Acidiferrales; family UBA7541; genus Acidiferrum. The sequence goes on along the minus strand of DASSGS010000012.1, from coordinate 99,758 downwards.
TTCAGGAGCGCAACTCCTTCCAAGGCCCTGCAACAGCTGTGAATAATTCAGAAAAGATTCACGATCGCGCGACGGCGGCCGTCGTGAAGCGGCGGAGTCGCGCAGCCTTCACCGTGTTGCTCATCAGCATGGTGATGGTCATGGGTCCAACCCCTCCGGGTACGGGTGAAAGCGCGCCGGCAACCTGGATGGCGTCGGGGTGAACGTCGCCGATGAGCACGTTGCCTTTGGAGCGGAATTTTTCAAGTCGCTCGGGAAAATTCCGCAGCAGTTGCGCCGCTTCGGCCGCATCGGTCACCTTGTTGGTTCCAACGTCAATCACCGCCGCGCCGGGCTTGCCTGCCGCGGCAGGCTTGATCCAATCCGCCTGTACGTAGCCCGCCTTTCCGATCGCGGCAACCAGAATATCCGCGCGGCGAATCACCTCGGGAAGATCGCGCGTCTTCGAATGGCAAATCGTGACCGTGGCGTTGGCGTGCAGCAACAGCAGCGCCATGGGTTTGCCCACAATGTCGCTGCGGCCAAGGACCACAGCGTTGGCGCCTTCGATGGAAATCTTGTTGCGGCGAAGCATTTCCAGGCAGCCCGCTGGCGTGCATGCCACCAGGCCGGGCCTGTTGCTGACCAGCATCCCCATGCTCACGGGATGAAAGCCATCCACGTCTTTAGCTGGATCCACAGCTTCCAGGACGCGCTTCGAATCGATCTGTGATGGCAGCGGAAGCTGGATCAGTATCCCGTCCACGTTGTCGTCGGCGTTCAGGTCGCGCACCAGCTGCAGCATATAATCTGTGGAAACGCTCGCGGGCGGAGTGTGCATCCAGCTGGCCATGCCCAACTGTTCGCACGCGGCAATCTTGCTTTTCACGTAGATCTGCGAGGCCGGATTCTCGCCCACGAGCACAGCCGCAAGCCCGGGCCGCACCCCTTGCGCGTGCAGTTTGGCGATTTCGCCAGTTAGCTCAGCGAAGATTTCGTCGCGTATCTTCAGGCCATCAAGAATGCGTGCGGGCATCGGAGGTTCGCTTTCGATTGAGTTGTTGGAAGAATGATAGCACGCAGAAAGAGGTAATAAAGAAAGGACGCAATGATGCAAGAAAGCAGCTGAGTATTTTGGCCGCAGATTCAGAGGGTGCTTAGCGAGATAAGCGCCGTTATGGTGTGCGCCTGAGCCGGCGCCAGGTTGATGGCGTGGTCGCCGACGTTGCAGGTTTCGACGCAAACGAACTGCCGCCACTCGTCGGCTCCAAGGTCGGCCATCGCTTTTGCTTTCTCGGCCCATGGATTCCAGATCACCGTGTCGCGGGAATCTTCTTTGGCGACAAGAATGCGCCGGCGGGCCGCGGGCTCCTCGATTTCCACCGTCGCAAGTGTATTGCGATATATGCGATCGGTTTCGCCGGAGATCGCGATGTCCCCATGCTGGTGTTTTTCGCGCCCGGCATTCGTCTTATCAATGTAAACCACGCCGTTTAAACCGCGCATCCGCGCCCCTTCGATGTTGCCGACGCGAAAGTAGGAATGGAGAGCCTCCTCGAACCGGATCGAAGTCGTTCCGTGATTTGTGACGATCAGCTCCAGACGTAATTGCTCGCCGAACTTGGCGCAAAAAAGCAGGTGGAAATCCCCGAACCATGCCTTCCGGGTGGATTCATCGGAAGAGGTGGAAAGCGCTACCGTGACATCGTGGTCTGCATGCGTGATGCCTTCAAGTTGCCAGGATTTTGTCCGCACCAATCCGTGCGCCGGGGAGCGCGGATCCTCCGCGCGGGTGGCGAACCACGGAAAACACACCGGCACTCCGCCCCGAATCGCCGCCCCATCCTGCCATTTCGATTTTGAGCTCACGTACAGGACTTCCTCTGCCCCGGCTGGCTGCCAGGAGGTGACGTGCGCCCCGTGCAGGTAAATTTCACCCGAAGCCCGCGGTGAGGAAATGCGAACACATGGAAGTCCACCTCGTCCATCCACAATTTTGGCGATTCCGGGAATCTCGAAGCGGCGATTCAGATCGCTGAGCGGAGCGGGCGTTGCCATCGAATGCCTCCTTGCTAGACTCGCGGCACTGGCGAAAGGGCAGACGCCCAAAGTAGCACAAATCCAGCCAATTGCGCGCTAACGTATACGCGGCAATCGCGATTGAAACCAAACTCCGAGAGCGGACTCTAATAAAAGGAAGGCGGTGGCGGCATGCCGATTTTTGGAGACGATGGCGGAAGGCGCGCAAAGGAAAAGCAGGCCAGGGCCGAAGGGCGGCTGCCCCCTGGCCAATCCCTCACAATCAAGTGGCCCGTTCTGCATTACGGCAGCGTGCCCCATTTTGACGCTGCGAAATGGGACTTCAAGATCAGCGGCCTAGTGGAAACTCCACTGCGCCTGACGTGGGAAGAATTTCGGGCGTTGCCACAGGTGGAATCCACCAGCGATTTTCACTGCGTAACGCGTTGGAGCCGCCTGGATAACCGTTGGAAGGGAGTACGGTTCACGGAAGTGTTGGACCGCGCGAAGGCCAACCCGGGAGCCGAATACGCCCTTGTGCTCGCAGAAGAGGGCTACACATCCAATATTCCACTGAAGGATCTCCTGCGGCCCGATGTGCTCTTTGCTTTCGAGCACGATGGTGAGCCCCTCTCAGGGGAACACGGTGGCCCCGTGCGGCTGATTGTCCCCCAACTCTACGCGTGGAAAAGCGTGAAGTGGGTGCGCGGGTTCATGCTGCTTGACCATGACCGGCTTGGCTTCTGGGAGCGCAACGGCTATCACGCCTACGGCGATCCCTGGAAAGAGCAGCGGTATTCGGGGGGGTAGCGCAAGCCTTTCTGCGAGTTCACTTTCTTGCCCCTATCCTTTGGCTATCTTTATCGGATAGCCGAAGGACAACAGTCCTTTCAGGGTTTGACCGCCGGTCCCGTCTACTTTTGCGCCTGTGAACGAACAACCTTTCCATTTTTCATGACAAAGTTTACTTTGCGCAGCGATTCAATCTCCTGAAGCGGGTCTGCGGGCATGGCGATAATGTCGGCAAAGAGCCCCGGAGAAATGGCGCCGCGTTCCTTGGCGATCCGGAGCAACTCCGCGCCGTTTGTGGTCATCGCTTTCAGAATGTCGGCAGGTGGAACCCCCGCCGCGCGCCAGACGGCGAGATAGTCAAGCATCATGTCTGCGCGCGTCCGCCCCGGCATTTCCGTTACCGTGTCGGAACCGAACGCCATTTTTACACCGATACGATGGGCGCGGCCGAGGCGATCAATGATTTTCTTGCCGAGAATGTCCGCGTTGGCAAGCACGTCATTCGAAGGACTGAGGCCTGCAAGGTGTGCCGTCGGAAAGTCTGTGCCCACCAGAAAGGTGCCCTTCTCCTTCATCAGGCGAAGTTGGTCATCGCTGAGCTCAAAACCGTGCTCAACAGAGTCCGCCCCACCGCGAATCACGTTGTCCGCGGCCGGGCCCCCATATACGTGGACGGCAACCGGTCGGCCGGCACTATGGGATTCCTCGACGGCCACGCGGATGTCATTTTCCGAATAATGAAAAGCACTGTTGTCCGCCACCAGCTTGATCACATCCGCGCCATAATAAATATCCTCGTGAATCGCCCGGCGGATGGCGTCGGGCGAATCCGCATCAAGATATTCGAATTTCCAGAATTCGCCCTGCTCCGGTGGAATGTGACCTGACTGTCCGCCGAACGGACCGATAATCTTCCCGGCGCATTGCATTGTCGGGCCATCGAACCAGCCCTCTTTCAGAGCTGTCTTCAAATCGGTGCACGCGTAATTTGCTTCGTTCCCGACCTCGCGAACAGTGGTAAAGCCCGCTTGGAGAATGATCTGGCCATTGTGCAAGCCGCGTAGGGCGCGGAAGGGCGAGCCTTCCTTGATATAGGAAGCCTCGAATGGGGCCTTTCCTGGAATTTCCGTGAGCGTAAGATGAGTGTGAGCGTCAATCAGGCCTGGCATCACCCATTCCTTGGAGAGATCGACCACCTGCGCATCTTTCGGAATGGTCAAGCCCGCGCCAACCGCAGTGATCTTGCCGTTTTCGACAAGAATGATCTGATCCTTGCTGGCCGAGCCTTTCGCCGGATCGATCAGATTCCCCGCACGAATCGCAATTGTTTGCGCAGCAGCGGGCAGAACAAATCCCAAAAAGAGGACTATGAATTTTCGAAACATGTGGTTTCTCCCGAACAGACGGCGCGAAGTATATCACGCGAACCGGAACAGTGAATTTGGCTTACTCGGTGCGCGTTCGCTTGGTTGCGGAGCGTTCAACCATCCATAAATTTCTAGGTCTGCTTAAGGCGCACGCGCCGCGGGCCGAATGCGATCAGGCGAGGCGGAAAGTCCCGCACAATCGGAATCTTCGTAAACAATCGCAGCTGCCAGGGCACTTTTCCCGCCTCCCCGGTAGTAAACGCCCCGGCAATTACGCGTTTCTGTAAGAAAGATTGCATCCCCTGCACCACGCGCGTCGGCCATTCTCGCTGGCGCTGCACCTCCGCAAGGTCCGCCTCACTGACCCTGCCGGACTTCAAACGCGCCGAAAGAACGTTTGCGGCCACCACCGCGTCTTGAATGGCGTAGTTGATGCCGACACCGCCCACGGGAGACATCACGTGCGCGGCATCGCCAATCAGAAGCAGCCCCGGCTTGTGCCACAGCAGGCAGCGGCTGGATTCGACGGACAGCAGCGTGATCTGGTGCCAGTCCGTCAACGACTCGGCATGCGGCGCAAACCGCGGCTCGATTTCCGCGATGCTCCTTCGCACGGCTTCTACCCCTGCGTTCCGAATTTGCTGGTATTGCCCTTTGGGAAAAACGAGTCCGGACTGCCAGTATTCATTGCGCTCCAGCAGGATAAAGATCCGCCCGCCTCCGATTCCGCCGAATGCACCGCCCACGATTTCTGGTTCGCCGGCCAATTTGGGCAGACGGAACCACAGCACGTCCATCGGCGGCGAAGTCTTCACAGGTTCGAATCCCGCAAGTCGGCGCAACAGGGAAAAACGCCCGTCGGCCCCAACCGTAAGCGGGCTGCGGATTTCGTGGGCGCCGTCCGCCCCAAGATAATGAACCCCGCGCACCGTTCCATGTTCTTTCAGCAGTTGAGTCACATTCGCATGCATCACCAGCTTGAACGCCGGGTATTTGGCCGCCTCGCGGGTGATAAATTCCAGGAAGCGTACCTGGGGCACCATCAGGATGTAAGGGAACTTCGTTTTCAGTCGGCCCAGATCGAAGGGTCGGAATTCACCATCGGCAAATTTTAGAGTGGGCCCCGAAATCTTGGTGTGGGGAATTTCATGCACCTTGTCCGCCAGGCCGATCTGGTCGAGGATTTCGAGCGTCGAAGGATGAATCGTGTCTCCGCGAAACTCGCGATCGAAGTCCTTGTGCATCTCCAGCAGTGTGACGCGAATGCCTTGCCGGGCGAGGAGCAGCGACAACACGGTTCCCGCGGGTCCGCCGCCGACCACGCAGCAAGTAGTCTCCTGAACGTCGCGGACTTCTTCGTTCGTGGCGCGGGTGGCAGAGGGCGGAGCGGCCATAAATTGTTGCACCTCCCCTAGGGAACTCCTGTGACCCAGCAATTCGACTCGCAATTTAGCCAGCAAAGAAATCTAGCCGGAAATGAAGGGGTTGGCAAGAAATCCTACGGTCGCTTCAGGGAGCTGGGGGAACCCGCGTCCGCTCGCCTTCCTGTTGCACATTCACGGTTTTGTATCGCGAACTCAAATATAATGCGGCCATGATAAGAGCGATCATCTGCAGTTGGTTTTTGGGAATATTGCCGCTGACAATTGGGACCAAAGATCTCCACGCCCAAACCAGACCACTGGACCCGGCACCCAGACAATTGTCCAATGGAAAATTGCTCGGAAATGTACCCGGCAATCCGCGGCCGACGAATAATTTTCCGACAGCGGCGGTGGTTTCTCCAGACGGACAATTCGCAGTGCTGCTGCACAGCGGCTATGGGGCTTACTCATCCGGTGAGAAACAATCGCTGACAGTGTTGAATTTGGAGTCGAACGAACTCCGGGACTTTCCCGACGAGCGTCTCGGCTCCGACGCAAAGCAAACCTATTTTTTGGGACTGGCATTCAGCGTGGACGGCAAGCATTTGTACGCTTCCATGGCGTCGCTGACGGACCCGTTAGGGAAGGGGAACGGGAGCACCGGAAATGGCATCGCGGTTTATGGCTTTGCAAATGGAGTTGTTACACCCGAACGATTTTTGGCTTTGTCCCCACGTGAAAAACTGCCACAAGGAAAAGTGCGGCGCGCGCAATTCAAATATGTGACCTATCCGGCGGGATTAGCCGCGGGAATGAGCGGCGGCGAAGAACGCATCCTGGTGGCCTGCAACGGCTCCGACGAGGCCGTCCTGCTTAACACTTCCGACGGAAAAATAGTCAGTCGCTTCGACCTTTCGACTTACCCGCGCATTCCCGGCTCGTTGCCCTATACCGCGGTGATGACGCGTGACGGGAGGAGGGGGTTCGTTTCGCTGTGGAACGCGTCCGCCGTCGCGGAGCTCGACCTGGCGAATGGTTCCGTGCGGCGAATGATCAAACTGCAAAAACCCGCTGCGCTACTTGCGGGCGGGTCGCATCCGACATCATTGCTGTTGAACCACGATGATACGCGTCTCTTTGTAGCGCTGACGAACCGGGACGAGATTGATATGCTGGACACCGGCACTGGAAGTGTTCTCCACACGTTTTCCACCAAATTGCCAGGGCAAAAATATGGAGGCAGCGACCCCGAAAGCCTGGCGCTTGCTCCCGACGGGAAAACTCTGTTTTCAGCGAATGCAATCTCTGACACGGTGGGTGTGTTTGATCTTGGCGACCCGAGCGCTGGGAAAGTTCGGCCCGCGGTCGGGTTTATTCCAACGGAGTTTTATCCGACCGTCGTGGCCACCACGGCGCACGATTTGTTGATTGGCAGCGCAAAGGGCCGCGGTTCAGGGCCGAATCCTGTTGCGATTAAAATAAATGCAAATCGGAAACCGGAGTACCCCTATAACCCCGCAATGACCCACGGATCAGTGGCGCAAATTCAGATGGCGGAGATTCCTGAAACGCTCGCAAAGTGGACGACGCAGGCAACGAGCCTGAATGCGGCACAGGGAAACCTGGACAAAGTTCCCTTCGCTTCCGGCGAGACCAGGATCAAACACGTGATTTACATCATTAAGGAAAATCGCACCTACGATCAGATCTTCGGAGACCTGGAGGTGGGAGACGGCGATCCCTCCCTGACGATGTACGGCGCGGACATTACCCCCAACCAGCACAAGCTCGCGCGGCAGTTTGGCGTCTTGGACAACTTTTACGATAGCGGCGACGTTTCAGGCGACGGACATGTATGGTCGACTTCCGCTTCGATTTCGGACTACGTTGAGAAGACCTGGCCGATCGCCTACCGCAGCCAGGAACATACGTATGACTCCGAAGGCGAACTCCTGGGCGGCATTTCAACCGAAGATGGGCTTCCCGATGCGGGCGAACCGACCGGTGGCTACCTCTGGAAAAATTTTGCCAAACACGGAGTCTCCTACCGGCACTATGGTGAATCCATTGTTTCGCGATGGTGCAACACCGACGAGGAAACGCCTGCGCCGACTAGCGGACCGCCGAAGGTGGCAGGAGCCGCCTGCGCGCGAACGGTGATCAAGAAAAGCGAGCCGCTGGAGAAAAATGTGGGAGAGCCGCGCGGTGGGCCAAGCCCGTATCCCTGGGATATTCCCGTTCTTGCAAAAAACATCGCCGCCCAACCGGAGTTGCGTGGCCATTTCGATCCGCGCTTTCCCGATTTTGAAACTGCCTATCCAGATCAATTACGCGCCGACGAATTCTTGAATGAGTTCGCCGCGTTCAAAGCATCGCGCAAAGTCGGTAAGGATTCCATGCCGCAATTTATCCTGCTGCGGCTTCCGAACGATCACACGGCGGGCGGGAAGAAGGGCAAGCCCAAGCCGGCGGCCTCCATGGCGGACAACGATTTAGCGGTGGGCCGGGTGGTGGAAGCAATTTCGCAAAGTGAGTATTGGAACGACACGGCAATTCTGATTCTAGAGGATGACGCGCAGGACGGCCCGGACCACGTGGATTCGCACCGCAGCATTGCCCTGGTCGTCAGCAAGTACGCGCCAATCGCTGAAACGAAAGCCCAGAAGGTAGGAGTTTTTGTCGACCACCATTTTTATACAACCGTGAACATGGTCCGCACCATCGAGGCCCTGCTTGGTGTGCCGCCGATGAATGCCAATGATTCGCGGGCCGCAGTGATGGCCCCGCTCTTCAGCGGCCCCGGAACCCAGCCAGCCTTTCGTGCCGACTACCGCAACCGCGACAATGGGTTGTTGTTTGAAATGAACACCAGAGAATGGAAAGAGGGAAAGAATCTGGATTTCAGCCATGCCGACGCTGCCGATACTGCGGTGTTGAACAAATTCCTATGGGAGGACCGCATGGGCGAAGTGCCAATGCCGGCGTCCCAGCATAAAGTCTTTCCACCATCCGATAAAACCGCTCATGCCGGGGAAACTCGCGAAAAAGAATAAAGTGAGCTTCCTTGGAAAAAGAGAACGCCCGGGACTAGCCCGGGCGTTTTGTCCTTCTCTAACTGATTACTGATTACTGATTACTGATTACTGATTACTGAAATCCTTCCCCTAGTAGATGTCGTATTGCTCCCAGTGCAACGTGGCGTCGGATTGAATGATGATGTGCTTGTGCGAGTTCTGTTCGAGTTCGTCGATCAGGATAGACTCGCGCGTCTTCAGCGCCTTGGCGATTTCCGGGTGCACCCGCAGTGTCAGGTTCGGCCCTTCGTGGTCGGCCACGGCCATCTTCCGCGCTTCCGCCTGAATTTCATAGCATAGCGTCGGTATGGACTTGACCATGCCGGAGCCGGTGCAGTACGGGCAGGGCTGGCAAAGCACGCGTTCCAGCGCCTGCTTCGTGCGCTTGCGCGTGATGCAGACCAGTCCGAACTCGTTGAACGAAAGCGCTTTCGACGGCGCCTTGTCCTGCTCGAGCGCCATCTGCAATGCGCCCAGCACCTTTTCGCGGTTGCGCCGCTCTTCCATGTCAATGAAATCCACCACGATGATGCCGCCAAGGTCACGCAGGCGAATCTGCCGCACGATTTCCTTCACGGCTTCGAGGTTCGTCTTGACGATGGTGTCTTCCAGCCGGATCGAACCCTTGCCGACGAACTTGCCGGTGTTGACGTCGATCGCCACCAGCGCTTCCGTGTGGTTGATCACGATGTAGCCGCCGGACTTCAGCCAAACCTTGGCGCGAAGCGCCTTGTCGAGTTCGTGCTGAATGCCGAACTCTTCGAAGATCGGCTGCTCCTTGGTATAGAGCTTCACCTTGTTGACCAGTTTCGGCTGAAACCGGCTGACGAACTCGACCACCTTGCCGTATTCCTCTTCGTTGTCGATCCAGATGCCGGTGAAATCGTCACTGACGTAATCGCGAAGAATCCGCTCCACCAGGTTCAAATCGCGGTGCAGCAGCGCCGGCGCCTTGCGCTCCTCGTGCTTCTGCTTGATTTCGTTCCAGGTCTTCCCGAGGAACTCGATATCGGTGCGAATTTCTTCATCGGTCGCGCCGCCCGCAGCCGTGCGAACGATAAACCCGCCGGGATAGCTGCCGCGCGCTTCGCCGACAAGCCGGCGGAGGCGCGAGCGGTTTTCCGCGCTCGCAATCTTGCGCGAAACACCGATGTGGTCGATCGTCGGCATGTACACCAGAAACCGGCCGGGTAGCGCGACGTGGCTGGTTATCCGCGCGCCCTTCTTCCCAAGCGGTTCCTTGGCGATTTGCACCACAACATCCTGGCCCGCCTTCAGCATTTCGGAAATCAGTTGAGGCCGGCGAGATGGCGCGTGTCCTCCGTGATGCCCGCGATGCGGGCCATGGCCATGCCCGCCGCGGCGCTCGAAGCGTCCTCGGCCGCGATCACCGCCCCGATCCGGGCCGCGATCTGGACCCCGATCGGGACCACGATCTCCGCCACGGTCACGATCTCCTCCGCGATGCGGACGATCGCCGCGTCCATCCGGGCGCCCTCCGCGTCCGCGGAAACCTCCGCGATCTCCGCCGCGGTCGCGTCCGCCGCGCTGTGGGCGCTGGAAACGCGAACGAGGATTGGTGCCAATTCGCGCGAAATCCTCTCGCGGAGCGTTCGGATTGCGCGGGCTGCGGGTCTCTCCTGGCAAAAGGATGCTGTCATCTTCAACCACGGCTTCCACGGTGGAACCTTCCGCCGACACTGCCGCCGACACTGCCGCCGACATCGTTTCCGCCGCAACGTGCTCGATGGCTTCATCGTGAGCAAGGTCGGCCCGCTCGGCTTCCGTCAACTCCGCGCGGTTTTCTTCCGCATGCGATTCCCCGCTTGCTTCGCCGTGAGTTTCAGCATGCCCGGATTCCGCCGCGAACTGTGCCTCGCTCGCTTCGTCTTCCGCGTCTTCTCGGTCTTCACGCTCTTGCTGTTCTGCTTCAGATTCTTCTTCGTGGTGCCCGTGTTCCTCATGCTCGGCTGTTTCATGCGCTTCGTGCAGGGCTTCCGCTTCATCCTCATCAAAATCTGCGCCACCGACGAGCGAGTCGGCCTCTGCGCGAGCCTGCGTCTCTTCATGTTTCGCTTCTACCAACCGGGCGGAAAGTGAAACTGCCTCTTCATCGCTGAGGGCCGGTGCCGCGTTGGACACAGGTTCCGCTGATGATTCTTCTGCCTGATGCACGTCCGCTGCAGCGTCCGGTAGCTGTCCTTCCGCGGCGGACTCCCCAGCGGCCGCATCGGCCTCCGATTCCGTATCCGCTAGGACCCAGTGCGGCAGGCTTCCAGAGAAACGGCGGGGTGTTCCCGTTCCAGGCTGCAGGCCGACTGCGGGACGCGAGGGTGTCTGCTCATAATCGGGTTGCCGTTCTTCCGGTTCGTGATCGCCAAGCGGCTCAACGGGCGCCGGCACAGGCCTTGCGCGATACTTCGCCAGTGATTCGCCCGGCAGAACGATATCGTCCTCATGCTTTTCGACTGGTGCGCTTGGACCGCGATCGATTGGCGGCCGGCGGTTGTCGAATCCCCCGCGATTGTCGCGGTCACCTTGCGGCGAAGCATATTTCGATGGAGGCAAATTTCGTCCCCCGCCCTGTCCGTGCGGCCGCCGGTCGCGATCCCGGTCCCCGCCGCCGCTGCCTCCGCGGCGCCGTCCAAACCGTCCACGCCGTCCACCTCGTCCGCGGTCTCCGCCTCGATCTCCGCCGCGGTCGTTGCCTTGTGGGCGATCGTTCCCAATGCGCGGAGGATAGTTGCGCGTCGGATTGTAGCTGGGCGCGAAATTCTGCGGCGCGGAAGCGTTCGACTCTGGCTGGCGTTCGTCGAGGTCGTTGATTTCCCCCGGCTGCGCTTCGCCGCTTGCGTGGCCTTCGTGATGCTCCGGTGCGCTCTGAAATTCTTCGGATTGTCCCTGATCGTGACCACGCTCTTCGCGCGGCTCGTCAAGAGAGATGGTCTCTTCATGCACGACGCGCGTGGAAAGCATTTCTCCCGGCAGCGGTTCGATCAGCGCTCCGCCCGAAGCGGCGGCAATCGCCGGCGCGGGTGCATCGCCGTGGGAATGCCCGTGATCGTAGTCTTCCAGATTTTCGAAAACGTCGCTGACGTAGAGAAACGCGTCGCCATCAAGGCCGATGTCGACGAACGCCGACTGCATCCCCGGCAGAACTCGCGTTACTTTTCCTTTGTAGATGCTGCCGACAAGCGCAAACTCTTTCTCGCGCTCAATGTAAATCTCGACTAGCTGTCCTTCTTCCAATATCGCGACTCTCCGCTCGTGGGAGGACGCGCTGATAACCAATTCTTTCGACATGAAAACTCCTTGGGATGCACCGCCGCGGGACCCTCTTTGACAGAGGTCCAGGGCAAGGCGCCGTCCCGGCGATGACCGGGACACGCTGGCGACAACAATATTGTTGCGGCGTTGCGTTCGAAGCCGGAGGGGGAAGCCGGATTGCGGCTTTCGTTTTGCGAAAACCTCATGCTATCGAGGCTGGGCCGTTGCCGGGAAACTCCCGGGGTAACGGCGGACGATGCTATCCTCACTCTTAAATTCCTTCTTGAACTGCTAGCGGCCCGAACTTTCCTCGGCCCGCGGGTCCGGCGCAAACTTCCTGAAGCAGGTCGCGCTCGGAACTGGCAAACGGCTAGTTAACGAATCGGCGCAGCCGGACATTCATTACCAAGCCTATCGCCAGGAAAACAAACAGCGTGGCGGATCCTCCATAGGACATCAGGGGTAACGGAATGCCGGTGACCGGCATGGCCCCGATGACCATGGCCACATTTACCAAAACGTGAAAGCCAAGCGCTGCCGTAACTCCCATGACCAGAAACATTCCCGCGCGATCTTTGGCGCGCTGAGCGTTCTGGACCAGTCGTAACAATAGCGCCATGTACAGCCCTAAAGCAACAAGCACGCCTTTGAATCCTTGTTCTTCCGCCAGCGCCGCCATAATAAAGTCGGAGTACCGGACCGGAATATACCCCAGTTGATTCTGGCTGCCGTTGCCGAAGCCCTTCCCCCAGAATCCACCCGAGCCCACGGCAATCTTCGACTGCAACACCTGATAGCCGGAACCCTTGGCGTCTTCTTCGGGATGCAAAAACGACGTAACTCTTTCCTTCTGGTACGGTTTCAGGAAATGCCACCCGACGGGCAGCATCATGACACCGATTAGGATGATTACCGCGGCGTGTTTCCACTGCAGCCCGGCTAGAAATGCGCCGACGATCAACATCGGCATCAAAACCAGAGCGGTGCCGAGATCGGGCTGCTTCAGAATTAAGACCAGCGGTATTCCTACTAGAAGCCCTGCCTTTATCAAATCCTGCAGGGAAAGCTCATCGGTACGCACTTCTGCAAAGAAGCGCGCCAATACGATGATTATAATCAATTTGACCAGTTCTGACACCTGAAGAAATTCGCCCAGAATGGGAATCCACCGTTTCGCCCCGAATCGCGTGTGACCGACCAGCAGCACCGCCACAAGTGCCGATATTCCAACAATATAGAGAACCGGAGCCTGGTCCATGATCAAGTGGTAGTCAATCCGCGAGAGCACGAACATCAGGGCGAACCCGATTACCAGCCAGCGAATTTGTTTTGTGTGCATGCCCACAAGCACGCTGCCGTGGGTGGCGGAATAGATTTCCACTACGCCCAGCGCGCAGATAGCCGCGACGATCGCCAGCAGCCACCAGTCGTAGTCTCGTGTTCCAGTCGTTTCGTTCATCGTCTTTCTGTTCTCACCAGTTTCAGAAACTATTCCGGTTGAGTTTTCTTTGCGGAAACTGGCTCCACTGTCGCAGCGGACTGTTCCCGCTTCGCCGCCGGCTTGGAGCGCTCCACAACCTGCGCCCTCGGCTCCGCGTCGAGATCGTAGTGCTTCAATTCCACTGTCGTCTGCCCCTGGCCCTTCTTCGCCTTCTTGTCGTAGTAAGCTTTGATGATGTCCCGCACAATCGGTCCTGAAGCCGAAGCCCCGTGCCCGCCTTCCTCCACCAGCGCCGCAACCACGATTTCAGGATCCCGCCGCGGAGCGTAACCCACGAACCACGCATTATTGTTGAACTTTTTCTCGCCCTTGCCGAACCGCGTCTTGGCGTTCTCGCCGATCACTTGTGCGGTTCCGGACTTCCCGCAGAACTCGATGCCTTGCAGCTTGATTGCTGCAGCCGTTCCGCCGCCTTCATTCACCACTCCGTACATCCCCTGCGTAACTTTCTCCACGGTCGAATCGGAAATCGAAACTCGGCGCTCCCCGATGTTCTGCGCGTCCTTCAAAAGATGCGGCTGTTTGTAATCCCCTCCGGAAGCCAGTCCCCCGATCATGTACGCCACCTGCATCGGCGTAACGATTACCGCGCCCTGCCCGATGGAAACCGAAATTGTTTCGCCCGGATACCATTTCCGGTGAAACACCCGCTGCACCCATTCCTCGGAAGGCACCAGGCCGGATTCCTCCGACGGCAAGTCAATTCCTGTTTTAGCCCCGAATCCCAGCATCTTCGCGTACTTGGCAATCCGGTCGATCCCCATGCGCATCCCGATGTTGTAAAAGAAAATGTCGCAGGAATGTACGATGGCGTTGTGGACATCCACCACTCCATGCCCGGCTTTGCCGTAGACCCAGCACTTGAACTGGCGTCCGTAGAACGTCGCGTACCCGGGACAAAACGCCGTGTAGCTTTCTGGCGGCACTTTTTCTTCCAGCATCGCCGTGGCCATCACAATCTTGAATACCGAACCAGGCGCCAGCTGTGCTTGCGTTACGCGATTCAACAGCGGGCGGTCCGCATCCGTGTTCAGCCGCTGCCATTCCTCTTTCGAAACCCGGATCGCAAAATCATTCGGGTCTGGCGCGGGCCGGCTCACGAACGCCAGCACTTCGCCGCTGCTCGGATCCAGCGCGACGACCGCGCCTTTCTTCCCGGCCAGCGCTTCTTCGGCGATCTGCTGCAAATCGTAGTCAATCGTCAGCTGAATCTGCTTGCCGGGAATCGCTTCCTGCTGCGTCAGGCGCCCCACTTCCTTGCCGATACTGTTCACGATCACTCGCCGCATGCCGTCCGTGCCCACCAGCAGATCGTTGTATTGCCTCTCCAGGCCGGACTTTCCCGCCACGTCTCCCGGACGGTATTTCCCGTTGCTCGCTTCGATCTGTTGTTCGCTGACTTCTCCGACATACCCGCTCGCGTGGGCCATAAAGCCGCCGGGCAAATAGCGCCGCCGGTGAACCATCAGCATTTCCAGCAGCGGAATATCCGCGCGATGCGATTCGATGAAGGCGACATCTCCTGGCGTCGCTTCAGGCTTGATGACGATTGGCTGAAATTTTGGAAGCGCCCCGGTGTTGCTTAATTGCTCTTTCAGGTCATCCAGCGAAAGTCCCAGGCCGTCCGCGATTGCGGGCAGATTTTTCTCCACCGCGGCCATGTCGTCGCGAAGCAGCAGCACGCTGAACGATGGATAGTTGTCCACCAGCACGCGGCCGTCTCGATCGAGCATCCGCCCGCGCGGCGCTATGATTGGAATCGAGCGCACTCGATTTCGTTCCGCCATCACCCCATACTTGTCGGAATCGATGACTTGAAGTTTCCAGAAGCCCAGCAGCAGTAGCGTGATCATCCCCACGATCACGTAGGAGGCGGCGGCCAGCCGTTCTTGCGGCAGTCGATTATCGTTGCGAAACCAGTACGACACGCGAGACCTGCGCGCGAATCTGTATATTTCTCAGGGCTGAGCGGCGCCCGCTCGCGCAATTTCTTTTACTACAGCGTTGAAGTGCGAACTCTCCGGTCGGCGAGGCTCACAACTAATCGCCTCGATCCGTCTGTGGAAGCTCTCGAATTCGTCGCCCAGCTTCGGAATCCGTCTCATCCCGGAAGCCTTTCCCAAACTAGCACCCGCCCACAAGCCGTGCAACTCGTCCTGTGGTACAGGTAGCGGGCTGATTACTGCGTTTTTGGGCGCAATCGGGGCTTGCTTCTCTCACCAAATGGCCCACGGCACTTAACGACCGGGTGAATTAACCGTTTTTCGATTGCGTGCTGCGAGAATTCGTCTGCGGTACTGCCTTTGTGTGGTAAATCGCGCTCCGCTATATGAATTCTCGCCTTCGCCTGGAAACCCGCGCCTTTGCTTGCCTTCGCAAGGCCCCTCTTTTCATATAAATTAAGCTCATCAAACGCACTCGGTGCTTTTCATTTTCTTTGCTGGCGCTGGGTCCGTTACACTTTTTGATTCCCTATGTGGCCTCATTCCAACAAGCCGTTGCGGCTCGCTCTTATCGGCATGTCCGGTGCCGGTAAATCTTTCTGGACCACGCGAATCGCCGCCGCCGGCTACCCCGCGATCTCCTGCGACGCTCAAATCGAAAACCGCCTGAAGCCAACTCTCGAAGGCGGCGGCTACAGCGGCATCAACGGTGTCGCCGCCTGGATGGGTTGGCCGCATCTGCCTACCTACGCCGAGCGCGAAGCCGCGTATCTTTCCGAGGAAATTGCAGTCCTCGACGAAGTTCTCACCGGCCTCGAAAAAAATTCCGGTCTCGACCTGGTTCTCGACACCACCGGCAGCGTCATCTACGCCGGCAATCATCTGCTCCACCGCCTCCGCAAACAAATGCTTCTCGTTTACCTCGCGGCTTCGCGTGATGAGCAGCAACTCCTGATTCAACGCTATCTGCAGGACCCCAAGCCCGTGCTCTGGCGCGGCGCTTTCCAGGCCCGCCCCGCAGAGGACCCCAAGGAGACCGTGGCCCGCTGCTATCCGGTGCTGATCGGAGCCCGCCGCCAGAGCTACGAAGCGCTCGCGCACTGCTCGATCCCGATTTCGGAATTGCGCGCTCCATTCTTGCCCGAAGCATCCGACCTGAAGTTGGCCGGCGCCCGCTTTCTTGAAAGGATCCGGCAACAACTGGAACGCCCTGGGAAATCCTCAAAGGCGGAACCCACCGCATGAGATATCGAAGCACCGGCGGAAAAGCTCCGCTGACGTCTCTTCGCGGCGCTGTTCTTCGCGGACTCGCCCCCGATGGCGGCCTCTACATGCCCGCCGAAATCGCCCGTCACACGCCCGAAGAATTGGAAGAGTTCCGCCGCTTGCCGTTCACGGAAGTCTGTTTCCGCGTCGTGCGGCCCTTTGCTACTCCCGACGTTCCCGAAGAAATGCTCTGGCAAATCGTCGCCGAGGCCATTAATTTTCCGGTCAAGCTGGTTTCGTTGTCGCCCGCCCTGCACGTTTTGGAGCTATTCCACGGCCCCACGCTGGCCTTTAAGGACTTTGGCGCGCGATTCATGGCCCGCCTGATGGGCTATTTCGTCCGCGGCGAGTCGCGCACGCTGACCGTCCTGGTGGCGACCTCGGGCGACACGGGAAGCGCCGTGGCCCACGGATTCTTGCGCGTGCCTGGAATTCGCGTGGTGATTCTTTACCCTTCGAAACGCATCAGCGAAGCCCAGGAAAAACAGTTCACCACGCTCGGCGAAAATATCACCGCTCTCGAAGTCTCCGGCACTTTCGACGATTGCCAACGCTTAGTGAAGCAGGCCTTCGCCGACGAAGCGCTGAACCAGCGCGCGTTTCTGACTTCTGCGAACTCCATCAACATCGGCCGCCTTTTGCCGCAAATGTTCTATCACGTCGCCGCCTACCGGCAGTTGCCCGTGGCCTCCGTCCCGCTGATAGTTTCCGTTCCCAGCGGGAATTTCGGCAATCTGACCGCGGGAATCTTCGCCAAGCGTATCGGCCTGCCGGTGTCGAGATTCATCGCCGCCACCAACGCCAATGACGCGGTACCGGAATATCTGCGCAGTGGCGAGTATCATCCCCGGCCTGCCATTGCCACCTATTCGAACGCGATGGATGTGGGCAGTCCCAACAATTTTCCCCGCCTGCTCGATCTATGCCGCAATCGCCTGGAAAACGTTCGCAAGGAAATCTGGGGCCACCGCGCCACCGACGAAGAAACCTTGCATCAGATGAACGCGGTCTGGGAACGTTACCGCTACATTTCCGATCCCCACACCGCCGTCGGCCTGCTCGCCTGGGAAGCCTATCGCAAGGAACATCCAGAGCTCTCACAAGGCCTGGTGCTGGCCACGGCCCATCCGGCAAAGTTCGCGGAAGTAGTACAGAAGGGAATCGGGGTGGCCCCGCCGCTTCCCTCACGCCTCTCGGAATATTTGCAACGCCCGAAGCTTTCACTGCCGATCAGTAGCAAATATGAAGACTTCCAGGAGTTCCTGTTAGCGCATTAATTTTGTTTGTCAGGCAAGCTACGACGAGCGGCGGAGGCGATCAAGGCCGACGAAGAGCACCACGCCAAGAACGGCGTTCACGAGCGCGGCAACGGCTAGGTGCATATTGAACCATCCTTCCGGCTGGTTCAGCAGCAGCCGTCGCACCACCGTCAGAATCGCCTGGTGGACCACGTAAAACAGCACCACCAGCGAAAACCGCGCCAGCGGATGCTCCGTGTCCAGCCGTGACCCAATCGAGGAAGCCAGGTAGCCAATCACCGTTTTGGCGATCCCATATTCGCCCAGCGGAACCGTCGGGCCGCTCAGGCTGTCTTGCAAAATCCCTATCACCGTGCCCAACAACAGTCCCGTCGAGGGATTGCGCCGGCTCAGTCCGAAATAGATAGTGGCAAGCAGCGGAAGATCCAGTATCTCCAACCTCGGAAAATAAACCGGCAGGATGCGCTGCAACACCAGCGAAAGAACCGCAATTCCCACCACCGCGCCGGGGAAAAACTTGTGCACCTCAATATGCGATTCGCCCCCGCGCAGCTCAAACGTATCGTTCATGGCTTCTCTGCCGCCGGCTTTCCTGCCGCTGTTGGAGTGGTATTCCCCGCCGCAGGTTGCGCGCCCGGCTCTTCACTCTCATTCTTGAAAGTCACAGCCTCTTGTGTCAGCAGCACAATCACTTCTTCCAGGCGGTCCAGCCGCGCCGCCGGCTTTACGCGAATCTGTTTGAACGGATTGCCCTGCTTTACCTCCAGCACCGTCCCTATGGGAACATCGCGTGGAAAAATCTTATCCATCCCGCTGGTGACGATTTTCTCTCCGGCGTTTACCGTCTCCTCCGCCGCCACGTAGCTCATCGAAAGCATCGGCTCGCCCGTGCCTTTCACCGGGCTCTGAATCCGCGAACCCACCAGCATCGCTCCGGCTCCGCCCTCTTTGTCGCTCAACAGCAGCACCTGCGCCGTGTCCCGATAAATCTCGATTATTTTGCCCACCGCCCCGTCCGGCGTAATCACCGCCATGTTGCGGCGAATCCCGTCGCGTTCTCCGCGGTCGATTTCCACCGTGTGGCTGGCCGTGCCCGCGCCCGCCCCGATCACTCGTGCCATCACCATCGGCACTTTTTGGTGCGATTGCCGGAAATTCAGTAGAGTTCCCAGCCTGTCCGCTTCCGCTGCTTTGCTTTGCAACTGGGAAATCTCCAGCTTCAGCTCGTCGTTTTCGTTGCGAAGTTCCTCGTTCTGCCGTGTCGCGCCCTGCAGCGCGAAGTAATGGTCCCACACGCCGCGAATCTTCCCGAATCCCCAAGCACCGCCCTTTTCGAACGGAGTCACCGCGGTTATGCTCCATACCCGAATCAACCGCCCTCGCGAATCCCGCTTCACCTGCAACGCGAGCATCAGCACTTGCGCCAGCAGCACGCCGGCCAGCAGCGCTAGGGATCTGTGTCTGGATGGAACTCCGACCATGGAAAAGTTCTCAGTTAATCGTTCTTAGTCTTGAGTAAAACCAAATCTCTCACGCAACATCGGCTTCCGCGGCTGGGAGCATTGCGGAACCCGAATGATGAAGCTCCGTCCGGGAACTGACAACTTACAACTACCAACTGAATACTTCCCTAGTCGATGCAAACCTGCCGCAGCAGTTTGAAATCGCTCAACATTTTTCCTGTTCCAAGTACCACCGAAGCCAGTGGATCGTCGGCGATCGAAACCGGCAAGCCAGTCTCTTCGCGGATGCGTTTGTCCAGATTCTTCAGCAGCGCCCCGCCGCCGGTCAGCACAATGCCGCGGTCGCTGATGTCCGCCGAAAGTTCGGGCGGCGTCCGCTCCAGCGCAACACGCACCGCGTTCAATATCGTCGCCACGCATTCGCTGAGGGCCTCGCGGATCTCGCTGTCGTCAATCGTCACTGTGCGCGGCACGCCCTCGATCAGGTTGCGCCCTTTCACTTCCATCGTCAGCGGCTTTTCCAGCGGATAGGCGGAGCCGATCTCCATCTTGATCTGTTCCGCGGTCCGTTCTCCCACCAGCAGGTTGTACTTCCGCTTCAGATACTGCATCACCGCTTCGTCCATTTCGTTCCCGGCCACCCGCACCGACCGCGAATAAACGATCCCGCTCATGGAAATCACGGCGATATCCGTGGTCCCGCCGCCGATATCCACCACCATATTCCCCGACGGCTCTTCAATCGGCAGTCCGGCGCCGATCGCCGCCGCCATCGCCTGCTCCACCAGGTACACTTCGCTGGCTCGCGCCCGGTAAGCGGAATCCTGCACGGCGCGCTTTTCCACTGGCGTGATTTCGCTCGGCACGCCAATTACGATGCGCGGATGCACCAGCACCCGCCGGTTGTGCGCCTTCTGAATGAAATACGTCAGCATCTTTTCGGTGACTTTGAAATCGGCAATCACGCCGTCTTTCATCGGCTTGATCGCCACGACGTTGCCCGGCGTCCGCCCCAGCATGTCTTTCGCTTCGCGCCCGACCGCCACCACTTCGCCGCTGGACTTGTTGATCGCCACGATCGATGGCTCGTTCACCACGATCCCTTTGCCGTGTGCGAACACCAGCGTGTTTGCCGTTCCCAGATCAATTGCCAGGTCGGACGAAAAAAGGCTGAACACCGACCTCAGGTTGTAACCATTCTTGTTCATTACTGCTTTCCCCCTGCGGAGAGGATCCTGCCCGGTAGGATCTCCGCGTACGGACTCCCCACGGTGCAACGTTCCATTGTCGCCGGATTTCGCGGCTCACGCAAAACCGCGCTCCGGTCCCCAATGCTTACTTGGGTATTACGATCGAGATTTGCTGCTTCGCCGTTCCCCCGCGCCGGTTCGAACCAATCACCACAATCGTGTGCTGGCCGGGTTCAAGCGGCTCGGTAAAATGCCGGAAGGTTCCGTCCGGCGAAATGTTCGCAACGGGTTGGCCGTTGATAATCAGTGCGGCGCCGGGTTCCGTCTTCCCGATCAGCTCCGCGGAATGCCCCTGGATTCTGGGGACTTCAATCACCAGCATCATCTCCTGGGTTCTGCCCTGGGCCACCAGGCTGAACTTGAATGTTTCGCTGAATTCGCTGGTCTCTTTCTTGGCGTCGGATGCGCTGACGTTCCAGAAGTAATCCCCGGCCTCGAGCCCCGTAACTTCCGTGCTCGTCCCGCTAACCGTCACTTCTTTCACCAGCCGCGTAAACATCGTCGTTGGGCTGATTCGCAGCGTGTAGCCGATCGCTCCACTCACGGGTTTCCATTCAAAATGGATGGACGCTGTCCTCGGCGTTTCCGCAATTACTGGCGCCAAGTTCAGCGGGGCCATCAAGCCCGGCGGCGCAAGGATGTTGGATTTCATGGTCGTTCCGCCGGAGGGGAAGCTGATCTTTTCAAATTGCGTCAGCTCGATCTTTTCCTGCCCGCGCTGCACTTGGGCCGACCCGCTGGCAACGACGATTTCGTGATCGTTTTCCTTCGGGTCATTCTTTACTGTCGCCTTGCTGTTTTGCTTCAGGTAAGCGGTGGCATCCTCCACGCTGACCGCGGCGCTGGAATCGGGTGAAACAAATTTTGTTGTAGCCAGATCCACGGATCCCGTATTGATGCGGACCGCCGTGTTCGACCGGTCGCGCGTCACGATATTTTCTTCCACCGTTACCAGCGTTTCCGACTTGATCGTGTATTCCGTGCCGTCCGCAAACGTAATGCGCGCCGCTCCATCGCTGGCCGTCTGGATCAGGTCGCCCTTGTCCAGCGGCGTATGGTAGTTTGCTTCCACCCACGTCACTGAGTTCACTTTTTTCACCTGAACCCGGCCGTCCAGGTTCACGAACTTGGCTTGTGTCAGCGTTACCGTCGCGTTTCCGGTCTCCGGATTCCCCAGGGCGTCCGAAACTTTTTTGGTGATGATGTTGGTCCATTCCGGTTTTACCGCAAACATGGCGGCAAGGATGATCACCAGGATCAGCGAGCTATAGATGATCACCGTTTTATAGGTGACCGCGTGCCAATACACTTCCACGCGGTGGATTTTCGGCCCCGGGGTGGGCGCCGATATCGGGCGGCGTGGTTCGATGGGCGTTTGTGTCGTCACTTGAGTAAGTGCCTTGGTTGCTCCAATTTCGCAATGTAGCACACCGCTACACGGGGGACCGAAGTCCCGCGCATGCCCGTACTCAATCTACAAATAGCGCTTGCGCCGCTTTTCCGAGCGCCGTGCCCTCTTCGTCACTTTTTGGGCGATTCGGCCACGCCCCGTCGGAAAAACCGGGGCTTGTCGAGACGCGAATCCACCGCCACATCAAAGAATCCCACCATCATTTCCTCGTATGTCTGCTCGCCCCACCTCACCGCCGTGCTCGCGTCCGGGTTGTGCGGATTCTCTTTCGAATTATCAAACCATCCCACGGCCTGCAATTCCGTGCCCGCCTGCAGCGCCAGTGGGTCTGCAAGGCGATAGCTCATCTGCCAGTGAAAGTGGTAATGGACTCGCAGCAACGGCTCTACCGTTTTGTCTTTATGGACGATGTTGTATTCAAACCTTTTCCCCCGCAGATGCATGTGCGGAAAAAAACTGAGCAGCAGCGCATCGTTCGGTAGCGTCCCGCGTGCCTCCACCCGGAAATCGGGCGCACCGGGTGGGATCACAAAATGATCGTTCGTCAGTTGCAGCGTATGCACGCGCTTCTCCGGCGGCGCTTTCGCAAATATCAGACCGATGCGCGTCACATCTTTTCCTGGTTTTCCGTTGGTCGTGTAGTGGATTTGAAAAACCAGGTCGGAGCCCGCCGGGATATACTTGGCCATCCCCCGCGGCCAGTTGTCCGGCGTGCTCCCCGGCGCGTAGACCAGCAGGACATCGCTGTCGGTCCACATCGCGTCTCGCTGATCTTCCGGAGAATTCAGCGATTCGGCCGTGAACGCCTTTCCCACCGGCGCATGCCGCAGCCACGCCGAATCCGGCGGCCGCACATAAACCACCGCGTGGTGCACATGCTCCGGCAATCCAGGCAAAATTTCGGAAGCTTGCACCCAACGCCCTTCCTTGAAATGTGTGGGCACAATTTCGTAGGTGTAGTCCACGTCCCCGGCTGACGGGATACTCACTGGCTGCGCCATCTTAATCTCTACATCCGGCGCGGAAATCGTCCAGCGATCCACCCATTTTTTCTCCGGCGGCGCATCGGCAGGATTACCCGACGGAGCCCCCGCCGCCGCCCAAGCCGCCAGTACGGCGATCTGCTCCTCCGTCAGCGAAGAATCGTTCGAAAACTTTCCGATGCCTCTTTCCGCGAACCACGGCGGCATGGACCGGCTCTGCGCCGCCCCTTCGATCGCCGCCGCATATCCTCGTGTGCCTGCATAGGTTTCAAACGCCATTGGCGCGATTCCCCCGCTTCGATGGCACACCTGGCAATGCTCCTGCACTAGCGGCAAGACGTCCCGATAGAAAGTTGGGTTAGTCACGACTTTGGTGTTTGTTTGGCCGCGCAGCGGCAAGCAGCAGAGCAGGAAGAAACTGGTGAACGCCAGTCCAAGGGGTTTCCTAATGCGGATCATCCTGCGCGCACCCGGTCCCCTCGTTTGCTTGTGGTGCCGCCAGCGCATTCACCGGCCCACCGCGGATTTCCTGAGGAACACTCACGATAATCTCATATAATCGAATTGCATGATCCCTGCTTCGTATAAGGCGAAGAAGAAGTTCATGGAACTTGCCATCGCAGAAGCCAAGCGCGCAGGCGACCGCGGCGATTATCCCATTGGCGCCGTCATCACCCGCGTTTCCGGCAAGACCGAAACCATTATCGCCAGCGCCGGCAACCGCGTAAAAACCTCCGGCTCCAGTATCAAGCACGTTGAGCTCGAAATGCTCAAGTACGTTTGCAGCGGTTACGGCCGCTACCTTCCTGAATTCGTCCTTTATTCCACACATGAACCCTGTGCCATGTGCGCCGGCGCCTGCGTTTGGTCCAAAATTGGCGCGGTCGTCTACGGAGTTTCCCAGAAGGACATCGACGCCTACGGCCGCAAGCACGGCAACGAGGAATACAAATGGCGGGCCTGCCTGATTTCTTGCCGCTTCATCTTCCAGAAGGGCAATCACCCTATCCCCGTCCTCGGCAGCTTCCTCCGCAAGGAATGCCAAAAACTCTTCGGTTACCGTGCATCCAAGAATGCCAAGCAGCACTTGCCGTAAATTCGTTGACTCGGACTCCGCGGAATCATACGATTTCCGCAATCAGGTTCCCATTTGCGAATTCAACTCGAATTGATGATGATCCCGGCTTGCAGCGAGGGTGGTGACTCTTGATCTTCAAGCAGTTCTATCTAAATTGCCTTGCCCATGCTTCTTATCTGATCGGTGACGAAGAAACCCGCATTGCCGCGGTCGTCGACCCGCAACGCGACATCGCTCAATATCTGGCCTTTGCCTCTGAACACCAATTGCGCATCAAGCATGTTTTTCTCACCCACCTGCATGCCGACTTCGTGGCCGGGCATCTGGAATTGCGTGATCGCTCGGGCTCAACAATTTATCTCGGGGCCAAAGCCCAGGCCGAATACCGCTTTACCCCGCTCGCCGATGGCAGTGTCGTGGAATTCGGCAAAGTGCGCCTCAAGGCCCTTGAAACTCCCGGCCATACACCCGAATCGATTTCCATCCTCGTTTACGATTTCGCCCGCAGCCAAACCGAACCCACTTCCGTCCTCACGGGAGACACTCTCTTCATCGGGGATGTCGGACGTCCGGATTTGCGCGTCGCGCTGGGCTGGTCTGCCTCCGATCTTGGCGGGATGCTCTTTGACTCGCTGCAGACGAAACTCCTGGGATTGCCCGATTCCAGCCTCGTCTATCCCGCCCATGGCGCCGGCTCGCTTTGCGGCAGGGCCATCAGCAAAGAAACGGTTTCCACCATCGGCGAACAACGCCGCCTCAATTACGCCCTCCAGCCCATGAGCAAGCAGGCCTTCATCGAACTGGTTACCACCGACCAGCCCGAAGCTCCTCCCTACTTTGTCTACGACGCCGTCCTCAACAGTAAGGAACGCCCCACGCTCGACGAAGCACTGGAGCGCGAACTGAAGCCGCTCTCCCTCGATCATGTTTTGGTGCTGCAGTTGGAGGGCGCACAAATCCTCGACACCCGCGACCCGGACGAATTTGCCGCCGCACATCTCGCGGGCAGCATCAACATTGGCCTTACAGGCCAATACGCCACCTGGGCCGGCACCGTCCTGGATCACACTAATCCGATCGTCATCCTTGCGGACCCTGGCCGAGAGAGCGAATCGGCTCTTCGCCTCGGGCGAATCGGCTTCGACCATATCGCCGGATACTTGCAAGATGGTTTGCGAAGTCTGGAGGCGCGGCCAGACCTGGTAGCCTTCACGGAGCGGCTGAGCGCCCAATTCGCCGCCGAACTCCTTGCGTCGGCCCAGCCGCCCCTCGCCATCGATGTTCGCGCCCCACGCGAACGCGCCCAAAAGCACATCGAGCAGAGCGTCAGCATGCCCCTCAATCACCTGGCGGAAAATCTGAAGACGCTGCCGACTGATCGCCCTTTGCTGGTCTATTGTGCCGGAGGCTACCGTTCCTCCATCGCCGCCAGCCTCCTGAAACGCGGCGGCTTCAATCCCGTCTGCGAACTCGCCGGAGGCATCGCCGCCTGGGAATCAGCAAACTTATCTGTTTCCACCGCCCAGGCCTGAGATTCCTTCGTCTGCCCCGATGCCTGCCGCCGTGCCGCTAACTTCATTTGGGGGTTTCGCTCGCAATCCTCTATAATTCTTAGTTTGTTCACCTCATCAGGAGACATCTGGAATGGCTGGAGTATTTGAGGACCAGAAAACTGGCAAACGAATTCTTTTCGGCGTCGTGATCGCTTTCATCGCCGTCAGCATGCTGCTCTACCTGGTGCCCCAGGGCAACAACACCACCGAGGGCTCAACCGACGTTCTTGCCAAAATCGGCGACGAAACCGTCACCATGGCGGAAGTCCGCCAGCAGCTTGACGAAATCCGTCGCCGGAATCCCATCCCCAAGCCACTCGAAGGTCTCTACGCCCGCAACATCCTCAACCAGCTCGTCTTCCAAAAAGAAATCGAGTTTGAGGCCAAGCGCCTCGGCATCGCCGTCAGCGATCAGGAACGCGCCGACCGCATCAAGCTATATGTCCCGGCGGCCTTTAACGGCGACACCTTCGTCGGTATGGACGCCTACGCTCGCGAAGTCCAGACCCGCTTCCAGCTTACCGTCCCGGTTTTCGAAGATCTGGTCAAGAAAGGCCTCGTCGAAGAAAAATTTCGCAAGCTGATTACCGACGGCATCAGCGGCAGCCCATCCGAAATCCAGGAAGAGTTCAAGGCTCAGAACGAAAAGGTAAAGCTCGATTACGTCCTGATCAAACCTGAAGACCTCGAATCTAAAATCTCTCCGGCCGAAAGCGAAATCAAGGCTTACTACGATCAGAACAAATCCAAGTTCCAGATCCCGGAAAAGCGCGTAGTCCGATACGCTCTGCTGGACCTCAACCGGCTTCGCCAGAACACTGTCGTAACCGATGACGAGCTTAGAGACCTCTACAAGCAAAATATCCAGCAGTTCCAGGTGCCCAATCGCGTCCACGCCGAGCACATCCTGCTCTTGACCACGGGCGGCAAGACCGACGCCGAAGTCGCTGAAACCAGGAAAAAAGCAGAAGACATCCTGGCACAGGCCAAAAAGAAGGGCGCCAACTTCGAGGATCTCGCCAAGAAATATTCCGAAGATCCCGGCTCCAAAGCCAAGGGCGGGGACTTGGGCTGGGTTTTGCAGGGCCAGACCGTCCCGGAATTTGAGAAAGCTGCCTTTAGCTTGAATAAGGGCGATATTTCCGATCTCATCAAAACCCAATACGGCTTTCACATCATCAAGGTCCTCGACAAGGAAACCGCCCACACCAGGCCTTTCGACGAGGTAAAAGACGAGCTTCGCCCCAACTTCCTCTTGAATAAGGCTAACCAGGACGCCTCAAAGACCGCCGACCAGATGTCTGCCGACATCCGCCAGTCCAACAAAACCACTCTCGACCAACTGGCCCAGAAGTATCACCTCACCATCTCCGAGACCCGTCCCGTGGGCCCCGGCGAGCCGGTTCTCGAACTCGGCAATGGCCAGGATGTGAAAGACGAAATCTTTCACCTTCGCCAAGGTGACCTGAGCCTGCCCCTGAGCACTGACCGTGGTTATGTTGTTTTGACCCTGCGTCAGTCTCTCGCCGCCCACCAGGGCACTCTCGAGGAAGTTCAGTCCAAACTTGTCGCCGATTTGAAGCAGCAAAAGGCTAACGAACTTGCAAAGACCAAGGCCGACGAGCTTCAGAAGCGCGTCAAGGCCGGCGAGAAGTTTGCTTCCGCCGCAAAAGCGATGGGTCTCGACCCCAAAACCAGCGATCTTTTCGCCCGGAATGGCTCCGTCGCGAATCTTGGCAGCGGAAAACAGCTCGCGGCCGCCTTTGCTCTCAAAGTCGGGCAGGTCGGTCCCACTCTTGCCCTCGGCTCAGATTGGGCTGTCTACCAGGTTGCCGAGTTTCAGGCGGCGAATCCCGCCGAGTTCGAGAAGCAAAAGAAGGAACTCACCGATTCGCTCCTCAAACAAAAGCGCGAACTGGCCTTCAGTGCCTTCCAAACCTCCCTGAACGACCGCTTGAAGCAGGAAGGGAAGCTGAAACTCTACCCCGAAAAAATGAGCGTATTTGGAGACTTCGGCAACCCCAAAGGGTTCCCTATCCAATAGTAAATAAAGAACTTAAATTTTTACGACACACCCTCTTGCCCCGCCGCACCCCGCCCGGTAGCCTATTTGTGTCCGAATAGGCTGGTTTTGGGATTGGTGTCTGCTCCGCAGAATCCTTCCAGTTCCTTCGGCATTCTATCTGGGGCCGCGGTATACCCTCTCAAAAGGTTGAAATCCATGGCTGGACGTACTTCTCAGTCTCGCAACGACTATCGCTGCAGCATTGAAAAGAACCAGAACGGCAAATATTGCATCCGCATGCGGGTTCAATACCCTCGCCACGCCTGGTCCTTGGGCGTTTTCTTTCTAGCATCCTCCTTTGACCGGGCTATGAAAAAGCTCGAGGAGTCTCTGCACTTCCTTCAGCGCAACGAAGAAAAACTCTGGTTTTGGGGCGTGGATCGCGCCGCCGACATGGGTTTTTCCGCTGAATTTCTGAAAGACGTCGGCCTCCAGCTCGATCGCCGCAATGAATTCCCCCGGAAAGCTGCAATCCTCTCGCTTGAGCCGGAGCGCGATGCCCCTGCCTCTGCCCTGGGGTTTATCCGCCGAGGTCTCGCGGAATCCGTCGAATCCTCCCGCGTCCAACTCGCTGGCGACTAAATTCTAGCTTCAGGCTGGATCTGCCCGAGGATTTTGCTCCGGTTGAGGCGAATGTTTCGTTCCGGAACAATTCCCACCGTGTATTTTTCCACTCCTACTTTCCGCTTCTGATAACTTCTTTTTCTTCTTTCACTTTCCGCGGCACCCGCTCTTGAAGTTGGCCGGTCAAATGCTCTCCTCCAGCTTGGATTTCTGCCGCGAGAATCATTTCTTGCTCTTGAACCACATCTCGTCGGGCCAGCAGCTCCCCGGCTCCTACAGCTCCACACTGGTAACTCTCTCCATATTGATTGCCGTTCTCTCCGCCTATGCTGCGCTGGACCTGGCGGGTCGCGTTTTCGCTTCCCGCGGCCGCTCTCGCGTTTTCTGGCTCGCCGGCGGTGCTTTTGTCATGGGGCAGGGTATCTGGTCCATGCACTACGTCGGCATGCTTGCGTTTCGCCTTCCAGTCCCGGTTTCCTACGACTGGCCGACCGTTGTCATCTCGTTGGTCGCCGCTATCTTTGCTTCCTTCGTTGCCCTTTTCGTTGTTAGTCGCACCCGCATGGGACTTCCGCAAGCGCTGCTCGGCAGCTTCGTCATGGGTTTGGCCATCGCCGGGATGCATTACATCGGCATGGACGCCATGCGACTGCCCGCCGATTGCGTTTACTCCTGGTCACTGGTCGCATTCTCCGTCTTGCTGGCCATTCTCATCTCCCTCGTGGCTTTGTGGCTGACCTTCCGCTTGCGCGAAGTTTCGTCCGGGCTGGGCTGGCAGAAACTCCTCAGCGCCGTGATCATGGGCGCGGCCATTCCCACCATGCATTACACAGGTATGGCCGCGGTCAGTTTCTCCGCTTCCCCCGCCATTCACAGAGACCTTTCGCATGCGATCAACCTCTCCGTGGTCGGAACCTCGGCAATTATCGTTGTCGCTTTCATGGTTCTCGGCGTATCGCTGGTCACATCTCTGGTCGACCGGAAATTGGGCTTGCAAGCTCTCGAACTGCAGGCCAGCGAACAAAGATTTCGCGCGGTTTTCGAGGGGGCTCAGGTTGGGATCGCCATCGCCGAATTGGATAGCGGCCGCGTGGTCACCAATCTTGCCTACCAGCGCATGCTGGAGATTCCCTGCGAGGAGCTAAACAATCTGGCGATTTTTGATCGCATGACCCACCCAGAGGACCGCGCTCGCCTGCGGGAGCAGTTGGAAAAGATCCGCAGCGGCAACCTCGCCCAATTTCAGCTGGAAAAGCGGTATTTGACGAAAAGCGCCAGGGTGATCTGGGTGAATTTGGAAATGTCCCTGCTTTCGGATCCTTCTGGAAAACCCCGGTTTCTGCTGGGTCTGGCCAAGGACATTACTGAGCGCAAGCAATTTGAGTCGGAATTGCAGACTGCCAAGTCCGCCGCGGAGGCCGCCAGCCAGGCCAAAAGCAATTTCCTCGCGGCCATGAGCCACGAAATCCGCACTCCCATGAACGGCGTCATCGGCATGACCGAACTGGTTCTGGATACTTCCCTGGATCCAGAGCAGCGCGAGCATCTGAGCATCGTGAAAAGCTCGGCAGAGTCCTTGCTGACCATCCTCAATGACATCCTCGACTTCTCAAAAATCGAAGCCGGCAAGCTCGAGCTCGACCCAATCCCTTTTCCCTTGCGCGAGTGCGTCCGCGATGCCGTCCAAACAGTTCAAGTCCGCGCTCAGCAAAAGGATATCGGCCTCGATTGGGACGTCCAGGAAGACACGCCCAACCAGCTTATCGGTGATCCCGGCCGGCTCCGCCAGGTGCTTATCAACCTCGTCGGTAACGCCATCAAATTCACGGAGCACGGAAAGGTCTCCGTCCGTGTCGAGGCCACGCCGACTTCCGGAGACGGCGCCAAGCTCCATTTCCTCATCGAGGACACCGGAATCGGTATCCCGCCAGAAAAACAAAAAGAAATTTTTGAGCCGTTCGCGCAGGCCGATGGTTCTACCACCAGAAAATATGGCGGCACCGGCCTTGGCCTCAGCATCTGCGT
This sequence comes from Candidatus Acidiferrum sp., assembly GCA_035693365.1. Lineage (GTDB taxonomy): Bacteria > Acidobacteriota > Terriglobia > Acidiferrales > UBA7541 > Acidiferrum. Next base: position 69,535 of record DASSGS010000012.1, on the reverse strand, counting down.
CCGTCTGGTCCAGTTGATGGGCGGCCGCCTGTGGGTGGACAGCCAACCTGGCCTCGGCAGCACCTTTCATTTCACCGTGCAGTTGGCGATTCAGGCCGCGCCCAAGGATTTGCCGGGTTCCAGTCCGAACGCCTCTCTCCTCGGGCTCTCCGCGCTCGTTGTGGACGACAATCCAGCGGACCGTGCCGTCCTTGCCCGGATACTTAAATCGCTCGGCCTGCGTGTCTCCGTTGCTTCCGGCGCGGCCGAAGCCCAGTCCCTCTTGGCCCAATCGACCTCTTCCGCTAAGCCTTTTTCATTCTTGCTGATTGATGCCTATATGCCAGGCATGGACGGCTTCTCTCTGGCCGACCAATTCAAACAAAATCCCGCACTGAAATCGGCCACACTTTTGATGGTCACTGCTTCCACTCTGCCCGAAGACGAGGCTCGCTGCCGCGCGCTTGGGCTTGCCGCATATCTCGTAAAACCTATCCGCCAGCCGGAATTGCTTGATGCCCTCCGCCGCTTGGCCGCAAGAGACTCTCACGCCGATAGATCCCTGCTCACCAAAAGCAATCTTCGCCAATCCCACCCGCGACTGAACATCCTGCTCGCGGAAGACAACTCCGTAAACCAGCAACTCGCCCGCCGCCTCCTCGAGCAGCGCGGATACTCAGTCGCTATCGCGCCGGATGGCCGCCAGGCCGTTTCCGCCTTCGAGACCGGCCGCTTTGACCTCATCTTGATGGACGTCCAGATGCCGGAACTCGATGGCTACCAGGCTACTGCGGCGATCCGCGAAAAAGAATCTTTCACCGGAGTCCGCGTTCCGATCATTGCCATGACCGCCCACGCTCTGAAAGGCGACCGAGAACGCTGCCTTGCAGCCGGAATGGATGACTATCTTTCCAAGCCCATCAATCGCATGGAACTCTACTCGTTGATTGAAAAATACAGCCCAGCTCCGGACTCCCCCAGACCTCAACCGGAAACCCCCGTTGGTCCTGGTTCGGAATCCCGCTGAACTGTCCGCCCGCGCAATCCCCGCTTGACTTCGCCCAGCCTCTCGCACATCATTCCACCAATTCCACCAGGAAGACCGCGCTGCGATTGTCCGTACTTTTCTGTCACCCTCCCAGGCACCCTTCATCCGTGTGCCAGACAGAGAGCCTGCTGCGCAGCCGCTGAAAGGAACTCATTCACAATGAATCGCACCCGAAACCGGTTCCATCTCTCCCTGCTGATTGCTCTTCTGCTAGTACTCGCGAACCTCACCCTGCGTCCCGCAAAGGCATTCCAGACTCCCACGCCCGCGGACCAGACCGACACCGCTGCGACGAAATCCAAGAAAAAGAAAAAACCAGCTACTGCAGATGACACCGCGGCCGCAGATTCCTCGTCCGCAAAGAAATCCACCAAGAGCAAGAAGGCGGACACAACCGACGCCACGTCAGCCACGGACAGTTCCGCCACGAAGAAAACTTCCAAGAGCAAGAAGGCCGATGCGGCTGAAGCAGCGGCAACCGCGGACAGTGCAACGACGAAGAAATCCTCCAAGTCCAAGAAAGCAGATGCGACCGACAGCACCGCCGCTGCCGACACGACTGCCGCGAAGAAGGCTTCCAAATCGAAGAAGGTCGACGCATCCACCGATTCTTCCTCGCCAGCCACAGCCAGTTCGACAACTTCCAAATCCAGGAAGACCAAGAAGCCAGACGCCGCGGAAACTGCTGCTACGGCGCCTGCCGAAACCGGCGCCACTGACACATCTCCGAAAAAATCCTCCAAATCAAAGAAGGCCGCAACACCCGACGCTGCTGGTCCAGCAGTTGCGGCCGCTCCAACCGCAACACCGGCCACGGAAACAAAGCCCACTCCAGCCTCCGCGCCTGCCACTACTCCGGCGGCAAAACCCGCCGTTGCCCCCGCTGCTGCGGCAACGCCGGCCGCAACTCCAGTTCCCGCCGCCAAGCCTGCCGCTACGCCCGCTGCCCAACAAGCACCGCCGGCCAATAGCAACGGCATGGTCTGGGTGAACACAGATTCCGGGATCTATCACAAGCCCGGCAGCCGCTATTACGGCAAAACCAAGCAGGGGAAATACATGCCGGAGGCGGACGCCATCAAAGCCGGCTACCGCGCCTCCGAAAAGAATTAGCTTTTCCCGGCCTCGTACCGACTCAAACTTAAAGGAGAACGCGATATGAAGAAAAATATCAGCCGGATTGCAATGCTGGCGCTGGTGCTCATGCTGGGCGTCGGCATCGTTTTGTCGCAACCTCAATCGCAAGCCCCAAGCGCAACCGCGCCCGCAGCAAAATCCACCGCCGCGCCGGCCGCCAAAGCCGCTGCTGCGGATTTGCTGGACATCAACAGCGCCACCAAGGATCAGCTCGACGCTCTTCCGGGCATCGGCGCGAAATACTCCCAGAAGATTATTGACGGCCGTCCGTACGCCAAGAAAACCGACCTCGTCCGAAAGAAGATCGTTCCGCAGGCCACGTACAACAAGATCAAGGATTTGATCATCGCCAAACAGAAATAGCTCGAACCAAATCGCAATCTCAGCCCAGAGTTGAAGGGAGCCTTTTGCCGCCCGCGCGCTCCCTTCCAACTCTCAAGGAGAAATCCATGGGACTCTTCGACGAAGTTGTTTCGATGGCAGGTTCCTCGCTCGGTCAGCAATCCGAGCACGCAGGCGCCTTGGGCGCAATCATGGGTTATATCAATAGTCCGCAAGTCGGCGGCATTTCCGGCCTGGAGAAAATGTTCCAGCAGGGAGGCTTTGGCGCTATTTTTGGTTCGTGGGTCAGCACCGGGCAAAACCTGCCGATTTCGGCGGATGCTCTGCAGAATGTGCTTCACAGCGGCGCGCTTCAGGAAGTGGCGCAACGCGCGGGCATTGATCCCAACCAACTCTCGGGTATGATGAGCACCCTTTTGCCGAACCTGGTGGATAAACTCACGCCGAACGGACAAATCCCGGACGCGGGCACTTTGCAATCCATGTTGAAGGGTCTTGCTGCTGGTCAATCGCAGTAGATAAGGGAAGCACGCCGAGTCGCGCGCTTTTCTGATTTCTAGCGAACGATTACTTCGCCGCGCCCGACCATCTGGTCGTTCAGCCACAAGCGATACTTGAAGCTGCCTGGCTTCGTGCCCGGGATCGTCGGGCCGCTCATCAGCCGCATTCCCGCGGGCACCTGAAAGACGTTCGACGAAAAAGGGCAGCGGTTGGAGTCGAACTCCACGCGCAGATTTCCCGCATCGGAAAGCCAGCTGACCTGATCGCCGGGATCCAGCACCACCGCCTGCGGAATCAAGCCAACCAATACGGGACGTTCTGCCATGCGAAGTAATGCTCCTTTTCGAGTGTCGTAATGGCACGATAGCACATCCCCTGCAAATGTTCCTAAGCGTCACGCTGAACGACTTCCAGGCCGAAGGAAGTGCTGCGAGCCAGAAAGTCGCCCGCCGCGGACGGCGGCCGCTACAAAGGCAGGAGAAAACTAAGACGAAGAGGGGCACGATTTATCGTGCCCCTACAGTTCCACTCGCTCCGCCGTGTAACTCTCGCTCGCCTTGTGCGAATTGCGTGAAGGGTCACACCTGTACTTTGGTGAAGTTGACCCATGCAGGGACGCCCCGTAGACTGAAAGTGTCGTTTTTGGCGCTGCCTTTGCTCCACTCTTGCGCGCCTGAACCACATTCGCGGTGTTCCCGCGCAGGAGCAGTTCTCGATGGCCTCTGTTGCTCGACCCTTATCCATTCCGCTTCCCAATGGAGCGCATCTCCACCTGGTTTCCCTGCTTCCGTTCGGCCTGATCCACCTGGCCGCGCTGGGCATCTTTTTCTTTCCATTTAAGTGGTCCTATCTGCTCACCGCTTTCGCGCTCTATGAAGTGCGCATGTTCTTCGTCACCGCCGGTTATCACCGCTATTTTTCGCACCGCTCGTTCAAAACCAGCCGCTGGTTTCAGTTTGTGATCGCCTTCCTGGCCATGTCGTCATCCCAAAAGGGAGTTCTGTGGTGGGCCGCTCACCATCGCCATCATCATCGCTTTTCAGATCAGGAGGACGACCTCCACTCGCCCACGCTCTTCGGCTTCTGGTGGTCACACATCGGGTGGATCCTTTCCGACCGCTATAACGGCACGCGCTTCGACTACATCGGCGACTTCGCCAAATTTCCCGAACTCCGCTGGCTGAACAAATACTATCTGGTGCCGCCCATCACCTTGGGCGTCGCGCTCTGGTTGATCGGTTCGTGGCCGCTGCTGATCTGGGGATTTTTTCTCAGCACCGTTTTCCTGTGGCATGGCACCTTCACCATCAATTCGCTTTCGCACATTTTCGGCAAGCGCCGCTTTCCCACGGCCGACACCAGCAAGAACAACTGGCTGCTGGCTCTCGTTACCCTCGGCGAAGGCTGGCACAACAATCACCACTACTTCATGGCATCCGCCCGCCAGGGTTTTTACTGGTGGGAGATCGATCTCACCTACTACGGCCTGAAACTCCTTTCCTGGTTCCACCTGATCCGCGAACTGCGCCGCGTTCCCGACCATGTTCTCGCCGAAGGCCAGGCGTTCGACGCCTCCGCCGCCTAGGCAGCTTTGGGCGAAGACCTGAAACGAATGACTGTGCGTGGACTTTAAAATGAGATCCTTCGGCTATCCTCATCGGATAGCCTCAGGATGACAGACTCCCTTCCTATTTTCGATTTCCGAATGATCCGCGGTGTGTACCAGCAGGTAACTCCCCCACCCCCCTGTTTTTCGTAAGTGGCCGAAATAAAGGACTTGAAGTCGTTTGTTTTGTATCAGTTTATAAGTGATGGAAACACAGGGCTTAGCTGAGGAAGATTTTCGGCCGAGGAGCGGCGGGCTGTGTAGAGAAACCCATCCCCGCGCGAACATAACTTATTCTCTCGCGTGAGTAACAATTAGTCAATAGTATTCTGTAGTACTGGAACGATCTTGCGTTGAAAAAGTAACGGTTGGTGATCTGAGGTTGAAAATCAAGAGTTAAGGGTTGGATCTCTAGAAAAGGGGAGAGCCGTGCTAAACCCAAGACCCGGGTACCAAAAACCGGAACCCGGGGCACCCGGCTGTATCAATCTCGTTTAAGGTAAGTTTTCATGAGCTAGAAATGCTTCCAGTTACGACCCAAAACAACAAGGACGGAACAAGTTCCATGACCATTCCAAGGCCTGGGCTTGGGCATGTTGTAGTTACTATTGATCCCTCATTCAAGCACCCGACAGCTGTTCGGGACGGGCGCACCATAAGAGAATTTGAACACTCTGTATCAATTCCATCCCTGCACTCCGGACAAAGTGTGAAAATTTATCTTATCAACCAAAGTGCTTATATCTCTAAATTTACGTTTCCGATCGAAGCTACTGCAATCGTTGCCGGGAATTCACGAAGAATCAAAATTTCATTGGTTAGACCGGATGTCACTGCTTCTGATGCAGTGCCTTGGTTCGGACTTAGCCCAGCCACATATCACTGGAAGGGAGTTCCCGACGCACCTTGAGCATATTCGGCCGCAGCTTGCACATTTGCCGCGAGAGCTTTGTTTTCAAGAATGAGGGACAGAAATGGGTTTGGGAATGAGGACAGACGGGACGTTTACCAGAGTTCAGACTCAGACAGATCGGTAACGTCCCGTCTGTCCCCGGGTTTCTGGGACTTGACACAGGTAGGCAAGGGTGGGCCATTCTTGATTCTTGCCCGGCCAAAACGAAAAAAGAGCCCACCATTTCCAAAAATCACCCTTCGACCCAGCTCAGGGCAGGCCCTTCGGCTGGGCTCTGGGCAGGCAAGGGTGCGGCCACCCGGGAGGTTTTTAGGGTGTCACCCGCCAGAGAGTTCCACCCACGGGCAATTCTTTCTGTGGATGTTAATCCATTCCCGAATAAGTGGTTTTGTGTTATAGAACATCCCGCCCACCCTCAGATTAATATGCGTCCTCAAGATTTGAGACGATACATTTCCTGCGAGAAGGAGAACTCCGAGTGAAATTCAATTCTGTTTTATATCTGATTGCAATTATCTCGACCATGTTCATATCAGGTTGTGGATCGAGCTCCGCACCTATCAGCGTGTCCGTAACTCCGACCGTAGCTGCCATCGGTACGGGTCAAACAAGCCAGTTCGTCGCCGCGGTGAGCGATGGCTCAGCGGTAACATGGACTGCCTCGGCTGGAATGATTGACGGTACCGGCAATTATACCGCGCCATCTGGGGCACAGAGCGTGACGGTCACAGTGACGGCCACGAGTGCGAAGGACAGGACCAAATCGGCCAGCGCTACAGTAAACGTTGTAGCCCAAGGGCAAGTAGCGGCGACCGACAACGTTCAAGTGGCGCTCTATTCGATATCACCAGCGGCAGGCGGAAATGTCTCGGTGCAGTTTGGCCTGGATACGAACTACGCTCTGACGACGTGGACGCAACCGGTACCGTCAACTGGCGGGCCGGTAACCATATTCGTGGCGGGAATGAAGGGAAACACCCTGTATCACATGCGGGGAGTGGTGCAGTTCAGTGACGGTACCCAATACATGGACCCAGATTTGACGTTTACCACGGGGGCGTACCCAACGGCGCAAGTGCCATCGATAGCGGCCACGACTACGGCAGGCATGACACCGCAAAGCGGAGTGGAGCTATTGGACTTGGTAAGCGGTGGCGCGACGGTTGCCCCGGCAGTCATTACGGATCTGGAGGGCAATATTCTGTGGAGCTACAACCCTGGCGTAGCAGCGATCTTAAACCCGATCAAACTGCTGCCAAACGGCCACATCATGATGAATTTCAGCCAGAACGGCGCCGACGGAACCGGCTCGATTCTGCAGGAAGTGGACCTGAGCGGGAAATTGATTTGGCAACTGACCGCCGCGGATCTTAACACCGCGCTTGCGGCGGCGAGTTGCGCGGGCTGCAACATCACTGTCATTGGGACGCACCATGACTTCGTGATGCTCCCCAATGGACACTTGATTCTGCTTGCATCGACCCAGGAGACTATCTCCGGGACCACGTTAACCGGAGACGTCCTGATTGATCTGGATGAGAATCATCATCCAGTCTGGCTCTGGAACCAATTCGACCACCTGGATACGAGTCGTCACCCGATGGGTACTACTGACTGGACCCACTCCAATGCAGTCATCTATTCGCCCGATGACGGCAATCTGATCGTCTCGATACGGCACCAGAACTGGTTGGTCAAGGTCAACTACAACAATGGAGCAGGTGCGGGAGACATCGTCTGGAAACTAGGATACCAGGGCGATTTCACTCTCGCCGGGGGGACGGATCCAACCGATTGGTTCTATGCGCAGCACGGACCTTCTTTCGTAACCGCAAACACGACGGGACAGTTCTCGCTGATAGTTTTTGATAATGGAAACGACCGCACTCTTCCCACCGGCCAGGTTCAGTGCGTCACCACAGCCTCGTCGAGCTGCTATAGCACAGTGCCAGTGCTGCAAATCGATGAGACAGCGAAGACCGCCACACTTGCGTTTCATGAAACACTGTCAGGCTTCTCATACTTTGGAGGTAACGCGGAGGTACTCAAGAATGGAAACGTAGAGTTCTGCGCAACTACCGGGCCTGAAGTCCGGGAGGTGACGCAGGATAGCAACGCTACAGTGGTTTGGCGTATTCACGCGTCGATGGATTCCACGGGTGCGCTCCCGTTCTTGTATCGAGGCCAGAGGATTCCAAGCATGTATCCAGGAGTTCAGTGGTAAAAGCGGTGGGTGGCGCAGTCCAAAAACCTCTTGGGTGGCCTAGCCTTGCGGGTTTGGTTTATGCAAGGGTGGGCCATTCTTGATTTTTGCCGGCTAAAAGGGTTGCGCATCAAAGTCAAAATCCGCACTCTTGAAAACCACAAGGATGCGGCCCTCGCGAGAAACATAAACCGTCTCGAAACCTGCATGTCGTTTTTTTACTGGCGCCTTCGGGCAGGGTCTCACTAGACTGAGTTCGCCAGGCTCTGGACAAATTGTATAAGGGGAGGGAAGCCGTGAAGACGATCGCACCGCTATCGATTCTTGTCGCGATATTAGTGGCCGCTCCAGCTGCCAAGGCTCAGAGCGATGGAACGAATCGCTCCAAGGAGACATGCCCCTGGCCGGCAAACCTGGATGCCGTGAAAGCAGCGCCTGAAAATCACAAGGTCATCTTTGAGAATGAGCACGTCCGAGTGCTGGAAGTAACGATTGCACCACACAGCAAAGAGCCAGTCCATGCGCACTGTTGGCCCAGTACGCTCTATATCCAGCAAGCGGGCGACATCATCGACCGAGACGCTAACGGAAAAATTCTGTTCGACTCTCGGCAGCTTAAGGTGAAGCCAAAGGCGCCTTTTGTGACGTGGAGCCCGGCGCAGGCCCCGCACGCGGTGGAGAACCTGGATGATTTGCCGATGAAACTGATCCGGATTGAGAATAAAGACTGATCGTTGCCGCTTAGGTGAGAACAGGTCTGATTGCAGGGAAAAAGAAAAGTCAAAATCCGCACCCTTGAAAACCGTAAGGGTGCGGCACCCGCGACCTAAGAACTCTTCGGTGGACTTCCCTCTTATCGAGGAGCACCCGGCGACCCCAAGACCCGGGTACCAAAAACCGGAACCCGGGGCACCCGCCTCTGTCGAGCTCCTGGACCTTCAGTGCCTACTTCATTCGGTATATGCTTCCGAAGCCGCACGGGGGAAAAACATGAAGATTGCTCATGCAGCTCTGCTTGCTTCCGCCATTTTCGCGATGGGTTGCGGGGCTGGCCGTGCCGCGGCGCAGCAGGAGACTAAGCATGTCGAAAGGCCCGTTGTTCCTGCGCGGGGCGAGGATGTCGGCACGATTGAAGGAATTGTGAAGGCGAGCTACGAGGCGATTTCCGGCGGCGTTGGCGTGGCTCGCGATTGGGGACGCGACCGGACGCTGTTCGACCCGGAATCACGCTCGGTGGCCGTCGAGGTGGATTCGAAGACCGGCGCGACCACCACGAAGGCAAAATCGGAGCAGGATTTTGCCGACGAGGCAGATGCCTGGATGGTGAAAAACGGCTTTACGGAACGCGAGTTGGCTCACGTGATCAAGCGCTATGGAAACGTCGCGACGGTGCTGAGCAGCTACGAGGGGAAAACCGGCGCTGGAAAAGTGATCACCCGCGGCGTGAATATTTTTCAGCTTTATTTCGACGGCAAGCGCTGGTGGATCCTCTCGATGGTGTGGGATGAAGAGCGCCCCGGCAATCCGATTCCGCCGGAGTTGCTGTAGCGCCGACGGTTGGAACCGCGCGGCTGGCGCCGGCGGGTTGCACACTCATTGTCGCTCCCGCCGCATAAATCTTTCACCAAGCGCGTGTTTTTGAGATGGTGCCTTCGAAGAGGGCACGATTTATCGTGCCCCTACGGGTTAGGTCTGGCAACGCCTTGGCCAGTTCAGTTTTTCTGATTCGGTAAAGGATGGAGTTGCAGAAACGCGGCGGCGGCATCGCGGGCACGGGCCGCGATTTCACTTTGCTTTGGCCGCTTGGTGACGCCGAGCAATAGGCTGACCAGCAAGGTGCCCCAGAGCAGACCGGCGAACTGTTCGGCAAGTTCGGCCGGACGCCCCGTGAGCAGGCCGGACTCCTGAGCCTCGGCCATGATTTTGCGGAGAGCGGCGCGGGATCTCTCGCGTCCCACAGAGTCGAGTGTGCGGGCCACTTCGGGGGCCTGGACGGCTTCAGCGATGGCCAGCCGGAAAACCGCGATGACGGTGGGATCGCTGATCTCGCGGAAGAGCTTGGCACCGAAAGAAGCCAGCACTTGTTCAAGAGTCTGGCGATCGCGAAGCACGGGCAGAGTAGAGGGCACATCAAATCGCCTGGCACGCTCGCTGATGCAGGCGATCAGCATTTGCTGTTTATTGCCGACGAGGGCGTAAAGCTCGCGCTTGGAAACGCGGGCGCGGGTGGCGATCTCCAGCGTGCTGGCGGATGCATAGCCGCTGTGCATGAAGGCGGCAAAGGCCGCCTCCAGGATGCGCGCGCGGACCGCGGGATCGCCGGCGGCTTTCAGGCGGGGTTTAGACGGCGAGTTTGTTGGCATCCCAATGCTCCTTGACAACCCTGGTACCGTATCGTACCATCATCGGTGTGTGGTACCCAACGGTACCACACGATGGTAGAATTCACGAAGAAGCAAAGGAGTCCAATCATGAAAATGCAAATGTTTTACCTGTTGCTGACGTTCGCGACGGTGCTGGCGCCCATGGCGCAAGGCCAGTCCACGCCGCCGCAGCCCAAGATCACCGGCGTGCTGGCGATCCTTACTCCAAGGCCGGGAGTTACCGTGGAGCAAATCATGAAAATTATGCCGGCCGAGATTCGCGCGACGGTTCCGCTGTATCTCGACGGCAAGATTCAACAGTGGTTCACGCGCGGCGACGGCCGGGGCGTCATATTCCTTCTGAACTGCAAGGACGCGGCGGAGGCTCGGGCGCTTCTAGAGAGCCTGCCTCTTTCGAAAGAGAACCTCGTGGACGAGCAGTTCATTCCGGTGGGGCCGCTGATGCCGCTGGGGATTCTGTTGAGAGAGCCCAACCAAGCAGTGAGCTCAAGCCGATAGGAGGAGAAATGTCAGCGGAAACTATCTTTCGCCTGCATCTTATTTTGGGTTATGTCGCGTGGTTGCTTTGCTTCGGCGTGTACATCATGCCCCGGCTGAAGTTGATGGAGCCGGCCGGGGCGCAACGCGCGATCGCGACGCTGCACAGCTTCCGCTTTTTCGGGTTGGTGTTTATTCTTCCCGGCATAGTCGGGCCGAATTTGCCGGAGGCCGGCTTCGCCACTTTTGCGGCCTACTGGGACCTGGCGACCGGGGTGCTGGCCATCTTGGCGCTGCTGACGGTGAGGATACGTCCGGTCTTTTGGATGTTCGTCGTGGCGTTCAATCTGGTGGGGATAATCGATCTGATTATGGACTATTACCACGCGACGCGGGTAGGGCTGCCGGCGATGGCGGGGCAGCTGGGCTCCGCCTACGCGATCCCGATCATTTACGTGCCCCTGCTGATGATCACGCACATCGTCGCATTTTATTTGCTGTTGCGGCCCCAGGCGAGGACGGTTCAGGCCCTCGCAAGCGACGCGGCAGCATCTTAGGGGAGGGAGGGGACTCGCCCACTCCACAAAACCATCCGGAGTCGCAAATGCGGACCTCGGAAGGTGGCGGCTACGAGAGATGGCTTCGAGCGTTCACGGAATATCAATCGCGCTCCAATGGTCGCCGGCGGCTGGACACGCAGGCGACCAATTTGTCGGTTGCGCCACTGCTCCCCCCTGCGGGACACTGTTAATTCAGCATTGGGTGCAACCCAAATCGTCGCGAGGTCAAGACATGTCCAACCCCATCGGTGAACTAAAACCCCCCGTACGCCTGATGATGACGCCGGGCCCGTCGTCGATTGATCCCCGCGTTTATCGGGCGCTGGCTACCCAGCTGGTGGGACACATGGATCCGTGGTTCCGCGGCTGCATGGAGGAGACCCAAACCCTGCTCCGGCAGATCTTTCAGACGGAAAACCGGGTCACGTTTCCGCTCTCCGCGTCCGGTTCGGGCGGTATTGAGGCAGCGGTGCTGAATTCGCTGGAACCCGGAGATGAAGCGATCTGTTGCGTGAATGGAGCGTTTTCGGAGCGCATGTATGTGATTGCGCAGCACACGCCCGCGACTGTGCACATTGTGCAGGCGCCCTACGGGAAACCGGTGGACCCTGAGGACGTGCGCAAGGTAGCGAAGGGCCGGAAAATTAAGATGATCGGCCTTGCGCAGGGAGAAACTTCTTCTGGCGTCGTCACGGACATCGACCCGTTCCGAAAAGTTGCGGACGAGTTTGGCGCTTTGCTGGTTGTGGACGCCGTTGCATCTCTCGCGGCCGTGCCGCTGCACATCGACAAGCAGCGGATTGACATCTGTTTCAGCGGCTCGCAGAAGGCCATCAGCGCGCCGCCGGGAATGTCGCCCATCACGGTCAGCCCGCGCGCCGAAGAAGTTTTCCGCAATCGCAAATCGAAAGTACAGAGCTGGTATTTCGATCTTTCGACCGCGATGAACTATTGGGGCAAGGACCGCCTGTATCACCACACTCCACCGATATCGTTGATTTACGCGTTGCGCGAAGCGATGCGCATCGTGCTTGAAGAAGGGCTCGAAGCGCGCTGGGCCAAGCATAAGCTTAACCAGTTGGCGCTGATTGCCGGCGTCGAAGCGCTGGGACTGAAGCTGCTGGTGGAAAATCCGAAGGACCGTCTGGTGACCGTAACCGCTGTGATGATCCCCGCGGGGGTTAATGACGCAAAGTTCCGCAACCAGCTGCTTGACGAATTCAACATTGAAATCGCCGGCGGGATCGGCGCCGTGAAAGACAAAATCTGGCGGCTTGGCTTGATGGGCTACTGCAGCCAGAAGCCGTTCGTGCTGCAACTGCTCGCCGCGATGGAAAAATCGCTGCAGGACCAGGGGCATCGCGTGTCGCCGGGAGCCGGCGTCGGAGCCGCCCTGGGTGTGTACATCAAAGCCGAAACCCCGGCGCTTGCCGCCCGCTAGACATGCAGTTCGCCTTCCCAGCGGGCGATGACGGCGCTGGCCAGGCAATTGCCGATCACGTTGACGGAAGTGCGCGCCATGTCAATCAGCGCATCAACGCCGAGAATGATGAAGATCGGCTCGGTGGGAAGATGAAACGTGGAAGCGGTGGCGAGCAAAACAACAGGAACCGCGCGCGGCACGCCGGCGATGCCCTTGCTGGTGAGCATCAGAGTGAAGACCATCAGAAGCTGCTCCGGCCAGGACATGTGCATCCCGGCAGTTTGCGCAATGAAGATGGAAGCCAGCGCCAAATATAATGTGGAGCCATCAAGATTGAAGCTATAGCCCGCGGGAATCACGAAGGCCACGATTTGCCGCGGCACGCCAAACTCTTCCATTGATTCCATGGCGCGGGGCAACGCGGCTTCCGAAGTGCTGGTTGCGAATGCAATCGTCGCGGGTTCCGCCACAAATTTCAGGAAACGGCCAAGTGGGATTCGCGCCAGCAGGATCACGGGGAGCAGAACGAGAAGCAGAAACGCGAGAAGCGCGCCATACGCCGTCAGCACAAGCTTTCCCAGCGGGAGCAGCACGCCGATTCCCATGTGCCCGACGGTATAGGCCATCGCCGCGCCAACGCCGACCGGCGCGTAGTACATCACGATGTTGGTGAACTTGAACATCGTTTGCGCGAGAGATTCGGCCAATGACAGCATGGGCTGACGCGTTTTTTCAGGAACGAAGGTCAGTGCAATTCCGAAGAGTACCGCGAACACGGCTACCTGCAGAATCTGGTTGTCGGCAACAGCCTTGGCGATATTTTCCGGGAAGACGTGCAGCAGAAAATCGTCCCACTTCAAAGCCGCCGCCGGCGCGGTTGCCTGGTCCGCCGCGGGGGCGGGCAGATGGACTCCCTCGCCGGCTCGGGTCAGGTTGATTGCGCCGATGCCCAGGAACAACGCGATGGTGGTGACCACCTCGAAATAGATCAGGCTTTTGAGCCCAATTCTGCCCACTTTTTTCAGGTTGCCGTGCGCCGCGATTCCCGTCACCAGAGTTCCCAGAATCAGCGGCGCGACGATCACTTTGATCAGCCGAAGGAAAATATCGCCGAGGACTCGCAGATGCATGGCAAAACCGGGGCGATCAATTCCTAATTCAAATCCCGCCAGCATCGCGACGAAAATCCAATAGGTTAGCGAACGTCCTCTTGTGCCTGAAAAAGCGAGGAGAGCGAGCCCGCTCCAGCGGAAGACGGTGGAGATCCCGTGGGCCGGGAGAACGAGCGCGAGCAGCGCTCCCGCCGCGAAGAGCGCCAACCCTGCCGCCAAAGATACCGAATTTGTTCTCGATGAAGTTTCCGGCAAAGGCCCATCCCGCAATCTAGATTTGTTTGAGAGCGGCGACATCATAGCCTGCCGCGCGAGAAAGAGTGAAGTCCTTTCACAATTCAGGGCAGAAACTTGCGAGTGAATTTTGCGGCTGCTATCGTTTGAAGATGCCGAAAATCAGCCACCTGGAATGCTCGCGCTGCCACGCGCATCTTTCCGCTGAGAAGCCGCAGACCGTGTGCCAACAATGCGCGGGCGCGCTCTACGTTCGTTACGATCTCGCTCCCCTGCGCGGGATTGCCGCGCGCCAGGAAATTGCCCGCGATGCCGCAAACAGTTCGTGGAGCGGGCTGTGGCGCTATCGCAGCGTTTTACCCGACGTAGCGCCGGTGACGCTGGGCGAAGGCTGGACGCCGATGCTCCACAGCCGCCGGTATCCAGGCGTGTATGTAAAGGAAGAAGGCGCCAACCCGACCGGAAGTTTTAAAGCGCGCGGACTGGCGCTGGGCGTGACCATGGCGCGTCACTACGGTTTGAAAAAACTGGCGGTTCCCTCCGCGGGGAATGCCGCCGGAGCGCTGGCGGCTTATGCCGCGGCTGCCGGGATGGAAGCGAATATTTTCATGCCCAAAGATGTCCCTTTTGCAAATTACGTCGAGGCAACGATGTATGGGGCGAAAGTCACCCTGGTGGACGGGTTGATTTCCGATTGCGGGCGCATGGTGGCCGAACGAAAGGAAAAAGAGGGCTGGTTCGACATTTCCACTTTGAAGGAACCCTTTCGCGTCGAAGGCAAGAAAACCATGGGGTATGAACTGGTGGAGCAACTCGGCTGGGAATATCCCGAGGCGGTCTTTTATCCGACGGGCGGCGGCGTCGGCCTGATCGGAATGTGGAAAGCGTTCGGGGAGCTGGAGGAACTGGGCTGGGTGAAACCCGGGAAGCGGCCGAGAATGATTGCCGTGCAATCCGCGGGCTGTGCACCGGTGACCAGGGCATTCGAGCAGGGCGAAAAGGCGAGCCAGATGTGGACGAACGCGGCGACGTTTGCCTCTGGCCTGCGAGTGCCCAAGCCTTACGGCGATTACATCATGCTGGAGATTCTGCGGGAATCCGGTGGGGTGGCGTTGGCGTTTTCCGACCAGGAGATTCTGGCATCGCTTCAGGATTGGGCGAAGAATGAGGGCATTTTTCTTTCGCCGGAGGGCGCCGCCGCGACGGTGGCTTACGATCACCTGGTGCAAACTGGTTTCTTGAAGCCGGATGACCGAGTGGTGCTGTTCAATACCGGCGCGGGTTTGAAGTACACCGACGTCACTGCGGAAGCGGCAGGACTTCAGCGGCTGTCTTGAAGGCCGCTGTGGGATTGACACACTGCCGCAGGAATCGGACACTAATTATCGGCGTTCAGGCGGCACTGCCTTCCGACTGCCGCAAAGTTCCACAATAAAGAGGAATCCGTGCCTTCTTATCCCGTACTCGCGAACACCGGCGCCATGAACCAGTTCATCGGCGCTTTCGAAGTAACCTCAAAATTGAGCGGCCACGTCTATGACTGCCGGTTCTCGCACATCTGGAACGCCATCGCGACCCGCCACAGCGACACGATTGACGCCAAATTCGAAGTAGATGCGGTCGGGCGCATCGTTGGCCTCGCGTATCCCGCGTTCGTGGAGTTCCGTGAAAAGAGCGGCCGGGACCTGACCGACCGCGAGGGAAGTTTTATCGCTGCGGAATTTCTGCGCGAACGATTGGAAGAGGAAGACGAGCGCCCGCTCTACGACGTGCCGCACGAGGAAGTGCTGCGGCTGATCAAAATGATCGGCATCAAGTAATTGCGTGTTTAGCCTGGAGTTGCTCTGCCCAGTAGTCCGGTCGTCCCCGTATCAAAAAGGTTTTCTCTAATCACCCTTCACTGGGTTGGCCGAGGCATAGGCGTCATCTTCCGCGCGAAACGCCGCCAGCCGCGGATGGTGCATGCCGTCGCGCTTCACAAAATAAATCGCCACCAGCATCAGCAACGCGCCGAAGACCATCACGCCGGTTGCCGCCTGGAGCGCGACAAGTAGATCCGATGCATCCGAGATCCGGCCGATCAGCAAGGGGCCCAGCGCTCCCACAATCTGGGTAACAAACATGTACACGCCGATCGCCGTGGCGTGGGCGCGCTGCGGCGTCAGGTCGTGCAGCACGGCGGTAGTCGGACCGTGATACCAGGACATAAAAAAGCTGGCGACGAAAAATCCCGCCAGCACGATCCATTTTTCCTCCGATTGCAGCGCCAGCAGGAGAAATGGCGCGGCCACCAGAAAGGCCCCGGCAATCACCAGGATGCGGCCGTAGGGGACGCGCTTCTGCAAGCGATCGGCAAAATAACCACCTGCCAACGCCCCGAAGACCAGAGAAAGGAGCGCGATTACGGCAAGTGAGAGCGCTGCCTCTTTCAAGCTGAAGTCCTTGTAGCTGGTGGCGTAGTCCACGCCCCAGGTGACAAAGGAAACCGTGGAAAAGGTGATGCAGGTTCCCGCAATCATCATCGCCACATAGGCCGGGACACTTAGCAAACGTGCGATCGAAACCACTTCGGACCGCGGCCGCTTGGGGGGCTCCTTAAGCTTGAAAGCCGAGAGTCCGGGAATGATCCCGATGGCGCCAACAATCAGGAACGCGTATTGCCAACCATGCCGCTCGCCCATGATGCCGCCGAGAGCCAGTCCACCCGCACCGCCCAGCAGCATTCCGGAGGCGAAAATTGCCTGGGTAAGGGCCCGGTGTTCAACGGGGAACGAATCGGAAATCATGGCCTGGGCCGCGGGTGCGTAGGCGGCTTCACCGATGCCCACCAGGCCGCGGCAGACAAAAAGCATCGCGAAGGTTGGCGCCAGGCCGCTGCACATGGAGGCCAGGCTCCAGAAGAGAACACCAGCGGCGATGATCGTATGCTGGCTAAACCGGTCCGCGAGGTATCCAGAGGGGATACTTGCCAGCGCCAGCACGATGAGCAGAACGGTCTGCAGCGAACCCAACTGCGAGTCCGTGACATTAAAATGTTGCCGCAGCAACGGCAACAGGGGATTGAGCACCTGGCGATCGGCAAAATTGACAAAATTAATCAGAGCCAGTACGGCAAGGAGACGCACTTGCGCGGCATTAAACGGCATAAATCGTGCCATCATGGATAGAATCAATTCCCCTGGCGCGAGCGACCTGGCGACCGGCAGTCCGTGCACTTCCCGAAGCTTCCGGGACTGAAAAGGATTATATACCGCAGATGAGCGAAGCCAATCGCAACACCACCACAAGTGACCGCTTGACCACAGTGCTTTCCTATGGCGCCCCGCTTTTGCTCGGCTACCTGGTGTTCCGCATCACCGCGCCATTTCTGATCCCGCTTGCCTGGTCCGCGGTGCTGGCCATATTTTTCTTTCCGGCGTATAGCCGGCTGAACAAACGACTCTCCGTCAACAAGGCGGCCTTGCTTTCGACCATTGGTGTCACGCTGGTGTTAATTGTGCCCGTCTTGGTGGTCCTGCTGGTGGCAGGGCGCGAAGCAGTGGAAATTACCGTGCGCATCCGCAATCTGATCAGCACTGGCGGCCTGATCGTGCCAATGAACATGGTTGAAGGCGTTCGCCGACACTTGCCCCAATCCATGCAGGACCTGGAATTTGTGGGGCTGCTGCAGCAGGGGATGGAGAGGGTCGCGTCTTATCTCGCCGGAAGTCTTGCGGGCATGGTCAAGAATCTTTTCTCCTTTTTCGTCGATCTCTTCATATTGCTTTTCGCGCTGTTTTTCATGTTCCGCGACGGGGAAACCGTGCTTCGCGGCCTCCGGCACCTGATTCCGTTTGAAAAAAGGATTCAGGACGAAATGCTCAGCGAATCGCGCGACCTGATTTTTGCAAGCGTCGCCGTCGCTCTCCTGGTCGCCGCCATCCAGGGCGTACTTGGAGGCACGGCTTTTGCGATTACAAGTCTGCCCGCGCCGATGTTCATGGGTGTATTGATCGCGTTCTTCTCCATCGTGCCGGTGGTCGGCTCGGCCCTGATCTGGGTTCCGGCGGCGCTCTGGCTGGGCCTGAACGGAAGCTGGGGAAAAGCATTGCTGGTGGTGATTATTTGCGGAGGGGTGGCCGGGGTAGCGGATAATCTGGTACGGCCACTGCTGCTTCGCAACAGGACCCGCTTGAACGACCTGCTGATATTCATCGGCATTCTTGGCGGACTACAGGTATTCGGGCTGCTCGGGTTAGTGGCCGGTCCGACCATAGTGGCAGCGGCTTTGGGCGTATTTCGCGTGTATACAGAGCATCGGGGCGAACTCGAAGAGTCCAACGCGTAACTTCTTGCCATCCGCCAGGGCTAAATTCAGGGCTTCCGGCACCGCTGTGTGCTAGAGTACGCGCTCGAATGGCGAAATCGATAGAAATGAACATGAATAAGCCGAAAGAACTGGGACTGGAGAAACTGCGCTGGCGCTGCGAGCTTTCGCGCATTCCGTTTGAAACCACCGCGCAGGCGCAAAAGCGGGAAGGGTTCATCGGGCAAGAGCGCGCCTTGCGTGCCCTGAAAATGGGCGTGGAACTCTCGGCGCCCGGTTACAACGTCTTTGTCTGCGGCCTGGCGGGTACCAGCCGCGGCGGCACCATCGCCCAGATGATCGAAGAGCTCCACCCGGCCACGAAACCTTCGATGGACCGGTGTTACGTCAACAATTTCAAGATTCCCGATCGGCCGCGGCTGCTGGTTCTGCCGCGAGGTTCGGCCAACACCTTCAAGAAAGACGTCCAGGCGGGAATCGATTTTCTGCGCCGCCGAATTCCGCAGGTTTTCGAAGGAGAACCGTTTCAGCGGCAGAAAGGGCGGATCGTCGAGCGCTTTTCGGTGCGCGAAAAGGAATTGATGGACGATTTCACGCGGCGCATCGCGCGCGACCAGTTTGCCCTGGGCCACATGCAGGTGGGCGCGGTGGCGCTGCCGGAAATATTTCCGGTTCTCGAGGGGCAGATGGTGCCGATCGAAGATATTTCCAAGATGGTGCACGAGGGAAAGCTCGAAACCGGTGTTGCGGAAGAGATCGAACGCAAGTATGAGCAGTTCCGCCAGGAATTTACGGTCGTTTACCGCAAGACGCTTACACTCTCGCGAGAACTTGCCAGCGAATTGAGCTATCTGGAACAAGAAGCGGCTTCGGTGCTGGTGGATGGAGTCATTGAAGAGCTGAAGGAAAAATATCCCGGAACGAGCGTGACGGAATATCTCGAAGAGGTGCGTCACCATATCCTGGATAATCTTGGCCCCTTCAAAGAACGCGAAGGGGAGGAAGAACAAACGCCGGAAACGCCTGAAATTCAGCAGCAGAAATCGCCGGGGCCGGAACGCGATCCTTTCCGGGTCTACGGGGTAAACGTCATCCTGGCACACAACGCCGAAGACAATTCGCCGGTCATTTTTGAGACTACGCCGTCGTATGCGAACCTCTTCGGCACCATCCAGCGGGCCTACGACGCGCGCGGCGGGTGGTCCAGCGATTTCATGGACCTGCGAGGGGGTTCGCTGCTGCGCGCCGACGGCGGCTTCCTGATCATGTACGCCATCGAAGCGCTTTCCGAACAAGGGGTGTGGCGCGCACTGAAACGCACGCTGAATCACAATCGTCTGGAGATTCAGCCGGTCGAAGTTTTCTATCCCTTTACGGCCACCGCATTGAAGCCGGAGCCCGTGGACCTGAATGTAAAGGTGATCCTGATTGGAGACCGCGATCTGTACGAAGTGCTATTTGAGTACGAAGAAGATTTTCAGAAGATCTTTAAGGTCCGCGTGGAATTCGATGAAGAGATGCCGATGACCGACGGCGTGATTGAGGAGTATGCAGGCCGACTTCGCGGGCTCAGCGAAAAGGAAAACCTTTTTCCGTTCGACCGCGGAGCCTTCGCCGCGATTCTTGAGTATGGCGTTCGAAGGGCCGGCCGCCGGAACAAGGTAACCGCGCGATTTGTGGATATCGCGGACCTCGCGCGCGAAGCGCATTACGCGTCCGCGGCCGCGGGTGAAAATGTGGTTCGGGCGGCGCACGTGCGCTCTGCTATCGCCTCCAAGATGGAGCGGCACAATCTGGTGGAAACCCGGATCCGGGAAATGATCGAGGAGAAGACGCTGCTGGTGGATGTTTCGGGCGACTGCGTCGGGCAGGTCAACGGCCTGAGCGTTCTCGAAATAGGCGGGTATTCGTTTGGCAAGCCCGTGCGCATCACCGCCAGCGCAGCGCTCGGCAAGGCCGGCCTGATCAACATCGAGCGGGAAGCGAATCTAAGCGGCAGGTTCCACGATAAGGGCGTGCACATCATTGCCGGTTACCTGCGCAGCTGCTTCGCCAAGGATAAACCGCTTTCGCTTGCGGCGAGCATCTGCTTCGAACAGTCCTACTCCGGAGTGGACGGAGACAGCGCGAGTTCCACGGAAGTTTACGCACTGCTCTCCGCGCTATCCGAACTACCGTTGCGCCAGGACGTAGCCGTTACCGGGTCGCTGAATCAAAAGGGCGACATCCAGGCGATTGGCGGCGTGAATGAAAAGATCGAAGGATTTTTCGACGTTTGCCGGATTCTCGGTTTGACCGGGTCGCAGGGCGTGCTCATCCCTATTTCGAACGTTGAAGATTTGATGCTCCGCGAAGACGTACTTGACGCCGTCAGCAGCGGGAAATTTCACATCTGGCCTGTGGCACGGATCGAGCAGGGAATCGAGCTCCTTACCGGCCACGCGGCCGGGCACCGCAATGGAGACGGGTCGTTCGAAGAGAACACCGTTTTCGGCAAAGTGGACCGGCGCCTGATTGAAATGGCCCGGATGATGAAAGAATTCGACTAGCAACGCGCTGCTTTATTGTTGCTTCGGCGCCTGATACCCCTTGCGGTGATCCACGCGATAGGCCGCCGATTTTCCTGTTGCGCCGGATCGGTTCACCTTCACATCGATTGAATGAATTGCTCCGTCTGCGGCGGGCAGCGCGAAGGCCAGGCTGTATTCGTGGCGGACAATCTCCGCCACTTCCTTATAGGTATCCTGAAACGCCTTGCCATTCATGGGGAAATAGGCGCGGCCGCCGGTAAGTTCCGCGATGGACTGCAAGCGCCTGTCCGCGGCCGCAAATTCATCCTGGGTTTGCTGAAGCTTCGCTTTGCTGCCCTGCTTGCCGTTGCGAAGCGGGCCGCTGGTGGAAACGCACAGAATGCGTACGTCACCTGTCTGGAGGCGAGATTGCAGCGCGGACACAGCGGTAGCCGGAGAGGTGTCGACTCCCGTCGAAATCAGGACGATTGTTTTCTTTCCCGGAACGCGATCCAGCCAATCCAGCACGCTGGCGAGGCTGCTCGAAAGGTTCAGGTCGGCAAATCCCAAATTGAATTGGATGCTGCTGAGCGCGGCCTGCGCGGAGGTTTTGTCGGCGGTGAAATCCTGAATGCCGAGAGGAGCGTCCGTGTATCGGGCCACGGCCACGCGATCTTCGGGGGAGAGGCCTTTGAGCATGGCGTCGGCCGCGAAGAGGTTGGCGCCCTGAAGGAAATAGGCGGCGGGGCCGGCTTCCACGAGGAGCAGCACCTGCCCGGGCTCTTCGACAGGCGCGAATTCCGTGATGGGTTGTTCCGCACCGTTGTCGAGGACATGGAAGTCCTCTTTGCGAAGCCCGGCAACAAAATTTCCTTTTCCCTCGGTGACGACGATTCCGACGTTTACGCGCGCTACATTGAGCCGGATTGTTTGGCCGGCGGAAACGGGCGTTTCCTGAGCATTCCCAGTTCCTGGGGAGAAGATCGCGATGACCGCGAGGAAAAGAACGCCGGGGGCGCCGCGGAGAATTTGCATTAGAGATTTAGCCCGAACGTTTGTTGAAGTGCACAAAGTTGGCGCCGCGGGCGAAAAGTTAGAAGAACGCGCTCGTCAGGGTTTTGCCGGCGCCGCAGCTGCCGGGGCGCTGGCGGCGTCCTTGGGCGTCGATAGATATCCGGTGATGGCGTTTTTGCCGACGTCGAAGACAACCACTTCATACGGGGCGGTGCGGGCGCTGCCCTTCACGTAAAACTGCACCGGTTCGCCGGCCGTCTTATCCTTTTTTTCAATAGCTTTGTCGTCTACCAGGACGGTCATGGTGTACTTGGATTTCTTGGAGTCGGTTTTGTTCAGGGACATTTGGACGGGGCCGACGCGTTGCGGAGTCTTGGCGCGTTGCACGGTGAACTCATAATAGTTGCGGTCGCCTCGGCGCTTGAGTTCTTCGAGGTCGTCATGATTGTGAGCGATCAATCCGCTCATCACGCCCATGTCGCCCTGTGCGCGATCCAGTTTGGATTTGGTGGCTTCCAGGTCCGAGCGAGTCGCCTCGATATCTTTTTTCGCGCCAGTCACGTCCGTGGCCACCGCGCCGATGTGTTCTTCGCTTTCTTTCTGTGCCTGGGCGATCTTTTCAGAAAGTTTCTGGTCGGAAGCCGTTTGCTGCTTGCGGATGCCCTCTGCGCGGCTGCGGGCTTCGGCTAATTCGGCCTGGGTCATTCCGATTTTCTGGGAGGTGACGTCCATCTGGCCTTTCAATTCGGCCAGGCGCGAATTGGCTTGATCGAGTTGCGCGGTCAGGATTTTGTTCTGGTCCTGGGCTTTGGTCACCTCCTGTTGCAGGTGAGACTGGGCTGAATATCCGGCATAGGCTATCGCCCCCACTCCGGCTATCAACACGGCAAACAGGATGGTGACCCACCTGGGTGTTCCGCCGCCCTCGTAGTGGTAGGACTCCTGCGGGCTCGGAACATTTGGAGAAATGCTCATTCTTCCTCCTCGGAAAGTTCAAATCGCGTGGGATGCGCTCGTTGGGATTATCCAACGAGACATCCTCTAAGTCTAATGCCCTTCCTCCGGAGTTGCTTACTTTTTAACTTTACCGTTCGAGGAGCCACGGCGTTCGGGCCAGCGGGCAAATATGGAGGTGTTCAGCCCGCCGCGCGGGGTAAATTCTCCCTTCACCACGCACCACTCCGGCTTGGTTGCTTGGACGATGTCGTGAAGCATTTTGTTCACGGCATTTTCGTAAAAGATGCCCAGATTGCGATAGGCCAGCAGATACATTTTCAGGGACTTCAGCTCAATGCAGCCTTTTCTGGGTTTGTATTGGATGGTGATCGTCCCATAATCCGGCAACCCGGTCTTTGGGCAGACGGAGGAATACTCCGGAAAGCGCGTGGTGATGACGTATCCGGGATATTGATTCGGCCAGGTTTCCAGTTGCGGCAGCTTTGCGGCAATTCCGGCCTGGGCGTGTTCATCGGTATAATTCGGCATAGCATCCTCTGGAACTATTGTACCCGGGAAGTTGGTACCTCCGGCCCTTGCCTAGCTTGGGCAACTGTCCTATCCTGTGTGCCAATCGGAGGGGTATCCACCTGGCCAGATGAAGTGTCCCATCTGCAAGCAGGATGCTGCGCGCAGGTCGCGGCGCCAGACGTCGTCTGACTATGTGCTCAGCGCGATCGGCCTGTACCCGTGGCGTTGCGAAGGATGCCATGCCCGGTTCCACGCCCGACTGATGTCGCTGAGCAGTTCGCTGCATGCGCACTGCCCGATCTGCGGCAATTCCGCCTTGAAGCGGATCGCGCCCGAACACGTGGATTCGTTGTTTGGGATTGTGTGGCGGAATCTGCGCATTCCGGCGTTTCGCTGCGAACCCTGCCGGCATAAGTATTTCTCGATCTTGCCACTTCAGCAGCAAGAGAAACAGCAGGTTGAGATTTCCTCCCGCGCCTGAGTTCACTCCATCCTGAGATCGATTGAGATATTCACTAGAGCGGACAGTCGATCGATTTGCCCTGGCGGACCAAGCCCCGATCGTCCGAAATAACGGCGTATCCGCATTTCGGGTCGGTTACATCTTCCAGGAGCAGATCGTACGCTTTGTCAGCCTTGGAAAGGTGCAGCCGAAGCCTCCAGCCCGGCACGATTTCCGCCCCGCTGCCGTAAAGCGCGTGCGCCACGGTGGGAAAATCGGCTGGGGCCCACTTGGTGCCATTCGAAGAGAAATCGCCGATTCCCATCAGGGTGTCCCAGTTAGCGTAAACGCCGTGTTTTTTGAGGTAGTCGGCTTCCGCCGCATTGATTGCCTTCACCAGGATGTGCGCAAAACTCTGCCGCTGGCGCTCGCGGTCGGCAGCTACCGGCGAACCTTTCTGCGCCCAACTCGCGGTCTGGCAGGTGAAACTCAGGATCATCAGCAGCACGGTTCTCCGCATGGTTCCTCGCTTGGTTCTTGCGTTCCCGCTTCTCGCAGGGGGAGGCGAACCGTGGCTAGTGTAAACGACGGGCGAGGAAATTACACAGAGGTTGGTTGCTGCGGGACGTGCCGCGGATCTGTGGCTCAGAAAGCCTACAAGACTTTGGTATAACGCCACAGTTGGATAAGTCCCCTGTGGATTGTTGTGTGAAGTCTCCAGACAAGTATCGTGGTGAAAAGGCCGGTGGCATACCCCATCAGATTCGGAATTCCGCCATTGGAGCCGCCCGGCCTGAAGAAGAGGCAAATGATGAAAGCGACCGCGAACCATGCGGCCATCAGAAGCCACCGGAACCCCGCCGGCAAGTTGCGGTTATTAACCAATCCCTGCTCGGCCTCAAAGAAGAATTTCATAAGGAGAATCGGCGCGGCCAGCCAGAAAGCGTAATTCAACAAGACCGATTCCGGCCCTAACGGCTGCGCTGAAATCATGGCATGAAAGCGATCGAAAACCGGCAAGGAGCGCAGGGAATCAAGCGGAAGCTCGCGCAACAGCCGGTTGGAAAAGAACAGGCCGGCCGCAATGGTAGCAGTGCGGCCAAGCACGTAGGCCAACCAGGAGAACAAGGGCAGGAACGGAGCCCACCATTTGGTATCCAAAGGTTCGGGGACGCGGTTTGTGAGCTTCATCAGAGAATCGATGATCCGTTGATGTATGGCCCGGTCGGTCCAATACTCGATGTGGGCCTTACCGGGGATTGGATACCGTTGGAACCCCAGATCTCCATCGCGAATGTCGAACATTCGTTGCGAGTCGGTTTCGACTCCCGGCACTTCCTGCTTTTGCAATTCCTCAATCGCGTAGGCGACGGGGTCATTAAAATCGTAGAAGTTAAACCACCGGATCTTTCGCGAAGGATTATTTTTCAAACGATTTTTGCGAAACCGGGAGCGCCAAATCAAATAGTGCTTATCGAGGGGAGATCCCAGGGTGACCAGCCCGGCTACTCTAGGGAGCCAGTCGAACTTCTGCCGCTTCACGCCGCTGCGCGCCGCGGCGATCGCATACGCGTCCGAATACGCCTGACTCGCGCGTTCGAATTCCTGATCTCCAGCGTGAACTCCCGCCCCTTCGCGGACCATTTCCGCCTGCACCAGGCTGTTGTAGGCAACGACCGTTCCCTCACTGTGAGCGACCACGTAGATTTCGAGGTCCTCGAAATCGTGAAACGTTTCGAACCCTTTGGCCAGGGGATCTTTCAATTCGCGCCGGGCAATGATGTTTTCCCTGGTGCTGGCGGCGAATTCGCCCACGCGAGCCATGACCTCAAAAAATTTCAGATTGATATTCTGGCGGATCTCATCGCTCTCCGCGTACATTTCCACGTCCCCCAGGAAGTCCGTGGTCACCTTCACGAACACTCCGGTTTTCTTGGAAATGAAGGCGAGCTGGCGCAGAAGGCCGAGCATGGTCTCCACGTTTTCGATTGCCGCCCGCCACTGCTCCATTTTGTACCCTGGGTCGAGAAGCCGGGTCGAAATGGAGCGGGCCCAGGTGGGGATGGGAACCGGCAAGAGCCCGCCGTTTTGTTGAAGCTGTGCGCGGGCGATGGGCTGCCAGTACACCTCGGAAAACCCAATCACATGGACAATTGTCCGCTCGTCCGTGGTGTCGGAAAAAACGATGTTTGCCGGCTGGAATGAGCGCACGTGCGGGTCGCCAGGCACCGCCGGTGTCATCAGGCTGTCAACGGACTCGATCAGGTTGTCCACCGTCAGCTCCCACTGTTTGCCTTGCGGCAACGAACGAATAAATTCGTTCATGAAACCCAGTGCGGTTTCGTTCGGAGCTTGATCCCCGATGCCGTGCACGACGACAATGTGCTTGTAGAAATAGTGGGCGGGCATTTTTGGCGTACCTTTGCGGTTAAGTATACTCCCAATACAGGCCGCGCGACTGCCAAACTGAAACTTTCGCGTTGTGTTACACGGTTCTCCGCATCACCCACTCCCCCTGTGCAGTAGCTCTCCCGCTGGAGTATGATGCATCTCCCAATCCTGCCAATCCCCGGCAGGTACACGTACGGAGGCAGCCATGGACGCAGCCGCTCCCTCACAGGAAGCCGCACGAGTCGCGGCCCTGGATCGCTATGCAATCCTTGATACCGAACCTGAACAGACATTTGATGACCTGGTGATTCTTGCGGCATACATTTGCAAAACTCCGATCGCCATGCTTTCGCTGGTGGATGAACACAGGCAGTGGTTCAAATCAAAGGTCGGAGTGCAAATCCGGGAAACCCCCAAAGAGACTTCCTTCTGCGCGCACGCGATTCAGCAGGAAGACCTCTTTATCGTGCCGGACACCCTGAAGGATCCACGCTTCAAAGACAATCCGATGGTTCAAGGCGAGCCGCACATCCGTTTTTACACTGGGGCGCCGCTGGTTAATGAAGATGGTTTTGCGCTCGGAACACTCTGTGTGATTGACCGGCAGCCGCGTGAACTGGACTCCGAGCAGAAAGAAGCTCTGTGGGCGCTGAGCCGCCTGGCGCTGGGACAGATGGAGCTCCGCCAGAATCTTCATCTCCTGAAGGAAGCGCTGAACGACCGCACGCGGGAAGAGCACGCGCGGGAAAAAGAATTGAAGCGCGTGGAAGAAAAACTGATCCGCGTGATGGGCCTGAAGATTTAGGCGTGAATCGCCGCAGTGGCTGAGCGTTGCAGTTCTGAACGGTTATGAGCAATTTTACTTTCGCGGGCGGCGCAGGGTCGCTTACTCTTGTAGATGCCAGCCTGACCAAAGTTCCACAACCTCATGGAGACCACCATATTGTCGAGAGCATGCCTCTTGTTGATGTTCCTCTGCGCGCCGATTGGACAGGCACAAACCAAGCGGCCGGTTTCCGCGCCTGTTAAAAAGAGCTGCAGCCCGGGCGTTATTCTCAGGCTGAGTTCCGGCAACACGACCCAAGGCAGCCTGTTGCTGGCCGAACTTTCCGGCGCCAAACCATTCCAGGAATTCACGGCGGAATGGGCTGGCCGGCCCATCCCGCTCTGGCGGGAAACGCCTGCTGCAACGACGCTGCACGCGCTGCTTGGGGTGGATCTTGAGAAACCGGCGGGGCGATACGAATTGAAAATCTCCGGGAGCTTGGCGGACGGCAAGCCGATCGCCTGCAGCCTGCCGGTCACGGTGCGGACCGGAAAATTTCCCACGGAACGCCTGAGCGTGGAAAAGCAGTTCGTCCAGCCGGATCCCGAGCAGCAGAAACGCGCCGAAGAAGACCAGAAAAAAATGAAGGCCATCTACGATACGGTGACGCCGGAAGTTTTATGGAAAGGGAAGTTTGTCCTGCCGTTAAAAGGCGTGACGACCGGAGGAAATTTCGGGCGCCGCCGCGTTTTGAACGGCGAGGCCCGCTCGCCGCACGCCGGCGTAGATTTTCCCGCCGCGGCCGGCACGCCAGTCTTCGCCGCCCAATCGGGGAAAATCGTGGTGGCGGAAAATCTCTATTACTCGGGGAACACCGTGGTCATCGATCACGGGTTCGGGATTTACACGCTGTACGCGCACCTGTCGGAGATCGGCGTTCATGCGGGCGACCCGGTAGAAGTTTCCGCGGAAATCGGCAAAGTCGGCGCCACCGGCCGCGTCACCGGTCCGCATCTGCACTGGGGACTTACGATCGATCACGCCCGGGTCAACGGATTGCAGATCGTCCAGCGCCAACCTTAGATTCCGGGGTGGGTGGTTTCAGAAACGGCGGCGCTGGCCCAGCTTATCGAAAACTGGCCACCTGGGCTTGAGCCTCTGCCAGCCTGGCCCGGGTGGTGCGCACGATGGTGGCAAAGCGTTTGGTCAGTTCACGGATGCGGTCCGGCTTGTGCAGCAGCATGGACTCCCGTGGAATCAGCTCTTTGCCCACGCTGATCGCGGAGACGCCGGCGAGGATGTAGTGCGCCGCGTTCTGCTGATTTACTCCGCCGCCCGCAATCAGAGGGATGTCCGGAAAGGGTCTTTTCAACGTGCGAATGTAGTTGTCCGCACCCACCAGCGAGCACGGGAAAATTTTCACGAAATCCGCGCCAGCTTTCCACGCGGCAAGCACCTCGGTCGGCGTCAGCGCGCCGGACATCATAATCACGCCGGGATTTTTCGCCACCAGCTGGACAGTGGGGAGGTCCAGCGCCGGATTGCTGATAAATTGCGCGCCCGCGGCGATGCATTCGCGGGCTGTTTCGGCATCGATCACCGTACCCGCGCCCAGAATGACCTCGGGAAATTTCTTAACGAGATCGCGAATGACTTCAATTGCGCCGGGAACGGTCATCGTTACTTCGATAATGGGAATCCCGCCGTTGGCAATTTCTTCCACCGCAAATCGCGCGTCGTCCGATGACGACGTGCGGATTACGGGCACGATGCCGACTTCCTCTACCCGGGCACGGAGTTCCTCTTTTTTCATGCCGACTTTGCCCCCGAGCGGTCCCTGGCGCGTGAAGCGCCAGATTGCCATTGTGCGGATTCTCCCTGCATTATAGTCGGCGCACGGGGAAATTCCACTGCGCCGCCAGCAATCGCAACACGGCGAAGTCGGTGGTAGACTCTGGACGGGAGCACATCAAATGGCTGGAAAAAAGAAAGCAACCAGGAAATCCAAGAAGAAAGCAGCGCCGCGCAGGCCGAAAAAACAGGCAAAGAAAGCAAAGGCCATCAGAAAGCCGGCGGCTAAGAAAACACCCAAGAAGAAGGCTGCAAAGGCGCGCCCGCGCGGCAAGGCGGAGTCCGCCGGACTGGCTGGTTTCCAGCGCAAGGGACTCGGCTCCAGAACCGGAGGACAATCCGGTGATCTCCAGGGTCTCTCCGGCCGGACCGGAATCGATTCCGAGAGCGTGACGGAACTGCTGGAAGAGGGGCAGACCTTCGAGGCGGAAGCGGTATCGGGCGTCGAAAACGCCGCCGATCCCGACGTTTCCGAAGTCGTTACGCACCAATTTCCCGAAGACGACGTTCCGGAGGAATATCGGGAGCCGGACAAGGATTAGTCACCACGCTGGGTCAATGCGGATCGGCGTCATTTCCGATACTCACGGACTGCTCCGCCCGGAAGCGGTACATGTCCTGGCCGGAGTACAACTTATTATTCATGCGGGAGACGTCGGGGCACCCGAAATCCTCACTCAACTCAAAGCTATAGCTCCCGTGTTCGCCGTGCGCGGCAATGTGGACACGCAGCCCTGGGCACAGGAACTGCCGATGACCACAGTCGTTGAAACCTCCGGGTACCAGTTTTACGTGATCCACAATCTGCGCGATCTCGACCTGAAACCCCAGGCGGCGGGCTTCGACGCGGTGATTAGCGGCCATACCCACCAAGCCGGGCAGCACGTCGAGGAGGGAGTCCTGTACCTGAACCCAGGGAGCGCCGGGCCGCGGCGGTTTCAACTGCCGGTGACGCTTGCCCTGCTGGAGGTGAGCCCGAAGCCGTGGGAAGTGGAGATTGTGGGGCTGTTGGGAGGTTAACTCGAATGCGTCGTGCGGATTGTTTGTGCCGTTTCAGGGGAAGTGGCGGAGCGCGAAGTGAGGCAATCCAACGCCTCATTGCATGCCCTGGTTCGATGTAATTAACAGAAAATTATGGGGATAGCGGTAAGCGAGGTTGCTCCCTATCGGGAACTACGTCCCGGGTATGGCCGCTTGCCGAGGCCGCCCCAGCCCTGCTCCGCCTCCCCTACTGCGTGAAAATCTGAAAAAACTTAACGGAAGTACTGGCGTACCGAAAGGACGAGGTGTATTTTAGTACGGCGCAGCTATTGTTTTAGAGCGTGCTGCACGGCAGAATCATCCGCAGAGTCAGCCGCGTCTTTTTTGTTTCCTGAAATCCGCGCAGAGTCCTCGAATGCGAGTTCCTGCAGGTTTCTCTGGAATTGAGGAAAGAGAGCGGTGCGAATCGGGTTGATGCGGTCCGCAGCGGGAAGGTCCCCGTGGGCGTTTTACACTTTCGATATCGCGAGCGCAGGCGCACATTGCGCGTCACTCTCACTTTGCCGGTAATTGCCCATGGTGTGAACGATCAGGGCGAAAAATTTTGTGTGCGTTGCGCGACGCGTTCCATCAACAAGCAGGGCGGCCAACTGGTGATGGATGAACCGCTGGTGGCGGGACAGGATCTGCTGCTGGTGAACGAAAACACCAACCGCTCCACGGAGTCGCGCGTGGTGTATGCCAAGAAAGAGCGCGACGGTCACTTCTATGTCGGCGTGGAATTCGTCAACTCTGAAACCAATTTCTGGAAAATGACATTTCCGCTGCCTGGCGCTCGCCCGCTGCGGCGCACGGTCGGCTCCAAAGCCATGGCCTGATTCGTCCTCTTCCTTTATTTCACTTTCCGCTTTTTCATTTTCGCGGGACGTTTTTTTCTACGCGTGCCTTTGCCCCCGGCCTTTTTCCGGCCGACTCCCGCACTTTTCGCGGCAGCTTTGCCAGCACGAGTTCATAGGATTCGCGGAGGAGTTGGGTGAGTTCCGCGTCCGGCAAGGCGTCCGGGGACTCCAGTGCAATCCACTTCGCGCGCGCCAGATAGGGCGCGGGGATAATCCCGGGGCGTTCGACAAGATCCGCAAAACTTTCCGGATTGGCTTTCAGCGAAATCCAGACCTTCGCGGGTTCCAGGCGTGTGACGGCGAACATCTTGCCGCCCACTTTGAAGAGCAGATCATCGCCCCACTGGATCTGCTCGGTGGCGCCCGGAAACGAAAGGCAGAGTTTTCGCAACTGGTCGATGTGCATGGAAGTTTCGCGAGTTCAGGAAGTTCAGTCCGCGGCGTAGCGGCGGAAAAACGAATCTGCTTTCCAGTGTGGTTTTGCGGAGTTGTTGGCCGTGGAGATCAGCAAGCGGCGGGTGAACTCCTCGTAGGCCGCCGCGGCTTGCAGATCCACCGGCTGATTCAGGTCGTCGGAGGGAGCGTGATAGCGGTTGGTCAGCCAATCCTTGAAGATCTGCTGCTCCGGCGTGCCCAGTTCGAAGCCGACATCCGCCTTCACCGCCGGAATCCCCTTCTTGATGAAGCTGTACTGGTCGCTGCGGATGAATGCGTTGCGCAGGGGTTCCGGGTCGGCGATGGGCTTGATGCCCATGGACTCGGCAATCTTTGCGGCGCTGCTGCCGAGGTCCGATTCCTGAATGCCCTGAATCCTGAGAATCTTTAGAGGAACGATGGGCAGAAACATGTCCATGTTGATGTCCGCAACGATCGATTGCACGGGAACGGTGGGATGCTCGGCGAAATATTTCGAACCGAGCAGACCTTTTTCTTCGGCCGTGACGAGCAGAAAGATCACCGAGCGCTGCAGCGTTTCCGGGTGCGCTTTGAGGCTGGTGGCGATATCCATCACCGCGGCACTGCCAGAGCCGTCGTCCATGGCGCCGTTGTAGATTTTGTCGCCGTTGATGGCCGCGCCGATTCCGACGTGGTCAATGTGCGCGGAAAGAACCACGTACTCGCCCTGCAACCCGGGCATCGAGCCGCGCAGTTTGCCGACTACGTTGGCGGATTTGACATTGCGGGTAATCACGGTGGCTTCGGCTTTCAGGGATGCGGCCAGGGCAAAGTGGGGGAGCGGCTTGCGATCCTTGCCTAGCGCCGCAATTTCCTCGAAGGTGTGGCCCGATCCCGCAAACAGTCTCTCCGCCGACGCCGGGTTAAAAACGACGCCAATCTGCTGGCCGGGAGTTTCGTTGAATTCCGCGCCCGCCAAATCCATCGCCGGATGATTGCGGTTCGCGGATGTTCGCGACCAGGGAATGTCCATCGAAGCGGGATTCATGATGGCCACGATTCCGATCGCTCCCGCACCTTTCAGAGATTTCCAGCGCTCGCGGGCCGTCTGATAGTGCGAAGCAAGCGCGGTTGGAATGTCCGAGGGCGAGCCCGCCAGGTACACGACGATCTTGCCCTTCAGATCCAAACCGGTCAGTTCATCGAGATTCTTTTCCGGGATTTTCAGGCCATAGCCTACGAACACCAGCGGTGCTGTGAGCTGGATGGATTCGTGAGTGGCCCGGGTGCTGAAAAACGCGTCGTCCGCGAAGGAAAGGGGCTTTGCTTGACCGTTTGAAACAAGAGCGAGAGAAGACTTCGCTTCATCGAGTTCGTATTGCAGGAAGGAAACCGGCTGGTAGAACCCGTCGGTGCCCGCGGGCTCCAGCCCCGCATTTTTAAACTGCTCGACGGCATAAGCCTGTGCTTTTCGCAGGCCTTCGCTGCCGGTGTCGCGGCCTTCGAGAGAATCGTCGGCCAGGAATTTCACGTGCGACCACCAGGTATTGCCATCGAAGTGGGAATCAGCGGGTTGTTGCGCGGCGGAATGAAGCGGAAACGCAGCGAACAGGCCAAGAACGAGTGCGGATTTCAAAAATGTTTTCACAGGTTTCACCCCGGGAGCGATTTGGAACGCAACGAGAATAGCAAGGAAGCCGTCGGAGAGTCACGCCGTCCAGGGGTGTTCTGCTAGAGAATTTATTGCCGGTTGGATCAATGGGGCTGAATGAGAGTGGCTTGGGCGGAAACGCATTGCCAAGTGCCGCCCAGCTTGGCCCAGGCGTCGACGTATCTTCCACGCATCACCGTGGTTTTTCCGCCTTTGGTCCACTTGCCGCGAAAGATGCCTGTGACCACGGCGAACTCGCCGTAGGAATGGATACTGAGATCTTCGCTGACGAGTTGCTCCGGGGCCGACGTATCGTTTTTGACGTAGGACAGGAATTGATCGCGGGTCTTGAGCGAACCGTCGTAATCCACGTAAACCATGGTCGGGGCGAAGATGTGCGAAAGCGCCGTCGTGTCCCTGGCCTGCTCGGCGCGATTCCAGAGATTCTCGAGCGCCAGAATCTTACCTTCGTCTTCGGTGTATTGCGGCCTTTCCTGCGCCAGCGCGATCCAACCGTAGGCAATCGCGATCACGATCAAGACACACCATTTCCGCATGGGAAGCCTCCTGGAGAAATGACCCTGGAAGGCATACTAACGTGAAGGAGATTTGCGGGAAGAACTGGCGTGGAGGAGACTTGCCAAACAGTTAACAGAATCGGAAGAAAGCGGCGAGCCTGAGTCCGGCAAATTTAGAGTGACCCGCGTGTCCTACTCGCCCTTGTCATAGGGATAGCCTTTGCCGGCCCAATCCGTGGCGAAATCCTGGGGGAGCAATAGGACGCGGAGATTCTTGAAACCAAGTCCCTGCAAAGCCTTAAACGCGGGCCGAATGTTCGGGCAGCGTTCCATCGGGCAACAGCCGCAGTAAATCACCAGGCTGGTGGTGCGGGGAATGCCCGCAACCCAAACGGCCAATTCCTTCAAACCTTCTTCACTGCCGGCGGTACCATGATATTGAGCGCCTTTGATGTGGCCGGAGCTATAGAGCCGTTTGAAGCCGACAAACAATACCGTCGGTGCGTTTTTGGCGTCCCCGAGTTCCTTGGCCAGATCGGCGGCTTGAACGGTCTGAGCTTTTGTCCACGGATCGGAACCCGCCTGAGGCGAACCGGGGGAAGCGAGTGCGATTGCGACGCCGATCGCGAGCACGGCGGCGACGCGCACGGACCAACCAAACAGTTTCGAATGCATAGAGTTCACCCTCCGTTGGCGGGAAGTCCGAACGTTAACGCACCAGCCTGGGCATTATCCCATTTTCCGGGCGTTTTACTTCTGTGTGGAGGCGCGGGTGCGCTGCAGCTTCAAGGCAGAAGAGCGCAAGGTTTCCGGGACATTCTTATTCATGCCCAGTTTCTTTAAGTCGGAAGGGGTGAGTACGGGCAGCATGTGCAGGGTGACGTCCAGCGGAGTCTTCGGATTGTTGAGCAGGTTGCGAACTACGACGTAGTTCTTGCGGAAATTGCGGTTGCCGGCGATCAGGCGGAGGATTTCGTCGGTAAGGTTGGCCATGGCGGCGAACGCCTCCACCTCTTGATCGGTCAAGCGGGGCGATTGCAGCACGGAGCGCTGTACGACTTTGTTGGAGTCCCGGATCAGGGTTCGTCGCGCTTCAGAGCTCCCCTTCATCGCAAACTGCACGCGTTGAGCCACGGTCATGTGGCCGATCTGTTGCAGAAGCGTCTGGCGGCGGCCCGCGTCCGGCTCGGCATCAGCGGCCGCATCGGCCAGGTGGCCATGATCGATGTGGGTGCTGCGGAAATCCTCCAGAATTTTTTTCTGCTCCGGGGTGACAAAGGCGGAGTGTTCGAGCATGGAGGCCAGGTGGGGATGAGCGGTGACGCGATCCAACTCTTCCAAAAGGCTTTGCACGATGGCCGGTGAAAAATAGGGAACCAGCGGCACCAGGCACTCCGGCGGACAATGTTTGTTCGCGACCATCGCTTCGGCGATACCCGGGGTGCGCGGAATTTTCTTGGAGACGTAGGAGAATACGGCGTGAACGGCCGCCTCGCGTTTCACCGCGTCAACGAAGATTTCCGGCGCAATGGAAAGCATCGCTTCCTGGGCGCGCGTGGAGATCATTTCATCGGGGTCTTCGGAGAGGACGCACAGAATTTCCGCGCGGTCGACCGGAGCGAGATGCGCGCCGGTGGTGCAGACGGCCATTTTTCGCTCACGCGGCGCTCGGCCGTGGCGCAGATCTTCCAGGACTTCAGGGCTGAGAGTTTCCACCGGTTGCCTGCCTCAAATTCTTCCTTGTCAGGGTAATTGTACCGGAGGTGCCGGGGGAGCCGATGGACGGCATTACTTCGCGGTTCAATTCCAGCAACACCGCGCTGGAGTCGGCCGAGGCGACGACAAATGAGGTGTTGGCGGGAAAGTGGCGATTTTCTCCTGTTCGGACGGCGTCATCCAGGACCAGGGTGCCGTCGGCGAGCACGCGAACGCGGGTGGTGCGACTGGCGGAGACGGAAAGATCCAGGGGCAGCGCGGGCAAGCCAGCAGATGGGTTGGTGAAAGGAAGGGAAGTTGTGCTGGGAATCGGGAGTGAAGCAGCGTTCGCGTTCAGGGATGAGTTCACTGCCGGCGAAGCGAGGCCCGATGCCGGCTTTGCAGGGGAGTGGCGGACGAATCTCCGCCAGCCGTAGATGCCGCCAAAGATAAGCGCGGTGGCCAGCAGCAGAGCTCCAACGGCCAAAGCCGCGGGAATCCAGAGCGGAGTCTGGGGAATGCGCTCCTCGATTTTCTGTGTGTGGTTCTGGGCCTGCTGTTCGGCGTGCGCGCCGTGCGCCAGATCGTATTCACCCAGAAATACTTCCTCATTCAGGCCGAGATAGTGGGCGATGGAGCGGACAAAGCCGCGGTTGAAGACGCCGCCGGGAAGCTTGTCCCAGTCTTCGTTTTCGAGGGCTTCCAGAAAACGAGAGCCGATGCGCGTTGCTTGAGTGATTTCCTCCAGCGTAACCTCGCGCAATTCCCGTTCGCGTTTTAGGCGTTCTCCGAAATTTCCCCTGGCCATGCCCCTATCCGTAGACTTGAGTCTATCAGCGAGAAGCGACCGGCTACCAGTGACGTGTGAGCGGGAAGCACAGATTCGTGGAAACCGGCGAATGGACTGAAGCGCTTTCCTTTGTGGGGCGGCGCAGTGTTTTACGCACATGAGGTGGCTTGCCGCCGCACCCAGGGGATTGTTCGGCTACACTTTGGGAATGGATTTGATATTGAAGCTGGTGGCCGGGTTGATGGCCGGTCTGCGGGGGTATTTTCTAGTCGTTGCCGGCATCGCTGCGGTGCCGTGCATTTTCGTATTGCTTGTGCTTGTCCTTCGCCTGATGAAACCATCCCGCGCGAGACCCGGCGGAGAGAAGAATTCGTAAGATTACGAATTCGCTCGCGTCATCCCGCAACTTGTGACGGCAGATGAGTGGGCGCCGGTTCTCTGGCGTTGACATAGCCATATTAGATAGCTATCATTAGGCCATGAAAGTTAGCGTGGCGGATGCCAAGAACAAGCTCCCCGAGCTGATCAAGGCTGTCGAGAATGGCGAAACAGTGACCATCTGCCGGCGCGGTGTCCCCGCCGTAGACATCATCCGGACAAAAAGGCCCAGCCGCAAAAAGCGGAAGCTTGGGACACTGAAAGGAAAAATCCGCATTCGCGACGCCGACTGGTGGAAACCCATGTCGGACGAGGAAGCCGACGCTTTCGTCGAAGGGCGCGAGTAAGTGCGGTTGTTGCTGGACACGGTGGCCCTGATTTTCGCTGTTGAGTCACCGGAACGGCTCACCAAGCGCGCGACTGGCATTTTGCATAACGCGGAAAACATCCTGGAGCTGAGTGCGATTTCTCTTTCCGAGATCGCAATCAAAGCAGCCCGCGGCAAATTGAGATTTTCCCCCGCAGACCTACGCCAGGCGCTTGAGGATCTGGACATCCGAGTATTGCCGTACACAGCAAACCATGCATTCTTTCTTTTCGATCTCCCGTCCCTGCACGCGGACCCCTTCGACCGTCAGATCATTGCCCAGGCTATGTGCGAAGAGATCCCGGTGATGACTTGCGACGAAAAATTCAGCCTGTACAAGGGTCTCAGGGTTCTGTGGTAATGAAACCGCACCCTCAATTGCGCAGGGTGCGGCACCCATACCCTCAGGATGGCGAAATGGGAACGCCTGTACCACGCGCGGCTTGCGCGGGGTTTTGAGCGGCGCCTATACTGACCGGGATTGGGTGGTACAGGTGTCGAAACTCGATGTCCCCCAGGGGCATCAAAAGCTTAGTGTTTCACTTTATCCGGAGAAACCGACTTACGTGAGCGTTGAGGAAATCAAACAGTTCCCGGCTGTGGACCGCCGCAGGAATCCGGGCGTGCCCTCGGAGCAGCGCGAAGCCGGGGAAGTTGCCGTATTCCAGGAATTGGGCAAAGCGCTCACTTCTTCCCTGCAACTTGACCAGGTTTTGCGGACGATCATGGAAAAGATCGACGAATTTTTGCGTCCAGACAACTGGTCGCTGTTGCTGCTGGACGAGCCGAAGCAGGAACTGTATTTCGAGCTGGCGGTGGGCAAGGCTTCGCAGGCGCTGAAGGATGTGCGGGTAAAAGTGGGGCAGGGAATCGCCGGGTGGGTGGCGCAGCACGGCGAAATCGTGATTGTGCCGGACACTTCGAAGGACACGCGGTTTTTCGGCAAAGTGGACGAGAAGACGAAGATGGAGACGCGATCGATTGTGGCGGTGCCGGTGAAATTCCGGGAGACCTGCCTGGGCGTGATCGAGCTGATCAATTGCGTGGGGCCGGAGGGGTTTGACCCGCGGGACTTGAAGCTGCTGGAAGCGCTTTCGGATTTCGCGGCGATTGCCCTGGAAAACGCGCGGCACGTGAAGCGGATTCACGAACTGACGATCAAGGACGACTGCACTTCCCTTTACAACGCGCGGCACATGGGATTCATCCTGGACACGGAGATTTACCGTTCTCAGCGGTACAACTACGAATTTTCGATCGTGTTCATTGACCTGGATCATTTCAAACAGGTGAACGACACGCACGGCCACCTGGTGGGTTCGCGACTGCTGGCGGAAATCGGCGAAGCTTTGAAGACCAACTGCCGGCTGATCGATTTCGCATTCCGGTATGGCGGCGACGAATTTGTGCTGTTGCTGCCGCAGACTTCGAAAGAAAATGCCATCAACGTTGCAAGACGCCTGCATACTTTGATTCGCGAAACAGTCTGGCTGAAGGCGGAAGGGTTGAACATCCACCTGACGCCGAGCCTGGGGCTTGCGGCGTATCCCGTGGATTCGAAGTCGAAGGAAGGCCTGCTGCACCTGGCGGACGAAGCCATGTACCTGGTGAAAAACACGAACCGCGACCGCGTGGCGGCGGCGAACATGGGCATCCTGCCGATGGATGGACCCGCGGCGGGCGAAGCGGCGGGCTGATTTCGCGCGTTCCGCGCGATGTCTATACACTCCACCGAAATTTTGATTAACTGAAAAGATGAATCGACGCGACGCGGCTCGCTACGCCCGGTGGTCTGCCTTTCTGGCG
Organism: Candidatus Acidiferrum sp.; assembly: GCA_035693365.1. Taxonomy (GTDB): domain Bacteria; phylum Acidobacteriota; class Terriglobia; order Acidiferrales; family UBA7541; genus Acidiferrum. Next base: position 31,388 of record DASSGS010000012.1, on the reverse strand, counting down.
TTCGCGCTTGCCGGCATCACCGGCGGGTTTTATGTACACCGCCTGTGGGTGGCGCACCGCGAAAAGCAAAATGCTCCGGCACCCCTGCCGCAAAACGAAGAAAAACAGTTCACAACGCTGCATTTCAAGAAAGTGGACGGCGACCGGACGATCTTCGATCTGGAAGCATCGAAGTCCACCGATTTGCGCGGCCAGGACATCAGCCTGCTGGAAGACGTGAAGATCAAGGTGTTTGGGAAGAACGGCGATCGCAACGACGTGATCCATACGCAGAGCTGCCGGTATGCGAAGACCGACGGCAGTATCCAGTGCGACGGAAAAGTGCAATTCGAACTGCAGAGTGCCGAGGATGCGTCGCGCGCGGCCGCGAATCCCGGCGGCCGGCCGAACATCATTCACATTGATACCAGCGGCGTGACATTTGAGCGCGCGACCGGGCGAGCGCAGACGGTGCAGTTGGTGAAATTTTCGTTTCCGAATGGCGGTGGCGATGGGATTGGGGCGCTCTATCAATCCGAGCAAGGCCAGATGAGGTTGATTCGTGATGTGCATATCCAGATGCAGCCTGCCGCCGACGCTGCGGCGAAAAAGGGGACTACGCTTCCGGCACACGTGGAGATGAGCGGCAGCAGCATGCAGATAGACAAAGTTGGGCACAGCGTGGAACTGGCAGGTCCGGCGACCGCGTTGAGTTCGGGCCAGCAGGTGACGGCCGGACAATTCACGCTGTTGTTGGATGCGGAATTCCGCGCTCAGACGCTGGTTGCCGCGCCCGGCCCTTTGAACCAGCAGCCCGAGGTGAAGAATCATGGCGCGAGGGGAGATTCGACGCTGCGGGCAGACAAGCTGACCGCGCATCTTTCGCCGCAGGGATGGACGAGCCGCATCGTGGCCGAGGGCAAGGTGCAGGGGACGTCGCCGACGGGCAATCTGCAGGCGGAGAGCGGCGAAATGGAAATGTGGCCCGGGCTGAACCAGGCCAGGCTGTTGACGTTGCGCGGGGATGTTCGCGTGAACGGCCACGATTCGAAGTCTGGGATGACGCGCAGCTTGACCAGCAACGCGGTGCAACTGACTTTTACCGGCGGCAAGGCGGGCGAGGCGAATCGCGTGCAGCATGCGGAAACGCTGGAACGTGGCGCGATGGAATGGCTGGATGCGGCGGCGGTGCGTTCGAAACTGGCGGCGGACACGCTGGCGCTGGATTTCAGCGTGCTGGGGAAGCCGCAACTCTTGAATGCTTCGGGCGCAGTGCAATCGCAGCGGGAAATTCCCGGGCGGCCGGCGCAGACCGCAACTTCGGCAACTGGGGTAGCGCAACTATCCGCAGGAGGCGACTGGTCGCAGATTACGCTACGTGGGAATGTGCGGTTGCAGGAGGCGGACCGCAATGCGGAAGCGCAGCAGGCGGTGTTCGCGCGAGCGGCGCAGACAACCGTACTGACCGGGCAGGCGATGGTGCGCGACGCGGGCAGTGAAACGCACGCGCCGAAGATTACTTTTTTTCAGTCCACCGGCGAGATCGAGGCCGAGGGTCCGGTGCGCTCGACGGACTTTGCTTCGAAAGGTTCGTCGCTGCAGATGAGTTCCGTGCCGGCGAATCTATCCGCGGACCGTATGCGCGCGAATTCGAAAACGGGGCGCGCCGTTTATACGGGGCACGCGCGATTGTGGCAGGGGGCGTCGGTGTTGGAAGCCGAGTCGATTGAACTGCTGCGGCCCTCGCGCGTTTTGAATGCCGCGGGTAATGTGCGAGCCGTTTTTCCGCAGGCTCCGCAGCCAGGCGCGAGTCCCGGATCGGCCCCCGTGTGGCACATTTCTTCCGGATTGCTGACCTATTGGGATGCGGAGAACCGAGCGCACCTGGAAAAGGATGTGTTCGTGCAATCAGCGGACCAGAAAATGCGCGCGCCGCAATTGGAATTGTTCTTTACGCGGACCGGGGCCGACAAGCAAGGGGGCGGGGGAACGTCGCAAATCAGCCGGGCGGTGGGAACGGGCGGCGTGGTGGTGGAGCAGGGAGACCGTCGAGGCACCGCGGAGCGCGGACTGTACACGGCCGCGGAAGAAAAATATGTGCTGACGGGGGGAACTCCGACGCTTTTTGATCCCGTCGAAGGTACTACAACCGGCCGTGAATTGACCTTCTATAGAGCGGATGATACCATCGTCGTGGATTCGGGAAATGGCTTGCGAACTCTGACCAAGCACCGGGTTCAAAGATAGAGGGACCGCCCAGCGATCCCGCGTGATGCGGAATGCCCACACTCCATGGCGTCGACCTAAGCAAGTCCTACCGGGGACGCAAAGTCGTTGACAACGTAGAACTGGAAATTGCTCAAGGCGAAGTAGTTGGCCTGTTGGGGCCGAATGGCGCGGGCAAAACGACCACCTTTTACATGATCGTTGGACTGGCGCGGCCGGACTCCGGCCGGGTGCTGCTGAACCAGGAAGAGATCACGGACCTGCCGATGTTTCAGCGCGCGCGAAGCGGCATCAGCTACCTGCCGCAGGAGCCTTCGGTTTTCCGGCAACTGACAACGGAAGACAACTTGCTTGCGATTTTGGAAACCTTGCCGCTTACTCCCGAACAGCAGCGTGACCGATTGGAAGAGTTGCTGGCGCAGATGGGCCTCGAAACGGTGCGGCATAGCAAGGCTTATATGCTCTCCGGCGGCGAGCGGCGGCGGCTGGAGATTGCGCGGTCGCTGACTTTGCAGCCTTCCTTTATCTTGCTGGACGAGCCGTTTTCGGGCATTGACCCGCTGACAGTGAAGGACTTACAGGATCTCATCCGGGAATTAAGCCGCTCGGGAATTGGCATCCTCATCACCGACCATAACGTCCGGGAAACTCTTAATGTTACCGACCGCGCTTACATCGTGAATCATGGGAAAATCATGAAGAAAGGCACGCCGCAGGAGTTGAGCAACGATCCGGAGGTCCGGCGGGTGTACCTCGGCGACAACTTCCGCCTGAATTAGGATTAAGCTAAGGACAGAGCAAGCAGACAACCATGGCCTGGCAAGGACTAAAACTTAACCTCAGGGTGACGCAGAAGCAGATTCTGACGCCCGGCCTTGTGCAGATGGTCAGCGTGCTGGCGCTGAACCGCCTGGAACTTCGCGAGATGATTAACCAGGAGATGATCGCGAATCCGGTGCTAGAGGAGCTTTCGGAAGAGCCGACGGTCAGCGACAACTACAGCGACGAAACATTTTTGAAGGCGGAGACGGAGAAGGTTCCGGAGAAGCCGGAACCGAATCCGTTTGATGAGTTTGATGTGGGAAGTTTTTTTAACCAGTATCTGGATACGGGCGGCGATGGCGGGCAGTCGCAGGAGCGCGAAGTCAGCGAACGGCCGTCGTTCGAAAAGTTTCTTTCTTCTCCCGCGGGGCTGACGGATCACCTTACCTGGCAGCTTAGCGTTTCAATTTGCTCCGATGCGGTTATTGAGATCGTAGAAAACATCATCGGGAATCTGGATGAGAACGGGTACCTGACCGCTTCGAACGAGGAATTGGCGCAGGACGGGAAATATTCGCAGGACGACATTGAGGATGCCATCGCGGTGGTACAGGATTTTGATCCGATTGGAGTTGGCGCGCGGGATTTGCGCGAATGCTTGTTGCTGCAGTTAAAGGCGTTCGATCCGACAAATACCCTGGCGCAGCAGATCGTTTCCGAATACCTGAAGCAGGTGCAGTCGAACCAGTTGAAGGAGATTGCGCGCGCGCTGAACCGTCCGACGGATATCGTGAAGCACGCGATTGACACCATCAAGAAGCTCGATCCGCGGCCGGGGCTGCGTTACAACAAGACGGAGCCGCGACTGGTGGAGCCGGATGTGTATTTCCGCAAGGTGGATGACGCGTGGCAGGTATTTCTGAATGAAGACGACATGCCGCAGCTGCGCCTGAGTCCGACTTATCGCCGGCTGCTGGTCCGCGACGCCGCCGACAAGGAAGTCCGCAATTACGTGAAGGAGCGCTTCACCGCGGCAATTCAGTTGATGAAGAATATCGAGCAGCGCAAGCACACGATTTTGCGCGTATGCCAATCCATCATCGCGCGGCAGCCGGAGTTTCTGGACAAGGGGCAGGACGAGCTGAAGCCCATGATGATCAAGGAAGTTGCCGAGGACGTTGGCGTGCATCCCTCGACCGTCAGCCGCGCCGTTGCCAACAAGTATGCGCACACGCCGCAGGGCGTGATCGAGCTGCGCTCGTTTTTCAGCGAAGCGGTGAACGGGCCGGAGGGCGGCGGGATGTCACTGCTGACATTGAAGCGTCTGGTGAAGAAAATGATCGACGAAGAGACGCCGACGAAGCCGCTGACCGACGACCAGATCGCGAAGAAGCTGGAAGAAACCGGCATTCAGGTTACGCGGCGCACGGTCGCCAAATACCGCGAGGACATGCGCATTCCCAGCACCCACCAGCGCCGGGTCAAAGGCTAGGCCTTTGCCATCGTGAAGCGCTCCAGCCGCAAACCCCGCCCCCGCCAGGCCGCCGGCCGCCAACTTGTCATCCTCACCGGGCTTTCGGGCTCCGGGAAAAGCACGGTCCTCCGGGCTTTTGAGGACATGGGCTACTACTGCGTGGACAATCTGCCGGTCGAGCTGATTCCGATTTTTGCGGAATTGCACGCGGCGGGCGAAGGCGATTTCGCGCGTGCCGCGTTGCTGGTGGATGCCCGCGAGGGACAGCAACTGGAGAAGTTGCCCGGCCTGCTGCGCCATCTGCGGCAGGAGCATCCCATCATCCTGGTTTTTATCGAGGCGCATGAAGACGCGCTGCTGCGGCGATACAGCGAGACGCGCCGCCCGCATCCGCTGGGCCGCGAATTTTCGGTGCGTGAAAATTTGGGGCACGAGCGCGCGCTGATGGAGCCGATCCGCAAACTGGCCGACGTGGTGATCGATACTTCGCAGTTCAACGTGCACGAGCTGCGGCATTTCGTGGACGAGCGCTTCCGCTCGGAGAGCAAGCGGCCGCTGCTGGTTTCGCTGGTGAGCTTCGGCTACAAGTACGGCGTGCCGACGGACGCCGACCTGATGTTCGACGTGAGGTTCCTGCCCAATCCGCATTTTGTGCCGAAGCTGCGCGCGTTTAACGGCAAGGACCCGAAGGTGCGGCGGTACATCGAGTCGTTTCCGCAGACTGGGGAATTTCTGCACCGCATGCAGGGGCTGCTGACCTACCTGATTCCGCACTACATTGAAGAAGGCAAAAGCTACCTGACGATCGCGTTCGGCTGCACCGGCGGAAAGCACCGTTCGGTGATGATGGCTGAATGGCTGAAGAAAGCCCTAGATAAGCACAAGTTCGCAACGCGCGTCACCCACCGCGATATCGATAAGTAGCTGGCTTCCTCTTGGCCCGGAGACCCGCATGACAATCTTCCGACTAACCTTGCTCCTCAGCCTAATTGTTGCAGGAGGCTGTGAGAGGGAGATGGACCATAAGAACGTTTGCCCAATAGATGGTCAGCTTCCTGAATGGTCAAAGCAGATTGATACGAAAACTTGTGAATACTTTCATTTCAATCCTATAGAACGCCAGACCCACTCATGGACGGCTTCTTGCGAGCTCCGTAAGCGGCCTTAGCAACATCCTCAACTGTTGCGTTAAATCGGGTATCTCTAGCTCCCAACTTTCTCCCAAAACTTGACACGCTGGGCACTGCCGCATAGCGTACAGAGTGGGTGTTCCGCGAATTTGTCAGGAGCAGGGGAGTGGGTTCCTTTCTGTCGCCACAACTGAAACGGCTGTCGAGCTATGCCGCGCCTTACCGGTTTTCGATGGGCCTGGGCGTGGCGCTGCTGCTAGTTGTGGGCCTGGCGGAGGCTGTGATTGGCCTGATGATCAAACCGATCATTGACCGGGTGCTGAATCCCGCGGCGCCGGATTCGAACGTGGTGCTATTCGCGATTCCCCACGGGCCGACTTTTTATCTGAACCACCTTTTTCCGCACAGCATTCATAACGTGTGGGCAGTTGTATCCATCTCGCTGCTGGTGGTGTTTGCGGTCAAGTCGCTGGCGGAGTTTGGCGGCAGCACGCTGGTCCAGTTTGCGGGGCTCCGCGCGCTGACTGATTTTAGGAATGAGGTTTACGCCAAAATCATTCGCCAGCCGATCGGATTCTTCCAACAACAGCCGGCCGGGCGGGTTATGTCTGCCGTGATCAATGATGTCGAACGCGCGCGCCCCGCGCTTTCCGAATATCTCGCTGAAGTGTTTCGCCAGACATTTTCTTTCTTCGCTTTTCTCTCTGTGCTCCTCTATGTGGACTGGAGGATGACTCTGGGCTGTGCCATTTTTCTGCCGCTGATCGCGTGGCCTATTGGCAGGCTGGGGCGGAAAATCCGGCATTCCGTGGAAAGCAGCCAGAACAAGCTCGGCGAACTGAATCAGATCCTGCAGGAAACCGTAGCCGGCAACCGTGTAGTGAAAGCGTTTGGCATGGAGGATTTCGAGATCGGAAAGTTTCGCGCCGCGGCAAAGCGCCTGCTGCGCGAGACGATGCGGTGGGTTCGCGCACAGGTGATCAGCTCGCCGCTGATGGATTTGCTGCTGCCGGTAGTTATCTCGTTGCTGCTGCTCTATGCCCGCGACAAAATTCGCCACGAGCAACTCACTATCGGCTTGTTCTTCACCTTTCTTTATGCACTCCTTAAGTCGTACGAACCCGTGAAGCGCATGGGCGCAGTCTACCAACAGCTTCAGCAGGCCCAGGGCGCCACAACCCAGGTCTTCGCCTATCTCGACATGAAGGAAGAAGAGCGGGACGCGCCCGATGCAAGGGAACTGCCATCCTTCTCCCGTGAAATCGAATTCGAGAACGTGAGTTTTTCCTACGACACCACACTCATCCTGCGTGATATCCGTTTTTCCGCGAGCAAAGGAGAACTGGTCGCGTTCGTTGGTTCGAGCGGCGCGGGGAAAACCACGCTGGTGAATCTCATTCCCCGCTTTTATGAAGTCACTTCCGGAACGATTCGCGTGGATGGCCGGGATATCCGCGGTGTGAAGCTGAGTTCCCTGCGAGGGCAGATCGCCATGGTCACGCAGGAAAACATTCTTTTCTACGACACGGTGTGGAATAACATCTGCTATGGCCAACCCAACGTGAGCCGCGAGCGCGTGGTGCAAGCGGCGCAGGCGGCGCTGGCGCACGATTTTATTCAGGAGTTGCCGCAGGGCTACGACACGCTGATTGGCGAGCGGGGCACGCGGCTGAGCGGCGGGCAGCGGCAGCGCATCGCGATTGCCCGCGCGATTCTGAAAGATTCCCCGATCCTCATCCTGGACGAAGCGACTTCCGAACTCGACTCCGAGTCCGAACTCTACGTGCAGAAGGCGCTCGGCAACCTGATGGTCGGACGCACCACATTTGTGATCGCCCACCGCTTGGGAACTATCCGCAAAGCCGATAAAATTCTAGTACTGGAGGATGGGCAGATTCGCGAGAGCGGTACGCATGCGGAACTGCTGGCCCGGGGCGGAAGCTACGCGCGGCTGCACGATTTGCAGTTCGCCGATCAGGACGCAGTCACCCCGGCGGGCGCAGCCTCCACCGAACCCATGAAATCGAGCAATCCCACATGACCCCAAAGACCGGAACCGAAGCACGACACGAAGTCCCCGCAAAACTCGAATGCCGCTCCATGACGGGCTACGCCATGGTCCGCGGCGAGCACGACGGCTGGGCGATCCGCATCAGCGTGAAAAGCGTGAACCACCGCTTCCTGGACATCAAGCTGCGGATGCCGGATTCGCTGGAGCCCTACGAACTGCGGCTTCGCCAGGCGGTGAAGAATCGCATCCATCGCGGGCACATTGATCTTCACATCAACGTGGAACCCGGCGAAGCAGCGCCCGTACACGTGAACCGCGAGTTGCTGCAGGCGTATTTGCGCGCCGCGGATGAGCTGCGGCAACAGACCGGCGCGAAGGCCGAGCTGGATCTTGTTTCGTTATTGCGTTTGCCCGGCGTGATCGGCGGGCTGGCGCCGGCACTGCCCGATTCGGAGGAAGAGCAGGAAGCACTGGGCAGGGTATTGGAGTCCATGCTGGCCGACGCGGTGTCGAAAATGGACGAGATGCGCCGCACGGAAGGCCGCCACCTGACGGAAGAACTTCGCGCGCGGCTGGTGCGGATTTCGGAACAGACGGATCAAGTGCGCGGGCTGGTGGAAACGCTGCGGCCGGCATTTGCGCGGCGGTTGGAATCGCGCCTGAAGGAATTGCTGAATGGCGCGCAAATCGATTCAGGGCGGCTGGCGCAGGAAGCAGCGCTGCTGGCCGAACGCAGCGACATCAGCGAAGAGCTGGACCGGCTGCGGAGCCACCTGCAGCAATTCACGAAACTGCTCGACGGCGCGGGGGAACTCGGCAAGAAACTGGATTTTCTGCTGCAAGAGATGCACCGCGAAGCCAACACCATGCTTTCGAAAACACCGGGCGTGGAGAGCGAAGCGCTGGCCATCACCGGGCTCTCGCTGGAAATCAAATCGGAGATCGAAAAATTGCGCGAACAGGTCCAGAACATCGAATGAGCGAGACGACGCGAATTGAGCCGCTGCTTCTGATTTTTTCCGGGCCTTCGGGGTCCGGCAAATCCACGCTGGTGCAGAGAGTTCTGGAGCTGCCGGGGACGATGCCCTCCGTGTCATGTACCACCAGGCCACGCAGGGCGACTGAGGCCAGCGGAAAATGTTATGATTTCGTCACGTCGGAGCAATTCGACACCATGGTCGCCCGGGGCGAGTTTCTCGAGTACGCGCGCGTCTTCGGCAAGCATTCCTACGGTACGCCCAAGAAGTGGCTCGACGAATCCCGCAGCAAAGGAATCGACCTGGTCCTGGAGATTGACGTCCAGGGTGCCGCGCAGGTGAAGCAAAAGTTGCCTGAGTCCGTGGCAATCTTTATACTTCCTCCCTCGCGCCAGGAGCTGGAGCGGAGGCTGCGCAGCCGCGGAATGGACGCGGACGAGGAAATTGCGCGGCGTCTGGCAAAGGCCAAGGGCGAGATCGAGTTGGCGGAAAAGTTTTACGATTTTTGTGTGGTGAACGACGACGTGGAGCGAGCGGGACGCGAAGCACAGGCCATTGTTACGGCGCTGCGTTGCTCGAGCCTGCGGCGCCGCGAAGTGGTGAAGAAAGTTCTGGGATCATTTGGAGGGTAAGAACACTCATGACCGTGCAAACCAAAGCTCCCGAAAGCCAGTTTGCGTATGTTGTCCTGGCAGCGCGTCGCGCCCGTCAGATTATGGCGGGGGCGCCGCCGATGCTGGAGAACCCGCGCACGCAAAAGGCCACACGAATTGCGTGTGACGAAGTGAACCACGGATTAATCGAATACGATTTCACTGAGGCGTTTCCCAGTGAAGAGGAAAGGGAGAACGCGAAGCGGCGCAAGTAGCGCGCCCGCGAAGTCTCCATGCGCATTACCCTCGGCGTTACCGGCGGAGTTGCGGCTTACAAGTCCGCGGAACTCGTTCGCCGGCTGCAGACCGAGGGGCATACCGTCCAGGTGGTGATGACGCGGGCTGCGCGCGAGTTCATCACACCACTTACCTTTGCCGCGCTCAGCGGCCAAAAAGTGATCACCGATTTATTTATGGGCGGGGAATCCGGCGACGCAAATCTGGAATCCGCGATCGAGCACATTGCCGTGGCCCAGCGGACGGATCTGCTGCTGGTGGCCCCGGCGACGGCCGATACGTTGGCGAAGTTTGCGCGCGGCCTGGCTGACGATTTTCTTTCCACACTTTATCTCGCTTCCACGGCGCCGGTTGTGCTGGCTCCCGCGATGAACGTGAATATGTGGCAGCATCCGGCGACCCAGGAGAACCTGGCAATGCTGCGGAAGCGCGGCGTGCGGGTTGTGGAGCCCGGCGAAGGGTACCTGGCCTGCGGAATGACCGGGCCGGGGCGGCTGGCGGCGCAGGAAGAAATTCTCAAGGCGGTGCGCGAAGTTGTGGAGGCGCAGCAGGATTTGGCCGGGGAGACGGTGCTGGTGACCGCCGGGCCGACTTGCGAGGACCTCGATCCCGTACGATTCCTTTCCAATCGCTCTTCGGGGAAGATGGGCTATGCGGTGGCAGAGGCGGCAGCACACCGCGGGGCGAAAGTGATTCTGATCAGCGGACCGACGGCGCTGGAGACTCCGGAAGGGGTCGAGCGCATTGATGTTCGAACGGCAGAAGAGATGCTGCGGGCGGTGCAGTCGCGTTTTGCGCCGGTTTCGATTGCGATTTTTGCGGCGGCGGTTGCGGATTACCGTCCGGCCGAGCCGGCCGCAACCAAGATCAAACGGAAGAATGAGGCGTTGACGATTCGACTGGAGCCTAATCCGGATATTCTGGCCACGTTGGGGAAAGAAAAGGGCGAGCGCTTGGTGGTGGGCTTTGCGGCGGAGACGGAGCATATGGCGGAAAACGCGCGCAAGAAACTCACCGCGAAGAATGCGGACTTGATTGTGGCGAATGACGTGACCGCCGAAGGCGCCGGATTCGACGTAGACACGAACATTGTGACGATCTTTTCGCGCGACGCACGCGATTTGCCGTTGCCGCGGATGACGAAAGCGGAAGTGGCGCAGCGGATTCTTGACGAAGTAATGCGGCTGCGCGGCGTGCTTCGCAGTAAACCCGCTTCCCACCGCGCCGGCGACTGAACCCATCATGCCCGAACGTTTCCCCGCATCCCTGCAACAGAAAATCGAAGACCGCCTCCGCTACTACGAAGACCTGGGTATCCGTTTGTTCTACACGGATCGCGGCCCGAGCTTTGCAGCATCGGAAGAGGTTGTTTCCACGCCGCTGCACACCCCTGCTTTTGAGGAGACCGCATTGCCGAAGACCACGCCGAAGCCCGCGCCTGCAAAGATCGCTTCCGTGGTGATGCATCCTCCTCTGGTCGTGCCTCCTGCTGTTCCCTCACTTTTCGAAACTACGGAGAAAGTGAAGGACGAGACGCTGCTGAAGATCCGCGAAGACCTGGGCGAATGCACGCGCTGCAAGCTGTACAAGGGCCGCAACAAAATTGTTTTTGGGGATGGAAACCCCAGGGCGGAACTTGTTTTTGTCGGTGAAGGCCCGGGAGCGGATGAAGACGCCCAGGGGTTGCCGTTCGTCGGCCGCGCTGGGAAATTGCTGACGCAAATGATCGAAGCAATGGGCTTGCAGCGCAAGGACGTCTACATCTGCAACGTGGTGAAATGCCGGCCGCCGGAGAATCGCGCTCCGGAGCCTGACGAAGTCGCGGCCTGCTCGCCGTTCCTGATCCGGCAGATCGATTCGATTCATCCCAAAGTGATCGTTTGCCTTGGCGCCACCGCTGCTAAAACGATTTTGAACACCACGCGAGGCATCTCGCAGTTCCGCGGTGAATGGCTGGATTGGCGCGGCCACAAGCTGATGGCCACGTATCATCCCGCGTATCTGCTGCGGAACCCGCCCGCGAAAGCCGACGTGTGGAAAGACCTGCAGAAAGTCATGGCCGAACTCGGCCTGCAGCTGCCCAAGAAATCGAAATCGTAGTGCGCATTTCTCACACTTGTGAAGCATCTACTACGAAACACTCCAGGCGCAGTGTCATCCTGAGGCTATCCAGCGAGGATAGGCGAAGGATCTCAACGTTGGCGGGTCGCACGTGGTTTAGGTTGAGATCCTTCGGGGCGCAAACGACACGCCCCTCAGGATGACAAGTGTTTTTTTCGCAGCAATCGCGGGCAAATACTAATTTGAGTGAGGTAAAAGAGCATTTGCCATGGGAATTCTTTTAGGCTTGGCCACCGCTTTGTCCTGGGGATCCGCGGATCTATTCGCGCGGTATGCCACGCGACGCATCGGGACTTTCCGCACGATGCTGTACATGCAGACCTGCGGATTCTGTTTGGTGACTGTGGCGATGCCGAGGCTTGGCGGCTGGGGGCATCTGTTCGACGGTTCAGGATGGCAGCCGTGGGCGTGGGGAATTCTCGCCGGAGTATTGAACACAGCTTCGACCTTGGCGCTCTATCGTTCGTTCGAAATTGGAAAGTTGTCGATCGTCGCGCCGATTTCGGCCAGCTATCCTGTGCTGACGATGGTGCTTTCCGCCCTGACCGGGGAGCGGCTTACGGCGTTGCGGCTCGCCGGTCTGGCGCTGACGATTGCGGGAGTGATTGTGGTGGCGCGGGGAGAACACGCGCCGGACGACGCGAATCCAATCGATGATCCGAACCGGCCGGCAAAAAAACGACTGGGAGTCGGTTGGGCGATCTTTTCCGCGGTTTGCTTCGGGGTGATGTTCTGGCTGCTTGGATTGCGAGTGGTGCCGCTGGTGGGGAGCGCACCCTCGGTGTGGCTGATTCGCCTGACAAGCGCGGTGACCACGGCGCTGGTGATGCTGCTCGCGGGGCAATCGCGGGCGCTTCCCCCGCGGCGCGATATGCCGATGCTGCTCGGCGTGGGCCTGCTCGACACTTGCGCCTACGTATTCAATAACTATGGGATGGCGCAGGAACAGACGTCGGTGGTCAGCGTGCTTGCATCGCTCTATGGAGCGGTCACCGTGGCGCTGGCGGCGCTGTTGCTGCGGGAAAAGGTTTCTGTTTCGCAGTGGTTCGGCATCGGCGCTATTTTCGTTGGAATCATTCTGATCAGCCGCTGAACGCTCCGTATGGCGCGGATTTTTTTCCGATCGTTCCGCTGCTGCTACACTACCCACGGCATGCCTGCTTCCTTCTGCAACGTCGCGCTTCCGGTTCCGCTGCGCAACACGTTCACCTATTCCATACCGGAGATGTTGCGCGAGCAGGTGCGGCCCGGTTCCCGCGTTCTGGTGCCTTTTCGAAAGAAATCGCTGGTAGGAGTTGTGGTGGAACTTGCCAACACGCCGCCCCCGGACACGAAAATCCGCGAGGTTGCGAAAGTTCTAGACCTGGTTCCCGCGCTGACGCCGAAACTCATCGAGCTTGCGCACTGGATTGCCGGGTACTATCTGGCGCCAATCGGCGAAGTGTTTCGCGCGATGCTGCCGCCGGTCACGGAACTGACCGCGCGGCGCCAAATCGTGCTCACCGAGACCGGGAAAGCCCTCGCCTCCAATCTGCAGCAAGGGAAATTTCTAACTGACTTATCCGGACGCGAGGCCGAGTTTCTGCAAAAGGTCCTCGAGAAGAAAGGAATTCTTCAATTTACTTCGTATCAGAAGCTTGGGATCGAACTGGATACCCTGCTGAGATTGCAGCGGGGCGGTTACGTGCAGGTTCAAGAGACGGTGCAGGGGCGGAAACGCAGAGTCCACAACGTGATCGCCTGGAAGGACAGGGAAGGCGGGGCGCAGAAGCCGCTTGCAGAAAAAGAGGAGCGGATCCGGGCGCTGCTGGAAACCGAGCGTGGGCCGCTGCCATTGCCGCAGTTGCTGAAACTTGCGGGTGTTTCGCGCGCGCTGATCGAACGCATGCTGCGCGATGAGTTGCTGGAAAGTTGGGAAGAGCAGGTCGATCCGGCCGAAGACCCGTTCGACGTCGGCTATGCGCCGCCCGCGCACACCCTGAACGAATCACAGGAGCGGGCGATCGGAGCAGTCCGCGCGCGATTTGAACTCGGCGAGTTTGGGGTGCAACTGATTCACGGCGTCACCGGCAGCGGGAAGACGGAGGTATACCTTCGGAGCGTGCAAGAGACGCTGGCGCGGGGCAAAACCGCGATTGTACTGGTGCCCGAAATCGCGCTGACGCTGTGGATTGGCCGCCAGTGCAGGGCGTGGTTTGGAGCGCATTTCGAGGGCGTGGCGGTGTTGCACTCGGGGCTGAGTGATGTGGAGCGGGCGCGCGAATGGTGGCGCGTGCGAAACGGAGAGGCGCGCGTTGTCGTTGGCACCCGCTCGGCGGTGTTTGCGCCGCTGGAAAATCTTGGCTTGGTGATTGTGGACGAGGAACAGGAAAACAGTTTCAAACAGGAAGAGACGCCGCGGTATCACGGCCGCGACGTCGCGATCGTTCGCGCCAAACTGGAAAACGCCGTCGCCTTGCTTGGTTCGGCGACTCCGGCGCTGGAAACCTATCACAACGCCACAAGCGGCAAGTACGAACTGCTGAACATGGCGTCGCGCGTGGAAAATCGCTCGCTGGCGGCGGTGGAGATCGTGGATCTGCGGACGGAATTCCAGCAGACGCACCAGACCAGCCCCATTTCAAAGATGCTGCACGATGGGATCGCCGAGTGCCTTTCGTTCCACACCCAGGCGTTGATTCTCATCAACCGCCGCGGCTACTCGTGGTCGGTGCTGTGCCGGAGTTGCGGCGCTTCCGTGCAATGCGCGAACTGCAGCATCTCGATGACCCACCACAAAAGCCGCAACCGACTGGAATGCCACTATTGCGGCTTTGTCCAGGCGGTGCCGAAGACCTGCCCGAAGTGCGATTCAAAGTATGTCTATTTTTTTGGCGAGGGATCGGAGCATCTCGAAGAGCGTTTGCGCAAGGAATTTCCCGGGGCGCGCATCGCGCGTCTGGATCGCGACGCGGTCCGCACCAAGCAGCAGTATCAGGAAACGCTGGGGGCGTTCGCCGGGGGAGCGCTGGATATTCTTGTCGGCACGCAAATGCTGGCGAAGGGGCATGACTTTCAGCGGGTCACTCTGGTCGGGGTAATCTCCGCAGATTCTTCGCTTACGCTTCCCGACTTTCGCGCGGCAGAGCGCACGTTTCAGCTTCTGACGCAGGTTGCCGGGCGTGCCGGCCGCGGGGAATTGCCGGGGCGGGTGCTGATCCAAACATACTATCCCGAGCACTACGCGATTCAGGACGCCGTTCGGCAGGACTATCTTTCTTTCTACGAACGCGAACTACACTTCCGTCGCATGATGGCCTATCCGCCGTTCACGTCTTTGGCTAATGTGATCGTCCGTGACACAAACCTGGGACACGCTATTCGCTGGTCCCGGCGGCTTTCGGAATATTTTTCGCCGTCGGACGGCAAAGGAATCCGTATACTCGGCCCGGCTTCCGCGCCGCTTGCCCGCCTCAAGAAAGAGCATCGCTTCCAGTTTCTGCTTAAATCGCCAAAACGCTCGGTCATAACCAAGCTGCTCAGCGGCGCGCTGGCTTTCTGCGACGCAAACGACATCCCACAGACCGCGGTCCTGGTGGACATGGATCCACTCTCGTTGTTGTAGCTTTGTCGCGGAACCCTGTGTACTGGTCGGTCCGACGACTAATCGGGACTTGGGTGATTGAAACTAACGCGGCATGAGTATGGGTCACGTATACATTTGTCATCTGCTTGAAGCAATTCTTCCCCGAGGTCGATTCCAAAACGCCGCTTAGCGCTTAACTGGTCGTATTGCTTATATACTCGGCGTTCTGACAAATCGACTGCGTATGCCTTAAATGTTCCGAAACTGTCGCAATTTGAATGGTGGATAATCTCCGCGGCAATCAAGAGCCGCTTCGACGGAACTAACCACTTAATGGCTGCTACATTTGGTGGCTCAGGCCAACCACATTTTACAGGGTGTCCGAATGTCCTCTCGACAAGTGGGGTGACTCTCTCTCTCACGAGCCGATTGTCTATGACAGCGAAGACGTCGGTTTGGTACTGTCCATTCGCACCGCAACAGCTACCGGTCAGCGCGAATGCCATCGAATCTGGGCTCCACAAGACTTCAGTGTTGAGTCCAAACCGAATTTTGGCGGTTAGCTGGCCTTGCCCCGTGTCCACGGTAACAATTGCAGGGGAATCTTCGCCTTTGTCGTTATCGAGCAACTTAATCCCGACCTTTTTCATGCCATCCGGCGAAGTCGCAGTCTTGACTCTTCCGGGCCACGAGTAAACGGTCACGGCGTTAGCGGAAAACAAAGGAACGTCGACTTCTGAGGGCTCTTTGTTGGATTGACAAAGCACGATTGAGGAATAGACAAATGACACTAACAGGATGAATGTGCCCAGTCGCATGGCGCCGAGAAGGAGATTCAATTTTCGTCCAATGCTAGGCCGGAACTCCTTCGAAGTCCACAATTGCAAGATCGAAGTTTCTCCAGACGTTAACTCTTTGTCGCATGCCAAAATGGCCTCGGAATTCGCATCGGAGGTTGCGACGCATGCGCTAGTGTGCCGATACAATCCGAAGGTCCGGGAAAACCGGTCGCAAACTGAGGCCCATCATGGAACAACCGCTCCAGCAGACAATTGCACTTCTGGCTCAAACCCCTGCCACTCTCAATGCCTTTTTGTGCGAGTTGCCGGATTCGTTGACGCGCAAGAATGAAGGGGGCGACACATGGAGCGCTTACGACATCGTCGGCCACCTGGTCTATGCCGAGCGCACCGACTGGATGCCGCGCGTGAAAATGATCCTTGAGTTTGGCGAGACCCGGGCATTTGAGAAATTTGATCGTCTGGGGCAGGTAAAAGAGAGCCAGGGCAAATCGCTCGCAGAATTGCTGCATGAATTTTCCGGGGTCCGAGCGAAGAACTTGAATGAATTGCGCGCGTTGAATTTGAAAAAAGAAGACCTCGATCGGCGCGGGCAGCATCCTTCCCTTGGCGTTGTCACGTTATCTCAGTTGCTGGCGACGTGGGCAGCGCACGACCTTACCCACCTTCATCAACTCTCAAGAATTATGGCCCACCAGTACCGGGAGGCAGTCGGCCCGTGGAGCGCTTATCTCGGCGTGCTGAAGTGCGCCGGGCACAGCGAGTCGTAGATTCCCATTGCCACGCCTAGGGGGCGGACGGCCTCGGAAGGCCGTCCCTACACAGAGGATCGGCGGCGGCTCCAGAAGAAATAACCCGGCAGGCCGAGGAGCATCAGGGCAATCGCGAAGAGTAGAAAAGTGAACTCGTGCGGATCCTTGACCGCTGCGTAGATGGCGTTGCCGACGATGGCCGCGGCGGCCAAAACGAAAAGGACAGGAGTGAAGGGATAGCCGGGCACGCGGTAGGGGACTGGTTTCCCGGCGCTTGCGCGGCGAATCGGGAAAATGCTGGCAGCGCCGAGGCCGTAGAAAATCCAGCCAATAAACACCACACCGCCGGCCAATTTTGCGAAACCCGCCGCGAACGCCAGCACGCATGACCACGCGCCCAAAGCCAGGATCGCGGCTGCCGG
Source organism: Candidatus Acidiferrum sp. (assembly GCA_035693365.1). Taxonomy (GTDB): domain Bacteria; phylum Acidobacteriota; class Terriglobia; order Acidiferrales; family UBA7541; genus Acidiferrum. The sequence continues at coordinate 14,279 of DASSGS010000012.1, read as the reverse complement.
AGTACCAAAGCGCGGATCCACAACGGCGAGTTTCTTGAAAAACAGATTGTCGTTGGCCATGGCGAAAAAGACGCGGGGAGCGGTGAGCATTACGCTGTTGGTGGAGCTGAAAGTGGAAATCAGAATCATCGCGGCGACCAGTTTTCCGGCCCAAGGGCCAAGAACGGCGCGCGCCGCCGTAGCCGCAATCGCGTCGCTTGCCGCAGCTTGCGCAGGCCCCAAGGCCACCAGATAAGCCACTACCGCGAAAAGATACAGGCCGATCAAGCTCAAAGCGCCGAGAAGAAAAGCTCGCGGAAAGCACCGCTGTGGTTCCAGCACTTCACCGGCGCTGTAGGTTCCAAACTGCCAGCCTTCATACGCCCACAGCACGGTGATCATGGCGAAGCCGATTCCTGAAAAGAGAGCGTAGCCACTTCGCGAAGTACCAAGCGCGGCGGGAATCTCGGCGATGTGTGAGCCTTTTGAAAAACCCAGGAACAGCAGGACGCTGCCAAGAACGACGATAAGCCCGACCTTGATGATGGTGGTGACGTTCTGCAGGTCGGAGCTTTTTCGCGTGCCCCAGACATTGACGCCGGTGACCACGGCGATCATGAGCAGAGTCGCCTGCGATGCGCCTAATGGCGATAAGGGGATGATCTCTTGCAGGTAAGTGGTGAACGCGTGCGCCAGGGCGGCGATCGTCGCGCTGGCAATCACCAGAAACAGGCACCACCCGTACAAAAAGGCGGGCAAGCGGCCGAAGCCGTCGCGGATGTAACAATACAATCCTCCGGCTTCGGGATTTGCCGCGGCGAGTTCTGCGTAGGTCAATGCCCCCAGGAGCGACAACGCGCCGCCGAACAGCCACACGACGAGTGACCATCCGACCGAGCCGCCGACCTGCCGCAGAATCAAGCCGGGAGTGAGAAAAATTCCGGAACCAATCACGGAACCGACAAACAAGAAAAGCAAATCCCGCTCCCGCAAGCTGCGGGTTAACTCTCTTTTGGCAGTAGTGGGCATCTCCCGCTACTCTAGCAATCTTTCGACGGGATACGGCATGAAGCAAAGGATAAACACCGCGAACGATACCACTGCCGCAAACCGCCGATTGGGATCCAGAGGCGTGGGGTCGTAAATCGGCGCCATGCGAACGAACTGCAGACCGAAAAGAAGTAACGCCCAGATCCACCAGCCCTGCCACTGAAAATATCCCAGAGGCACGAGCGCGATAGGCAGGGAGAGCGAAATCCAGCGATGGAGTTGCGGGCTGACGGAGCGGACGATATGGCCGCCGTCGAGTTGGCCGACAGGTAGCAGATTCAGTGCGGTGGCAAACATGCCGACCCACGCGGCGCGTCCCACGGGATGCAACAGCAGATCTGTCGCGTGGGCGTTCGGCTGAAACGTCGCGGTCACCACACGCAGAATCAGCGGCACGCCGAAAGCGAGGTCTGCATTATTAGCCGCGGCCAGCGCGGGGATCACTTTTGCGTGAATCACTCCGTAGGACATCGCTGGAAGCGCCACCAGAAAGCCGACGAGCGGGCCGGAAGCTCCGACATCGAAAAGCGCGCGCATGGAACGAATCGGCGAGCGAATCAAAATAAATGCGCCGAACGTGCCGATCAACGTGGGCGCGGGAATGAAATACGGATAGCTGGCACGGATGTGATGACGGCGGCAGGCGAAGTAATGTCCCAGCTCATGCGCCAGCAGGATTCCGAGCAGCGTCAACGCAAACGGAAGGCCCGCGAGCAGCGCCGCCGGATTGCGATACAACAGCCGGAACGTCTGCAGGAACGCATCGAGCGAGGCGGCCTGGTTGTGCGCGTAGGCAGCGGCAAAATGCGTGCCGGTGATCAGGGAAGTGACCAGCGTAAGGAGGAACAAACCCGAGGAAAGCAGCAGGGAGCGGGTGGACGGATGCGGCTGCTCCGCGGCGTAATACCTGCCTTGCGGCGGACGACCCGGCCACGCCGGCACCTCCAGAAATGGGGGAGCGCTCCGTTCTGATTCCGGTGGGGTCACAATAAATTACTTGGCTTGGCTGGCGGGGATGTCTTCGAGCCCCTGGAGTTCTTTCCCGGGCTTGAAGCGGACTGCTTTTCCTGGGGGGATGCTGACTTCTTCGCCGGTGCGGGGATTGCGCCCGATGCCGGTCTTCCGCGGCTTGACGCTGAATACGCCGAACTTGCGGAGTTCGATGCGCTGTCCGCGCCCCATGGCGTTCTTCAGGGATTCAAAGACCGTCTCCACGGCTTGCTCCGCTTTTGTGCGGCTGATGTTGGTTTTGCCTACGACGGCATTCACAATGTCCAGCTTAATCACACCATCCTCCCGCTCACTGTGGCCCGATGCTAGAGGCTAAGGCCCGGGTTGTCAAGAAGTTCCGCCTCATCTACACTTTAACCTTTTGCCGGCCTACTTTCTAAGTTTTCTGTCAGGAGGATTGGATGTCCGTAAAGCCAGACCGTTGGATCCGCCGCATGGCGCTGGAGCACAAAATGATCGAGCCGTTCACCGACCGGCAGGTTCGGGAAGGAGTGATTAGCTACGGCGTGTCCTCGTACGGATACGACATCCGGGTGGCCGACGAATTCCGCATCTTCACCAACGTGAATTCCACGATAGTGGATCCGAAGAATTTCGATCCGCGCTCGCTGGTGGAGTTCAAGGGGGACGTTTGCCTGGTGCCGCCGAACTCGTTCGCGCTGGCGCGTTCGATTGAATATTTCCGCATCCCGCGGAACGTGCTGACGATTTGCCTGGGTAAATCCACCTATGCGCGGTGCGGCATCATCGTGAACGTGACGCCGTTTGAGCCGGAGTGGGAAGGATTTGTGACGCTCGAAATCAGCAACACGACGCCGCTGCCCGCGCGGATTTATGCGAACGAAGGGTTGTGCCAGGTGCTGTTCTTTGAAAGCGATGAGGATTGCGAGGTCAGCTATAAAGATAAGAAGGGGAAGTACCAGGCGCAGGGCGGGATTGTGCTGCCGCGGTTGTAATTTAAGAGAGCATCCGCATTTTTAGGGGCCGGGCTTGCCCGGCCCTCTTTTTTTGTGAGCTCTCCGATTGCGATTTCAGCGTGGTGCGGGATTTGGGGCTGCTTCTTTACGCCGTAAAAGCGGCAGCTTCGCTGCCGCACTCAAATAGAAGATTCAGGCTCTGGAGAGGGGTTCGTTCTCCGCGGTGACAGCTAACACCTGTAGGGGGTAGCCGAGATCGCGCCAAGCGTCGAGTCCACCCTCGAGCGGGCGGATTCGCTTCACACCTTTGTTTCTGAGGAGGAGCGCCACACGGGCGCTGGTGGCTTCGTTTGGTCAAGTACAGTAGAGAATGATTTCGCGGTCGCGCGGCAGCCGTTCATCGGTTTGCTGCAATTCGCTGGCGTCAATCCGAAAGGCGCCGGGAATCGTTTCCGGGTCGGCCTCGAAATCCACGGAGTGGCGAAGGTCAACGATGGTGAGAACTTCGCCCGCGTCCAGTTTTTCTTTCAACTCTTCCGGGCGGATGCGCATGATTCGGAGTTCGCGCAGGAATTTCTGCCGGGCAACGAATTTGTAGCTGATGTAGAAGGCCAGAGCAGCTCCCAGCAGCGCCATAAAGCCGCCGCCCAGTTGCTGGGCCTTCAACGCAATGAGTTCGATCTGGCCGCTGAAAACGTAGCCGAGGCCTAGGTAAGTTCCGGCCCAGAGAATCGCGCCCAGGGTGTCGAACGCCAGGAACCTGCGGAATCGCATGTGGAAGATGCCGGCAAGGGGAGTCGCGACGGTGTTCAGGCCGGGCAGGAACTTTGCAACCAGCAGGGATTTTGCGCCTTGCTTTTCAAAAAGCCCTTCGGTTCGGCGCACGCAGGAGTCCGGTTCCAGTGAAATCCGGCAGAGCCAGTGAAGAATGCGGATGCCTTTTCGTTTGCCGAGCTGGTACCAGATTGTGTCGGCGGAAACCGCGGCCAACATGCAGAGCAAAAGGGCCACGCCAAAATTCAGACGATGCATCCCGCCCAGTGCGCCGGCGGCCAGGAGCAAGGGAATGGAGGGAAGGGGGAGGCCGGCTTGCTCTAGAAACACCCATAGCAGAAGCACAAGATAACCATGGCTCACCAGAAATTCGAGCGTACTGTGCATGCCAGGATGTTTCCTCTATGAAATTTTAGCAAAAGCTGGTTACTTGTGGAGAAAAGTTGCCGCCTTTCCCCAGTGCCCGCCCATGACGAACGAATCCAGGGGTTTTCGCTCGCGCGGCGCCAGTTCGCGCTCGCGCAGCTTCTCGGGCAACGAATCCGGATCGCCCGGGTAACCGATGGTGAAGGCCGCGATGGGCTCCCACCCGCTGGGGATTTCAAACAACTCGATGGCCTTGTGCGGATCAAACCCCGCCATCTGATGCACGAAGAGGCCCCGGGAAGTGGCTTCGGCGGAAAGATTGGCGACGGCCGCGCCCGTGTCGTAGAAGGCGTTGCGGTTGGGTTTGCCGGTCTTAGCGAAGGCCATTTCGGAGACGGCAATTGCCAGCACAGGAGCGTGCTTCGCCCAGGCCTGGTTGAACTCAATCAGCGTGCTGACCATTCTTTCGTGATTGTCTTTGTCGTCGGCGGTGGTGACGAGGAAGGCCCACGGCTGTTCGTTACTGCTGGAAGCCGCCCAGCGGGCCGCTTCAAACAGGCTGCGCATGACGTCGGGTGGAACGGGACGCGAGGAAAACGCGCGGGGGCTCCAGCGATGCTGAATCATTTCGTGGATGGGATGATGCGCGGGCGCCGGCTTTTGCATCTTGAACTCCTTACTGTGGCTTGGTGACTCTCAGAAAATAGAGGGCGGCAACTTCGCCGCCCACGAGCTTCCGCCTGGCTTGGATGGATTCGGCCCGATTACTTTCCCTGCGGGGGAATAATCATTTCGACGTCGAGAGTGATGGTGACATCGTCGCCGACGACAACGCCGCCGCTGTCCAGCTTCTGGTTCCACGCCACGCCGAAATCCTGGCGATTAATTTTGGTGGATGCGGAGGCCGCGGTGCGCTGCAAGCCCCAGGGATCCTTGATGGCGGGCTTGGGAACAGACGCGGTCAGGATGGCGCTCCTGGTGACCCCTCGAATGGTCAGGTCGCCGGTGATTTTCAAGCTGCCGTCGCTATTGCGCTCGATTTTGGTGGATTGAAAGGTGATGGTTGGATGCTTGGCGACGTCAAAGAACGCTTCGCTCTTGAGGTGCTTATCGCGATCCGGTTCACGGGTATCCAGGGTGGTGGCGTCGATGGTTACGTTTACCGAGGACTTGGAAACATCATTGTCGTCCACGACGACGGTTCCGGTGACACCGTGAAATTCGCCGCGCACGGTCGAAATCATCAAGTGGGTGACGCCGAATCCGGCGCTGGAGTGCCTGGGATCGATCTGGTACGTGGTTGTTCCGGCAGCCGCGGGCAGCGAGATTGCCGCCGCCAGACCCGCCAGGATTCCGATTTTTGTAAATGGCCCGTTCATTTTTGCTTCTCCTTTTTCCTTTTCTAGTTTGATGCTCTTGCCGAGATATTGGTATTGGATGCGCAACCGCCTATTTCGGCGTGTGCGCCGCCAGTTCGGTAAGAAGATCCATCAAAGTTTTCAAACGCGCGGAAGTCATGTGGGCGAACTGGGTTTTGTGAAGTTCGCGAATGGGGGCGTCCATTTTTTTCAGCAGCTTCAGGCCCTCGTCGGTGATTCTCGCCTTTACCACCCGGCGGTCTTCCAGCTGGCGCTCGCGGGAAATCAGAGCGCGCATTTCCATGCGGTCCAGCAAGCGGGTCATGTCCGGGTCGCGGGAAATCATGCGTTCGCCGATTGCGTTGCAGGGGAGGCCCTCGGGGCCGGCACCGCGCAGGATGCGGAGAACGTTGTACTGGGCGGAAGTGACGCCGTTGGCTTTCATGAGTTGATCGCCCTGGGAGGCCAGGAAATCGGCGGCTCTGAGGAGGGCTACGAAGATCTGGGCTTCGAGGGGAGTGGCGCCGGGACTGCCGGGCTTGGTTCGTGAATTCATGACCTAATAATAGTCGTGTAAACGACTATTGTCAAGAGGAAAAATGGCCCGCGAAAAGTGGCTCCCCAAGGGGGTTCGGAGCAAGGGAAGGCGCCCGCCTCAGAAGGCGGCCGCTACAAATGCGGAAGGGCTTTGCGGCAGCTCAGGAGGGTGGGGCAAGCCCCACCCCTACAAGGCTTTGCCCCGGTAATCTCGATGCGCTACGGTTTGGCTACTGGACGCATTTGCACTTCGCTGATGAAGCTTTGCGGGCCCTGGCTGGCCACCATGGCTACGGCATGGGCCACGTCGTCCGCTGTCAGCACCTTGGCCGGATCTTTGGGGCCGCGGCCGGTGAAATCCGTCGCCACGCTGCCTGGGCAGATGACGCTCACGCGAATGCCGTGGGCGCGCAGGTCTTCGGCCATGCAGCCGGAAAGCCCCTGCAGCCCCCATTTTGACGCGCAATAAATTCCGCCGCCCGCGAAGGTATTTTTCCCGGCGAGGGAACTGATGTTGATGATGTCGCCGGAGCGGCGCTGGATCATTCCAGGAATCACGGCGCGAGAAACGAAGAAAATACTTTTCAGGTTCGTGTTCATCACCTGGTCCCATTCGGCTTCGCTTTTATCCTGGATGGCGCCAAACCCGCCTCCGCCGGTTCCTGCGTTGTTGACGAGGATAGTAATCCCGCCGAACTGTTTTTCCGTGGCCTCGACGAGCCCGCGGATCTCTGCCTCCTTGGTTACATCCGCGCGGCGCGCCAAAACGTTCGCACCGGCGGCCTGAAGTTCGCGGGAAGCGATTGTTAAATTTTGTTCATCTCTGCCGCAGATGGCGATTGCCGCTCCCAGTGCGGCCAGGCGTCCGGCGATAGCTTTTCCGATGCCGCGGCTGCCGCCGGTGATCAAGGCCACGCCGCCCGCCAGCGGTTTTCCTAATGGGTTTGCACTATTTGCCGCGCTTATGTTGCCCATTTGTATTCCTCCTCGCCTAAGCCACTCTTTTTGTGCGAAACTCATCTTATCTCGTTAGGATGCCACCCCAATGAGAATGCCTCGGAGATAGACCGAGGCCCAGGTTTTGGAAGAGTTCCGCGCAGGACCTAAGCCCTCCGGGTTTACCAGGTGCAGATCCCGGCTTGCGGATGGAGAGTGGCTGCACCTATAATTCCAACGTTCCGAACGAGCACTTCTGGTCCGCAGGGAATGACAGCAGTTCCGTCAGCGGCATTGCCTCTGGCGAATTACGCAATTTTACTTTCATGAATGGATTGAGGAGATCAGGAATGAGAGCAATTTGTTGGATGGCAAGCCTTGTGCTTCTTGCGGCGATTTCACTGGGATGTGCACCGTCTGCACCGGCGCAGGACGCCGCTGCGGGGGGCGCCGCCCAGCCGAAGTACACGATGGCGGAATACAATTCCTATCAGGCCTGCGCAGCTGAAAAAAATCCCGCGTCCCAGATCAAACTGCTGGATGATTTTGTCGCCAAGTATCCATCCTCCGCGCTCCTGAATTACATCTACCCGCTCTATTACAAGAATTATTACGCGCAGAAGAATTACGCCAAGGCCATCGAATACGCGGACAAGATGCTGGCGATGGGCGACAAGATCAGCCCGGCGGAGCGCTACGACGCGCACTATGTCCGCGCCTACGCCTTCAACGCGGTCCAGAATCCCGACCCAGAGACCGCCAAGGCCGCACGGACCGCTGCGCTGGCTGGATTGAAAGTGCTGGACCAGCTTCCGAAGCCGGATGGAGTGGATCAGAAGACGTTTGACGAGCAAAAGAAGCAGTCGCTGATCGTGTTCAACGGGACCGCGGCGACGGCAGGAATGGCCGCGAAGGATTACGCGGGCGCCATCGAGTCTTATCTGAAAGTGCTGGGTCTCGCTCCTGACGACCTGGTCTCCAACTACAAGTTGGGCCAGGCGTATATGGCCATTGCGCCTCCGCAGCAGCTGGACGCGGTGTGGTACTTTGCTCGAGCGGCCACTTCGAAGAGCGCCACCGAGCAGCAGTCCAAATCGGTGAAGGCTTATATTCGCAAGGTGATCGCGAATTACCAGGGTGGAACGGTATGCGACGCGTTGACCGATGCGGAAATGAACGAGTTGCTGCAACTTGCGCCGAACTCCGTGGATCGCCCGGCGAGCTACAAGCTGGTCAGCTCCGCGGACCTCGATGCGGCACGCAAGGATATGACGATTGCAACCGTGGTGACGGACCTGAAAGCGGGCGGTGACAAGGCGAAGTTGACTTGGACGGCGGCATGCGGCCTGGAATTCCCCGACGTTCCCGGCAAACTGATCGAGATCACTGCTGGGACGGATACGATTGAGCTCAAGACGGCTTTCGTCACCAGCGACGCGGAATTTGAAGCGGCCACCACGCCGAACATGGACGTGATCATCAAGAAGGCCGATCAGCCGGAAGCCGCCAAGCTGGAGAAGGGCAACCCGGTGCGTTTCACTGGCACGCTGGAATCCTACGATCCAGATCCGGCGTTCATGCTGCACTGGGACAAGGCCAAGGTGAATGCGGAAGATTTGCCGAAGGCGGGTCCGGTGAAGAAACCGGTGGCACGGAAGCCGGCGCCCAAAAAGCCTGGGAACTGATTTCTGCGGATAAGAGGGCACGATGTATCGTGCCCCTACAAAGAGGAACGGCCCCGGACGAGGAGTTCGGGGCCGTTCTTATTTTGGAGTCCGGCAGCACGAGCTGCCGCTTTTACGAATTCAAATATTGCGCACCAACCCGATAGGCGAAGCGAGACCGACTTCCCGCTATCGCCCCTTTCGCCGCCGGTGATCCAGCTTGTACTCGGTCATCTTCCGGCTCAGCGTGTTGCGATGGATTCCCAGAAGTTCCGCCGCCCGGCACTGATTGCCGTTGGTTCGCTCCAGAATCCGCTTGATGAAGCGTTTTTCGAACTCCCCAACGGCTTCATCGAACAAAATCCCGCGCTCCACCATCTGTCCCACAAGGCCTTCCAGTTGATCTCTCACGTCCGCACTCTCCGCGCCTGCGAATTTTCTTAGGGGGCCGGTTTACGCGTCCAACTCGTGCCCGACCAGGATGCGATAGGCTTCCCGGTACTTGGCGCGCGTTGCCGCAACCACGTCGGGGGACAGGTCGGGGCCCGGCGGGGTCTTGGGCCACCGGATCCGTTCCAGGTAGTCGCGCACAAATTGTTTATCGAAAGAAGGCTGGGGACCGCCGGGCTTGTATTCTGCCGCGGGCCAGAAGCGCGAAGAGTCGGGCGTCAGCGCTTCATCAATCCAGATCATTTCGCCGTTCAGCAGGCCAAATTCAAATTTTGTGTCGGCCAGCAGAATGCCGCGGGGTTCGGCGTAGGCGGCGGCGCGGCGGTAAATTTTCAGTGTGGTGTCGCGGACTTTCTCCGCCAGTTCCTGGCCGAGCAATTCAGCGGCGCGCGCGAAGGAGATATTTTCGTCGTGGCCCGTAGCGGCCTTGGTTGCCGGTGTGAAGATGACTTCGGGAAGCTTGTCGGACTCGCGCAGTCCCGGCGGGAGTGCGATGCCGCAGACCGTTCCGGTAGCTTGGTACTCCTTCCAGCCGGAACCGGAGAGATAACCGCGAGCGACGCATTCGATGGGGAGAGGCGCTGTCTTCTCTACGACCATGGAGCGGCCGGCCAAATCGCCGGCGAATTTGTCAAATGGAGCAGGGAAATCCGTCGCACTAAGGACGTGGTTGGGGAGGACATCTTTCAGGAGATTGAACCAGAAAAGCGAGAGTTGCGTCAGGACGCGGCCTTTATCGGGGATCGGCGTGGGCATGACAACGTCGAAGGCAGAGAGGCGGTCAGTGGCGACGATGAGCAGGCGATCGCCCAAATCATAGATGTCGCGCACCTTGCCCCGCGCCAGCGGCGCGATGCCCGGAAAATTTGTCTCTCGAATGACTTTTGGTGCAGGACTTGCGTTCACGACTCTGTAGCCCCTGATAAAGTGTCCAGCATTCTACCCCACCGTTCGCCGATGTCAATGTGACTCGAAGACAATTCGAGCGAAGAAAAGCTTTTGGCAGTCATTGATTCTTTTAATGAAAAAACGGGGCGAAATATTTTCGCCGCGTGAGCCTGAATATTGTTTTTGTTAAGCCGCGGTGGCGGCGCGGCGTTTTGGAGTGGGCTCGGCATCGCCTTCCCAGCGGACGCTGACGAGTTTCGAAACGCCGGGTTCCTGCATGGTGACGCCATAGAGGACGCTGCCGGTCTCCATGGTCTTGCGATTGTGGGTGACGACGATGAACTGGGTTTGCGCGCTCATGTCGGCGATGAGTTTGGTGAAGCGGCCGACATTGGCTTCGTCGAGCGGCGCGTCAACTTCGTCAAGGATGCAGAATGGGCTCGGCTGATATTTGAAGATAGCGATCAGAAGGGCGAGCGCGGTCATTGCCTTTTCGCCGCCGGAGAGCAACAGCACGTTTTGCAGGCGCTTGCCCGGAGGCGAGGCGACGATGTCGATGCCCGCGTCGCCGGAACTGTCGACTTCTGTGAGACGCATTTCCGCGGTGCCGCCGCCGAAGATGGTGTGGAACGCGGTGGTGAAATTGGTGTTGATGGCGGCGAAGGCCTGTTCGAAGCGGTCCTTGGTAATCAGGTCGAGCTCCTTGATGGCCTGCTGGGTGTCGGTGATGGATTGCAGAAGGTCGTCGCGTTCGCGAGTCAGGAAGGTGAACCGCTGCTCGCATTCGTTGAACTCTTCGAGGGCCATCATATTTACCGCGCCCATATTTTCGATTCTCTGTTTCATCTCGCGGTAGTTCGCTTCGGCGATGGCGAGTTCTTCGCCTGACATGAACGCGGTTTCAGAGGCGATCAGGTCTTCCGGCTGGGCGTTGACTTCGGCAAGGCAGGTTTCGCGCAAGTGGGCGCGATCGGAATCATTGCGGGCTTTCTCGATTTCAAATTTGCCCCGGGCGTCACGCATTTCCTGGAGCGTCTGCCGGGCCATGCGCAGGTGATCTTCGGCCTGGGTTACACGCGTGCGGCCGGCGTCCCATTCCTGTTCGAGTTCTTTCTGTTTTTCGTCGAGGCGGATTTTTTCGGCGCGCAACACGCTCAGTTGTTGTGTAAGTTCTTCCGACTGGCGGGCCATCGCCGCGGTCTCTTCGTTGATGGACTCTTCCTGCTGCCGGAGCGCGAGTTCGCGGCGCTCGAGGTCCACGCGCTCTTCGTCGAGGCGCTTGGCCATTGCTTCGGCCAGTCCGAGCCGCTCATGCATCGCGGCGAATTCGGCCTTTGCCGCCGAGAGTTCATCCTGTTCGACCTGGACGGCGCCGCGGAGTTGAGCCACTTCGGCGGTGAGGCGAGTGCCTTCCTCTTCCGCTTCAGAGCGGGATTTTGCCGCCGCTTCGTGCTGGAGTTTTGCCTGTGCCGCGCGTTGCTGCACGGATTCGATTTCGCGGCGGACGCGGGCCAGTTCGCCCTGGCAAACGGTCAGGTCCAGGCCGAGGCGAGCGAGTTCACTTTGCGATTGTTCGTGGCGGTGCTTGGTGGCGAAAAGGTTGCGCTCGGATTCGCGTTGCTGCCCGGTCAATTCTTCCTGGGCTTGTTCGGCTGCGCGAAGTTCCGCGGCCAGCGTTTCGAGTTCGGCGTGGCTGGCGGCTGCGCGGTGTTCCAGTTGCATCACTTCGGCGTCAAGAGCGCGGAGTTCGCGCTTCATGCCGAGCGGGCCGGCTTCATCGGGACGCCCGCCGGTGACCATGCGGCCTTGATAGCAGGTGCCTTCGGTGGTGACGAAGGCGTATTGCGGGTATTCGCGCGCGAGTTTTTCCGCGGCGGTGGCGCCGTCGGTCAAATAGCCGGAGCGGAGGCGGGGTAGAAACTGTTTCGCGGCGGGACCGAGAGGATCGCGGAATTCCACGAGTTTATCGAGGCGCGAGATTACGCCGTCTTCGGAACGGAAATGGATAATGGGCTCGTACTCTTCGAGTTTTAGATTGCGCAGGGAGTCCACGAAGAAAGTGGCGCGGCCGCCGACTTCGTTGCGCAGGAGAGAGACGCCGGCGCGGGCGTGGTCGTAGGTTTCGACAACGACGTATTCGAGTTCGTCGCGCAGATATTGTTCGACGGCGGCTTCGTGCTGTTCCTGCACTTCGGCGTAATCCGCCAGCACGCCCACCGCGCGGAAGTCCTGCCCGCCGTGCCGTTCGTTGGCGGCGAAAAGTTTCTGGACGGCTTCGCCGGTGTAGGAGCGGTCGTTCAGAATCTGATTGAGGGTGGAATGGCGCGCGCGGACCGCGGACAAGTTGTCGCGGAGGGAGTCAGCTTCTTTTTGCGTTTTCTCGCGGACCTGTTTCAGTTCCGCGACGCGGGACTGAAGCTGCGTTGCCTGTTTCTGGAGTTCGGCGGCGTGGCTCATGGCAGTTTGCCAGTCCTGCGCGGCGTGTTCCGCGTCATCGCGGACCTTGATGGAGCCTTCGAGCAAGGAGGCCTCGCGCTCTTCCTGCTTGCGCATCGATTCCGTCTGGTGGACCAGCGCTTCTTCGGCTTGCTTTTGTTCGCCGTGGAGGCGCAACAGGCTTTCGCCGGCTTGCGTCGCCACGCGGCGCAACGCGTCCATGCGGGCTTCAGCTTCGGAAATTTGCGCGGCGCGATGAGCGGCTTGTGATGTGAGCTCTTCCACGCGAGCGCTGACAGTGATGGAGTCGCGGCGCGCGTTCTCAACTGCCAAGAGTTGCGCGGAATTGCGCATTGACCACTCCGAATGTTGCGCGGTCAGGGCGCTGCGCTCGAGAGCGATCTGTTCGTTCCGGCCAGCCAGCTCGGAACTGCGTGTTTGATTAAACGTGATGCGGTTTTCGATGCGGTCGACTTCGAGCGCGGTGTGATTCAGCACGTTCTGGTTCTGGCGGATTTCGGCGTCCAGCGCGTAGATGCGCTGGCTAAGGCGATCCTGCTCGGTTTCCTGCTCGTGAATCATCTGTGCGTGCTGCGTTTCGGTGGCGGTCAGTTCGGCCAGGCGTGTTTGCACACGGTCTGCTTCCGCATCCAGTTCGCGCGCTTTACCGGCCAACATTTGGCGCACGATTCCGCGCATCTGGTCGCGGATTTCGGCGTAACGCCGCGCCTTCGCAGCCTGGCGTTTCAGTGAGCCGAGTTGTTTTTCGACTTCGACGACGATGTCGTTGACGCGGGACAGATTCACTTTGGAGGATTCGAGCTTCGCTTCACTCAGGCGCTTCTTGGTCTTGAACTTTGTTACGCCAGCGGCTTCTTCGATGATGGCGCGGCGCTCCATTGGCTTGGTGGCGAGGATTTGCCCGATGCGGCCCTGTTCGATAATGGCGTAAGAGTCCGGGCCCAGGCCGACGCCCATGAACATTTCCTGGATGTCGCGCAAACGGCCGACGCGGCCGTTGATCAGGTATTCGCTCTGGCCGCTGCGGTAGAGGCGGCGGCTGACAACGACCTCGCCCGGCTTGGTGACAAGTGCGGGCTTCTCCGCTTTTTTCTTGCGCTTCAGTTTGAAGCCGGATTCGCTCTGGCCGTCGGGCGGTGCGCTGCCGTCTGCGGAATTTTCGCCGGAGGCTTCGGTCGCGGCGATTGCACCGTCGATCATCGCGTCAAGATTCTCCACGGTGCTCTGCGAATTCTCTGCACTCTCTGCGATTAAGCTTTTGGTTTCCTCTTCGGCTGAGCTTTCCAGCACGAAGCGCGCGGCTTCGGCGAGTTCCGGGTCTTCCATCGTGATGGTGACTTCGGCCAGGCCCATCGGCGGGCGCTTGGTGGTGCCATTGAAGATGCAGTCGGCCATCCGCTCGGCGCGCAGAGACTTGTGGCTCTGCTCTCCCAGCACCCAGCTGATGGCGTCAACGACGTTGGATTTGCCACAACCGTTCGGCCCGACGATGCAGGTGGTGCCGGTGCCGCTGAACGTCACCACGGTGCGTTCACAGAACGACTTGAAGCCTACGATTTCGACTTTGCGCAGCTTGAGCAAGGTGTCCCCTCTTGTCGTAGCCTACTGCTTCGCGGCTCCGGGTCAATGGAACTTGGCCCGGAATCCAGCCCTGATATTGCGACGCGGGCCCAATACTCCCAGAACCCGGCCGTTGCGCTCACGTTGCTGATAAACACACCATCAGCGCGAACAAATTCACCCAGGGTTTATGGCGCGAAGAGAGACGACTTTCCTTTCCTCGGGAGGAGGAGTCTTCACGCAACGCTTCTGCCTGTAACAGACAGAAAGCACACACGTTTGGCAGGTTCTCGGTCAGAGGCCCAGCCGCCTGGCGCTAAGATGGCGGTACG
>DASSGS010000011.1:0-83562 GCA_035693365.1 Candidatus Acidiferrum sp. | reverse complement strand
CTCAAAGTCTCATTCACGCTCGAAGGCGATGAATGAGTCGAACAGATTCTGGCACATCTATCAGGTTGTCAAAGAGCGTTTGTTCTACCCCCCTGTCCAGCAGAGTGGCCTGCAACGAACTCACTAAGATTAGCATACGCTTCCAATATGTCAACCCCGCATTACACCCAAAATTTAGTTTTCCACATTCTTCCTCAGCCTCACCACTATCCCCTTCAATCCGCTAACGATGCGTTGTCCAACTCGCCTCCTTCTCCTCGCGTAGGGGCGGCTCTATGCCGCCTCTCTTAACGGCGGTCTCACATTCCTGCCCGATATCCGCGACATACAAAATATTCCGTTCCCGCGCCGTTGTAGCGGGCTGCCTCCTGAAGCGCGCCGATTTGTCTCCATGTAGTGGCCGGTCTTTAGAGCCTGCGTGTTACACGCCCAACCTGCTTCCCGGGAGCGCTCAGTTGAATCCTTCAACCGCCGTTCGCTCCGGTTTGGGAACTTGCCAAAGAAGTTGGGAATCCGGGGCTGCATTGGGATACAACCGCACAGATTCGCTGTTGCTGGGCATCAGAACGATGTCAACGCGGCGATTGTAAGCCAGCCAGGTCGCACGGGAATCGCGCACCCACTTTTCAGGGGGCTGGTTTGGGTTTTGGATTTGCAAGTTGCTGACTGTGGCCTTGTCCAGCAATTTCTGCTTGCCGTACGCTGAGGTATCGATCTTTTCGGCGGCGATTCCCTGCGAAACCAGAAAATCCTTCACGCGTTGAACTCTGCGTTCGGACAAGGAATCGTTGTACTTATCTGCGCCGCGTTCGTCGGTGTTTCCGCCGAGCGACAACTTCGCGTCGGGGTCGAATTCGAGATACTGTTTGAATCCGGTCGCAAGCGTTGTCAATACTTCCTGCTGACTGCGAACGAGTCCCAGCGCTGGATCATCCTCGGTAGGATAGGCCGTCGGGAAGAAAATACTGTTGAGTTGCACAGCGGGAATGGGTTCAACGGAGCCCTTCAGGCGTACCGCCACCGTCTTGGTTTCCGAACCACCACATGCATTGGTCGCGCTCAGAGTGTATTTGAACTCTTCGTCCACGGGACCTGTGCCGCTCTGCGTTGGGCTGAGGGTGATGGACTTCGTGCCGCTCGCATCAACAGCGCCGCCCGGATCCAGCGAGTTGGCGTCGGTGTTGGACGACGACCAATTCAGCGTGGTGCTCCCTTGTTCGATGATCTTGTCGCCGATCCGGCGGTACCTCACCTCCGTGGGTGAAGCGCTCAGCGATGATTGCACGGTAGAGTTTACTTCCACCGTGGCGCTCGGCGTTATCACGCCACCTGGTCCGGAAGCTGTGAGCTTATACTCGGTGGTTTGCCGTGGCGAAATGGTTTTCTCGCCCGACGTTGGGACAGGGCTCATGCCGCTCATGTCCGCTTCGACTGTATCTTTGGAAGCCCAGGCTAGCAGCGTATTTTGGTTGCAATCGATTTTCGACGGAGTGGCAGAGACCGACCCGCTGACAGGCGCCACAACAACGGTGGCGCTGGCAACACCGGCCTTAAAGCGTTGCGCCAATACAGCCAGCTTGCCGGGGACGCAATCTGCTGACTTGCACTCCGAGCCACGCGCCCACGGCTTGGTCTTTTCTTTTCCATTCGAGATATTAACAATCACGCGCTGATCTGCTGCGACCGTGACCGGGCCCGACCACAGTTCCTTTTCATACCGAGTGACCGTCACTTGGTGCGTTCCTGGTGGCACAACCAATTCCTGGCGCCAAAGTAAAATGTCGTTATTGAACTCATCCACGTGGCCTACGAAGTACAGGGGCTTTTTGCCATTCAGAAGAACGGCGGCGGCTGTTGCCCCATGAAGCCCTCCAGTCTCAATCTGGATGCGACCCCGCGGGCCGGGCACGGGTTCGCCAGCGAGTTCCAACTTTATACTCACAGGCACCGTCTTGTCTGAATCCATCGAAACTTCTTGCTCGACAGACTTGTACCCGTAGTTAGCCACAACCACATGGTGTGAACCGACGTCGAGCTTGATGGTCCGGTTGCCGGGACCAATTGCCTTCCCGTCCACAAATGTGTAGGCCTGCTTCGGGATCACCGACATCTTCAGCTTTCCTTGCTTCGCGTCTTGCGCAAAGGTAACCGAGCTGAGCAAAACTGTTGTGCCAACCACCAGGCAAAAAGTTTTCAGTCCTTTAAGTCTCATAAAATTATCTCCTGCCCACACACCCGCCCACGCACTATCGGGTAGCTTGGGCTGACTGAAGGGCAGATTGGGCGTCCGGTGGTGGCGGCGCAATTGGCAATTCTGACAGGACCAGGACTGCACACCGGGAAGCGTCTGCCACCCAAAAATGCAGATCGCGGCCGTAGTTAATCAATTGGGTGGGTTCCGGGCCATTGGCTGCCAGGGAGGAAGAAAAGGCTGCTATACATAGTTCTAGTAGTTCTAGGACTATATATGCCAGCTACGCTCTCTCGCGCAACTCTCGCCGGGCTCTTCGTCTTGGCCTTGGCCACCTCCGGATTCGCCCGGGGACAGTTTTGGGACTTCTTGGGGTATACCCAGGTAGACGGCGGGCAGGATCATGGCAGGATCCAAGTCACCCGTCATAGCGGGCTCTTTCATACGATTCAGTTGCGGGTCAGTGGTGACGCGATCTTCTTTGATCGCTTGATCGTTCATTTCAGCAATGGCACCTCTAAGGAGTTCATGGTGAGTGGCCGGATTTCGTCCGAGGGAAAATACTATGTTATGGACCTGCCCGGTGATGATCGCGTCCTCGAAAGCGTCGAGCTTCGATATTACAAAGAGGCTTGGGGGCACATTCCGAGGGTGAGTCTGTATGGTGTCCATTCCGAAGCGCTCGACCACTAAATTAATCGCGCAAGAACATTAGAGGTCGTGGGCCTGTGCCCCAGTGGAAAGCAGAACCAAAGAGAACCCCAAGCCTCAGCTACCAAACACCGGAACCTGGGCCACCCGCCGAAACACAAGAAAACTTTCCGTCTGTCCTCTTACTTCAAGACTTGGGCACTCGCTGGTGGGCCGAGGTGTCTAACCCATCAGGCGGCTCCAGATCCTTCCCCGGCAGAGCTCCGTCTTTGCCCCGGATTCCCGCGGAGGCTAATTCTTGGACTGCGCTCCAGCCCGATCTCTACAAATTTATCTTCGAACCATTGTCCTGCTCATTGCGGCGCCGTTACTCCTCTTGGCACAGGACGCACGTCCCACTCAACCGCAATTGCCGCGCACCGACACCACGCTCGCGCGGCTCCTCGCGGAACTCCACAAAAAAGCTCATTCCCTTGAAAGCTCATCCGGAATGCGTTCCAGCTTCCAAACCTTCACCGCCGCGCATCACCTCTCGCCGGACAGCATTCGCTATTCCGACTACGTCATGGCTCGCCTGCTCTTCGAAGCCACGCGCGACGCGGGATTGTGGAATCTCCACTGGAGCATCACCGACCAGCCTCCCAATTCCGACCGTATCTGGCAGCAGTGGAAAGCTGCCGTCCGGCCCTCCGTGCTGAAGTCCACGGCCACCGCGGAGTGCGATGAGCTCTCCGCGCTCTACGCCTTTTTCGCCCAGCGCGAAGGACTGAAGAGCGTCGGACTCTTCTGGCCCTACGCCAATCACACTGTCGCCGTCTGGACCCTGCATCCGACGGCGGGCCCCGCGATTCGCGTCGTCGTCCCCACGTCGCAGATTTTCCTCACGGAGTCCGACATGTTCGACACCAGGAAATTTGATCCCTGGCGGCAGAAAACCATATATGAATACACGCGCCGCGACGCACCCGATTCCTACGAGTTTCCCAAGCCGCTCTTCGATTTTTTCCTGCAACAAGTGGATAAATACGCCGGCGCTTCCGACGCCACTCTCCAGCGCCTGCGCTATCTCCGCGAAGCCGTCCTGCTTCGCGCCTGGACGCCGGAGCAAGCTGCCCAGGACGCGCTGAAGCGACGTGACGCCCTCACGTCCGGCTCCGAAGAAGATCGCGCCGCCTTCAATCGCTTCGCTATGGATATGCGCTCTGAGCCGGCCCTCTAAACCGGTGGACATTCGGGAAAGGATGGCTCACCGTTCATCCCGCAAAAGTGCAGGATGGCGTAGACTGTCAAAACCAAATTCGCAAGGAAAGGCCACCCAAAGCAGAAAGGCAACGATGAAAACGGATTTGCTGCGATTCAACGGCGCTGTCCAGCGGGATCCCGCCATCGAGGCGTGGATGAAAGCGCATCCCGGTGAACTGGGAGCCATCGCGCATCGCTGGTTTCACGCGATGCGAAAGTGCGGCGACGAAGTCCGCGAGCTTTTGCACGACGGCTGCCCGGTTGCCTGTTTGGGAGACGCTCCCTTCGGCTACGTCAATGTATTCCGCTCGCACATAAACGTGGGATTCTTTCACGGCGCAGCGCTGCCGGACCCGGCTGGCCTTTTGCAGGGCACCGGCAAATTCATGCGTCATGTGAAGCTGACCCCGGGAACAGCCACGAACGCCGCAGCGTTAAGCAGCCTCATCGATACGGCGTACTCGGACATAAAAGCCCGCGTCGAAAACGCCTAGCTGCCCGCTGTGCCGCCACGGGAATGAACCAAGCCGACAAGCGAAAACGGCATCATCCTCGCCGGCAACGGCATGAGCGGCGGCCTCATCGCCACCCCCGACGCCCGCTGGAACAACTCCAACCTCCAGTGCCTCACCAGCCTCGCCCTCTCCAACTTCGAGCCAGTCAACGTCTCTTCCCTAATCGCCACCAACAACAGCGGCGCCACCAGCCACTAGGCAAGTCGGTAGTTAGTGGATAGTGCTGAGGTGCGGGAAGCCGAGAGAGAAAGGCGGAAAGCGAGAGACCCAGGTACCCCGCCTCCGCCGAAGCTACCGCGGGCAGGCAGGGACCTGGGCCAGGTGATTTTAAGCCTGCATCAGGCTAACGGTTGTGATCGTGATCGTCGTGATCCTTTTTCTTGTCTTTGTCCCAGCCTTTGTGTTTTCCGTTGTCATGATGATCATCGTCGCGCCAGCGGTCGCGGTCTCGAACGTGCTCGCGGTCCCAGTGATGGTCGTGTTCAACACGGCCGCGCGCCCCTTGCCAGTAGCCGCCGTAGTAATGACCGCCCTCGTAGCGAGGAACGACCCAGGCGGCGCCGGCGTACGGCGGACGCGTCCAGTAGCCTTTGTGCCAGGAGTAGCGGCCGTTCACGGGATACCAGTAGCCGTCCACCCAAGCGTATTGACTCTCAAATTGTGGTTCGGGGCATGGCGGCCGAACCGCAATCACTCGCGGCGCGGGCGGCGCTCCGATCACAATGCCAACGGAGACCTGACTGAATGCGCTGGGCGCACCTGGCAGGAATGCGCCGGCCAGCACTAACGCTCCCAGAGCTAGTTTGATTTTCATATTGCGTTCCTTTCCCCGCGCTCTCGCGCTTGGTTGGAATTGCCTCCATCATTAGGGGTTTGCGTTGCGGCCGCAGCGCAGCTGGGTAAGTTGCGGCGATGAATTGCACTTCGATGGTACATCTATGTAAACACCTGCGGCCGGGAATTGTTGCAGGATGTGATTGCGAAGGAAACCGGTGAAGCGCTCACCCCCGCGGGCGGCACACTCAATTCTCAAAACCTCTTGGATGGCCTACCCTTTCGTTTTTTGGTTTTTGGAACTCTGCGCCATCCAGCGCCTTTTGCGGGATGAACGGGTGGGCCGCTCTTCTCTCCTTGTAGTGGCCGACCTTCAGGTCGGTGCTTTTGTTCTTCGCCGGCTCCGGATTGCCAGTCTAAAGACTGGCCACTGCAGAGGCGGGCGAACTGCGGACGACCAGCCTAAAGGCTGGCCACTACAAAATCGAACAACAAAAACACGCGCCTTCTTCCGCGGGTGGCGAACCCGATTGGTGGGTGGCGAACCCGTTGGGATGGACTCCGGTTCTGCAACCCTGCGTCCCGCCCTCAGCCGCAGACGCTGCTCCCTCGGACGCAGGGAGCAGGTCCCCCCATCGTTCTAGTGGTGTTCGTGTTCGCCATGGCGATGCGTCGCCCAGGGCCCGACAGCCGTTCCGATAATCACCGTATCCTCATCCGCGGCCATCGTGTGCTTCACGTTTGCCGGAACCAACAGGTACGTCCCCGCGGGATAGGATTTCATGTGTTCCAGATCCAGCGTTTCTCCGAAACTCACTTTCAGCGCGCCTTGCACCACCACCACCCTGGCGTCGGAACTGTGCCAATGATGCTCGTGATACCCCGCCGGAAGGAAAAACGCATAAGTGAACGCTTCCCCCGGCACGTCGCGCCGCCCCTCCAGCAGCGCATCTTTCGTCCCATCCGAGTTCACTTCCCACTGAATCGTCTTCACATCCCAGGCCTGCGGTTTCTTCGCCGGCCCAGCGGCAGGTGCCTGCCAAAAAATCAAATTCAACATCGCAACAAGTATCCAATGCATTTAGATCTCCCCGATCTGGTTGATTTCGCGCTCCAGATGGCAATCTCTCCGAACGCACCAAATCTAGGACAAATCTCAGTTCCCTTCTATCCGGATTGCGCCGTCAAACTCGCTCTTCTCTCCTCGTAGTGGCCGACCTTCAGGTCGGTGCTTTTGTTCTTCGTTGGCGCCGAATTGCCAGTCTAAAGACTGGCCACTACAGCTACAGAGCCGGGCGAACCGCGGACGACCATCCTAAAGGCTGGCTACTACAAACTCGAACAGTAGGGACGCGCCCCCTTCTTCCGTTCTAACACCGGGCGTTGCGACCGGCTTGAAGACTCTTCCCTCCGCTCCGAAGCTAACGGCTGTAGACTGTTGGCTGTGAGCTTCTTTGGAAACAGAGCCAGACAGACGGAGGTGCCGGCTCGATTCGGCCGGCACCTCTTTCTCTTTCTTTTTTTCTTTTGGCTAAAAACCACTACTGCTTCGGATAGGGAGTGTCGCTTGGATAGGTCGTCTGGTATTGGCTCGTCACGACCCGGGTGGTCGAGTAGCCGGAATAGATGAAGTCGCGTCCTTCATCCCCGCCGCCGAAAAACCAGCTGGTCACAACCGGCGGATATCCTTCATCGGTTCCCCTCATGTCCAGCACGAAGTACGGTTCTCCCGAAGGATTCGGGTAGGAATCCCCAACCGTCATGAGCGTGGTAACAAGGTACGACTCATGCCCGGTCCAGATTTGCACGATGTTCCGGTTCGAGCTGCTGCGAAACAGCTTAAAGACGTACGTTCCCGCCGGCAACACCTGACCCGGAATCTCCACGTCCTGGTCGAAGGTCACGATCGTTTTCTTATCCCATTCATCTGCTTTTGTGGCGGGGCTCAGCGACAATGCCGTCAGGGCCGCCGCCAGCGCCAGCGTAACAATCGAGAACTTTTTCATAGTCGACCTCCAAATGAGTTCGGCCGGTCGTCCTTGTGGTTGCACCATCGGTGCCACTCTCGCTGCATTTTTTGCCGCACCCCGATAAGACTTTCTTTTCGGGCCACTTATTTTTCTGATTCCCTCTGAGTGTTTTCGCGCAGCCCATGCCTGTTGCGCACATTTTCCATCCCCCCGGTCATTCCTGCCCATGCCTCTGCTGTTCAAGGGCGAGTGGGTACTGGGACGCAAAGTTGGGGCGGAGCTGCCGACTTCATCGGTCAACGATTCTTTTGGGAAGAACAGAGTTAGCGCGTAACTTTCCCGGCGAGGATACGTATCCATAGATGGTTGCCGATTCCCATTTTCCATTTTCAAATTTCGCAATCTTCATTTATTGCAGGAGGGCAGCATGCTTCGAGAACGCGCGTTGAAAGCCGTGCTGGTTGTGGTGGGGCTCCTGTTTGTGGCGACAGCCTATCCGATGCTGGCCATGCGCATCGGTGAAGCGGAGCAGATGATGCTGAGCGTCTACGTCACGATGGGAATTTTCCTGCTGATCGCGGTGCGCAACCCAGTGGCTCATCGCAGCCTGATCGCCTTCGCCGGCTGGTCAAGCCTGGCGCACGCCGTGGTGATGGCCGTGCAGTCCTACTACGACGCAGCCGAGCGCGTGCATTTTCTGGTCGGCGTCGGGCTGTTCGCCCTCATCGGCCTCGCGCTGCTCGTCCTCGCCCCGGCAAAACCAAAGTCGGCCGCCGCCTGACCACCTGACGCTTCTTCTCCTAGATTCGCGGTTGGATATCGTGTTTCAAATACCGGACGTTGCAACCGGCTCGAGGACTCTTTCTCTTGCTTATGGCTTATGGCTTTCAGCTTTCGGCTGAGTACTCTTCCCCGTTCCCTGCCGTTTCCCTTTTGCGCCCTCGCGGCCTACAATGTCGCCGCTACTTTTCAAGCGAGGGCCAGAGCCATGCGGAAACTTTTTATTGTTGCTTTGTTCATTCTGGGATTTGGGGCGGCGGCGCGGGCGCAGTACACCGACCGGCAAGCGATCGAAGACCTGGGCGGGCCGCCGGAGTTTGCGGCGCGGCGCGCGGAGCTGATGGCGCAGGCGAAGACCGGCTACACGCTGCTGTTTGCGCGCAACGATATTCCCGAAGCGGCCCACTACCGCGAGGACAACGATTTTTACTATTACACCGGCGTGCAGGACCCCGGCGCCGTGCTGGCGATGGACAACGCCAGCGGCAAAATCTTTCTTTTCGAGCCGCAGCAGGTGGGCCGCACAGCGCAGGTCTATGGCGCGAATCTGCTCTCGCAACCCGAGGAAGCGAAGAAGCTCGGCTTCGACACCGTGCAGCCGATCGGCAATCTGGATTTCTGGCTTTCCTACTCGCTGAGCGTTCACCCGCAGGTGGACCTGTGGACGCGGCTTGATTTCCCAGACAAGGCCGACGGCGCGCGCGGCGAAGTGGGCCGCGACCACGCTTGGAAATTCGCGCATCCTTATCACGAGGACGTGCCGCAGGATCTGGCACCGGGAAAACTGTTGGCGGAGCGCTATCCAATGGCCAGGCTGCGCGACGTCACCCAGATCATCGATTCGATGCGCAACATCAAACGGCCGAAAGAAATTGAAGTGCTGCGCCGCAACGGAAAAATAAGCGCTGAGGGCGACCGCGCCGCGATCGCGCTTGCACGCCCGGGAATGCATCAATACGAAATCGAAGCGCGCGCGTACGATTATTTCTATAGCCACGGCGCGCAGGGCGTGGCGTACCTGGCGATTGTCGGCTCTGGAAAAGACATCAACACTTGGCATTACTTTTCCAACCGCAATGTGATCGAGGCCAACCAATTGGTGGTGTTTGATTACGGTGCTTCGCTCGACCACCTGACCATGGACATCACGCGCACCTTCAACATCAGCGGAAAATTCACGCCCGAACAAGCGAAGTGGTACGCCGTGGACCTGGAATCGCAGAAGGCGACGATTGCCCTGCTGAAGCCGGGGCACACCTACGAAGAGGCCGAAGCCGCGGGCAAAGCGGTCTTCGAAAAAGCGGGTATCGGCGATCAGTGGTACGGCTGGCCGGGCCACTTCGTGGGACTGGCGACGCACGACGTAATGCATCCGAGCGGCCCGATCAAGGCCGGCCAGGTGATCACTGTCGAGCCCATAGTGGAATTTGCCGACAAGCAGATGCACTTCCGCGTGGAAGACACCGTGCTGATCACCAATGGCGAGCCGGAAATTCTGAGCGCCGCCATCCCCAAAGAAATCGCCGACGTCGAAAAGCTGGTCGGCAGCGAAGCGAAAGACAAGTAGGCAGAAGAAAAGCGCGGCTTAGCATTCACAAAACGAAACTAGTCTGAGGCTGGATTGCAGTTCAGTTTAAACTCCAGGTTGACCGTGACTTCTCTTTCATTCGCATCGGGTGGAAATTTCCAGCCCCTGACGGCCTCTTTCACAACTCCCTCAAAGAGCTTTGATCCCTCGTAGACTGTTGTTGTGGAGACCGTTCCATCAGCGGCCACGATTAGATGGAGCCTAGCCCAACCTTGGTGAGCAGCGAACAGTGGAAGCCTAGGATAAGGCGGCAACGTGAAAACAGTGGGTTTCACTGGCGAGCTGTCGGTCAGCGAGACCGTCGGCTCAGGAGCTTTGACGAGAGAGGCTTTATAGATCGCGGAAGTCTTTTGCGTGTTTCCCGGAAACAAGTCATCGTAATCCCCTGCAGCCAGTTTCTGAGCAATAACATAATTCTTTACCGGCGGCGGATCCGCAGCCGGTGCATTCAAGTCAAACACCGGCTTGTCCATGGCTGTCGGCCCTGCAATATTGTCGAGTTTCCCGAGTACTTGCGTAGTCCAAGAGGTATTAGCGGGCGTATCCGGCTTTTCGTCAAACCAATCCTTGTCTCCGATTCCGGTCCGAAGAATTCGAATTTGCGGCCCGCACGTGACGCGGAACACCATGTTTGCGCCGCTGAAGCCCATGGCTTTTCGTTGTTTCTTAGCTTCTTTCTTCAATTTCTTTTCTGGGATTTGGCACGGATCCTTGCCCGATAGAAGGTCCTCTATGGAAATGGGAGAGGACTTTTCGACAAACTCGACCTTTGCGAGTGCATAACACTTATTTGCTTCCGGAGTGAGACTCGCCCTTTCGATGCTGATTCCCGTGTTTTCGCGGTTGACGACGTAAATATCGAAGTACTGAAAGGGTGGACCGAAATCAAAGAAAGTTTCGCGACCGATAACCAACGCCTGCAACCGATTCCCTTCCTGGGCTTGGCAATTACCGGGACAATCTAAATTACCCAAGGACCCCGCGAATAGAAGCAGCCAAAGAAGTTTCATAGTGCGGATGTTATCACGTTCAGTCATGTCGAATAGTAAGCTCGACCTGCATCGCGGGCGTTGCTAGGATACGTCGCAGGACCATGCCTGCGAAAAAACCAACTAAAAAGAAAGAACGCGAGAAGCGGCACGAGCTTGTGGAGTCGCTGCGAGTCTTGCTGGCTGAGCGCTTTGGCGTTTGCGCTGGCGAACGCATTGGTGTGGCGGTTTCGGGCGGGGCGGATTCGGTGGGGCTGCTGCGATTGTTTATGGAGGTGCGGGAAGCGCTGGGGATAGTTCTTTGCGTGGCCCATTTCAACCATAAGCTGCGCGGGAAAGCTTCGGAAGCGGATGAGAAGTTCGTCGCGAGACTGGCGGCACAACACGGGTTGGAGTTTTTTGTCGGGCACGAGAACATTGCGGCAAAAGCCAAGCGCGAGCGGGCAAATCTGGAGGATGCGGCGCGGCGGGCGCGCTATGCATTTTTTGAGCAACTGGTGAAGGATGGACGAGTTTCTCGCGTGGCGGTGGCGCAGACAGCGGACGATCAGGCAGAGACGGTTCTGGCGCACATTTTGCGCGGAACGGGATTGGCGGGACTGGCGGGAATTCATCCGCAAGCGGGCAGCGTGTTTCGGCCGCTGCTGGGAATTCGGCGGGCGGCGCTGCGGGCGTATCTGAAGAGCAAGCGTCAAACCTGGCGCGAGGATGCCAGCAACCGGGATGAAACGCGGACCCGGGCGCGCATCCGGCATAAACTAATGCCCTTTCTGGAAAGCAAATTCCCGATGCCGATTGTCGAGCATTTGTGTCAACTCGCGGAGCTTGCGCGCGAAGACAATGATTACCTGGAATTCACGGCTAGTTGGCGGATTAACGTTCTCGCGAAAGAAAACGAGACTGGCATCTCTATTCCAGTTCGCGATATTGCCTTGGGGCAGAAGGCGAAGACTAAGACGGAAGAGGAGCTTCCGCGTCCTGACTTGGTCGCACTCCCGAAGCGCATGATTCGGCAGCTCGTTCGACGCATGAAACTCCACACGGGCGAATTGGGCGCAATGCATGTGGCGGCCGTGCTCCAGTTGGCCCGCAGCGGCCACTCCGGACAGATTCTCCAGATGCCCGGAGGCGTGGAAGTGCGCCGGGAACGCGATCGGCTGACCTTTCGCGCAGCGACGCCCGCCGCGGGCAAGACGGAACCGGCCACTTTTTCGCTGCAGGTGAATCTTCCGGCGATGGGAGCGGAGTTGCGGCTTGATGCACTTTCTCGCATCTTGCACCTTCGGGTGATTGACTGGCCCTCCGAAGGGCGAGAAACTACTAACACAGGGGCGGTTCTGGACCTTGGCCGGTTGCGCGCACCTCTTGAGTTGCGAAATTGGCGTCCCGGGGATGCCATGCGGCCGGCGGGCCACCAGAACAGGCGCACGCTGGCGCGGCTATTGAACGAATTGGGCGCGAGCCGCTGGGAAAAAGAACGCTGGCCGGTGCTGACGAGCGCAGGGAAAGTGGCGTGGGTCCTGGGATTGTCCGTCGCAGACGAGTTTGCGGCGGCGGAAGGGAGCCGTGCAGCGGTGGTGATTACCGAGGAATCCTCATCGTGAGCCGCGTGAAGGGTGCTTCCTACTCCGCGGCGCGAATTGCGGGCCGCGTGAAAGCGCTGGGCCGCGCGATTTCGAAGGCGTATGTGGGGCGGCGGCTGGATATTGTGGTAACGATGGACCGCTCTTTTGTATTTGCGGCCGACCTGGTTCGAGCCATCGAGGGGCCGCTGGCCATGCACTTTGTGCGGGAAGATGTGCGCGACATTGAGACGGATGGCCGGGCGCGGCGCGAAGTTTTTTTCGGGAATCGCCAGACGACCAGCGGCGGAGCCGAACACTCGGACTTTAAAGGCCGCGACGTTTTACTGGTGGACGCGGTGCTCGACAGCGGTGTGACGCAGGAGTTTTTGTTGCGGCGAATCGGCGAAGGCAAGCCGCGCTCGTTGCGGCTTGCCGTTCTGCTCTACAAGGCTTCGATGCGCCGCGTGGACCTGGAGCCCGATTACTTTGGCTTCCAGACTGCATCTAACTTAATGTGGTCTGGGTATGGGCTGGCCGGATCGAATGGGCTTGGGCGTAACGGAAAAGCATTAGTCAGCGGCGAGAAGTCAGGCGGCAGAGCGAAGCGGGCAAAGAAGCGCAAGCGGTAAAGGCGCGGCGGGTTTTTGAGAATTTTTGTACGGGCTTGATTGTGAGGGCAATGTGAATTCCACGGCTAAAACAATTCTATTCTGGATCTCGATCGTATTTCTGGGCGTGATGCTCTGGAAACTGGTCTCCGCCAACGGGCAACAGGCGCGCGAGGACACGCCAAGCTACAGCGAATTCATGGCCAAGGTGGACGAGGGCGACGTGAAGGAAGTGACGATGTACCTCTCGCCGAACAGCTACGAGCTGCAGGGTGAATATGTGCGCCCGGCGAACCGGAAATTCCGCGTCACCGTTCCCAAGGAAAACTCGCCGGAGATTACCAAGAATCTGCGGGACAAAGCGGTGCAGCTGAGCGTGAAGGAAGTTCGGAGCGGCGACTGGGTTTTAATCCTTCTGAATGCCCTGCCCTTGCTGCTGCTCGCCGGATTCGTGTTTTTCCTGATGCGCCAGATGCAGGCCGGCGGCAACAAGGCGTTGAGCTTCGGCAAATCTCGCGCGCGGCTGCTCTCCGCGCAGCAAAAGAAGGCGACCTTCAAGGATGTTGCGGGCAGCGATGAAGCGAAGGAAGAGCTGCAAGAAATTATCGAGTTCTTGAAAGACCCCCAGAAGTTCCAGAAACTTGGCGGCCGCATTCCGAAGGGCGTGCTGCTCGTCGGCCCTCCGGGCACAGGCAAAACTTTGCTGGCACGGGCGATTGCCGGCGAAGCGAACGTGCCGTTCTTTTCAATCTCCGGTTCGGACTTCGTGGAAATGTTCGTCGGCGTTGGCGCCAGCCGCGTTCGCGATCTGTTTGAGCAGGGCAAGAAAAACGCACCTTGCATCATCTTTATCGATGAGATCGACGCGGTCGGGCGGCATCGTGGCGCGGGCCTGGGCGGCGGGCACGACGAGCGCGAACAGACCTTGAACGCCCTGCTGGTAGAGATGGATGGATTTGAATCGAACGAAGGCGTGATCCTGATTGCGGCGACGAACCGTCCCGACGTTCTGGATCCCGCGCTGTTGCGCCCCGGACGTTTCGACCGCCGCGTGGTTGTCGCACGCCCCGACGTGAAGGGCCGCGAGGAAATTCTTCGCGTGCACACGCGCAAGGTGCCTCTCTCGGACGACGTCGATCTTTCGATCATCGCGCGCGGCACCCCCGGTTTTTCCGGCGCCGACCTGGCGAACCTGGTGAACGAAGCGGCTCTCTGGGCCGCTCGCCAGAACCGCAAGTTCGTAGCCATGGACGATTTTGAAATGTCCAAGGACAAAGTGCTGATGGGCGTGGAGCGCAAGTCCATGATCCTGTCCGACGAAGAGAAGCGCAACACCGCCTATCACGAAGCGGGTCACGCGCTGGTGGCTGCTATGACGCCGGGCGCCGATCCGGTTCACAAGGTAACGATTATTCCGCGCGGCATGGCCTTGGGCTTGACGATGCAACTGCCCGAAGCCGACAAGCACACCTACACAAAGGAATTCCTGGAAGGCATGCTGGCCGTCCTGATGGGCGGGCGCAGCGCCGAAGAGATTTTCCTGGGCCACATCACCACCGGCGCGGGGAACGACATTGAGCGCGCCACGGACATCGCGCGCAACATGGTCTGCGAGTGGGGCATGAGCGACCTGGGGCCGCTGGCATTCGGCAAAAAGGAAGAAGCCATCTTCCTCGGTCGCGAAATCGCCCAGCACCGCGACTTCAGCGAAGACACCGCGCTGCAGATCGACCGCGAAGTGAAGCGGATCGTCAGCGACGGTTATGAGAAGGCCAAAAGCATCCTCTCCGGCAATCGCGACTTGCTGGATCGCATCGCGCAGGCGTTGCTGGTGCGCGAAGTGCTCGACGCAAACGAAGTGAAACTCCTGATGGAAGGCAAGCCGCTGCCGGATAAGCCGCGCACGCCTCCCACGCCGCCTCCAACCGCTGCGGCGCCGGCCACCGATCCGAAAGTCGTAAGGCCTGAGATGCGGCCCGCTCCCGGCTTCACGCGCGGCGATTCGCCGGCGAAGGCGTGAGGAAGTTATCAGTCGTAAGTTTTAAGTTCTAAGTTTAAGAGACGGATTTGGGACAGGGGCGGCCGCCGCGGCGGGCGCCCCTACTTTTTTGCGCGCGGAGGCGTACAATACGGCCATGGGACTGAAAGACGGCGAAAACCTGAATATTACTTGCCCGTGCTGCCAGGCGAAGCTGGTGGTGGACCCGATTTTTGGCGCAGTGCTCTCGCATGAAGCGCATGTGAAACCCGGGCCGGACGTAGATCTGACGCAGGCGCAGAGCATCCTGGAACAGCAGAAAAAAACGCGGGAAGACAAGTTTGCGGACTCTTTTTTCCAGGAAACGCACAAAGAGGACATCCTCGCCAAGAAGTTTGAAGAAGCCATGAAGAAAGCCAAGGACGCCCCTGCGGGAAAGCCGATTCGCGATTTCGATCTGGATTAGGATTCGTGGCCGGTAATAATCCTCCGGCGGTGTGACTGCCCCGGTCCCTTTTGTACCCTCTATCAACTATTCTTCTCTGCGAAATCTCTGTGAACTTTGTGTCTCTGCGTTATCATTTCTCTTCTTTCTGACTTGCTGCACACTGAGCTGCCCGCATGATTCGACGAAAATTGTTCCGCCTCAAGCTGCCTTCCCGGACGCTGGCGCTCGGCGAGCGCACCCTGGTGATGGGTGTGCTCAACGTAACGCCGGACAGCTTTTCGGATGGCGGGAAATTCTTCCGGGTGGCGGACGCCGTGAAAGCCGCGCTGGCGATGGAACGGGCCGGTGCGGACATTATCGATATTGGGGCGGAGTCTACCCGGCCGGGCTCCGCGGGCATTTCGGGCGAGGAAGAGCTGGAACGCCTGTTGCCGGTGCTGCGCGGGCTTCGCGGGCGACTCAAAATTCCCGTTTCGATTGATACGCAGAAGTCGCGCGTGGCGGAACTGGCGATCGGCGCCGGCGCGGAAATGCTGAACGACATATCGGGTTTGACGCACGATCAAAAAATTGCGGATGTGGCCGCGCAGTCTGGCGTGCCGCTGATTTTGATGCACATGCGCGGCACACCGCGAACAATGCAGCGGCAGCCGTGGGCAAAAGACGTGATTAAGGATGTGGGCGGCGGGCTGGGGGAATCCGTGGCGATTGCGCGGCGAGCCGGCGTGCGCGCTTCGCAGATAATTCTTGATCCCGGGATCGGCTTCGGAAAAAGCTTCGCGCAAAACTACGAACTGCTGGCCAAACTGCCCGAACTCGCAAAACTGGGCTATCCGCTGCTCGTCGGAACTTCGCGCAAGGGGTT
The DNA here is from genome assembly GCA_035693365.1 of Candidatus Acidiferrum sp. Taxonomy (GTDB): domain Bacteria; phylum Acidobacteriota; class Terriglobia; order Acidiferrales; family UBA7541; genus Acidiferrum. Next base: position 67,398 of record DASSGS010000011.1, on the reverse strand, counting down.
TCTCGGCGCCACGCTGGCGCGAAATGGCAAACCTTTGCCCGCCGATCAACGGATTTGGGGAACAGCCGCAACCGTTGCCGCAAGCATTCTGCAAGGCGCGCATATCGTGCGCGTTCACGACGTCGACGAGATGGTACAGGTGGCCCGCGTGACGGATGCCGTGGTGCATCCCGAGCTCCGGCCAAAGAACTTCGCCGAGTGATGCGGTGAGTCCGCTATAATTCACGCGACACTTCAACTCTGTCCGAGGATCCCATTCATGCGAAATCATCGCTTTTTCTTTACCTCGTTACTTCTTTACTTCGTTGCTTCTCCTGCCTCTTCCTTCGCGCAACTTCCAACCGTGAAACCTGATTCACTGCGCCCCGGCCAGGCGGCATCCGAAGCCGCGGGCTGTTCGGCGACGGAAACATCGTCCTGCGCGCAAGCGGCGGCCAAGATCACGCCGATCGTGATGGGCGAATCGCCGCTGGAAGAAAATCTGCGTCGGCTTACGGATGGAATCGGCGGCCGGGTGACGGGTTCCCCGGAAATGGCGAAAGCAGTGGAGTGGGGCGTGGCGGGATTCCGCGCCGCCGGAGTGGACGTCCACACCGAGAACTACACGCTGCCGGTGGCGTGGAGGGAAGGCGATACGCGCATGGAGGTTATGGGAGCGCCGCACTTCTCCGTTTCGTTAGTTTCTCTTGGGCTTTCACCGGCAACTCCAGCGGGAGGGCTAGAAGGCGTGCTGGTGAATATCGGGAGCGGCTCGGAAGCTGATTTCGCGCGCGCAGGCAGTGCGCTGAAAGGCGCGATTCTGATTGTGCACACGGAGGTCAGCTACACCTGGGCCGATCTCTTCAACGAATACAAAACTCCGCCGGCGATTATCGAGCGGGCGCTGAAGGCGGGCGCTGCGGCAATTTTGTGGACCGGGGAGCGCGAGCGAAAGCTGCTCTACCGGCACACGAATAGCACCGACGGAAAACTGGAGTCCATTCCGCAAGCGGTAGTGGCGCGCGAGGACGGCTTGCGGCTGGAACGCGCGGCAAAGACGAACCCCGGAAAGATTCGCGTGCGGCTGACCATGCCGAACAAAATCGGCGGACCCGTGGAGCAGCAAAACGTGGTCGGCGAAATTCGCGGCTACAAAAAACCGGACGAAATCGTCGTGCTGGGCGCGCATCTGGATTCGTGGGAGTTGGGCACCGGCGCGCTGGACAACGGCTGCAACGCGGCGCTGGTGGTCGAAGCCGCGCGCGCGATCAAGGCCAGCGGGCTGCTGCCGCGGCGGACGATCCGCTTCATTTTGTTCAGCGGCGAAGAGGAAGGCCTCTTCGGCTCGTGGCAATACGTAAAGCAACATCGCGCGGAAATGGACAAGTACCGCGGCGTGGTGATTTTCGATTCGGGCATCGGCCGCGTGACGGGTTTTTCGCTGGGCGGGCGCCGCGACATTGAACCGGCAGTGCGGGAAATTCTGAAGCCCTTCGCGGGATGGGACGTGGATACGCACACCTATGACGCGGACTGGGGCACCGACCACTTTGATTTTTTGCTCGAGGGCGTGCCGAACCTGGTGGCAAATCAGGAAGTGGCGAACTATCTGGCGAACTATCACGCCGCTTCAGACACATTCGATAAAGTGGACATTCGAGAGTTGAAGCTGAACACAGTGCTGGCGGCCGTGACCGCATGGGGCATCGCCGACCGCGCCGAACCAATTGGACCGCGATATTCGCGCGCACAGATTGAAATGATGATGAAAGAGACCGGCCTCGACCAGGAAATGAAAACGCTGGGCATGTGGGCGGACTGGGAAAGCGGCACGCGGGGAAGAAAACCTTAGGACCGGGTAAGCCTGTGCGCCTCATGTAGTGGCCGAACTTTAGATCGGCCTGACCTATGCTACCGGTGCACGAATGGGAAATCCTGGCGCCCTTGCGGGCGTGGCGAGCGGCGTTCACGCTATACTGAAGAGGTGACTGGAATCCCACAAAAAAGCGGGGTTTTGGCGGCGGAGCGGGCGCAAAGCGCGTTCAAGATTCTGGCGCTGGACTACGGCCGCACAAAGATTGGCCTGGCGCTCGCCGACAGCGCCGCGCGGATCGCGCAGCCTTACGACACTCTGGAACGCGTCAACCGGAATGAAGATATGCGCCGGCTGAGAGAACTGGCGCGGGATCTCGGAGTGCGGCAGATTGTGGTGGGACTTCCCCTGCGGCTGGACGGCACAGGTGGCGACATGGCCGACGAAGCCACGCGATTCGCCCAGCGCGTGCACAAGCAGATCGGCGTGCCTGTGGAGTTGGTGGACGAGCGGCTGAGCAGCTGGGAAGCAGAGCGCATTCTGGAAGAAGAGATGGGCCGCCGCATTGTCCACGAAGATACTCCGCACGGCCGCAAGAAAACCAAGGGCGCGGCGGATGGGAAGTACACGGTGGACGCCGTTGCCGCGATGGTGATTTTGCGCGAATATCTGTCGCGCACGCCCCTGGCGGAGGGGAGCCGCTAATTTGAAAATTCTTGCCGCCCTCATTCTGCTGGTTCTGCTTGCCGCCGGCGCCGCCGCCGGGTACGTCTGGTATTCCCTCGAAAAACCGTACGGCACGATTCCCGCGGATGGATTGTACGTAGACATCCCTCACGGAGCTTCGCGGCGGGCCGCGGCGCATATCCTCGAAAAAGCTGGCGTAATCCGCAATTCCTTTGCGTTTGAGTTTTATGCGCGGCGCCATCCGAAAAGGACGCTGGAAGCGGGCGAATATTTCTTCGAGCATGCTCTCTCCGGCAAGGAAGTTTTCTGGAAGCTGGCGAATGGCGAAGTTTACGAGCAACCCTTCACGGTGCGCGAAGGCGAAACGATCTACGACATCGCCCGCGATCTGGAAGCCGCAAAATACATGACCGCCGACGATTTCCTGAATGCGGCGGAAGATCCCACCCAGATCAAGGACCTGTTTCCGGATGCAAGAACTCTGGAGGGTTTTCTCTTCCCCGCGACCTATAATCTCCCGAAGCACGCCCCCGCGGAAGAATTGACCGGGATGATGGTGCGGAAATTCCGCGAGGCATTGGCGAACGTTGCGCCGAATGAGGACCCGGCCACTAATCCTCCGGTTTCGATCGGCGCAGTGGTGACGCTGGCTTCGCTGGTGGAACGCGAAACTCCGAAACCCGAGGAACGGCCGCTGGTGGCGGGCGTCTTCACGCGCAGGCTGGCGAAGAATATTCCGCTGCAGTGCGACCCGACGGTGATCTACGCGCTCCAGATGGACGACGAGTATATCGGTACGCTGACGCTGAGGGATTTGCGCATCAATTCGCCCTACAACACCTACCGGAACAGGGGGCTGCCGCCAGGCCCGATCGGAAATCCCGGCGAAGTGGCCCTGCGCGCGGCTTTCCATCCGGCGGAGACCGAGTATCTTTATTTTGTGGCCAACACCCAGGGCGGGCATTTTTTTGCGGCAACGCTGGCGGAACACAACCATAATGTGGCCAAATATCACCGCCTGCTGCGCGGGGAGCCGGCGGAACCTCCGGTGGTGGAAGCGCATCATACACATACCGCAGGGCCGGCACGCAAAGGCAAACGATGACCGACGCGCTCAAACACAAAAAGGACATGATCCTGGACGCGGCGCGCGACCTGGGCGTCGAAAAATGGAGCGTCGCGGAGGTTGACCAGCTGCGGCGCAAGCTGCTGGCCGACCACGGCGAAGCCGGAAAAACCGGCAACGACTACATCGCCGACGTGCTGAAGAGCGCCGGATGGAAAGTACAGGTAACCGAGCGGGAGGAAGCGGAAGAACGCTTCGAGGAAGAGTTCGAAGACATTCTTCATTTCAAGACGCTGCAGGACGCGGAAGTAAGCCTGACGCGGCTGGACGAATTGTTGCGGCGTTTTCGCCAGCATGGCGAGCGGGCCGCGGTCGAGCGGGTGCTGGAGATTGCGCGGCTCGGCAAGCGCCGGGCGGAAATGATTTCGCGCAACCGCAAGGTGGAAGAGCAGAAACGCAAAGAGAAAAAGGAAATCGCGGAGTGGTTCCGCATCTGGCTGGAGGCGCCGGACACGTTTTTTGACTGGCTGGACGTGCGCAAAACTTCCCCAGAATTTCACGCCACCTTTGGCGAAATCGAGGAAGAGTAATCTTGCCGCCGGAAAACAACCTGCCGGATTTGCCGCCTTATTCGCTGGATGTGCAGGCGATGGATCTCGGCTCCGATACAAAAGCGGTCGGGCTGGAGTTGATCGAAACGGAAAGCCGCGAGCCGTTGCGCGGCGAAGCAGCCGCGTCGATCTGGGCCGCGGTGTTCCCTGTGCTGGCAGGTGAGGAGCCTTGGGTACTGGATTTTTTCAGCCACCTGGATCGCGTGCGGGAATATTGCCGGAACCACGAGGTCGAATTCCGGGAAGCGGCCAACCGCTGCGTGGTGATTCGCCAGCCGGCGGCGGAGAAATTGCGCGGCCTGATCGTGCGCTTTGCCGGAGAAACGTTTGGGGTTCGCTGCGGAGCCGCGGCGAAAGAAGCGGATGCGCCCGTGGAAAGCGAACTATCGCATCGCGGACTGGACGCTTATCAGGATGCCTACTCGCGATACACGTTTTGCGCCATCTGCGAACCCGATGACGGTTGGATGACGCTGCTAAGCCACAACTTGTGGCCCAGCGAAATTATTCGCCGTGCGCGGCCGGCGCTGCAGCCGTTTGACGTGCACATTGCGCGGCCCCAGTGAGCGGCGGTTTGACGCTCCGCGGGTTGGTTGCTAAATTGCCTGCTTTGGATGGAAGGCGCGGAACTCAGGGATGAAACGCATCTGGAAGAGCATGATTTTGCTGACAGTGTTGGCGGCCGCTGGCGGCTGCCCGCGCACAGTCACGAACTCCACTAAAGTTCCTACAGCGGAGCGCCCCGTGGCGCGGGAGGCGAGCGAGGAAGACCTGCTCGACCGCTACAACACGCTGGCCCGCGGCCTGAAAAGTATGGATGCCACGCTGGAATTGAAGGCGACGGCAGGAACGAAGTACAGCGGGGTGATTGACGAGTACCACGAGGTGAAGGCATTTTTGCTGGCGTCGCGCCCGTACAACGTCCGCATGATCGGGCAGGCGCCGGTCGTCGGGAAAACCGTGTTCGATATGGTCAGTGACGGCCAGACGTTCGAAGTGTCCATTCCGTCGAAGAATAAATTTCTGACCGGCCAGGTGGCGCTGGAACGTCAGAGCAGCAAGCCGATTGAGAATCTGCGCCCGCAGCATCTGGTGGATGCCGTGTTGTGGCCGGAAGTCCGCAAGGAAGAAGTGGTGCTGATTGAAGAATACAACGACGAGAATGCGCGGTATTACGTGCTGACCGTGCTGCGCGGCGGATACAAATCGGAAATTCTGCGAAAGGTCTGGTTTGACCGGGCGGATTTGCGGGTGGTGCGGCTGCAGGCTTACGGGCCGAAGGGTGCACTGCTTTCCGACGTGCGCTACTCAAACTGGCAGCAGGTTTCGGCCGGCAGCGCCGAGGAATATCCGATGAGCATCCGCCTCGAACGCCCCCGCGAGGAATATCATCTGGACCTGGCCATCAGCAAAATCACCTTGAACGAAACGCTGGAAGCGGACCGCTTCAAGCTGGAAGCACCGCCAGGCGCCGAAGTGGTGCGCGTGGGTGAGAATTCCGGGGAGAAGCGGCCATGATGGGCCAATTTGTATTCCGGAATTTATTTCACCGGCCAATGCGCACGTTGATTGGCGTGGTCGCGATCGCGGTGGAAGTGACGCTGGTGATCGTCATCGTGGGCCTCACATCCGGCATGCTGCAGGAAACCGCCAAGCGGATTGAAGGAATCGGCGCGGACATCATGGTGCAGGCGCCTTCGGCGGAAATGTTCATGGTGATGGGCGGCTCTCCCATGCCGATCAAAATTGGCGACAAAATCCGCGAGCTGAAATATGTGGAGTACGTCAGCCCCGCGTTTCTACAGTTCAATACTTCGGGCGGCGTCGAAACGATCTGGGGGATCGACCCCGTTTCTTTCCGCGAAGTTTCCAACGGCTTCTACTTTCACGAGGGCCATGACCTGCAGGGCCCCACCGATATGCTGGTGGATGACTGGCAGGCCAGGGCCAAGCACGTGAAGCTCGGCGACACCTATACCCTGCTGAATCACGACTGGAAAGTGGTCGGCATCGTTGAGCACGGTAAGGCGGGCCGCATCTTCGTTCCGATCACGACCCTGCAGGAACTGGTCGGCGGCCGCGACAAAGCCACCATCTTCCTTGTAAAGTGCACTCGGCCCGAACACACCTCGGATGTGATTCAGGAGATCAAAGAGCTGCTTCCGAACAATCCCGTACGCCCGGTCAAGGAATTCATGACCCTGATGTCCTCCACTAATATTCCGGCGCTGCAGACGTTCATCAATTCCATGATCGCCCTGGCGGTTTCAATCGGTTTGCTGGTGATCTTCCTTTCGATGTACACCACGGTGCTGGAGCGGACCCGCGACATCGGCGTGCTAAAATCCTTGGGTGCCAGTAAATTCCTGATTATCCGCGCGCTCCTGGCGGAAACCACTTTGCTTTGCTTGCTGGGAATTTTTGCGGGCATCGGCCTTAGTTATGCGGTCCGGGCCGGCTTCCTGAAATTGTTTCCAACGCTTTCCATTTTGATTACAGCGGGTTGGATCCTGCGGGCGGCGCTGATCGCCATCGTGGGCGCGCTGATCGGCGCGAGTTACCCGGCCTGGCAGGCCAGCCGGAAAGACGCGGTCGAAGCACTCTCGTACGATTAGCTGGACTCGTGGCCGGTGAGAAGGCCTGCTACTAAATGCGGTTGTAGCGTCCACCTTAAGGTGGACGCCACAAGGATGGGAAACTAGGCACAGATGGCAATCACAGTTACAATACGAACGAATTCCACCGGAATCACGGAGCCCGAGTTCAAAACCTTGGAGCCGCTGCTAAAAATCGAGAACGTCTGGAAGCTGTATCACGCGGGGAAAGTGGAAGTGCCGGCCCTGCGCGGCGTAAATTTCGAGGTTTTGCCTGGCGAGTCGGTGGCGGTGATGGGCCCGTCGGGCTGCGGAAAATCTTCGTTACTCTACGTGATCGGCGGCCTGGCCAAGGCCTCGCGCGGCAAGGTGCTGGTGGACGGAAACGACCTGGTGATGATGAGCGACGCGGAGCGAACCAAGCTCCGGCGCCACAAAATCGGCTTCGTTTTCCAGCGGTTTAATCTTCTGCCCGCCTTGACGGCCAAGGGCAACATCGCGATTGCCCAGTACATTCACGGCGACGGATTCGATCCGCACCGCTTTGAAGTTGTCACCAAAATGCTCGGCCTGGATGGCAGGCTGGAGCACCGGCCATCGGAAATGTCCGGCGGTGAGCAACAGCGCGTTGCCATCGCGCGGGCGATCATCAACGAGCCGAAAATTCTGCTGGCCGACGAACCCACCGGCAACCTGGACACGAAGAATTCGGAAATTGTCCTGGAAATGCTCCGGCGCCTGAACAAAGATCTTGGTCAAACCATCGTCATGATCACCCATAACCCGGAAGCCACCACGTATTTCGACCGGGTAGTGCACATGCGCGACGGCGTGATTGTGGACGGAGTGCCTGCAGACTGAGCCATGTCGGGAATCGGCCAATTCTTTTACCGGACGTTTTTCTGGTCCTACGAGCGTGGCTCGTGGCAGTACGACGTTGCGGTGATTCTGATTCTGGTTTTTGTGTTTACGCCGAAGAGCTGGTTTCACGACCAGCCACAGGTGGGCCTGCCCGTGAATTCCACGCAGGTGGAACTTCTCTCCAAATCAGGCGACGTGGAAATCTACAGGGTGGATTCCCGGGTGCTCGCTCCGCCTACCCGGACGCCCGAGTTGCAGAATGACCTCCACAATGCGCTGCAGCACGCCGGCCCGGGGCTGCAGGACGGGCGCTTTTCGATCGGCAAGATCGAACCGCTTCGCGACGCCGGTGGAAACGTGATCGCCTACCAGGTGGAAATCAAGCACTAGTTTGACGGAATCATCGACCGGGACCGGAGCGGGTCGGCTGCCCTCCGCTTGTGCTACGATTTGAGGGTACATACTTTTGAACGGAACAGGGGATGCATTGAAGAAATCCGCCCTCTTTGCGTTGCTTGCGCTGCTTGGCTGGCTGGAATTTCCAGCTTCGGCGGGCGGCGGACAGAATTCAGGAAAACTGACGCTGGATTACGTGCTGACGATGATGGACCGGTCGGCGGAAGACTTCCGCAGCTTGACGGCCGCGCTGGACCACGTGAAGTACACCGCCGTGGTGAAGGACACTTCCACGGAATCGGGCGAGATCTACGTGCGCAAAGATTCCAAGCTGCGCATCGATTTTATTGCCCCGGATCCACGGACGATTATCCGGAACGGCGACAATCTGTATATCTACACGCCGAAGATCAATCGCGTGGAAGAATACAACATCGGAAAGAACCGCGCGCTGGCCGACCAGTACCTGGCACTGGGATTCGGGACGCGCGTGGATAGCTTGAAGAAAAGCTACGACGTGAGCCTGACGGGCGAGGAAGAAATCGACGGCCACAAAATGGCGCTGGTGGAACTGGTGCCGCGCTCGGACGACGTGCGCAAGCAAATCACGAAAATTGTGATGTGGGTGGACGAAGCTTCCTGGCTGCCGGTGCAGCAGAAATTCTTGGAAGCGGGATCGGGTGATTACTTCCTGTCGCGCTATAAAAATGTGATGAAGAATTTAAAGATCGGCGACGGCAAGTTCAAAGCCGATTGGCCGAAAGGCACGAAGGTCGAAAAACCCCACGATTAATCTGTAGCTCGGGCCTTCAGGCCCGAGGGTTTTCATAACCGCATCCCAAAAGTTGCCAGTGCAACGAAAACCCTCACCCTGAAGGGGTGAGCTACAGCCGCAAGAATCAAGCTCGCGCCCCTTCCCTTTCCAGCAATTTCTGTTTGCGTCGCAATCCCCAGCGATAGCCCGCCAGTTCGCCGTCCGTGCGGATCACCCGGTGGCACGGCACTACGATGGAGGTGGGATTTGTGGCGCAGGCGCGGGCCACGGCGCGGACGGAGTTGGGATTGCCCAGCGCGCGCGCGACTTGCGTATATGTGCGTGTCGCCCCCATCGGAATTTTCTGCAGCTCCTGCCAAACGCGGCGCTGGAACGCGGTCGCTTGAACGTCAAGCGGAAGCTCCTTGCTGGGAGCGTGGCCCTCGACGCGGCTGAGAATTTCCTTCAGCCAGGCTTCGTTGGAAGCGGTAACGCGGGCAATTTCCGCGCGCGGGTATTCTTTCTGAAGCTCGCCAACCAATGTTCTTTCGTCTTCGCCCAGGTAGACCGCGGAGATTCCGCGTTCCGTTCCCGCCACCAATACCTTGCCCAATGAACTTGCCGCAACCGTGAATCCGATTTTCATGCCTGCTCCTCCCTTCCGGTACGAGGCCGGAGTCATTCCCAACTGTGCATTCGTTTTTTCATAAATGCGGCTTGGCGAACCGTAGCCGCAGGCGTATAGCGCTTCCGAAATGTCTGCTCCCCCGCGCAGCATTTTCTTGAACTTCTCCAGCCGAGCCGCATGCGCGAATTCCCGCGGCGAAAGCCCGGTGACGCGATGAAACACGCGGCGGAGTTTCGCCGTGGAAGCGTGTAGTTGCGCGGCGATTGGCCCAAGCCGCATCGAGTCTTCTTCGCTGGCGCCGCCCAGAAGTTTCGCGGCCTGCTTCACCAGCGATATCGCTTCCAGTTGCTCCTGCGGCCGGCAACGGCGGCACGGGCGGTAGCCATTCCTTTCCGCCTCCCGTGTGGTGCGAAAGAAAACCGCGTTCTCGCGAAGCGGCCGCCGCGCGGGACACGTCGGCCGGCAATAAATATGTGTGGAACGCACGGCGAGAAAGAATTTACCGTCGGCGCGCGGGTCGCGCTGCAAGGCCGCTTCCCAGAATTGCGCCGCGGCCCGCGGGGTGATGTCGGTCGCTTTGGAACTGCTTGCCATGGTGATCATGCGCCAAGATTACAGAAGCCAATGATAGCAATCTATCCGGTTTCGGGCGTCAAAGTCGGTCAGGCTTCTCCCGGGCAGGGCACGATTTCATCGGGCGGATCCGTGGGTTTGTGCGGCGCCAGGATCACCAGCAAAACGGCGGCCAGGATCGTGCCGCTGGCGATCAGCGTTCGCAGGCTGATCGCTTCGCCGCCCAGGGACCATCCGAGAAATAGCGCCACAACCGGATTGACGAATGCGTAGGTGGCCACGCGAGACGCTGAGCTGTGCTTGAGGATATAAATGTAGGCGGAAAAGCCGAGCGCCGAGCCGAAGGAAAACAGATAAAGGACAGCGAGCCAAGACCGCAGCGTGACCTGCGCCGGATGAAACTGATGTAATTCGCCAGTTGCGGCGGCAACGATCCACAGTCCTGCGCCGCCAGCCAGCGATTGCATGGCCACGCCAAGCAGCGGCGAATGCGGAACCGGGTGATGCCGCGAATAGATGGAGCCCGCGGCCCACGCCAGAGAGCCGAGAATAAGAACAACAGCACCCAGTGGATTGACGCGCTCAGAGCCGCCTAGATGCGAGGGGCCGACAAGCAGTGCGATACCCGCGAAGCCGAGCACAAAGCCGATCAGCACACGCGGGGCCGGTCTGACTCCGCAAGGTCGCAGCCAGTCCAGGATCACCATCCACAGCGAGACGGTGGCCACCAGGAGCGACGCGATGCCCGAAGGAACTCGCGTTTCCGCCCATGAGAGCGCTCCATTGCCGCAGAGCAGAAGTAGAAGTCCGGTGATGACTGTGGTGCGCCATTGGGCGGCTGTGGGCTTTTCTTTGCTCTGATAGCGGAAGAGCGGATAGAAAACCAGGCCGATCGCAATGTGCCGGATTCCCGCCAGGACAAACGGCGGAATCGTTTCAACACCGATGCGGATGAAAAAGTAAGTCGAACCCCAAAGGACATAAACCGCCGCAAATGCAATCAACACCATGCTGCGCGGAGCAGCCGCCGTTCGCGGGATGACGCTAGAAATTGTGGAGACCGGAGAAGAGGATGGAGCACTCATGGGTTGAATGATTCGATGTAACGATAACGTGAAACGGGTGCGAGGGCAGCGGCCATATTGGAACAGGGCGTGGAGCAGGGCGAAGAAGAGGTGAAAAGTTGAAACAATTCTGGACGTGGTACTAGTCCTAAGTGTTTCGATTTAGGACACTTCGGCCGTTTTCCACAGGTTGACACTCGCAACCTTAGATGGCATTTTAGCAGCCCAACTTCTTCTTGGGGTTCGCTCTAGCACGTCAAGTAATGGAACTAGGCAGTCGGGCCTTTGTAGAGTCATCTCTCTGAGGGGTGAGATGAGTGCCGCCAATCACGCGCTAGCTTGGGACAATCTTTCCGTACAAACAGACGTTCAGGCGCAGGCTACCGCTGTGCCTGCTCCGTCGCTTCCATCAATACCAGCCGCTGGGCCGGTCCCGGCGCTGCGGGTAATGCCGCTCTTGCGGGCGCCTCAGCCGCGGCGATTCGTTCGTGTGCCTACCCACGCCGTGGGAGTCCACTTGGAGCAGCGGGAATGCCCCCGGGCTTCCCTGAGGCTGCCGCTGAAGCTGCGCAGCGTTGGCGGAGTGCTGGAAGAGTATCCCGTGACCCTGGTAACCCGGGATATCAGTTCATCGGGGGTCTTCTTCCTCTCCCCGAAGGCGCTGGCGATTGATACCGAAATTGAACTGGATATCGTGCTGGTCAGCCGCCCGCTGGGCTACGGCAACGTGGTGGTCTCCTCCAAAGCGCACGTAAAACGCGTGGAACCGGCCAATATGCCCGGATGGTTCGGCATCGCCGTAAGTTTCGATGACTTCGCGTTCGACCGCGACGACAATATCCCTGGTCGCTTCCCCGCCGTAGACTGACGATGTCTTAATCTGATTCCGCACTCGCCAATAATCGCCGCTGCTCCTCCAGCAGAACCGTATACACTTTTCTGCGGACTAAGGGGAGCAGATCAATTGAAATCGCAGGTTAAGAGTTGAGGAAACGCCTCGTCTTTCCACCGTGCCCGAGGCAGTCTATTCTGGCGCTTTCGGGCGCTGCAACGCTTTATCTCCAGACGAAGATTGATTAATCTTTTCGTCTGTAAATTCTCATCTGTGTCAAAGAAAGGGTGACTCGTGAAGTCGAAAGATTCCTGGTATGCCGTCGTAGTTTTTTTCGTCCTGCTCGTTGCAGCCGCTGGCGCGCTTAGCGCTCAAGAGGAAACAGGTGCTTGGGCAAAGAAAAAACCGGGCTGGGTGCTGTTGTCGGCCACGGAACGCAAACAAGCGGAAGAGTTCGCGGAAGACTATAAGGCATATCTCAACACCGCCCGGTCGGCACAGAGCTCCACGCGCGAGGTGATTCGCCGCGCGCGAGCCGCCGGATTTGTGGAGTTCACGAAAGCCGAGCAGGTCAAGCCGGGTGCGCGATTGATACTTCCGAACCGCGACCGCGCCCTGGTGCTCGCGGTGATTGGTTCGGAGCCGCTGCTGCAACGCTCGCACGTCGTCGGCACACACCACGACAGCCCGCATATCGAGTTGAAGGCGCGGCCCATTCTGCCGGCAGGCGAGTTCGCATTGTTCAAGACGATTTACTACGGCGGGATAAAAACGTATCAGTGGGCCAACCGTCCGCTGGCGCTGATCGGGCGAATTGATACCACCGATGGGCGCAGTATTGATGTTTCCATTGGCCTGAAGCCGGGCGAACCGGTCTTTGTGATTCCCGACAACGCCCCGCACTCCGACAAGGAATTGCACGACCGCAAATATGAAGAGGTATTTGCGGGCGAGGAGCTGGAGCCGGTGTTCGGCAGCGTGGCTGGCGAAGAGACCTCGGCCACGACAGAAGTGACCAAGCTGCTGATCGAGAAATACAAAATTAAAGAAGAGGACCTGGTCAGCGCGGAACTTTCCCTGGTGCCCAGTGTGCTCCCAACGGATGTTGGCCTGGACCACGGGCTAATCGGCGCGTACGGACAGGATGACCGGCTCTCATCATTTTGCGCCGTCCGCGCCATTCTGGACCTGAAAGGCACGCCACGCCACACGGCGCTCGCCTATTTATCGAATTTCGAAGAAGTCGGCTCGGTGAATAATACCGGCGCGCGTTCGGAATTTTTGAGCAGCGTGTATGCGGAACTCGTGGCCGCTCAGCGCGGCAATGGCTACAACGATTTGGACCTGCGGCGCGCGCTGCATAACTCTCTGGTCATTTCCGCCGATACGAACGATGGAATCAATCCCATCTTTCCTAAGACCAGCGAGCCGACCAACGCGGCGCGGGTTGGTTATGGCGTGGCGATCAAACGCTACGGCCCGGGATTCGACGCTCCCTCCGAATTCACGGCGCAAATTCGCGGATTGTTGGAGCACAATAACATCCCATACCAAACGCACACCTATAAGGTCGACAAAGGAGGCGGCGGCACGATCGGCTTGTTTATGTCGCAGCAGGATATGCAGGTGATTGACCTCGGCGTTCCGCTGCTGTCGATGCATGCGCCCTTCGAGATGTCCTCCAAGGCAGACGTTTGGGACTTTTACCGCGCAATGAGCGTCTTTTTCGCCATGCAATGACTCCTCAGCCCGTTCTTCAAGGAGTACTTTTCGATTGGGATGGCACGCTGCTGGATTCCTACCACGCGGATTCCCAGGCGTTTCTGGCGATGTTTCGCGCGATGGGCGTGAACTGGGGCTTGGCCGAGCTGGAACGGCACTATTCCCCCGACTGGTATGCGGTCTATCGCGCGGCGAAGATTCCTGAAGAACGCTGGGATGAGGCCAACCGGGTATGGCGGGAGTTTTACGCGAAGCACCCTTCAAAGCTGATGGGCGCGACGCGCAGAGTGCTCGCACACCTGAACAAGCGGCACAAACTTGGCCTCGTCAGCAGCGGGGATCGCGACCGGGTGACCCGGCAGTTGCGGGAATTCCGGCTGACCCGCTTGTTTCGAGCCCGCGTTTTGGGAGGCGACACGGAAGAAAAGAAACCGCATCCCGCCCCCCTGCTGAAGGCGCTGCGCGAGATGAAAGCGGACCCGCGGGATTGCGTCTACGTCGGAGATACCCCCGAGGATGTGGAAATGGCCCGAGCGGCAGGTGTCCGCGCCATCGCGGTGCTGGGGCCGTTCCGGACAGAAAAAAAGCTGCGCGCAGCGAAGCCCGAGCTTTTGTTAGAGAGTTTGGACGATTTGCCGGGCGCGTTGCGGCATTTGTAGGCTGTAGCTCACCCCTTCAGGGGTGAGGTTTTCCGCAGCGTTGGCGAGCCCCTGGCACGGGATGGAAAACTGATTTTCGCCGCTGCCTGGTAAGCTTTCACATCACTCTTCTCTCAAAATTGGTCCGATACTTGTCATCCTGAGCCTGTCCGACGAGGATAGGCGAAGGATCTCAACTTTAAGTTCGGGTGCACGCCACGCTATATTAACTGGAATACGAGTTACGGTTTGGCGGCTGGTGCGGGAGTCGTCGTGGGAGTCGCAGCAGGCTGTGCCACTTCGACCGCCGGGAACGGCTTGAAATCCGACCACTTGATGGTGACGCGAACGGGAACTTCGTGGTTTTGCATTTTGTAGACATCTTCCGAGCGGGAGTAATTCGGGAACCAGTATTTCCCCTCCACATTTTCCCGATACGTTTCGAACATGCTGAAGGGCAAACTGCCCAGCCTCGTCGGCCCCAGATCCGTCACCCACTTGCCGTAAGTCTTCACCACTTCCAGATATTTCTGGTCCACCCAGATGATGCCGTCGAAGAGCGGGTGCTTTCGGTCGAGCGTCTTCGGATGGATTTCAAAAATGTAGCAGTCGATCTCGTCCACTTTTTCGCTGCTCAGGAATTTCAGGTTGTATTTGGCAAGCTGGTCGGTGGTTACCGGAAACGCCGGCACGCCGCCCAGATAGTGCGCGTCTTCGGGTTCGAACTGGATGTATTGCAGCGAAGATTCCGGAGCGGCAAGGGCTTTTTCGTAAAGCTGCCCGGAGCTGGAGCGGACAGCCAGGTAGGTGGCGTTATATTCGCCGGCGGGTTTTCCGTCGGGGCCGAATTCCTGGATGCGCACGGTGCGGCGATAGGAATAAAGCGGGCGCTCGGCCTGGTACAGATCCTCTTTCTTCGTGAACGCGCTGATGATCTGGGCGGGTGGAAGCGAAGGCGGAGCTTCGGGTTGGGTCGCCCCGACCACTACGCGTTCAATCTTATGTTCGGGTGGCGGCGCTTGCGGGCCGGAAGGGGTTTCCTGAGCCGCGGTGCCTGAAAGCACCAAAAACGATCCGATGGCCGCCGACAGCAGCAAGCGCGTCCGAAGTCGAAGGCTCAAGATTTTTGCCAGGATTCGCGGCATAGACAATTGGATGCGCTGGGCGGAAGAATGGGCCGCCTGACCCCCAAAATCCAGTGTAACGCAACGGCGGCAGGGGCGCTTGGCGATTTGGAAGAAGGGGCCGGGGCTCTGCTAAACTCGAAACATTGTGAGTGAAGGGATCGTCGCGCGCCGCTACGTGGTAACAGGCCGAGTCCAGGGAGTGGGCTTCCGGAATTTCGTGGAGCACACCGCGGCGAAAATTGGTGTGGACGGCTATGTGAGGAACCGGCGCGACGGCAGCGTGGAAGTCTTCGCCATGGGCACGGATGAGGAGCTGGAGAGGCTGCGGAAAGCGCTCGATCGCGGCCCGATCATGGCGCAGGTGGGACGCGTAAGCGAAGAACCGGGCGACGTCGAAGCAAAATACATTGGGAATTTCACCGTGGAGTTCACGGAATAAGCTTTCACGGAAAAACCAGGAGCCGAACGAATGGACGATTTGAAGAATTTGATCCGCGAAATTCCAGATTACCCAAAACCAGGGATTCTCTTTTACGACATCACCACGCTGCTGAAAGACAAGAAGGGTTTTACCGTGATGATCGACCGGCTGTGCGGGCATTACAACGGCCATCAGATCGACCTGGTGGCGGGCATCGAAGCCCGCGGATTCATTTTCGCTCCTGCGCTGGCCTACCGCTTGAACGCGGGATTTGTGCCGGTGCGCAAACCGAAAAAGCTGCCATCGAAAACGGCAAAGATTTCCTATGCCTTGGAATACGGCACGGACTCCATGGAAATCCACGAAGACGCGGTACAAAAAGGGCAGCGCGTGCTGCTGTGCGACGATTTGCTGGCCACGGGAGGAACCGCGGCCGCCGCGGTGCAGTTGATCCGGTCGTTGGGCGGAGTCGTCGAAGGCGCGGCATTTGCCGTCGAACTAAATTTCCTGAACGGGCGAGCAAAATTGCCGGGAATCGACGTCTTTTCCCTGATGAAGTATGACGCGTAAAAACCCTGCCTCTTACTCAACGTTTTTTCCTAATCGTTTTCTTTCGCCTCATACGTTTTCGACTACTGGATGCTGGGGACTGCCTTGCTGGGACTGATACGGTACCCACTTACCCAGTGGCGTTAATTAAGAACTGGGGCCTTTTCTTGGAGGCCACCAACCACTCTCAGCATCGTCGTCTAATAGGCGCAACCCAACGAAGCAGATGATTAGTACAACTGTCGAAGCGACGAATGCGACAAGGCCAAGATAGCGGGTTGCAGGTGCGAGGAGCCAAGTTACACCGGCCACCACGGCCACACCCTCTAGAAGCTTCTTAATAATCTTCCTCGCCATTGAGAACGACAACTCCCGTCCTGAACAAAAACTTTGGGCTAGCTCACATGTTACATGACATCGAACTATCCTAATCTGAAACTCGACACTGCGGGTACGGGGAGCTACTTGTCCAGTCACCACGTTAATCGCCTGCGAAATCCCTTAGCTGCTGAAAATCACTCTTCTCATTTGACCTCCCTCTGGCGCTATAATCCGGCTGACACAATCCTACCCCCGTGATTAATTGAACGGAAGGACACTCCGAATAAGCGACCAGTCGAGCGGAGGCGTGCATGCAGCTTTCTACACTTTTTTCGAAATGGTTTAGCCGCTCGCTCTCCTTCGCGGGCTGGGGCCACAACGCGAGCAAGGAACCGAAAGATACCCATCAAGTCATCTTCACGCTCCCGGATGGCAGAAGGCTCACGATGGAAGAGCTGGAAGGCGCGACCGGTCGCGTGTACTTCCACGAGGGGAAGCTGCTGGATGTGACCGGAACGGTTCGCTACGAGGTGATTGGCACTGGCACGCTGCCCGCCGAGGCCAGTTTATTGCATCAGCAGGCACGGGAAGCAGGCGGGCGCGGCGAATACAAGGAAGCCATCGCGCTCTTGCGGCAGGCATCGGAACGCGCGCCGGAGTGGCCCTATCCCGTTTACGACCGAGCCTTCACTCACCTGCTTATGAACGACTTCGACGAGGCAAGAACTTACTACCGAAGGACCTTGGAACTTTCCCCACGCGGCTTTTTTACTGCCATCACAGCGCTGGACACGTTAACCCGCGAGCAGAACGGCGAACTCCCCGTTGGAACCTACTTGTCCTACCTATCATTGGAATGGGCGCAAGACGCGGAGAAAAAAGCCCAAACCATACGCGAGATGGTTCGGGCGATTCCGCAGTTCGCACCGGCCTGGAAAGAATTCGCCGCGCTATGCGACGACGACGGCGAAAGACTTTCGGCCATTGAAAAAGGTTTGGCGGCAAGGCCCGACGCCGAAACGAAAGGGATGCTGGAAATTAACAAGGCCCTGATCCTTAATCTTCGCGGAGACAAAGCTGCGGCCGTGCAATTACTCGGGGAGTTGGCCCTGAACGCTACGTCGACGTTGGGAACCGAGCACTCCGCAAAGGCCGCATTGGCTATCCTGCTGATAAATTGAGGCCACCACCCATACGACCCAGTTTTGCTTGCTCGGATTACCTGCGGATTGGGACTGCCGCTTGAAATCCAGAGGCAGTCCATCCATCACGCGAAAGTTAAAAGTGGAAGACCACGCCGGTCGAAATGCGCAAATTCTTTTGCGATTGCGGGTCGGCGCCAGCCGCAGAGAAACGCGTCAAAAGGTAATCCACCTTGATGGGACGAACGGAGAAATGTTTTGCCAGTTTGACGTCAAATCCGCCACCCGCCGTCATGGCAAAGCCATTGTCCGATCTGTTTGTCGTGGCAGTGCTTGTGCTCACGCGTTCTGTGCCGAAGAGGACCTCGCCAAAGGGCGTGACGCGATTCCAGTGGCGGTAAGAAATCCGCGGACCAAATAGATAGGTGGACAGCGTGAAGTCCAAGCCAGTGTTCTGAACGTCGCCGTTATGATATCCGCCGAAATCGGCGACGCCGCTCAGCCAGTTATTCACATTGTAAGCAACGGAAGCACTACCGCCGTTGAGATTGAACTTCTTTGCGCCATCCCAGCGATCATAGGAATACCCGGCAAAGATATCCACTTTGGAATGCTCCTGGGCCTGGGCCACCCCGGCCAATAGCGCGAAAAACGCAAACAGAGACACCACGAACTTACTCTTCATTACATCCTCCTGATGGATTTGTGTGCCGCAGAATGCCTGCGGCGGTGTGTGGCTGCTGGGTGCCTCAGGGAGAAAGGCAGCGATCCGCAACTCACTTTTGTTTTTACTTCTAGTGAGATGCTCCCGTTGCAGATCCGGAGCGCGGGGAAGCGACCGTTTCGGTAATTTTCTAGTCAACGGAAGGTCAAATGGATTGCTGCTTGAAATTTGAGGCCGGAAATTCCAGGCAGCCCATCCGCGACGCGAACGTGCGGCGCGAGTTTTGCGAGCTCGGTCTTGCTGTGCTGAAGCATTTCATCCAACCGGCTGACCAGACATGTGGAGCCTGGTACTCAATACTTCGAACAGCCCTGCTTGACTGGCATTAATTGCAGAAAGATTCCGCCGCGCTTTCCAATTACCGATTACGGATTATTTCTTTCCGTGACGGCGCTGGCGGAGGGCTTCGAAGAGAACTACGCCTGTGGCTACGCTTACGTTCAGGGATTTTACAGGGCCGGTGGTTGGCAGCGACACCAGGAAGTCGCAGCGCTTGCGGGTTAGTTCGTGCAGGCCGTTGCCTTCGCCGCCCATGACGATGCCTGTGGGCGTGGTGTAGTCAATCTCCGTGTAGCTTTTTTCGGCGGTTTCATCCAGGCCTACCAGCCAGTAGCCAGCTTCCTTTAATTCTTCCATCGCACGCACCAGATTCACGACCTTGGCTACGGGCAGATGCGCCAACGCTCCGGCGGAAGCCCGCGCTACGGTGTCGGTCAGGCCCGCGGCGCGGCGTTCCGGGATGACGATGCCGTGGGCGCCGGCGGCGAGAGCGGTACGGATAATGGCGCCGAGGTTGTGAGGATCTTCGACGCCGTCGAGAAGAACAATCAGGCCGATCTGGCCTTTAGATTTGTTGGCCTGGGCGAGAAGGCTTTCGAGCGTGGCCGGGGGCCGCGCGGCGGCAATCGCTACCACGCCCTGATGATCGCGGGAACTGGCAAGGCGATCGAGCTGGCTGCGGTCTTCAAACCGCACGGGGATATTTTGCGCGCGGGCGAGTTGTACGATTTCCTCTACGCGAGTGTCTTGCCGCCCCTTGGCAATGAGGATACGGTCGAAGGCGCTGCCGGCTTCGAGCGCTTCGCGGATGGCGTGAATGCCGGTGAGACGATCCATGGGCAACAAGTTTACCCTCCTCCGCCACAGAATGCGCGGCCACGGCGGGCGGGCAGTTCAACTTAAAACTTATAACTATCCACTGTGAACTTAATCCAGCGCGGAGCAGAATTCGAGGATGCGGGTGCGTACGGATTTCACGGGGACTGCAAATACCAAACCAGAGGCTTCGTCGATTAGAAGAATTACCCGGTCGAGTTCGCCTTCGCCGGTACGGCCAGCCAAAGCAAGGCGGATGGGATTAAAGAGATCGCGACTCCGGACGCCGCATGTTTCCTTCAAGTAGGTGGCGACTTCCTTGAAACGCTCGGAGGTGAAGGGAGTTGGCTCGAGAACGAGCAGCGCGAGATGGCGGATGACATCGCGCGCGGCGTAACGCGAAATGGCTGCCTGAGCGTCGGGCGATTGTAGGGTTTCGGCCGCGTCGTAGTGGAAGACGGGACGCAGCAGACTGGCAAGGGCGGCGCGGTCTTCGGCATAGTGGCCGAGGAGACGGGCGGCGCGATCTGCCCATGCGAGATGCTCGGGTGCGGGATCTACCGTGAGCCAATGGTTTTCGTGGAGAAGCGCAATGACGTCACTCGCGGAATAGGGATTGGGATGCGGGGGATGTTCGGCGAGGTAGTCGTTGAGGGGCATGGGGAAAGTTTAGCGCAGGAGGCCACCGGGAAGAGCGGCTCGCGGACTCGCCGCGGGCACGAAATATCGTGCCCCTACAGGGAGAGGGTGGCTATCACGTGGGCGGCGATGGCTTCACCGCGGCCGACGGCGTCGACGCCTTCGTTGGTTTTGGCTTTGAGGTGGATCTTTTCGGCGGGCACGCGCAAGGCTTTCGCGAGGGCTTCGCGCATTTTGGGAAAGTGCGGGCCTAGCTTTGGGCGCTCCAAAATCACGACTGCATCCACGTGTTCGATGACGAGATGCTTTTCATCAAGCAGTTTGCGCGCGTACTCCAGAAATTGCAGGCTGTTCGCCCCCTTCCACTTCGGATCGGTATCGGGGAAATGTGTGCCAATGTCGCCAAGGCCCGCGGCACCCAGCAACGCGTCGCACAGCGCGTGCGCCACCACGTCACCGTCAGAATGGCCCACTGGCCCCTTATCGAATGGGACTTCGATGCCGCCGATGATGAGCTTTCGCCCTTCGGCCAGGCGGTGCAGGTCATAGCCGATGCCGCAGCGGACGCTCATATTTTTTTCTGCTCGAGCTGCAAATAGAAGCGGGCCAAGTCCATGTCGGCGGGCTTGGTAATCTTGATGTTGCGCTCGGAACCCTGCACTACATGAACATCGTAGCCGAGGCGCTCGACCAGGCCGGCTTCGTCGGAAGCGTTGACGCCGTCAGCTTCGGCGCGGGCGAAGGCTTCTTTCAGCAGCCGCGTTTCGAAAACTTGTGGCGTCTGCGCCAAGACGATGCGCTCGCGCGGAACAGTGTTGGTGATCAGCGCCACGTCTTCGGGAAGGCTGGCGCGCTTCACTTCCTTCACCGTGTCCATCGCGGGAATACCGACGATCGCGGCTTTGCAGCGGCGAGCCTCTTCGATCACCCGGGCAATGTGCTCCACCGAAACGAACGGGCGCACCGCATCGTGGACCAAGACAAGTTCGGTATCGTTCGAAACCAGCTTCAGTGCCGCGGCCACCGACTCCTGGCGGGAATCTCCGCCCTTGATCACGCGGACGGGCTGCTTGAATTTCTCTTCGCGCAGCCGGGCTTCCAGTTTTTCGATACCGTCCTGGCGCGTTGCCACGATGATTTGCGTAACCAGCGGGCAGGCGGCGATGCGGCGCACGCTCAGAACCGCGATAGCCACCCCATCCAGTTCCAGAAACTGCTTCGGCGTCTCGGCGCCCATGCGTGTTCCGAGACCTGCGGCAGGCAGAATGGCTGTAATTTGACCCATAGCGTGACAGCAGACCGGCTGAAGCAACACCTTGCGGGCCCAAGCGCGGGATGCAGAAAGGAGAGTGTACCGCAAAGAAGGGGTGGAAGAAAAACCGAAGCAGCGCCAACCAGCCAGCTAAAAGGTTGATTGCACGGGGGCGGGACAAAGGTTTCCGGGGATTGCGGACCGGAAAGAAAACCGCGCTATCATACGGAATCCTTTGCGAGGAGATTCCGTACGTTTTCGTTTTTTCAATCGGAAAAACCATGAGCATTGAACAGGATTTGGAAAAAATTGCCCTGCAGGAGAAACGGCTGCAATTCAAACAGTTTGATGCCGAGGCGGCCTGGGCGATAGGGACAGCGCTGAAGTCGGCGGCGGAAAAAAGGAAAGTTTCCGTGGCGATTGATATCCAGATGCATGGCATGCCGCTTTTCTGCTACGCGATGGCGGGGATTACGCCGGACAACTGGGACTGGATCCGCCGCAAACGAAACGTGGTGACGCGGTACCAGAGAAGCTCCTACGCAATCGGCTTAAAGTACGAGCGCGCCAAGACAACCCTGCACGCGGCGACGGGACTCGAGCTGAAGGATTTTGCACCGCATGGCGGCTGTTTTCCGATCCTGCTGGCAGGGACAGGTTGCGTGGGCACGATTGCAGTTTCCGGCCTCCCGCAGCGCGAGGATCACGCGCTGGTGGTGGAAGTTCTACAGAAATATTTGCATCTGGAGAAAGAGGACTTGGAGTTGGACGCAGGGGCGTGAGGTTTCAGTGGGCCCGAGCTAATGAAAAACGTGAGGTCTTGGTTAAGGAAGCGGCCCCCCGTAGCATCCTCCGGGGAGCAACCAACGCGCCTCGGAAGGCGGCCCCTACAAAGTCTCGGAGTCGGGGTACGGGTTGGAGCTTGGAGCATCCATCCCGGTGGCAGGCTCCGAGCGCGGCTGGCGCACGGTATGTCCGTTGCCGCCGATGGCGGATTCGGGGCGCGGCGCGGCCGACGCAGACGCGGTTGCGGCGGCGGCGCGGACAGAGCCCGAGTCGGCGCGCTCGTCCAGCCGGCCAAAAATCATTTTGCCTGCGGGCGTCTGGTGCACCGACGTCACCAGAATTTCCACGGTACGGTTGATCAGCCGGCGCGCGCCATCCACAACCACCATCGTACCGTCATCCAGATAAGCTACGCCCTGGGTCGGCTCCTTCCCTTCCCGCAGGATTAGGACTCGCATCGATTCGCCGGGCAGCACGGCGGGCTTCAGCGCATTGGCAAGCTCGTTGATATTCAGCACCGGGATATTCTGCACCCGGGCAACTTTGTTCAGGTTGTAATCGTTGGTGACAATTTTGGAGCCGGTGCGGCGCGCGAGTTCCACCAGTTTCTGATCCACTCCGGCCGCGCCGGACACATCGTCGTCGAGCACGCGAATTTCAAGCCCGGGCATTTTCTGCATGCGCTGCAGAACTTCCAGCCCGCGCCGGCCCCGTTGCCGCTTCAGGGCATCGGAAGAATCGGCCACCATCTGCAGCTCGTGCAGCACAAAGCGCGGAAGCCCCAGCGATCCATCCAGAAAATGCGTTTCGCAAATATCGGCGATCCGGCCGTCAATCAGGACGCTGGTATCCACAAGCTTCATCAGCGAAACAGAAGCGGCCGGCGCGGCGAAATTCGTTTGCTCCTGAAACGGAAGCGGGCGCATTTCCCGGCCCCGGCGGGTGCCAATCACAAGACCGAGATATCCGAGGGAAAGCAACGCTGCGAACTCGATGAAAGACTTGGTGGATTCAGGCTCCGAGGTGCGGGAAACTACGAGGGTAATCAGGAGCGATACGAGTAGGCCCAGGACCACGCCGATCGAACCTCCCACAAGCCCGCTGATCTCCGCGTGCCGCAACCTGAGCTCGGCCAACAGCACCACCATCGTGATGAAGAAGCCGACCCCTGCTGCGGGCAATCCGTGGAAATTGAAAGGACGCAGGGCCAGGCACAGCCCGACCGAACTGCCGAACAGGGCAAACCGAATCGCCCAGAAATCCCACTCCCGGCCTAGCGGCCCGCCCAGGTTTGAGCTTGCCGCGGAGGGAGCGAGCGAAGATTCAGAAAGTGGATTGCCTGCCGGTTTGGACCCTGGACCGTTCATAGGACCTCGACGTACCGCATACGATGGACCGCTCCGTGGAGCATTGGAGCAAAGAAGGTATCCAGAGGACAGGGCCCTTCCTGCCGGAGCAGGTTACGTGATGGACTGTATACTCTTGAATTAGCGTTACGTCAAGTCCGGACAATTTCGGCCCAATCCAGAGTTTTACGGAAGATAGAAACGCGGTACGCGCTGGCTGACCCCGCTGATCAGGTCGGAGGTTACGGTGCCGATGCTGCGGGCCACGACGTTCGCCGGATACGTGCACTCGCCATCCGTGCCGTAGAGCGTGGCGACGTCACCAACCGCCGCGTCGGGAACATCCGTCACGTCGAGC
Source organism: Candidatus Acidiferrum sp. (assembly GCA_035693365.1). Lineage (GTDB taxonomy): Bacteria > Acidobacteriota > Terriglobia > Acidiferrales > UBA7541 > Acidiferrum. The sequence goes on along the minus strand of DASSGS010000011.1, from coordinate 43,420 downwards.
ATGACCACGTCCATCGAAACGATGCCGATCATCGGGGCTGCGTGTCCCCGGATGTAGAGAACTCCGCGATTTCCCAGCGAGCGATGGACTCCATCGGCATAACCCGCCGAAAGGACCGCGATGCGCGAAGGCCGCTGGGCGATCCAGGTGGCGTCGTAACCTACCGCCTCGCCCGCGGCGATCGAGCGGACGCTCATCAAGCGCGCGCGGAGGCTCATCACCGGACGCAAGGGCAATTTCTTTTCGAATTCCTTGCGGCGCTCCGGCGGATCAAAACCCGGATGATAGCCATAGAGAATTGCGCCCGGACGCACCATGTCCGCCCAGGATTCGGGACGCGCGGCGATCGCGGCGCTGTTGGCGATATGCAGGATGCCGGTGTCGGCGCCCAGTTTGCGCAGCCGCTCGACGGTGAAATAAAAGCGATCGAGTTGCTGCTGCGTCTGGCGGCCGAGTTCCGTGTCGGTCAAAACTTCAGAAGAGGCGAGATGCGTGAAGGTGCCGGCGAGATTCACGCGCTTGCATTTGGCGAGTTGGCGCGCAAAGCAGTCGGCGTCCTTCGGCATGATGCCGAGGCGGTTCATGCCCGTGTCAACCTTCAGTTGTACCGCGATATTTTTTTTGCGGAGTTTTGCGGCGGCGGCTTCGAAAGCGAGCAGCTGTTCGCAGCGATGGATCGCCGGCGTTAAATCGTGTTGGAGAAGGTTTTTCTCTTCCCCGGGCCAGAAGCCGCCGAGAACCAGAATCGGAGCGCGAACCCCGGCCTTGCGAATTTCGATTCCTTCGCCGGCCGAGGCTACGCCGAACCAGTCCGCGCCGGCCCTTTCGAGAGCCTTGGCGACGGGCGCGCCACCGTGTCCGTAAGCGTTCCCTTTGACGATACAGAGGACCTTCCGCGGCGTCTTGCGCTTTTCTTCAGGCGGGTTCACGTAGTCGCGGATGGCCCGATAATTTCCTGTAAGCGCGGAAAGCGATACCTCCGCCCAGACGGGGCGGCCGATGAATTCAGGCGAACTCTGATTTTTCGTTCTTGGGGACATGAAAATTCCTGAACTACTAGTGTAAAGCATTCGCACGTAACGGCGAAAAGCCGGCTTGCTGCGCCGCTGGCGAGAATGACAACATCCAAAAGGGAGCAATTTCAGGACCAACACGCAGGCATGTAGGATGTAGGTGGGTCAGGTAAAGCCTTGCGAAACAACTAGATAAGAACAAAGGGAGGCAGAGCGCACTCCCAGGCAAATCGAAACCGTGGAAAACGGGACGCACTGTGTCCGGATTGTACAAACCGGGCACCACCCATTAGCCGCCTGCTCGGACGTACCGTCAGCGATCGGACTTGGCTCAACTGGCGCATTGCGTGGAAATCCACCACGTGTTGCCGCACGGATCTTTCACGCCACCGCGCAAATCCGGGTCGCCCTGCTTGCGTACAGGTTCCTGGACGGAGACGCCCCCGGCAGCCAGAGCTCTCTTGTACGTCGCTTGCGCATCCGGGACGTACACATGCAGCCAGGCGGGGAACGCGGGATAGGCTCCTCCTGCATCGGCGATCATCACCACGGTGTCGTCAATCCGAACTTCGGCATGCATGATCTTTCCGCCGGGCGCGTCGAACCGCCGCAGTTCGGCCGCGCCAAATGTTTCTTTCAAGAAGTCGATGACCCGTTGCGCATCGTCCGCGACAATGTAAACCGAAACGGAATTGTAATTTTCCGGCTTCCAGATGAAGGCCACGGGTATCTCCTTACGAGCGCGGGAATTTCTCAACTTCGCTAGGCTCTCCGATGAGGGTCAGATCCGCTCCCGTACCGATGAACGAGAGAACTTCATCAGGATGCCACTTCGGAATCAACCGGAGTTCAAATTTGCCTTGATGGTTTAGAGGGTACGGAATTTCGTTTTCTGAGACGAGCTGCCCCAAAACTGTCTGGCCGTCCATGAGATCAATGGGGAATTGGGGCAGACTATCCGGAGTCCGAGCACCAAAGATACGCAAGACGGCTTCTTGAAACCAACCAACTCCCTGGTCTACTCCGGGCTTTCCGTCGCTCTGGTGAATGTACACAGATGAGAAGTGAAGCTCCGAGATGTGCCCCGAAATAGCAATGCCGTTCAAAACGCTGTCGTGAATCTCGATACACCGGTTGGGCATGGAAGCCTCCTCGACATAAGGCCGGCGGGCTGAAGCCCGCCACCACGTTACTGTTCGCCGCCGGAGAATTGCGAGAACGCGTCGGGGGCGGCTTCCTCGAACCGGGTCAAACGGCTGCGGAACACGAACTTCACTTTGTCCGTGGGGCCGTTGCGCTGCTTCGCGATTACGATGTCGGCCATATCGCGCTCTTCGGGCGTCAGATCCATCTTCCCCCAATTGGGGCGATAGATGAACATCACCACGTCGGCGTCCTGTTCGATGGCGCCCGATTCGCGCAGGTCGGAAAGCTGCGGTCCGCGCTCTTCGCGTTCCGGGGCGCGGGTCAACTGGCTAAGGACAAGAACCGGGATCTGCAATTCCTTGGCGAGGCCCTTGAGGCCGCGAGAGATGCTGGCGACTTCTTCCTGGCGGGAGTTGAAGCGTCCGCGCGCATTGATAAGCTGCAGATAGTCGACGATCAAAAGCGAAAGGCCCTTGTCGCGTTTCAACCGCCGCGCCTTCGCCCCAATTTCCAGCACGCTGCTGGAACCCGAATCGTCCACCCACAGCGGCGCGGAAGAAATCGTGCCCAGCGCCTCGGTCATCCGGCGCCAGTCCTCGCGGCTCAGATGGCCCGAACGGAATTTATGCGCGTCCACCTGCCCGACCGACGCGACCAGGCGCTGCAGCAGGGATTCCTTGGACATTTCCAAACTGAACAGCGCGCACGGCAGGCCGCCGCGCAGAGCGATATTTTCCGCCAGGTTCAGCGCCAGCGCGGTTTTTCCCTGCGACGGCCGCGCGGCAAGGATGATCAGTTCCGAAGGCTGCAGGCCGGATAGAAGTTTATCGAGCTCCGTGTATCCGGTGGAAACACCGGTAACACTCTTCCCTTCGCGAAAGATTTTTTCCAGCCGCTCGAAATTGTCGCGGACGATGTCTTTGACAGAGATGAGTCCGGCCTTGATGCGATCTTCGGCGATGGCGAAAATGCTGGACTCGGCGTTATCAAGGATGGCGTCCGCACCGTCTTCCCCTTCGAACGCGCGCTGCTGGATGTTGTGCGTGGCGTGGATCAGGTTGCGCAGCATGGCCTTTTCTTTGACGATGCGCGCGTAGTGCTCCACGTTGGTCACGCGGGGCATGCCATCCACAAGCGAGGCGAGATACGGAGCTCCACCTGACGCGTCCAGTTCGCTGCGGCGGTGCAGCTCTTCGGTAAGGGTGACGAGATCGATGGCCTGCTGGGCTTCACCGAGGGCAATCATCCGGGTGAAAATGTTGCGATGCTGCGGGATAAAAAAATCATCAGGCTTCAGGGCTTCGATGGCGGCGTTGAGGGCGTTGTTGTCGAACAGGATGGCCCCAAGGATCGAACGCTCGGCGTCCAGGTTATTCGGAAGCGGGCGTTCGAGAGCGGATTCGGAGGACATGGCGAAAAGAGAGACCTTTCTTCGCTTTTGTTTCGCTAGTATAGAAAAGAGCGGCGCAAAAAAGCAAGCACGGAAAATTCTCCGGCGGACGATTCACCCCAAGCCGAAGTTCTTCACGGATTGTGCGGGCAGAATCCGCGCCCGTCAATTGGACCGGCTGTGAATCGTGAGGATAATGTCGGAAAACTTTTCTCGTGGAAGAATGGCGACGGGATTCAAGAAGCCGAGGTACCCAGAGTCGTTTGGCTGAAACAGTTGCGTTGGTCAAAAACGGAAGCTTCGCCGCCGCATTCAAAAAAAGAGGGCACGATGTATCGTGCCCCTACCGCGCGAACTCGATCGTACGGGATTGGTTAGACTTCTTTTTCGACGTGAACTTTGATTTCGGCCGTGACGTCGCGGAATACCTTAACCGTCACAGGAAATTCGCCGATGGACTTGATGGGCTCTGCGAGCTGCACCTGGCGCTTGTCCACTTCGAACTTCTGCGCCTTCAGGGCCTCGGCGATGTCGCCGGTCGTGACCGAGCCGAACATCTGGTCGTTCTCTCCGGTCTTGCGGTGAAACTTGATGGCAACGCCGTTCAGCGACTCGGCGTGCCTTTTGGCGGCATCGAGTTCGGTGGCGGTTTTCTTGGCCAGCGCGCCGCGAATGCGCTCGAGCGCCTTCATGTTCCCCGGCGTGGCCTGAATGCCGATTTTGTTAGGCAACAGGAAATTGCGGGCGTAACCGGGCTTCACGGTGACCACGTCGCCGCGGTGGCCGAGTTTTTCTACGTCTTCTTGAAGAATGATCTGCATGGCTTGCTCCTGAATTCTTTCGAAAATCTTGCGCTTCAAATTCTGACGACCTGATGGTTCGCTTCGCTCACCACAAGCGGTCGCCGCTACAAACTGCGCCCGCCGCGGCGGGCGGCTGCTACAAAGGCACCCAAGAAGCAGCACTGGCTAAAGCCCGTGCTACTGCTGCTACGCCTTCGGGGCTTCGATGGCGCGCGGCGCCTGGATGCCCGCGGCGCTGCCGGCAAACGGCATCAGCGCGATGTTACGGGCGCGCTTCAGGGCTACCCCAAGCCAACGCTGATGGCGCGCGCACACGCCCGTCATGCGGCGCGGAAGAATCTTGCCGCGCTCCTGCACGAACTGCGAAAGAATGTCCGCGCGTTTGTAGTCGATGAAGTCCATCTTCTCGACACAGAACTTGCAGACTTTCTTTTTGCGGAAATACTGGCGCTTGCCGCGGCGCGGGCCGCCGGGGCCTCCACCCGGACCTCCGGGGCCGCCCTCACGGCGTCCGCCGCCCGGACCGCCTTCACGGCGCGGGCCGGAATGCGAATGTCCACCCTCACGGCGAGGGGGACCTCCGCCTTCGGAGCGATGCGCGGGAGCGGACGGAGCTGCAGGCGCTGCGGGGGCGTGGCCGGCTTCCGCGGCTGCTGGCGCCGAAGAAGGTGCGGCTTGCACTGGTTTCTGTTCCTCTGACATAACTTCCTACCTTTCCAATATGGCAAATCAAAAAACTATTTCGCGATACGGGCCGGTCTGAAGACTGGCCATTACTTCGGAATTCGTGGCGACCTGAAGATCGCCGCTACATTCGCTCAGGCGGCGCCGGTGGATTGTTCGGCCGGTGCCGGGGGAACCGGTGGCTGCGTCACGCGGCGCGGACGGCGCGCGGCGCGCTGCTCGCGCTTGTGCGAAAGCTTTTTCTGACGCTTGATTTCTTCGTCCAGCCGGATGGTCTGATATTTGATCACCGAGTCCAGCACGCCCAGGCGCCGCTCCAGCTCGTGGACCAGCTCACCGTGATTGGTGCGCACCTGTTGGTAGACGTAAATGCCTTCACGATGCTTGGCCACTTTATACGCCAGCTTTCGCGTGCCCCAGTGCTCGGTTTTTTCGATCTTGCCGCCCTTTTCTGCGACGGCATGCTCGATGGTGGTCAGCACCTTCTTGATTTCGTCTTCCGGCGTGGCCGGGCGGGCGATGAAAATCAGATCGTACAAACGTTCTTCCATGATGACCTCGTTTCTTCCTGTTCCGGGCGCTGGGCCCGGGAAATCGTTTGCGGCTTGGCGGCCTAATGGTCGCCCCTACTTCTCTTCCGCCGGCGGCACGCGCCGGTTGAACTTGTTCATGGCGGCGGCGATTCCCTGCGTCAGCATCAGCTCCACCGCGTCGCCCGCCTCGGCCACCATCTCGCTGGCCGCTTCCAAGACCGCTTTTTTCATCGGCCGCAGGACGTAGTCCGCTAAATCGCCTACCGGATGATCCGGGCCGCACCCGAGCCGCAGCCTGGCAAATTCCTGCGTGCCCACGACACTCGTCACCGACTTCGCGCCGTTGTGCGTTCCCGCGCTGCCTCGTTCCCCGATGCGAATCATGCCCCACGGCAGATCGCGTTCGTCGAACATCACCAGCAAATCTTCGGGGCCCAGTTCGTACTTTTCCAGCAGGTCGCGAACGCTGATCCCGCTGAGATTCATGTACGTCTGCGGCTTGGCCAGAACCACTTCCTGCCCGGCCACTTTCCCCAACCCTACCAGGGCCTTGCCCTCGGGCCTCTCGACGCGGATGGAAGCGCGATTCGCGATTTCATCCACGGCCAGAAAACCAAGATTATGCGGCGTCCATTGATATTCCGGGCCAGGATTGCCAAGGCCGACAATGAGCCGCATGATATTTGGCGCGTGCCGTGCGGAAAAGAACTACTTCTTCTTTTCCTGCTTTTCGGCAGGCTTCGCGCCTTCCTCGCCTTCCTCGCCTTCGACTTCCTTCTTGCCCTTCTTGATCACTTCGGGCTCCGCCGGAGTCGTGGCAACCGCCGCTTCCACCGGCTTCTCTTCTTCTTCACGCAACGTAACGACGTGCGAGAGAACCGTCTGCGGGTCGGTAACCAGCTTCAATTTCTTGGCGTCGATCGGCAGTTCGCCGGCGCGCAAGCTCTGGTTCAACACCAGGCCGCTGACGTCCACCTTGAATTCGGTGGGGATGTCGGCGGGCAAGCATTCGACTTCAACTTCGCGGGTGACGACTTCGTAGACGCCGCCCTGAACTTTCACGCCGGATGGCTCGCCAAAGGTATGCACCGGAACCTTCACCTTCATGCGCACGTCCATGGCGATGCGCAGCAGGTCCACGTGGAGCAGATTGCCGGTGACCGGATCGACTTGCCAATCCTTCACGATCGCGGGCTCTTGCTTTCCGCCGAGTTCCACCTGGAACAGGGTGTTGTGCCCGGACTCGGAGCGCAGAATCGCCGTAACCTGCTTCGTGTTCACCGCGAGCGCGAGCACCTGTCCCTTGCCACCGTACAGCGTGGCGGGCACTTTTCCGGAAACGCGCAACCGCCTCGCTTCGTTTTTGCCCCGTGTTTCGCGGGGCGCGCCTTCAACAATGATGTTTGCCATAGCTTCTTTCCTTATCGGATAACAGAAAGCAGCGATCAGATAGCAGGAATCAGTAGTTGCCTCCTGTTATCTGTTATCTATTCGCTGTTATCCCCTTTCATTTGGCGGCCAAAAGGCCGGCGACTACAAAACCCTCAGAGCGCAACCTCGCCCTGACACTTAAATAAACAGCTCGCTGATCGAAGTTTCCTCGTGAATCGAACGAATGCCGCGGGCGAGCAATTCCGCGACGCTCAATATTTTGATTTTCTTGACGCCCTTGGCGGCTTCGCAGAGGGGCACCGAATCCGTGGCCACCACTTCGGTGATTTTGGATTTCACGATGCGATCGACCGCGGGCCCGGAAAACACCGCGTGCGTACAGGCGGCGAACACCTGCGTGGCGCCCTCGCGGATCAACGCGTCGGCGGTTTTCACCAGCGTTCCTGCGGTATCGATAATGTCGTCCACGATCAGCGTGCTGCGGCCTTTGACGTCGCCGATCAGGTTCATCACTTCGGTTACGTCCATGTCCACGCGGCGCTTGTCCACGATGGCCAGCGGCGCATCGAGCTTCTTCGCGAACGCGCGGGCTCGCTCCACACCGCCCGCATCCGGAGAAACAACGGTGAGGTTCGGCAGCTTCATGTGGCGGAAATATTCCACCAGCACGGGCGAACCATACAGGTGATCCACCGGCACGTCGAAATAGCCCTGAATCTGCGGGGCGTGCAAATCGAGCGTCAGCGCACGGCTGGCGCCGGCAGTTTCCAGCAGGTCGGCGACAAGCTTCGCGGATATCGGAACGCGCGGCTTGTCCTTGCGATCCTGGCGCGCATAACAGTAGTACGGAAGCACCGCAGTGATGCGCCACGCAGAAGCGCGTTTGAACGCGTCGATCATCAGCAGCAGTTCCAGCAGGTGGCTGTCCACCGGAAACGAGCAGGGCTGCACGACAAACACATCGGCTCCGCGCACGTTTTCGAGTATCTGAAAATAAATTTCGCCGTCGCTGAAGCGGTCCAGCTTGGCCTGGCCCAGCGGTACGCCCAAATGCTTGCAGATCGCGGCAGAAAGCGCCGGATTGGAGGTACCCGTGAATATTTTGAAACGCTCGTCGTTCACACGCTTCTCGTTTTCATCACCGGATCGCGGTGATGGATTCAGGTGCAAGACGCCCGCCCCGGAAGGCGGCCGCTACAACTTCACTTGGGAGACGAAGAGACGCTGGAGGATCAACGGACAATCGCGCTTTTTACCAACCGCGCATACCTGCCCCGCGAAATTGTTTCGCAGACGAAGGCTTGATCGTGCGGAAACCCGACAACGGCTCGGCGCGCCTTAGCTGGGCTCGGGAAAACTCCAAACACCGCCGAACCGCTACCAGCCAGCAAGGCTTCTGAAGCTCCTCGGTGGAGCAGATCCCGCTTGATCTTGCCAAGGCGGGGATGCCGCTGGAAGACAGCCCCCTCGAAATCATTCGAAAGAGACGCTTCCTGCGCGCTCCAACATAGAGCACAGAACTTAAATAGTTTATGGTTCGCGGCGGATTTTGTCAACGAAGCCAATTCCGGCGCATGCAGCCACCGGTAGGCGTCCGGCGTCGGAACGTGAATGTCTTTCGGCGAGACAATCAGCAGCGTCCGGCGCGGGCCGTCCGGCAAAGGATAAATCTCCTCGCCCCTGCCGATCCCCAGGGCCGTGCCGCCAAACAAAAAGAACGGAACATCGGCGCCAAGCCCGGCGGCAATGTCCAGTATGCGCGAAGTTTCGATTTTCTGCCGCGTGAATTGCAAGTATCCAAGCAGCGCCGCAGCCGCGTCGCTGGAGCCGCCGCCCAGCCCGCGGCCCGCTGGAATCTTTTTGTTAAGCAGAATCTCAACGCCGGGGCGAACGCGTGATTCTCGGCGCAAGGCATCCACAGCGCGATAGACCAGATTCTTCTCAATCTCTTCCTTGGCAAGGATTTCGTTGCCCTGAATCTGCAGCGAGACGCTCGGGCGCCGCGAGGAACGGAACTCCAGCGTGTCATGCAGTCCCACGGTCTGAAAAATCGTGCGCAGTTCGTGGTACCCGTCGGCGCGCTTACCAAGCACTTCCAGACGCAGGTTGACCTTGGCGTACGCCGGAATTCGAATTGTTCGCATTTACGGACTCAGGGTTTGGCGTCGGCAGGGGGACTTTTCTGCGCGACACGGTGCTTGTTCTGGCTGAGCTTCTTCTCCACTTCCGCGACTTTATCTTCTTCAAGGTCGGCTGGCAAGGAGCGGTGCCATTCATTCAGCGATTTTTCCCATTCGACCACGGCAAGCTCGGTGCGGCCCTGCTTCGCCAGCACATCGCCCAGATGCTCGCGAATCGTGGGATCGTGCGATTCGCGTTCCACGGCTTTGCGCAGCGTCAGCTCGGCCTGATCGAGCTTGTTCTGCTTGTAATACGCCCAGCCGAGGCTGTCGAGATAAGCGCCGTTGAACGGTTCCTGGTCCAGCGCGCGCTGGATCAGGTCGCGGGCTTCGTCCAACCGGATGCCCCGGTCGGCAAGCATGTAGCCGTAATAATTCAGGACCATCGCGTTCTTCGGATTGACGTCGATGACTTTCTTGAACTGTTCTTCCGCCTTGTCGTACTGCTTCTGCCGTTCAAATATAGCGCCCAGGATCAGCCAGGCAAGTTCGTTGTCGGCGGGCTGCACGGCCAGGGATTCGGCCTTGCGCGCGGCGGTTTCGGCTTCCGTGAAGCGGTGGCTGCGCTCGTAAATCTGCGCGTAACTCAAATAGGTTTCGCGATCCCCCGCGCCGCCCTTCAGTCCGGCCTGGATCAACTTGATTGCCTCATCGGGTTGCTGCGCTTCGCCCAGCATCATGGCCAGGCTGCTGCGGATCGAAGAATCGTCCGGATACTTGGCAATCGCTTCCTTGCCGGCTTGCAGAGCTTTCGGCAGGTCGCGGGCCTGACGATAAGTGTCCATGATCAGAAGTCGGGCTCGGCGGTCTTCTTCATCGCCCAGGCGGCTCAGTTCCTGGAACGTGTAGACGGCGGCCTGATAGTTCTGCGTATCTTTGTAGAGCATGCCCAGCTGCTGGTAGAGAATTGAGAGCGAACGCCGCCGCGACGGCAGAACTTTCGACTGCGCCTTTACCCCGGTGACGGCGTCGGAGAGCACGCGAATGGCGTCCTCGAATCGCCCTTGCGATTCATAAATCATCGCCTCGTTGTACATCACTTCCAGGCTGCCGGGCGCGTACTGCCGCGCTTTGACGAGATTTTCCTCGGCCTTATCTAACTGGTGCAATTCGCGATAAATTTGCGCGATGCGCAGATAGGTGTCCGCGTCGTCGGGCAGCATGTCGGAAAGTTTCTGATAGGCGGTCAGCGCGTCGGTGTACTTCTCTTCGGACAGCAAGGTCTGCGCCAGCCCGCGAAGATGAGTCAGCTCCGAGGGGTCCAGTTCCACGGCCTTGCGATACGCCGCTTCGGCTTTTGGAAAATCCCGGGTTTGCGTGTACGCGTCGCCAAGGTGATCGTAGAGCGTGGGCGAGGGCGATCGCCCGATCATTCCGTTCAGCAGGGAGATCGCTTCTTCGGCCTTGTTCTGGTCCAGAAGCAGTTGCGTCAGTTGCTCGACAGCCGCGTCATTTTCCGGATCATCTTTCAACAACCCGGTCAGAACGCCCTCCGCTTTTTCGGGCTCATTGTGCAGGCGGTAGAGGCGCGCGAGCCAGATGGTCACTTCCTGGTCGGCAGGATCCAGGCGGTGAACAGCGTTGTACTCCTGGATGGCCTTCACGATGGTTTCCGACTGGATGTTTGAGCCGTTGATGTCGCCGAGGCTACGAAGATAGACCAGGGCCAGAAGCCGATGGGTCGGAAGATCGTCGGGATGCCGCTTCAGAACTTCGTTGGCTTCCGTAACCGCTTCATGGACGCGCTGGGCCTTCCAGTACATCTCCGCCAAGCGTTCGCCAATGATCGGCGACGTCGGGTCCACCACATAAGCCTTTTTGTAGGAATCGATCGCCCGGGTGGCATATTCGCCGGCGCCGGTCTGTTCATATTGCTGCTCAAAAATATGGCCCATGGTGAAGTTGAAGTAGGCGTCGGCGCGAAGCGGATCCTTGCGGGTTGCGGGAGCTTGCGCGGGAGCGTCGGACTGGGCGAGGGCAGGTAGCACCGCCACGGAGGCGCAAAAGAGAGGCAAAATCAGGCGATATGGCGTCATAGAGTTCGTTTTTCAGTATCCCATGCGATGGAAACGCGGTCAAAAGCGAAAAGGGAGGGCGTTTCGAAGAAATTCGCGCACGTAGATTAGGATGCGCAACCGGGGGAGTGGGTTTCCGGGAAAAAAGGGTTGACACGCTTCCGTATTTCTGCAATTATCGAAATATGAGGAAGGCCGACCCACTCCTGGTTACCCGCTGCGCCGACCGCTTTTCCGCCATTGGCGCCGAACCCCGGCTCCAGATTGTGCGCTTGCTGCTCTCTGCGCACCCGACGGGGATGGTCGCGGGAGAGATTCAGGAAGAGTTGGGGATTCCTGCATCGACGTTGTCTCACCACCTGGAAAAATTGCGGCAGGTTGGGCTGCTGGATGTGCGCCGCGCCGGTACCTTTCTGTGGTACACGGCGAACACCGACGCGCTGCGCGAAGTGCTTGGCTTCCTTTACGAAGAATGCTGCACCCGGAACCGCGCGGTATCCGCGGAAGATTTTGTGCAAATTTCGAAATAATTTCGGAGAAATCGATTATGAGCGAATCCAACATCCAGGAAGTGGTCAAGGAAAAATACGGCGCGGCGGCCAAACAGGTTGCCGAAGGCAAGACTGCTTGTTGCGGCGGCGGAGCCTCTTTGAGCGGCTGCGACCCGATCACGCGAAATCTTTATGGCGATGCAGAGAAAGGAAGCTTGCCCGCGGAAGCGGTGGCCGCGTCGCTGGGTTGCGGAAATCCCACGGCGTTGGCGAAATTGCAGCCGGGTGAAGTGGTTCTCGATCTCGGCTCCGGCGGCGGCATCGACGTTCTATTGTCGGCCCGGCGCGTTGGGCCAACCGGCAAGGCGTATGGTCTGGATATGACGGATGAGATGCTGGCGCTAGCGCGGGAAAATCAGCGCAAGGCCGGCGTGGAGAATGTGGAGTTTCTGAAAGGCACGATCGAAAATATTCCCCTGCCCGACAACACGGTGGACGTGATCATTTCCAATTGCGTGATCAATCTTTCGGGCGACAAGGACCGCGTGCTGCGCGAGGCCTTTCGCGTTTTGAAACCGGGAGGGCGGCTAGCGGTTTCCGACGTGGTCCTGCGCGGCGAAGTTCCGGCCGAAATCCGCAAGAGCATGGAGTTGTGGGTGGGCTGCATCGCCGGCGCGCTGCAGGAAACCGAGTACGTGGACAAGCTGAATACGGCGGGATTTGGCGGGATCGAAGTCGAGCCGACGCGCGTTTACCAGGTGGAAGAAGCTCGGGAATTTCTGCAAGCGGCGGGATTCGACGCGGAAAAAGTTGGCCCGCTGGTCAAGGATAAGTTCATGAGCGCGTTTCTTCGCGCCACCAAGCCCGGAGCCGGGTCCTGTTGCGGCCCGGCCTGCTGCAACTGAATTCTCTCGCCATGCAGAAGCACTACAACGTCCTATTCCTTTGCACCGGTAATTCCGCGCGATCAATTCTGGGCGAAGCGATCTTGAATCGCCGTGGCCGGCCGAATTTCCACGCCTTCAGCGCGGGTAGCCATCCTGCCGGTCGCGTCCATCCCTATGCCTTGAAGCAACTGGAATCGGCGGGCTTGCCGGTCGATGAATTGCGCAGCAAGAGTTGGGATGAGTTCGCGAGGCCCGGTGCTCCGCAAATGCAATTTGTCTTTACGGTCTGCGACTCGGCTGCCGCGGAGATTTGCCCGGTATGGCCAGGCCAACCCGTCACCGCGCACTGGGGAATTCCCGATCCCGCGGCCGTGGCGGGTTCACCCGACGAAATCGCCTGGGCGTTTCGCGACGCCTTCGTCACCATGGGACGCCGAATTGATCTCTTCCTGAGTTTGCCAATGGAAAAGTTGGACTCACTGGCTGTGAAAAAGGAAGTCGATCGCATCGGCCGAGAATAGACTCTGTCAGGAATTTGGAGATGGACAGTTTCAATACAGAGAGCGCGGCAGGCTGGAAACGCCAATCTCCCGATTGGCTTTCCCAGCCTCTTTAGTGCAGAAAGTGCCGCATATTAGTGAAAACCATCGCCAAACCCAGGCGGTCGGCTGTGGCAATCACTTCGGAGTCTTTTACCGAGCCGCCCGGCTGAATCACCGCGGTGGCCCCGGCAGCAGCGGCAACTTCGACTCCGTCGGGGAACGGGAAAAATGCGTCGGAGGCGACGGCCGTTCCCTGCAGGGGATTTTGCGCTTTCATCACCGCGATTTTCACGGAATCGACGCGGCTCATCTGTCCCGCGCCGACGCCCAGCGTCGCGCGGTCCTTCGCGAAAACGATGGCATTCGACTTCACGTGCTTGCAGATTTTCCAGGCGAATTTCAGGTCGGCGAGTTCGGCGGCGGTCGGCTCTCGCTTCGTAACGACTTTCAGCTCTTTGTCATTCAGATTGCCAAGATCTGGCTGCTGGATCAGCATCCCGCCCAGAATCCTCTTCATCTGTAATTCCTTGTCGTGATCCAGTCCGCCCTGCGGCAGCAGCAGCAGCCGCAGATTTTTCTTGGCCGCAAAGATTTCCTGCGCGCGATCGGCAAAGCCCGGAGCGACGATGCACTCCACAAAAAGCTTTGCGACTTCCTCGGCGGTCAGCGCGTCCACAATGTGATTGAACGCCAGCACGCCGCCAAATGCGGAGACGGGGTCGCTGGCCAGCGCTTTCGTGTAGGCGTCCAGCAGGGTGGACTGCTCCGCGGCGCCGCAAGGATTGTTGTGCTTGATGATCACGGCCGCCGGCCCTTCGAATTCGGCCACCAGGCTGCGCGCGGATTCCAGATCCACGTAGTTGTTGTACGAGAGTTCCTTGCCCTGAAGTTGCTTCGCCGCCGCTAACCCCGTGGCGCGATGCCCTGCGGGAATGTAAAGCGCCGCGGCCTGGTGCGGATTTTCTCCATAACGCAATTCCTGTTTGCGCCGCAGCGTGATGTAAACGCGCTCCGTGAGCGGGGCCTTCTGCTGAATTTCCAGTTTTTCACCGTGGACAGCCAGGCGTTCGAGGTTCATGGTGATCACGCTGTCGTAGCGTGAAGTGGCGCCGAAAACTTTGCGCGCCAGGTCCAGACGCGTGGCCAGCGAGGTGTCCCCCCTGGTTTCAAGTTCCTTGGCGATGCGCTCGTAGTCCGCGGGGTCGGTGATAACCGTTACGCTTTCGAAATTCTTCGCCGCCGAGCGCAGCATCGTCGGGCCGCCGATATCAATGTTTTCGATCAGTTCATCGGGCGGGAGATATTCTTTCGCGGCTGTCGCTTCAAAGGGATAGAGATTCACGACCACCAGATCGATCGGGGTAATGCCGTGCTCTTTCGCCTGTTTCAGGTCGTCAGGATTGTGGCGGCGATAGAGCAGGCCTCCATGCACTTTGGGATGCAGTGTCTTCACTCGGCCGCCGAGCATTTCCGGCCAGTTGGTGAAGTCAGAAACGTCTTTCACCGGCACCCCGGCTTCACGCAGGAGTTTCGATGTGCCGCCAGTCGAAAGAATTTCGATCCTCAAGGCCGCCAGCTTGCGGGCAAATTCCACGATCCCGGTTTTGTCGAATACGCTGAGCAGCGCGCGCTCCACAGCCATGTCGCCTCCAATGCGGTAAAGGACCTACCAGTTTACGCGGAGGCGCAAGAAACCGGAAACCCAGACCTGTGGGAAAAATCTGGAGGGAAATTCAGGATTTGACGAGGGCCTTTAGCTTCACCTGGCCTTCGACGGTTTCCACCACATATTCGACTTCGTGGCAGTTTTTCTGGCTTTGAAGGTCCTTGGTCTTTTTGCGGACGAACTCGTTGAAACCGGCGCGAGTCATTTTGCCCATATCCTCGCCGGCTTCCTTCTTGGCTCGGACAAATGCTTCATAGAGTTGCTCAACCTTGTCGGCTTCTTTTTCCGGGGCGGTGCAAACCACCCGGAAAACCTTCGCGGCCTCGGCGGCGCTCGCAGCCGCGGTGGCGGCTTGCGCCTTGGCGCGTTCGGCTTCTATGGCTTTGGCCGCGGCGCCGAAGTGACGCTGCACCTTGCCTTCTTCGCGGTTAGCCAGCCGTTTGCGGAAGACATCCTTGTACTTGGCGTAGGTTTGCGCCAGGTTGCTGAACCGGAAGCGCTGCCCGAATTTCATGTCGCCGCCGCGCTCGCCGTAGCGCTTCACGATCAGTTCAATGCGCCATTCGATTTCGGTGGGAGGGCGCTTGCGGCCGCCGCCGAAATACATGTCGTACTCGATCTTGAGCTGGCGGATGTCGCGCTCGAGTGCCGAGAGATCCTCGTCAATGGTGGCCATGAGATGGAAATCCCCGAGAGTTCATCGTAGGAGCGTATCGAGCGGACGTCAACGCCGGAGCGGCGCGGCGATGCGCATGAAACAACGGCCCAAAGCGCCCGGCCTGCCCGTTCGCGCAGTTGCCAATTGCGGGGCGATTCCCTGCTGTGCTCCAATGGCGGCATGGCGGAAAAAGCAAAACCGGCTGCCGGTGCGGACCAGACCATGCTGCTGCGCCGGCTGCCTTCCGTGGATGAATTGCTCCTGCGGCCACAGGTGATGGATTTGGGCCGGACGGTGGAACGCGGATTCCTGGTGGAGGCGATCCGCGGCGAACTGGCGCAACTTCGCCGGGAAATCGTTTCCGGTGCCCCGCAGGAAGAAGCCGGACTTGAGGCGGAAGCGGTTGAATTGCGCGTGGTGCAAAGCGTCGAACGAGCGCTTGCGCCTTCGCTGCGCGGCGTGATCAATGCCTCGGGAGTGATTCTGCACACCAACCTGGGGCGCGCGCCCTTGGCGGCCGCCGTTCTGGAGGAATTTCGGCAGAGCGCGACCCAATATTCGAACCTGGAATATGACGTAGCGGAAGGCGCGCGCGGAAAGCGCGATGTGCACACCTCGAGCCTGATCGAGCGGCTGACCGGCGCCGAAGCGGCGATTGTGGTGAACAACTGCGCGGCGGCGGTGCTGGTGACGCTCGCAGCGCTGGCACGGGGCGGCGAAGTGATCGTTTCGCGCGGCGAGCTGATCGAAATCGGCGACGGCTTCCGCATCCCGGAAATCATGGAGCAGAGCGGCGCGGTGCTCCGCGAAGTGGGCACCACGAATCGCACCCGAATTGCCGATTACGAAAACGCCATCAACGAAAAAACCCGCGTGATTCTGCGCGTGCATCCTTCGAATTTCACGGTTTCTGGATTCACGGAAAAGCCGATCATGGAGGACTTAATCGCCTTAGGGAAACGCAACCGCCTTCCCGTGGTCGAGGATCTGGGCTCCGGCTGCCTGGTGGATCTTTCGCCGGCGGGAATCAGCGAACCGACAGTCCGGGAAAGCGTGGAGGCGGGATTTTCCCTGGTGCTCTTCAGCGGCGACAAGATGCTGGGCGGTCCGCAGGCAGGCATCATCGCCGGGAAACAGGAGTTGGTGCAGAAAGTCCGGCGGCATCCGCTGTTCCGCGCCCTGCGCGTGGACAAGCTCACGATTGCCGCAATGGAAGTGACGTTGCGCGCCTATCTTCGCGGGGCGTGGACCGAAATTCCCGCGCTGAGAATGATGCAGACGAGCTTGGAAGAAATTTCGCGCCGCACCGACGCCTTTTTCAAAAAGCTGCCGGCAAGAATTGCCGATGCCGAGATCGAAATTGCGGACGGCCAATCCCTGGTAGGCGGAGGTTCGACACCCGCACAATCCCTGCCGACGAAAGTCTTGCGCATCGCCAGCGCGCGCCATTCCGCCAGCGATTTGGAACTTCGGCTGAGAACGGGTGCGGCGCCCGTGATCGCGCGGATTGAAGACGACCTGCTGCTGATTGATTTGCGCACCGTTTTTCCTGACCAGGAAGCTGCGCTCGCGGAAGCGCTGGTCTGCGCCCTGCGCTAAAATTTGCCTTAATTGACTCGCAATTTTTCTATCAGCCGAGCCTCAACGACATTTGTCATCCTGATGGGTGCGCCTTCTGCACCCGAAGGATCTCAACTCATACTATTTCCTGCACATTGGTGTTGAGATCCTTCGGCTATCCTTATCGGATAGCCTCAGGACGACACCTTTACGGAGGCAGAGTGCGGTTGTTGAATCCGAAAAATAAAATGAAGATGCGCAGCTTTGTGGTGCGCGGCAAAAAGCTGGCCGAGGTGCGCAAGCCGCTTCCCAAGCTGCGGCCCGGCTGGGCGCTGGTTCGCGTGCGGCTGGCGGGAATCTGCAACACCGACGTGGAAATCTTGCGCGGCTACCATGCATTCCACGGCACGCCGGGGCACGAGTTTGTCGGCGATGTCGTAAACGTCGCGGGCGTTTCCCCGGCGGCAAGCAAGCGCTGGGTAGGCAAACGCGTGGCGGGCGAAATCAATGTCGGCTGCGTGGCCTACGGATTCCGGCCGTTGTGCGATTTTTGCAAGCGCGGGCTGAAGACCCACTGCGCTCGCCGGACTGTCCTGGGCATTGTGGCGCACGACGGAGCCTTCGCGGAATATCTTGCCCTGCCGGTTGAAAATCTGCATTTTGTGCCCCCCGGCGTCAGCGACCAAAAGGCCGTCTTCATCGAACCGCTGGCCGCGGCGTGCCAGATTCTGGATCAAATCGACATTAGAAAGTTTCGCACCGCAGCGGTTCTGGGAGACGGGAAGCTCGCGCAACTAATCGCCATGGTGCTGCGAGCGGTAGGTACGCGCGTTGTGTTATACGGAAAACATCGAAGCAAGCTCGCGCTGGCACGGCTTGTCGGCATCACAACGAAACGAGTCCGGGGCGACGTGAGCGATCTGACGCGAGTGAAAGAAAGTTACCGGCTGGTTGTGGAAGCAACAGGTTCTCCGATGGGCTTGGCGTTAGCGCAAAGAATGACCGAGCCGCGCGGCACGCTCCTGCTGAAATCCACGTTTCACGGCGCTGCGCCTGTCGAAACCTGGCCCATCGTTGTGAAGGAAATCACCGTCGTCGGCTCGCGTTGCGGACCGTTTGCGAAAGCGATTACGTTGCTCCGCTCCGGCAAAGTCGATCCCACGCCGCTGATCTCCCGCACGTTTGAGCTGAAAGATGCGCCCGCGGCCATCAAGCATGCACAGCAACGCGGCGTACTGAAAGTGTTGTTGAAAAACAATTAATCAAAGACGGTTGATGCAAGAGGCGACGCACGCGGCGCCGAAACCGTTGTCAATGTTGACGACGGTAACGTTGGACGCGCAGGAGTTCAACATGCCTAGAAGCGCCGCCACGCCCCCGAAGCTCGCACCGTAGCCAGTGCTGGTGGGCACAGCAATGACCGGAATGCCCACAAGGCCGCCAACCACGCTCGGCAGCGCACCCTCCATTCCGGCCACGCAAATGATGACGCGAGCTTCCGTCAGCGCGCTGCGATGGTCGAGCAAGCGGTGAATCCCAGCCACACCGACGTCGAAAAGCTGCTCCACGCGATTGCCCATCATCCGTGCGGTGAGTACGGCTTCTTCCGCTACTGGGATATCGCTGGTGCCCGCGGAAACTACAAGAATGGTTCCCTTCCCCGAAATTTCCCGGCTTCGTTCGATGCTGATCACGCCCGAAAGCGCATGAAATTTTGCGGCTCGGCTGACCCTCTTCACCGCCGCATATATTTTCTTGTCGGCGCGCGTGACCAGTACGTTGTGGCTCGAAGCTTTCTTTGAAACCATGGCGCGCACAATCTCTGCCACCTGCGCGGGCATTTTGCCCTTGCCGAAAATCACTTCCGCGTAGCCCTGCCGCAGCGCGCGGTGATGGTCCACCTTCGCGAAGCCGATATCCTCGAACGGCAGGTGCTTCAGCCGCTCCGCCGCCTTTGCGGGTGAAAGCGCACCGGCGTGAATTTCCTCCAGCATTTTCAGCAGCTCGGACTGGTTCATGATTGATTGCCAGGTGATAGTCTAGCACCACCGCAGCGCGCAACTGAGGCCCGCGGGCGGCCCAAAAGAATTTCCGGCAGGCAAAAACTTGAAAATTCAGGAGCGAGCTTCGACAGAAGGAACAATCGTCGCGGCACCGGAAACGTTGCAATGTTCCGGCGCTGCAGGACTGACCGCTTCAGTGATCAGCTCGGCAATCCACCCAATCAAGGGGAGCCGCAGCATCCATCCGCAAAACGCCCAAGCAAGATTAACGTGATCGAGCGCGCGCGCGATTGCTTGCATCCCTTGGACCTTGCGTTCCCCGCCGGTGGTGCAATACGTAATGCGGCTGAGCGCGCTCGGAAAATGCGCCGCCAGCGGTAAGATGCGCAGTTGAGTTGGGCGCTGTGCGGCAATCCAACGGGCGAAGTGGCTGCACGGCCCGCAATCCAGGTCGAGATAGAGTGCCGCCGAATCGGCCGCCCCGGCAGTGGCAATCCACGGCCGCCAGCGCGGCAGCCAGCGGCGAACGTTGCGGCGATAGTTCGTCCAATCCGCTCCGAATCGCGCGGCCATGTCGCGGTCTTCCCTCGCCCGGGCGATCGTGATGCTGTACAGCAATCCCAGAAAAGCGGCCGTCACAATCCAGGGATTTCTCCAGAAAAGTCCCCAGAAAAAAAGTACGCCAAATTTTCCAATCTGCATGGGATTGGCCACATAGTAAAAGATGCCGGTCGTAACCAACCGCGGCGGAGCATCCTCCGGCATCGGCGTACCCTTGCCGGCCGAATGAAACTCCTGCATCGCGGTGATCAGAAAAACGCACGGAAAAATTAAAAACTGCAAATAAAATTTGTTCGTTGCGGAAGCGCGTTCGCCCCACGCGTACCAATTTCCTCCTACGAACTGGGTTATCAGCAGCGGCCAGACGCCCAGCAGCAGCGCGCTATGAAAACACAAGTGCATCAAGTTTCGAGCGGTGAGGTGGCTGCGCTCGCGGGTCCACCGCGCGAAGAGCTGCGCCGGCAACAGGCAGAGGCCGACGGCCAGCGCCTCCGCAAACAGAAATTGCCAGCTCGGGTGGTGCGAACCCCTGTCCAAAGGCAGCATCAGGTCCAGTAGAACGCCCAAAAACACCAGGCGAACCAGCGAAACCCGCTCCGCAAAAAACGCAAACGCCCATCCCCACACAACCACTCGATCAAGGAGCACGATTGCGGGTGAGCCTAGGACCAGCAGGGTGCCGGAAGGAACGCTCCAGGCATCGAGTTTCATGCTGAGAAAACCGGCGAGCGCGGCGGCAGGAAGTGACCACGCCGCAGCCAGAAGGGCGACGGCGTGCTTCCGCCGGAGTTCGGTTTCAGCCGCCGAATTGGCCGCGTGGCGCATCGAGCTCAGTGTGCAACGGTTTCGCGCTGCGGCGTGGCCAGGTTGTCGATCAAGTACCCCGCGGCGAGGCGAGCGCCGTAGCGCTCCGACGGACGGAAGTACCACGCGGGATCAAGTCCGCGGCGAAACCGCAACGTCCAGGCCACACGCGAATGGGTGGCATCCACGGGCGCCCACTCGACGACCGACTCTTTCCATTTCAGCCAGTGCGCGATGTGGCTGGTGTCGGTCTCGGGTTGGAACGTCACCGAAGAGTTGCCGCGCGCCGCCACGTGAAACACTTCGTCGCCGGGATGCCCTTCGCCGCCCGCGAAATGAATCACTCGTTGATCCCCCACTTTTAGGCCGCTGCCTCGTGCTTCCACAGGCTTCGGGAAACCCATCCGGAAATACAACGGAAGCCTGGTGCGAAAGGCAGGCGTCGCCGCAAGCGCGCTTTCTATTTGCGCAGGGGTAGCGGAAACGATTCGCTCCACTCGAACCTCTTCGTCGCGCGAAAGCGAAAGTTTTGCGGACGTCCCTTCAAAACTCATCACCGCGGCAACGATCCAGATGAAGCATTGCGCGCCCGGATGCTGCGCTTTTCTCGATGCATCCGTAATGCCGCCGACCAGCGCCGCGATGAAGTAGGCGATTGGCGCCGCCATCAGCACGCAGATAATGCCTTCGCCAAAAAGCACTGCTGAGATGAGCAATCCAATTGTGGTCCCCTTCATGGCCGCGCCGAGGGCGCTCTTGCTTCGCGGCAGCAGGCTCATGAAGACGGCAAGCCCGGCTGGAAGCCCGATGAACATGACCGCCGTGGTCTCCAGTTTGTGCGTATACACCACGCGCAGAGAAATGCTGCAGAGAAAAAGAAACAATATGAAGCCCGCAAGCCCCCACTGGCCTTCGGAAATGGGTGGCTTAGGCGGCTTCGGTGGTTCATCGGGGGGCTTGGGCTGCCAGTTTGCCGGTAACGGATTATTGGGCAGGGTGCTCATCGGTGGCTCCTCCAAAGACGGTCTCGAGTGTCGCAGAGAGTTTCAGCAGGGCATCGGAAACGAAAGGCAGACGATAACTCATGGGGAAATAGGAGAGCGCGGTTTCAATCCACGCAAGCAATTCGCGTGTCGCGCGGCCGCCGGGTGTGCGGTCGTTCACGCGGAAATACAGAAGCGCGAGATGGACGACATAGAGGAGTTTTCCAAATGCGGCACAAGTCGCGGCGTCAGGCGCGTCTTCGGATTCGCTAACCAATCTGATGAAAGCCGTTTGCATGCGCGTGCGGATTTCCGCCGAGGCCTGGCCCAGCACGGCGATACGGGAGTTGGGATTGAGCGCCGCGGAAAGAAGCACGCCGATCAGCTCGTTGTGCGGTTCGACCAGCGCAAGCTTGAGGTTGAACGCAGCGGTAAAGCGTGAAGCAATCTTGCCTTGGGGAAGAGTCGAAATCTGCTCGATGAACTCTACCGCCAGGGTTTCATAAAACGCCAGGACGAATTCCTCTTTGCCGCCGAAGTACCGATAGGCGAGACCAAGGGAGGACCCGGATTCGGCAGCGATTTGGCGGAGGGTAGTATTCTCGTAACCATTTGTGCGGAAAAGGATTAAAGCACTTTGAAGGATGCGCTCCCGGGTAAGCTCCGCCTTGGAAGGCGGCGAGGTAGGCTCAGGAACACTATAACTGAACATGTTCATTTTACCAATTTGACCCTACTTTGTCAAGCCCTTTTTTCCCTCACCCTTGCCGCTTCCTCCCTCCTTGACTTACCTTCAGGGCGCTGCGAGACTGAATGAACCGCACACATTTCCATGCCTCCCGTCAAAGGACAAACGATTACCGTGGGTGTGACCGGCGCGAGCGGCGCCGTTTTCGCGCAGAAAACGCTCGCCATGTTGGAAGACGACCCGCGAGTCGGCCGGGTCCACCTGGTGGTCACCGAAACGGGACAGCGGCTTTTTGCCGAAGAACTCCGCATCACCTCCGGCGATTTGAAGAAACTGCCGGGCCGCGTTCTTGGACGCACTCCCAAAAAGATCGAAGTCCTCTCCAACAAAGACGTAGGCGCGTCAATCGCTTCGGGCAGCTACAGCGTGGACGCCATGATCGTGATTCCCTGCACCGTCGGCGCCCTGGCATCGATCGCGTGCGGCACATGCGACGATCTGATGGCGCGTTCCGCGGACGTGATGCTGAAGGAAGGCCGCAAACTGATTCTGTGCGTGCGAGACACGCCGCTGAACCGCATTCATCTCGAAAACATGCTGCGGGCCCAGGCGGCCGGCGCGGTGATCATGCCGGTGATGCCGTCTTTTTATCACCTGCCCAAAACGATTGATGACCTGGTGACGCAATACGTTTGCCGCGTGCTGGCACAGGCCGGCCTGCCGCAGGAAAAAATGTTTCGCTGGACGGGCAGCGCTGCCGTGAAGAAAGCGGAGGGCTGAGGCGTGGCTAGACGCATTCGCACCGTTCTGGAAATGATCAAGTTTGAGCACTCCGTGTTTGCGCTGCCGTTTGCGCTGACCGGTGCCCTGCTGGCGGCGCGTGCAACCATGCACGGATGGCCTACGCTGCGCCAGATTTTGTGGATCGTGGTGGCGATGGTGGCGGCGCGTTCCGCGGCAATGACGCTGAACCGCATCGTGGATTTGCGTTACGACAAGGAGAATCCGCGCACGAAAATGCGCGCGCTGGCCACGGGCTCGCTGTCTGTTTCGTTTGCCTGGACCTTCACGCTACTTGCAGTCGCGGTATTTTTTGTCGCGGCGTGGCAATTGAATCCGCTGGCATTGAAGCTGGCGCCGCTAGCGATTGCGATTCTCTTTTTCTATTCCTACACCAAGCGATTCACGAACTGGTCGCATCTTTTCCTGGGCTTTGCGCTGGGAATTTCTCCGGCCGCGGCCTGGATCGCCATCACCGGCGGGCTCGACTGGCGGATGCTGATTCTTTGCGCCGCGGTAACGCTGTGGGTTGGCGGGTTTGACGTGCTCTACGCCTGTCAGGACGTGGAGTTCGACCAGAGCGCCGGGTTGTACTCAATTCCGAAGCGATTCGGAATTGCGCGCGCTTTGCAAATTGCGCGGGTGATGCACGTCGGCGTAGTCCTGCTCCTCGGCTGGCTGGCGTACGAATTTGGCTTGCCCTGGCCAGCCTGGGTGGGAATCGCGGTGGTGGCCGCTCTGCTGGCCTACGAGCATTCGCTGGTGAAGGCCAATGACCTCAGCCGACTGAACGCTGCGTTTTTCACCGTGAACGGCTATATTAGTATGTTGTTCCTGTTGTTCTGGGGCGCCGCTGCGGCTCTATGGCGCGTTTGAACGGTTCGATGGTTTCGAAAAACGAATTTAAGTAGCGGCGAACGGCAAATCGCCCTCTAATAGATTGGGACGGACGTGGCTGAACTGACGATCAACGACGCAACATTGAATCCCATCGCCGACAAGGTGTTGGCCGGCGAACGCCTCACGTTTGACGACGGCGTCGCATTATTCCGTTCGCCGGATTTGCTGGCGGTGGGCTGGCTGGCGAATCACGTGCGCGAAAAGCGCCACGGGAATACCACCTATTACAACGTCAACCGCCACATCAATCCCACCAACGTCTGCGTGGCGCATTGCAAGCTTTGCGCGTTTGGGCGCGACCCCAACGCCCCCGGCGCCTACACCTACGCTCTCGAAGAGGTATACCAGCGCGCGGCCCAGGGCGTGCGCGAAGGTGCGACGGAATTTCACATCGTCGGCGGGCTGCACCCCGATCTTACCTTTGACCACTTTCTGGAGATGATCAGCGGCCTGAAGCAGCGGCATCCGCATGTGCACCTGAAAGCGTTCACGATGGTGGAGGTGCACTATTTCGCGCGCATCGCAAAACTGACCATCGAAGAAACGCTGCAAAAGATGAAGGATGCCGGAGTCGATTCCTGCCCCGGGGGCGGCGCGGAGATTTTTCACCCGCGCGTGCGCAAGATTATCTGCGACCACAAGGTCAGCGGCCGCATGTGGCTGAGCATCGCCAAAAAAGCCCATCGCATCGGACTGCGTTCAAACGCCACCATGCTTTACGGCCACGTGGAGACCATCGAAGAGCGCGTGGATCACCTGGTGCTCTTGCGTGAAGCTCAGGATGAAACCCACGGCTTCGTCGCGTTCATTCCGCTGGCGTTTCATCCGGACAACACGGCCCTGGCTCACATTCCGAAAACGACGGGCTACGACGACCTGCGCTGCATCGCCGTCTCGCGACTGATGCTCGACAATTTCGACCACATCAAAGCCTACTGGATCATGCTGACGCCAAGCATCGCGCAGATCGCGCTGCGTTTTGGCGCGAATGACCTGGACGGCACCGTGGTCGAAGAAAAGATTTATCACGACGCGGGGGCAAAAACATCGGAGTTCACCCCGCTCGGCGAACTCCAGCGCCTGATCCGCGCCGCTGGCCGCGTCCCCGTCGAACGCGACACCCTCTACAACCCGGTCGACCGCTCGAAACTGCCACCCATCGTGCCCTCCACGCCCCCGGGCCTGGTCTCCCTCAGTCTCGACGCCTAAAAGACTATTTGTAGTTTTCGTTGTTGCGGAACTTGGCTACGATAGCGCGGTTCCAATCTCCAATTTTCCTAAGATAAGGAGCCGTACGGGCGTATGCGCACAATTCTCCTTCTTACAATTTCAAATATCTTCATGACCTTCGCTTGGTACGGTCATCTGAAGTTCCGCAACGTGGCGCTGTGGAAAGTGATTGCCATCAGCTGGGGAATTGCGTTTTTTGAATATTGCTTTCAGGTGCCGGCAAACCGCATCGGCTCATATGAATTCAACGCCGCGCAACTCAAAACCATTCAGGAAGTGATCACTCTCTCCGTCTTTTCTGTTTTCTCCATCACCTACCTGGGCGAGCCGATGAAATGGAACTACGCCGTGGGCTTTGCCTTCATTTCGCTGGCGGCGTTTTTCATCTTCCACAAGTGGTAGAATTCTGGCCTGGCTGCATAACCACATCCCGCCCTGGTGAATCAAAGCTGTCTGACCCGCAGCCACAAGTCAGCAAGAGGAGATACCAATCATGCAACGCAAAGCATCCGCAGTCTGGCAAGGCGATTTGAAATCAGGCAAAGGAAGCCTCACAACCGATAGCGGCACATTGAAGGAAGCCCAGTATTCGTTTTCCACCCGTTTTGAGAACGGCGTCGGCACCAACCCCGAAGAACTGCTTGCCGCGGCTCATGCCGGCTGCTTCACCATGGCCCTTTCCAATCAACTCGGCGCCGCGGGAATGATCGCTTCGAAGCTGGAGACGACCTGCACGATCTCGCTAGAAAAAGTGGGTGACGGCCTTTCCATCACCAAAAGCCATCTGGATCTGGTGGCCACGATTCCCAATGCCGACAAAGAAAAATTCGACGCGGCCGTAAAAGGCGCGGAGACCGGCTGCCCCGTTTCCAAGCTCTACAAGACGGAAATAACCGTGAACGCGCGACTGGTCACTTCGATCTCCGCTTGAGCGCCCCGTCCACCGCGATGAAAGAAGCAGGTCCCGCATGATACTCGCTCCGGGTGTATTCATCGCCGGCGTGGTGATCTTTCTGATTGTGATCTGGGACGCGTTCGAGGCCATCATCCTGCCTCGGCGCGTCACCCGCAAATTCCGCCTGACGCGCTTCTATTTCCAGTTCGCCTGGAGCACCTGGAAGATTTACGCGCGGCTGATTCCTTCCAAAAAGCGTCGCGATTCGTTCCTCGGCTTCTTCGGGCCGATTTCCCTGCTTTTTCTGATCGCAGTTTGGGCCACCGGGCTGATTCTGAGTTTCGCGATGATGCAGTACGGTGCGGGCTCGGCGGTGAATTTATCCGGCGGCCACCCCAGCTTCTCCACCGATATCTATTTGAGCGGCACCACCTTTTTCACGCTGGGGTTGGGCGACGTCGTGCCGCACTCCGGCGTATCGCGCTTTCTGGTGGTCGTGGAATCCGGTTTCGGATTCGGCTTTCTGGCCGCGGTGATCGGATATCTCCCTTTTATTTATGGCTCGTTTGCCGACCGCGAGACGGAGATTGTTCTCCTGGACGCACGGGCGGGCACACCGCCCACCGGCGGGGAACTTCTGTTGCGACACACGTTTCAGGGCGGTCATGAAGAGTTGCGCAAGCTCTTTAAGGATTGGGAGCGGTGGTCGGCGCAGGTTCTCGAAAGCCACCTTTCCTATCCGGTCCTGGCCTACTTCCGTTCGCAACACGACAATCAATCCTGGATCAGTTCGCTGACGGCGATCCTCGACGCATGCGCACTCACGATTTCGGGCATGGAAGATGTTTGCGCCCGGCAAGCCCAGCTCACGTTTGCGATCGCTCGCCACGCAGTTGTTGATCTCTGCCAGGTTTTTTCAGTCTCGCCAAATCCTCCGAAAATGGATCGCCTCCCGCCGGAAGTGTTGCAACTCGTCCGCGACACGCTTGCTAAACATGGGACGCAACTCTCCACCAAGCCGGAAGCCCTGCAAAAACTTACCGAACTCCGTAACCTCTATGAGCCTTATCTGTTCAGCCTCGCGGTGCACTTTGACCAGTTGATGCCGGGATTCGTCCCCGCGAAGAAATCCAAGGACAATTGGCAGACCACGGCGTGGAAGAAGACCACGAACGAAACGGCGGCGGCTGCGATGGTCCATGACGATCATTTCTGAAATTCTGTGGCATGGGGAGATTGCAGATGAAAGCGATACAAGTGCACCAGTTCGGAGCGCCGGAAGTTTTGCAGCTGCAGGATATCCCGACGCCCAAGCCCGTTGCCGGACAGGTTCTGGTTCGCGTGCATGCCGCGGGCGTGAATCCTTACGACACCTATATGCGCAACGGCACCTATGCCATCAAGCCGCCGTTGCCCTATACGCCGGGTTCCGATGCCGCGGGCGTGATCGAAGCCGTCGGTGAAGGCGTCAGCAAATTCAAGCCCGGCGCCCGCGTTTACACCGCGAGGACCGTGACCGGCGCTTATGCCGAATACGCGCTGGCGCTTGAATCTCAGGTTCATCCGTTGCCGGAGAAAATTTCCTTCTCGCAGGGAGCGGGAGTCTGGGTGCCCTACGGCACCGCGATCACCGCGCTCGTGCATCACGCGCACGCACGTCCGGGAGAGATCGTGCTGATCCACGGAGCCAGCGGAGGTGTGGGCACAGCCGCGGCGCAATTTGCGCGTGCGATGGGATTGACCGTTTTCGGAACCGCGGGCACGCCCAAGGGTTTGGACCTGGCGAAAAGAGAAGGCGCACACCAGGTGTTCGATCACAGCAAGCCCGGTTATACCGACGAAATCATGAAAGCGACCGGCGGCCGCGGCGTTGACGTAATCCTGGAAATGCTCGCGAACGTGAATCTTTCCTCCGATCTGAAATTGCTGGCGATGAACGGTCGCGCGATCATCATCGGCAACCGCGGCGAAATCAACATCAATCCGCGCGACCTTATGGCACGGCGCGGCACGGCCAGGGGCTTCACGCTCTGGGCAGCGACGGAACCTGAACTGGTGGAAATCTACGCTGCGATCGGCGCAGGACTGGAAAACGGCACTTTGCGGCCGATCGTGGGGAGAGAACTGCCGCTGAAAGATGCCGCGCAGGCGCATGTGGACGTCCTGGCGCCCGGCGCACACGGCAAAATCGTTCTGGTTCCCTGATTTCTGGGGAGCGCCATGCGGACAGACGATGGCGCGTCTTCCCAGCTGGTTGCTGGCTCAGGCTCCCGGATGGTTCCGGCGCAGAATCCATCCGCCGACAAGTAGCGCATAAAATGGCGCGTACACCAGCCACTGCATCAGTGAATCGAATTTAAACTGGCCGAGAATTCCGTAGCCGATCAGAACGTTGTAGGACAGGAATTGCAGCACCGTAAGCAGCAACCACGCGGGATTCGGAAAAAAACACAACAGCGGCACAATCCACGTGAAATACCACGGATAGCCATTGGGCCAGAACGCCAGGCTCGTTCCGATCAAGAGATACGCTGCGCGAGCTGGCTCGGCGCGTTTCCAGGCCAGCCACAGGGCCAATCCCCAAATCGCCGCGGCGCCGGCCAGCGCGGGAATTCGAGTTCCACCGCCGGTCAGCCAGTCGATCAAGGTGTAAAGGCTGGCATGATAATTTTTCCAGGTTGCTTCGTAGTAGGCGAGGTTCGCGCGAAATGCGCCGAGCGCGCTCCAATAGGGCAGCAGCACAAGCGCCCCCGCTGCAGCCGCAAGTCCGGCGGCCCGCCACCCGGAGCGCTTTTCTGGCCAACCCGCGCGGCGAATCCACGCCGGCAGCAACACAGCTGGGAAAACCTTGGCCATCGCGGCCAGAGCGATGGATGAACTTGCCAGCGCGGGGCGTTTTTTCAAAAGCGCCAGGCCGCAGACAATGCCCAGCAGCGCCAGCACATCGTTGTGGCCGCTGCCGGCGAACTCCACGATCACCAGCGGATTCCAGGCGTAGACGGCGACGCGAAAGGCACGATCTTTTTCCCCACGAAAAATCCAGGCCAGAAGAAAGACCACCAGGACATCAGCCACCGCAAACGGCACTTTGAATGCCGTCGGGCCAGGGAAGAGTTTCCACGTCGCGCGAAGGACCAGTTCGGTGGCTGGAGGGTAGATCGTCGGCGTTTCTCGCCCCGGCATGATTTCGTACTCGTGGTCGCGCAGGTAGGCGAGCCGCGGATCCCGCGGTGCAATTTCATAGGGATTGAAGCAGTTGGCCTGGACTTTAGCATCCCAGCGGTAGCGCTGCAGATCGTCGGAAAGCGTGGGCAGCATGGGCCAGAGGGTGGCGCGGAATACAACAGCGGCAAAAATGAGTAAAATAAAGGAAGCGCGCGATGCCCGTGTCTGCTCGAAACCATACAAGGCAATCAGGTAGACTATGCCGGCGCCCAGCGCCAGCACCATAAACGCAATCGCGTGATTTTTCAGGTAGTACAGGCTGTGCATCCGCAGGTAGAGCGCCTCCAGCAGCGCTCCCGCCGCCAGCAGCCCGGCAAGCTTCAGATTTTCAGTTTGAGTTTCGGAAGTCATTCGGAGAGACGCGCATCTTGTTGAACTTCACTCCACTTTTTTTCGCCGTCGCCGCGCAGGGCGGGCTGAGCCATTACTGGCACAAAATCACGGACAAGACGTTCACCGGAGTCTACAACGCCAACTCGTTTGATTTGGCGATGATGATTCCCTACTTCATCGTGCTGTTCATGCTGGCGCTTTACGGTTTGCACCGCTACGTGCTGCTCTATGACTATTATGTTTACCGCAAGAATGTTCCCCCCGCGCCGCCGGCAGTCGAAAACTGGCCCAAGGTTACCATACAGCTTCCCATCTTCAACGAACGCTACGTGATCGAGCGGCTGGTTGACGCGGTGGCGCAATTTGATTACCCGCGCGAGTTTCTGGACATCCAGGTGCTGGACGATTCGACGGATGAAACGCGGGAAGTCGCGCGCGCGTGCGTGGAACGCCACGCGATTCAAGGACTGCCAATCAGCTATATTCACCGTACGAATCGCGAAGGCTTCAAAGCCGGCGCGCTGGAAAATGGACTGAAGACCGCGCAGGGCGAATTCGTGGCGATTTTTGACGCGGATTTCATTCCGCAGGCGGATTTTCTGCGCCGAACGGTTCCCTTTTTTCTGGATCCTGCGACGCAAGGCAAGATCGGGATGGTGCAGACCCGCTGGACGTATCTCAACAGCGACTACTCCCTTCTGACGCGCGTGGAAACAATCCTGCTCGACGGGCACTTCGTCATCGAGCATGGCGGGCGTTCGCGGCGCGGGACTTTTTTCAATTTCAACGGCACCGCCGGCGTCTGGCGCCGCGCCGCGATTGATGCCGCCGGCGGCTGGGAGCACGACACGCTGACGGAAGACACCGATCTTTCTTATCGCGCGCAGCTCAAAGGCTGGAAATTTCTTTATTTGCCGGAGATTGAGTGCGCTTCCGAGTTACCGGTGGACATGAACGGTTTCAAGGCGCAGCAGGCTCGCTGGGCCAAGGGCCTGATGCAGACGGCCAAGAAAATTCTTCCCAAGGTGTTCCGTTCGGACGTGCCGTTTTATGTGAAGTCCGAAGCGTTTTTCCATCTGACCGCGAATATTTCCTACCCGCTGATGGTGCTACTCTCCACGATGCTGCTGCCCGCGATGATCGTCCGCTTTTATCAGGGCTGGTTCCAGATGCTGGTGATCGACTTGCCACTATTCCTCGCGTCCACATGCTCGATCTCCAGTTTTTATCTTGCCGCGCAGAAAGAACTTCGCCCAAAGACCTGGCTTACCACGTTTCTCTATATGCCCTTCGTAATGGCTACGGGTATCGGCATCAGCGTCCGCAACGCACAAGCTGTGCTCGAAGCCATCGTGGGCAAAAAATCCGATTTTGCGCGCACGCCAAAATTCAAGATTGAAGGCAAATCCGGCACATTCGCCGCCAAGAAATACAAGAATAAGGCCGGCTGGATGCCCTATTTCGAAGTGGCGCTGGGCCTTTATTTCGGGCTGACCGTCGTCTACGCCATCATGAATGAAAATTACGCCACCGTGCCGTTTCTGCTCCTTTTCGTGTGGGGCTATCTGTACACAGGATTCATGTCGCTCAGCCAGTCCTGGTTCGCCCATCTGCGTTTCGGCGTAAACGCGCCCGAAATGCGTCCTGCTTCCTCCGGCGCCCCGGGATTTTGATTGCTCAGAGGTAGCACCGACCTAAAGGTCGGCCACTATATGCACCGGATTCCGGCTTTGCGCCAAACAAGTGTTTGATAAAATAACCGCATGGCCATTCAACGCGAACAACTGGAAGCGGACGTCCTAATCGTCGGCGCGGGACCCGCGGGTCTTGCCTGCGCGCTGCATCTTGCCAACCTGATCAAACAGCACAACGCCGCCGGCGCGAAGCCCGAGCTTTCCGCGGAAAACATCTACGTGCTCGAAAAAGGCCGCGAGATCGGCGCGCACCAGCTTTCCGGCGCGATCATGAACCCCAAGGCCCTCGCCGAGCTCGTTCCCGATTTTCAGAAAACCGCGCCGCTCGATACTCCGGTCACCGACTCCGCCGCGCTCGTCTTCACGGAAAAATCCTCCTACCGGATGCCCATCACGCCGCCGCCCTTCAACAACTCCGGCAACTTTGTGATTTCGCTCAACAAACTGGTGAAGTGGCTGGGCGGGCTGGTGGAATCCGCGGGTGTGAACCTCTTTAAGGAATTCGGCGGCGCGGAACTGATTTACGAACGAGATGGCATCGCGGGCGTCATCACGGAGGACAAGGGGCTCGACAAGAACGGCAAGCCCAAGGACAACTTCACCCCCGGCTATGAACTTCGCGCAAAAGTGACCGTCCTGGCCGAGGGGACGCGCGGATCGCTGACCAAGCAACTCGTTACGAAAAAGAATCTTGGCAACATCAATCCACAAAGCTACGGCATCGGGATCAAGGAACTCTGGGACGTTCAACCGGGGAAGCTGCAAGCCGGTTACGTAGCGCACACGCTGGGCTGGCCGATTTCCACGAAGATGTACGGCGGCGGCTGGATCTACGGCCTGAGCAATAACCGCGTTTCGATCGGACTGGTGCTCGCGCTCGAATACGAAAATTCGCGCTTCGATCCCCACGCGGCGTTCCAGACGTGGAAGACCCATCCGTTTGTTCGCAACCTTCTCGAAGGCGGCAAACTGGTTCGCTACGGCGCCAAATCGCTTCCCTACGGCGGGTGGTACTCGATGCCGCAAAATTATCTTGATGGCGGACTTATCGTCGGCGATTCCGGCAGCTTCCTGGATTCGCAGCGGCTGAAAGGCGTACACCTGGCGATGAAGAGCGGCATGCTGGCCGCCGAAACAATCTTTGAGGCGCTGAAGAAAGGCGACTATTCCTCCAACACGCTGCAGCTCTATAAGAAAAAGATCGATCAGAGCTATATCAAGGAAGAGTTGTGGAAGGTCCGCAATTTCCACCAGTCTTTTCGCAACGGACTAATGGACGGATTTTTCCACTCCGGGCTGCAGCAGATTACCGGCGGCGCAGGAATCATCGATCCGATGCGCGCCCACGAGGGTTACGAAGCCTACAAACCGATTTTCGGACGGCCCGCGCCGGAGCGCTTCAAGGGCGATGGAAAACTTACGTTCGATCGCTTGACGGACGTTTATCACTCCGGAACGCGCCACGACGAAGATCAGCCGTGTCACCTGAAAGTGCAGGATCTGAACATCTGCGCGACGCGCTGCGTGGAAGAGTTCGGTAATCCCTGCCAGTACTTTTGCCCCGCCGCCGTCTATGAAATGGTGAAAGAAGGCAACGGACAAAAGCTGAAGATCAATGCCGCCAACTGCGTGCACTGCAAGACCTGCGACATCGCCGACCCCTACCAGATCATCGACTGGGTCGTTCCCGAAGGCGGTGGCGGCCCCAACTACGAAGGTATGTAAGAAACGTGCAGCCCCGGTCTGACGCTGCGGCAATTTTCAGTTCGGCAGCAGCCCATACACGTCAATCTCGCCAAAGATCGTGCCGGTACCCGTCGTGCTGTCGTTTCCGCGAGTGCCTATATACACTTTTCCGTTCGCAACGGTTGGAACCGTAAACTTCACGGAGTTGCCGGCCGTGTCGCGATTGGAGGGCGCCATCGAACTATTCCACAATTCGGTCATCAGGTTTGTCGCGTTGTAGGCATGCAGAACAGTGGGGCCCGCCGCTCTCGCACCTCCATTGTTCGATCCGTAAGCATTCGAATTCATGGCCCAAACGATTGCGTTGCTCATCCCCGCAGCCGACACGGATGGAGTAGCCCCGGGGAAACCGAACGATGTCGGAGATTGAGAAGTCGGCGCTGGGTTGAATAGCCCCGTCACCGGATTGAAGGCGAACACTTCCAGCGACGCGCCGGCTGGCGCTATGTACAGTCCATTATTAAAGAAGGCCGCGGTCGAAAAGATTCCAGAGGCGGCGGGGAATTTCTGCACCGCGTTGGAATCCGCGGGTGTAAAATTCGCGCCATATCCCCCCAGGTTGTCGCGGTCCAGCAAAAAGAAATTGCCTTCTTTCCCGCCGCCGATCAGCAGACGCGGGTGCGGAGCGCCTGCGCCCAGGTCGACCAGAATGGCGGCCCCGCCGGAGCCGTGATCCGTGTCGTTGCCGTTCAAGTTCGATTGGTCCGCCGGAGTAAAATAACTCGTGACACTCAATCCGGCCGCAGTGCTCAGCTTCACGGTGCTGTCGCCATAATCCGAGCCGCCGGTATTCGCGTCAAACGTTCCGTTCCCTGTCAGGAAATACAGATTCCCCAGGGCGTCCGCGGCGGGCGCTCCGCCCGACATCCAAATTCCCCCAAAGCTGCCATTCGGATTCGCGTTAAAGGTTGCGACGGGCGCCAGGCTGGTTTTGTCAAAGCCGATTACCCATCCATGGTAAGGCGTCTGGTCTCCATGCGACGCCCATGCCACGTATACCACGCCATTCAACAGCGCCAAGCCCGGCCGCTGATTTTGCCGCAGCGTATTGAACGCCACGTTGCCCCCGGACGATCCATCGCCGGTACCTGGAACGCTGATGGCCGAGGTGATGTTCGCAGGACCGCCAAATTTTTCCGTGCCGTCAATCAGGCTCAGGGCGTGCAGGCGTTGGAAGCAGGAAGCCGCCGGGCTGCAACTGGTGCCGTTGGTTTTGCTCTTGCTGACCACGTACAACGTGTTGGTAGACGCATCGATCACCGGAGTGCCAATGATTCCGATATCCGGAAAAATATCGCTGGAGCCCACGTCCGAATGGGAAAGAAACGTCTCTCCGGCACCCAGCAGCGATTTGTTCCAATAGGTCACGCAGGGGCCGGTATCGGCGTCAAACGCGTACACGGTGTCATGGACGGTGGCCGCAAAAATCACGTTGTGTTTCCCGCCGTTGATGGTCAAATTCGGAACCCACAGCGGCTGGGTGTAAATCGCCGCATCGGCGGTGCAGGAAAAGAGTTTGCCAAACGTAGCGGTCGCTACATTTGTGGGGGTCAATGCGTATTCCTTGGCATTTACGCCGTCGCGCGCCAGGTCATTGTGGTACGTCAGCACGCCGGCGAGATCGGTGACGCCGATAGTTGCGGAGGCGCTGGTCACACCGTTGGTCGCGCTGGTCGCCGTCACGGTGACGGTTCCCGCAGCGCCCGGCGCGACGTAGGTTGCCGTCGTCGCATTGCTCGCGCTGAAAGTTCCGGCGGACGCACTCCACGTGACACCCTGCGGATCATTGGTTGTGGCAGTGAAGCCGAGTGACTGGGTGACCGCCAAGCCGCCGCGCTTTGGGGAAAGCGAGACCGTGATCGTCACCGCCGAACCGATAGTAAGCGACAAGTTCACCGTTTTCGTTTGCTGCGGATTGCCGGAATCCTTTACTTGAAACGTCAACGCAGTGTTGGTGACGGTGACCGTTGGCGTGCCGGTGATGGCCCCGGTCGCCGCGTTGAGCTGCAAATTTGTTGGCAAGGCGCCGCTGGTCAGAGTCCAGGTGTACGGCGTGGTTCCCCCTGTGGCCACAAGTGTCTGGTTATACGCCACGCCTACCACACCATTTGAAAGAGTGGTCGTCGAAATCGCCAGCGTTGGGGCCGCGATCGTCAGTGTCAGGTCCACGCTTTTGGATTGCTGCGGACTGCCTGAATCCTTCACCTGAAACGTAAGAGCCAGGTTGTTCGCGGCTGTCGTCGGCGTGCCGGTGATGGCCCCCGTCGCCGCGTTCAGCTGCAGATTTGCCGGCAGCGTTCCACTGGTGAGAGTCCACGTAAGCGGAATCGTCCCTCCTGTTGCAACCAGCGTTGCACTGTATGCGGTTCCGACCTGGCCGCCGGGCAACGAAGTAGTGGAAATGGCGACCGGCGTGGGCGTCGGGTTGCCGGAGGAGGAACCGCACCCCTGAAAGAGGGCAACAGGCACAAGCAGAAACATCGTGAACGCAAATAAGTGCGGGATGAGATGCCGGCTCAATTTTTTCATTGAGTGCAAGTTCACTCCATTAAAAGGATTCGAGAAATTATCCGCGATCTCCTGCGCAAAAACACTAACGGAAGTACACGAGCATCACCATCATGTTGATGGCGACCACAGCTTGCGGAAATAGGTTTTCACCCGCGTCCAGGTGGACGCTTCGGGCGGAGCTTCTGGCTTCGGATTAGATTTGGCAGAGATCGCCGGACTGGCCGCCTGAGCTACAACCGGGTCGCCTTCCACCCGCCCCTGAAAGATCAGCGTCGGACGCACGCGCACACGCCGCACCAGGATGATCAGGTTCGGATCAAAATCGGACTGCACTTTTGTCTTGGCGTCGTAACGCAGCGGCGGCATGAACACCTGGTATATCGGTTCATCGGGCTGCGCCGCAGCTTCCGTCTTTTCCGGCGCTGCGGCTGGCTTGGGATCCGCGGCTCTTTTCTTGATCTCTTCGGGGGTCGCCAACTGGCTGACTTCGGTTCCCGGGGTCATGGGCTTGATCACCGCCTGCATCGAGCAAGTGCAATGCCCGGTTGCCGCGCGCAAACTTTCGATCTGGCCGTTGGTCAGGGAGACGTCGCCGCTCTGCGGCACCAGCACGCTCTGCCCGGTCAATTGCTGTTCGACGCGCACCGCTCCCTTATTGGCGCGAATACACATGGCCCCGGCGCTGTCCAGGCCCACGAGCACATCCTCCGCCCCATTCCCGATGGAAACCGGATGCGCCTGGATTTGCGGCGTATAAATATTCAGGGAAACCTCATTGCCGATCACCGCGTGGATTGTCCCGGAATCAAGCGCCACAGTGATCGAGCTGCCGGCCTTCAGCATGGAAAAATGAGCCGGGCCGCAGATCATGATCTGCCCGCCCTCCACCAGATCGATACGCGCCTGCCCGGCTTTTACTCGGATATCGCTGCCGCTGCGCAAAAGCGTCTTCACCTGGCCGCGCACCACCTCCACGCTCATTGGCCCCTCGACCGAGATAGCCTCGCCTTCGATCACCCCGATTGCATCCGCCGGCGGATTGTCCGCGCGCGCCGTGAGCGCGGCAATGGAAGCGGCAAACACGGCGGCGCAAACCAGAAAGCTGGCGATGCCGCGCGGTGCTCCGTTATGGGCCGTGCTGGTCAATTGATTCGCTCTCCATCGGGGCGGTGGAACGGGGGCACTCTATATACTATAGGAAGATGGAAAACCGCGACATACAGTCCCAGGAATCGGGGGAGGAAGTCGGCGCGCACTACGACACGCGGCTTCCCAAGCTGCCGTGGAGCCGGCGCATCCAGATTCCCATCATCGCGGCACTGGTCTCCAGCGTGATTCGTGTGCTCGGACCCACGCTGCGCTTTGAGGTCCTCGGGCGCTCCAGAATGGACAGGCTCCCGCCGCACAATCATCCCTGCATCTGGGCCTTTTGGCATCGCGTGATTCTGCCCATCACCTGGTATGGAAGAAACCGGGGAATCGTGATCATGAACACCACCGCTTTCGACGGGCAGTGGACCCGCAGGGTGATCGAAGGCCTCGGATTTGGCACAGCGCAGGGCAGTTCTTCGCGCGGAGGCCTGCGTGGTTTGCAGGTGATGGCGCAGCGCCTGCGCGAAGGGCTCGATGCCGGCTTTACCATCGACGGACCGCGGGGGCCGCGCTACGTCGCAAAAGTTGGTCCCGTGCTGCTTGCGCGCATGACGGGCGCGCCGATTCAGGTGTTTCATATCGGCGTGGATCGCGGAAAAACCATGGAAAAGACGTGGGATCATTTCCTGCTGCCGGCATTGTTTGCGCGCGCCGTGATCATTGCCGGCAACCCGATTCGCGTCCCGGCCGATGCCGGCGCCGACGCCATCGAAGCCAAGCATCAGGAAATGCAGCAGGAACTCGAGCGCGTCCGTGATATTGCGGAGGGCTGGTTTTCGTTCACCGAAGACGAGCGGGGAAAATATCGCGCGGAGTTTGGGGAGTAGTGCAGTTCCGCTCCCCTGAAATTTCAACTCGTTTAATACGAGATGGGACCTTACATTGAGATCCTTCAGCCATCCTCGTCGGATGGCCTCAGGATGACAACGCGTTAGTTAGTGGTGATCCAGAATAAATAGGATTAGTTGCCGTCGCGTTCGCCGAGCTTGACCGGAACGTCGACCTTCTTCGCGCCGCGATAGACGGTGACAGTGACCGTGTCGCCGGGCCGCTTGCGGTTCAACAGCACATTCATATCGAACTGATTGGCAACCTTCTGGCCGTCAATGCCGACGATCACGTCGCCCCCAATCGTCAGGCGCCGCATGCCCGATTGCACCGTGCGGTCTCCTCCGTGAATTCCAGCGACCGCCGCGGGGCCGGCCTTGGTGGCTTGTTCCACCAGCAAGCCTTCCTGCACCGGCAAGTCGAGAGCCTCTGCAAGCCATGCCGTCAGCTCCAGCGTGCTTACGCCAAGATAGGCGCGGCGCACCCGGCCTTCGGTGATCAGGTCATTGGCGATCAACTTTGCGGTGTTGATCGGAATGGCAAATCCGATGCCCGCCGCCGTGCCCGAAGGCGTGTAAATCGCGGAGTTGATGCCGATCACGTCGCCGTGCGTGTTGATCAGCGGGCCGCCCGAATTCCCGCGATTGATGGAAGCATCGGTCTGGATCGCTTCGTCGATAAACGTGCTTTGGCTGGTCTGCACGGTGCGGCCGAGAGCGCTGACTACACCGGTCGTGAGCGTGGACTGAAATCCGAAGGGATTGCCGATGGCCAGAACTTTCTGGCCGACCCGCAGGGCGGAAGAATCGCCAAGCGCCAGGGAGGCCAGGTGTTTCCCTTTCGGATCAATCTTGATCAAGGCGATATCGTTGCGCTGATCGGCGCCGACGAATTTCGCGGGGTAGCGGCTCTTGTCGCCAAGAATCACTTCAATCGTTTGCGCGCCGGCAACAACGTGAAAGTTCGTGAGGATGTAGCCCCGCGGATCGATCAGGAAGCCCGAGCCTGCCCCTTCCACCGGCACGGGATCCATGAAAAAGTCGTACTCGGTCGCTTTGGTAAGCACATTGGCGATCGCGGGCGACGCCTGGCGATAGATGCGGACGTTGATGGATTCCTCTTCGGTGAGGGCTTCCGGGTGCTCGGAAGCGTTCTTCAAGTTAAGCCCCGGCGGGGTGTCCCCACTGCGGCGCGCTTCAACTTCCTGGGACTGGCGGGGGCCGTACCGCGCCCCGACCCAATAAGCGCCCAGCAGGAGAATCAGGGCGATTAGAATGAGCCTTACCCGGCTGCCGGATTCGTGTTGACCATTTGTCATGGGATGCTCCATAGGTTGTCTCTGCCAGTATAAGGCAACCGCAGGCCTAGTGGCGCAATGGGCAAACGGCAGCGCATTTGCTCGTGAAGCAAGAGAAGATAGAGCTATCTACAGATTGTCCGTACGGTGCAAAATGGCAGTGGAGCCCCGGGAGGATCAATGGAAAGCGAACGCCGCCGCACGCCACGCTATATGTTTTTTGCCAGCGCGGAATTGTTTGAAGAACGTTCCGAAGTGCGGATTGCCACGCGCGTCAGCGAGTTGAGCCTCCATGGATGTTATCTGGACATGATGAACCCATTTCCGATGCACACGGTGGTCCGGGTGAAGATCTGGACCGAAGAAAATGTCTCGATTGAAACCAAGGCATGCGTGGTCTATTCCCAGATGAATCGCGGCGCGGGGCTGGCGTTCGCGGATATGGACCCGAAGCATCTGCCGCTGCTACAGCAATGGCTGGCGAAGGCGGAGAAGGAATCCTAGTTCGCGTGTCCGTGGGTAACCGCCCAGTGCTTACTTCAATTCAATTTCGATAATTTGCCCTTCGCCGGTTCCTTCGTTTGCCAAGGTGTGCGTCACCTTTGTCGTTACCCAATGAAAATCGCCGGGCTTGATTTCATGCGTGGCCGACTTGCCATCAGGCGCCGTCATTTTCAGATTGAATCCCGTGGCCGCCACGATCAGGTAGGGGCGTTCATGCGTGTGCATCGAAGTGACACCGCCCGGCGCAAGCTTCCATTTGTAAACGCGCGCACTGGGATTTTCGCCGGCCACCGGCCCGGCGGCTCCCGTGGAAGGATTCTCCGGACGCTGTAGAATTTCCACGTCCAGCACGTCGAAAATTCCCGGGCCTAAATTGTGAACCCGGTGCGTGAACGGCGTTTCATGCAGAGTGCGCAGCGAAATGTTGCCGGGCTGCTGCTCGATGGCAGCGCTCTCCGCTTCGTTGGGAAGTTGCTGTGCGGCGCTGGAATGCCCCAGCCACACGGCTACGTCATCCACGGAATGAGTGTGATAGGCACTCCATTCGCCGGGCTGGAGAGTCACTCGCAGAACCAACAGCTTGTCATTTTTCAGAACCAGATGATGGTGAGGCTCCTCTTGGACAAGAACGGGCGCAGATGATTCCTGGGAGACGAAAAAGGTCAGGAGGACAATCGCGGGCGCGACATTGGGCCAGAGCTTCATGGGAGGAACCTCTCGCGGAGATTGGCAGCGCGATGATTCTACCGGCGGTTGGAAATTGTGCCAACGGTTTTCCGTGCAGGCAGGGGACGCGGCGGCTTTGCCTAAAGAGGCTTAACGTAAGCGAGTCTGGTTAACCGACAGATTCGCGCCGGTAACTGCGCGCTAACCTTTGGCCTTTTGCAGCTCTTCGGTGAGCGCGGGCATCACTTCGAAAATGTCGGCGACGATGCCATAGTCGGCGATTTCGAAGATTGGCGCGTTCTGGTCTTTGTTGACGGCCACGATGGTGCGCGCGCCTTTCATGCCGACAACGTGCTGGATGGCGCCGCTGATGCCGAGCGCGAGATACAGTTTCGGCGCGACGGTTTGACCGGAACTGCCGATCTGCCGCTCCATCGGGAGCCAGCCCTCGTCGCAGATGGGGCGTGAGGCGGCGAGTTCCGCGCCCATGGCTTTGGCGACGGCTTCGGCCTGCGCGATATTTTCCGGCGCCTTTATCCCGCGGCCGATGGCGACAATCAGCGGGGCTTGCGTGAGGTCCACGGCGGATTTTGCTTCCTTAAAAAGTTCCAGCGGCTTGGTGCGAATGTCCGCGGCGCTCAAATTCACAGCCACCGTATTGACGGGAGCGTTGCCGCTTGGGTGCGCGGCAATCTGATCGGCGCGAAACGCACCCGATTGGAACGACACGAACCACGGCGCGGCGCCGGTAAATGTGACATCCGCGGCGGTCTTGCCTTGAAACATCTGGCGGACCAACACCAGTTTTCCGCCCTCGCTGCGGAAGCCGACACAATCACCGATCATCCCCTTGCCGAGCGTGGCGGCGAGTTTCGGAGCGAAGTCGCGCACCTGATAGGTGTGCGGGAAAAGAACCAGATCGGGCTTGGCAGATTCGATCACCTGCTTGAGCGCGCCGCAGTACCCGTCGGGAGTGTATGCGTCGAGAAGTTCGTGCTCGACGAGGAGAACCTCGGCGATGTTTTTGGCTGCGAGTTCCGCGGCGAGTCCGGCGACGCCTTTGCCAATGACGGCGGCGCTGACGGTGGACGAAGCCGATGCAGCGATCTGCTGGGCGGCAACGAGGGTTTCAAAGCTGGCGTTGTTCCATTTGCCTTGGCGTTGTTCGGTGACGACCAGGATTTTCATCGTGAGCCTCAAATCTTTTTAGAGTTGCTGGCCGGCAGGATGCCGGCGCTACAGTACCCGCGCTTCGAATTTAAGTTTTTCCACTAGCTTGGCCGCGGCTTCTTTCGGCGTGCCAGTTAGGAATTCCGTTTTCTTGGTTTTTGTGGGTACGTAGATCTTTTCGATTTTCTGTGTGGCTTCCACCGTGACGCCGAGTGATTCCCGCGTGAGCGCCGCGATCTCTTTCTTCTTGGCGGCCATGATTCCCTTAAGCGTGGCGTAGCGGACTTTGTTGATGCCCGACTGAATCGTGAGCACAGCCGGAAGCGGGCACTCGATATGTTGGAACCAGCCGGCTTCGAGTTCGCGCTTGAGCTTCATCTTCGCGTCCTGCACCTCAATCTGCATGATCAGGGTGGCGTGCGGCAGGTTCAGCAATGCGGCGAGCAGCACGCCGGTCTGGCCGAACCCGTGGTCGTCGCTCTGCAGGCCGGTGAGGACGAGATCCACTTTTTCCCTGGCGATCGCCGCGGCGATTACTTTTGCAGTGCCAAGCGGATCGAGTTGCGCGAAATTGTCGTCGGCGATGTGAATCCCGCGGTCGGCGCCCTTGGCGAGAGCTTCCTTGATGGTTTGCTTCACGCGTTCGGGGCCGAGCGAGAGCGCAATGACTTCGCCGCCGTGCTTTTCTTTCAGACGGAGCGCTTCTTCGAGCGCGTAAGAGTCGGGCTCGTTCATTTCGAAGCCGATGTCGGACTCCTTGATCCAGTTGCCGGCGATCGCCAGCGGCGCGTCTTTCGCGGGAACCTGTTTGATACAGACGAGGATGTTCATGGCGTTCCTTCCGGTCCTAAAAGCGCCCGCTTGGGAAGGCGGCCGCTACATAGGCTTAGTGAGTCTGGCGCGGGGAGCGAAGGAGGGAAAGGTTACTTCCCGGCCCAGCGCTTGAAAATCAGGGCGGCGTTGGTGCCGCCAAACCCGAACGAATTCGAAAGCGCGTAATCCACGGTGGCTTTGCGCGCAACGTTGGGAACATAGTCGAGATCGCAGTGCGGATCGGGCTTTTCCTGGTTGATCGTAGGCGGCAAAATTTGGTCGCGCAACGCAAGCACGCAGATGCCGCCTTCGAGGCCGCCGGCGCCGCCCAAAAGATGCCCGGTCATGGACTTGGTGGAGCTGACCGGCAATTTCTTGTTGATCGCGCGTTCGCCAAACAGCCGCTTCATCGCCGTCGTTTCGATGGCGTCGCCAAGCGGCGTGGAGGTGCCGTGCGCGTTAACGTAGCCGATGTCGTCGGGGGAAAGCTTCGCATCCTTCAGCGCCGCCTTCATCACGCGGTAGGCGCCGTCGCCATTTTCCGCGGGCTGCGTGATGTGATACGCGTCGCCGCTCATGCCGTAGCCGACAATTTCCGCAAGGATCGGAGCGTTGCGTTTTTGCGCGTGTTCCAGAGATTCCAGGATCACGATGCCCGCGCCTTCGCCGACCACAAAGCCGTCGCGGTCCGCGTCAAACGGGCGGCTGGCTTTTTCCGGCGCGTCGTTACGCGTCGAAAGCGCGCGCATGGAAGCGAATCCGCCGATACCCATCGGAGTGATCGTGGCCTCCGTGCCGCCGCAAATCATCATATCGGCCGCGCCGCGCTCGATAATTTTGAACGAATCGCCGATGGCGTGGGCCGAAGCGGAGCAGGCCGTGGCGGTCGCGGAGTTCGGCCCGCGCGCGCCATAACGAATCGAAATATGTCCCGAAGCGAGATTGACGATGGCCGACGGAATAAAGAACGGTGAAATTTTTCCGGGGCCGCCCTGCATCAGCTTGATGTGCTCGCGTTCGATGATGTCGAACCCGCCGATGCCGGAGGCGACGTACACGCCCACTTCATCAAGGTCGGAGTGTTCCGGCTTCCAGTTGGCCATTTTCACGGCGAAATCCGCGCCGGCCAGGGCCACCTGGATGAAACGGCCCATCTTCTTCAGTTCTTTTTTCTCGATCCACTGAAAGGGATCGAAGTTTTTCACTTCGCCCGCGATCTTGCAGTCAAAATCGGCGGTATCAAAATGCGTGATGTGGCCAATGCCGCTTTTGCCGTCCACGAGGTTTTTCCAGCTTTCCTCGGTGCCCACACCCAGCGCGCAGACCAATCCAACTCCCGTAACGACAACCCGGCGGGTCAACTCTCTTGCTCCTTCAATCGGGAATTAATGTGCGACCTACTTGCCCTTCGAATGCTTATCGATGTATTCGATAGCGTCCTTGACCGTGGTCATCTTTTCGGCGTCTTCGTCGGGCACTTCGATGCCGAAGGCTTCTTCAAATGCCATGACCAATTCGACCTGGTCGAGCGAGTCTGCGCCGAGATCGTCCACGAAGGACGCGGTGGGCGTAACTTCGGCTTCATCCACACCAAGCTGCTCGACGATAATCTGCTTTACGCGTTCTTCCACGCTGGCCATTCCCATTCCTCCGCGACCTGATGTCGCTCTGACGTAG
>DASSGS010000010.1:0-219577 GCA_035693365.1 Candidatus Acidiferrum sp. | reverse complement strand
CCATGCGGACTACGTCGCCCTGGTGATGCGCGTCGAAAAGTCTGCGCAACTCCTTCATCATCGGCTCGAATAGCGGATGACCGGCAGGCGGCGCGTAAGAACTGCTGCGCAGGCGGCCGCTCAGCCCGTCAAAATCGAATTCCTGGAAATTGGGCAGCGAGTGTGAAGTGAAGTCATTCGGACCGTAAAATTCCAGCATCTGCTCGGCGCGCGGGTAGCTTTCGCTTACTTTGGCGTAGTCCGTCCCGAAGCGATTCAGCAAAGCTTCGTACTCGCGCAGAAACGCAGTTTCATCGAGAAGGCGCTCATTCCAGATGACCAGGACGCGGCCACCCGACTTCAAAATGCGGCGAAACTCGTTGCGGGCCACCGGCATTTGAAACCAGTGAAATGCCTGCCCGGCCGCGATGAAATCTACGGAACCGGAAGGCAACGTGGTGGCTTCGGCGGAACCCGCGACGCTTTTGAAATTTGGGTACTCGCTCAGGAATTCTTCGCCTGCCGCGCGCATTTCGGCGTTTGGCTCGACGCCCAGGACCCGATTGCCGAAATCAAGAAACAGTTTGCTGAGCAATCCGGTGCCGGAGCCGATGTCGGCGACGACATGATCGGGACGCAAACTGGTCCAGGTTTGCAGCAACGGCAGAATCTCCGCCGGGTAGCCGAGGCGGTAGCGAACGTAGTCCGTCACCCGGTTGGAGAAGCGCTGTTTGGCGTCGGCGAAGGTCATGTGGTGACTCGTGACCGGTGACTGGTGACTGGTAAGCCTGCCCGTCGCAAGCTTTCCGGTCTCATAGATGGAATGCGCTCGCTCATGGGAATTGACGGAGGAAGCGCACGTCGTTTTGGAAAAAGACCTGAAGGTCGTCAATGCCGTACTTGAGCATGGCCAGGCGGTCCATGCCCATGCCGAAAGCGAAGCCGCTGACCTTCTTCGCGTCGTAGTTCACGAAGCCATAAACCGCGGGATCGACCATGCCCGCGCCGAAGAGTTCGATCCACCCGGAACCTTTGCATTTGCCGCAGGTTTGGCCGGAGGCTGCGTTGCCGCTGCCTCCACAGAAAATGCAGGAGACGTCGAACTCCACAGAGGGTTCCGTGAACGGAAAATAGCTGGGGCGAAAA
The DNA here is from genome assembly GCA_035693365.1 of Candidatus Acidiferrum sp. Lineage (GTDB taxonomy): Bacteria > Acidobacteriota > Terriglobia > Acidiferrales > UBA7541 > Acidiferrum. Next base: position 218,452 of record DASSGS010000010.1, on the reverse strand, counting down.
CGAGTTTTCACGCTCTCGCCGAAGAACTGCTTCACGAAATATTCGATGGTGCCGGTGAAATCGCAGAACGTGATGTCCGTATCCACGGCCAGGCCTTCGATCTGGTGGAAGACGAAGGAGTGCGTGGCATCGGGATTGTCGCGGCGATAGACCTTGCCCGGCACGATGACGCGCACGGGAGGCTGGCGCTTTTCCATGGTGCGAATCTGTACGGGCGAAGTGTGCGTGCGGAGAAGGAGCGGCCCGGGCGCGCCTTTCGGCAGGTCGAGATAGAAGGTGTCCATGTCGTCGCGGACCGGATGATGCTCGGGAATGTTCAGCGCTTCGAAATTGTAGTAGGGCGTTTCGATTTCCGGGCCTTCGACGACGGAGAAGCCGATGGAGAAAAAGATGTCTTCGATTTCCTGCATCACGGAGCGGACAAGATGGTGCGAGCCGACCGGGCGAATTACGCCGGGAAGCGAGAGGTCGATACGATCTTTCGCCGCAGCCGTGGATTCTACGCCGCTCTCAACGGCAGCACGCCGGACCTCTATCTGAACATCCACGTGCGCACGCAGTTCGTTCAATGCGGCACCGACGGAGCGCTTCAACTCGGAAGATGCCGGTTTGAGCCAGTTGTCGGTGACCAATGTGATTACTCCGGATTTGCGGCCAAGCCACGCGTCGCGAAACGCCTTGAAGGAGACTTCATCGGTAGCGCGGGCGGCTTCGGCGTCGAAGCGAGAGCGGATTTCAGCGAAGAGGGATTGCAGGCCATCGGCGGAGCTGATGCCGAGAGCAGCCAGAGTTTGCGAGAGCTTCGAATGCGGTGTCGACATGGGTTGCGATAAGAATATATCGCAGGGGAGTGGTTGCGCACGCCCCTGAGGAAGAAAAGAAAGAGTAAAGCAGATCCCTCACCCGCACTCGACGCGGGTTCGGGATGACAAGCCAGCAGCCTTATTGGACAGGGAGGGCGGATTAATCCCGCCCTCTCCAGAATGCTGGCCGGCTGGAAGCCGGCGCAGTTAGGCCTTCTTGGCAGCGGGCTTGGGCGCGAACGCTTTGGCCTTTTCGGCGAGTTGCGCGAAGCCGGCGGCGTCCTTTACGGCGATGTCTGCCAGGACTTTGCGGTCGAGGGCGATGCCCGCGGCCTTCAGGCCATGGATCAACTGGCCATAGGTGATGCCGTTCTGGCGAGCGGCGGCGCCGACGCGCTGAATCCAAAGGCGCCGGTACTGCCGCTTCTTGACGCGGCGGTCGCGCTTTGCGTAGCGATCCGCGCGATTGGCCGCTTCCTGCGCGGATTGGTAGAGCTTGCTCTTGGTGAGGAAAAAGCCCTTGGTCCGCTTGAGATACTTCTTCCGCCGGGCCCGGCGTTTAGTGCCGCGTTTTACGCGTGGCATGGGTTTGCTCCTTTTTTCTTGCTGTGCATCAGGAATTGCCGGCCGAGGGTTCGCGGTCGTGGCTGCGGAAACCCTCAGGCCTGAAGGCCTGAGCTACAGATTTTCCGGGAAACGAAACGGGTTGCGGAAAGACGCGGAAATGCGCCATCGCAACGGGTTTGTTTCCGAGGTGTTTGTAGTTGCCTTGCGGCTTGGCCACTTGAAAGTGGCCGCTACATCGCCGGGCTTGCGCCCAGCGCTATCGCTCTCCGAAGAGAGCGGAACGGCCGGCAGGCACCCGTGTAGCACTGCCTGGCACGTTTTGCGAAACCGGAGTTTCGCAGTCATTGCACGGGTGGAGCGAGCTCCACCCCTACAAAATCAAAAACTTAAATGCCGTACGGAAGCATCTGGCGGGTCTTGGCCAGATCGGCCTTGTTGACCAGCGTCAGCTTCTTGAGCTTGCGCATGCGCTTCGGAGCTTTCGTGCCGAGCAGGTGGCGCTTGCCGGAATGCATGCGAAGAATCTTGCCGGTGGCGGTAATCTTGAAACGCTTCTTGGCGCCGCGATGCGTTTTGAGCTTCAGTTTGGGCTTCGTGGAATTGCGTGGCATTGCTTTGAATCCTCTCCGTGCGTTGTTGCGGGCTGAATTAACTCAGCCACTCTTGAAAATTTTCGGCGATGAACTGCCGGCGTAAGAACAGATCCTTACTTCAGCTACGCGTTCGTTTGCGCCGCGGTACTGCTGCGGGGAGCGACGCCGGCTCCCTTTTTCGGCGCCAGAAGCGCGACCAGAACGTTGCCTTCCATGCGCGGCATCGTCTCGATCTGGCAGTGTTCGCCGATTTCGCCCAACAAGCGGGTCATCTTGGCGCGGCCCACTTCCTGGTGCGCCATTTCGCGGCCGCGATGAAAAATCATGGCGCGAACTTTGTGCCCTTCGCCGAGGAACCGAATGATCTGGTTCTTGCGAACCTGAAAATCATGCTCCGCGGTGGCGGGACGAAACTTTACTTCCTTGAGTTGCGAGCCACGGCTGCTCTTGCGCTGCTCGTGGGCTTTCTTGTTCTGCTGGTATTGGAATTTGCCGTAATCGGTAATCTTGCAAACAGGAGGATCCGCGGTCGGCGAAATCTCCACCAAATCCAAACCTTTTTCACGCGCCAGACGCATTGCTTCGAATGGCTGCATGACGCCCAACTGCCCACCTTCTTCGTCAATCACCCGGACTTCGCGAGCTCGAATCCGTTCATTGATGCGGATACGGTCCGCTTGCCGGAAATTCCTCTCAGCGATAAAACCCCCTAGGAAAAAAAAGGCACCCCGCAGCGCGGGATCTCACCTCGAATTGAAAGCAGGTCCCCACAGGCCCACAGCAAGGAGGGACGGACTTCAAATTATAGCACGCTAAGAAGATGGGGCAAGGGGCGGGGGAGGAGTCCGACTAGTCTGGAGCGTTGAGCAGAGGCGAATCAGGAATAGACGTCGAGATTACCTTTTGGCCCGGAGATTTTGGCGTGGAGCCGCGCTTTTTCGCCGTGCTGGACGGGGAGATCCAGGGCTAGTGTCTTCAGCGTGACGGAAAATTTTTCGGGCTCGGGGGCCTCCGCGGAAAAGTTGAGAAGAGCGCAGCCTTTGGGGGCGTCGACCGAGGGGTGGACGGAATCCTGGCTCCACTCTATGAAGAAAGGCAAAAGGCCGGAGGCGGTATCCGCCACATTCAGAGTCTGCCATTGGAGCAGACTGCCATCAGGGCGTTTCCGAGAACCGGGCGTGGGGCCTTCGAACTTGATTCCCGCGGCACGAAGTTTTTCGGCAAAAGCGGAAATGCTGCCTGGATGAGCGGCCCAACCAATCAACCGGGGCTCTGGAAGGGAGTGTAGGTTGGAAGCGATCGGATTTTTGACGCCGGGCTGTGCAGGGTCTGGCGCGATTATTTCCAGATAGCGGCGATCACCGAGAGATAGGAGCGCGTTCTGAGTGCCGCGGCCGGGATGGACTCCGCCGAATGTGGCGCGGACGCCGGTGTGACGCTCAACGAAATCGATGCCAATCTGCAAATCACGAGAGCCGAGAAGAATGTGGTCGAGCAAGGAAGGTACCTCCGTTTCAGCGAAGAGACTGGAGGGAACGGCGATGGCCCCGCCGGTGAGCGCGAGGAATAAACGGCGTGATAACATAGGCGGTCCCCCACCGTGGAATAGGTTATTCAAAAATCCAAATGATCTGGTAGACGCGGGGATTGAGTTTTTGCATCGCGGGGTTCGTGGAGGGAAAGGTCCCATCGCCTAGAACGGATTCGTATTCTGGAGCTTGCACCGCTGTATTTTCAGAGGGACTGAGGCGCAGAACAACGTTTCCCTTTTGGTGAAAAAACTCCTCCAATTTGCCCTTCTCCCAAGATGCAACTGTCCCGCTGTAGTCCCATTCAAAGCCGAACAATTCAAATGCGCCCCCGTTGAGCTTCTCAAGCTCCTTCAGCGACGTGCCGAGAGTCACTCGACCATAAGTATTCCAGCCGCTCCTCTGGCCATCAATCTGAACGCGAGCAGGATATGCCTTCTTTTCCTTGTCCTTCCAAGAAATGGCGATTTTCGAAAGAGGATCATCTTGAAACAGAAATGTGGCGGGCTCTGTGAAGCCCTCGCCGAGATCCATATCGCCTTGCTTCACGTTTTTCGCACCGTACAGCTTGACCAGATCCGCTTCCGTCGTGAATCGACTGATGGCTCCAGTCTTGCCAGCGGGATCAATAAACCAATTGTTCCTCGCATCGTCTTGGGGAGGGGTTGGGAGTAAGAGGGGAATGAACCCGACGACGCACAAGGATAGAAAAGTCGAGAGCGCAGATGTTAGTCGGGCAAAGCGGCGCATGGTTAGCGCTCTCCATTAAGAAATAGTGCGAGAGGTGATTTCCTGTTGCAGCGAGGCGACGACGTCGGCGATGGGGCGCGGGCCCTGGTCGCCCTTGATGCGGTGGCGGACGCTGACGGCGCCGGCTTCGGCTTCCTTGGGGCCGACGACGAGCATGTAGGGAATTTTCTGCATCTGGGCGTCGCGGATTTTCGCGGGCAACTTTTCGTTGCGGTCATCGAGATGGACGCGAATGCCGTGCTTCTTGAGAGTTTCGTAAACGTGTTTGGCGTATTCGGCGACTTTTTCGCTGACCGGGCAGATTTCCACCTGCGTGGGAGCGAGCCAGAGAGGAAATGCACCGGCGTAGTGCTCGATGAGGATGCCGAAGAAGCGCTCGACGGAGCCGAGCAGCGCGCGATGGACCATCAGCGGTTGATGGCGGGCGCCGTCTTCGCCGACAAATTCCAGGCCGAAGCGCGCAGGGAGATTGAAGTCGAACTGCACGGTGGTGAGCTGCCAGGGGCGGCCGATGGCGTCGATTAGCTTTACGTCGATTTTCGGGCCGTAAAATGCGCCTTCGCCCACCATTCTCTTGTAGGGAATATTCATGCGGGCCATAACTCTTCCGAGAGCTTCCGAAGCGTGTTGCCAATCTTCCGCTTTCCCGGGGTAGTTTTCCGGGTGCTGAGGATCCCAGTCCGAGAGCTCAACTTCGAATTTATCGAAGCCGAAATTCTTCATTACGGCGTACGCAAAATCCATGCACGCTTCGACTTCAGATTCGATCTGCGAAGGCATGCAGAAAATGTGCGCGTCATCCTGAGTGAAGCCGCGGACGCGCAGCAGGCCGTGCAGGACGCCGCTGCGCTCGTAGCGATACACGGTGCCGAGTTCGGCGAGGCGGACAGGGAGATCGCGATAGCTCCGCAGCTTGGACTTATAGATAAGAATGTGGCCCGGACAGTTCATCGGCTTCAACTGGTAATCGGCCTTTTCGACTTCCACCGCGCCGAACATGTTTTCCTTGTAAAAACTCGCGTGCCCGGAAGTCTTCCAAAGGTCGAAGAGCATGATGTGCGGGGTGAAAACCATGTCGTAGCCGCGGTGCTGGAGTTCTTCGCGCAGCCAGTTTTCAACCAGGGTGCGGATCAGACCGCCTTTCGGATGCCAGAAGATCAGGCCCGGGCCAGCCGCTTCCTGGATGCTGAAAAGATCGAGTTCGGCGCCAAGCTTGCGGTGATCGCGGCGCTTTGCCTCTTCGATGCGGTGCAGATATTCGTCGAGCTCTTTTTGCGTGTAGAACGCCAGCGCGTAGATGCGCTGGAGCTGCGCGTTGCCTTCCTGTCCCTTCCAATAAGCGCCGGCGACGTTGGTGAGCTTGAACGCCTGGATGCGCTTGGTGGAAGGAATGTGCGGCCCGCGGCAAAAATCAATGAACTTTCCGGTGGTGTAGAAGGAGACCATCGGCTCGTCGGCCTTTTCCTCGACGAGTTCGCACTTGAAGATCTGGTTCGAATCTTTATAGAGCTTCAACGCCTCAGGCTTGGGCAGGAGCTTGCGTTCGTTTTTCAAGTCCTGCGCCGCGAGCTCGCGCATCTTCTTTTCAATTCGTTCGAGGTCTTCCTGCAGGAAAGGCTTGTCGCGCAGGAATTCGTAGAAGAATCCGTTTTCGACAGGAGGGCCGATGCCCAGCTTCACGTTGGGATAAAGCTCGGTGACCGCAGCGGCCAGCAGGTGGGCGGCCGAGTGGCGAAAGACATACAGCGCGTCGGGATCTTTTTCGGTCAGGATGCGAAGCTTGACGTCCTGCTCAAGCGGGCGGCGAAGGTCGTAGAGCAGGCCGCCATCGGGTTCGGGTTCGACGGAATTTGAGAAAATGCCGGTCTTGGAATTCGCGCCATTGCCGCCGATGGCATAAACCTTGGCAACCAGCGCGGCTTCGGCCAGACGCGGGGAGATGGAATGGGCGATTTCAACGGGCGTGACGCCCTTCGGAAAGTCTTTTACGCTGCCGTCGGGTAAGGTTACGTGGATCTGGTCCATGAGCGTCTTCCTGGCCTGCAAGCAAAACTGCAGAGAGTGTAGCTATTTAGAGTATCGGCGGGTGGGAGATGGGTCAAGCTTCCCCACACCGATGGGACTAATCAGAGGAACACGACGCCCGGAAGATTGGCGAAGTGCGCGTCGGATGTTACAAGTTGGGCGTTGTGGTGCTGGGCTGTTGCGTAAATGATAGCGTCGGCCATTGGCAGGTGAGCATCCAAACTAGTCCTTGCGGCCAGAATGGAAAGTTCCAGGTCAAGGGAAATCAGGCGATCTTCAAATCCGAACGCCAGAGAGAGGAAATTATCAGCAAGATTTTTCCCCTGTTCTCGGAATATCTTCTTGTAGACCTCATATACGATGACGGACGGAAGCAGCAAGTGATCGGGAAAATTCAAATAGCGGGCAAAACTATCCGCCTTTGGACCAGCGCCCAAGTATTCGACCCAACCCGAAGAGTCGACAATCGCCAGTTTAGAATCGTTCGGTGTGATCACGATCCTCATCCTTCCATTGCATTCCCTTGGCGATGCCACGGAACTCTTTGATTGAGCGCGGACGATGCAAGCGGATCGACCTGTCCAAAACATAGATCTGGAGCTGTTCACCAGGTTTCAGCCCCAAGAGCTCTCGAACATCCTTTGGGATGACGACCTGAAACTTTGGGGAAACTTTGACAGTAGCCATAACACAACCTCTTAGATCGATAGCATTGTCGTACTACGAAGATTATATCGATACAGAAATCGTATGTCAATCCAGGGAATTAGCTTCTGGCTTGAAGGAATCAGGGTCACTTCTTTTTTGGGCCTTCGCGCAGAGCCTAGTACAATCTTCACTTTCCGAAGCCTGAATTTTGAAAGGTAGGGCATGAAGCGAATCTCTTGGTTGTTCCTTATTGTGGCTGGCATGTGCTGCTCGACCAGCGCGCAAGAGCAGGTGTCCAAGAAACTCAGCGGCGCGGACGAGCGGTTCAAGGCGGACATTTTGGTGGTGGTGGCGCACCCGGATGATGAAGGGGCGGTGACGCCGTATCTGGCGCGGGCGATTTACGACCTGCACAAGCGAGTGGCCGTTGTGTATGGGACGCATGGCAGCAGTGGAGGAAATAGCTACGGAAGCGAGCGCGCCGGGGCGCTGGGGGACATTCGGGAAATCGAAGCGAGAGAGGCCTGCGCCCGGCTGGGCATCCGGAATGTCTGGTTCCTGGACGGAAAAGACACTGCTTCGCAAAACGTGTTGAACTCGCTGGCAAATTGGGGGCACGGTGCGAACCTGGAAAAAATGGTGCAACTGATCCGGTTGATCCGGCCGGAAGTCGTAATCACTTCACTGCCGGGTGTTTTCATCGGAGAAAACCACGGGGACCATCAGGCTACCGGGGTGATTGCGACGGAAGCGTTTGATCTTGCGGGGGACGCCACGATTTTTCCGGAGCAGGTGGCGGGAGCTTCGCCGAAGCGCGAGTTGTACCTGGAGAATTTGAGGCCGTGGACGGTGAGCAAGATTTATTATTTTGCGGACGCGAATGACGACAAGCAATTTGCGGGAAGCGGGCCCGCATATTCGATCAAGGAGGTTTCTCCTTCTCAGAAGAAACCGTACTGGCGGCTTGCGATCGATGCAGCGATGACCCATCTGACGCAGTATCCCCAGGAGATTCACGCGCTGGAAAAACTCGGCGACGCGGAACTGGAGAAACGAATGAGCGACCCTGATACCGGATGGTGGAGCGAACCGGAAACGCTGATTTTCGGGAAGTCCACTGTAGGGGGAGCTCCAACAGACGACGTCTTTGCCAAAGGTCAGCTGGCATACAGCGAGCGCGCTGTAGTGAAGACCGGAGGATTCTCGGGAGTGCGCCTTTCGATTGGCGGACCCTGGGGATATTACGAGCAATTCCGGGCCGCCCACGGACTGGATGCGCTGCCTGTGGCAAAGGTTCCTGAAATCGGAATCAAAGCGGGCACTTCGGTTTATGTGCCGCTGACCATTCACCATGCCACCGGCGACGCGGTGAAAGTAACGATTCGGGTGGAAGCGCCCGCGGGATGGAAGGTGACGAGCGGCGAAGGGGAGTTCGCGCTACCGGCCGAGAGTTCCACGGAGATGCGCGTGGAATTGGATACGCCGCAGCTTTCCGCTGATGAACTGAAGAAGATGCAGCCGCAGTTAATCGTGGTTCGCGCGGAAGTGAATGGGCAACCCGTCGGGGAAGTGAAACTGCGCGTGTCGTTGCGGCAGAGCGCGCTTCCGCAATAGCTATTTTTTTCCGCGCGCGGATTCCAGTTGGTCCCAGACGGCGTCGGGAAGCATGCCCAGGTCGTTGAACTCGCCGGCGCCGCGTAGCCACTGAGCGCCGTCGATCACGACGCACTCCCCATTGATGTATTCGGCCATATCGCTCAGCAGGAAAGCGGCGAGGTTGGCGAGCTCTTCGTGCTTGCCAAAGCGCTTCATCGGATGCTTGCTGATGGCATGCTCTTCAAACTGTTTTGAAGGGATCAGCCGGGACCATGCGCCTTCCGTGGGGAACGGGCCGGGGGCAATCGCATTCACGCGAATATGGTATTTCGCCCACTCAACCGCGAGTGAAGTGGTCAGCGCAAGCACGCCCGCTTTCGCGCAGGCCGAGGGAACCACGTAGCCGCTGCCGGAATTCGCCGCAGCGTAGGTGGTGGTAATGTTCAGAATGTTCCCGCCCAGTTTTTTTTCGATGCGGCGCCTAGCAAACGCTTCCGTGCAGTGAAATGTACCGTTCAGCACGATACCCACGACCGCGTTGAAAGCATTAGGCGACAGCTTCTCTGTCCGCGCCATGAAATTTCCCGCGGCATTGTTGACCAGGGTGTCTATTTCTCCGAATTGCGCTTCGGCTGCGGAAAACGCGGATTCGACGGCATCGTAATCGCGCACGTCGCAGGTGGCGAACGCCGCCGCTCCGCCCTCCTGGTGAATTTCATCGCATGTGGATTTCAGCGGTTCCTCGCGGCGGCCTACGACGAACAGGCGAGCGCCCAGCTTGGCAAAATGGATGGCCATTGAGCGACCAAGCCCGCTGCCGCCGCCGGTGAGGAAAATGGCGCGATCCTTCAAAAGGCCGGGCTGAAACATGACGCACCACCTTTCGGAATGGAAACAGCATTGTAGCAGCGCCGGGCGAGGAAATTATTTTCAGGAAAGAAAAAAGCGGGGAGGGGACCTGGTCCCTCCCCGCTACCCATGCGGCGGCATAACTGTTCGCCGCAAGTTCGAATCAAACCGCGAATTACTTTCCGCTGCCGGATTTTTATCAACCACTCCGCTTGTGGGCTCGCGTCCTCAGACTTAAGGAAGCGCGGCCATCAGCGTGTCCACGGCCTGCATCAATTCATTCCACGAGGCGTCCACGTTTGTCTGAAGCCGCGGGAGATCCGGATCGTCGGCATACTCAAGGGCTTCGATGCGCCGCTTGAATTCGGTAAACCTGGTGCGTACGAACTCCAGCTCCCAGTAGTGATCGAGCTTTACGCTGACCTTCTGTTGGGCGAACCGGCCTTTGAGCACAGCCACGCGCGATGCCAGGTCTTCCACCTCTGTGGTGACGTGGTCCAAATACGATTCCCTGGTTTGCATGATGTCTCGCTACTCTATGACCAAGAAGAAGTGCGGCTGAGAATTAATCCGCCTGAAGGGTTAGGGAGCAAGTGGCTTTCCAAAGCTAGGTTCCGTACGTTAATGAAAACAATAAATATATCTGAATGACTGTGCAGCCGGGAGAAGGCCATGGGTGGGAAGGCGCAAACTGGGGGTTGTGACGGGCCAAAATGACACAGTCTGGAGGTTGCCGGCGGGCTGCAGTTCCGTCTGAGTCGATCGACAGCTGCCTAAGGGAGCGAGCGATCTACTGAGCGGGGCCGATCGTTGTCGGGACTGGCCGGCCCAGCGCCTTGGCATACTCGGCTTCGTAAACCGAGTTTCCGGGAAACTCTTCGGTGAGCGCCTTGAGGTTCTTGATTGCCAGATCGTTCTTTTTCTCACGGCGAGCGGAAAGCGCCAACAGGATCCGCGCGAAGGGCTTCAGATAATTGCCATTCTCGGCGGTCTTTTCCACCTTGGACATGCCCAACGCCTTATCGCCGTGGACACCGCCAAACCACAAAATAAACCGCGCGGAGCCGGAAAGCGACCCGATGACGTAGTAGGCGATGCCGGGAGCGACGTAAACATCGTAGGCGTCAGGATGATCGGCAAGGAGCATCTCGGCGTTGGCGTTGGCTTCCTTCAGATGTTTCAGCGCGTCGTAATGCTTTTTCAGGAGCATGCTGTCGGCGTCGGATTGCATGCCCGCCGACAAGGTCATGGCGTAGAGGCCTTCCGGGTCGCGCTTGTTAAGTTTCAAGCGTACGGCAGCCAGCGCACGCGCCTTTGCGGCCGCATCCTCGAAGGCTTTAATGCGATCTGCATTCGGCGTGCCGGTGATACCGCCGAGGAAGCGCTTGTCATCCAGGAAGTAATCACTGGTAAGCACGCGTTGAAGATAAAACTCTTCGAACAGATAGCTGGCGGCAATGGAAACCTGGCCGAAGGGTTCCGTGGGATTCTTCGCCGCCCACTCCTCAAAAATTACGCGAGCTTCGGGGAATTTTTGTTCATAGAGAAGTTCGTAGCCGTTTTTCAGCTCGGGGACGGAACTGAATGCTGGAGTGGTCAGTTGGGCGGCGGATTGGGCGCTGCAAGCGGGAGCGAAGAAGAACAGCGCGCCCAGAAGGAGTCCCGCGAGTAAAGCGGCGAGATAACGCATGGTTTTCCAGCCTCAGAACAGGCCCGGCAGAAAGCGCGGCTTACCGGACATCGCGTCACGGTAGTGGGCATCCGAAAAGAGGACCTTTTCCTCCGTCACGAGGCGCTGCGAAAGTACCAAGATGTGAGCAACGGAACCAACCAGCGCCGTGATCCAGGCGGTGTGAATCAAGGGCAACACGAGCATCTCGGTGAATACGGCCGCGTAGTTGGGATGGCGAACATACCGAAACGGGCCTGAGGTAATCACCCCGAGTCCCGTGGAGTTCATCACCTGCACATTCCAATGCTCTCCCAAGGTGCGAATCACCCACCAGCGGACGGCGTTCGCGGCCAGAAAGAGCGGGAAGCAGACCGCCGCCAGGATTGGAATAAAGGGGCGCTTCAAAAAAACAACTTCAGCCGCGGCGCCGATTAGAACGCCGGTATGCAAGACCACCATCCAGCGGAAGCGCGGTTCGTCCACCTTGGACGCTCCACGAGCGATCATTTCCCGCTGGTGCTGCCGGGAGATGCGGAGTTCGTAGAGACGCAGCAGGGCAACGATGCCGAGTAGAACGAGATAGGCGATAACGGTTAATTCCATTGCAGTAGCAAGAATTCCGCGCTGAAACCCGGGCCGAACGCGGCGGCAATCGCGTGTTCGCCCGCTTTGAGGGGGCGCTTCTCCAGCCACTCCTGAAGAATAAAGAGGATGGTGGCGCTGGAAAGGTTGCCGACGTTGGCAAGGATGTCCCAGGACGGCTGGGTGTCGCACTTGCAAAGGCCGAGCTTTTCTTCCACCGTGCCCAACAAACGGGCGCCACCGGGATGCAGGATCCAGCCCTTGATGTCTTCGCGCTTTTTGCCGTTGCGGTCCAGAAAGCCGTGAACAAGTTCCTTGATGCGCTCGCCGATCATTTCCGGAACGTTCTTGTCGAGAATGATGTGGAAGCCGGAGTCGCGCAGATCGAAGCCCATCGCGCCCAGGGAATCCGGAAACGTGTAGGTTTCCGTAACCAAGACTTGCGGGCCGGGACGTTTCTGGCCGGTCACGATCACAGCGGCGGCGCCATCGCCGAACAGAATCGAAGAAATCAAATTGGCTTGGGTGATGTCCTTGCGCTGAAAGGTTAGCGAGGGGAGTTCAACCGCGATAATCAGTACGTTGCTTCCAGGATTTGACGCGATAAAATCAGCGGCGCGGGAAAGGCCCATGGCCCCGGCGGCGCATCCGAGCTCGGTGAACGGCATGCGGCGCACATTGGCGCGAAAGCCCATCAATTTGATCAGGTGAGCGTCCAGAGAAGGAATCATGAAACCTGTGCAGGAAACGGTGATAATGAGGTCGATGTCCTCTGGGCGCATTCCCGCGCGCTCCAGACATTTTTCGGCGGCTTCACGGCCGAGCTTGACGGCATGTTCGATGTATTCGTTGTTGGTCTTGGCCAGGGCGCGCGGTTCAATGGTGTAATCGATGGGGAAAATCGAATGGCGGTTATGAACCTGGGCGTTGTCCACGATGGCCATCATGGCTTCCACGCGCCGTTCCGGAACTTCAAAAACGCGGCCAAAGTAATATTTCACGTCATCTCTGGTAATCCTGTGGGGCGGGAGAGCAGTAGCGGTGGCTACGATGGTAGGATGCGGCTTGTGGCCGTTAGGGGCACTGCTTTCCGGGATGTTCACAAACACCGTCCTGAGAGATGCGAGAATTGAAAGCAACGTGCAAAATTCATGGGCGAGCGACAATACGACGAAGTGCTCGGAACAAAATGCAATGTGTGCCTTACTTTACATCAAATTGAGCCGTAGGGGAAACGACAGGTGACCATGATGAAACGAAAGAGGATAGCGGCACGGATTTGGGGCGTATTCAGCTTATTGTGTTTTTTTGCGATGGCCGGCCAGCTGGCAGGGCAGGAGAAAACGGCTCCCTTGCTGGTGGTGATTTCGGTGGACGGCCTGCGTCCGGACTACGTTACCGCCGCGGATGCGCATGGTGCGAAAATCCCTCGCCTGAGGAAATTTCTCCGTGAAGGGAGCTACGCGCAAGGGGTGACCGGCGTAATCCCTACCGTAACCTATCCGAGCCACACCACGCTGATGACCGGAGTGTGGCCGGCGAAGCACGGAATCCTGGCGAACCAGACTTTCGATCCACTGCAGAAAAATCACGAGGGCTGGTATTGGTACGCGGAAGACATTCGTGTACCGACGTTGTGGGATGCGGCCGCTGCGGCGGGCCGAACCACGGCGAGCATTCAGTGGCCGGTTACCGTCGGCGCGAAGATTAACTGGAATATTCCCGAAGTTTGGCGAGCGGGCACTTCCGAGGATGCAAAACTCCTTCGCGTGGTTTCCACCCCCGGACTGCTGGCGGAGGGAAAAGCGGCGGTCGGCGACTACCGCGGCGGCATCGACGCGAGTCCAGAGAGTGATGAAATGCGCGGCAAATATGCGGTGTGGATCCTGGAGACCAAGCGGCCAGGCTTGCTGACCCTGCACCTGATCGCGCTGGATCACATCGAGCACGATGCGCAAGCCTTCAGTCCCAAAGCGATGGCGGTCCTGGAACGCCTGGACGCGGTGATCGGAAAAGTGTGGGATGCGGCGGAGCGCGTTGCGCCGGGTAACGCGTATTTTGCGATTGTCTCCGACCACGGGTTCGCGAATTACGGACAGCAACTGAACCTTTTTCCCGCGTTTGAAAAGGCGAAGCTGTTTTCACTGGATGACAAGGGCAAAATCTCCGAATGGCGGGCCATGCCATGGGAAACGGGAGGGTCCGCGGCCATCTTACTGAAAGATCCAAAGAATGGATTGACGGTGACGACGGTTCGCACGCTTTTGACGAAGCTGGCGGCCGACCCGGCGAATGGGATTGATCGGGTTCTCGAAGGGGATGAATTGCACCGCAGGGGCGGCTATCCGAACGCTTCGTTTTTTGTGGGGCTGAAACCCGGCTGGCGCACAGGTACCGCGCTGACGGGGCCCGTCCTCTCTTCTGTGAAAGCAGGAGGCACGCATGGCCAGTTGCCGGACCTGCCGGAATTGCGCGCTTCTTTTTTTCTGGTGGGGCCGGGCGTGCCGGCCGGAAAGAATCTGGGACTAATCGATATGCGGGACATCGCGCCGACGCTCGCGAAAGAGGCAGGGCTATCGCTGCCCACCGCTGACGGCAAGCCGCTGCTGCCTTGATTTGTCGATTAACCTCGCTTGAAAGGCGTTAGCTTGCGGCTTCCTGGCTGGCGCGGATTTCCTGCCAGCGGCGCGGGCGCTTGCTGTATTGCAAAACTTTCTTGCGCAAGCGGATGGATTTGGGCGTGATCTCGACGAACTCGTCGTCGGCGATGAATTCGATGGCTTGCTCCAGGCTGAGTTGCCGGTGCGGGATCAAGCGGATGGCTTCGTCGGCCGAGGAAGAGCGCATGTTGGTCAGCTTCTTTTCCTTGGTGACGTTCACTTCCATGTCCTGCTCGCGCGAGTTTTCGCCGACCACCATGCCTTCGTAGACTTCGATTGTCGGGCCGATGAAGAGTTCGCCGCGCTCCTGCAAACCCCACAGCGCGTAGGCTGTCGATAGGCCGGGGCGATCGGCGACTAGAGCGCCAGTCGGGCGAAGCGCCATGTCTCCGCCGTATTCCATCCAGCCTTCGAAAATGGAGTGAATCAGGGCGGTGCCGCGCGTGTCCGTCAGCAACTGGCTGCGGAGGCCGATCAAGCCGCGCGAGGGAATTTTGAAATCCAGTCGCACGCGGCCAGAGCCGTGATTGCTCATCTTCAGCATTTCGCCGCGGCGGCTGCCGATGGTTTCCATGATGATGCCGATGAAATTTTCCGGAATGTCGATCACCAGGCGCTCGACCGGTTCGAGTTTCTTGCCGTTTTCGTTGCGGACCACGATTTCCGGCTTGCCGACCATCAATTCAAAGCCTTCGCGGCGCATCGTTTCGATCAGGATGGCGAGCTGCAGTTCGCCGCGGCCGAGCACGCGGAAGGATTCGGGTGTGTCCGTGTCTTCCACGCGGATGGAAACGTTGGTGAGAAGTTCTTTGGCAAGGCGGTCGCGGAGGTCGCGCGAAGTCAGGTAGGAACCTTCGCGGCCGGAAAGCGGGCCGGAATTGACGCTGAAAATCATGGCCAGGGTAGGCTCGTCGATGGTCAGCGGCTCCAGCGGCTGAGGATTTTCGAGCGAAGTGATGCTTTCGCCGATCTGGATGCCCTCGACGCCGGCGATGGCGACGATGTCACCCGCAACCACGGTTTCAGCTTCATCGCGTTCGAGGCCGCGGAACGTGTAGAGCTTGGTGATTTTGGTGGAGGCGAGTTTGCCGTCGAGCTTGCTGATGCCGACCTCTTCGCCGCGGTTCAGCGTGCCATTGAAGACGCGGCAGATCGCCAGGCGGCCGAGAAATTCGGAGTAGTCCAGGTTGGTGACCTGAAGCTGCAGGACGCCGGCGGGATCGCCGATCGGAGCCGGGATCTTGTTGACGATGGCTTCGAAGAGAGGAAGCAGGTCTTTCGAATCGTCGCCGATCTTGCGATGGGCCACGCCGGCGCGCGCGTTTGTGTAGACGATTGGGAAATCGAGTTGATCCTCGGTGGCGTCGAGGTCGATGAAGAGGTCGTAGATTTCGTTGAGGACTTCTTCAGGCCGGGCGTCGGGGCGGTCGATCTTGTTCAGGACCACGACGGGAGGAAGCTTAGCCGCGAGCGCCTTCTGCAAAACGTAGCGCGTCTGCGGAAGCGGGCCTTCGCTGGCGTCAACTAGGAGCACGACGCCGTCCACCATGCGCAGGGCGCGCTCGACTTCGCCGCCGAAATCGCTGTGGCCGGGCGTGTCGACGATATTGATCTTAGTATCATGGAAAAAGAGAGCGGTGTTTTTGGCCAGAATGGTGATGCCGCGCTCGCGCTCCAGGTCGTTGGAGTCCATAACGCGCTCGACGACTTCCTGATTGGCGCGGAAAATGCCGCTCTGCCGGAGCATGGTGTCCACCAGCGTGGTCTTGCCGTGGTCGACGTGGGCGATAATGGCGATATTGCGAATCTCTTTGGTCATGTTGGTAAAAGCGTCTTTAGACAAAAATAGCTGCTGAAACAACCAGCAGCCCGGACGAAACCTTTCTTCATCAATTCAGGTGCGGTGCTATGAACCTCCATTTTATCAGAAGAAGGCCCTGCCACCAATGGGCTCCGTACTGCTATGGTATGCTCGCTGGGTTTCGCTCGTTATTCAGGGGGATTGAGAGAAATGCGAATTTTTGGGAGTTCCTTGAGAGTCTTGGCGTTCGTATGGATCGTTTCCCCAGGAGTTTGGGGGCAGGGGGCAGCCAAGCCGGAGCTGCCGGCGCTGTTTGAGAAGAAAGAAGTGATGATCGCGATGCGGGATGGCGTGAAGCTGCATACGGAGATTTACACGCCGAAGAATGCCAAGGAGGCGCTGCCGATTTTTCTGGAGCGCACGCCATACGGGATTTCCGCAGCGGATAAAGGATACAGCCAAAAACTATTCCGGTATTCGCATATGTTTGCGGACGGCTACGTGTTCGTGTTTCAGGATATTCGCGGGCGGTATGGCTCGGAGGGGCAGTTTGTGATGAACCGGCCGGTGCACGACGCCAGCGACGCCAAGGGGATTGACGAGAGCACGGACACTTACGACACGATCGAATGGCTGGTGAAAAACGTGCCGAACAATAATGGCCGCGTGGGCACGGCGGGAATTTCCTACGGAGGCTTTCTGGCGGCGATGGCGCTGGTGAATCCGCATCCGGCGCTGAAAGCGGTTTCCGAGCAGGCTTGCATGGGAGACGGCTGGCTGGGCGACGATTTTTTTCACAACGGCGCGTTTCGCTTGAGTTATGGCTACGAATACGCGGCGGAAATGGAAACCACGAAGGAAAATTCCAAGCTGAAGTTTGACCGGGATGATTTGTACGACTGGTATCTTCACATCGGACCGCTTTCGAACATTAATAAAGAGCATCTGCACGGCAAAATTCCTTCGTGGAACAGTTTCGTGGAGCACCCGGCCTATGACCAATTCTGGAAAGAGAAAGCGCTGGCGCACGTCCTGCATCAGGCGACGGTGCCGAACTTGAATGTGGCCGGTTGGTGGGACCAAGAAGATTTCTACGGTCCGATGGCGACATACGCGAATCTGGAGAAAAATGACGCCGCGCGCATGAACTATCTGGTCGTCGGCCCGTGGAATCACGGCGGCTGGTCGCATGGCCCCGGCAACTTTCTGGGGCAGATTCCGTTTGCCAGCAACACGGGCGAGTATTTCCGGGAAAAAGTAGAAGGGCCCTGGTTCGCGTACTGGCTGCGCGACAAGGGCGAATTGCCGCTGAAAGAAGCTATGCTGTTTCAGACCGGCAGCAACACCTGGACGCGTTTCGATGCCTGGCCGCCGCGAGACACGCAGCAGAAGAGCCTGTATTTCGGCGCCGATGGGAAATTGAGTTTTGACGCGCCAAAGTCCGATGTTGCGGAGACGTTTGATTCCTACGTCAGCGATCCGGCAAACCCCGTGCCCTATCGCAACCGGCCCGTGGACGAGACCTATCCTTCGGATCATCCCGGCCGCTGGTATACGTGGCTGGTGCAGGATCAACGGTTCGTTGAGAAGCGACCCGATGTGCTGAGTTGGAAGACCGACGTTTTGCTGGAAGACGTGACACTCACCGGCTCAGTTACCGCAAAACTATTCGCCGCAACCACTGGATCTGACGCCGACTGGGTTGTGAAGCTGATTGACGTATATCCCGAGAAACCGGACACCGAATGGAATCTTTCCAGTTACGAACTGATGATTGCCGATGAAATCTTCCGCGGGCGCTATCGGAATTCGTACGAAAAGCCGGAAGCGATCGTGCCTGGAGAAGTCACGCCGTTTACGATTGACCTGCACACCGCCGACCACGTCTTCAGAAAAGGACACCGCATCATGGTCGAGGTGCAGAGCACGTGGTTTCCGCTCTACGACCGGAACCCGCAGAAATTCGTGCCGAATATTTTCGAAGCGAAGGAATCGGACTACCAGAAGGCCACGCAAAAGATTTACCGGTCGCAGAAATATCCGTCGCACGTGGAAATTGCCGTGCCCGGCGGCGCGGCCCACTAGTTCGCGCTCGCCAGCTTCAAAGACCGCAATTGCTGCTGCGCTGCCAGCAAAAAACCACCTTGTCATCCTGAGGGTTGCGTTGTTTGCGACCCGAAGGATCTCACCTGATCGAATGAGCACAATTCCAACGTTGAGATCCTTCGACCCCGATCGGAATCGGGGCCTCAGGATGACACGCTCTGCTTGCTGTTGACCTGGTCCTAGCGCTGGGGAACCGGAATTTCACCGGCGTGGAATTCCGTCCAGGGGCCGGCGGGCATGTCGCGGAGATACGGCTCCTGCCAGGCGTAGTCCGGATGGGCGGCGAGAAACGGCTTGGCCTGAAATGTTTCGCCGCAAGGATGCCCCATGCGCGCCACGAAACTGAGCTTCTCCGCCATCGCGGAATCGCTGGCCTTGCCCTGCACCGCACCGCCGGGATAATTCGCTCCCCACGCCCAGACGTCAACCCCGCGGGGTGAGGCGTCCACGTGGCCGCAGAGCGTGCGCTCATTCGCTTCCTCTTTTTTCTGAAATGAATCAAAGTGGTCGCCGAGCATTTTTTCCGCCAGCTCCACGTCCAGCTTGCCTTTATTTTCGTTCAACAACTGTTCCCAGCGAACGCGGCGAGCATTGGGTGAAGTCTCCAGATTGTTCGGGTCGAATTGCGGCGTGTCCTGCTTGATCACTTTGGGATCGCGTGCCCAGTTGGAGCCTGCGAACGCGCCGTCTTTCGTACGCCAAAGCTTGTACGCCTTCAGCCCCAGTTCCAGTTGCGCGACTTCGTTCGTTTTGCGGTCGCCAATCAGCCAGTCGTTGGCGTAGCCGCCGTTGTTTCCGTCCAGCATTATCTTGGTGTATTCATCAATCGAGCCGGCGTATTGCAGCGCTTTGCGCGCGCGCACAAATTCCGCCTTGCCATTTGGATCCCAGCCTTCGAACTGGGTGATGGTGGTTTCCGTCACCATCAAGCCGTCGCTGTTGATGCCGAAATCGTCGTCGCTGGCGATCACGCCGGGAATGCCGTCCATCAGCATGCGATAGCCGGTCTTCGGCTCGATATCAAAGATGATGCGCCAGCGCTCGCCATTCATGTAATTGGTCCAGTTGTTGTGCGCGATCACGATCTTGCCGTCCTTGGTCCAACTGCCGGTGGCCACGAACGCACTGCAGTTACCCGGACTCTTCAGATTCGGTGGATTTGCGGCTTTTTCGCGTTTGTTCAGCCAGGGCACGTAATAGTCGGGCAATTCTTCGAAAGCGTTCATGGCCACGATGTCGTAAACGTCCAGGTTCAAATCACTGCGGGCTTTCAATCCGTCCGCAATTCCCTGCAGTTCCTGTTGATACTCCGCGTCAATTTTTGGCCATAGCATGGTGCGCGCGGTTTCGCGGAAGAAAGCCCAGTCGCGCTTCGTGGAATGTGTCATGTTTGTGCTGATTGCCGGAAAAGCGTCGGAGATTTCGGGAGCGAGCAGGAAGCCGTGCTGGAAGCCGAGGCTGGCCGGATCGCCTTCGAGGTGAACATAAACCCAGCCGCCGCGTTCGTAGCGGAAAGCGCCTTTGAGTCGCGGGTCATCGGCAGCGGCACGTTCGCGATTCGCCGTGAGCGTGGCATCCTGATCGTTTTTTGCATTGGCTTCGTCATCGTTCGAACGCCCCACGACCCACAAAAGTCCGGTGCCAAGCAAGAGCACGCTAAGAGCGACGATGCGACGAATTCCATCCGACATGTGGGCTTTCTCCTTGGTCCTGCGGCGCAGAATCAAAATGCTTAAAACGGCCTAAGAATACAACGGTTCATCCGCCGGCGGCAGGCAAGCAAAAATCATAACTCGGATTTGCGCCACGCAGGTGACCAAAGCGAAGAAACTTTGATACATTCAGAAAATGCTGACGGCGATCACACGAAAAGTTAGTTCTTCCCTGGCGGATTGTGAACTGAGTTTCATCGAGCGCGAATCGATTGATTTGGAAAAAGCGGGCGCGCAACACCACGCCTACGAATCTCTCCTCGAAAAATTGGGCGCGAAAGTGATTTCCCTGCCGGAAGAGCGCGAGCTGCCGGATTCGATGTTCGTCGAAGACCCCGCGATTGTGCTCGATGAAGTGGCGATCATTTGCCCACTGGGCACGGAGACCCGGCGGAGGGAAGCTCCTTCTCTCGCGGCTGCTCTCGAACCGTTTCGTAAACTGGCGCACGTAAAATTGCCGGGGATGCTGGAAGGCGGCGACGTGCTGCGCATTGGGAAGAAAATTTTCGTGGGGCTGACCCAGCGATCGAACGCCGAGGGAATACGACAGTTGGCGGTAATCGCGGAGCATTACGGGTACGACGTGACCGCGGTGCCGGTGACCGGGTGCCTGCACCTGAAATCCGGAGTGACGTATCTCGGCAAAAACACGCTGTTGGGAAACCGCGCGTGGATTCAGTGGAAACGATTCGAAGGATTTGAGTGGATTGATGTGGATCCCGCGGAGCCTCACGCTGGGAACGCGCTGGCCATCGGCAAATCCATCATTTTTCCCGCGTCGTTTCCGAAAACGCGGGCGCGCATGGAAGCCAAGGGATTTCGCGTCGAATCGTTGGACATTGCGGAACTGCAAAAAGCGGAATCGGGGCTCACCTGCTCCAGCCTGCTGTTTGACGGCGCCTGCTAAAGAATGCGGCCACTCCCTACAACGAAATGGCCGCGGATTTTCCGCCGAGTGTTTCGGGGTTAGTTGGTGAGTTTCTCCACGCTGCGCGCCAGGAAGATCGGCGCGCCCGTATTGGTCTTCAGAATCAGCCCGACAACGCGCAGATGCAACGCGGTGGTGCCGGTGAGATCGTTGAGGCCGCCCAACCCGCCCAGAAATCTGGTGAACGGAGTGACTTGGACCGTGACCGGGCCTTCGAATAACACTCCTGCGAGGCCATTCGAATCGAACTGAAAGGTCCCGGCGCTGGTATTGGTCTGACCCGTGACCAGCAAGCCGGTGTGGCCGGAATGGCGCAGCACCACGCGCTTGACGGTTACCACGCCATTGCTGAATGGGCCGGCGATGCTGACGTGCTGCCCTGGCACCAGGCCCGTAGAAGTGAACAGGAAGCTGCCGAAATTGTCGTGCCACCAGTGGATGAAATATTTTTCCAGGCCGGTCAGCGGGATATTGGAGATCTGACCGGAATTGAAGCCGGTGCCCGCGGGCAAGACGCTGCGAACGTAGAGGTCAAAGTCGGTCGCGGTGCCAACAGGCGGTTCGACGAAAGTGACCAACCCGCCGGCCCAGAAATGGTCCTGCGAAACGATGGCTACGCTATCCGCCAGAATCGCCGCGGAAGTCCGATCGAGTGTCCCGGAAATCTCCACGATCGAGCTGCCAGTCAGATTGTCGATCGTGTCATTCCCCGCCCACTCGGTCTGCTGATTCACGTTGACCGTGAATTGGTGGCCATGGGGACCTTGAATCACGAATGAATTACCCGTGGCATTCACGCTGACGACGCCCGCGTCAAACTCATCGATGTAGGCGTCCGCGTCCGATGGCGTAATCACTTTCAGATCGAGCGTCGGCGTGATCGCGCCGGTGATCTGGCCGCTGCCGTCTACCGCGACAGATTGGCGAATGTCGAATTCAAAACGCAAGCCGTCGATGTCGCCCGCGGAAACCATCAGCGGTCTCGCCAGGTTAATGGTCACCTGGGATGTTGTAAGGCTGAGTTGCGGATTGGAGCTTGCGCTGGTGTCTAGCGTGCTGATGGTCGGATGGGTTGGCGGATTGGTCCGCGGATTCGTTACGTTCAAGTAGTCGATCGAAGGATTGGCGAGCGTCACGACCGCCTGCGTGTACGTCCCCGTCGGAATCGTGTTGATGTCGAGCAAAGTGCGCAAACCGTTCAAGCGGGCAAAGTCCACGGTCTGCGTTCCATTCAGGACGGAAACTGGTGGGTTTGTTCCGTCAGAAAGCGTCAGACCCGTGATGTCCGCGCGGAATCCCACGACGCTAGGCAGGGGGGCGTCGGTGCCGGTGACAAAAACGGAATTGGATTGTGGACTTGTGTTGCCGGAGGAGTTTGAATTGTTGCCGCAGCCATTGAGCTGAGCAATCAGCGTGAGCGCGCAGAAGAAGTTGAACCACTTCCTGAAGTGCATAGGTAATTCTCCCTTTTGCTTTGGATATTCCCCAGAGGCTTCGAGAGCCTCCCCTTCCCTAGGAGCGACTAAACCCAGGAGATTCAGGAAAGTTGCCTCTAATAATACTTTTATTTACATGCACTTATGGGGACGACGGTAGTACCAGAATGGGAATGGAGAAACGGGGCCCGGACCCCGGCGATTCCCCTTTCGCCACATGGCTTCGACGAACTTCCACTTTGGGCCCCTATATCGTGTGGCTCGTGATATCTTGGGGAATATGTTGGCTTGCGCATCGAAGCGAATCGGGACTACCGCGAAGCCGTCGATTACGACGACTACGACTGAAACTACGCGCACTAAGAGCGCTTCGGGCGACGGGAGAAACAGCTAGCCAGCTAGAACAAGTTTCCAACCCACCCCCGAAGCGAACCGGGCGGTGGGTTTTTTCGTTTAGCCCCCTCCCGAATGACTCCGGCGGAATAATCAGATGAGGAGCCGCGAAGATGAGTCCGGAAACACAACAAGAAATTGTAAAAGCCGATCGTGAATTTGCGCCTTGCGGAGGTGCGCGATGAGCGGCCGCGCGGATGGCAGGAAGTGGCGCGCCGGGGTATTGGGCGCAACGGGAATGGTTGGGCAGCGACTGGTGAAGTTGCTCGCGGATCATCCGTGGTTTGAGTTGACCGCCGTAGCAGCATCGGAGCGCTCGTCCGGGAAGACTTACGCAGATGCAGCGCGGTGGCATCTGGAAGGACCAATCCCCGAAGCGGCAGGCAAACTGGTTGTAAAGGATTTGGATCCGAGCCTCGATTGCGATTTTGTTTTTTCCGCGCTCGATTCATCTGTTGCCGGAAAGGCCGAGGAGGATTTTGCGCGCGCAGGCTATCCGGTGGTCAGCAATTCGAGAAATCACCGCATGGACGCCGATGTTCCGCTGCTGATTCCCGAAGTGAACGCCGCGCACCTGGACTCGATTCGCGTGCAGCAGAAAAATCGCGGGTACGACGCCGGGTTCATTGTGACCAATCCGAACTGCTCGACGGCGGGGCTGGTGCTGGTGCTGAAACCGCTGGCGGATGCGTTCGGCCTCGAAAAAATATTTGTGGTGACCTTGCAGGCCATTTCCGGCGCGGGCTATCCCGGGGTTCCTTCGTTGGACATCCTCGGAAACGTCGTCCCATTCATCAGCGGTGAAGAAGAGAAGCTGGAAGCCGAACCGCAAAAGCTGCTCGGCAAGTGGGATGGCTCGCGATTCGTTGAAGCCGGCTTGGGCATCAGCGCGCATTGCAATCGCGTGCCGGTTAGCGACGGCCATCTCGAATGCGTTTCGCTGCGGCTGAAGAAAACGGCAACGCTGGATGAAGTTCGCCAGGCTCTGCGAACGTTTGAAGTTTCTCCGGAACTTGCTTCTCTGCCAACCGGGCTGAAGCATCCGATCGTTGTGCAGGATGAAGAGGACCGGCCTCAGCCACGCAAAGACGTGAATGCCGGCCACGGTATGGCCGCGGTTGTCGGCCGCGTTCGCGAATGCCCGCTGCTTGACCTG
Source organism: Candidatus Acidiferrum sp. (assembly GCA_035693365.1). GTDB lineage: Bacteria > Acidobacteriota > Terriglobia > Acidiferrales > UBA7541 > Acidiferrum. The sequence continues at coordinate 194,646 of DASSGS010000010.1, read as the reverse complement.
AAGCTCACTCTGCTGTCGCACAATCTGGTGCGCGGCGCGGCCGGGGCGGCGTTGTTGAATGCGGAATTGCTCGCCGTGCGCGGATTTCTGAAATCGCGGGTGCCTGCCGGTGCGCAAAGCGCCGAGCCGGTTGCTCGCTGAAGTTTTCGATTACGGAACGAAATAATACCGCACCAGGTGGAAGAAAATCGGCGCGGCGAAGCAGAGCGAGTCGATACGGTCCAGGATGCCGCCCCGCCTCTCGATCACGGCGCCGAAATCCTTGATGCCGATGTCGCGCTTGGTCGCGCTCATCACCAACCCGCCAAGGAAACCCAGAACGCAAATCGTGAAGGACATGCCCGCCGATTGCAGCGGAGTGAACGGCGTGGCCCACCACAACAACGTGCCCAACGCGGTGGCGCTGATCAGCCCGCCCAGAAAGCCTTCCCAGGTCTTATCGGGACTGACGCGCCACGCGATTTTGTGGCGGCCGATCAGTTTGCCCCAGACGTACTGCAAGAGGTCGTTCATCTGGCCCACGATTCCCAAATAAAGCAGCAGCCGGGCATCGCGCCCCTCAAATCCGGGAATTTTCATCAGCAGCAGAGCTGGTGCGTGACTCAGGCAGTAGCCACAGACCATCAGGCCGAACTGGATTTTTGCGGCGCGCTCCAGGAAGTGTGCCGTGTCTCCGGCGATGGCGATGCTCGATGGAATAAAAATATAAGCCAGGACCGGGATCATGATGGCGAAGAAGGTGTAGCGCTGGACACCCACCAGGTAATACTGGAGCGGCATGATGACAAAAAAACTCCAGAAGAGGGTGCGATGGTCGCCGCGGCGCGTGGGGACGAGGGTCATGTACTCGCGCAAGGCCAGAAAAGATAGCAACCCGAAGACAGGCAGGGAACCGCCGGGTCCCAGCAACAGCACCAGCGCAAACACCACGCACATCTTCCACCACGCGGCGATCTGGGCGTTGAAATTGTCGATCGTGGAGCGGCTTACGTTAAAGTGATGGTCGTGTTTGAGGACGTTGCCAACCGCCGTAAGAATGATCAGCAGGCACAGCACTCCTCCGAAGAGCAAGAGCAGCTTGACGTCATGAACGTGAATCGCCGCAAGCATCAAGCAGGTCCGATCCGGCGAAGGCTGCTGACGGCTTCGCGCGCGCGTTCCAGGAACGCATCTTTTTCTTCGCCGGGTTCCACCTGAATCGGTTTCCCGAACGTGAGCAGGCTGAGCATGGGCACCGGAAAATATTCGCCTTTGGGCAGGATGCGATTCATGTTCTCCATGTAAGCGGGAACCAGCTCGACGTCGGGCCGGCGAGCTGCCAGATGATAAAGCCCGCCGCGAAACTCGCCGACTTTTTCGCCGGTGCCCCGCGTGCCTTCGGGGAAAAGGATCAGAGAACTTTGCTCGCCGAGCGCCGCGGCCATATCTTCAATCAGGGAGCGGCTGACAAATTTGGCGTCCTCGTGCGATTTCGCTTTAGACATCGCTCCGCGTTCCACCAGGACGGCGTTGAATACATTTTCAACCAGATAGTGCCGCAGCGGCGTCTCTGACCAGTAATCTTTGGCGGCGATGGGGCGTGTATGGGCGCGGATTTCCGAAGGCAGCGCGGACCAGAGCACCACGAAATCCAGGTGGCTGGTGTGATTTGCGAAATAGATGCGTTGGCGTTCGTCGGGTTCGCAGCCCGCCCACTGCACCTGCACGCCGCTAACGAAGCGGGCGAGTGCGGCAAGGAAACTGGCTATGGGGTGAATTCCTTCGTTCATGAAGCGTCGCGCCCCTGTTGCTTTTGCGCGAGGGTTTGTTCCAGCGCGCAAATAAAAGACTAGCTAATGATTTCGGTCCGTAATTCGCGGCCTTCGGAGTAGCGCTCCAGCAAGCCGGTCAATCGTTTGCACCACACATCGAGCGGCTGCGGTCCCCCGAACGAAATCAGGATGGCGGCGACATTCGCCGTGGAGGAAGTGACCATTGTGCGTTCAGAATCGCTGGTCGGACTGCCGTGGGGGCCCGCCGCATCGCAGAAAACGGGAAGGTCTTCCAGATTGAGATCGAATTTTCCGATGCCTTTGTAGGTTTCTCCTTTGCGTCCGACGCGAAAAAGAATGTCGCCCTGGATATTGGCGAGGTCGTAAAGGCCGATGGGCAACCGGCTTTCCACGGAAACGAGATTGATGCTGTCCACGACGCAATTGATACCCGGGAAGTGCTTTCCGCTTATGAGGCGGCGAAGCAGCGCTTCAGCGGATCCGCGATAGCGTGCGGGATCCTTACCCAGCGCCCGGTACGCGGCGCGCGTGGCGGAGATCGCCGGCGCCTCCAGAATCGCGCGTGGATCGGCGTTTTTTAGCAAGCCGGCTTCACACAAATCCATTTCCGCAAGAAGTTCCAGCGATGAATCACCAGTGCGCACCTTGGCGCTGATGCAGCCGAGCGCCACCGAAGGGCACTTTTTTTTCAAACCGGGATCAATGGAGAGCTTCATGGCCGGGCGCTCCGGGGTTTCAGCCGGGCGCTGAAATGCCGCAGAAACGGCGCCTGGTGAGTGATTTCGTATCCGGGAATGGCGTCGCGCCGGCGCCAGACGTCCAGAATCACTTCCACGACATATTCAATGTGGCTCTGCGTATACACGCGGCGAGGAATCGCGAGGCGCACCAGGTCCATACGCGCGTGCTCGCCAAACATCAGCGTCCCGATCTCCACTGAACGAATGCCGCCTTCGAGATACAGTTCGTTTGCCAGCGCCACGCCGGGAAATTGCGCGGGGGGAATGTGCGGCAGAAAAGCGCGCGCGTCGAGATAGATCGCGTGTCCGCCGGGCGGCTGCACGATGGGAACGCCCTCCGCCGCGATGTGATTGCCCAGGAATGCGGTGGAAGCGATGCGGTACTGCAGGTAGTCCTCTTCGAGTGCTTCATTGAGCCCCACCGCGATGGCTTCCAGGTCGCGTCCGGCGAGGCCGCCATAGGTGGGAAATCCTTCCGTCAGGATCAGCAGATCTTTTTGCAGTTGGGCGATCGAATCATCATTGGTGCAGAGAAAGCCGCCGATGTTTGCGAGGCCGTCTTTCTTGGCGGACATCGTGCAGCCATCGGCATAAGAAAACAGTTCGCGGGCGATTTCTTTCGGGGATTTGCCGGCGTAACCGGGCTCGCGCAGCTTGATGAAATAGGAATTTTCCGCGAAACGGCAAGCGTCAATGTAAAGAGGAATGCCGTGCCGCTGGCAGATCTGTTTTACTTCGCGGATATTTGCCATCGAGACCGGCTGGCCACCGCCGGAATTATTTGTCACCGTCAGCATCACCAGCGGAATTTTCTTCGCGCCCTCCCGTTCAACCACTTCGGACAGTTGAGTGGTGTCCATGTTTCCCTTGAAGGGGTGGAGTTGCGACGGCTCCTTTGCTTCCGGTATCGGCAAATCCAGGGCCTGTGCGCCGACGAATTCGCAATTGGCGCGCGTGGTGTCAAAGTGCGTGTTGTTCGGGACAATGTCGCCCTGCTTGCACATCACGTTGAAAAGGATGCGCTCCGCCGCCCGACCCTGGTGCGTGGGAATTACATGGCGAAAACCGAAGATGGCCTGGATGGAGTCGCGAAATCTGGCAAAGCTGGGCGAGCCGGCGTAGGATTCATCCCCCCGCATCATCGCGGCCCACTGCTCCGTAGACATAGCCGAAGTGCCGGAGTCTGTCAGCAGATCAATCAGAATTGCTTCCGAAGGAACCAAAAAAAGATTGTAGCCGGCGGCTTCGATCAGCCGATGGCGTTCTTCCCGCGTGGTGGTGCGAATCGGTTCAACACTTTTGATTCGAAAAGGCTCAATGATCGGTCGCTTGGACATGCGGAAGGATAGGTCTCCTAGCAGACACTACCACAACTGGGGCAAACCTTTCGGGGAGAGGAATTTCAGCGGTCGGGGACGGCGCCCTCCGCGCAGAGCGGCATCGAGGGGTAGCCGGAATGCAGGATGAATGGAGAAGGGAGTTGGTCTGCAATTACCATCAAGAGGCGGTCTGTCACGATTTCATTTCCATTCCCGCAGCAGCTTGGGCTATTGCAATCCAAGAGTTGTAAGCAGTTTGGAGTTTTCTTCCTGCACCGCCAGCAGGTTGTGGCAGGCGCTGCAATCGTTGGAAATGGTTTGTCCGTCGGCGCTGGTGTGCGAACCATCGTGGCAGCGGAAGCATCCGGGAAAGTCGGTATGACCCAGGTTGTCCGGATGCACTCCCCAGTTCACATTCATCTCCGGGAAGATGTTTCGCAGGTATATTTTCGCGACGTTGGAGGCGGATTGCTCCACCAGGGCGCGCTTTCCGTTATAAACGTCCGGATAGGATGTTTTGTAATAGTCGGTGATTCCGTCCTCGATCTGCTTTTGCGCGACCGCGCGGTCCGGATACTTCACTTTCAGGAGCTCTATTGCCTTCTTCCGGAGGAAAGGAAGTTCCGGGCTGATCTGGCCGCGCGCCATCTGCTGATCCACCGCATTTTCCGGCGACTCGAACGCATGCCCCGGCCGATTGTGGCAGTCGATGCAGTCCATGGCGCGATGCTCGCCCTTTTCCAACTCCTGCTTGCTGACCTTGCTATCCGTCGAAACAAACTCCACTGTTTTACCTTTGTCGTCGGTGTAGTACACAACCGGAATTACCTGACGGTGTTCGTCGGTCGAGATGTAATGGACACGCGAACCCTCGTCCAGGTGCCGCCCATGAATGCCCACCGGGCCCGCGGAGGTGCGGCCCCCGAGCTTCATCAAAAGGGCCGTCGTCATCGGGGTATTTTTCTCGTCGTCTTTGTAATTGGTTCGGATAATCAGTTTGTCGCCGGAGAACCGCTGAGGCCAGTGGCACTCCTCGCAGGTGTCCCGTGCGGGGCGCAGAAACTTCACGGGCGAAGGAATCGGCCGCGAGTAAGTGTGGAGGGTAACCGCAAAGACCTGCCGCATTCCGGATAACTTGGAGCGCAAGAACCAGCCGGCTCCCGGGCCGATGTGGCATGAAACGCATTCGACGTGCGCGTGGGGTGAATTCTGGTAGGCGGAATACTCCGGCGCCATCACGGTGTGGCAAGTCTGCCCGCAGAAGCTGGTGCTATCCATGTAGGAAACGCCGCGATACGAAGCGAACGAAAAAATAAGGACGTTGGTGACGGTGGCCACGGCGATGAATGAGATCCCGTTCCGCACAACGGGAGACTTCAGGTCGATTTCCGGATAAATGCTGGGGAGTTCGGCGGCTTTCCGCAGCTTTCTGCGGCGCAGCGAAATCCCGAGTGGGATCAGGAGCAATCCGAGGATAAAAATGCCCGGCAACAGGAGAAAAATCAACAGTCCGATGTACGGGTGGGGCGGGCCAGGCAGCGCGAAATCGTAAACCCAGAATGCGATCAGTGTGATGGCGCTGCTGGTGGTGAGCGCCACACCAATGAAACTGATCATGTTCTGGCTGAAGAAGTAAATCAGGCGTGCCCAGCCTTTGAAAGTGTCCATTTGAGTCATGCTGGGTTACCCCATATTTCGTTCAGACAAAACGTATGTCGTTCCTCGGCAGGGCTGGCAGAAGATTCACCAGCGGCCTGGACCAGCCCATGCTTTTGGGTCGGGGGAAAGGCCCCGCGAAAGTTACTTCTTCAAGGAGCGAATGTAGCCGACCAGATCTTTTACCTGATCCGGCGTCAGTGTTTTGTAAGCCGGCATTTTGCCTTTGCCGTTGGAGATGACTCCGCTCAGGTCCGCGTCGCTCATCTTTTGCACGTCGGCGGCGCTCATGTCCGTGGTTTTCAGTGCTTCTTTGCCTTTTCCGTCGGCCCCGTGGCATCCGGCGCACTTGGCCTTGAACATCGTTCCCCCGGCTGCCGTATCGGCTTTTGCCGTTGCACTCAGCAGGCTGCTGCCTGCCAGGAGCATTCCGACCAAAACCAATATTCCCAGGTGCTTCATTTTTGTTTGCATGTTTTCAGTTCTCCCTAAACAATTTATTAAGCGGTGCAGCTGATTTTCAGCACACTGCTCCCTTGCCGAAGGACATGCCTATCCCAAAGTGTGACCAACTTGCCCCGAAGATTCTGTGACGCATGAACATTCCGGGACGCCCCGGTCAACTTCGTAACACTGTCATAGTCCCAAACGGGAGCTAGGTTTTCAACGAAGAGGTAAATTTGGTATAATGAAGTTCCTACCCAGCAACGAGTACTAGAACTCAAACCCAGCTCAATCTAACCGCGAAGGAGCAAAGTTATGAAAAAGCTCTGGGTATCGCTTGTGGCTGGCCTGTTGGTCGTCACGACTACGCCGGCCTCCGACAACAAAAAAGAAGTGGAACGCGTGGAGAATTCCGGCACGGTGATTTCGGAAATCCTGAATATTCCGGATGACATACCGCAATCGCTACTGGATAAGTCGGAATGCGTCATCGTGCTCCCCAGCGTACTGAAGGCCGCTTTCATCGTGGGCGGCAGCTACGGCCGGGGCGTGATGACCTGCCGCACCGGGGAAAAGTTCAGGGGACCGTGGGGTTCGCCGACAATGGTGGCTCTGGAAGGCGGCAGCGTCGGCTTGCAAATCGGCGGTGAGGCGACGGACTTCGTTCTCCTGCTGATGAGCCAGCGCAGCGCCGAAAGCGTCCTGTCCACGAAAGTGAAGCTGGGCGCGGACATCTCGGCTGCCGCGGGACCGAAAGGCCGTGATGCCTCGGCCGAAACCGACGCGGCGATGAGGGCGGAAATCCTCAGCTACTCGCGGGCTCGCGGTGTATTCGCGGGCATTTCCCTGGAAGGCTCGACGCTCCGGCCGGACAACGACGCCAACGCCAAGCTCTATGGCAGCGAAGTTCCTGCCAAGGAGATCGTACTCAAGAATAGCGTCCAGGCGCCGACCTGCGCCCAGAAACTGCTGGCCACACTCAACAACAAGTCGCCAAAAAATATTTCCGGCGACTAATTGCCTGATCTGGCTCGCTGCTCAATTCGAGCAGCACTCGAGTTAGGCAAGGGCGCGCCTCAGCGGAATCAATGTTCACGGCGATTTGGATTCTTCCCCGTGAAAACCGCAAGGGGGCGCGCCCATTTTTTTCGGCCGCGCGAAAGGCGGCCCGAATGTTCCACCCAGCCGATTATTTTCGTTTCTTGAAGCCCGAACCGGAGCCGACTTTGATCGTGTTCGAACCCGATAGCGTCTTCCGTACAGCCTTGCTGAAGCTGATCGTTCCGAACGGGACGATGCAGGTGTTGGCGTCGCCGGGATACTCGACGTCAAACTTAACCACTCCGCCGGGATTAATCGGGATACCGCCGGGTGGATCCCAAGTCCCGTCGGAATAGATCGTAATCGTGTTGCTTGCTGTTTTTGCTTTGGCCATGCCTAGCTCTCCTTCGCTTTCGGTCTACTTCCCGGCTGCCCGGAAATTCGGATCGGCAAGGACGCCCCGCATATCCGGATCATTTTTCATGCGTTCCAGGGCGAAGCCTTTCTGCAATGCTTTTGCTGCAAATTCCAGCGCGTGAGGCCGGTCGCCCAGGAATTCGTAAGTGACTGCGGCATCCTCAAGAACGTCCGGGTCATCCGGCGCGAGAATCAGGGAAGTTTGCAGGTGTCCGAGCGCTTTATCGCGGAGTTTCTTTTCGGCACAGAGAAATGCCAGGGTCGCTTGCGCCAGCGAATTCCGCGGCTTGAGTTCAGCTTCGCGAGTGGCCAGCGCAAGCACTTTCTCCAGCGCGGCCGCAGCCTTTTCGTTTTGACCCAGCCATTTATAGCAGTTGGAGAGCCAGTTCCAGACCAGATAGTTTTCTGAATTCAACTGCAAAGCCTTTTCGAGCGTGGAAGCGGCATCCGAATAGCGCTTTTCGTCGTAGTAGAGCGAACCGAGATTGGCGTAGGCAAAATACGTGGGGTTGAGCTCGATGGATTTGTTCAGCGCCACTTCCGCCTCTGGCCGGAGTTTTGGATCGCTGGTGTCCATATAAATCGCGCCGAGATTTGAAAAAGCCTGGGAATTATCGGGCGTCAATTTCACCACCCGGCGGAGTTGCTCGATGGCTTCGGGATACTTCGCCTGGCGATCATAGAAAAGGCCAAGTTCCTCGACGGCATCCCAATTCTCAACGTTCAGGGCGGCGGCTTGCTTATAGGTGGCCTCGGCTTCCGTAATTTTCCCCGCGGACTCGTAACTGTGCGCGATACCCTGCAAGGCGGTTGTGCTGCGCGGGTCCAGCGACAGCGCGCGCTGGAATTCCTGAACCGCCAGATCGTGATTGCCGGCAAGTTCGTCGATGCGTCCCAAGGTCACATAGGCGGCTGAAAGACGATCGTCCAACTCAACTGCCTTCTGGCAATTCGCTTTCGCCTCCTCCACCCACTTTGGATTCATTTCCCGCTGGTATTTCAGGCGGTATGCTTCGCCCAGTTCGGCGTAGCCCAGGGCAAAGCGCGGGTCGGTATTGACGGCGGTTTTCAGCGCGGCGACGGCTCGATCCAGATTTTCCGGCTTGTCATACCGCTGCATCCGGCCGAGCGCTTCAAGATAGGATTCGTACGCGGCGGGGGCAACGGTGCCGCCGGTCGTGCGCAGCATTTCCGCGGTAACCTTTATGTTCATCAGCCGCGCCATGCGGGAAACGGCTTCATGCTGCAGGGCGCCGATATCGCCGGCCTGATCGTCGAGCGAAGCCGAGCCGATCTGGCGAAGATTCTTGGCGTCAATCAGATCCACTGTCAGGTGGACCGCCTGGCCCATTCGCTGGATGCTGCCCTTGACCACCATCGTCGCGCCCAGCTCATGCGCGGCGGCGGAGGGATCGGTAATCTTGCGGCTGCGCACCACGCTTGCCGGCACCACCCACAGCGACTTTTGCGCGGAACTGAGATTGGAGAAATCGCTGGTTATGGAATCCATCAGGCCTTGCGCCACGGCTTCCGTAGCAGGGTCGTTTCCCGGATTATCGAAAGGCAGAACGGCAATGTGATTTTCCCTCCCAGAGGAAAGCAATGCTGCCGCGCGTTCACGAATCTGTGGCACGGCCAGCGAGATTGCAGCGACAGCCGCCGCCGCGAGCGCGACATACGGCACAATTCGCCGCGACGGTTTCTGCGTGGTCCCAGTCGACCAGCGCGGCGTGGACGCGTGCTCCGCATATTTTTTCAGGTCGCGCTCGGAGACGACGTTCGTTTGCGTCAGGTCGCTGCCCCCGGCGAACGAGCCGGAAGGGAATATCTGAGAGCGGGCGGCTTCGAGGTCGCTGAGCAGTTCTTTCGCGGTGGGGTAGCGATGCTCGGGCTGCTTTGAGAGCGCTTTATAGGCTACCGGGCGCAGCGGCGGCGGCAAGGCGTCCACGCTCGACGGCGGTTGATTCAGGATTGCAAATGTCATCGCGGCGGCGTTCTCGCGGAAAAACGGATGGATGCTGGTCAACATCTGGACGAGGATCACGCCAAACGCCCAGACGTCGCAGGCCGGGCTGATCGCTTCTCCCAAAACCTGCTCGGGGGCCATGTAGGGAAGCGTGCCGGAGGTTTGCATGGTTTGTGTGGCGCTGGAATTCGCCACCACGCGCGCCAGTCCGAAATCCACAATTTTGGCAACTTGATCTTGCGTGACGATGATGTTCGTGGGTTTCACATCGCGATGAACGATGGTGCGCGCGTGCGCGGCCGAAAGCCCGCGTGCAATCTGCAGCAGCAGATCGAGAGATTGGGGCAGCGAGGCAAGTCCGGTCGAGAGAATCTGCGCAAGCGTTTGCCCCTCGTAATACGCCATGATGATGAAGGGATGCTTATCCGGGCCTTCTTCCAGGCCATAAATGGCGCCGATGTTGGCATTATCGAGGGCAGAGGCGGCCCGGGCTTCGCGAATCAGATTTTCCTTGTCGCGCGGGTGCAAGGCCAGATCCGCGGGCAAGAATTTCAGCGCGACCGTGCGTTGCAGCTTCAGGTCCTCGGCCTTATAAACGACACCCATCCCGCCGGCGCCGATTTTCTCCAAAATGCGGTAATGCGAAATGGTCTGGCCAATCATGGACTGGGCGTAAGAGTGTTGGTGAATGGTAGGGGTGGACTACATACGAAGTCAATCAGTGGTTATGATATCCGCTTTGGTTCACCTTGCGTTCTTGATGAACGGCTTGCCCGCCAGCTTGGCGCTCCCGCCGGGAATCCCTTCAAGAATCTTCTCCGCCAGGACCCGAACTGCCAGTTTCGATCTGAATAGTCATGAGGCTTCTCTTAGCTAAACGGCAATCAGCGGCGTCTAAACGGTAGCACCGGGAGCGCTCGTGAAAAACGCGCAACCAGTTGCCACGCTGTACTTGCAAGCCCAGCCGGTAATAGTATGGGCATCTCATCGAACCGTCCGTGGAGACTTTATGAAGCTCGTCTTGAAAATTGCCTTCGCACTTGGACTCGTATTCCAATTCTCGTCCCCTGTCCTCGCGCAAGGTCCCGATCAATCCGCCGAAAGTCTGGAGAAGGGATTGAAGTGGCGCTCGATCGGGCCGTATCGCGGCGGGCGAGTGTTGGCGGTAACCGGCGTTCCCGGCGATTCGAATACCTTTTATTTTGGCGGCGTGGCGGGAGGCGTGTGGCGCACCACGAACGCCGGATTGAGTTGGACGCCGCTGTTTGACAAGCAGGCGGCTGCTTCCATCGGTGCCATCGCGGTGGCGGATTCAAATCACAACGTAATCTATGTGGGCACCGGGGAATCTTGTCTCCGCGGCAACATTTCCTATGGCAACGGAATGTATAAGAGCACAGACGGGGGAAAGACCTGGTCCAACATCGGTCTGACCGACACTCAGCATATCGCCGGTGTAATTGTTCATCCGCGCAATCCGGATATTGTCTTCGTGGCTGCGTTGGGCCATGCCTATGGACCGAACGACGAACGCGGTGTTTTTCGCACCACCAACGGCGGAAAAACCTGGGAAAAAGTTCTTTTTAAAGATAACCGCACCGGCGCGATCGATATCTCGATGGACCCGCACAATCCGAATGTGCTGTTCGCAGCGTTGTACCAGGTGCAGCGCACGCCATGGAGCCTCGATAGCGGCGGCCCGGGCAGCGGGCTCTATCAATCCACGGATGGGGGCGCGACGTGGAAGCACCTGGAAGGAAAAGGTCTGCCAACTTCCCTGCTCGGACGCATCGGCATCTCCGTTTCCGGGGCGGATTCCAACCGCGTCTACAGTTTGATCGAAGCCAAAGACGGCAGCGGCCTTTATCGCTCCGATGATGGCGGCGAGAACTGGACGAAAATCAATGAGGACCAGCGGCTGACGCAGCGCGCGTGGTACTTCACGCACATCTTCGCCGATCCCAAGAGCGTGGATACGGTCTACATGCTCAATACCGGAATGTTTCGTTCGCAAGACGCCGGCAAGACGCTTGAACTGTTGCCCGCGCCCCACGGCGATCATCACGGATTGTGGATCGATCCGAATGATCCGCAGCGCATGATCAACGGCAACGACGGCGGCGCCACAATCACGGTGGACGCTGGGAAAACCTGGACAAGCCAGGAAAATCAGCCGACCGCGCAGTTTTACCACGTTGCCGCCGACAACCAGTTCCTCTATTACGTCTATGGCGCGCAGCAGGACAACAGCACCGTCGCCATCGCCAGCAGAACCGACGATGGATACATCGGGCGCCAACACTGGTACGACGTGGCCGGGGGCGAGAGCGGTTATGTCGTGCCTGACCCGCGGGATTCAAATATTGTGTACGCCGGTTCGGGGAACGGCGCGCTGACTCGTTGGGATAAGCGCACCATGCAGGCGCAGGACGTCACCGTCTGGCCGGTCGACTATTCCGGCCACGGCGCCAAAGACATGAAATTCCGCCTTGGATGGACGCAGCCGATCGTGATTTCCCCGCACGACCCAGATGTCCTCTATACCTCCGCCGAGATGGTATTCAAGAGCACAAATCACGGAAGAAGCTGGAGCGCCATCAGTCCGGACCTGACCCGGAACGACAAGAGCAAGCAGGAATCTTCCGGTGGCCCAATCACGAAAGACAACACCAGCGTCGAGTTCTACGACACCGTATTCACCATCGCCGAGTCGCCCAAAAAGAAGGAAGTGCTCTGGGCCGGCACGGACGACGGACTGATCCAGCTTTCGCCGGACGGCGGCAAGACCTGGCAAAACGTGACTCCGAAAGGTATGCCGGAGTGGAGCCTGGTTAGCATGATCGAGGCCTCTCCGCATGATGCCGCGTCTGCTTACGCCGCCGTTGATTGTCACAAGCTCGATGACCTGAAGCCCTACATATATAAGACCAGCGATTCCGGAAAGACCTGGACGAAGCTCACCAAAGGCATTCCGAACGGCGCCTACGTGCATGTCGTCCGGGAAGACCCCGTGAAGCCTGGTGTGCTTTACGCGGGCACCGAGACCGGAATATTTATCTCTTACGATGCGGGCGCGAATTGGCAGTCGCTGCAGCTGAATCTTCCGATGACGCCCATTCACGACCTCGTCTTGAAAAACAACGACCTGGTCGTCGCCACCCACGGGCGTTCCTTCTGGATCCTAGACGACATTTCGCCGCTCCGGCAGTTGGCGGGACGCTCGCCCGAAGGCCAAATGCTGCTGCTGAACCCTTCGCCGACTTACCGCGTGCACTTCCCCGATCAATTCGAACGGCGCCGCCCGGTGGGAGAGAACTCACCCAATGGAGCCATTCTTACGTATTACTTCAAGAGCGCTCCGAAGGGCGAGGTCACACTCGAAATTCTTGACGACAAAGGCGCCCTGGTTCGGCGCTATTCGAGCGTGGAGAAAAAACAATCGGAGACTCCGCCGGAATGGCCGGACCTGCAGGCTCCTCCGGAAGTGATACCCGCGGGCGCCGGCTTCAACCGGTTCACCTGGGACCTGCGCAACGAAGGTCCTCATCCATTACCCGGCGAAGTTTTGGCGGAATTTCGTTCTCGCGGAACGATTGTTCCACCCGGCGATTACCAGGTGAAACTTTCCGCGGACGGCAAGAGTTTGACGGTTCCACTGCAGCTGAAAATGGATCCGCGGGTGAGCGTTTCGCCTGCCGACATGGCGAAGGAATTCGATCTGGAGCTGAAGATTCGAGAAACGCTCAGCAGCCTCCACGACACGGTTCGGGAGATCCGGGAAACCCGCGTCCAGTTGCGCGGACTGAGATCTCGGCTGCAAGACGCGCGCTTCAAATCGGTCTCCGACGCGGCAGATTCGCTCGACAAAAAAATGACACCGATCGAAGAGCAATTATTGCAGGTGAACGCGAAAAGCTCCGAGGCCAACCTGAATTATCCCAATATGCTCGATGAACAGCTTCACTACCTCACGTTCAGCGTGGAAGACGACGACGCGCCGACCCAGCAGCAATACGCCGTGTTCGAAGACTTGAGCCGGCAAGCCGTGCCGCTGATTGCCAAGTGGAAGGAAATTCGTTCCAGCGATTTGGCGGCCCTGAACACGCAAGTTCAGCAAAACGTTCCGGCGATTTATCTGAATCCGCCTGCGAACTAGCGCTGAAAAAAGCATTGTCGTTTCGAGATTGGCGCCGCTCTGGCAACTCAATAAAAAAGGCGGGGTGCCGAAGCCCCCGCCCGCTTGTTCGATTCACCTGGTTTTTCTGTAGCTCTGGTTTTCCCAACTCTACGGTATCGGGTTGGCCGGCTGATTGGCCGGAACAATCTGGGGCTGGTAGCTGAAGATCTCGCGGCTGTGGATGTCCACAGTCACCTTCAGCCAGTTCACGTCATTGTTGCCCGCTTCCTGATGATCGCCGAAGGTTTCAACCCGCGTGAAATTCTGGATGCGGAATCCTTGAGAGTTCATCAGCGGCTTATCAATCCGGAAGTAATGCGAATCGCCGTGGACGTAAGCCACCGGCTTGCCGAACGCGACCACCTCATTGCGCAGCGCCACGAGGAAATCGTGGAAGCCGTCCGGAAGGCCGTCTGTTTCAACCAGCGTGTTCGGATCGCGCAACGGCGCGCCTTGAGAGCCGGCCGTATCGAATCCGGGATCCGCCTGAGTGATGAACATGATCGCGACAGACTGTTGTGCCTTCGCTTCATCAAAAGTCTGTTGCATCCATTTGATATCAGCCGCGTTGCGCGCCGCGTATTCGGCCGGATCGGGATTGGTGTCGCAGAGATTGTTGCAAGAACCCTGAATGTTCAGCGTCGCGTAGGTGACGCCACCGACATTCCAGCGGCGATTTTCAACGCACGGTACGCTGCCGCTGACGCCCAGACAAATCGGGTCCAGCTGCACCTCTTGAAAAATCCGATGCTTGCCGAATGAATACGGCGTGCTGAAAAAGAGCGCCCGTTCGTGGTCCAGCCTCTCGAGCGACGAAAAGCCGCCGTTCTTTGCTCGATCGCAGTCGGTCCAGTCGTTGTCGCCTGGGGTGAAAATCGCGGGCGCCGTCAGTGAGTTGAAAAAGCCCAGTGCCTGCTGATAAAGCGCGTCGCTGCAGGTAGTCGGCGTCACCGAGCCCGGAGTTCCGTTGCCCGCCTTGAGGTCGCCGTCCTGGGCGGTGAAGGCAAGATGCTGCGAGTTCATGTCGGCGATCAAATTCGGCACTCCGGTTAACGCCTGCACATCGGAATAAGGCATGTCGCCCCAGAGCCCAATGGAATAGACGCCGTTGTCCCCTGCTCCGTTCGCGTTGTTATCTTGCGCGCTAGCCGGCACGGCCGCGAGCGTCATCGCCAACACTACTGCTATCGCGCTCACCGGGAATAGGAATCTGCGCACCCAATGCGAACTCCTGCCTGGCAATTTCGAGCCAACTTCATTTTTCACCGTCATCAACGTCACCAACCCTCTCTCTTAGTGTTTCGGACAGACCACGTTACTGGCGAAGTCTAGACGACGTTTTTTTACAATCGCGTGAACGCACTGTTTAATTCCTGAGGCGGTGGGTGCCATAGCGCTGGCGTTCACCCGGCTGTCTTGGGTTTCTCACGAAACTAGAATTCTCTGGCGCGAGCTGATGCACGATTTCTGATCGTACTGAGCGAAGTCAGACGTGGCTGTTCAAGTCGGTCACCGCCAGCGATCTCGGAGGCAGGAATGACCAATTCACAGGTGAAGTTTTTTTGTGATTCTGATCGAGTTATCTTTGCAGGGAAAAAATGGTAGGCCCGAATGGACTCGAACCATCGACCTCCTCCGTGTCAGGGAGGCGCTCTAACCAACTGAGCTACGGGCCTGCAACCTATTTAGAATATCACGGCAGGGCTTGCTTGAGAATTTCATCCACCGCCCCCAATTGGGCCAGAGCGAAACGCAATGGCAAATCGGGAACTTATCCTCATTCTTTCTTCATCGCCAAAAGGTCACCCTTCGCCCCGAATCGGATGAATCGTCCACCACAATCTCGCGAGTACATGATTACCGCCCGATTCCCGCACACCTTGCCTTCGGTTGTGAGCCTGCGGAACCCGATGCTATTCTCGCTTTATGGCGAAGCTGTCCGACACATCTCCCGACACGACCCCTACTTCGCCCCTGGCGCAACCCGTCCGCCAGTTTGAAGCCCTACTCGAAGTCAGCGAAACAATCGCCCAGCAGCGCGACCTGAAGTTGCTTTTCCACGAACTTTCCAATCGGCTCCACGCCGTCCTGCAATTTGATTTTCTCGGACTGATTCTTCACGATCCGGCGCGCGGCACCATGCGACTCCACGTTCTGGAAACCAAGGGTCCTTTCTCCGATAAAGGCCCCGAAGAAATGCCCGTGGCCAACTCGCCCTCCGGCTGGGTGTTCGAAAATCAGGAACTCTTTCTCACGCAGGACACTTCGAAGGATGCGCGCTATCCCCACTTCATGCAGAAGCTGCAAGCCGTCGGCGTGCACTCCACGGCGATTCTTCCGCTGACCACCGCTCATCACCGGCTGGGCACAATGGTTTTCGGGCGTTTCGTTCCGCAGGGCATCAGCGAAGCTGAAATCCAGTTCATGCGCCGGGTGGCTGCGCAGGTTGCCGTGGCCGTGGACAATGCCCTGAATTTTGAGGCCGCGGAAGCCTATCAGAAACAGCTGGCGCGGGAACGCGATCGCTTGCAGGTTCTGCTTGAGATCAACAATCTCCTCGTAAGCACCCGCGACCCTGCCACGGTTTTTAAAGGCATCGTTTCTTCCATCAAACCTGTTCTCCAGCACGACTACACCAGCCTTGCGCTGCTGGACACCGCATCCGGGCTGCTGAAAATTCACTATCTCGATCTGCCGGGGAATTCCTCGATCGCCAAATCTGAAATCACCGTTCCCCTGGAAGGTTCGCCCGCCGGCCAATGCTTCTCCAGCAATCAGATACTTATTACGCGCGGGAAGGACCTGGATAAATTTCAGAAGGATGTTTTGCGATTCCTGCGCGAGCAATCGGTGCAGGCCATCTGTTGCGTGCCTTTGACGACCCACGGCCGCACCTTCGGCACCATCAATCTCGCCAGCCGCAATCCCGATGCGTTCACGCCCGCCGATGTCGAACTCATGCAACAAGTTGGCGTGCAGGTGGCGATCGCACTTGAAAACGCACTGGCCTTCAAGGAAATCGACGCCCTCAAGGACAAGCTCGCCGTCGAAAAGCTGTACCTCGAGGAGGAAATTCGCTCCGAATTCAATTTTGAGGAAATTATCGGCGATAGCCCGGTGTTGCGACGCACCTTGGCTCAGGTGGAGCTCGCCGCGCCCGCCGGAACCACCGTGCTGATTCAGGGCGAAACCGGCACCGGCAAAGAGATTATCGCCCGCGCCATTCACAACCTGAGCCCGCGCCGCGAACGTACTTTCGTCAAAGTGAATTGCGCCGCGATCCCCGCCGGCCTTCTTGAATCGGAACTCTTCGGCCACGAACGCGGCGCCTTCACCGGGGCGCTGACCCAGAAAATCGGACGGTTCGAGTTTGCCGACCGCGGCACGCTCTTCCTCGATGAAATCGCCGACCTGCCGCTGGAGCTGCAACCAAAGCTGTTGCGTGTTTTGCAGGAGCAGGAGTTCGAACGCCTGGGCGGCAACCGAACATTGCGTGTGGACGTGCGCCTCGTCGCCGCCACCAACGGTGATCTCGCGCAACTCGTCGCCGAGCGCAGATTCCGCAGCGACCTTTATTATCGGCTCAACGTTTTTCCGATCGTGGTGCCGCCGTTGCGGGAACGGCGTGAAGATGTGCCGCTGCTGGTCCGTTATTTTGTCCAGGCCTTCAGCCGGCGCCAAAATAAAACCGTCGAATACATTCCCGCCGACGTCATGGACGCGCTGGTTAACTATTCCTGGCCCGGGAATATTCGCGAACTTGAAAACCTGATCGAACGAGCCGTGTTGCTCTCGCCGGGCAAAGAACTTCGCGTGCCGATCGGCGAATTGAAAGCCGCCGCCTCCGCTTTCTCAGCGGCTGCCGGCGCTGGGGAACAATCTTCCAACCAACTGGGAATTGGGGCGGCATCCGCCGCTGCTGCATCTCCGATTACCACTCTTGAGGATGCCGACCGCCAGCACATTCTCCGCGCGCTGCGCCAAACCAATTGGCGCATCGCCGGGCCGCGGGGTGCCGCAAGCTTGTTGGGGATGAAGCGCACCACCCTGCAGGCCCGCATCCGCAAGCTGGGCATCCGGCGCCCTGTCTGATACGAAACCCGCGCTTGGAGAAACCAGGGGACTGTGTTTTCCTGAAAAGGTAAATGATGAAACTGCCGCCAAAACGAAAATACGCCTCTTCCGTGCCGTTCATCGGGCTACTCGCGGCGTTCGTCTTCGTGACGCTTGCAAGCTCGTGTTTTGCGCAATTGCCCGTAATTCGTTTTGTTCGCGATCCCGATCCGGCTCCCGGCTTTAAGCTTAAGGAAATCGAGGGCAACGATTTGAGTCTCGAAGCGTCCCGCGGCAAGGTGGTCCTTTTGAATTTTTGGGCCACCTGGTGCGGCCCATGCCGAGCGGAAATTCCTGAGTTAATCGCGTTGCAGAGCCGCTACAAGGACCGCCTGCAGATTATTGGCCTGGTGGTGGACGACGACGATGAAAAGGAAATCCGCAGCGTGATGGCATCCGAGGGCATCAATTATCCCGTCGCCATGGCGGATAGCGAAACGCGCTTTGCCTATGGTGGCATTGCCGCGCTTCCCACCGTGTTTGTCATCAACGCCGAGGGCCGCGTCGTTCAGAAACACGTTGGCCTCTTCAATCCCGCTCTTTATGAAACCGAAGTGCGCGCCTTGCTCGGACTTCCCGTAGCCGCCAAAGTCGAGACCTTTCAGGATGAGGGCGACATTTTTCTGAAGCACGCCGACCGCGCCAGAATCCTTCCCGGCGTGGATATGTCCAAACTCTCGCCCGAGCAGCGCGATGCCGCCCTGCACAAATTCAACGCCGAGTCCTGCACCTGCGGCTGCAAATTTACCCTGGCCCAGTGCCGGATTTACGATGCCGCCTGCCAGATCAGCCAGAAGCGCACCGCGGAAATAATCAATGAAATTTCAAAGCAGGAGGCCAATCAGCGGAAAGATTCCGAGAAATTGCCTGCGCCTGCCGCCACGCCCGCCTCGGCGGAGTCACCCAAGCCCTAGTCACGCGTCCGGAATTTTCTTCTGTGCGTCCTCTGTGCTCTTCCTCTGCGAACTCAGTGTTAAATCCGTTCTTGCTTCTAGCTTTTCCTGAATCATTTGTGGAGCAGTTCAGTCGCCGCCCCGGTCATCGCCTTCACCCCCGTCCGGATGGACGGCTCCGGCAGCGGCGCAAATTCGCTCGAGTGCGGCCCCGGCAGGCGGGTTCCTTTCTCTTTCGCTTCTTTCCATTTTGCCGGATCGGTGGCTCCCAGCCAGAACATCGTAATCGGCGGCTTCGGATCTTCCAGCGCGTACAAACTGAAATCCTCGCTGCCCATAATCGGCTCTCCGGGCCAGACGTTTTCCTTGCCCACCGATTTCACCAGCGCCGCCGCCACGCGCTGCGTCAGCGCCGTATCATTGATTGTGGCGGGTACGTGGTCCTTCGCGATTTCAATGATCGGCGCGCGTTCTGCTGGGATTCCCGCCGCATCGGCGATTCCATTCGTAATGCGCTTGATCGCCGCCAGCACTTTTTCCCGCTGGGCCGGCGTCATCGTCCGCACCGTCAATTGCAGGTGCGCCTCGTCCGGGATGATATTGTGCTTCGTTCCCGCGTGGAACGATCCCACCGTCACCACCGTCGGCACCAGCGGATCCGCCTCCCGGCTGACGATCGTCTGCAAAGCGACCACAAGCTCCGCGCCGATCACAATCGGATCCTTGGTCACATACGGCGCCGCTCCATGCCCGCCATATCCGCGAATCGTAATGTCCACGGAGTCCGCGCCCGCCAGCATCGTCCCCGCGTGCCACGCCACCTTGCCCGCCGGCACTGCCGATGTATCGTGCAGCGCAACCACATAATCCGGCTTGGGAAATTTTGCGAACAAACCGGCTTGCAGCATCGCCGAGGCGCCGCCGACCGTTTCTTCCGCCGGCTGCCCGATCATCACTAGAGTTCCGCTCCACTTGTCCTTCGTTTCCGCCATCATCCTTGCGGTGCCCAGAAATACCGTCATGTGCAGATCGTGGCCGCAGGCGTGCATCACACCCACTTCGCCGTTCGGCCGTTTCTCGCGCACCTTGCTGGCGTACGCCAAGCCGGTATTTTCCGTTACCGGCAGCGCGTCCATATCCGTGCGCACATAAACCGTTGGACCCGCACCATTCCGCAGCACGGCAACCACTCCATAAGCAGCCGTCCCCGATTCATATTTCCCGAAATGGTCGGTCACGTCGTAGCCCAACTTCTTTAACTGAGCTGCAAGCAGCGCGGAAGTTTCCTTTTCTTCCGTCGAAAGCTCCGGGTGCTCGTGCAGGTGCTTGTAGGTGCCCACCCAGTCGTTGATGTTCTTGTCGATCTTTTGATCTATATCGTCCTGCGCCGCTGCCGACATTCCCGAGACCAGCAGAATCGATGCAATCCCAATCCAGCACATCTGTCGAGTTTTCATGAATGTCTCCCGTTGCGCGGGCATTCTATCAAATGTCAGCGCGCGGCCAAGCTCGATTCCGCCGTTGCTTTTCGCTTGCCGTCTCCCAGTCCTCGATTTACACTCGCCGCCAGTTGCAAATCCGTTCGATCAGGAGCTTTCCATGAATCGTCGTGTGTGGATTTTGTTCGTTGCTCTCGGCCTTTCCACCGTGTTCACCGTTCGCGGCGCCCTCTCGCAGGGAGAGGCGCAATCCAAGCGCCGCGTCATCAACTTGCCGGACAAACCGGCTCAGGTTCCCTTCAGCAACGCCATCCTTGCCGGCGACACCCTGTATCTTGCCGGAAGCATCGGCCTCGATTCCAAAACCGGAAAAGCGCCCGAAAAGATCGAGGATGAACTCAAAAATCTATTCGACAGCTACAAAGCCACTCTGAGCGCCGCCGGAATGAACATGGACGACCTGGTTTTCGTGCAGGTGTTCTGCACCGACCTCTCGCTCTACGACAAGTTCAACGCCGCATACCGCACGCAGTTCTCCAAGGATTTTCCGGCGCGCGCGTTCATCGGTGCAGGCTCCATTCTTCGCGGTGGACATTTCGAAATGCAGGGCATTGCCGTTCGCCACTAGCAAGCGATCGCAGGAACAGCCCAGTAAGGGCGATGGGGTGAATCCCTCCCAGGAGCCTCACTGCCAATATGCCCACATATGGTCTACTGACATATGCCATTATATAGGCATGTGGCAAATAAATGCCTTTCCCTCTCTTGTCCCGCAACCCGCTCAGTAACTAACTTATAGTAAAATAATCGTTTAATTGTGAACGCAATTAAACGCAGATTGGTCTCCTCCGTGCACCTATCCAAACCCGAGACCAATCTACATGCTAAGAATTACCACCGAAAACAGGCGGGGAAAGCTCTTCCTCGCCGTCGAGGGTTCCCTCTCCGGACCCCGAGTCGCTACTCTCGAACAGTGCTGGCGTGAGCTGTCCGCTGCGACTCCGCGCCCAAAGTTTTGCATCAATCTCTGCGGCGTCAGTTTCATTGATAACGCGGGCAAGGTCCTCCTGAAGGAGATGTACCGCCTCGGCGCGGAGTTACTCGCTGAGGGCTGCCTGAACCAGGCGGTGGTAACGGAAATCATCGGCTCGGGCAGGAAGACGGAGGCCCGCGGGACCAAAGAACCCAAGGACAACGATCCTTCCAAGGGCTCGCCGTTCATTTTCTACGTGATTTTTTTCAGCCTGCTGCTTGTTCCCGCATTTGCCGGGGCGCAGACCAAAAACGCCGCTCTGCCGGCTAATGCGCCAACAGACATTCTCAAGCTCACCCTGGAACAGTCCGTTGCGCTGGCCATCAAGCAAAACCCGACGCAGCAAATCGCCGTGCTCAACGCGGCTGAGAGCATTCAGGATAAAAACATCACCCGCGCCGAACTCCTGCCGCAAGCCGACCTGCGCGTCTCGGATTCCGCGAACCGCCAAAACGTCAAAGCCCAGTTTGGCGGCGAGCTTCCTCCGGGATTCCCGTTTCCAGGTCACATCGGTCCTTACCAACTCTTTTCCGCCGGGCCGACGTTCGGTAGCAATATTTTCGATTTTTCTCTCTGGAAGCGTTTCCGAGCGGCCCAGAGCAACGTGAATGCCAGCAAGGCCGACAGCCTTTCGACACGCGAGCAGGTAATCCTGCTTGTAGTTTCACAATACATTGGGACGCTGCGTGCTGTCGCCAACGTCGAAGCCTCGCGCTCGCGCGTGGAACTTGCGCAAGCCCTCTACGACCAGGCCGCCGACCTGCAGAAAGAAGGAGTGGGCACGGGCATCGACACCTTGCGCGCAAACGTCGAACTGCAAAACGAAAAGCAACGCCTCATCGAAGCGGAGAACGACCGCGAAGCCTCGCTCTTCGGCCTCAGCAAGCTGCTCAATCTCGATCCGCGACAGAAAATCGAGCTCGCGGATTCGCTCGGCTTCTTCGATACGCCGCAGCCCGATGTGGAAGCCAGCATCGACGAAGCGCTCTCCGCGCGCCAGGAATGGAAATCCATCGAAGCCCAGCAAAAATCAGCCAAGCTCGAAAAGCAGGCCACGCAATACCAGCGGCTGCCCTCCCTGCGTTTCGACGGAAACTGGGCGTATTACGGGAACTCCTCCAGCACGGGCATTCCCACGTATCAATATCAGGCTTCCGTAAATATGCCGCTCTTCACCGGCGGCCGGATCCGGGCCGAAATCGTCAAAGCCGATCTGGAGCTGCAGAAAATCGATCAGCAAAAAGCCGATCTGCGGAATCAGATCGCTCTCGACGTGAAGACTGCGCTCCTGAACCTGCAATCCGCGCGAAACGAAGTGCAGGTCGCCAACCTCGGAGTACAGCTTGCCAAGGAAGAGGTCGACCAGGCCCGCGACCGCTTCAAGGCCGGCGTCGCCAACAACATTGAAGTCATCTCCGCCCAGGATTCGCTTTCCCGCGCCAACGATAACCAGATCGCGGCGCTCTATCGTTTCAACCAGGCCCGTGCCGACTTCGCGCGCGCCGTTGGCCAGATGGAAAAAACTTACGCGAAGTGAGGACCCATGAGTGTTGAGATCGATGTAGGACTGGAAAACGCGGCAAATATAAAGGTGCCCCAGCCGGAGACCCAGAGGCTCGATCTTGGCCCGGAACCCGCGGTGAGTTCCAAGCTCCGCACGCGCCTGATCATCGGCGGCATCGCGTTGCTGGCCGCGGCGCTTGGCCTTTTCCTCTATTTCCACAACCGCGAAAGCACCGACGACGCCCAGGTGGACGGCCACATCACGCCGATCGCCGCGAAAATTTACGGCCGCGTTGGAAAAGTTCAGGTGCGAGACAACCAACCGGTGAAGGCCGGACAGGTTCTCGTCCAACTGGATCCCGCGGACTATCAGGCAGCGCTCGACCAGGCCAAGGGCGCCCTCGCACTTGCCGAGGGCGAAGCCCGCTCCGCCGGCGTCGATGTTCCGCGCACCAGCGAAGACACCGCCAGCGGCACTTCCAGCGCGCAAGCCCAACTCGCCGGCGCCCAAGCCGATCTGATGCGCGCACAGGCAACTTACGAGCAGTCACAAACTGCCGATCTCGCCTACGCACAAGCCAATATCGAAAAGAGCCGCGCCAACGCACAACTCGCGCAGGCCGACCTGGCTCGCTATCTGCCGCTGATGGGAAAGGGCGAAATCTCTAAGCAGCAGTATGACGCTGCGAAAGCCAACGCCGACGCCACCGCCAGCGCACTCAATGCCGATCAGCAAAAACTTGTGCAGGCACAACGCAACGTCGAAATCAGCCGCGCACAGCTCGACGCCTCCAAGGCCCGCGTGTTGCAAGCGCAGGCTGGGGTAGCCAGCGCCCACGCCGATATCAAGCGGGTGGCCATGCGCTCTGCCGATGCCCAGGCCAAGCTTGCGAAAGTCCAGGAGGCCCGCGCGCAGGTGGATGCGGCGCAACTGAATCTCAGCTATTGCAACGTCGTCGCGCCGATTGATGGCGTGGTGACGCACAAGCAGGTGGAAGACGGCCAAATCGTCCAGCAGGGCCAAGGATTGATGGTGATCGTTCCGCTGCAGGACGTCTGGGTCACGGCTAATTTCAAGGAAACCCAGTTGCGCAAAATGCGCCCCGGCCAAAAAGTGTACGTCGAAGTGGATACGTACGGCAAAACTTTTCCCGGCCACCTGGATTCGATCTCCGGAGCCACGGGGGCGGTCGTCAGCCTGCTGCCGCCCGAAAATGCCACCGGGAATTTCGTGAAAGTGGTGCAGCGCATTCCGGTAAAAATAGTTCTCGATCCCATTCCCGCCGACGTCGCGGTGTTGCGCCCCGGTATGAATGCGGATGTCACGGTGATCACGAAGTAGAGCGAGTCTGAAGCGAAGGATATGATGGAAAGATTCATCTCCAAATTGCGGATGCCGGATGGCTCGATCAACCCTTGGGTGATCGCGGTCACGGTGACGCTTGCGACGTTTATGGAAGTGCTCGACACGTCCATCGCCAACGTCGCCTTGCCGCACATCGCAGGCAATCTTTCCGCCAGTGCGGATGAGTCCACTTGGGTGCTCACTTCGTATCTGGTTTCGAACGCGGTGATCTTGCCGCTCTCCGGCTGGCTTTCCTCGCTGCTTGGCCGCAAGCGTTTCTACATGAGCTGCGTGGCCATCTTCACGCTCAGTTCGTTTCTGTGCGGCTTTGCGGCCAGCCTCGGCATGCTGGTCTTCTTCCGCATCCTTCAGGGAGTCGGCGGCGGCGGACTGCAGCCCAGCGAACAAGCCATCCTGAACGACACATTTCCGTTGTCGCAGCGCGGGATGGCCTTCGCCGTTTACGGCATCGCGGTCGTCGTTGCGCCAACGCTGGGTCCGTGGCTCGGCGGCTGGATCACCGACAATTTCTCGTGGCGCTGGATTTTCTACATCAACGTTCCGGTGGGAATCATCTCGCTTGGCCTGACGTACTTCCTGGTTTCCGATCCGCCGTACATGAAGCGCATCAAAATCAGCGACGGCTTCCGCATCGATTACATCGGCCTCGGCCTGATCAGCCTCGGTCTCGGCAGCCTGCAAATTATTCTCGATAAGGGCCAGCGCGAGGATTGGTTTGACTCCGGTTTTATTCGCCTGTTCGCGGTGCTCATGCTGGTTGGATTAATCGGCGGCGTCATTCGCGAATTCAAAGCCAAAGAGCCCGTCGTGGATTTCCGCATGCTCAAGGATCGCAATTTCGCCATCTCCACTCTGGCCATGTTCTTCCTTGGGTTTGTCCTGTATTCCAGCACCGTGCTGATCCCCCAGATGCTGCAACAGCTCATGGGATATTCCGCGGAGAAGGCCGGCCTGGCGCTTTCTCCCGGCGGCGCAACGATTATGCTGTGCATGCCGATTGTCGGATTTCTGGTTTCCCGCGTGGACACCCGCTACCTGATTACCTTTGGCTGCACCATTTCCGCATCGGCATTGCTGGTGATGGCCGGATGGAATCTTTCGCTCGATTTCAAGCACGCGGTCCTGGGGCGTGTTCTGCAATCCCTTGGACTGGCGTTTCTTTTTATTCCCATCAACGTCACGGCATTCGCGTACGTGCCGCGCGAAAAAACCAATATGGGCACCGGCATCATAAATCTGGCTCGGAATATCGGCGCCAGCGTGGGCATTGCCACGGTCACAACTTTGCTCGAACGGCGAACGCAATTGCATCAAGCGCGTCTAATGGACAATGTGAACCCCATGAACCCCGCCCTGAAAACTACATTGGCAGGCTTTGCCGCCACATCGATTTCCGGCGGAGCGTCTGGCGCCGGTGCAGCCGCGCAAGCGCACGGCTTGCTGTTTCGACTGATCGAACGCCAGGCAACGATGCTTGCCTTCGTCGACAATTACAAACTTTTGGGCGTCATTTTTTTCGGCATCATTCCAATTTTCCTGCTTTTGAAACGTCCAAAGATGGGTGGAGGCAGCGTTCCGGTTCACTGAGGTAATTTTGTAACCTTTTCGAGCGTATTGACTCATATGGAGCTACTTGGGGGAAGACATGGCAACGCAAGTGATCAATGCAACGCAACTTACGGAACAGAAGTTGATTCGTGCAGGTCAGCGGGGCGACGCTCAAGCAATTGAAGCGCTGTTTGGCCGTTACCACCGCCAGTTGTTTCAGACCGCCCTTCGCGTGCTCGGCAATGCGGAAGACGCCGAAGACGCCCTGCAGGATGGGCTGCTTTCCGCCTATCGCAACCTGAAGCGTTTTGAGGGCCGCTCGCAGTTTTCCACCTGGCTCACGCGCATCGTCATTAACGCGGCTTTGATGAAGCGCCGCAGCGCCAAGGCGCGTCCCGCGGTTTCACTCGACGAAACGCACCACGAGGACGAACTTCCGGCCGCCGAGCGTTTCGCCGACGATGGCCCGACGCCCGAGCAGGTCTACGCGGGAACGGAAATTCGCGAGATCATCAACGAAAATCTCGACGAACTTTCGCCGCTGCTGCGGACCGCGTTCTTGTTGCGTGAAGTGGAAGGCTACTCGACCGGTGAAGCCGCCAAGAAACTTGGCGTCACCGAAAACACGCTGAAGGCCCGGCTGTGGCGCGCCCGGCATCAACTTGCCGAACGCCTCGGCCGCCGCCTCCGCCGCATGAAGGACGGCATGACCGGCGCCACGGTCGGGGAAGAAGCCTGCAGTTACTGCTAAGCCCGTCTCGACCGCTTAACAAGTACTTGTCGAAACTGAAAAGACGTTGTCATCCTGAGGGGCGCGAAGTTTGCGCCCCGAAGGACCTCAACTTAAAGTCCCAGCAAGTTTTCCCGGATCAACTCCTCCGTGACCACATTTAAGTTCTTCTCTACCGCCGAGCCGCAGCGTATTTCCCCAACACCCGTAATTCACTCGTCGCTTCCGATGCGTCTTTCAGCGCCGATTCCAGGTGCTCCGGCTCCTCGGCTTCCACGTCCAAATAAAACTGATATTCCCACGGCCTTCCGTGAATCGGACGGCTTTCGATCTTCAGTAAATTCACGCCATGATTCGCAAAAGGCTCCAGCGAAGCCAGCAGCGCTCCCGGCTTGTGCGCCAGCCGCATTGCCAGCGAAATCTTTCTGGCGTCGGCTCCACGGTAAACTTTCGCCTGCTCGGGCGGCAGCAATAAGACAAACCGCGTAAAATTCTCCGCGTTGTCCTGTATGTTTTCCTGCAGAATCATCGCGCCATAATGTTCCGCCGCCCGCCTGCCCGCGATGGACCCGAATTGTTTATCGCCGCGCTCCATCATTTCTCGCACGCTTCCCGCTGTATCTTCCGCCGGAACGCGTTTCAGCTGCGGATTCCCGGCGAAGAATTTCTCGCACTGGGCCAGCGCCATCGGGTGCGAAGCCACGGCCTTCAACTCCTCCCGTTTCGCCCCCGGCATTCCCATCAGCTGGTGCTCAATCGGCAGAATCGTCTCTCCGCACATTTCCAATTTGCTTTCCAGCAGCAGGTCATACACGCGCACCACCGAACCCGCCAGCGTATTTTCCACCGGCACCAGCAGTGCATCGGCCGCGCCATCGGCGATCGCCTGAAACGCGGCGTCAAACGTCGGCCGCGGCACCGTGCGAATCCCATCCCCCAGAAGTTGGATCGCCGCGGACTCGCTGAAGGCCCCCGGCTCCCCCTGAAACGCCACGCGCATCCGCCTGAAATTAAGTTCCGTCATCCGTTTTCCCGCCGCCGAATTCCTCCACGCCAGCCCTCACGCTATAATATTTCTTCTGCCGTTTGGTGGAGGTATCCGCATGATGACACAAAAGCGCCCGCAGTCGAATGAGTACGCTCCCTACTATGGAAAGTACGTAATGCTCGTCCCGGAAGGGGATTTTCTGCAGATTCTGGAGGCGGAACTTCGGGAGATGAAGCAATTATTGGAGCCGCTGACCGAGCAGCAAGCCGAATTCCGGTACGCGCCCGGCAAATGGTCCATAAAGGAAACCCTGGGCCACGTGAACGACGCGGAACGCATCTTTACCGTCCGCATTCTTCGCATCGCCCGCGGCGATCAGACGCCGCTTCCCGGCTTCGAACAGGACGACTATGTCCGGGATTCAAACGCCGCTTCGCGAAAGCTCTCGGATTTGCTGGAAGAGTTCGCCGCCATTCGCCGCGCCACCATCGCGCTGATTCGCTCGCTCGACGACGCATCCTGGCTTCGCCGCGGCAACGCCAGCGGCAAGGAAGTCTCCGTGCTTGCCATCGCATTTATCATCGCCGGGCATGCGCTTCATCACCGGAAAATCTTTGCGGAAAAATATCTTCCGGCGATGCCGAGCGCCTGAAGCGGGGTTACATCGGCCCGATGAATCGCCCTTTTTGCTCGCCGGCCCACCCGGACTGCCTCAGCGACTGTCCCTCTTCTCTGCATGGCTTCAGGGTGATTTCCAGGGTGAGTTGCTCGGATTTCTGCCGGCGCCAGCTGAATTTTCTCTTGAGCGGCCACGCCAGGTAGAACAGCAGCACCGTCGCCAGCCCCAAAAACAGCCCGCCTCCGACCACCGAAAATGTTCCGGCATCCAGGGGCTGCAGAATCGCGTCCGTCAGCAGATAACTTCCGCAAAACAACAGTCCCGCTTCCATAAAAACTCCCAGGCCCAGAAAAACACGCGGCAAGCTGCCCTTCACGACCAACGGCGTATCGGCCTGGCTGAATGTTTTGGGGGGCGTCAGTTTTCGCATGGCGTCTCTTCCTTTTCGTTCGTTTCGCGCATCTCGCCGCAATTCGATTCCCTTAAGAACTCCAGGTACGAAAAGAGCGTTGAGTGTGTCTTTTTCTTCATCTGGCTTCCGCAACGGCAGATGTGCGTTTCCATTCCCTGTTCGGTTGCGTCGCATACCGCGGATATTCCGCAATCCCGGTTCATGCAAACCCAATAAGTTTCTTCTCCCCTGAACATCTCGGCCTCCCTCTGTTAATGAAAGCATAACTAGTATGGATGGTATTCCGTAGGTTTGGACCGATTGCTTATATAGCAGTGGGGTAGCTTACGCAATAGTAAAAATCACTTTTTCTGAAGATTTCAGCCGGATTCAGCGCCGGCCGGAATTGTGCAAAAGTTTTCACGCCGCGTCCCGAATCGGGAAACTTGCTTTAAGCGTTCTCGCGGTCAGCTTGTCTCTTTATCGGGGATGCGTGCTACTTTCGCGCCCGCTTCACAGCCCTAACTGTCGATATATCAATAGTCAAATATATTGAACAATGGTATATAGTGACCCGCACGGCCTTGTGGGGTCCCCTCCCTCATTCCTGTTCTAGTACCCACTGGAGCTACTGCTTCTCCGGTGCCGGCGCCGGCCTCGAGTTGCCCTGCCCTTAAACCCGCTGCTACAATTATCTTTTTGCGGGACCCGCTGGCGTTCCACTGGGCAATTCCGTCTGCACCTTCCATCTTTGCCCGATTATTTTTGCGCCTGCGGTGGAGTTTGGCCCGATCGAAGGGAGACTACGCGTGGCGAAATATGATGTGGCAATAATTGGCAGCGGGCCGGGGGGTTACGTCGCGGCCATTCGCGCCGGCGAACTCGGCCTGAAAACTGTGGTGATTGAGAAAGATCCATTCCTCGGCGGCACCTGCCTGCACGTCGGTTGCATTCCCACCAAGGTTCTCTTGCACCACGCCGATGTCTACGATCACTTCAAGAACGCGGCCGAACTCGGTTTCGAAATTCCCGGTGTGAAAATCAACTGGACCAACATCCTGGCCCGCAAATCCAAAATCGTCACCAAGCACGCCAAGGGAATCGAGTTTCTCTTCAAGAAAAATAAAGTCGAATGGAAACAAGGCTGGGGAAAGTACGAAGGCCCCGGCAAAATCAGCGTCGAAAAAGACGGCAAGCGCGAGATCATCGAAGCCGGCGCCATCCTGATGGTCAGCGGCTCGGAAGCCAAATCGCTTCCCGGGATCGAACCCGATCACAAGACCATCGTCACCAACCGCTCCATTCTCGAGCTGCCGGAAATTCCGAAGACGCTCATCGTCATCGGCGCCGGAGCTGTCGGCGTCGAATTCGCTTCCATCTACAACTCTTTTGGCACCGAAGTCACCATCCTGGAAGCGTTGCCCCGCGTCGTTCCCGTTGAAGACGAAGAAATCTCCACCGAACTGGAAAAGAGCTTCAAGAAGAAGGGCATTGCGATTCAGACCGGTTGCATGGTGGACGGCGTAAAGAAAGACGCCAAGGGCGTCACCGTCTCCTTCAAGGACAAGGATGGGAAGGCGCAGACACTGCAGGCCGAGAAGCTACTGCTCGCCGTCGGCCGCAAAGCCATGACCGAGAATTGCGGCCTGGAAAAATCCAAAGCCAAAGTCGAGCGCGGCTTTGTCCACGTCAACCAATTCATGGAAACCGACGAACCCGGCCTCTACGCCATCGGCGACATCGTCGCCGGCCTGCCGCAACTCGCGCACGCTGCCATGATGGAGGGCATCGTCGCCGTCACCCACATCGCCGGAAAGCCCACCCACACCATCAACAAGCTGCGCATCCCCAACGCCACGTATTGCGAGCCGCAGATCGGCTCCATCGGCATGACCGAAAAGCAGGCCCGCGACGCCGGTCTCGCCGTGAAAACCGGTAAGTTCCCCTTTGTGGGCAACAGCAAAGCCACCATCCTCGGCAACCACGGCGGCTTTATCAAGGTTGTCTCCGGCGAAAAATACGGAGAAGTCCTGGGAATCCACATCATCGGCCCGCTGGCCACCGAAATTCTGTCCGAAGCCGCCGCCGTCCTGAACCTCGAAGGCACCATCGACGACATGATGAACATGGTTCACGCGCATCCCACGGTCTGGGAAGCCATGGGCGACGCTTTCGCCTCCGTCCGTGGTCTGCAGATCAACGTGTAGCGGCCGCTTTCCGAAGCGGGCGCCTTTGTAGTGGCCGATCTCTAGATCGGTTCTTTTTGCAGTGCAAAATGAATCCCCTTCTCATCACCGACGTCGGCCTCCTCTCCTGGTCCGATGCCTACGCTCTTCAGCAGCGCATCGTCGCCGCGCGCAAAGCCGGCGCCATCGACGACGTCCTCCTCTTCTGCGAGCATCCCCACGTCCTCACGCTCGGCCGCAACGCCAGCCAGAAAAATCTTCTCGCTTCAGAAAATGTCCTGCGCCAAAAAAATGTCGAGCTCCGCGAAACCAACCGTGGCGGCGACATCACCTACCACGGCCCCGGCCAGATCGTCGGTTACCCCATCCTGAATCTCGATCCCATCCGCCGCGACGTTCACTGGTATGTCCGCACGCTCGAAGAAGCCATGATTCGCGCCTCCGCCGATTTCGGCATCACCGCCTACCGCATCCCCGGCAAAACCGGCATCTGGGTCCAACCCCCGGGCAACATCCCCGAAGAAAAACTCGCCGCGATCGGCGTCCACATCAGCCGCTGGGTCACCTCCCACGGCTTCGCCTTCAACGTCTCCACCGACCTCCGCTACTTCGACCTGATAATTCCCTGCGGCATCGCCGACCGCAAAGCCACTTCCCTCGAAAAACTCCTGCATCGCAACGTCTCACTCGGCGAAGTGAAACCGCGCCTCATTCACCATCTTTCCGATCTCTTCTCGCTCACTCCAAAGGAAGTCCCCGCTCAAGAATTGCTCGCATCGCTAGACGCAGTAGGGCCCGCTTTCTGAAAAGGGCCGCTCTTCCTTTGGAGTGCGGTGGCTCTGCCACCGCTTTCAAGCATGCAACCCAACCTCCCAACCAAAAAAAGACCCCGCGCCGAAACACGCACGCGGGGCCCTCTGCTGATTCTTTCTTATAAAACGAGCTAGCTCCCTACTTCATCCCGCCTACCTTGAACATGATCGACCGCCCCACCTCCGACCGCGACGCATCCGGATCGATCGTCTTCAGGAACTCCGCCGTAATCGCGTCCTGCTCTTCCTGGCTCCGCTTATCCCGGTCCGCCGTGTAGGCCGCGCGCACCTTTTCGAACGAAGCCAGGTCCTTTGTGGCATACCAGACGTAATGCGTGAAGTCGCCGTCCGTCTTCACTTCTTCCACGGAGAGGCCGTACGCCAGCACGGTGCCATCCGCCACCAGCTTGTCCAACACCGGCTTGTTGTACTTTTCCCAGACCTTGCGGAAATCGCTGCCCTTCCCGGGCTTCACCTTTACGTAGTTATAGCGCGTCCACGGCAGTACTCCTGCCGGCGGCACGCCGGAACCATGCTCGAACACCAGGTCGCGCGTAATGTAATCCCGCGTCTTGCTGACGTCTGCCGCTTCCATCATCCGCGCGGTCACCGTCGCCCCGCCCGATGAACCCTTCTTCGCCGTGCCGGACTTCATCGCTTCCTCATCCAGCTTGGCGATCTGCGCCCGCATCCCGCTGTCCACTTTCTCGATGCCGGACCAGTCCGCAACCGAATACCAGATGATGTGGGTGGCGCTCCCCGGCGCGCGCAGCAATCCCACATGCACGCCCCAGGCCAGAATCACGCCATCCGCCAGCAATTTGTCGCGCACCGGCGCGCCCACCGTCTTTACCAGTTCCATGAACTGCGCATCTTTTCCGGGATTCACCGTGTACTCGTACCAGAACGTCAGCGGCTGCACCTTGGCGTCCTGCGCCGCTGCCGTCAGGCACATCATCATCACCACTGCAAGACAAAGCAGAATTCTTTTCTTCATTTTCAACGATCTCCTTGAACGAACGAGTGTTGCCTGCGCGGCAAAACGTTCTGATGTGCTTGTGATCGTGAAGCGCAAACGTAGGGCAGGCATGCGACGTTTGAACTTCGGAAGGGGCCGACCTGCGTCAGAATGCGCCTGTTTGTAGCACCGAATTCCGCAGGGCGTCAAGCGAAGTCACCTTGGCTCAACGGCTTGCTAAAACTCCAGCCCGGCCACAACCTCCAGCAGCCGGAGGAACGTTGCGCGTTCCTCCGGCTGCAGCGCCTCGCGCAGCTTTTCTTCCGCCGCTTTCCGCCCGCGGATTAAAGACTCGCGGTATTTCTCTCCCTTGGGCGTCAACCGGATCACAAAAGTCCTGCCCTTGGCTGCCTTCTTTTTTGACACCAGCCCCTCCCGCTGCATCGTTCCGATGGCGCGATGCACTACCGTCCGGTCGAAGCCCAGCATCGTGGCAATCTGGTTCTGGTTGCGCTCCGCGCCGCCGCGCAGCGTGGACAAAATGAACCCCCGTGTCTGCGTGCACCCGGTCTTGCGCTCCATCTGTTTGCTCACCGAAAAATACGCCGCCGCCAGGTTCACCAGCACGGAGTCCTTGCGGATCTCTTCCGGGATCAGCTTCTGTTCCACCGCGATCATAGAATCGTCACCGTCGCTTCCAGTGCCCGCCGCCACTGCGGCTGGTCCACGTGCTGCGCGGATTTTTTCCCGATGGCGATGACCATCACGATCTCCTGGGTTCGCCGGGAAAGCCCCAGAAAATTCGAGAGCCGGACGCCGTCGAAACCCTCCATCGGGCAGGTGTTGAATCCCAGCGCTTCGGCGGCGATCATCAGGTTCTGGCAAGCCAGCGCGGTGCTTTTTGCCGCCCACTTGAAGAGTCCCTGCCTCGTCACCGGCGCCATGCCGATCACCTTCCACGGGTGAATCACCGTCAGGATCGCCCATTTCGCGGCGCCAAAAATGTTGCCCCACCCCTGCAGGTAAAACAATTTCGAAAACTTCGCCTTTTGCTCGTACTCGCGAATCTTGCCTTCGGGGAATCCCGCCTCGCGCATCCATTGCAACTGGCTCTCGGTCGTCAGCTTCCAGATTCCCAGGTCCGCAACGGCAACTACCAAAGCCGAAGCGGTCTTCGCGGCCCGCTGGCCCATGCAAAGTTCCGCCGCCTTCCCTTTCTTTTCCGGAGTTTCGATCCAGATCAGTCGGTACGGCTGGCTGTTGCAACTGGACGGCGCCGCGGCCGCCGCGCGCAGGATCTGTTCCCGCGTTTCCGGGGGCAGGGGAAGGGCGTCGAAATCACGGATGGCCCTTCGCCGCAGCACGGCTTCGAGATTGCTGGTCACGGTTGTGTTCATGTCGTTGCCTCCATGTTGCTAGTACAACATAAGTATGTTGCAGGCGCAACATGAAAATTAAGGAAACTCCGCCACCCCGGGCCGCCCGCCCACAACCCCTATTCGCCATCTCTCCCTTTTCGCCGTAAGATAGGCACCCGGACGTCCGTCCGCAGAATCTCCGCTCGTCTCTGGGAGGGAACCGCATGAATCGCACCGTAGCCATCATGTCCCTTGCATTGGCTTTCGGTATCACTGCCGTCGCCGAAGAACTGGTCCTGAAAGACGGCACGAAGATTGTCGGCAAAATGACCGCCATCAACGGCGACAAAATCGAGGTCGAGACCAGCTACGGCAAAATGCAGGTCAACCGCGCCGACATCGTCTCGATCAGTTTTCCGGAAAATAATCCGGGCGGCGCGCCCGCCCCGGCTGCCGCGAAAACCGAACTCCCCACGATCGACGAATCCCTGAAGGGAACGGACTATGTGAACCGGACCGGGAAATTTTCGCTCTCCCTCCCGGCTGGCTGGAAAGTCAACCCGGCGCTGCGTGCTTCACCTGATGTGATTGCGGCCCTCAGTTCCACCGACGACCTGCGCTACCTTGTCGTTGTCAGCGAAATCTACCCGGCGTCTTTGGACAGTTACAAAGGCCTGGTCGAGATCCAGGGCAAAAAGAACCTGCAAAACTACGAAAAGGTTTCGGAGACCCCCACCAAGATCGACGGCAAAAGCGCGCTGCTGCTCTCCTATCGGGGAGTTTCGACGGCCGCGGAAAATCTTCCCATCCATTTCCTGGTGGCCATCGTCCAGACTCCGGACGGATTTTTGCGGATCACCACCTGGTGCGTGGAGCCGCTGTTCAGCGAGACGCAAGCCGCCTTCGAGAAAATCCTTCGCTCGTATCACGTGACGGGGTAACCCGACCCGCCACGAGGGACGCCCACGACTCTCCAATTCGCCATCTGCCCCTGTTCGCCGTAAGATAGACAACCGGACATTTACCCGGAGAGCCGCCGAAGATGCCTGCCACCGAAACCGCCGCCAAGCTGAAACTTTCGCGCCAGCAATACCTCGACCTCTATTACTTTATGCGCCTCAACCGAGAGGTCGAGGACACAATGACCCGCCTCTTCCGCCAGAACAAGATCGTCGGCGGCCTGTACTCCAGCCTCGGTCAGGAAGCCATCTCCGTCGGCAGCGCCTACGCCCTCCAGAAAAAAGACTGGATGGCCCCGATGATCCGCAACATCGGCGCGCTCCTCGTCAAAGGCGTTCCCCCGCGCGACATCTTCACCCAGCACATGGCGAAATACACTTCGCCCACCAAGGGCAAGGACGGCACCAGCCATTTTGGCGATCTCGAAAATCTGCATATCGTTTCGCCCATCTCCATGCTCGGCGACCTGATTCCCGTCCTCACCGGCGTGGCCATGGCCGGCCGGTATCTCGGGCAGAAAATCGTGTCCATGACCTGGATCGGCGACGGCGGCAGCTCCACCGGCGTCTTTCATGAAGGCCTGAATCTCGCCGCGTCGCAGAAAGCCGCCTTTGTCCTGATTCTTGAAAATAACCAGTGGGCGTATTCGACGCCGGTGCGCCGCCAGGTGCCCATCGAAAATCTGGCCGACCGCGCCAAGGCTTATGGCATTGCCAGCTACATCGTGGACGGTAACGATGCGGTGGCCATGTACTCAACCGCAAAGGAAGCCGTCGAACGCGCCCGTTCCGGCGAAGGCCCCATCCTCATCGAAGCCAAAACCTTCCGCCGCCGCGGCCATGCCCAGCACGATCCCGCTGATTACGTTCCCGCGGAACAGCGTGAATTTTGGGAGAAGCGCGACCCCATCACGCTCTACGAAAAATTTCTGACCGCCGAAAAAATCCTTGATGCCAAGGGCAAAAAAGAAATCGAAGACAAGATCAACGCCCTGCTCGAAAAAGAACGCGAGTTCGCCGAAAACTCACCCATGCCACCGCCGGAGTTCGCCTCCGAAGGCGTCTACTGCACCGGCAACGATTGCCACAAAATCCGTCCCAAGTGGGAGCGCCCGATTTCCGAAGTGACCCCGCCCCAATCCAGCGTCGAGCCGGTCTGGCTCGTCGAAGGCTTCGGCCGCGGAAAATCCTCTTCCCGGGAAAACGCCCCAATACATTTTGGCGACACGCAACCCGTCGTGGAGGAACCGGCTGCAAAAACAAAACCCGCTGCCAAGCCCGCGGCAAAATCTTCAGCCCGAAAATCGACCCCGGCGAAATCCGCGGCGCGCGGAAAGGCCCGGAGGTAACCCATGGCTCCCATCACCTTTCTCGAAGCCATCCGCCAGGCCATGTTCGAGGAGATGGCCGCCGACCCCAGCGTCGTCCTGATCGGCGAAGACGTCGGCGTTTACGGCGGCGCGTTCAAAACCAGCGAAGGCCTGCTCGAAAAATTCGGCTGGGAGCGCGTCATCGACACACCCATCAGCGAAAGCGCCATCATCGGCGCCGCCTGCGGCATGAGCTATCTGGGTTTGCGCCCGATCGCCGAAATGCAGTTCATCGATTTCATCGCCTGCTGCTTCAACCAGCTCACCAACTTTGTCGCCAAGGGCCACTATCTCTGGAACGCGCCCGCGCCGATCGTTGTTCGCGGCCCGTCCGGCGGCGGCGTTCACGGCGGCCCCTTCCATTCGTTGAGCCCCGAAATGTATTTCCTGCACACTCCCGGTTTCAAAATCGTCTATCCCTCCACGCCCTACGACGCCAAAGGACTATTGAAATCCAGCATTCGCGACAACAATCCGGTTCTCTTCTTCGAACACAAATTCCTCTATCGCCGCCTGAAGGAAGAAATTCCCGAGGGCGATTACACCGTGCCGCTCGGCAAGGCCGTTGTCCGCCGCGAAGGCAAACACCTCACCATCGTTTCCTACGCCGCGATGATGCACACCTCGCTTGAAGCCGCGGACGCTCTTGCCAAAGAAGGCATCGAAGCCGAGGTCATCGATCTCCGCACTCTGCTACCTCTCGACGAGGAAACAATTCTTCGCTCCGTCCGCAAAACCAACAAATGCCTGGTGGTCCACGAAGACACCAAGACCGGCGGCATCTCCGGCGAAATCGCCGCCATCCTCTTCGAAAAAGCCTTCCACGACCTCGACGGCCCGGTCCTGCGCGTCGCCTCTCTCGACACACCGGTCCCCTACGCACCCACCCTCGAGGAAGCCTTCCTCCCCAACGCCCAAAAAATCTTCGCCGCCGCCAAGGATCTCGCCAGGTTTTAGGAGCCCATGCCCCGGACCATTCACCACCCTTGGGCAGCGGTTCAAATTAGTTTTCTTGTCCTAGCTGCTATTTACTTTGGGCGGAACCAACTCTCTCTAATTCGTTTTGACAGGGAAAGAATTGGAATCTCGGCTTTTGAGGGGCAAGTTCAAGTAACCGGCCTCTACCACTATGTGAACCGCTCCGTTTTCCCGGCCTCCTTTTCACTGGGTGTACCGTTTCCGACCGATTCCGAACATCCGTTGCCTGCTGAGTTTCACCTTTCTGAGGTCGATGATAAAGGCGCATTTCTCAAATGGATTGAAACTCGCCCTTACCATAGTGAGAATGTATTTCGCCTATGGTTCTGGCCTTCGGGAGAGCGATGGATTCGTCTGGACTATATTCAGGGCACCCGTGTGGCCGAGGCTCGCTACATTCTTAGGAGCACTAGAAAGTGGGGAAAGCCTCTGCAGCACGGTGAATATATCCTTCGTCTCGGCGATGGAATCGAGCTGACTTCTTCGAACTATCCCATGGCGCCAAATATCACCGGCCACCCTGTAAGCTACTCCTTCTCCCGGAATGATTTTTTCCCAGCGGAGGACTGGGAATTCCGTTGGCGAGTCAGGCCTCTTCAGGAGGCCCTCATTAAGGGCAGGCTTTGAAGACCATGACTAGATTAAGACTGCTGCTAGTGTTGTTTTTTTGCTGTGCGGCGACCGCCTACGCAAACAACCCGCCGCAGCCCGATGGACTCTTTTCCATCCTCCTGATCTTTCCCGCAATTATTCTTGGCCGGAGACTTGCGGCCGTTGCGCCGGTACGAAAGACTCTATGGAACCGGATAGCCGTAACCCTTCTTTTGACCGTTTGTGTGGTCTTCTGTATGGCGGGAACCGAGATCGCCCTGATTCCGCTCCTGGGTATTGCCGTTTATGGAATTGTGCGGGCCTCTCAGATCATTCGCCAGGGTGAAGGCCGGAAAAGAATGGTTATCGGGATCGCTGTAATCGGCCTTGTTCTATTCGCTGTCTCAGACTACTTTGCTTCGCTGCTGAGTTACGATCCTGGGCCGGTTCTGGAATCCATCGCAGTATCCCGGCTTCGCTCTTTGGCGGCCGCGGAAGAAGAATTCAAAACACCGGCATACGCCAAGGAGTTGTCATCACCCACCTATGGAACTATGGCGGAACTGGCGGACGCGAAACTTCTCGGTTTGAACCTAACTCCGAATGCTGCTCGGGGAGGTTACGTCTATGGAGAAATCATCAACAAGCCTGGGAACCAGTTCCTTTTCTATGCTGTTCCCTCATTCCTGCACCATTCTTCATCAAGATGGTTTCACATCGTGCCGGGAGGCTCTCTCTTGCTGAGTCTCCTGGGACGGGACCATCCAGGCGAGACAGGGGAGAAGAGTTTCGCCGTGAACGAAAGCGGCGTCATACGAGTCTCTCCTCATAGGGAACCCAAAACTCCAGTGAGCCGGGAGGAGGCGCTCCGTTGGCAAGTTCTCCAGTAGGTTCGGCTTTTACTCTCCACTCAAAAAGTTAGTAACCAATTGAACCTGCCGGTTCCCATTCCCAAAACCACTCACCACCACCAAAGTAAAATCGAATCTGCACGGGGTTGGCACGGCAAATCCTCTCTCTCCTTTCATCGCTCCGCTCTGCCGCGTTTCACAACTTCCGCAAGAACCATGATCTCTGGATCCTCCAACGCCCGAGGCTTCCGCTCTATGCAGCCGGCGCTCGCCCTCTGCGCGGCGACGCTCCTCTGCTGCGCTCCCGCAACGCTCTTCGCCGCACCGGGTGGAACCAAACTCAGCGGCAAAGTGACGCTCAACGGCCCTGCCTTGAAACCCAAGCCCCTCGATCTTTCGAAGGAGCCCGCCTGCGCGCAAATGCACGCCGCGAATCCGCTCCCGTCCGAATCTCTTCTCCTTGGTCCCGGCAACGCCATCCGCAACGTGGTCGTCTATATTTCCGAGGGCGCCCCGTATCCGGGTCCCGCCCCGACCACTCCCGTCCTCTTCGACCAGCAGGGCTGCCAGTACACCACGCACGTTCTCGTCTTCCGCGTCGGGCAGGAAGTGAAAATCTCCAACAGCGACCCGCTCGCTCACAATGTTCATCCTCTCGCCAAGGTCAATCGCGAGTGGAACAAGATTCAGCCGGCGCGCACCCCGCCCTTCGCCTACGCCTACGAAAACGAAGAGTTCATTTCCGTGAAGTGCAACCTGCATCTGTGGATGCAGGGTTACTTCGTCATATTAAGGACGCCGTACTTTGCCCTCACCGGCGACGACGGCAGTTTCGTGCTGGCGGATCTTCCTCCCGGCCGCTACACCATTACTGCCTGGCATGAAACGCTGGGCACCCAGTCTCAGGAAATCGAAATCAGGTCCAGCGGCGAGCCGCAGACCCTCAACTTCACCTTCACCGCCAAACCCTGAGCCCTGCGTTTTCCCGGCACGCGTAACACTCTCCGGCCCCGCCCTTTTCGCCCCCCGCCTTTCGCTGTAAACTAGTTGGGTTCCGCGGAACATGCCAGGACCGCCACGCATTCCAGAAAGTTCACCCGGCAGATCAGGCGAAGGAGAGCAATCCCATGGCAGTTGATGTGGTCATGCCCCAGATGGGCGAAAGCATCTTTGAAGGCACCATCACCAAATGGCTCAAGAAGCCCGGCGACAAGGTCGAGCGCGACGAGCCTCTCTTTGAAATTTCCACCGACAAAGTGGACGCCGAAATTCCTTCTCCCTCCGCGGGCGTCCTGAAAGAGATCAAAATCGCCGAAGGCCAGACGGTTCCCATCCAGACCATCGTCGCGGTGATTGACGGTGCGGGCTCCGCTGCCGCATCCGCCCCTGCTCCGGCAGCTTCTCCGGCGAAGGCCGCCCCGGCTCCGGCGCCAGCACCTGCCGCAGCCAAGCCGTCCGTTCCCGCCGCCGCACCCGCTG
Organism: Candidatus Acidiferrum sp.; assembly: GCA_035693365.1. Classification (GTDB taxonomy): domain Bacteria; phylum Acidobacteriota; class Terriglobia; order Acidiferrales; family UBA7541; genus Acidiferrum. Next base: position 154,949 of record DASSGS010000010.1, on the reverse strand, counting down.
CGCCCGTTTCCGCTCCCGCCGCCCCTGCCGCCGCCGCTTCCGGTTCCACCGAACGCATTCACTCCTCGCCGCTCGTCCGCCGCCTCGCGAAGGAACACGGAGTGGATCTTTCCGCCATCGAAGGCACCGGCGCCGCTGGCCGCATTACCAAGGAAGACATTGAAGCCGTTATAGCCGGGCAGTCCGCTCCAGCCGCCGCGCAAGCCCCGGCTCCGGCCGCTGTTGCGCGCCCGTCCGCTCCGCCACCTCCTCCCGCACCCATCGCTGCCCCCGGCGCGCCCGCGGTCCACGGCAGCCAATACGTCGCCGCCCTTCAGGTCGGCGTCCCCCGCGAACGCATCTACTTCGGCAATTATGAAGTGCAGCCGCTCAGCAACATGCGCCTGAAAATCGCCGAGCACATGGTGGCCTCCAAGCATGTTTCCGCGCACGTCTACTCGGTCGACGAAATCGACATGACCAAGGTCGCCGCCATCCGCGCGAAAGCCAAGGAAGAGTTCGAGAAGCGCTACGAGACCAAGCTCACCTTCATGCCCTTCTTTGTAAAGGCCGCGGTCGCCGGCCTCCGCGCGTATCCGACGCTGAACGCTTCGCTCGACGGCACCAGCATGGTCCTGCACAAGGAGATCAACGTCGGCATCGCCGTGGCCCTCGACTGGGGCTTGCTCGTGCCGGTCATCCGCAACGCCGACGAAAAAAATCTTCTCGGCATCCAGCGCAATCTCAACGATCTCGCCGAGCGCGCGCGTTCGAAAAAGCTCAAGCCCGAGGAAGTCCAGGAAGGCACCTTCTCCATCACCAACCCCGGCGTCTTCGGCGGCCTCTTCGGCCTCCCGGTGATCAGCCAGCCGAACGTCGGCATTCTCGGCCTCGGCGCGATCGAAAAGCGCCCGGTGGTGATCAACGACTCCATCGCTATCCGCTCGATGTGCTACGTCACGCTCAGCTACGACCACCGCGTCGTCGACGGCGCCGTCGCCCACCAGTTTTTGCACAAGGTGAAAGAAACCCTCGAGAACTGGTCCGAGCCGCTCGTTTAGCGACGATTGATTCCCCAGGAGCAACCGGTTGTGAGTGGCCACGCGTGACGTGTTTGTACCCGTGCTATACTTGTATAGCGAGGTTTTATGCTGGCCATCCGCATTCCTGCATCCATTGAAAAGCGCCTCGAAAAACTCGCCAGGCGCACCGGTCGCACCAAGACCTTCTATGTTCGCGAGGCCATCCTCCAGCATCTCGACGAACTCGAGGATTTGTATCTTGCCGAACGCTCACTCGACCGTATCCGCCGCGGAGAATCGCCCACCGTCCCGCTCGAAGACGTCCTGAAGCGTCATGCCCTGGAGGATTGAGTTTTCCGCGGAAGCCGACCGGGAACTTTGCAAGCTTGATCCGCAACACGCCAACCGCATTCTGAGATTTCTGCGGGAACGCGTCGCCAATCTGGATGATCCGCGAAGCATCGGCAAAGCGCTGCAAGGCTCGCGGCTCGGTGAATTCTGGCGGTACCGAGTCGGATCCTTCCGCCTGATCTGCAAAATCGAAGACGCTCGCCTGCTGGTGCTCGTACTCCGCATCGGCGACCGCAAGGAAATCTACCGCTAACTTGCTTTCCAAGCTCTATGAGCGGTTCGTCCGCCGGATTCCGCGCTGAGAGACCGTTTCTCTGTTCGCCGCTATCTGTTATCCGCCTCCTCTTACTGATCACCGATTACTGGTCGCTGATTACTTCCTACTGAATCATCGGCCGCATCTTCGCCGTCCACACCGCCAGTCCTTCGAGCGGTATCGCTTCCACGCCTGCGTCGCGTAAAGTCTCGCGCACGAACTGGTGCCGCTCGTTCTCGGCGATCAAATGCACATCCGTCACCGCCGTAAACTCGCTGGCCGCCACCTTGCCGCGGATACGTTCCACCGTGTAGGCCAGAGACTTCACGTCTCCCGGCGCGCGCGAAACGCTCAGTGTCTGCACGAATCCCCGCGTCCCGTTCCGCCGGTAGCCGTAGTCAATGCGCATCGGATCGCCGGAGAACGTGAACTCCTCCGCGCGCACGCCCTTCTGCAATCGATCCCACACACGTGCCTGCTTGAAAACCTGCGCGCAGTAGGAACGGATCGCCCCGCGGCTTCCCGGCGCGCCCACCCGCGCCTCGCCGCGCTGCAACGCCACGTGATCCGCGTACAATCGTTCCGTCTCCGCGTCCAGGTCGTCCGCGTGCACGCCCTTCTGCGGCGCCATCTGCAGCGCGTTCGAAAGCGTTTCGTCCCACTTTCCCAGCAGTTTCATCCAATCGAGCATGGCGTGGCCGTTTCCCTCCGCGTTGACTTCAGCGGGAAACAACTGCGTCGCTGTCGCGAATCGATTTTCCAGGTCGTCGCGCAACGCCCGCAATAATTCCTCGTCCGCCCGCGGGTGCAGCCGCCGCACCCGAGCGTACTCTTCCGGCTCCTCGATCAGCCGCATCCGGCGCTCGCCGTTCGCCGGATCAAACACCAGCACGCCGATATTCACCCACTCGTCGCGCACCAGGTTTGGCGTATAGCGCAGCACGCGGTAAGCAAGCGTGCGGTCCGCTGCGCCGGTCATTTGTGCTTGTGTGCTCATCGTTCTTCTCCTGAACCCGCTACCTCCAGCCCGAAAACGGCTGGCGGTTCGAACTCTTCGCCGACAAAATCAGCTCTTCCACCCGCGGCTTCCTCCGCTGCAGCTGCTCCAACAGGCGCAGCACCGCGTCGTAGTCGTCCTCATACCATGCCGGCGGAATCTCTTCGGCCAGCTCGGCCAGCACCTTTTCGTTGATGCGCTTCTCCAGCCGCTCCAGCCACGGCCCGAACGAATCCATTCCGGTCACGCCCTCGTACACCCGGCTCCGCGCGTACAATCCGCGCAGCGGCGCATCCGGGAAATTCCACTCCCCCGCGTTGAAGCAGAATCCCTGGTCAATCATCACCGTCTTGTACGCGCGGCCCCGCCCGGTTTCTTCCGGCGATTTTCCGGGCGCATCGTCGCCTGCCCCTGCACCCCGCGGCAGCGTTCCACGTGCAACTTCTCCCCGTCCTGTCCCCGCTCCACCCGCGCCAGCCACCAACCCGCCTGCTCGTGCCCGATCCTCAAAAAAAACCGTCTGCCGTCCATTCGTGTTGCATACCCACTTGTCAAATACCAGCATCCCCGCAAAGTCGTGCAGGTTTTCGACCTCCCGCAATTTTTCATCCGGCAGAAAATCGTGCAGCGTCAACTCTCGCGGATCCCCGGGATACCGCGAGCCAAACTGCAACCCCGCCGCGCACGGCGTCCGCGACCTCGGCAGCTCGATGCACAACTCCGGCGTCAGCCGGATCAGCTCCGCCCCCACCTCCACCACTTCCACCGGCGCCGTCGGCAGCCCCAGCCGCGACGCCAGCCTCGTACCCAGCAGGTCGTTCACCAGAATCCTGCGATGCTGCGGGTTATTTTGAAACTTCACCACGTAGTAGTTTCCGTCCGAACATCGCATCAGGTGCGACTGGGCGCCCCCGCGCATCCGCCGGATCTCTTCCAGTGCCTTGATCATGTGCCGTTATCGTAGCGATACTTGATTCTCCAAGCAAGTTTCCTGCCCCATCCCGCGCCCCTCTTTCCCTTTCCGGGACGCGCTCCTATCCAATCCGGTCCTCACCGCACCTTCCTTCTTGCTCCGCTTCTCCATTCCGGCACGCCGCGCAAAAAAAAGCCCCCCGGTTTTTCCGGGGAGCCTTTGGTGAAATGGTTTGAAACCGGTCTAGCGGCGCCGCTTCTTGGCCTTCTTGGCGGCCTTCTTTTTCGGCTTGGCCTTCGCCTTTTTGGCCGGCTTCTTCTTGGCCTTCTTTCCGGGCTTCTTGGCCTTCTTCTTCGGAGCAGCCCTCTTTTTGGCGGGCTTTGGCGCGGGTTTTGCCGCCGGCTTCGGAGCGGATTCGTCTCCTTCGTCCGCCGGCTCTTCCTCCACGATCAGCAGCTCTTCCTCTTCTTCGACAATTCCTCCCGGCTCACCCCCTAATTCCTCATCGTCTTCCAACCGGGACAGCTCTTCGTCGTCTTCAAACTGATCTTTCTCGAATTCCATGCTTTCCTCCCCATGGGGAACCTTCTTACCCGTTGTTCTTGGCACGCTGCACCAGTCGGAGACTGCCTGCACTCCGTCCTTGCGATTTGTTATCCCACTCCATCGTCCTTGTCAAGCTTTCCCGATAAAACCGCGCCTTTTCCCTGCAATATTCCCCTTCTGCGGCGCTGCGTTCCCTCCTCCCTCTTGAACCGGTCACCAGTCACCAGTCACTTTTCCTCACGGTTTTGCCGGGCTCCCCGCCCTGGTTGCCGCCCCCGTTCCAGTCCCCGTCGCGGGCTTCTTCCGCCGCGTTTTCGCCGAACTCTTCACCGCATGCGCTTCCGGAGCGCCCCCCACGGTGTAAATCCGCAATACCATCCCCCGGCTCACTTTGCCGCCCTTCAGCCCGTTCCACTTTCGGATGTCCGCGTCCGTCACGCTGAACTGGTCGGCAATCCCCCCCAGCGTGTCCCCCCGCCGCACCCGGTATCGCACCAGCCGGCTCTTGGTCTCCTCAACCGGTCTTGCTGCGGGGATAATCAGCTTCTCGCCCGCTTCCAGCCCCGTCCCTGCTTCCAGGTCGTTGGCCGCAGCAATCGCCCCCGCTGTCACCCGATACTTCTTTGCAATCGAAGTCAGCGTCTCCCCGCTCTCCACCCGGTGCCGCCGCCAGCTTACCCATTTGTCCGCCGGAATATCCGCTATCTCCGCCGAAAACGTCGCCGCAGTCCCCTTCGGCAGGTGCAGCACAAATCCCGGATCATCGGGCGTCGCCATCCGCAGCAGGGAAGGATTCAGCGTCCGCAGGGTAGCCACGTCCACGTCGATCGTCTCCGCCACCAGCCGCAGGTCGATCGCGCGCCCCGGCTTCACCACGTCCGTCTCCACCTCCGCCTCCGGGGCCACGGAAATTCCGTAATGCGCGGCATCCTTGGCGATCAGCGTCAAGGCCAGGATAATCGGCACGTAGTTCTTCGTCTCGCGCGGCAGCACATTTCGTTCATATAATTCCCAGAAATCCGCGTACCCGGTCCGCTCCACGCCCTTCTGCACGTTCCCCGGCCCGCAGTTGTACGCCGCAATCGCCAGGTACCAATCCCCAAACAGTCCGTACAAATCCCGCAGATGCTGGGCCGCCGCCCGGGTCGCTTTCTCCGGATCCATGCGCTCGTCCACCCACCAGGTGCGCTTCAATCCATACTCGTTTCCGCGCCACTGCACAAACTGCCAGATTCCCCGCGCCCCGGCGCGCGAAAGCGCCAGCGGCTGGAACGCGCTTTCCGCCTGCGCCAGGTAAATCAAGTCCTGCGGTACGCCTTCTTCCCGCAGCACCCGCGCGATCATGTCGTCGTACTTTCCCTTGCGCCGTAATCCCGTCTCCACGATCGCCCGCCCGCGCGGCGTCTGGAAAAAATTCAGGTAGGAAGCCACCACGTCGTTCACCGTCAGCGGCAGGTCGTGCGAAACGCTCTTCGCCGCCTCTTCCGCCCGCTCCCGCAGCTTCGGGTCCACCGGAAAGGTCATCTCCGCCACTTCGTCAATCGGCGCCGGCACCGCCGGTGCCTCGCTGAAACCGTCTCCCGCCTGGAACGCCTGCAATTCGTAGGCGTAAATCGTGTCGGTCACCTGGTGAAACAGTTCGCTCAGCTTCGGATCGCTGTTCGGGTCGTAGCCGCTCTCCAGCATCCAGTCCACCGCGTCGTCAAAGTCCCGCCGCGCGGCCGCCAGGTGCCCGGCCTTGTAGTTGGCTTCGCCCACGGCAAATTTTTCTTTCACCTTTTCAATCAGGTAGGGAATCCCGCCCGGCGTCCGCGGGGTCAGCGAAATCAGCGGCTGGGCTTTCAGGTTTCGCACCGGCAGGTTGCCGACGGCACCAGGCCCGGCCTGCCCCGCCGTCGCCTGCCCCCCATGTGCCGCCCCCGTTGGCGTGGCCAAGCCAGGGGCCGCGGAGGGACTCAGTGCCGGAGCGTGCGCCCGTACCGGCCGCTTGGCCGCATCGTCGCAACCCGCGAAGCTCATCGCCACCAGCAGCCATGCCCCCGCTTGCGCCAGTTTTCTCCCTTGCCGTTTTAAGTTCATCCCCCAATGGTAAGGACCCCTTCCGCCACGGGTCAACGCCTTCGGCTCCCCGAGCGACCCATCCCGCACCTCCCCGCCCGGGTCTCGTTTTACCCACCTTCCCTGCGGAAAGCGCTAAGATACACTCCAACTCGCGCAGGCGAGGATTTCGGATGAGATCGGCGGTAGGCCGCGGGAAAGGGATATCATGCGCTCCTCTTTACTGGTGGCGTTGTTGCTGTTCGCTGGCGGCTTTGGCCCAGCGCCACAAACCGCGCCTGCCAACCTGAAACTCCGCGTTCTGATTGTCGACAAAGATCTGAATCAGAAGCCCGTCCCCTTCTACATCGTGAACTTCAAGAATCTCTCGACGACGGAAACTCCGGCCACGCTCAAAACCGATCTCGACGGCAAAGCCGAAAAACAGCTCCCGCCCGGTCGCTATTCCCTCACGACTCCCAAGCCGGTGGAGCTGGGCGGAAAACGGTATTCCTGGAATTTCGAAATCCAGGTCACCGGCGCGGAACAGCGCGTCGATCTCACCAACGACAATGCCCGGATCGAGGATCTCCCTCCCGCCGCTGCTTCGCCCCCCGAATCGAAATCCTCCTCAGGCGCCGCCTCCGGGGAACTCACCACCCTCTTCGACAAGCTGAAAAACTCCGTCGTCGCCGTTCATTCCGAATCCGGTAAGGGGTCCGGCTTCCTGGTGGATTCCACCGGCCTGGTGGTCACCAACAATCACGTGGTGAACGCCTCCAGCTACCTGGCCGTGCAGTTCGACGACAAGCGCAAGGTCCCCGCGCGCCTGGTCGCGGCAAACCCCGACAAGGACGTCGCGATCATTCGCTACGATCCTTCCGCGTTTCCCGAGGGCGTCGTCGCGCCGCTGCTGTCCAACGACGCCGCTTCCCACCTTGCCGTCGGCCAGCGCGTCTTTACCATCGGCAATCCCCTGGGCCGCGATAAAGCCCTGACCACCGGCGTCGTCAGCAAAATCGAAAAGGACTCCATCAACAGCGACATCAACATCAACCCCGGAAATTCCGGCGGCCCCTTGTTCACCCTGGACGGCCAGGTCGCCGGCATCACCACCAGCGTGCTGCGCAATCTCGCCTCGATTGTGCCCGTCGAAGTCGTCCGGCCCCTCGTCGACGCGGCGAAAAAAGAAATCGGGAAAGAAGCTCCTCCGGCGCCTGTCCTGCTACCCGTCGAGCCCACCGATTTTTTCCCCGCCGATGCCTTGCGGGAAGTCTTGAAGCAGGAGCGCCTCGACACCAAACCCTATTTCCTTGACGCCGGCCAGTTTCAGGTCGGTTTCTTCACGCCGCCGCTCAACTTCTACCTGCGTCACGAGCAGGAGATGGCCGCCGCCCGCAAAGCCGCCAAGCGTTCCGGCGGTGATGCCTCAACCGCCAAACCGCCCGCCAGCGCACTCGAGGATGCCGTGGACTATCGCCCCGTCCTCCTCGTCCGCGTCCGCCCGAAGTTCGGCGTGTTTCTCAAAGTTCGCTTCAAAAGCGGATTCGTCCGCATGCGGCTGCTCTGCGGCGGAAAAGAGATGACCCCGATTCTTCCTGGGCGCGCCGAATTCGATTTGTACGACCAGCGCGAACGCAAGGTCGACACAGCGTTTCAAGGCGTCTACGAATATTCCCCCGACGCCGTAACGCCCGCTTGCGGCAACGTGGTCCTGGAGATTTTTTCGGAGAAAGATCCCGGCACGCCCGAAAGCAAATCCGTTGACGCCGCCACCGTGCAGCGCGTCTGGAACGATTTCGACCCCTTCCGCCAGGCCCATCCGGCGCTTCCAGCTTCAGCGCCCGCGGCCAAGCCGTAGCGAAGCGCAACCGGTTGGGATCGGTGTATGATTTGGACGCCGCATTCGAAATCCTCAGGAGCTCTCAAATGAATAAAATCCTTTTCACACTCGCGTTTGCATTCGTTTTCGCCGCTTCCGCCTTCGCTCAAATGGCGGCACCGCCCGCCGCGGCTGCCCCCGCAGCCGCACCGCAAACTGTCGCGCCGGTGAAAAATCCTGTCTTAACCTCGCTGCGCACCCTGCTTCCCGGCCGCCAGAAAAATACTCTCGCCGCCATCGAAGCCATGCCCGCCGACAAATTCGCCTACAAGCCCACTCCGGATCAGGTGACTTTCGCCCACCTCGTCATTCACATCGCCGAGTCGAATAACGGCCTCTGCTCCAAAATTGCCGATGTCCCCGCCCCCAAAATTGACGAGCTTAAGGAAACCGATTCCAAAGACAAGCTCCTCGCCGCGGCCCGCGCCTCCTTCGATTTCTGCACCGCCTCACTTGCCAATACCGACGACTCCAAGCTCGGCGATAACGTGGACTTCGGCCGCGTCCAGGGCCCCCGCGCCATGGGCGTCTTCTTTCTCGCCGGCGGACTGGCCGATCACTACGGCGCCGCGGCCATGTACCTCCGCTTGAACGGAATCCTGCCGCCCAGCGCCCAGCCGAAGAAATAGAGCGGCCAACCATCGCCGCCGGTTCGGGCGCGTTCTCCGCTCTGGACTTCCGCGCCCTCTTGCGGCAGACTCGCTTCCACCCGATTCGCTCATCCGCCGGGCACCTCCGCCCCTTCAGCCTGGCGCACAATGCAAAGGAGGTCCTTATGCTTCGTCTCCGCATTCTTTCCGCTCTCGTCGTCTGCGCGCTCGCCGTTGCCTTCGCCGTTCCCCAGGAAATGCATCCGGCCGCGCGCACCACGCCCGCTTTCGATCAGCTCAAATCCCTCGTCGGCCAGTGGGAAGGCTCCACGCCGGATGGGAGAAAAGGGAATGCCACCTACGAACTCATTTCCAACGGAAGCGTCGTTATGGAAAGGCTCCATCCCGCCAACGAACCGGAAATGGTCACCATGTACTCGCTCGATGGCGACCGCATTCTGGTCACCCACTATTGCTCGGCGGGCAATCAACCCACCATGCAGACCGCGCCTTCTCCCGCCGCCAACGGCAAGCTTGACTTCACCTTCCTCCGCCTCGCCGGCGCCAAATCTCCCGACGAAGGCCACATGCTTTCGCTCAGCGTTTCCATGCCCGACAAAAACCATCTCAACCAGGTCTGGACCTTCGACGAACACGGCAAGGCCATGACCGAAACTCTCAATTTCACCCGCAAATCCTGATCTACCGCGTTTGGGGGAATTTGTAGCGGCCGCCTTCCGAGGCGGGCGCTTTCCAGACAATCCACCTCGCCCGAATAAGGGGCCAAGCTGGATTCTAAGCCTCCATTTCCCTCTAAGTTTCATGTGACAGTTCGCCTATACTCTCTATCGAATAGCCTGGGAGGTCTTGACCATGTCCAAGTCCCGCTTCATCTTTGTCCTCGGCGCGGCGCTGCTGCTTTCCTCTTCCGCTGCCTTCCTGCTCCACTCCAAATCGCTCGCTGTCCGTTCCGTTGACGCTTCCGCGCCCCAGCGCAGTTTTGCGTTCACCTACCAGGTCCACGTTCCCGCCGCGGCTGCCGCCAATTCCAGCCGGCTCTGGATTCCCCTCCCGCAAAACGACGCCTTCCAATCCGTCTCCAACCTGAAAATTGAAAGCGCCGTCCCGCATTCCGAAGGCCGTGATCCCCAATATCAGAATCCTTTCGCCGTATTCACCCCCACTGCCGCGCAGGCCGCCGCCGGTTACGACGTCACGCTACTCTTCAACGCCACCCGCCGCGAGCACGCCGTGGACATCCATTCCCCCGCGATGCAAAACGCTTCCTCCTCGGCTCCCGCCCCCGTTCTGGCCAATGATCCACTTATGAAGCGATATCTTGAGCCGGACAAGCTTGTGCCCCTCAACGACACCATCGCGGAACTCTCTCGCCAGCAGACCGCCGGCATCACCGATCCGCTCCAGAAAGCCCGCCACATCTATGATTACGTCGTCGCCACCATGCGCTACGACAAGTCTGGCGAAGGCTGGGGCCGCGGCGACGCCATCTGGGCTTGCACCGCCAAGCGCGGCAACTGCACCGACTTTCATTCCTTATTTATCGGCATGATGCGCTCGGCCGGAATTCCCGCGCGCTTTGAAATTGGCTTTCCGCTTCCTGAAGGAAAAACCGAAGGCGACATCCCCGGCTACCACTGCTGGGCCGAATTTTATATCAACGGCATCGGCTGGATCCCGGTGGATGCCAGCGAAGCCTGGAAAAATCCCGCCAAGCGAGACTATTTCTTCGGCGCCCACGACGACAATCGCGTCTTCTTCACCTACGGCCGCGACCTCGTCCTCTCTCCCGAACAAAAAGGTCCCGCGCTCAACTACTTCATCTATCCCTACGCCGAATCCGACGGCCAGCCCGTTAAAGGCCTGACCACCCACTTCGCCTTCCGCGACCTGAACCCGTAGCGGCCACCTTCAGGTGGCCCCGATTTCTTGCGCCAACTAACGCCCGAGCCCAAATGAACTTGAGGGTGCCCCACCTTTCGCGTTTTTTGCGATAGGTGGGCTCTTACGATCGAACGCCAAACAACTTTCGTTCTTCAATCTTCTCCCTGTCCTCTGCCTGCCCGCCGAAGTCGCGTTGTTTGCGGCGAAGGAGGGTCCCCCCATTCCAAAATTCGCTCTACCCTGCGCTAAAATCTCCTCATGCTCAAATCGCTAGCCGCTTCCGCGGAATTTCCCGTCATCGAAACTCCGCGCCTGCGTCTCCGCAATCATCGCCTGGAAGATTTCCCCGCCTGCCGCGACCTGTGGGCCGATCCCGCCGTCACAAAATTTATCGGCGGCCGCCCGCTTACCGAAGAAGAAGCCTGGGCGAAATTTCTCCGCAACGCCGGACACTGGCCGCTCCTCGGTTTCGGCTTCTGGGTCCTTGAGGAAAAGTCCACCGCTGCCTTCGCCGGTGAAATCGGTCTCGCCTATTTCCATCGCGAACTCGTTCCGCCCGTAGAAAATCTTCGCGAAGCCGGCTGGATTCTTTCTCCCGCCATGCACGGCAAAGGCTACGCCACCGAAGCCGTCGCCGCCGTTCTCGCCTGGGGCGACCCCCGCTTCTCCGATCCCCGCACCATGTGCCTCATTCACCCTGATAACGCCCCGTCCATCCGCGTAGCCCAAAAATGCGGCTTCCACGAATGGCAGCGCGTCACCCACCGCGGCGAACCCACCATCGTCTTTGAGCGCACCTCCAGGCCTTTGTAGCGGCCGCCTTCCGAGGCGGGCGTTTTCGCCCAGGTTATCGGTAATCACTCCGCCACTTCATCACTCGCGATCAGTCTCTTTGCGCCCATCTCCTGTAAACTCTCCCTATCCGCAACATGGCCTGCAGACCCCGGCCTGAGGTGCCATGGAGTTCTGGATCCTCATCCTTACCGCGTGGGCCTTCTATCGTTGGGTGCAATCCCGCATCCATCGCCAGAAGGACGACGAGCGTTTTGTCCGCGTCGTCGAAGCCCTCAATAAACTCGAACCCCGCCTCAAGGACCTGCAAAAACTCGAAACCCGGGTCCGCGAACTCGAAAATCGCCTCGCCTCACCTACTCCTCCAGTGCCACCGCAACAACCGGCCGCAACCGCTACTCCTTCAGCCGAGCCGAGGCCCGTTGAGCCTCCTGCTCCCTTAAAACCTCCCCCCTCTCTTGAAATTCCCCAACTGCCCGCACCCGTCGCTCCGTCCATGCCTTCGACGTCCCCCGTCGAACCATCATCGATCCGACCTGTCGCTCCTCCTCCGATTCCCAAGCCCGTCGCTCCGCAAACTTCCACTCCGCCCGCTCCTTCGCGTCCAATTCCTCCGCCACTCTCCCCGCCGCCGCAACCCGCGCGCGTCTCCGCGCGCGAAGCCACCTCTCAACTCGAGGAAACCCTCGGCAAAAACTGGCTCAACAAGCTCGGCATCATCGCTCTCGTGATCGGCATCTCGCTTTTCCTCGCCTACAAATTCCCCTCGCTCAGCAATCCCGAAAAAGTCGGCCTCGGCTATCTCATCAGCTTCGTCATTCTCGGCATTGGCATTTACCTCGAGCGCAGCGACCGCTATCGTATCTTCGCCCGCGCCCTCATCGGCGGCGGCTGGGCGCTCACCTTCTTCGTCACCTACGCCATGCACTTCGTGCAGTACACCCGCGTGATTGAAACGCAATCCATTGACCTCATCCTCCTCTTCCTGGTCGCCGGCGCGATGGTCTTCCACACCCTTCGCTACGATTCTCAGGTCGTCACCGGACTGGCCTTTCTCCTCGCCTTCTTCACCGTGGGCATCAGCCAGGACACCATCTACTCCCTCTCCGCCGGCGCCATTCTCGCGCTCGGCCTCATCGCTATCGTTCATCGCCGCCGGTGGTTCGAGCTCGAAGTCTTCGGCATCCTCGCCGCCTATGTGAACCACTTCATCTGGCTCACGCGCGTCGTCATTCCCGCCGTCGGCCACCACCGCATGTTCCCCGAGTTCGTTCCCAGCACCATTCTTCTCTGCCTTTACTGGGGCACCTATCGCTGGTCCTATATCTCACGCGTAATCAAAAGCGACACCGAGGAACGCATCTCCACCCTTGCTGCGTTGCTGAACACTTCCTTGCTCCTCGGCCTTTTCAAATATCAATCCGTCCGCCCGGAGCTCGCCTTCTACGCCCTGCTCTTGCTCGGCGCCGTCGAACTCTCCCTCGGCCAGCTTCCCGTCACCCGCCGTCGCCGAATCGCCTTCGTCATCCTTTCCACCATCGGCATCATCCTTCTCGTCGCCGCCATCCCCTTCAAATATTCCGGCATGGATACCGCCGTCATCTGGCTCGCCGAAGCCCAGATGCTCATCCTCGCCGGCGTCTTCACCCGCGAAATCCTGTTCCGCCGCTTCGGCCTGCTCGTCGCGCTGCTCACCTCGGGCGACATGCTCGTCAACCAGGCGCTGCCGGAGCTCCACAAACGCGCGCCCGAACTTTTCGATTTCGGCCCGTACGTTCCCCGCCTTCCGTCCCTCAACCTGCAACTCGCCATCAGTTTTCTTGCTGCAGGTCTGCTTTTCTACGCCAACGCTCTGGTCATCCCGCGCCGCTACAAAGATCTCCTCACCACCGAAAGCGAGTTCATTTTCTACCGCGCCCTCTCCTATCTCGCCGCGCTCATGCTTTTCATCTCTCTATGGCTCGCATTCCCTTATGGCTGGACCGCCGTTCTCTGGGCCGCCGCCGCGTTTCTCCTCGTTGTCATCGCCCGCGCCCTTTCCGCGGAAGACCTTTCCTATCACGCGCACCTTTTCTCGCTCGCAGCATTTATCCGCGCGCTCGACGTTAATTCCTCACTCGCCGTTCCGTATCTCCACACCAGCGCCTCCCTTCGCCTCGTCACCCTCTCTCTCGTCATCGCTCTCTTCTATCTCTGCGCCCGTTGGCTCAGCCTCGAATCGTCCGGCGCCGCCATCGAATCCTCCGAGCTGTACACCACCGCCTCCGCCGTTCTCGTCGTCATCCTTGCCTACCGTGAATGCCATTGGGCCTGGATCTCCATCGCCTGGGGCGGTTTCGCGCTCGCTCTCGCCGTGATCGGATTCTTCCGCGAGCGGCCCGACCTCAGCTTCCAGGCACACGTCCTCGTCCTCGCCGCATTCGCCCGCACCCTCTTCGTCAACATTGACGCCACCCAGGAGTGGCACCATTTCACCCTGCGCTTCATCACCTTCTCGCTTATGGCCGCGCTCCTCTACCTCTGCGCTTATTTCAGCGGCCCCCGCGACTCCGACGTCGCGCGTCTCTTCTCCGCGCTCCACACCTGGGCCGGCTCCATACTCATCGCCGTCCTCGCCTTCAAGGAAGTTTCTTCGCCCTGGATAGCCGTTGTCTGGACTCTCTTCGCATTCCTCTTGCTGGTCATCAGCGCTCGCGTCAAGCGTATTCAGCTTCACTTCCAGGCGTATCTGCTTTCCATCTCAGCGCTGTTTCAGATCGTGGCAGTCAATCTCAACGCCGTCGAACCGTGGAGCCTTTACCCTCACGTCTCCCTGCGTCTTGTCACCGTCTCGCTGGTCGCCGCGCTCTTTTATCTCTGCGCGCGCTGGGCCGCCAAAGGCGAATTCTCCCTCGCTCCTATCGCAGGCGCCGGCTACACGTGGATCGCCTCTTCTCTGGTTGTCACGCTGATTTATTACGAGGTGGCCGCACACGCCATCGCTCTCGGCTGGGCGCTCTTCGCTCTGCTGCTCTTCGAAATCGGCCTCTACTCGAAATCCCTCAATTGGCGTGCGCAAGCCTACGCCGCATTCGCTCTCAGTTTCCTGCGCCTCGCCTGGTTCAATCTCGATTTCGGCCCGCGCGAACTTCTCCTCACCACGTTGCCCGTCGCCTTCCTCTACTACTACGCTTATCTCCGCCTGACGCGGCTCACCGAGAGTCCCGCGTCGGCAAAAGATTTCGTCCTCGACCGCCAATTCCTGGCCGCTCCCGCGCTGGCCTGGCTGGGTTCCGCGACGCTCATCCTTTTTGCACGTTCTTATTTTCCCGGCGGCTCTGCGCTCATTGCCTGGGCCGCGCTCACGGTGCTTTTTATCGGCGTCGCCTGGGCCGCACAGCGCGACATCTTCCTCCACCAAAGCGTCGTCCTCGCCTTTATCGTATTCTTCCGCGGCCTCTCCTACGAATTATTGGCCGCCGGCCATCCCAATTTCCCCGGCCATTTCGACCGCTGGGTCTACGTAGCCGTTGCCGCCGCGCTGATCTTCCTCTGCCAGGCCTTCGCCTTTCCGATCCGCGAACGCTTCGCCGCGCAGCGCTCCAGGCCTTCTTCTGAAGATGATCTCTTCGCCAATCTTTCCGCTCTCCTCCGCCGCCCAGAGCAGATCTATTTCTTCCTCCCCATGATTCTCGTTACATTTCTGATTTTCAATGAGGTCTCTCAGGGCCGCGTCACCATCGGCTGGGGCCTCGAAGCCGTTGCCGCCTTCCTCTTCGCCCTCATCGTCGGCGAACGCAGTTTCCGCCTCGCCGGTCTCGGCCTCCTCCTCGTCTGCGTCGCCAAAATCGTTCTCCTCGACGTCTGGCGTCAGGAGGTCTCCGACCGCTTCATCACCTTCATCATCCTCGGCATCGCCCTCCTCCTCGTCTCCTACCTCTACACCCGCTACTCTGAAGCCATCCGCCGCTATCTCTAAATCATCTCTTTTCTCCGCACTCTTCCCTGTAGCGCTGATCTTTTAAGCTTGCCCGCCGTAGGAGGGTCAGCTCTTGGGGTGGGTAAATTCATGCGTAGAATGTGTGGGGGGGTAACCAGGGCAGGCCGGACGATCGGCCGGCTGGCGCATCCTGAAAATGGCGAAGTGAAGTGTGGGTGCCGCACCCTTTGGTTTCTAAGGGTGCGGATTTTCTCGTGGGTTGGTCCGCTCTCTTATCGAATCGATTGCAATCAGCCCGCGCGCTCCTTTCGCATAGTGTCCCCAGTTGCTCCACGGCCAATTCTTCGGGTGGCTGACGAGTTTTGAGTGACCAGATTTTTGTGCATGTAAATCAGTTTTTCTCGCGCCTTCTTCTCGTTCCACACTTTGAAGTCATAAAACCGCATTTGCCAAAATGCGGGAGATTCGGCTTCGGAGGCAAAGGGAAGCCGCAACTGCTTCCACGGAGAACGTCTTCTGCTCCGCAGCGAGTGGGAGACTCCTGTTTCAGAACCTGGAGCACCCTGGAGGGATTTTCCTTGCAAGGTTCACCGATGAGCAGGTGCACGTGCTCGGGCATGACGACGTAGCCGATCAAGGCAAAAGCGTAACGCGAGCGAACTTCATCCAGTATGCGGACGAGACGATTCCGTGCTCGAACGGTTCCCAGATAAGGCCGCCGCCGGAAACAGCTAAAAGTGACAAAATGCAGATCCTGACGTCTGTAGAACCGCTTCAGGGCATGGCGAACAACCTTCATTGCAGGAGAGAAAAGTCAAAATCCGCACCCTTAGAAACCAAAGGGTGCGGCACACACGTCAGCAACCTAGTATCTTTGGGAGAAGCTGTCGAATGATATACTTCGCGTATGCACGTGCAACAGCCAAAAAATTCTATGCCCCACCCGCCCATGAAGAGCCCTTCGCCGGTCGTGAGATCCAGTATCGTGGCCCCGCAGGTATTTAATTCTGGAGCGAAGCAATTTCAACAGGTGTTGACACAGCAGGCCGCGATTCGGCCTAGGCAATGAGTAAGATGAGTCATTGGGTGCGTTGGCTGAAAGACGCCGGGCAATTCGCAAGTTTTCTTCTTTTCCAAATTTTCGTCCTATTTTGGAGCGTGAAGGTGGGCTATGCGGTCCACGGTTACCTAACGAGGGGCAGGCCGGGAGTCTGGGAGGCATTGCTACGCCATATGCCGAATCCCTACGACCCTAGAGAATGGACAACCCATCCGGCGCCCGTGCGGTGGGATATCATTGCTCTTCGTTATTTGGCCATTGCGCTTTTAACCGTTCTATTCGGCCTTTTCACTAGAGACACAATCCGAAAGTATTGGAAGGAGATTTGGCACCGCCCTAATTCTGGGCCAAACTCATGAAGCGCTGGCCGAACTTGGGATGTCCGGGACAGACGGGACGTTCCCTTTAGATTTCGAATTACTTCTAACTTCAATTCCGATTACCCTTTTGCCGCAAAATCGTCCCGGTACTACACAATACTGTTGATAAACTAGCTATAATTTGATATTGTTCCCTATGTTTGCGCGGGCAGCCTGCTCCTCTCACCCTGTGCATTCTCACGCCTCAACCCGATTTCCTTCTAAGTCTTTTCTTTCCCCTACATACGAAAACTCTCCCCGCAACTTCTTTGTTTCCCCTACTTACGCAAAAACAGGGGGGTGTACCCCTCCAAAAATGTCGGCGCGCCGACATTTTCTCTCTCCTTGCTCACAATCCCCACTCTCGGCCCTCTTGCTTTTCAATCAGTTGCGCACTCTTTCATTTTCCGTATACAACCTATCTCCCGCCTTCCCAGCGCTTTCCGCACTCTTTCCCAAAATACAGGGGGGTGTATCCCCTGTCGGTTCCTACCCACTGCTCCTGAGAGGATCGGACATGCAAAAACCGCCCGCCTCAGAAGGCGGCCGCTACAAACAAACCCAAGAGGGCACGATCTATCGTGCCCCTACAACGCGGCCACTCGATTGGCACCAGTCGCTGGCCACTTTCAGCACCAGTTACCAGTCACCGATCACCAGTCTCATCCTTTACCTCATCAACCTCCTTTACTTCCTTTACCCCCCGCTCCCACGTTCACCGCGCATTCACAAACCTGTTACCGCAGCTTCACCCATCGTTCTCGCGGTCTTGTCACAATGGAGCCCAGTCAGGGGACCAACTCATACACCATGCCTACCGTCAACACGCGGCCTACGGTACACTTCTACCGATGCGATCCGCCCGGCGAGATCCGCTCATGAAGCGCGTTTTAATTATTGAAGACGATCGCGACATCGTCGAACTCGTCCGGTACAACCTCGCGAATGAAGGGTTTCAGGTCAGCTCCGCGTCCGATGGGGCCAGCGGCCTTTCCACGCTGAAAAAGACGCCTCCCGATCTGCTGCTGCTCGATCTGATGCTTCCGAAAATGTCCGGGCTGGATATCTGCCGCGAAATCCGCAAGGACGAATCGCTCAACCGGCTTCCGGTGCTGATGCTGACCGCGCGCGGTGACGAAGCCGACCGCGTGGTCGGCCTGGAGATGGGAGCCGACGATTACGTCACCAAGCCGTTCAGCCCGCGTGAACTCATCGCCCGCGTCAAAGCACTGCTCCGCCGAGCGGAGCCGCCGGTAGATTCTCCGCGCGTGATCGAAATCGGGCGCCTGGCCATCGATCCGGCTTCCTATCGCGTCAGCCATTCCGGAAAGCCTGTGCCGCTGAGCACGCTGGAATTTCGCCTGCTTTACTATCTGGCGTCGCGCCCGAATCGTGTCTTCACCCGCGACCAGCTCCTCGACGCCGTCTGGGGCACCGACCGTTTCGTCACGCCCCGTAGTGTGGACGTTTACGTCCGCCGCCTGCGCGAAAAAATTGAATCCGACCCGGAAAATCCCCTGCACCTGAAGACCGTCCGCGGCGCAGGTTATCTGTTTGAGACACGTGCGGCGTAAATTTTTTTGGAAACTCGCGTTCACCTTTCTGGCGCTCCTCTCGGGCGCCCTGCTGGCGGTGGACTTTCTCGCCGAACGGGCGCTCCGCGCCAGCTACGAAAATAATTCTTATCGCGAACTTCAGTCGCTGGTCCGCCTCATCCGCGTCCATCCTCTTCCGATCAGTTCCTTTCCGCCGCAGACTCCCGACGAGATTTCCGTGCTGCGCGGCTGGGTTGCCAATGCCGCCAAAAGCGGCGCCCGAGTGACGATCATCGCGTCCGATGGCCGCGTCCTGGCCGACTCTGAATCCGAAACCGGCACGATGGAAAACCACGCCGGGCGCGAAGAAGTGCGCGGCGCCTTCGAGACCGGCGAAGGCCGCGCGATGCGCGACAGCGTGTCCGTCAAGCGGCCGCTCATCTATTACGCGGTGCGCGAAAGCCTCCCTGACGGGACGCCAATTGTTCTCCGACTGGCGCTGCCCATGGAGGGCATCGACGAATCGCTGGCCCAGTTTCGCGCCAGCTTGTGGATGTGGTCGCTGCTGATTTTTGTGATTGCCGGCGGCGTCGCGCTGCTGATGTCGCGTTCCTACACCGACCGGGTCGAGCGGCTGCGGGAGTTTTCAGACCGCGTTGCTGAAGGCGATTTCCGGCCGCTACCCGCCGAGGGAAGGGGAGACTCGCTCGAAGCGCTTGGCTCTTCGCTGAATCAGACTGCCGCGCGGCTCGATCGAACGATTCGCACGCTGACCGAAGAGCGCAATTTGTCGGCGGCGATTCTTGGGTCGATGGTGGAAGGCGTAGCGGTCGTGAATGCGGCCGAGCGATTGGCGTTTACGAATCCCGGCTTCGCCTCGATTCTCGGGCTGGATGTTCCGCCGGTTGCCGGAAGCTCGTTGCTGGAGGTTGTTCGCCAGACCGAACTGATCGGGGCGGTGCGGCGGGTGCTTTCCGGCGAACCCCGAGTTGAATCAGAGATTTCCACCGGAACGTCGCGGCAGCATTTTTTTGCGGCGACGGTGGCTTCGGTTCGCGCCGCGGACGCCTCTGGCGCGGTGATCGTTCTGCACGATATTACCGAACTCAGAAAACTGGAGCGGATCCGGCGCGATTTTGTGGCCAACGTCTCGCATGAATTCCGCACGCCGCTGACAGCGATTCAGGGATTTGCCGAGACGCTGATCGCCGGTGCGATTGATGACCCGGAGAACCGGGGACGCTTCCTGAACATCATCCTGGAACATGCGCGGCGACTGGCGCGCCTTACAGAAGATCTGCTGAAGCTTTCGCAGATGGATGCGGACCGGCTGGAAATCGAAATCAATCCCGTCAAGGTCTCGCAACTTGTCGAATCATGCTACGAGACCGCGCGTCATCGCGCCGCCGAAAAAGAGCTTTCACTCACTCTTGCACCCGGCCTCTCGCAAAACTTGCCCGACGTGGCGGGTGACGCTCGGAGGCTGCAGGAAATTCTGCAAAACCTTCTGGATAACGCGATTCAGTACACGCTGCCCGGTGGAAAAATAATTCTCAGCGCCGAACTAAGAAATGGCGGCGTAGTGTTCACGGTATCCGACACCGGCATCGGCATTCCCACCGCGGATCAGCCGCGCATCTTCGAGCGCTTCTATCGCGTGGATGCGGCCCGCTCCCGCGAAGCCGGCGGCACCGGACTAGGACTGGCCATCGCCAAACATCTCGTCGAGGTGCACGGCGGCCGTGTATGGGTTGAAAGCGAAGTTGGGGTCGGCTCTCAGTTTCACTTTTCGATTCCGCTGTTCGATCCGGAGCGGACCACCGCCCGGTCGGCTTCCTCGTCCGCAGGCAGCGGGCGCGCCATTCGGCCGGGAGCTTCGGCAAATTCCTAGCTCCGCTTTCCCGGCTATTCATTCCACCGTCACATTGCCGTAATCTTTTCGCGGCAAAATCCTCGCAGGGCGTGCAGTTGCGCAGCGCCCGGGATTTCCGCGGAGGTTTTACATGACCCCAGCCACCGGTTTAACCGAAGCGGTGCTTTACGACACGCTGGTCAATTACCTGATTTCCATGGCGCGCACCGTCGAAAGCGCCATGAACCGCGCGCTCGACGCGATCATTGCCTTTGATAACCCGCGCACTGCCGGACTTCCCGGAGAAGTATTCCTCCTTGAACCGCGCATCAACGAGATGGAACTGATGATCGACGAACACGCCATTCGCCTGCTGCGCCGCGGCTCGTTCAGCGACGACGAAATGCGCCTGATCGTGGCGGCGCTGAAGATCACCAACGATTTGGAGCGCATTGGCGACATCGCCGTGAATCTGGCGGAGCGCGTTATCTCCCTGCGTGAAATGCCCGAGGCCAAGCCGCCGGAAGAACTGGCGCCGATGGCCGAAGCGGTGCGCGCCATGGTTAGCCGGAGCCTGGGCGCGCTGATCTTCCGGAATGCGGAAATGGCGGCGCAAGTTCTGGAGAGCGACGACGTTGTGGATCAATACCGCGACAGCATCTTCGAGAAGCTGCTGCAGCACATGACGCAGAACGTGGCGCTGGTTACACCCGGAATGCAGTTCGTGCTGGCGACGCGCCATCTGGAGCGCATCGCGGATCATGCCACGAACATTGCAGAAGACATCATCTTCTGGGTGCGCGGACTCGACGTGCGTCACGGACGGGGATTGACGGTCCGCCCGGAATCGGAAATGACCACGATGGGGCTGAGTTCCGAGGTCACGGAGAATTCACACGGGCTTCATTCGGGTGTTACCCCGAACTGCGAGACTCAGCGCGTTTGAACTTCACTCAATGTCCTACCTTGGGGACCGGCGCACCCCTGGCACCGGTCCCCTTCTCCTCTCTCTAGTAACCAAAGCAACCGTCCGCAGGCATCCCCTTGACCCAAAGGGGGACTCCAATTACTGTTAGCGGATAGGCTGAAGCAAATGTCAGCGCAGAGGCACCCAATTCGGGCACGGCGGTTGAACGTGTGGATCTGTGCGCTCCTCGCGGCCCTGCTTCTTTACAATCCTTTCGCGGCGGTTTGCGTTTCCCACGGCACGTTTGAAGTCCACACACTGCAACGGAATAGAGCGTCGGTTGGGGCGTCTGAATTGCAGCACTTCTGTCCGGTTCAGGACGGCAGCCAGCAAGTAGAAGTGAATCTGGAATCGAATCGCGAAGAAGTCGCGGAGCCGGCGGAGACTTTTGTTGCGCACGGCTACGAGCGAGAAGTAGAAGTACCGCAATCGGATATTGTCTCCAAGATCTGGTCGCGGCCCCCACCTTTGGCATAACTCCATTCAGCTTCCCGGCCCGGGCATGCAGGATCGGGAAGATCCCAAAACATAACCCGTTGTGAAGTGTTTCCGGTTCTCGATTGCGTACATCCGCGAGGATAAAACTTGCGCGTTGTTCGTAAACGACGGTCGTACCAAGGACACGCAATGTCAAAAAAGAGCAAATCGATAATCGCAGGCTTCGTCTTTTTAGTCCTGTTCGCGTTGTGGGCCGGATGGCGGCACGGGAAGACCGAAGCGGACGGAGCGGATCCCGCAGGGAAGGGCCACGGAGAAATCGTGGTGGCGGTGACGAAGGTTTCACGCGGCAAATTGGGTGCGCCGCTGACGCTGGCCGGTGCGTTCAAGCCGTTCCAGGATGTGGATGTTCACGCCAAAGTTGCCGGCTACATCAAGAAGATTTATGTGGACGTGGGTTCCCGCGTGACCGAGGGGCAGACGCTGGCAGTCCTGGAAGTGCCTGAGCTGGCCGCAGAACTTGCAGGAGCGGATGCGGCGGTGCGGCGCTCGAAACAGGAAATTCTGCGCTCGAGGGGAGAAGTGGAGAGAGCCAAGTCCGCACATGCGGCTACTCACGCAATGTACGAGAGACTGAGGCAGGCAGCGCAGCAGAAAGCCGGGCTGGTGGCTCAACAGGAAGTGGACGACGCCCAGGCCAAAGACCTGGAAGGCGAAGCGCAGGTATCGAGCGCGGAAGCATCGTTAAATGCGGCGCAGCAGGCGCTGGAAGTGGCCGAAGCAAATGCCAAGCAGTACGCGGCGCTGTCGCAATACACGCGAATCGTGGCGCCGTTCACCGGTGTGGTGACGGTGCGATATGCGGACACAGGCTCGCTGATCGCGGCGGGGACGGCATCCAGCACGCAATCGACGCCTGTGGTGCGCATCGCCCAAGTGACCGTATTGAGGCTGGTGCTGCCGATTCCGGAATCGATTGCGGGAGAAATCCGGTTGAACGATCCGGTGAACGTGCACGTGCAGGCGCTGAACGCGGATTATGTGGGAAAGGTTTCGCGTTTCGCAGACTCACTGGATTCACAGACGCGAACCATGGAAACGGAAATCGATTTCCAAAACAGAGACGGTCGGCTGCTGCCTGGAATGTATGTGCAGGCGATTGTTGCGCCACCCAACAATCGGGACATTTTGACTGTGCCGCTGGAAGCGGTGGAACTGGGCGGGGACGCTAGCGAAGGAAGCGTCCTGGTGGTGAATGCAAAGAACATGCTTGAAGAGCGCAAAGTGCGACTGGGCTTGCAGGGGAGTCTGCGGGTGGAGGTGCGCGGTGGATTAAGCGAAGGAGAGCGGGTGGTAATCGGAAGCCGGAATGAATTTCGGGCGGGGATGAAAGTGGCCCCGAAGGAAATCGATCCGAGCCGGCCGGGCGAGGCGGAGGCAAAGTAATGCCAAAGTTCGCGCTGGCGTACCCCTATTTCATCATCATGGTGTGCCTGATCGTGGCGGTTGTCGGCGTGACGACGTTAGTCCGCATGCCCGTAGACCTTTTTCCGCAAATCAATATTCCCGTGGTGGTGGTGGCGACGTTTTATGCGGGCATGCCTCCGCAGCAAATTGAAGCAGACATCACGAACACATTTGAGCGGTTCTTTACACTGGGCAGCAACATCGATCATATCGAATCGCGATCGCTGACGGGAGTGAGCCTGGTGAGGATTTATTTCAAGCCGGGCACCGATGCCAACGCCGCCTTAAGCAATATCGCAAATCTGGCGATGGCCGATCTCCGCAGGTTACCGCCGGGGACGCTGCCGCCGGTAGTCTTGAAATTCGACGCCTCCAGCTTGCCGGTGTGTTTGATCACGCTCGAAGGCCAAGGTTTGAATGAAACGCAACTGAAAGACCTTGCGCAATTTCAGGTGAGGAACCAGGTTGCCAACGTGCAAGGGGCGTCAGTGCCGCAGCCGTTTGGCGGGACGTATCGACAGATCCAGGTGTTCGTGGATCCGGTAAAACTCGAAGCGCATCAACTGAGCCTGATGGACGTGGTAAACGCGGTTAACAATTCCAACCTGATCCTGCCGGCGGGAGACGTGCGTATCGGCAACCGCGATTACAACATTTATGCAAACAGCCAGGTGCCGACTCCCGACGATGTGAACAAGATTCCATTGAAGAGCGTGGGCCTCGGCTCCGTGTTGGTTGCGGACATCGGGAAAGCCGAAGACGCAGGAGCTATTCAGACCAATATCGTAAGGATCGACGGACAAAAATCGGTATATATCCCGGTGTTGAAACAGGGAGGCGACAGCAACACGATCGCCATCGTGAATGGGGTGAAGGCGGCAACGAAACGCCTGGTGGACGTTCCGGATGTCTTGAAAACGGAGGTGGTGTTCGATCAGTCCGTATTCGTGAAAACCGCGGTCAGGAATCTGTTGAAGGAGGGCGGAATCGGATTGCTGCTCACCGGCTTGATGATTCTGCTGTTTCTGGGCAGCCCGCGAGCGACGTTTGCTGTGCTGCTCTCGATCCCGCTTTCCGCACTGACATGTTTTCTGGTGATGAATGGAATGGGCGGATCCATCAACACGATGCTGCTGGGAGGACTGGCGCTGGCGTTTTCACGGCTGATCGATGATTCGGTGGTGGTGCTGGAAAACATTTTCCGGTTCATGGAAAACGGGGCCGGGCCGCGCGAAGCGGCGGAGAAGGGCGGGATGGAAGTGGCGCTGGCGGTGCTGGCGGCGACTTCCACAACATCCATCGTATTTTTTCCGGTTACTTTTTTCTACGGTGTCAGCCGATATCTGTTCATTGACCTGGCGCTTGGCGTGGTTCTCTCCATTTTCGCGTCATACATCTTCGCGATGACGGTTGTGCCCTTATATTGCGCCTACTTCATCCGGCTCGATTCCTACGGAGAAGAAACTCACGAAAATCCAAAAGGCGTGCTGGGGCGGGTGGTGCACAGATTCAATCATGATTTTCAAAGGCTGCTGCTCTTCTATGAGAAAAAAGTGACGCAAGCTCTGGCGAGGCCCGGGCGAACGGCGCTATTTATCCTGGTGGGAATCGCGCTGTTGATTGCGGGCGTGTTTCCCTTTGTCGGCCGGGCGTATTTTCCAAGGACCGATCCGGGACAATTTGTGATCCAGCTGAAAATGCCGAGCGGCACGCGGTTGGAAGTTTCGGACAAGTATGTGGCGGATGTGGAACGGGAAATCCGGACGCTTATCCCTGCCAGCGAACTGGACCTGATCGTTTCCAACATCGGCATTACACCGGACTTGTCGGCGATCTATACCAGCAATTCGGCGATGCATACCGCGTTCGTACAGGTCAGCCTCAAGGAAGAACACAAGGTGGGAAGCTACGCCTACATGGAACGCGTACGGGGGAAACTGGCGAACGATTTGCCCCAGGTGAGCGCCTATTTTCAAGCGGGCGGGCTGGTGGATTCCGTCGTGAATCAGGGATTGCCGGCACCGCTGGATATTCAGGTGAGCGACAGCGATCTGGCGGAGGGCTACAGCATCGCGCAGCAGTTGGCGCTGCAACTGAAGTCCTCGCCGAAAGTGAGTGATGTGCTGATTCCGCAGGACATCGACTATCCCGGACTCGAACTGAATATTGACCGGCAACAAGCCAGCCTGCTGGGACTGACACCGAAAGACGTGGTGGACAACGTGATCACCGCGTTGACCTCGAACGGAATGATCGCTCCCAGTTACTGGATCGATCCGAAGACGGGAAACAACTACATGCTGACGGTGCAGTACTCAAATGAAAAGGTGGGCTCGATGACCATGTCCGATTTTCGCAATATACCTTTGCGGGCCGCGGCATCGAAGTCCTACACGCCGTTGCAATCGGTGGCACGAATTGTGCCGATGAACACGCCGACGGAAGTGGATCATTACCAATTGAGGCGGGTGATGGACGTCTACGTGATGCCGAGGAGCGAGGATCTGAGCGGGGTGAATCGCGAAGTAAATCAAATCGTGAAGGGGCTGAAACTGCCGAAGAACGCGCTGGTGCGGGTGCAGGGGGCGGTGGTGGGGATGAACGAATCGTTTTTCCGGTTTGGCGTGGGGCTGCTGCTGTCGGTAATTCTGGTGTATCTGATTTTGATGGCGCAGTTTCGCTCGTTCATTGATCCCTTTATTATTCTGACCGCGATTCCGCCGGGGCTTGCGGGCGTGGTGGCGTTTCTGTTCATGACGCATACAACGCTGAACATCATGTCGTTGATGGGCGTGATCATGATGACGGGGATCGTGGTGTCCAACAGCATTTTGATCGTGGAGTTCGCTGGGATATTGCGCGAGCGTGGAATGAGCCTGCAGCAGGCGGTGGTGGAGGCGTGCAAGGTGAGGCTGCGGCCGATTTTGATGACGTCGCTGGCGACGTTGCTGGGACTGATTCCGATGGCACTGGGAGTGGAGGCGGGCAGCGAACAGTATGCGCCCCTGGCCCGGGCGGTGATCGGGGGATTGGCCGTCTCGGTGGTGGTGACGGTATTTCTGGTGCCGGCGGTCTATCTGGTGATTCACGGAAGGAACCGGGCGGAAATGGCGGAGGTGGCGTCGTGAAGCCGGCGATTGGTTTGGCGCTGACGTTCGCGTTGCTCTGCACTAGTGTTGCGGCGCACGCACAAACCGGCGCCCCGGCGGCGGCTTCCGGCGAAGCAAGCAGCGACGAGAGAAGGATGACGATTCAGGAAGCGGAGAGCATCGGTGTGCGGAACAACCCGCGGATTACGGTGGGGAAATTGCGCGCGTTGCAGGCCAGGGAGTTTGTGCGCGAAGCCCGGTCGGCGCTGATGCCGGAAGTGAACTTAAGCGTGACCGGCGTGGATTCGAATCCCGGTTCGAGAATCGCGGCGGGATCCCTGACGAATCCAGCGCTGTTTCCACGCGCCGCGGCGGGAGCGGCGGTGAATCAACTGATCACCGATTTCGGCCGCACGGGCAATCTTGTTTCCAGTTCGCAGTTTCATGCCAAAGCGGAAGACGAGAATGCCATCGCCACGCAACAGGACATTCTGCTCGCCGTGGATGAAGCCTTTTACAATACGCTGGAAACGCGCGCGCTGCTGCAGGTGGCGGAGGATACGGTAAAGACGCGGCAGACGCTGGTAGACCAGGTGCAAGCGCTGACGGATGCAAAGCTTCGCTCGGATCTGGATTTGAGCTTCAGCAAGGTGGACCTGGCGCGCGCGAAGCTGTTGCTGCTTGAATCGAATAACAATTTCGAAGCCTCGCTTTCCACGCTCTCCGCGATTCTGGGGTACCCCGATCGGCAAAATTTCCGGACGATCGATCCGGAGCCGTCGGCTTCCGGGCCTCCTTTGCCGGACCCCGCCCAACTGATTCAGAAAGCCATGCAACAACGGCCGGAAATTCAGGCGATGCAGGACGAGGTGATTTCCGCAGAGAAATTTGGGCACGCGGAACACGATCTGTGGTGGCCGACCGTAAATGCCGCGGGAGTGGTGGGCCAGGCTCCGGCGCGCGATGACCATATTCCCAGCTGGTATGGGGGAGTCGGCGTGAACATCAATATTCCCATATTCAACGGATTTCTGTTCAATGCGCGGGCCAAGGGCGCCGACCTCGAAACGGAAATGAGACGCAAGAAACTGCAGGATATGGAGGACAACCTCGCGCGGGACGTGCGAAACAGTTGGCTGGATACGCAAAAGGCGTATGCGCGGCTGACCGTGACGCAACAGCTTCTGGAGCAGGCGAACCTGGCGCTGGAATTGGCGCAGGCCCGGTACAAATTGGGATTGAGCTCGATCGTCGAGTTCAGCCAGGCGGAGCTTCAGAAGACCGACGCGGACTTACAGAATACCGACGCACGATACCAATACCGGCTGACGCAGATCATGCTGGCGTATCAGATGGGCGAGCGGCGCTGAGCGCAGCCAGAATTTTTCGCGAAACATCCTCCAAAAATCGCCACGCACCCTCCCAATTTGGCCTGGAAAAACCTTCTCCGCGGCAACATTTGGCGTACCCGAATGACACTCCGTTCCATCCAACATCGCAAGCTGTGTGGTCCTCGGATCCAGATAGACGGGTTGTAACAAGTCGTAACCTACTGTAATTACAGGGGATAGGCAGTCAATCGAAACGATTGTTACAGACTATTTATATTGGATTGATATAGCCGTAAGAGACTCCACATAACTTCCCAAACGGGGTGGTACGCATCTCCCGGGTTCGTGTTCGAAATCTGCCGTAAAAAAAGAGAGAGGCAATGAGAAAACTAGCATCACTCGCACTATCGCTGTTCCTGTTGACCGGAACAGCCTTCGCTGATTCACCGAAAGATTCGCCGAAGGATGCAACCAAAGAAGCGGCGGCAACGCCCGCGAAACCGGGGGCGGCAAACGCCTCAACCAAAACCACCGCGGAACTTGCTGCGCAGATGGAAGAGCTGCGCCAGGCGTTGCAAGCGCAGCAAGAACAACTGCAGATGCTGAAGGAAGAGCTTTCCAAGCGCGACCGGCAGATCGAAGAAGCGCGGGAAGCGGCGGCGTCCGCCAACGCGAAGGCGTCGGAAGCGAACACCAAAGCCGTGGAAGCGGTGACGACATCGGCTGAGGTGAAATCTTCGGCGACGGCGCTGAACTCGACTGTGGCGAGTATGGCAGCGAGCAACGCGGCAGTTGCGAACTCCTCGGCACTGACGACGAGCGGGCAGAAGAAAGATGAAGACAAGGGGCCGACGACGATTCGCTTCAAGGGTGTGAACCTTACGCCTGGAGGCTTTATCGAAGCCGCGACGGTGAACCGCCAGCGTGCGGAGAGCGCGGACATCAACACTCCGTTCAACGCGATTCCGTTTACGGCCAACTCGACGGGCAGACTCGCCGAAATGAACCTCACGGCCCGTCAGTCTCGACTCTCGCTTTTGATCGACACAAAGCTCAGCGAAAACACCAAGGTAACCGGCTACTACGAAGCGGACTTCCTGGGTGCGGGAACAACCTCGAACAATCGCCAGAGCAATTCCTACGTCTTCCGCCAGCGGCAGCTTTGGGGACGCGTGGATTTCGCTGGCGGCTGGGCGTTCTCTGCGGGGCAGATGTGGAGCCTTGCCACGGAAAACCGGAAGGGTATCGCGAACCGAGCGGAGTGGTTCCCGCTGATGATCGATCCCCAGTACGTTGTGGGCTATACCTGGCAGCGTGCTTACGGCGCCCGCCTGGCCAAGAGCTTCGGGGACAAATTCACGGTTGCGGTATCAGCGGAAGGCCCGCAGGCAACCATCGGCGGACGCGGATTCAGTTCTTACACTTCGGCGACTGGCGCGGTGACGCAAAACTCGTTCGTCTTTGCCCCGGGAGCGGGAGGCGGCCTCTACAACGCGTTTGATCCGACGGGTTACTCGATCAACAAGACGCCTGATTTTGTCTTCAAGGCGGCACTGGATCCGGGATGGGGCCACTACGAAATCTTTGCGATCGTAAGCACGTTCCAGAACCGGGTCTATCCTTGCGCGGTCGTCAGCATCCAGAACCCCACCACAGCGAACGTTAGCGCGACGCTGAACGGAAACGTCTACACCGGCACGTACACAAACCAGGTGCTTACGGGCGCAGGAGCATTGGTGAATCCGAACTGCACCAACACCACGCCGAATGCGGCCTTTGCCCACAACGATTCCCGGACCGCCGGGGGCGGAGGGTTTCACTTCCACGCACCGATTCTTGCCAAGAAAGTGGATGTGGGAGCGACCGGCTTCTACGGCGATGGGACGGGGCGCTTCGGGTCCGCGCAGCTTGCCGATGCGACGATTCGTCCAGACGGCACGGTTGCCCCGATCCGCGGCGGGCACTGGCTGGGCTCGCTGGAATGGCACGTCTCACCGAAGTGGGATATCTACGGCTACGTGGGCGGCGAGTTTACGGCCCGTGCAGCCTACTCCAACTACACGAGCGTAGTCGGAACCAACTCAACGGTGCCGGTAACGTTGTCGTTCACCGATCCCATCCTGGGCACGAGCAGCTTTGTGTTTCCGGAAACGCTAACCACGTGGAAGACCTCGACGACTGCCGCCGGCGGCTACGGTTCACCGCTTGCCAACAACTCCGGTTGCAGCACGGAAAATCCTCCGGGCGGAACGAGTGCTCCGTCGGGCGGCGGTACGTGCGCCGGCGACACCCGGTACATCGGGGAAGGCACCCTTGGCTTCTGGCACAAGATCTACCAGGGCGAAAAGGGCCGCGTTCAGTGGGGCGTGCAGTACTCCTACTTCTACAAGACGGGCTGGTCCGGGAACAACAGCAACTCGCCGACCAGCGTGTCGCCGCACGCCGTGGATAACATGGTGTGGACGTCGTTCCGTTACTACCTGCCCTAGTTCAGGGTGCAGCAAAGAATTGAGGATTGAAAAGAGAGGGGCAGCCCGGATGGGTTGTCCCTCTTTTTCTGTCTGAGGCGATTTTGGAGTGCGTGCAAGTGGTTTAAGCGAAAGAGGTTGTGTAGGTATTCGAGCGATGTTTCGGATATTTAACAGACTCTACCGCGACTGTAACAATCCTGTAACAGCGGCTGGTCAGACTCGGTTAACGACGGACTTATCTCGGAAAAGCAGGAGAGCAATCTTATGAAACGATTTGCCGGACTTGCAACAGGTGTGCTTGCGCTGTGCGCGATTGTGTTGGCGGACAACGCATTGCTGATCAACGGAGCGGGTGCAACGTTTCCCTATCCCATTTATTCGAAATGGTTTGACGTCTACCACACGAAAAATCCAGGCATTCAATTCAATTATCAATCGATTGGCTCTGGCGGTGGGATTAAGCAGGTCACCGAGGGGACAGTGGATTTCGGGGCAACCGATGGGCCGATGAACGATGACCAGCTGAAAGCATTTCAGGACAAGCGCGGGACGGCGATTTTGCACTTTCCAACGGTATTGGGAGCGGATGTGCCCACCTACAATCTGCCCGGCGTGAATACATCCCTGAATTTCACGCAAGCCGCCCTGGCGGGAATTTTTCTCGGCAAAATCACAAAATGGAATGACCCGGAGATCGCCGGCCCAAACAAAGGCGTAAACCTGCCAGCCGCCGACATTATTGTGGTGCACCGCTCGGACGGCAGCGGGACAACCTACATTTGGACCGACTATCTATCGAAGGTCAGTGAGGAATGGAAAACCAAGGTTGGCAAAGGCACTTCGGTGAATTGGCCGGTGGGTCTCGGGGGCAAGGGCAATGAGGGAGTGACGGGATTGATCAAGCAAACGCCGAACTCCATCGGATACGTTGAGCTGATTTATGCGGTGCAGAACAACATTCCGTATGGAGCCGTGAAGAATTCATCGGGCGCGTTTGTGAAAGCGGACCTGGTGAGCGTTACCGCGGCTGCGGCGGGCGCGGCGAAGTCCATACCGGATGATTTTCGTGTGAGCATCACGGATGCGCCCGGCAAGACGGCCTATCCGGTTTCCAGCTTCACGTGGCTGCTGGTTCCGCAAAAATTC
The DNA here is from genome assembly GCA_035693365.1 of Candidatus Acidiferrum sp. GTDB lineage: Bacteria > Acidobacteriota > Terriglobia > Acidiferrales > UBA7541 > Acidiferrum. Next base: position 124,048 of record DASSGS010000010.1, on the reverse strand, counting down.
CAGGATGGAACTAAGCGCGATGCCGTCAAGGGGTTCCTGAAGTGGATGCTCAGCGACGGTCAGGAGTCCGTGGAAGCGCTTTCCTACGCGAAACTGCCGAAGGAAGTGGTCGAAAAAGAGAAGAAGACCATCAACAACATTCAGTAGGCCGCCGGAGAGACGTGGCAACCACTGCGACAACGTTGAAAAACGCGGGCCCGTTACCGGGCTCGCGTTCCTTTTTTGCAAAGCTGCGAAATGGGGATGAAATAGCACGACTTGTCACCATGCTGTTTGCGGCGACCGTGGTGCTGATCACCCTGGCGCTGGTATGGGAACTGTGGGTGAATTCGGCGCTGCCCAGGCAGAAATTCGGATTTCACTTTTTCGTAACTTCTGTATGGGACCCGATCATGGACGATTTCGGGGCGTTGCCGTTCATTTACGGAACTTTGGTGACGTCCGGGGTCGCATTGCTGATTGCAATACCCTTTGGAATCGGAGCAGCGATTTTTCTGGCGGAGTTGGCGCCGCCGCGCGTATCTGACACTTTGCAATTTTTCATCGACTTGCTGGCGGCGGTGCCGAGCGTTATTTACGGCTTGTTGGGCGTCTTCATCGTAGTTCCAATGGTGCGAACCGTAATCTATCCGGCGTTGAACAAACCGTTCGGGTACTTGCCCATTTTCAAGGGGCCGTCCTATGGGGTCGGTTTTCTAACGGCGGGCATCGTGATGGCAATCATGGTGATCCCTTACATCATTTCGGTGTCGCGCGAGGTTCTGCTCTCCGTGCCGCGGGACCAGCGGGAAGCGGCGCTGGCATTGGGTTCCACGCGGTGGGAGTCCACGTGGAAAGTTGTGGTTCCCTTTGCAAAGACAGGCATCATGGGGTCGATTTTTCTGGCACTGGCGCGCGCACTGGGCGAAACCATGGCGGTGACAATGGTCATAGGCAACACGCCAAAGATCGCGGCGTCTCTCTTCGCGCCGGGCTATTCCATTGCGGCGGTGATTGCGAATGAATTCACGGAAGCCACGGGCGATTTGTATTTGCAGTCCCTGATCGCGCTGGGACTCGTACTCTTCCTGCTGACGTTCATCCTCAACGGGATAGCTCGCATTTTGATCGTGGTGACCACGCAAAAGGGCAGCGAGGTGCGCGGATGACCCATGCCCGGCTCCGCTGGCGGAAATTTGTAAGCAACTTCATGCTGGCGATGACCGGTGTCTGCGCGTTCGTGTCGGTCCTTGTGCTTTTTTTCATTCTCGGGTACTTGCTATTCAACGGCGGCACTTCCATCAATTGGGATTTCTTTACCAAACTTCCGAAGCCCGTGGGAGAAGCAGGCGGTGGAATGGCCAACGCGATCGTGGGCAGCGGCAAGATATTACTGCTGGCATCGTTGATGGGCGTGCCGATCGGATTCCTGGGAGGAATCTACCTGGCGGAGTTCAGCGGGAAAGGCATGGCCTCTGTGGTGCGGTATGCCGCGGACTTGTTGAACGGAGTGCCCTCCATCGTGATTGGGATCTTTGCGTACAGCCTGGTGGTGCTGCCGTTCAAACATTTTTCGGCGTATGCGGGGGCCTTTGCGCTGGGGATGATGATGATCCCGATCACGCTGCGAAGCACGGAAGAATTTCTTAAGAGCGTGCCGCGGATGCTGCGTGAAGGGGCGATGGCGCTCGGAGCGAGCAAGTGGAAGACGATTGCGACGGTGATTGTGCCGGCGGCATACCGCGGCATCATGACCGCGATTCTGCTGGCGCTGGCGCGCGTGGCGGGAGAGACCGCGCCGCTGCTGTTCACGGCGTTTGGAAACCGATTCGAAAGCCACGGATGGTCGCAGCCGACGGCCACGCTTCCGGTGATGATTTACACGTACGCAGTTTCCCCTTACGATGACTGGCACCGGCAGGCATGGGCGGCGGGGTTGGTGCTGCTAGGGCTGGTGCTGATCATCAACATACTGGCGCGCACGATATTGTCCCGCGGTATCGCGGTACCGAGGTCTTAAATGCAAGCGTCGGCAAAGCCGGAGTTTTCCGTGAATATCGTGACCAACCTGACCACACCCGCGAGCCGCGAAACGGCGGCGGCGCTGCCGATGCGGATGACCATTGCGAAGTTGAATTTTTCCTACGGCCCTAAGCAAATCCTCTTCGACATCAATATGGGAATCGCCGATAAAAAAGTGACGGCGCTGATCGGGCCATCGGGCTGCGGAAAATCGACGCTGCTGCGCACTTTGAATCGCATGCACGAAACCGTTTCGACGTCGAAATTGGATGGAGAAATCCTGTTGGACGGGCAAAATATACTTGCGCAGGATGTGACCGCGTTGCGCCGGCGCATTGGGATGGTGTTTCAGCGGCCGAACCCGTTTCCGAAATCCATTTATGACAATGTGGCGTATGGCCCGCGGATCAACGGGTACAAAGGGTCGCTGGCGGATACCGTGGAAAAGAGTTTGCGGCACGCGGCGTTGTGGGACGAGGTGAAGGATCACCTGCACAAATCGGCCTACGAACTTTCCGGCGGGCAACAGCAGCGGCTGTGCATCGCGCGGGCGCTGGCGGTGGAACCGGAAGTGCTGCTGATGGATGAGCCATGCTCGGCGCTGGATCCGATCAGCACCGCGAAAATCGAGGAATTGATGGTGGAACTGAAAAATCTGACCACCATCGTGATCGTGACGCACAATATGCAGCAGGCAGCGCGCGTCAGCGATTTTACGGCGTTTCTGCTGACCGGGCAGATCATCGAGTTCAGCCCGACTCCTCATTTGTTCACCACGCCGAGCGATCCGCGAACGGAAGCGTACATCACCGGACGTTTTGGATGAGTCAGATGAAATTGTTGCGCTTCGCCGGCGCCGGGCATTGAGCACACTGGAAACGGGAAGGGTTGCATGGAACGCCATTTCGAAAAAGATTTGAACGAACTGAAGGAGAGACTGCTCTGGATGGGAAGCCTGGCGGAGCGCGCCGTGCACCAGTCCGTGCATGCGGTGCTCGAATCGGACGAGCAACTGGCCAAGCGGGTTCTGGACGAAGAGGACGCAATCAACGAACTGCAACTGGAAGTGGACGACCGCGTTGTGCAGTTGCTGGCGTTGCACCAGTTGATGGCGGCAGACCTCCGGCTGGTGCTGGCGGTTTCGCGAATCAACAATGACCTGGAGCGAATCGGGGACCAGGCGGTGAACATCGCGCAGGGAGCGCTGCGAATCCTGCGGCATCCGCGGGTGAAGCCCTATGTGGACCTGCCGCGGATGTCCGAACTGGTGGAAGAGCAGGTACGCAATTCGCTGAACGCGGTTGTGCGCCGCGATGTGGAGCTGGCGCAGAAGGTGATGTCCACGGACGACCAGGTGGATCATTACCGCGATCAGATTTTCCGCGAACTTCTGACCTACATGATGGGCGATTCGAGCGTGGTGTTTCCCGCGTTTGAGCTGATCCTGGTGGCCAAAAACCTGGAGCGCATCGGCGATCACGCCACGAATATCGCCGAGGATGTGATTTACATTGTCCAGGGGCAGGATATCCGGCACCCTTCGGTGGACCGGCGCTAGGTTTTCAGCGATTTGCTGGGCACGAGCAAGCCAGCTGCAAGCAGCAGGCTCAAAATCGAAATTGCAATCCCAGCTTTCTGATCGGGAGTGCGAACCCACCGAACTTCGATCTCTGATTTGCCTGCTGTAATCGGGACCAGCATCTGGTCCAGGTCATCCGTTTTTTCCGTCGCGACCGCTTTACCGTTCACCGTTACTTGCCAGGCGGGATAGTTGAGCAAACGCAGAGCCACCCGAGCCCGCGAAGATGAGTCCACGAAAAGCTTGTGGTTGTTCGTCTGCCAGGTTTCGATGCGAATTTTGACAGCGGACTGTCTGCCCGCCGAAATATCGGATTCAGCCTTGAATATGGTGGCGAGCGGTGCGTGCTTCGGAAGGTCCATGTGGTCGTCGTCGAGGGGATCGTACTCATCCACGCCTTCAAAGCCCGCGCCACTCTGGATTGCCGCCTGCTGCGTGGGCATTTCATCGGGGTCCCACCAGGTGTTCTGCGTAAGGAAATAGCCGAGTGGAAGAGAGAATATTAAAACGAGGGCGAACCAGAGCCATCCGCGGCGGCGCTCGATCGCGGCGGCCAGGAAACAAACGCAAACCACGGCGAGGACAGACATCAAGCGCCAGGGAAACTGCACGAAGCGCATTTTGGGAAGCAGGTTCCAGAGCGGGGTAGTGACGCGGAACATCATGAGCGACGTGGCCGATCCAAGCACCAGCAGGCCGGTCCACACGGATTTGGGAGATTTCGGGAGTTTTGGGCTGGCGCTGAAGCGGCGCGAGGAAAGAGCGGCGAACGCGGTCAGCAAAATGAGCGAGATGGCGCACAGAGAAGATATCCAATTGAACCAGGTGTGCTCCGCATCCGCGATCCAGGTGAAAAGAAAATTCTGGTCGGGAAGCAGGCCGCCCGCGATCGCCTGGCCGATATTGACCCAGCGCTGTTCATAGGCCGCGGGTAACAGGTAAAAACCCGCAAGGCCAAATCCTAACGCCAGGCCGCCAGTGGCGCGAAGCACGACTCTCCACGAGCGTTGGGAAAACGCGGCCCAAGCGAAAAGCAGCGCTGCGGAATAACTGGCCAAGACTCCCGCGGGGGCGTTGCAGAGCCAGACGGCGGCGAAGGGAATCGCGAATAGAGTGATTGCAGAGCGATTTTGATTTTGGCCTTGAAGGAGGCCGGCAAGGCGAAGGGTGGCCAGCAGCATCAGCGGGAGAATCGCGCAGGCAAGTTGCTCGGCGAAATCGCTGCGCACATAACAGACGAGGAGGGCATACGGGTTGGCGGCGTAGAAAACGGCGCCAAGATAGGCCGGCCTATTTCCGGTGAGCCTTCTCAGCAGAAAAAAAGCCGACATTCCGGCGAGCGTCTGCGTAAGAAGAATGAATGCCTCGGGCACCCAGGAAATCGGCAAAATCAAGCTGAGGGTTGCGCCGAGGATCCACGAAAGTGGTGGATAGAAGATGAAGCGCGGTTCGCCAAATCCAAAGTTGGTCCAAGCGGTCCAACGAGGGAAGAGGACGCCGTGTTTCCATTGATAGGCAACGTCCAGCCAGGAGGCGACGTGGAACTCGAAATCGTGGCCGGAGGCGCTGCCGAGCCAGAAAAACGGAAGAAGCACCGCCAGTGAGGCAAGGATGGAGAGGCCAAGCGCGATGAGCCAGGGAGGCGTATGAGCCTGGGGCGGCCGGAATTCGGTTGGCGCTGAATCGTTCATGCAGGAGTCAAAGAATTGTAACCGTTTTTGAAAAATTTCCGCGAATTGCGTTCATTTGGATGCTGCGCGGAAGGAATCTGAGGGATAATAAACTCGGTCATGAGCACCACAACGGCAGGCGTCGAACCCATTATCGCGGCGAGCAAGCTGGAAAAATTTTATCCGCAGCCGGATGGCAGCCGCATCCAGGTGATTTCGCCGACGGATATCGCAATTTATCCCGGTCAGATTATTGCATTACTCGGCCCTTCGGGTTGCGGGAAGTCCACGATGCTGCGAATGCTGACGGGGCTTTCGCCCACGTCGGGCGGCAGGGTTTTCTGGCACGGGCAGCCGGTGAGCGATGAATCACCGAATGTCTCCATCGTTTTCCAGAGCTTCGCCTTGTTTCCGTGGCTGACGGTGCTGGAAAACGTGGAAGCGCCGCTGGAAGCGCGCGGGGTGCCGGATGTGGAGCGGCACAAGCGGGCGCTGAGGATTATTGACGCGGTGGGGCTCGACGGGTTTGAATCCGCGTATCCGAAAGAGTTGTCCGGAGGGATGAAGCAGCGGGTCGGTGTGGCGCGCGCGCTGGTGGTAGAGCCAGAAGTTTTGTTCATGGATGAACCGTTCTCCGCGCTGGACGTGCTGACCGCGGAAACGCTGCGCGGCGAATTGATGGAACTGTGGCTGGGCAAGAAGATTCCGACGCGGGCGATTTTCATCGTGACGCACAATATTGAAGAGGCGGTGATACTGGCGGATCGCATCATCGTGCTGGGACGAAATCCGGCGCACATCCACGCCGAATTCAGCGTGAATATGCCGTACCCCCGGGATCGTAAGGATGCGCGCTTCACGGAGCTGGTGGACCTGATCTACAAAGCGCTGACGCAGCAGGAGCATCCGGAAATACCTGCCGCGGGAACGCGCGGAGGCGATGCGACACGGCGTAAGGATGTAGTGATGCTGCCGCACACTCGACCCGGCGGGATGGCGGGCTTGCTGGAAATTCTGGAAGACCACGAGGGACGGGCAGACTTGCACGTGCTGGCGGCCGAGTTGAGCCTGGAAGTGGACGCGCTGCTGCCGACAGTAGATACCGCGGTTTTACTCCGGCTGTTGATGCTGGTGGAAGGCGACGCCATCCTCACCGCCGCAGGAAAAGCCTTTGCGAACGGCGACATCCAGGAGCGCAAAGCGATGTTCCGTAAATCGGCACTCGCGAACGTTCCCTTGCTGCGGCAGATGGAGCAGGCACTGAAATCGAAAACCAACCGCACGCTGCCGGCGGAATTTTTCCAGGACCTGCTGGACGAACATTTCAGCGAAGACGAAGCTCGGCGCCAACTGGAGACTGCTCTCCAGTGGGGCCGCTATGCGGAGCTTTTCGATTACGACGCGGCGAGCGGGAAACTGACCCTCACCGAGACCTGATTATCCCGTGCCCTCGCCAGCGCCTCTTCCCCACCACCAGACTCCCTTGCCGCCCGCGGCCGCGCGGCCGGCCGGTTCGCGCTGGGCCTACGCGTTTTTGATCGACATCGGCGTATTCATTTCGGTATTTGCGGTGATATTCGGGGTTTATTCGATCGGCCGGTCGTGGTTCGGGCCGGTTCACGCGGAGTCCGAGATTTCGCAGGACCCGCGCAGCTTACCGCTGTACGCGCTTTTCTCGCTGGTACGCATCCTCGTGGCGTATGGGCTCAGCCTGGTGTTTGCGCTGGCGTACGGATACGCGGCGGCGAAATGGCGGCGAGCGGAAATCATCCTGATCCCGCTGCTGGATATATTGCAATCCATCCCCGTGCTGAGTTTCTTGCCCGGAGTGATGCTGGCGATGGTGACGCTGTTTCCCAACCGGCAGGTGGGAGTGGAACTGGGCTCCATCATTTTGATTTTCACCGGGCAGGTGTGGAATATCGCTTTCAGTTTCTACTCCTCGTTGAAGACTGTCCCGCGCGATTTGCGCGAAGCGGCCATCATTTACCGGTTCAGCGCCTGGCAGCGGTTCTTGGAGCTGGATCTTCCATTTTCCACGATCGGGCTGGTGTGGAATTCAATGATGTCGGTGGCTGGCGGATGGTTTTTCCTGATGGCCTGCGAAATGTTTGTCCTGGGCGACAAGGATTTCCGGTTGCCCGGGCTCGGTTCGTATCTGCAGACGGCGGCAGGGCACGGCAACACGCGCGGGATGCTGTGGGGGCTGGCGGCAATGGTCAGCGTGATCGTGCTGATGGACCAGTTCATCTGGCGTCCGGTGATTACGTGGGCGGACAAATTCAAGTTTGAGCAGGTGGAGAGCGCGGCGGGCGCGCAGAATTCCATTCTGAATTTCATCCGCAGAGAATCGTTTCTGATCCGGATTTACCGGAGCATCCTGCATCCGGTGGTGGAGTGGTTGACGCTGCAATTCGCCAAGGGAGCCAAGCGGGCCGCGGCGACGATCCGCGCGAATCCGGCTGCCAAGCCGCGCCGATGGTACGGATGGATATTTGGCGGGATCGCGGGGGCCGCTCTGATTTATGGAATATTCAGAGCCGTGGCGGAGCTGGCGCAAATACATCGCGCCGAGTATTTCGAACTCCTGGGCAGCGCGGGATTGACGTTTTTGCGCGTGAATCTAGCGCTGATTCTTGGAGCGCTGTGGACCGTGCCGGTGGGCGTGGCGATCGGATTCAGCCCGCGTTTTTCGCGGCTGATGCAGCCGCTGGTGCAGCTTGCGGCGTCCATTCCGGCGACCGCACTGTTTCCCGTGATACTTCTTTTCCTGATCCGCTTGCGCGGCGGAGTGGAAATTGCCGCGATGGCGCTGATGCTGCTGGGCACGCAGTGGTACATTCTGTTCAACGTGATTGCGGGAGCGATGGCGATTCCGACGGACCTGAAAGAGGCGGCGAGGATTTTCAAATTCAGTTCGCTGGACCGCTGGCGCTACCTGATTCTGCCGGGAATTTTTCCGTACCTGGTTACCGGGATGGTGACGGCGTCGGGCGGCGCGTGGAACGCCAGCATTGTGGCGGAATATTTTCACTTTCAGGGGCGGATTGTGAAAGCCCCGGGCCTGGGAAGCACGATCAGCAGCGCCAGCGACGCGGGGCGATTCGATCTGCTGCTGGCTTCGACGCTGATCATGGCGGTGATTGTGGTGCTGATCAACCGGCTGGTGTGGCGCAAACTGTATCGCCTGGCGTCCACGCGATTCAAGCTGGAGACGTGAACTTCAATCTCCCCTGCGCACTTATCCGGGCGGCACGAATTGTCCGCTTACTCAGGAACTCAACCCAATCAGCGAGCAAGACGTTGACGTTGAGATCCTTCGGCTATCCTCGTCGGATAGCCTCAGGATGACAATTTATCTTATGGTTTAAAAGACGCAAGGAGTCTACTCGCGAGAGTTGCGAAGTTCGCGGCTCAGATAAATAATCTGGCCGACGTGATGATAGAGGTGGCTGGCGCAGCGCAAGTAAAGCGTGACGCGATTTTTTGAATCGGGCTCGCGCTCCGCCGTGTAGGGCGCGGTCCAATCGGCTTCGGTCTGTTTTTCGATGCTGGCAATCACCATCGCGATAGTTTCATCGAATCTGCGCAAGACCTCGGCCTTCGGCAGTTTTCGCGGCTCGGTGAATTCCAGGTCACGGTTGCGGACGTAGCCGGTGCCGGCGATTCGCGCGCCGATGTAGTAGCTGAGATTTCCCGTCAGGTGAAGCAACAAGTGCCCTACAGAATTTCCATGTGAGAAGGGATTTCGCCAGAACTGGTCCTCGGAAAGCGGATCCGCCCATTTGTGAAGCTCCGCGGCGCGCTGGCGATACTCGCTGGCAAAGGCGGCCGCGAGACTAGCCGAAAGTTCGCTCAAGTTATTCTCTCTTTCCCTTAGTGGGCCGCGCCCGGATAATCGTTGCGGAAAATCACGCCCTCTTTCATCACGAAGAATACTTTTTCCACCTGGCGGATATTTTGTGCGGGGTCGCCCGGGACCGCGACAATGTCCGCAAGTTTGCCGGACTCCAACGTGCCGATCTTGTCGGCGAGGCCGAGGAGTTCCGCATCAGAGGAGGTGCCTGCCTTCAATGCATCCAGTGGCTTCATCCCCAGGTCCACCATCTGGTGAAATTCCTCGGCGTTTCGCCCATGGGGATAAACGCCGGCGTCGGTCCCGAGACCGATCTTCACCCCTTTGGCCATCGCTTTTTGGAAGGTGATGTGGATGGCGGCAATCGCGGCGCGGGCTTTGGCTTCGATGGCCGGAGGCATGTAGACGCCGCGATCAAATTTTTCCTGAATACCCTGAATGGCCATGAGAGTGGGGACAAGATAGGTGCCTTTCTTCGCCATCATGTCCAGCGCTTCATCGTCAAGAAAACTGCCGTGCTCGATCGAATCGATGCCGGCGCGGATGGCGCGCTTGGCCGCTTCGGCGCCGTGGGCATGGGCGGCGGTCTTTCTGCGCAGCGCGTGAGCCTCGTCCACGATGGCGTTCAACTCCTCCTGTGTGAGCTGCGGCGTGTCCACATCGTCGGTGGGAGAGAGAACGCCGCCGGAAGCGCAGACCTTGATCATATCGGCGCCGTATTTGTGATCGAGGCGGACCGCGTAGCGAGCCTGGTCGGGGCCGTTGATGACGCCCTGGAGCGGACCCGATTCGTGGCCAAAGAGTCCCTGGCGGTAACCGTCTTCGTGATCGCAGTGGCCGCCAGTGGCGCCAAGCGAGTACACGGTGACAAGCATGCGAGGACCGGGAACGTCGCCATTGCGAATGCCGTTGCGAAGGCCGACGTCGAGATAATCGCTGGAGCCGACGTCGCGCACAGTGGTGAAACCGGCCATCAGCGTGACGCGTGCGTTGACGCTGGCGTCGAGAGCCCGCTCGGCGACGGTTTTCTGCAGGGTGTCGAGGCGTTGTTGCTTGTAGTCGTCGGAATAGGGAAAGGTCAGGTGGGTGTGAGCGTCAATAAAACCCGGGAGAAGCGTGGCGTCGCCAAAATCGATAACCTGGGAGCCGTCGGGAATTTTTGCGGAAGTGCCGACGGCGGTGATTTTGCCGCCGGTCACAACAACCAAACCTGGCGTAACGACGGCATTGCTCTTACCATCGAAGAGTCTTGCTGCCTTCAAGACATATGTTTTGGGAGCAGATTTTTGTCCCTGTCCGAATCCGGGCGCCCACAAAATCAGGCTGCAGAGAAGACTGAACAGCAGTTTGCAACGCATGTAAGACTCCTTTAGCCGTCGTTGTGTGAAGGAAGAGCAGACTTTACCTTGCCGGCGATAAAAGTCAACTGGCGGCCGTTGAAACCGTGAAACGACACCTTGTGGGCGTGTACATAATCCGCTAAATGACGCAGGATAGTGAACTGGCCTGTGACAACATGTGGAAACGAAAATGTCCCCTTTGCTTTGTGCGGATTCCGTGGAGGGCGACCCTCGCGTACTCCTATGAAATCAGTTGCCCGGCTTGCCATGCGCTGCTGGAGCTTTCGCGGTTCACGCGAATTGTCGGAGGCTTCGGTGGGATTGCTGGGGCGTTGATTGCTGTTCGTATGGGTCAAGAGTTGTTCCGGGGCTGGTTCTGGGCGATGCCTGTGGTGGCGGCAATCCTCGGGTTTGGGTTCGCTTCGGCGCTGTGTGTAGTGATCGCAGGCGACTTGACGGTTCGGGCGAGGTCCGAGGGCGCGACTTTTCCACACCCGACTGAGTAACGGTCCGTTGGTACTATTGACCCTCTTGCGACCCCCCCAGCAGACTCGAATGAATGGCATCATTCGCTCAGTTTTTGGGCCGCAAAGTCACCGTGCAATATCGTGTGGGGGACGTACTGCTCCCTGCTTCGGGCACTTTCGCGGCGGATTCAGGCCGTTCAATCTTCCTCGAACAGCACGTCGAGCAGCGCGGGAAGCGGAGTTACTTCCGCTGGGAGATTCCCTACCAATACATTCACAAAATAGAGGAAGCTGCGGAGATTCCCGAGCCGCCTGGGACTACGAAGATCGCCCCTCCCGAGCCGGAAAACTCCCAGGCTTCCGCAGCCAGTGCAGGACATGGCTTGACTTCGGCCTCGGCGGCTTCCCTGCTGTCCCTTCCCCAGCGCCCGAAAACCGTCTGAACCTATCCCCGTGTGAGCGGGTCCTCCCGCGAATCGGCTACAATTTAATTGCATACTTCACGCATCGTTCAGACTCCAAGAAAGTGTTGGATTCAGGAGGCATTTTGTGAGCACTGCATCCCCTTCCCGGAAAATCGGTTTCATCGGACTTGGCTTGATGGGGCGGCCGATGAGTTTGAACCTGCTGAAGGCGGGCCATTCGGTAACTGTGTGGAACCGCACGGCGTCGCGCGCGTCGGACCTGGTGGCGGCGGGAGCGAAGTTGGCGAAGACCCCGCGGGAAGCCGCGGCTGCCTCGGACATTCTCTTCACGATCGTCAGCGATCCTCCCGCGCTGGAAGAAATCCTGTGGGGGCACGAGGGGAAAGAGGACGGAGCGTTGGGTGGTTTGCGTTCCGGAAGCGTGTACATCGATTCCAGCACAATTTCACCAGTGATGGCACGGCGGATTTCGGCGGCGTGCAGCGAGCGCAACGTGCGATTTCTGGACGCGCCGGTAACGGGAGGCGACTGGGGAGCGCGGGAGGGAAACCTGGTGTTCATGGTCGGCGGAGACGCGGAAACGCTGCGATCCGTTGAGCCGGTGCTGGGAGTGATGGGCAAGAAATGGTTTCACTTGGGGCCGAACGGGGCTGGGCAAACGATCAAGCTGGCGATGAACGGGATATTGGCGCTGCAGGTCGGGGCGATGGCGGAAGCGCTGGCGGTGGTAAAAAAGGCGGGGCTGGTCGAGGAGCAATTGATTGAAGTGATGCAGTCCAGCATGGCGCGATCCGGCTTGCTGGATTTGAAGGCGCCGCTGATGGTGAAAGGCGAATTTAAGCCGAGTTTTCCGCTGCGCCTGATGCACAAGGATCTGGGGCTGCTGCTCGATTTGGGGAATCAGCTGGGAGTGGCGCTGCCGGCGACGGCCGCCGCGCGCGAAGTTTACAGCGCCGTAAAAGGCGATGCGAAAGAGGATCTGGATTACTCCGCCGTAATGCGTTTCTGGAAGAAGTAAGCCGGCCTAGCGATATCCCTTGGGCGGAAAAAAGCCGATGGCCAGGTCGCGCGAAGTGCGAAGGCCCGCAGGAGCTTCCAGAATTGGCGGGATGGAATTGACGGCCACGGAAGCGGTGGCGATGTCTCCGTGCGATCCGCCGGGGATCACCAGGCTGATGTTCGGATGCCCCTTCAGTTCGACGGTATCGGCGGGATCTTTTGCTCCCACGTACATTTGCAATTCCATGTAGATAACTTCTTTTCCATCCGAGAGACCGCGGGCGATTTGATGGACTCCGGCAGCCTGGCCGGATTCGACGGTAAGAAATTCGGTTTGCACGCGCTCCGTGGCGACCTTGGGCTCAATGGTTTCCGTAATTTCGTCGACGCGCAGGCCAAGGCTGTCGGCGACCATGGCGACGGATTCAGGCAGGCCCACGTGCTTGATGGTGCCCTCTTTCACGCGCGCCCGGAATTCGTCCACGCTTAGGCCCGCGCCAATTTTTTTCTGCAGGGGAAGGCGGCGCTTGGAGGCGTCCACGATGCGCAGGGCCCTGGCGTGCTCGACGCGTTGGGAAACCGCGGCCAACGTGATCACCAGTTTGTCCATGACAAAGCCGGGATTTACGCCGGTACCGACCAGTGCAACACCGTTCTCCTTGGCTGATTTATCGAGTTGCGTCGCGAGTTCCGGGTAAGAGCGGTACGGATAAGAAAGCTCTTCGCAAGTGGAAACGACGCAGGAACCGACATCCATGCATGCGAGTAACTGATCCACGACTTTGGGCAGCGACGAAGAGGTGGTGTGCATCACGACGTCGGCGGACTGCTCCAAGATGCCCCTGGCGTCGCCGGAAACAGTTACACCCCAGGGTGCGTCACTCGCGCCAATCACTTCGCCAAGGTCCTTGCCGATTTTCGCCGGGTCGTTATCAATGGCGCCGATAATTTCGATGGCTTCTTTTTCCCGCATGAGTTTGAGAATTGAAGCGCCAATCGGCCCGATACCATATTGAATGGCACGAATTTTCTTTTTCACAACCTTCTCCGATCGTAAAGGGCTAAACGCGCGCACAGAGCAGGAAATCAACGCGAGCGAATCTCTAAGCGTACTGGAAATTGCGAGAGCGTTCAATCATCCGCGCGCGGTGCGCAGGGCGTAGAATTCTTGCCGCTCCGTGCCTGTCCACGCATAATGGAGCCTGCCCGCAAGCGGTGGGGGAGGGTACGTCCATGCCAGCACAAAAATTAAGCGAAGCCGAGATTCAGCAGCAACTGCAGGCTGCCAAGGGCTGGAGCCTGGTAAACGGCAAGCTGCACCGGGCGTTCGAATGCAAGGATTTCGCCGCCGCCTTCGGCAAGATGACTCAGGTGGCGCTGGTGGCGGAATCGATGAATCATCATCCGGAATGGTTCAACGTCTGGAACAAAGTGGTGATCGATCTGAACACCCACAGCGTAAAAGGAATCAGCAATCTGGATTTTCAGTTGGCGGCCAAAATCAACGAAATTTTTGGCAGCTAGGCTGCCGCTGCTGAATGATCGGCGCCCACCACTCTGAGAATCGCAACCGCGGCCGATGGCTGATTGCGCTGCGCTGGCTGGCGGCGGCAGCGGTGATCGGCATCCTGCTGCGCTTTCTTCCCCTGCACTTGCTTGCCGAAGCCATTCGGCGAGTTCCTGTGTCCACGTTTCTGGCAATTCTTATCGGGTATCTCTGCGCCCACGCGGTGGGCATCGCGAAGTGGCGCATGGTGGTGAACGCGGCGGGAGCGCAACTTGGTTTCCGCACCAGCGCCCAGTGCTACACCGGCGGTCTTTTCGGGACGCTTTTCCTGCCATCGATCCTGGGAGGCGACGTGGTCCGCCTGGCGGTGGGATTGCGCCGCAGTCCAAATCCTGCCGCCGTGCTCGCGGGAAATGTGGCAGATCGGTTTATAGATGTGGCGGCGCAAGGTGGACTGGTTCTGGTCGGGATTCTCCTGCTACCCGGTGCCTTGCCGGGTTCGCTTCAGGCACAAGGGCATAAGACTTTGTTCTACCTTGGCACGGCCATCGTCGTTCTTGGTCTCTGTGGTTTGTTGCTGTACCGTCCGTTGCTGAAGGGGCGGTCGGTCCGTTTCCGGCGGCGGTTAGCTCGATTGCGCCACGCTCTGCGCAGCGTCTCTGGAGCGCCGCACGCGCTTCTGGGGGCCTGGCTGATGGGAACCGCTATCCAAACAGCTTTCCTGGTACTCACAGCGAAGTTGGCGGAAACTTGCGGATTGGTCTTGCCGCTTCGCGATTGGTTTTTTGCCTGGCCGCTTGCCAAGTTGGCTGCCGTGCTGCCGCTGACGCAGGGAGGGATCGGAGTGCGAGAAGCAGCACTGGTGGCGCTGCTGTCCCCATTTGGGGCAGCGCCGCATCTTGTGTTAGCGGCGGGGTTGGTCTGGGAGGCGGTAGTAATTACCGGCGGCCTTGTTTCTGGGTTTGCGGCATTTGTGCTGGGGCGGGATAAATTTGCGCGCGCGGCACATTGAACTACAGGAAGTATCAAATTTTCTTGACTTCACGGTTTCACTATCAAATACTGTTGTCCCTTCCGTAAGCAGCACGACTCCACCAGTGCGTTAGATTCCTGAGTCGAATAATTGCCACCCTGGCGTGCCGCTCACATGAACCAAACAGGATCCAAACTGGAAGTATTGTTGCACTGCCAGGTCCGCGCTTTCCCTTGTGGGTGGGAGAGATTTTATGGTCCTGCTTCTGCAACTCAGTTTCTGGTTTAGCGGTAAAAGCAATTACTGAGGTTGTCTATGGGCCCAGTGACGGTGGAAATCAAGAATCCCGATTCAACGGTGAAGGTGCTGCGCCTGCTTGTGCTGGAGGAAAGCGCTTCGGACGCGGCGAGGATTCTGCGCGAACTGAAAAACTCCGGCCTGGAAGTGGAGCCAACGATTGCCGGGAACCAGGTGGAGTTCAAGCACGCGCTGCACAGGGGCAAGTTTGACGCGGTGGTCAGAGCGTGGAAGCTTTCCGATGGCGATGGTTCGGAAACGCTGCAAACTCTTCGTGCGAGTGGCCAGGAAACTCCGTTTGTGCTGGTGACCGCGGAATCAGAGGAGCAGGCGGCGGAGCAGTGCCTTCGAAGCGGGGCTCATGACTACGTTATGAAGGATAGATTGGGCCGGCTGCCGTTTGCACTGAAGCGGGCCATGCACGTGAACGAATTGCTGGCGGAAACAACGAGCATGCGCAGGTCCCTGCAGGAGGGCGGCGCCAATTCGCAGGAATTGGTGGAGAACCTGGTATACGGAACATTTCGGGCGGGAGCCGATGGAACGTTTCGTTCGGTGAACGAAACGCTGCTAAAAATTCTGGCGTGTTCCAGTTTTGCCGAAGCGCGGGCTTTGAACCTGGCGAACGACGTGTTTCGCTACGCCGAAACGTTCGCAAAACTTCTGGCGGATTCACGGGAACATTCGATTGTTCAAAACGCGGAGACGGAATGGCGCCGACGAGACGGGGGATTCGTTTCTGTTCGACTCCATGTTCGCTGCACTTTCAATGCCGGTGTCCCCGACGGGTTGGAAGGGATCGTGGAGGACGTGACCGAAGTGCGAGCCCTGGAACGCCAACTGCAGCAAGCGCATAAATTCGAAACCATCGGGCAGCTGGCCGGCGGCATCGCGCACGATTTCAACAACGTACTGGGAGCGATTCTCGGATGGGCGGAAATCGGCTACGAGCAGAGCCGCGCGCACCAGCAAATCGCGGAATCTTTCGCGCACATTCGCCAGCAAGCGGACCGCGCCGCCGCGCTGACGCGCGAATTGCTTACCTTTGCCCGCCGACAGCCGCTGCAGCCGCAACCCGTTCAACTGAATCAGATCGTCCAGAACCTGATGAGTTTTCTGGACAAGGTGATCGGAAAAGATATTGAGATCAAAGTGGTGGCCGCGGAGAATTTGCAGTCTGTCAAAGCAGAAGCTGCGCAAATGGAGCAGGTGCTGATGAACCTCTGCCTGAACGCGCGAGACGCCATGCCCGACGGCGGCATGCTGAAGATCGAAACGGAAATGATTCTACTGGACGATTCCTTCTGCCATTTTTATCCCGGAGTGGTTCCGGGAACCTACGTGGTTCTTTCCGTCTCCGATACGGGCGTGGGAATGAGTCCGGAGGTGCGTGATCACATCTTTGAACCCTTTTTCACAACGAAGGAACGCGGAAAGGGATCGGGGATGGGGCTGGCCACGGTGTATGGGATCGTCCGGCAGCATGGCGGATTCATCCATGTTTATAGCGAACCGGGGCAAGGAACGCTGTTTCACGTCTATCTCCCGATAATCGAAAGCGGCCACGCCGAGTCCACGAAGGAAACTGCAAAGGTCAGCATCCCGAAAAATCTGCAGGGGACGGAAACCATCCTGTTGGCCGAAGATCATGATTCCATCCGCGAGCTGACCCGCCAATCCCTGACCCGGCTTGGTTATCAGGTGCTGGCCGCGGCGGACGGACGCCAGGCGCTTCGTCTGGCGGAACTCGAACGCCCGGACCTTGCGGTACTGGACGTCGTGATGCCCCACATGGGCGGGGCTGCGACGGCCACGCAGCTCTTGCAAAGCATGCCCGGACTGCCAATTCTCTTCACCAGCGGATTCTCTGAGAATGCCAATAACGCCGTGGCCCAGGTGCCGGGAGCGCATTACCTTCAGAAGCCGTATGGCCCGACGTCGCTCGCCAGCACCATCCGAGGGATCCTGGATGGCTGAAGGGGAGAACCGATTCGACCGCATCCATAAGGATAATTGCGGAGTATCGTCCTTTTTTGATTGACACTCACCGCGCCCGGTGTTAGAAAGCCCGAAAGACAAGCCCTCTGGTGGTGAGTCTCTTTCGCGATGGCAGTCGCGAACCGCGAGTGAGATGCAGGCCTGCCTGGCAGGGCAGGCGCTGCGATTCCCCCAAAGGGTTTCAGTAGTAACACCCCCCACCCCGGGAGGCGAAAACCTGGTGTTTTCGCCTCCTTTTTATTTTTCAGCCGCCGGTTTCCTTATAATTGGAATCGATGCGCGTCTGGACGCTGCCCCTCCATGGCTGACCCAGCTGCTCCGCTCCTGGAGTTGCGAAACGTTTCCGTCGTGCGGGGAGACAATCTGGCGCTCGATCGGGTCTCGCTGCGGATTGAGCAGGGAGAGCATCTGTGCATCCTGGGCCCCAATGGCTGCGGCAAATCCACACTGATCAAGACGCTGACGCGCGAATGCTACCCCATCGCACGCGAGGATTCCTCGATGCGGATACTGGGGCGAGAGCGCTGGAACGTGTTCGAATTGCGCTCGCAGCTGGGAATCGTTTCTCCGGATCTGCTTGCGGCGTGCACCACGGAGGCCACAGGGCTGGATGTGGTGCTCTCCGGCTTTTTCAGCAGCACACGCATTTTCCCCAACCACAAACCACTAATGGAACATCGGCTTCGCGCGGAGGCGACGCTGGCGCGGCTGGGAATTGGGCAACTGGCAAAGCGGCCGCTGGCGGAAATGTCGTCGGGCGAAGCCAAGCGCGCGCTGATCGCGCGAGCGCTGGTGCACGAGCCGCGGACTTTGCTTTTCGACGAGCCAGGGAATGCGCTGGATATCGCCGGGCAGGTGGAATTAAGAGACACGATGCGAGAGCTTGCGCGAGCCGGGCTGGGGATTCTGCTGGTGACGCATCACGTGTCGGAAATCATTCCGGAAATCGAACGGGTGGTGCTGCTGCAGGGCGGCCGG
The DNA here is from genome assembly GCA_035693365.1 of Candidatus Acidiferrum sp. Lineage (GTDB taxonomy): Bacteria > Acidobacteriota > Terriglobia > Acidiferrales > UBA7541 > Acidiferrum. The sequence continues at coordinate 105,958 of DASSGS010000010.1, read as the reverse complement.
GTTCTTGCCGATGGGGCAAAGGAAAAAGTGCTCACGGATGAGACACTTTCCCGCCTCTTCGGGATTTCGGTGCGAATGTTCCGGGAAGACGGATATTTTTATCTGCACGCCTGAGCGTCAGGGAAAGTTTACTTCCCGGCCAATCCCTCGGCAATATTTCCGACGACCGGCAGCATGTACTTTTCATGATGATAAGCCTTGTACATCAGCAAAATCCAGAGACCGAAAATGAGGATTCCGAGAAGGGGGTAAAGGGCGAACCCGAGAAATCCCAGGTGGAGGAAGTGCAGCATCATAAAAGAAAATGCGACGGCGAAATAAACCACAACTACGGCGATGTTGTATCCGATCGCTTGCGCCGCGTGGAACCGCACGAAAGGACGCTTGTCAATCAGCAGGAAAATCAGCCCTGAAACCCAGCCTGCAATGTAGCAGAGCAAGCCGGCGACATTTTCCTCAATGCCTTCGGTTGGGAATGCGGCCGCCGGCGCGGCTGGCGCTGCCGGCGCCGCCGCTGCGCTCTGGTTTGCGCCGCACTTGGGGCAGAAGGAAGATGTGCCGATATCCTGACCGCATGATTTGCAGAAAGCCACGGGGAGTACCTCCACCTGTGAATGTTGGCGGGAGCGTAACAAACGCAGCGCATCAGCGCAATCGATTTTCCATCAACACGCTTGGCCTGGATTTCTCAGGCGGGAGGTTGGGGAAGCGGAAAATCTTCTCCAGCCGCGGAAGCGGTGGGAAAGATGCCGATCACTTTGTCCACCCTGCTCAGTTTAAGGCTGGATTCGATCATGCCGTTACAGCCCGCCAGGCGGAGCATGCCGCCGGCGTTCTTAAGTTTGGAGTAGCAGCGCACCAAGGTGCCGATGGCCGCGCTATCAATGTGGGTGATGCCGGTGAGATCGAAGATCGCGCGAATCTGGTTGCCGCGCAAAAGATCCTCCACTTCCTGTTCCACGCGACGGCAGTCCGGGCCCGTATGAATGCTTCCGCGCAAGATCAGGACCGCGATGCCGTCTTTCAGCTGGCCCTTGGTGATTTCCAAAATCACGTTTTCGACTCCCTCCGAAAGGGAAATTAATGTTGTACCGTAGAGCCGGACCTCATGTTTAGGAGGAGACCGGCGGCTCCTCGCCTTCATACGGAAACTGGCGAATCAGTCGCACACAATCAATCAGGGCGTTGAAAATAGTGTTTCCCCAGCCGCAGGGGACGAACGATGCAGTCTTCTGATTCACCGGCTTGTCCGCCTCCGCGAAAAAACGCAAGCGCTGCCCGGGGGGCGGCGCGGCAAATTCCTTAACGGTAATGCGAAATGGAATGTCGCCGCCGGCCTGGCGCTTCACGATCGAGAAAAAATGCAGCTGGGCGAGTTGCTCGGCCGGATTTTCCTGCGCAAATTGCCAATCGCTCATCCGTCGCTTCCTCGGGTGGAGTAGCTCTGCGGCTCAGGAGGCAGCCAGAGTGTGGCGATGTTAGGCTACCGCCCTGACTAAGTCAACGCGCGACGGGGGGAAGAAAAGCTTCAGCGGCGACGGGAAGACCGGGAGGCGGGACGGTTTTTTTTGTTTCGCTCGGGAGCCTCGCCATTGAGCGCAAGTTCATTCTCGATATCTTCGGCGGCTTCTGAAGAAAGGCCGACAAATTCTACGCCAATGCCGACACCAGGGAGACAGTAGCGGACTTCGCAGCGGGTGCGGACTTCCACTCCGGTGGCGGCCAAGCGGAATTTGAGGTTGAGGACCGTGCCTTCGGGAAAGCTTCCCACGGCGGTGATGAACATTCCGGTGGAGCTGAGGTCCGGGGCCTTGATCCGGATGAGTTCATCATGGCCTTCACGGGAGAGGCTGATTTCGCGGACGCAATGGACGCGCGCGGCGCGGCGGACTCCCTGGAAAGCATCAATCAAAATGTCTTTAGGGCTCATTCCAGCACCACCTCTTTGGCGTGGTCACGCCGGGGCGGGGGATTCAGTGCCCAAACGTCATGCTTGGTCCCGCAGTAGGGGCAGAAGAGAAAGCTCGCAGCAAGGTCTCGGCCACACGCGGAACAAACGGCGGAGGAGGTTTGAGTGAGTGTCACCACTCGCTGCACTTCTTCAAGAGTGGTCAAGCCTTCGCGCACCAGGTCCAGAGCGTATTCCTGCATGAACTTGATGCCATTGTGGCGTGCGAGCGTGCGCATCTCGTCGTTGCGATTACCGGAGCGTGCGGCCTGGCGAATGGCGTCGTTAAAGCGAAGCAGCTCATAGATGCCGATACGCCCGCGATAGCCCGTGGAATCGCAAGCTTCGCACCCATTGGGGACGTTTTGAATTTCTGGGGGCTCCATCATGCCCGCGGCCAGCACCGCGTTGATGTATTCCGCCGTGGGCGGCGAAGAATAGTGGCACGCGCAAAGACGGCGGATCAGCCGTTGCGCAAGGATGGCTGTTACAGCGGCCCCAATCTGAAATCCGGGAATCCCGATGTCAAGAAGCCGTGTAACCGCGGAAATGCTGTCATTGGTATGCAAGGTGGAGAGAACCAGATGACCGGTCTGAGCGGCTTTAATGGCGATCTCCGCGGTTTCTTGGTCGCGGATTTCGCCAATCATCACTACGTCCGGGTCCTGCCGCAAAACAGAACGCAAGGTCGAGGCAAACGTGAGCCCGGCCTTTACGTTCACCTGCACCTGGTTGAGCCCGGGCAGCGTGTATTCAATCGGGTCTTCAACGGTGACGACGTTGACGGACGGCTGGCGGATCAACTGGAGCGCGGAGTAGAGAGTGGTACTCTTCCCGGAGCCGGTCGGGCCGGTCACCAGCAACATGCCCTGGGGCAGGCGAATGATTTCCTTCAGCGCGTCCGCCAATTCCACCGGGATGCCGAGCCCATTGAAATCCTGATTGGGCGCGCTGGCTTCCAGAAGCCGGAGCACCACTTTTTCGCCATATTGTGTCGGCAGAGTCGAAACGCGAAGATCGATTCGCCGGGCGTTGATTTTCACGACGAACCTGCCGTCTTGCGGATTCCGGCGCTCGGCGATATCCATGTCGGAGAGAATCTTGAGGCGGGAGACGACCTGATTCTGGAGTGCCCGTGGGATGCGCTGGACCTCACGCAGGATGCCGTCGATGCGGAACCGCACAGAAGTTTCACCAGCCTGAGGTTCGATGTGAACGTCGCTGGCCAGCTTGGCGGCTCCTGCGCGGATGATCTGCGCCACCAGATGGACCGCGGGCGTGGTCTTGGATTTTTGTTGCAGCTCCTGCTGCATCTCTCGCATCGCTTCCACGTTGCGCTGCTGGGAACTGGACGAAATGAACTCCATCCCCGTCAAATCGTCGGCAACCTGCACTGTCTCTGTCGGAATGCCTTGGGCGGGGTATAACCTCTCAATGGCCGCCGCGATCTCCTCTTGAAAGGCAAAGCGGGGAACGATTTTCATCCCCGTTTTGAACTGCAGCTCATCGAGGATCTTGACGTTTTGGGGCTTGGCCATGGCGACGATTAGAGATTTCCCATTGACCTGGACGGGAATGCACAGATCGCGCTTGGCGATCGAGGCGGGAATCAGTCGCACAGCGTCAGAGGACGGATCAATTGTGGAGCAGTCTTGATATGGAACACCGGCAACTTCTGAAATTGCGGCGAGAAGATCCTGTTTCGAGACCAGCTTGCGTTCCAGCAAGAGTTCGCCGAGGTGAATGACCCGGCCCTGCTGGTCGAGCAAGGCTTTTTTCAGGTCGGCGGCGGAAATCTGGCCGCGCTCGTAGAGGACTTCCCCTAACCGCTTCTTTTTCATTTTCAGTTTGTCCTTCCTGCGGACGCACAAACCTCCACAGGACAGGCAGTAAAACGGAAGGGGGTACCTGCAATTAATAATAAGCACGAGTGGTTCCGAAATTGGGAAATTCTTGCGTGATAGGTGTTTTCTTGTGCATGGGCTGGCGTTCCGGGGCATACCGGGGTCGGGAGGATGGTCCCTGGCCCACTCTCAATGGCGCCCGTTCAGAAATAGCCTGTGATTGCCTGGACCAAGAGGAGCGTGGCGATGGCCGCCAAGCCGAGATAAAGATACTTGAAGAACCCTTCGCCTTGCAGGCGGTGATTGAGGACTCTGCCCAGATAGACCCCCAGAAATGTGACCGGCAGCGAGAAGAGGTAGTACCGGGTTACGGTGGATGTCCACAATCCGGCCAGCCAGTAACCTCCCATGCCGATGATGCTGGCGGGCAGAAAATAGCCTTGCAGGGTAGCGCGAAAGTGTTGCGCGGTCCACCGCCGCATGGCGCCGTAAATGACCAGGGGCGGACCGTTCATGCCGTAGGCTCCACCCAGGATGCCGGCCAGAAATCCGCAGACCAACAGCCATCTGCGGCTCTCCTGTTTTAGTTTGGGCGCGGATCGGCCGAGCAAAGAGTGGAGAGAAAACACAATGAGGATCGCAGCCAGCGTAGCCTTCACTCCTCGTTGATGGCGGTTCATCAGAAGCAGCAACCCCAGAGGAATGCCAGGCAGGGTGGAAAGGACCAACCAGCCGGCGCTGCGGATATGGATATGTCTCCAATCCTGGATGACGACGATGGCGGCGACCGTGATGGAAACAAGTACGGCAAGCGGGGCGGCGACAGGCAGTGGAAGCCAGAAAGCGAGCAACGGAACAGCAACCAGCGCCTCACCGAAACCGAAAGCCGACCGGATCACCGTGGCGAGCAGAATGACGCATAAAACATACAAAAGGGTGGATTCGATGGATGGCTCCTGACCAGGGAAATCGAGATGGAACTTCCTAAGAATACCTGTTAAAGATGGGGCGGAAAGAGGTGGAATGCATGCAGGCTGGATTCTTGCGACTGGGTTTGCATATCTTCGCCGGAATCATTTTTACCGGGTCTGCTGCCGCGCAGGGGAGTGTCTGGCGGATCAATGCGGGGGAATCGACGGCGCGGCTTTATGTCGCTTCTTCGAGCCGGCACGAGGCCAGAATCAATGTGGGCGTCGCACGGCTTAGTGGAAACGTCCTTCAGAGCGCCGGCGCCTACTTGCCGGGAACCGTAGCTTTCCAGATCTACCCCGCGGACCAGAACGGCAAGCCCCGCAAGCCACAAAAGCAGGGAGGTGTTTCGCCGGCGGGGGTTTCACCGGACTCCACCACGCTGGCGTTCCGATCGAAATCCATCGAATTACTGGACGAAAAAACCGTTCTTGTCCGCGGCGATTTGACGGCGACGTACGTTTCGCAAAGCGTGGAAGATGATCCCATGAATGGCGATTCCGGGCCTGTGTTTGGCCCCCCAGTCGTTCACTCCGTGAAGCGGGCCGTTGGTTTTGTGTTTCGACCGGCGACAGCACGCGGGGCAAGAAGCGGGGGTGTGGAGTGGTCGGCTTCGAGCATCATCCCGAGCGACCTTTTCCCAGAACTCTGGAACGCGGTGGTAACCACGGATTGGCCCGCATTTCTGGTGGACGAAAAATGCAAACCACCTTCTGATGGCAGCACAGAGTTTACCGGGCCGGTCTGCACAGGAAAAATGATCGAGCCGGAACCTCGCACAGACCTTGTTTGCAATATGCCCGCTTCAGTTGGCGAGGATTTTTCCGGCGTCACTTGCAGCGGTACGCCTTTATCCGCAGTGCCGAAACCGGACGGCCGGGGACATACAGGAATCGACCGCCCGCCCCACGGGGCAGCGGGAAATTCGGCAAACGAAATCGAAATCGAACTGGTGATTCGCTTGGAGAGAATGGATCCCGCCCCGCAAAAACCACCTTCGGGCCCGAGCGATCCCACGGCCCGGCGCTACTTCGGCAAGTCTCCTCGATCAAGCCCTGCCTGAATTGCAGCAGATGTAATTCCCCGCTTGTTTGAAAAACGCGATCAGGAGTTGGTAGTGGTGGCGAAAGCGAGCGTGAGCAGGGTTTTCTGCTCCAGTTCGTGAGCCTTTGCGGATCCTGTCGCCGGGCTGGCGCTGGCGGAACGCTTCACCGAACGCACGCGAAGATTCTTGGCTTGTGCGATGCGTTCGAGGCGGGGAAGCACGTAAAAGAGCGCGCCCATGTTGGCCGGCTCTTCCTGAACCCAGACGATTTCGCGGGCGTTGGGATGGGCATCGACCGCGGCAGCGATTTCCGCCTTCGGCAGCGGGTAAAGCTGATCGAGGAAAAAGATCGCCGTGTTCGTATCTTTGCGGCGGCGGCGTTCCGCGCGGAGCTCGTGGCCGACCTTGCCGCTGGCGATCAGGATGCTGTGGGCGTCGGTGACTTCGGCGTCCGGCACGAGAGTCTGAAACCGCGGGCGCGAAAAATCCGCTAGCGGCGAACTGGCGTCGGGATGGCGCAGCATGCTCTTTGGCGTAAACACGATCAGTGGCTTGCGCCAGGGGCGACGCGCCTGGCGACGCAGCAGGTGGAAATATTGCGCAGCGGTGGAAGGCTGGCAGATATTCATGTTGCCTTCCGCAGCCAGTTGCATGAAGCGCTCGATGCGGGCGCTCGAATGCTCCGGGCCCTGGCCTTCATAGCCGTGAGGCAGCAACAGCGCCAGGCCGGTGGGCAGGCCCCATTTGTCTTCGCTGGCGCTGAGGAACTGATCGATGATCACTTGCGCGCCGTTCGCGAAATCGCCGAACTGCGCTTCCCAAAGAATCAGCGCCTCGGGATAGTCGCGCGAAAAGCCGTATTCGAATCCAAGGCAGCCGCCTTCGGAGAGCGAAGAGTTGTGAATCTCGCAAAACGCCTGATCGGGCGCGAGATGGCCGAGCGGCAGATACTCCTGTTCTGTTTGCGTGTCCACCAGAACGGCGTGACGCTGGCTAAAGGTGCCGCGCTGGGAATCCTGGCCCGTGAGGCGAACCGGATTGCCCTCCAGAACCAATGAGCCGTAGGCGAGCAGTTCCGCGAAGCCGTAATCCACGGCGCGCTTGCCGTGGCCCATTTCCGCGCGCTGCTCAAGGAGTTTCACGATTTTTGCGTGAACATGAAAACCGGCCGGCGTGCGCACCAGGCCTTCGGTTATTTTGGCCAGCGTATCCGCTGGCAGGCCGGTGTCCACTTCATATTGCGGGTCGTATTTGCCGAAATGATAGGGCGTCCAGTAATCCGGCAGCTTGCGCAGGTGGGGAATTTTCGTCACCTTCCGCGCCAGGTGCTGTTCTTCTTCGTATTCCTTCTTGATCGAGTCCGCCAACGATTCCGCGGTGATGCCAGTCTGTTGGGCATAGATTTTCCAGAGGGGCGGATGGTTCTTGATGCGTTCGTAAAGCCGCGGCTGGGTGATCGTGGGATCGTCAACTTCGCTGTGGCCGTGGCGGCGATAACCGATCAGGTCAATGACCACATCGGAATTGAATTCCGCGCGATATTCCGCGGCAAGCCGTCCGATGCGCACAACCGCGTCGGGATCTTCCGCGTTGACGTGGAAGATGGGCACGCTCTGGCGGCGCGCAATGCTGGAAGCGTAACGCGAAGAATGCTCCTGGGTGGGCCGTGTGGTGAAACCGATCAGGTTGTTAACCACGATGTGGATGCTGCCGCCGACGGAGTACGCGGCTAAATCGGCGAGATTTAGCGTTTCCGCCCAAATGCCTTGGCCCGCAAACGCGGCATCGCCGTGCATCACGATCGTCCAGACCTTGTTGAGCATGGGCTTGGAGCGGTCGAGTTTCGCTCCCTTGGCGCCGTGACGTGTGAGCTTGGCGCGCGCGCGGCCCATGGCGACGGGGTCCACGGCTTCCAGGTGGCTGGGATTCGAAACCAGGTGAATGTTGATCTTTTTGCCGGCGGAGGTCGTGTACACACCTGTGGCGCCGACGTGGTATTTCACGTCGCCCGCGCCGAGCACGCTGCGCGGATCAACGTCTTCGAAGCCCGCGACCACTTCGTGCGGCGTCTTGCACGCGATGTGCGTCATCACGTTCAGGCGGCCGCGGTGGCTCATGGCCACGATGGAATCGCTGCCGCCGAGGTCGCCGGCCGCTTCGAGAATCGAATCCAGCATCGGAATCAGCGAGGTGTTGCCTTCGAGCGAAAAGCGCTTGCTGCCGAGGTAGCGGCTCTGCAGAACCTGTTCGAACAGGTCGGCACGGATCAGCCGCTCCAGAATTTTTCCCTGGTTGACCTCGAACTCCTGGCCTTCCATGCGCTCGGCTATCCAGCGGCGGCGTTCGGGTTCTGGCAGGTGCTCGAACTCCACACCGATGGTGCCGCAGTAATAGCGGCGCGCTTCCCCGGCGAATTCACCGGAGAGCCCCTGCAGATCGGGGAATTTCATCGGCGCGAAAAAGCCCAGGGGGTCGAGTGTGGATTCGTAAAAGCCCCAGCGGCGGAACAGCGCAAAGATGCGCTCGCGCTCGGCGTGAGCGTTACCGTTGCTGGATGCGGCTTTCCGGGAAGCCTTCGAAGTTCTGTCAGGGACGAGTGTTGTACGGTTGGCCATGGGTCGCTTCTACAGACCTACTATTTTGCCATAACCAGGGTCGGGTCTGAAAAAGCCAGTTATTAGAGTTCTAATTGGCACTACTCAGTGCCCTGATTGCGAGGAAACTAGGAGCATTCTTCAGTAAGAATTTCGTTCAGGCGATTGCCTGGCAACTCTCCACTCTCCGCGATAGCTATCGCTCTTCGCTCGAACGAGGGGTGGCTGGAGAAAAGCTCCATAAATGGGTCACGCTGAGCCGGGAGCTCCTCGCTCTTGTGCAATCGCGCCAACGCGCGAATGCCGTTTTCCGGGTCCTGAGTGAATTGGATTGCTGTGCGGTCCGCAGCGTATTCCATGCGACGTGAGAACCAAGAGGTCAAGATCGTAGGTAACAAAATGAAGGCGAGGATAACGATTGTTCGAGATTGCTGTGCAACGGGAGCCGCAATGAAGAGAATCGCGGCCAAAGACGAATACAGCCCAAGAGTCAGAGTCAAATACATGCGTCCGTGCTTCAGTTTTACGTGCGCAAGTTCATGGCCAATGACAAACTTGATCTGGTCTCGCGTCAGATATTTTCCGAGATTGTCCGTAAGGCCGATGGAGTCTCCGGTTCCGAACGCGTTTGTGAGCCTTCCTTTACCTGCAGGCACAACAAAGACTCGCCCGAGAGTGATGCCCATCTCTCTCGCCAACGTGAAAGCGCGATTCCGTATTTCACCTGTTTTTAAGATATTGAATTTCATCCCGTCTGCCCATCGAGAAAGTCCTGTTCCAATCCTTGCGACTATGCCTGCAGCGATGAAACAAGAGGCACCACCCCATAGTCTCCGGTCCATGAAGCCTTGGCAGCCGATAGCCAGAACGAGGAGGGGAATGACAAACGCAACCAACTTCCAACCTGCTCTCCACACGATTTGCAAGTTTGACCATCGCAGATTCAAAAGTTTCCGATCGAACGCGTAACAGATGATGAGGAACAGTCCTAGGCAGACAATCGGAGGAACCCAAAAGACTGAAGATTGAAATCGAATAATTCCTTGCAGTACCGAGCGCGCGCACCATGCCGCTACTGCAAGAATCAGAATCAGACGAGTAAGTCCCCGATATCGAGTCCAAATTGTTTTCCCCTCGTCGCCAGGTTCACGTAGCGAGATTGATCCAACGATAGTCGCCAGAACGATCGGAAGGAGCAGAATTATTCCCCCAAGTAATCGGGAGAGTCTTAAGGTCCACGCAGGCAAATGGGCAATCACGGGCGACATTAGACGAAGTTTAGCCTACATTGCAACTGTGGCATGGAAATGCCTGAACTTGGGTACCTTGAACAACGCAAAGCTGCTAGACGGACTTATAGACAGGCCTGGTGTCAGGCGTAATGGCAAACCTCACTCCAGTGGGTTGCCGTTTAAACACGAGGGAGCGCGCCGGGTGCCACCTAAGCACCTTTCGCTGCATCAGAATAGGGACTCGCCGGAAAGGCGGATAGAATCTAGGGGTTACCAGTAGTCCGGTTCTCGGGTAAAATAAGAGGTTCGGGGGCAGGGTTTCCTGCATCGAACGTTAAGTCTAAATTCTCGTCAGGGGATGGAATGCCTGTACCTATTTCCCAAGCGTGGACGGTAGCGAGTTACGTCCTAAAACAAAAGATTCAAGGGCGGAAGAAGTATCCGCTCGTTTTGATGCTGGAGCCGCTCTACAAGTGCAACCTGGCCTGCGCGGGCTGCGGCAAGATTCAGTATCCGGCTCACGTGTTGAAGCAGGAACTCTCGCCCGAAGAATGCTTCAAGGCGGTGGACGAATGCGGCGCGCCGATGGTCTCCATCCCCGGCGGCGAACCGCTGATGCACTCCCAGATCGAAAAGATCGTCGAAGGCCTGGTGGCCCGCAAGAAGTACATCTACCTGTGCACGAACGCGCTGCTGCTGAAAGAAAAGCTGCACCTCTTCAAACCCAGCAAGTATCTGACGTTTTCCGTTCACATTGACGGGCAGAAAGAGCACCACGATTTTTCTGTTTGCCGCGAAGGCGGATTTGAACTGGCGATCGAGGGCGTCCGGGAAGCGCTGAAGCAGGGCTTCCGCGTAACCACAAACACCACGCTATTCGACGGCGCCGACCCGAACAGCGTGCGCGCCTTCTTCGATGAGATGATGGCGTTGGGTGTGGAAGGCATGATGCTCTCGCCCGGCTACTCCTACGACAAAGCGCCGGACCAGAAACATTTCCTGGGCCGCGCCAGGACGCGCCGCCTCTTCCGCGCGATCCTTTCCAACCGCAAGCCCACCTGGCGATTCAACCAGTCCATGCTGTTTCTGGAATTTCTGATGGGCAAGCGCGATTTCCGCTGCACTCCCTGGGGCATGCCGACGTATTCGATCTTTGGCTGGCAGAAACCCTGTTACCTGTTGCAGGACGGCTATGCGGAGACCTTCAACGAATTGATGACAACTACCGAGTGGGACAACTTCGGTACCGAATCGGGGAATCCCAAGTGCGCCAACTGCATGGTGCACAGCGGCTACGAAGCCTCTGGCGTGGATTACACCTTCGGCTCGCTGAAAGGCTTGTTTGCCGCGGCCAAGGCCACGCTGTTTACGAAAAACGAAGATGCCGAAGCCTTTCACATGCTGAATGAACCGGTACGCCCGGTACACTCCTACAATCCCCTAGTGCAGATCGAATCTCCCAGCAATAACCTCGAGGAGACCCGAGCATGACGGGTCCGCGCCACGCCGACCGACCGGAACACACGCTGCACCCGGATCAACTGGAAGTTGCTCCCGGCATTCAACACGAGGGCTTGCAGGGCTGGATTCCGGAATTGGCCACCGAGGACGATCTTCGCGAAGCCCTCGAAAAGGCCTTCGACTATCGTGGGGATGTAACGATTACACGGAAGGATGGCAGCAAACTCGAAGGCTACATTTTCGATCGGATTACCGGCGCCACTCTGGGCAATTCTTTTGTGCGGCTTTTGCCAAAAGATTCCAACCAACGCACAAAAATTGCATATGCCGACATTTCCGCGCTGTCATTTTCGGGGCGCGACACCGCAGCCGGCAAGAGCTGGGAAGCCTGGGTAAAGAAGTATTGGGAAAAGAAGGGCGCGGGTGAGGGACAGGCCAGCCTCCAACCGGAGACGCTGGAAGAGTAGCAGGGCTTCCCCAGTGAGCCGTCAAGCCCCTGCCAATAGCCTAAAACACGAAAAATCATAGAGTTACAAATTGCCGGAGCGGGGGGTGTGTCCAAATCCCCAGTGGACAATAAGCCCTTTCCTGTGATAGGCTTACGTATAGCGTTTGTTGCTCTTGTATTACCTTTTGACTCGTTCAGGGGGCTGCGACAGCAATGCGCAGCCTTTTTTTGTCGGGCTAGAGGACGTCTCGGAGCTTGGGAGACCAGACCCCGCGACCAAGAGAGGCAAAGCAATTTCAACATCGAGGTTGTGCAGTGAAGGAACAAGGAACAGTGAAGTGGTTCAATGCTTCGAAGGGCTACGGGTTCATCCAACGCCAGACCGGGGAAGATGTTTTCGTGCATTTCTCCGCCATTCAGATGGATGGGTACAAGGCCCTGAATGAAGGCCAGGCGGTGGAATTCGAAGTAAAGAAGGGCCCGAAGGGCCTTCAGGCAGAGAACGTCACAAGCCTCTAGCCTGTAGAGATGGGAGAGGCTCTCGAGGGGTCGGGAGCCTCTCACTTTCGAGAAAACGAACGGATTTCAAAAAATAGCGAGCGCGGTCTAAGGAGGCAGTTGTGCAAGTAATGCAGGAAGGACAAACCATCAAGCACGAGCAGTACGGACTGGGCATCGTCACGGCCTCGGATCCGGAACGCACGGCGATTGATTTCGACGACCACGGACCCAAGCTTTTCGTGACGAGTATCTTCGTGGCCGAACTTATCGGCGAAGCGCCGGCAACCCCGCCCAAAACCAAGCGCCGTCGCAAAGCATCCACCGCCGCAAAAGCCACCAAGAAAGCCGCAGCAGCTGCAGCCGCCAAGTAAGCACTGCATTCCCGTAATACAACACCCGGTAGACGCGCCAGAGATGGCGCAGGGGTGTGTCTGGACACACCCGCGAAAATCGGTGGCTGATAGGCAGAGTGAATCCAGATTATAGGGGGCTTAACCTAACGGATTGCGGATTCGGCCTGGTCGAAGGCGTGATAGGAAGAACGAACCAGCGGGCCGGATTCCACGTGTTTGAAACCCATTTTTTCGCCCCGCACCTTGTATTCGGCGAACTCATCCGGATGCACGAACCTGATCACGGGTAGATGTTCGCGGGTGGGCTGCAGATATTGCCCGAGAGTCAGGATGTCTGTTCCTTGCGCCGCAAGATCCTGCATGGTGGCCAGCACTTCTTCTTTTTCTTCGCCCAAACCCAGCATCATTCCCGTTTTGGTGGGTACATCCGCATGCATTTGCTTGGCGCGGCGCAACAACTCCAACGACCGCTCGTATAGAGCGCCCTTGCGCACCTGGCGGTACAGGCGCGGCACGGTCTCCGTGTTGTGGTTCAGGATGTCCGGTTTGACGGCCAGAACGACGTTGAGCGCATTCCAGTCTCCACGAAAATCGGGGATGAGCACTTCCACCTTGCAGTCCGGCACGCGCTTGCGGATCTCCTGAATGGTGCGCGCAAAGATGTGTGCGCCGCCATCGGGCTGGTCGTCGCGATTCACGCTGGTGACCACGGCATAGCGCAGGCCCATCGAAGCGACCGCTTCGGCAACGCGGAGCGGCTCCTCTTCATCCGGCGGACCGACAGGCTTACCCGAGGGCACAGCGCAGAAGCCGCAGGCTCGGGTGCAGATATCGCCCAATATCATGAATGTCGCGGTGCCGTGCTCCCAGCACTCGCCCATGTTCGGGCAGCGCGCCGATTCGCAAACGGTGTGCAGGTCAAGCGTGCGCATGATGCGCTTCAAATTCTGATAGCGCTCGCCGCCAAAGAATTTCACCCGGAGCCAGTCCGGCCGCGGGTGTGCGTCCGGCGCTGGCAGGTGCGGTGTGGCGCCATTCGAGATGATATTGAAGGGAGAGGCCATGTGGCTGGTCCAGAGCCTCTAGTTTACGGGAAAACCTGCCGGGAACAAACTGCCGGCAGACATGCCATCCGTCGGGCACCTGCGGCCTTCCGGGGTGTCCAATAGACAGTCCCCTGAGAGGTGCCTATGCTTCGAGCAACCTTCCTGTTCTTTAGTCTGTGCTCCTTCTCTCCTGCTTCGCCTGCGCAATCCACCGAACCCCAAACACGCACTATGGAAGCCATACTTTCCGAGATCCGGCAGTTGCGCCAAGACTTGCAAGCCGCGGCTGCCGCCACACGAAAGGCGCAAATCGTCATCTACCGCTTGCACGTACAGGCTGACGTGCTCGAACGTGCGACGGAACGACTCGAGAATACGAAAGGTGAGCTTGCCCAGATGGATTCTCAAAAGAAGTCTCTTACCGAGCAGATCAAGCAGTTCGAGGAGATGAAGGACCGGCCTGAGAATGAGCAGAGGCGGAAACAGTTTGAGGACTACCTCACAAATTCCAAAGCTAATCTGGAGGCGGTGGGCCCCAGAGAGCAAGAACTGCAAGCCAAACAGATCGAGCTGGAAACTGACTTGCGCATGGAGCGGGCCAAATGGGATCAACTTCAAAGCGAATTGGACCGCCTCGAAAACTCCCTTGATAGTCTGGCACTGCAGGCGGGCAATCGACATTAGAAAAGCGGCAGCGACGTAGCCGGCCGCGTGGATTCCAAATTCCTAATGGGCCTTTTTCAAGACACGGGCAACCAGCTCGTCCAGTCTCGAAAGCAGAAGCTTTAGGATGGGAGATGGGTTTGCCTTGTTGTAGCCCAGCACCAGATCAATAGTTGGTGCTTCTCCCTTGAGAGGACGACTCGTTACAGATGAGGGAAGAAAGTTCTGTGCGTAAGCAGGTAAGAGCCCTACGCCACGAGTCGACGCTATCAAGGACATTCCCATGGCGAGGTGGTCCGCCTCATGAGCTGGCGCGATATTGATTCCGGACCGCTTCAGGTAATCGTCAATGACCACCCGCAGTACAGGAGCCGTGCCCGACACGCTTACGAATTTCTCGCCCTCCAGATCCCCCGGACTGATGGCTTTGAGCGCAGCGAGACGATGGTCGCTGGGCAGAACCACCACCAGCGGCTCCTTGATGAGAAGTTCATAGGCCAAGTCTGGCGTGCGTTCTTCGCGCCGCAAAAACGCGGCATCGACCTTCCCGTTTGAAAGCGCCTCGGCGAGGCGAGGAGAGTATTGACTCGAGATCATCACATCCACGTTAGGTAATTCGTCGCGCAACATTCGCACGGCCTCCGGCATCCACGTCAGTTCGTGTCCAGTAAGAAAGCCCATGACGAAGCACGGTTTGGCCGGGTGGGCGATCCGCCGAGCGGCTTCGCCCGCGGCTGCCACCTGGGCCAACACCAAACGCGCGTGATCCAGAAAGGCTCGGCCCGCGGGGGTCAATTCGATGCCGTGAGCGCTCCGCGTCAGCAGTTGGGCGCCAACCTCGTCTTCCAGATCCCGGATCTGCCGGCTTAGCGAGGGTTGGGAAGTATGCAGTGCTTGCTCCGCTGCCACCGTTAGGCTTCCCGCCTCCGCCACCGCCACGAAGTACCGAAGATGCCGTAATTCCATTTACATCCCCATGCCTGCCAGGCATCGCTCCCAGCTTACAAGGTCTGCGTCACGCTTTGTTGACTCAGCATCAGACTATCGAACTGGGTGCAACCAGCCAACCGGAAATCTTGGCCATGCTCAGCATGCAGAACCAGCGCTTTTGAGGTGGAAACCTCACAGAAACGAGGAGAAAGACAATGTCCAGCAAACTTGAAGGAAAGATCGCTCTCATCACCGGCGGCTCGCGCGGGATCGGCGCCGCAATCGCCAAGCGCCTGGCTGCGGACGGCGCGAATGTGGCCATCACCTACACGAAAGGTGCAGACGCGGCTGCGTCTGTCATTAAGGAAATTGTACAGGCTGGCCGAAAGGCGATCGCGATTCAAGCGGACGCCGCCGATGCCGCCGCCGTCAAAGCCGCGGTTGAAAAGACAGTCGCGACCTTCGGTCGCCTCGACGTCCTTGTAAACAATGCTGGCACGGCCATCCCCAAGCCGTTCGAGGAGACCACGCTGGAAGAGATGGATCGCGTGATTGCCATCAATGTCCGTGGCGTATTCGTCGCGACGCAGGCCGCGCTGAAGCACATGAAGAGCGGCGGTCGCATCATCATGATTGGTTCGGCCGTGGGTGAGCGTGTCGCGGCGCCCGGGCTGGTGCCATACGCGGGCACGAAGGGAGCCGTCAAGATGTTCACTCAGGCGCTGGCCCGAGAGATCGGGAGCCGGGGCATCACGGTCAACAATGTCCAGCCGGGTCCGATCGACACGGAGTTGAATCCCGCCGCGGGCGATTGGGCGGTACCGCAGAAGGCGGCCACATCACTCAACCGCTACGGGCATGTTGAAGAGGTTGCTGCGCTGGTAGCGTTTGTCGCCGGTCCGGAGTCCTCATACATTACCGGAGCGAATCTTACCGTGGATGGCGGAATGAACGCCTAACCAACCAAGGGATTTGAAAAGTGAATGTGACCGCAGGAGTCGTCTATAGGAACTACAGCGGTTGACGGGAGGAGCGCACGAAATCCCGCAGCACGGTGACGTTCGGGCCGTAGGCGCCGATGCGCCCGGCGTCAACGGGCAAGCCCAGGCTTTCCGCCTGGTCCAGGTCTACCCCGGCGTCGTCCAGTTCCGAAAGGCTGAAGCCGGCCGCGGGCAGAACACGGTTAAACCCGGAAGGATACACAGGCCGTGGCGGGCGATGACGCTGCCAGGGGCGGCGTGCCAGATCGTAAAATTGCTTCCAATCGCGTTTGTGCCACGAATTCATTGTCTGGTTCAATCCGTCTTCCCCCATTGGATGCCAGCCGGGGGATTAAGGTTCACCCGCCCTGCAGCTGGAGCCATCCCAAACTTGCCGCGAAAAGCCTGCGCAAGTACCTCTTGGTATATCCCAAGCCGCTGCAGATGAAAGAGATTCTTGGCCTGTTGTATCAAACACGTCAACCCGCTGAATGTTCCGGCGGCAAGGGGCGAACAAGAAGCGAGCGCCGAAGAGCGGGCACGCGAGCTGCGATGAATGCAAACTTACTGCTCACGGCCAATTGGCGGGGATACTACACGGAAGGTGTGGGGTTAGCCACAAGAAATTCCGCGGGGCTGTGAATTTTGTGGTCCGAGGTGGGATTCAAAACAGAAAGACTTCGGGCGCAACACCAGTGCGCCCGAAGTCAAAGAACAATTCGATGACGAATGGGAAATTTACCAGCGGTTGCCGCGGTCACCACGGTCGCCGCGATCTCCGCCGCGCCCGCCACCGCCGCCACGCCCGCCACGATCGCCGCCACGGCCTCCGCCGCCACCGCCCCCATAGCCTCCGCGACCGCCGCCACCACCGCCGCCGGAGCGCTCGGTTTGTGGACGAGCTTCATTGACTACCAGGTTCCGGCCACCGAAATTCTGGCCGTTGAGATTGGCGACCGCGCGATCCGCTTCTTCATCATTCGCAATTTCAATGAAGGCAAAACCCCGCGATTGGCCCGTGAACCGATCCCGAATTAGATTGATTGCGGACGGGTTGACCCCCACCTGTCCGAACCACTCCTGCAACTGCTCTTCAGATGCAGAGAACGGGAGATTACCGACGTAAAGCTTCTTCACCTGGGGACTCCTTCTGCCCGGAACCTAACCACGATTGCGGAGCGCACTGAGATACCAATCCGCCAAGTGGGCAAACCTAAGGGAGTGCCGCGCGGGCGAGGGTATTTCAGTGGTCCCGGAGATACTCTCGAAAATCGTCACCTTTTGCAACCAGAAAAGCTGGCGGCACGGGCGGACCCAAGACCGGCTCCGGAATTGCGCCCGCGCTGAAAAGTGGTACCATGCGCGCACCAGCAGGCGGTGAACACGGATGCCGACTCCCGGCACGATGATGAATTTTCCGTTAACGCTCCCCACCATACTGGAGCGCGCGGGTAGACTTTTTCCTCGAGTGGAAGTGGTCTCCCGCAGGCCGGATTGCAGTATCACGCGCAGTTGCTACGGCACCATGTATCAACGCGCCCGGCAATTCGCGGCGGCCCTCAAAAAACTTGGCTTAGAATCCGGCGACCGCGTGGCTTCGCTAATGTGGAATCATTCGGGGCATCTCGAAGCGTTCTGGGGAGCGCCCTGCGCGGGCGGCATTCTTCACACCCTCAACCTGCGGTTGCACCCCCAGGAAATTGCAGCCATCGTCAATCACGCGAAGGATCGCTTTCTGATCGTTGACGACGTGCTGCTTCCGCTTTATCAGAAATTTGCGGACCAGGTTTCCTTTGAGCACGTGATTGTGGTTCCGTTCGGTTTTGCGAGCGTTCCCGAAGGATTTCTGAACTACGAGGAGCTGATCGCCCGCGAAACCGGCGATTTTTCGTACCCCGCGATGGACGAAAACCAGGGCGCGTTGATGTGCTTCACTTCGGGAACAACGGGCTGTTCGAAAGGGGTCATCTACTCGCACCGCGCGCTGGTGCTGCATTCCTTCAGCCTGGGACTTCGGGAGGTTTTTGGTCTGGGCACCGACGACACGATTTTGCCGATGGTGCCGATGTTTCACGCCAACGCCTGGGGCGTTCCGATTGCCGCGCCAATGCTGGGAACGAAGCAAGTTCTGCCCGGGCCGCATCTGGACGGCGAAAACCTGCTGAACCTGATGGAACAAGAAAAGGTGAACAAGGCTTGCGGCGTGCCAACCGTCTGGGCCGGAGTTCTGGCGGAACTCGAAAAAAATCCCGGACGCTGGAAGCTGTCGCCGCATATCCTGGGTTCCTGCGGTGGCACCGCTCCTCCGCTCGAAATGATCCGGCGCCTCGATCGCTTTGGAATTGAGATCAAGCATTTGTGGGGAATGACGGAGACTACGCCCGTCGGCACGGGTGGCTCGTTGAAGGCGCACATGCTGGAATGGCCGGTCGAAAAGAAATACGAAGTGCGCGCGAAGCAAGGCTGGCCCGCGCCGTTCGTGGAAGCACGCGTTGTAAAGGAAGGCGTCGTCGCTCCCTGGGATGGCGAGACGGCTGGAGAATTGGAAGTGCGCGGTCCGTGGGTTGCGGGGAGCTATTACGAAGCGCCAGACCAGGCAAAGCGATGGAGCGATGACGGCTGGTTTCGCACCGGCGACATCGCCATGCTGGACCCCGAAGGCTATATCCGCCTGGTGGACCGGGCGAAGGACCTGGTGAAGTCCGGCGGCGAATGGATCAGTTCCGTGGACCTGGAAAACACGCTGATGGCGCATCCGGCGGTCAAGGAGGCGTGCGTAGTCGGGTTGCCACACCCGAAGTGGCAGGAGAGGCCGTTGGCCGCGGTGGTTCTGCGCGAAGGCGCGATCGCCACGGAGCACGAGCTGCGCGAATTCCTGGCCAAGTCGTTCGCCAGTTGGCAACTGCCGGATGCCTTCGTATTCATAGACGCGATCCCGCGCACGAGCGTCGGCAAGTTCAAGAAGACCGCCCTGCGCGAACAGTTCGCGGGGTGGAAGTGGAAGCCGTAGTCCGTCTCGCACTCAGGCCAGCTTCATCCTTCACTCAAACAACAAGCGCAACGTGTCATCCTGAAGGGCGCGCCGTTTGCGCCCTGAAGGACCTCAACGTATGGTTTGTCCAAGGCTCGATCGCTTGAGATCCTTCGGCTATCCTCGTCGGATAGCCTCAGGATGACAAAATTACTTCGCGTCACGCGGCGCAGTTCTGCCTGGGAGCAGTGAGGCTAGTCTTAAGTCCGATAACTCGCGTTGATCCGCACGTATTCCGCGGTGAAGTCACAAGTCCAATAACTGGCGGCGGCCCGGCCCGCGTGCAAATCCATGACGATTTGCACATGTTTTTCCAGCAGGCGATTGCTGGCCTTGCGCTCGTTGAAATCGAGCGGCTGTCCCCGGCGCAAGACCGGGATGCCGGCCATCTGAATGTCCACCAGGTCCGGATTGAATTTTACGCCGGAGCGCCCAGCCGCGGCGAAAATGCGTCCCCAGTTGGGATCGCCGCCGGCGAAAGCGGTTTTGACCAGCGGAGAAGTGGCGATGGTTTGCGCAATTTGCCTCGCGGCGGCCTCCGTTTTCGCGCCGCGGACAGTAATTTCAATTATGCGCTGGGCGCCTTCGCCGTCGGCGACGATTTGCAGAGCCAGCGAGTGGCAGACTTCTTCCAATGCCCTCTGGAATGCGCGATGCGCGCTGGAATTCGCCTGGATCGCGGGCGCTCCGGATTCTCCATTGGCAAGCACCAGCAGCGTGTCGTTGGTGGAAGTGTCGCCATCAATGCTGATGGAGTTGAACGTCCGTTGCGTCACTTCGCGCAAGATTTTTTGCAGCAACGACGGGGAAATGGCTGCATCGGTGACCACGAACGCCAGAGTCGTAGCCATATTCGGATGAATCATTCCCGCACCCTTGGCGCAGCCAACCAGGTGAACGCGCTTCCCAGCCATATTGAATGAAGACGACGCAGTTTTGGGGCGAGTGTCGGTAGTGCAAATCGCCAGCGACAACTCCGCGAACGACCGCGCCGAGGGGCGCCGGTTCTGCACAATTCCTGGCAGCGCGCGAAGAATCTTTTCGATGGGAAGCGGCACGCCGATCACGCCGGTGGAGCAGACAATCAGTTCGCGCGGATGGCAACGAAGGCGGCGAGCCGTCTCTTCCACCGTTGTGACAGAGACAGCGTAGCCCGCGTCACCCGTCGCGCAATTCGCGTTGCCGGCATTGACGATGACCCCGCGCATGCGTCCCTTGGAGGCAAGCAGATTTGCTTTGGAGACAACCACGGGCGCGGCGACAACCAGGTTTTTCGTGAAGACGGCAGCGGCGGACGCGGGAACGTCACTGGAGAGCAGGGCAAGGTCCAGCGCCCCGGTTTTCTTCAAGCCACAAGCAGTGGCTGAAAAACGGAATCCCAGCGGAAGAGCGGCTTCAGAGAGGGCGTGGTTCATGGAGTCAGGATCCGCCGACCGGGAACGCCGCTCACGGAAGCGACCTCCGATCCTCCGTGCGATGCGATACGGCTTGCAGGGTAAAGATACTCGAGGTGAGGCTCATGGCTTGTTCTCCTGTTGTTTGAGTTTTAGTTCCAGCTGTGCGATCGCAGCGCGAACTGATCCCTCCGCCGTGCCTCCGGGAACAACTTTAGTGGCGATAGCGCTTTCTACGGACGGGCCCTGCAGGAAATCCTGTTCGAAAAGTGGAAAGATTTTCCGGACGTCTTCCAGCGAAAGCTGCGTCCAGGGTTTGCCCTGCTTCTCGGCTTCACGAAGCACTTTACCGACAAGATCATGCGCCTGGCGGAAGGGCACTCCGCGATGAACCAGGTAGTCGGCTGCGTCCGTGGCAAAAAGCCCAGGATTTGAAGCTGCGAAGCGCAGCCGGTCCGCGCGAAACTTCGCGGCGACCAAAGCGCCTTGAGCGACCCAAATCATGTTTTCGATCTGGTCGTGAGCGGTGAAGAGCGCCTCTTTGTCTTCCTGCAGGTCGCGTTGATAGCTGGATGGCAATCCCTTGAGTGTAGTGAACAGGCTGAAGAGCGCCGCCGTGATCCGCCCACTCTTGCCGCGCAAAAGTTCCCACGCATCAGGATTTTTCTTCTGCGGCATCAAGCTGCTGCCGGTGGAATATTCATCCGGCAGGATGACGTACGAAAATTCTTGCGATGCGAAGAGCACAAAATCTTCCGCAAGGCGAGAGAGGTGTGTAGCGATACCCGCCAGCGCAAAAAGATAATCGAGTGCGAAGTCGCGATCGCTGACTGCGTCGAGGCTGTTTGCCGTGATGCGCGAAAAACCAAGCTCCTTCGCCAGGGCAGCGCGGTCAATCGGGAAAGAGCAACCCGCCAGCGCCCCCGAGCCCATCGGGCAGGCGTCCGCGCCCGCTGCGGCATTTTGCAGTCGGGTCAGGTCCCGCGAAAACGCTTCCGCGTGAGCCATCAAGAAATGCGAAAGCAGAATGGGCTGGGCATGCTGCATGTGAGTCATGCCCGCCATCGGAACTTTCAGGTTTGCCTTGGCCTGCAGCAGAAAGCCAGTCAGCAAAGCCAGCAGGCTCTTGCGAATGTCAGAAGCAGCATCGATGACAAAGAGGCGAAAATCCGTGGCCACCAGTTCGTTGCGGCTGCGGCCGGTGTGCAGCTTCCAGCCGAGCGGCCCGAGTTCTTCCACCAGTGCGTTTTCCACAAACTGGTGAACATCTTCCGCCGTCGAAGCATCCATCCAGCTTTTGTCTGATTGCGCTCGCGCAGAAATCTTGTCCAGAGCGGCAAGCGTCTGCCGTACTTCCGTTTCTGTGAAGATGCCGACGCCCTGCAAGGCCCTCGCCCAGGCGCGATCCACCGCAATTTCGTATGGAAGCAGGCGGCGATCGAACGTCCAGGAGCGCTGGAAGGTGTCGAAGCGCGCGTCCGGCGCATTCTCGAACCGACCACCCCACAGCCGATCGTCTTTGCGCTCAGTCATGAAAAGTTTTCAGTAATAAGTAATCAGTTTTAAGTCGATCCGATTTGAGTTTCAGCCTTTACTTCTAACTAAGAACTAAAGACCGACAACTTGTTTTACGACTTGCTGCCTTCCGCCTTTGCTTTCGGTCGCACGGTGACAGGCAAGGCGAAAAGGTTGATGAAGCCTTCGGCGTCTTTCGGGTTGTAGCGGCCCATGGTGAAGCTGGCGAGGTCCGCGCGATAGAGCGAGTAGGGTGAAAGCCGCTTGGTGACGTTCAGGGTGCCCTTCCACAATTTCAGGCCAACTGAGCCGGTGACGCGCTGCTGCGCCACGTTGAAAAATCCATCCAGCGCTTCACGCAACGGCGAGAACCACAAACCGTTGTAAACAAGTTCCGCATAGCGCACAGAAAGCGCCTGCTGGAAGTGCGCGGTCTCGCGGTCAACGGTCAGCCGTTCCAATTCCTGGTGAGCCGTAACCAGCAGCGTGCCTCCCGGAGTTTCATACGCCCCGCGCGATTTCATGCCCACCAACCGGTTTTCCACCAGGTCCGTGCGGCCGATGCCGTGCTTCGCCGCAATTTCATTCAGCGTATTCAGCAGCTCAATGGAGCCAAGCCTTTTGCCGTTCACGGAAACCGGTGTGCCGGCTTCGAACCCGATCTCGACTTCTTCGGCTTTGTCCGGAGCCTTCTCGGGCGAAACCACCCACTGCCACATCGCTTCATTCGGCGCGTTGGCGGGATCTTCTAGTTCGCCGCCTTCGTGGCTCAAGTGCCAGATGTTGCGGTCGCGGCTGTAAATATTTTTCTTGCTCTGTTCCAAGGGAACTTTGTGCTTTTCCGCGTAAGCGATGGCATCTTCGCGCGAATCAATGTCCCACTCGCGCCAGGGGGCGATGATCCGCACATTCGGCGCGATGGCCTTGTACGCCAGTTCAAAGCGCACCTGATCGTTGCCCTTGCCGGTGCAACCGTGCGAAAGCCCATCCGCGCCGAGCTGCAAAGCAAGTTCCGCCTGCCGTTTTGCGATTACCGGCCGGGCCATTGAGGTGCCGAGAAGATAGGTGTGTTCGTAGACAGCGCCTGCGCGCAGCGTCGGCCAGATGTAGTCGCGGATGAATTCCTCGCGCAGGTCCTCGATATAGGCCGAGGATGCGCCGGTAGCAAGAGCTTTCTTGTGGGCGGCCTGCAAATCTTCCTGCTGGCCGACGTCGCCGATCATGGCGATCACTTCGCAGCCATAATTCTCGCGCAACCAGGGAATAATGATCGAAGTATCCAGGCCGCCGGAATAGGCGAGCACAACTTTTTTTGGTTTTGGGGCTTGCGGTTTCACTCGGTGATTTCTCCTTCGTGATGAATCACGATATCTGAATTACGTAAACAGTGCATGAAGAATGGCCTTCTGCACGTACATGCGATTCTCCGATTGCTGCAGCACAACCGACGTTGGGCCATCCAGCACTTCGTCGGTGGCTTCCTGGCCGCGGTGCGCTGGAAGGCAGTGCATGAAGAGCGCCCCGGGCCCGGCCTGATCCATCAATTTGCGGTTCACCTGGTAGGGTTTGAAAATCTGGCGCCGCATTTTTTCTTCCGCCTCAAACCCCATGCTGGTCCACGAATCAGTGTAGACTGCCTGTGCGCCGTCCACGGCTTCCGAGGGATTGGTGAAAAGTTCGATCTTGGCGCGAGTCTCTTTCGCCACACGCCTGGCGTCGGCGAGCACGTCCTGCGGCGGGGCATAACTCGCCGGAGTGGCGATGCGCATGTTGACGCCCAGCCGCGCTGCAAGAAAAATCAACGAATTGCAGACGTTATTTCCGTCGCCGACGTAGGCGAGCTTCATACCCTTGAGCGAGCCGAATTTTTCTTCCAGAGTGAGGAAATCCGCCAGCGCCTGGCAGGGATGGAATTTATCGGAAAGCGCATTGATTACGGGGATGGAGATATTCTGCGCCATTTCCTCCAATACCCGCTGCTCGTAAACGCGCGCCACGATTCCCTGCACCCAGCATTGCAGGTTCCGCGCGACATCGGGGATGGATTCGCGCTCGCCCAGCCGCGCTTGGGTGTGGTCTAGAAACACCACAAATCCGCCCATGCTCTGGATGCCGACCTCGAAAGTGACGCGCGTGCGCAGCGAGGGCTTCTCAAAAATCAGGGCGATGTGCTTGCCGCGAAGCGTAGAAGCGTAACGCGCCGGCTTCGCCTTGATCTCCGCCGCGCGCTCGAGCAGGTCGCGGGCATCCGCGGGACTCCACTCCGCCCCGGTCAGGAGGTCTTTGCTTACGGCAACAGGAAGCGTGATCGTCGTAGTCATCGAGGTCTCCAATTTCTCCTTTGACTAAACCGCCGCGCTGGCCGAATGCCCAGCGGAAGAAAACTCCCGGAATACCCGTGTTCCCGGAAGTTCGAGAGACGTGGTTTTTGCGGGAGCCGGCAAAAACCGGTTGGGAGCCAGCGCCGCCGCTGCGGAGCCTCCGCCGACGATGTGCACTTCGCGCACTCCGGACTGCAAGGCGCGTTTGGCCGCTTCCAGTTTGAGGATCATCCCGCCCGAAACCACGCGCGACTGAATCAGGCGATCGATTTCCTCGCAGGAGATGGCCGAAAGAACTTTTTCGCCGTCCAGAACGCCGGCAACGTCGGTGAGATAGATCAAATGGTCCGCTTCCACGAACTCCGCGCAAGCCGCGGCCATGTGGTCCGCGTTAATGTTGTAAAGTTCGTTGTCCCCGCCCAGCCCCAGGCAGGCTGCAACTGGTAGCAACTTCGCCCGCCAGAGCGATTCGAGAAACCGCACATTAACGCTCGTCAGATAGCCGACGTAACCGAGGCCGCCCTCGACATCGTTGTGCACCAGCGGCGACGCGGAAAAACAGGCGGCATCCGCGGCACAAATCCCAATTGCCGGCTGCCCCTCAGCGGTGAGCGCTGCGGAAAGCTGCTTGTTCAGGAGGCCACCGAAGACCATTACCGCCGCATCGCGGGTCTCTTTGTCGGTAACACGCAAGCCGCCCACAAACTTGCTTTCAATGCCCAAGCGCTTCAGGGTCGCCGTGAAAATCCGCCCGCCGCCATGGATCACCAGAATTTCGTGCTTGTGTCGGGCCAGCGCGGCGATCTGCTGGGCCAACGAACGCACGGTCGCCGCATCTTCCAGCAGCGCGCCGGCGAATTTCACCACGATCCTCATACGAGTCCGGTCCTTTCCTCGATCCCCAGCGTGAGGTTCAGGTTCTGCACCGCCTGGCCGGCCGCGCCTTTGCCGAGATTGTCGAGGCAGGAAACGATCACCAGCCGCTTTCCATCGGCATGGAGCGCAAAGCCGATATCGCAAAAATTGGTTTTGATAACGTGCTGCACCTCCGGCAGCGTCCCTGCTGGATGAATCCGCATCAAGGAATGGCCCGTGTAAAATTTCCGGAAAAGCGTTTCGATGTCCTGCGGCGTGTGCGATTTTGCCAAGGTCACGTAGATCGAGGACAAAATGCCGCGAGGAATCGGCAGCAGGTGCGTGGAGAAAAACACCTGCGATTCAGGCAACCCGGTGTGCTCCAGAATTTCCGGAGTGTGTCGATGGGCGAACAAGTTATAGGCGCGGAAGTTTCCGTCCACTTCCACGAATTGCAGGTCCCGGCGAGGCTCTTTGCCGGCGCCGCTGGCGCCGGATTTGCAATCGCAAACGACCGGTTGCCCGGCAGCCAGAAGTCCGGCCTCCTGCAGCGGCCGCAGGGCAAGAATGACGCTGGTCGCATAGCAGCCAGGATTGGCGATCAGCTTCGCGGTCTTGATTTGCCCGGCGTAAAGTTCCGGCAGTCCATAAACCGCTACTCCTAAGCGCGAAGCATGCGACGCCGGCTGCTTGTACCAGGCGGAATAGGTTTCCGCGGAAGCGAAACGAAACGCACCGCTCAAATCAATCACGTGCAGCCCGGCATCCAGGAGGGTCGGCGCAAGTTCCGCCGAAACTTCATGCGGCGTCGCCAAGAAAGCAGTCCCCGCATTGCCGGCGGCAATCGCTTCTACAGAAAGCGGTTTCACCGGCGCTTCTCCCCACCCGCGCAGATGGGGGAACATCTCCGAAAGGCAGCGCGCCCCGTTCGTCTCGCGTACATAAAAAGTTGGCTTGCCGATGCCCGGATGACGCAGCAGCAGCGTTGCCAGCTCAAATCCCGTATAGCCGGTGACACCAACGACAGCAATTTGCCGGGGATCTCTCATTTCACGTGGGCTTCGATCTTCTTCTGCAGAGAGTCCCGCGTCTTGCGATTGGGCGTGATGATCAGAACCGTGTCGTCCCCCGCGATGGTGCCGGCGATTTCCGGAAATTTCGCGGCATCCACGGCGGCGGCCAGTGGCTGAGCGCCGCTTGGTGGAGTTTTCAGTACCAGAAGGTTTTCCGCGGGGCGAATGTCCAGCAGGAACTCCCTCAACGCGCGGGTCAGGGGAGCGACATTGGTTGATTCATCCGGCAAAGCCGAGCCGGCCTTGTAGCCTTCCGTGGTCTTGATGAGCTTCAGCTCCTGCAGGTCGCGCGAAAGGGTGGCCTGCGTCACACGGAGCCGCTGCTGTGCCAGCCGGCGGCGCAAATCCTCCTGGTTGGCGATGCGCTCGCTTGAAACGAGTCGCAGAATCTGCCCATGCCGGTAAGTTTTCGTCGCGCCCACCAGAAATATACAGCTCCCTGTATATTTATACAGTGGCACGGGAAGGACTGTCAAATATTTTTGACAAAAATCGCCAATGAGCGTCCGGAAGTTGGCTCGTTCAGACGACGAAGTCGGTCCCTGGAAGGAGAACCACTGTTCGAACGGGCAGGTTGCCCCAAAAAGGGGCAGCTACTTGATACGCCGCAAAGCCAATCTGACCGCTGGATTTTCCGTGCCAAGAATGTTACCTATCAAAAACCACCCTTTTGGGTACGATGAGCGACACCTGCCACATCTCGGGATGCAAACACGACGTCCCCGCCGCCCTGGCGGAGCAGAAGGTCTGTATCCTGCACTTCACTCTTTCGCTGGAAGCCAGTTGCGCCGAGATGCGCCGGGAAACGGCGCTGGGAAATGCTCCGCAGGACAGGCAGCGGGACATCATGAAATTCATTACCACCAACGGCGAATCGCTGGCCCGCGTGGCCACCAGCGGCCTGCATCTCACGGATGACCTGAAAGCCCGCGTCCTGAGCACCTTTTTAACGTTGATGAACCTTCGGGAAAACCTCGACCGGGCCTCCATGCGTACACCCGCCGGCCGCAGTGGCATCTTCCGCTAGAGCAGTTCAAGCACCGATATATTTTGCGTAAAGGGACCGCGCGATCGCGGGGTCTTTCGTGCCTTTCAGGATCGCTCGGCCGTCGCTGAAGATGGTCATCTCATAGGGGTCCAACCGGAATCGCAGCAGGAAGCCGTTTTGCCGCACTCCGGGAATGGTGGCCGCAAGACGCTGCTGCAAGGATGGCAGGTCCAGGGTGCGCCCGCGTTCGTGAATCTGCACGGAGTCTCGACCGCACATCGTAATATGCGGCTGGGCTTGGCCATCCAGATATGGAAATTCGCGCCGAACGCACGCGCGGCAGTTGGGATTTCGTTCCGGATAAACCGACTGGAAGCGGCCCGTCCAGACGTCGCACGAAATCAGCCGCCCATGCAATTCGCCTTCGTTCCCGGAGAGGAATTTCAACGCCTCGGCCGCCTCCAGCGAAGCGATCAAATTCACGATTGGACCCAACACCCCGACCGTGTCGCAGGTTTCCTCCACGCCCGGTGCGCCGCCGGTTTCCAGCAGGCATGCCAGACAAGCGGTTTCCCGCGGCCGAATCGTCAGCGTCAGGCCGTAGCTGGCGACCGCGGCGGCATAAATCCACGGTGTGCCCGCATCGACCGCGAAATCGTTGACCAAAAAACGGGTTTCAAAATTATCCGTGCCGTCCAGGATCAGCGGGAATCCGGAGAGCAATTCCCTGGCATTCCTGGAATTGAGATCCGCTACGACGCCTTCAATTTCAATCTCCGAATTCAACGTTCGAAGCTTTCGCTCCGCGGCTACCGCCTTGGGCAGCGCTTCCCGCGCATCCGCTTCGTCGAAGAGAATCTGCCGTTGCAGGTTGGAGGGCTCCACAAAATCACGGTCCAGGATCCGAATGCGCCCGACGCCCGCGCGGACCAGAAGATTGGCCACGGCCGCCCCGATGGCCCCGCAGCCCACGATCACCGCACTCGCCGCGGTGAGACGTTTCTGGCCCTCAGGCCCAATCCCAGCGAACAACATCTGACGGGAGTACTTCTCGTTAAGCGAAGGAGTCACGTAAAATAGAATCCCAGCACCGCAGGGTCTTTTCCTCTTCATCATAGCGCCAAAGTGACCGGGGGAGGCAACGCGCCTGTGCTACGCTTCGTCTGTGTTATAGAGCGCATGAAATGCCGCCGGAACAATGGGTTGCGGACGATTCTCCTCTTGGCGTTGTCGCTGGGAGGAGCAAGACTGCACGCCCAGACCGCTCCGGAGTCCCAGACAGCCAAACCAACCGAACCTAAACTGGGCAGTGTGCGCGTTGTTACGGAAGACGGCAAAGTTCTGCCGGCCCAACTCCAAGCATTGCCGGTGCAAGTTGGCGAGCCTCTGCAGCCGGAACAGGTGGCCGCCAGCATTCGCATCCTCTATCAAACTGGCAATTACGCGGATTTGCGCGCCGTCGTGTACTCCGAAGGCGACGCGGTCCGCCTGGATTTCGTCGCCCGCGAAAATCTCTACTTCAATCAAATTCTGATCAACGGGCTCACACCGCCGCCCACCGAAGCCTCCGCTGTCGCCGCCATGCAGCTTTCCCTTGGGCAGACTTACCACGAACAGGATGTGAAGGACGGCGTCGAGCGCTTGCGCGACGCCCTTCGCGACGAGGGTCTCTATCTCGCGAAAATCTCGGTGCAGGAACGTCCCTTTCCGGAAACCCACCAGCTCGACGTGATCGTGAATCTCGATCCAGGCCCCCGGGTCCGCGCCAAGAAGATCGAATTGATCAACAACACCGAATATCGCGACACTGAACTCCTCGCCCGGTTCAAGCTCAAGGCCGGCAGCCCTCTGACGATTGCCAAAGTCCAATCCGGCACTCAACGCATCCGAAAATTTCTGGAGAAAAAGGGCCACCTCAGCGCCCGCGTTTCTGTCCGCAGAGGCGAATTTGATGCAACTACCGGCACCATCCCGCTGACTTTGGAAATCACCGAAGGCCCGCGGGTCCGCGTCGCGCTGGTCGGTGCCAAGCTGTCCGGCCGCGATCTGAAGAAAATGGTTCCCGTCTATCAGGAGGGTTCCGTGGATGCGGACCTTCTCGAAGAGGGCCGGCGGAATATCCGGGAGCGCATGGAACGCGAAGGATACTTTGACGCGAAAGTGGACTATGCCGTGGCGGCCCGCGATGTGGAAGGCGCAAAATCCGGAAAGAAGTCGACCGAGGAGATCATCACATATACGGTACAGCGCGGGGCCCGCCACCAGCTTTCCCGCATCGAATTTAATGGGAACCGCTATTTCAGCACCGACCTCCTGAAGAGCCGGCTTGCCATCTCCACCGTCAGCCTGTTCACCCGGCCGCGCTTCAGCCGCCGATTGATGGACGCTGACGCTCTCTCGATGAGGAACCTGTACATCTCGAACGGATTTCTGTCGGCAAGAGTGGATGGACAAGTGGAGGAAGGGCAAGGGAAAAAAGGTGGAGACTTGATCGTCCACTTCAACATTGAAGAGGGAAAACAGACGCTGGTTTCCAGCTTGCAGCTGGAGGGCATCCACTCTCTGCCGGAAGAAGAGATTCGCGAACGTGTGGGTTCATTGCCCGGACAGCCTTTTTCCGATGTTAACGTTTCGATCGACCGCGACAATATCCTGGCCCTTTATTACGACCAGGGTTTCCCTGAGGCGACTTTTACATACATATCCGAGCCCGACAGTTCTCCGGAAGCGCAAGCGGCGACCGCGAAGGAAAACGCGAGTGAAGAGAAATTGACCGGAGAAGCACGCAAGTATGCGATCGAACGCGCGCAGCCGGTCAAGCTGGTTTACAGGATCGTCGAAGGCCAGCGAATTTACGTAAAAAGGGTTCTATTCACCGGATACAAGCACACCCGTCAACGCGTGATTCGCCGCGAAGTCAAAGTGACACCTGGAGCCCCGCTTCGAGAAGGGGAGGTCGTTAAATCCCAGCAGAAACTGTACAACCTCGGGGTTTTCAACCGGGTCACGATCGAGCCGCAAAACTCCGCCGGCAGCGACCCCGAAAAGGACATCGTGGTTCTCGTCGAGGAAGCCAAACGTTACACCATCGCCTACGGCGGCGGTTTCGAAGTGCAACGTCTGGCAAGCACCACGGATCCCACCGGCGGAGAAATCCAGGCCGCGCCACGCGGCATTCTGGAAATTTCAAAACAAAACGTGACCGGCCGCGCTGATACGCTCGCGCTGAAACTTCGCGGCAGCACCATCCAGGGGCGCGCGCTGCTGGCCTACAACGCTCCAAATACGTTCAACATTTCGAAATTGAGCTTGCAAGCAAATGCCTATGTCGAGAAAACCCAGGACATCAACACGTTCGGCCAGACGCGCTATGAAGGAAATATCCAGCTCACCGATCAAGTCACTCCGCGATCGTCGCTGTTGTTCCGCTACGTCTTCCGCAAAGTTACCGTCAGCAACCTGAACATTCCCGCGGAGGAAGTGCCCCTGTTCAACCAGCCCACGCTGGTTTCCGAATTCGGCGCCACCTACGTTCGCGATTACCGCGATAATCCCGCGGACGCCACCAAGGGCTCTTTCAGCACCGTGGATATCAGCGCTGCGGCCACGTCCATCGGCTCCAGCGCCAGTTTCCTCCGTTATTTCGTGCAGAATTCCACATACACGCCGCTGTCGCGCAACTGGAATTTCGCGCGCTCTCTGCGCATCGGAATTTTGCAGCCCTTTGGTGAGACGGTTTCCCTCAGTTTTCCTGCGCCCACCGTGCCTCCACTGCCGCAAGTGATTCCGCTCCCGGAACGCCTGTTCGCCGGAGGTGGCACTTCGATTCGGGGTTTCGCTCTGAATCAGGCTGGGCCGCGCGATGCGTTGACGGGTTTCCCCGTCGGCGGACAGGCGCTCGTGTTGCTCAATCAAGAGATTCGTTTCCCGTTGAAGCTGCCAATCGTCGGCACCAAGCTCGGAGGCGCGCTCTTCTATGACGCGGGCAATGTCTACAGCCGCGCCAGTCGCGTCAATCTGCGCTGGTCGCCGCCCAAGCCCGTCTTCGTGGCCGCCATTCCCGGCCAGCCGCCCGGACCCTTCAACCCAACCCGCTGCGTGGCCAATTGCACGAACGAGCTGAACTATTTCTCGCACACCGTCGGCTTCGGCTTGCGCTACGCCACACCCATCGGCCCCATCCGCATCGATCTTGGATATCAGCTGAATCCGGCGGAATTCGTCATCCCTTGCCAGAACAGCCGCGCCTTCTGCCAGGAAGGCACGCACCTGCAGAAGTTTCAGATATTCTTCAACCTGGGTTCGAGCTTCTGATGCGCAAACGGCTCACACTCGCGGTATTGTTGCTCGGCTTTCTGCCGGCGCCGAGCCGCGTTTGCGCGCAGGAAGTGATGGACCGGATCGTTGCCCGGGTCGAAACCGACATCATCCTGCAAAGCGATGTGCGCCAACTCAGCCGCTACCAGGCCTTCCTGGATGGCAAGCCGCAGAGCGACACGGACATCCTCAACCGTTTGATCGACCAGTGGATCGTCCGCAACGAAGCGGGCGTGGCCCGATATTCGCAGCCTTCCGAGGACGACGTGAACCGCAGCTTCGAACGCCTGAAGCGTTCGTTTTCCTCGCCAGAGGAATTTCAGGCCCGCCAGAAACAGAGCGGTATCACCGACGAAGAAATTCGCCGCTTCGTCCGCGCCCAGCTCTACCTCAGCAATTACCTGGACAGCCGTTTCCGCCCGGCGATTCAAATCGACGAAAAAGCCATCGGCGAGTTTTACAAAAACCGCGTGGTGCCGCGGGCGGAATCGCGCGGGCAGACGCCGCCGACGCTCGAAAATGCCCGTGATTTTATTCAGGAAGCCCTGGTGCAGCGGGCCATCAACGAACAAGCCGACCGGTGGCTGAAGGAAAGCCGCTCGCGCGTCCGGGTTGAAATCATGCTGGACGAGAAATCCAAATGACCAAGGAATCTCGCCGCAAAAAAATTCTCTGGCTGGAGCACCTCTTCTGGGTTCTTGGCGCATGGACTTTGCTGGGAGTCGCAGTCGCCGTCATCGCGTTCGGCAGCGGCCTGCTGAATCCCGTCTTGCGCCACTTTCTGGTCAACCGCCTGGAGAAGCTGACCGCAAGCCGCGTGGAAGTACGCACGGTTTCCGTGGGTTGGTTTTCCCTGACCGCCACCGTAAACGGCTTGGTGATTCACGGCAAGGAACCGGCTGGCACCGATCCGCTCTTCAGTGCGGAGCAGGCAAAGATCGGGCTGCGTATCGATTCGTTTTGGGGGCGCCGCGTTTCCTTGAACGATCTGGTCCTGGTGCAACCCCGGGTTCACCTGCGCGTCGAAAAAGACGGCAGCAACAATCTTCCCGTGCTGAAGCGAAGCGCATCCAAGCAACCTCTTCAGCAAACACTCATTGAGTTGCATGTGCGTCACGTTGAGATCAAAGACGGCTGGTTTCTTTACAACAACCTGCGCTCGCTGGTGGCGGTGGAGGGTGGCGACCTTCGCCTGAATGTCAGCGCGGGCGGTACACCCGAGCATCCGCTGTATCTCGGCAATCTCGATTGGGATTCTATCGAATTGGCCCGGCGGCGCGATGTGCCGATGCCGGCGAATCTCTCGGCCAAATTTTCCGCAAGCCGCGATGCTTTTAGGGTGGAGCAGGCTGTCGTGGCTGTGGGCCGCTCCCATTTGGACTTGCAGGCCGAAACGAAGAACTTTGAATCGCCCGACTGGAGCTATCGCTATCGCGCCTGGCTGGATCTTTTGGACATTCGCGAGGCTTTTCGGACGCCGGAAGTTCCGCTGGGTCGAATCGACATGCGCGGCGAGGGTACGCTCGCCGCGGGAGTCTTCGGCGGAAAGGGCGAGTTTGCCGCGGATAACATCGTGCTGAACTTCGAAGATTTTCACTCCGCCAATTTGACCAGCCGCTCCAGCTACGTGCTCGAACCCGATGGCGTTGTCCTGCCCGATTTCGGCGCGTATGCGCTCGGCGGCAGCGTAAAAGGCCGCATCACCATGAAGTACGACGGTCTGAAGTTCCGCGGTGAAACCAAAGTCCAGGGCATTCGTCTCGGCGCGGTTACACCCGCCATTGACCACCCCGGCTTCCCCATCGACAGCCTGCACTGGGACGCCGTGATTTTTGCCGACACCGTCGAAACCTGGCACGACAATTTTCGTGACTTCGATATTTCCGCCCGGATGCACTGGGATGAGCCAGACGAGACGATGCCCGGCCATATTGCCATCACCAGCGAAGCTGTCCTTCGCTACCGGTACACTCCCAACTCTTTGGAACTCAGCCAGTTTGATTTCGATACGCCCGCTTCCCGCGGCAGCATCACCGGTGTCCTTCATCCGAAAAACACTTCCCTTGATGTCCGCATGGATATCGGCGCGCTTCGTCCCTGGGACGATTTCATTCACGCGCTTTCCGGAGACAAGCCGGGCACGCCCGACGCCAGGATCGTCATTGACGGCGCCCTGCAATGGAATGGAAAGATTCTGGGACCATCCGATGGCCCCACATTTCAGGGCCATTTCCACGGCGAGCACGCGCGCTACGACAATTTCGTTCTCGACTCGCTTGACGGTGACATGAGCTACTCCCCGGACGAACTGGTCATCACCCGCGGCCGCGCTCGCCGCGGCACGATGGAAGCCGGCATTGACGGGCAATTGCAATTGACCGATTGGGAGTTCCGTCCGAAAAATCAGTGGAGCAGCGAACTGAACCTGGAAAAAGTTCCTCTTGAGTCCCTGGAGCAGCTTGCGGGAAAGAAATATCCCGTCCAGGGTTTGCTCACCGGACAATTCCATGGCCGCGGCACCCGCGCCGAACCTTCCTTAACGGGATTGGTGGACCTGGCAGACGCCACTGTTTATTCGGTTCCGTTCAGCCGGCTGCGCGGCCAGTTGACAATTCAGCCGGACGAAGCGCGCCTCTCGAACGCCGAACTTCGCTTTTTCGGCCCGGGCGCGGAAAAGGCCGGCGGCGCGGGGATCGTCACCGGTTCCATCGCCTACCGCTACGCCGATGAATCGCTGACCACGGATTTGGTGGGAGCGTCGCTGCCGCTGGCAAATTTTGGCCGGATCAAAGCCTCCGGCGTGCCGCTCGACGGCCAATTGTCATTCCGCCTGAAATCCAGCGGACCGGTCCGCGCGCCCCTTGCCGACGGTTCCTTCCGTGTGGTGAACCTGCAGGTCGGCTCGGAAATCATCGGTAGCTTTGGCGGGGATCTGCAATCGGATGGAAAGCTCGCCAAGCTCCAGCTCAATTCCGCCATGAGCGAAGGCGCCATCACCGGCGGCGCTACGCTGGGGCTTGCGGATCCGCAACCGCTGGACGGAAAAATATCCGTCCGCAACCTCAATCTGGATCCATTTCTGCTCTCCGCGTTGCACCTGGGAAAATTCAAGGGACATGGCGTCGCGGATGGCGATATCACCGTTCAGGGCGAACTGCAGCGCCCTGAAACGCTCACCCTCGACGGGAATTTTTCCCGCCTGGTCTTGAACTACGGCAATGTGCAGCTGGAAAACCAGGGACCCATTCACCTGACGTCCACAAAAGACAGTCTGAAAATTCTCAGCCTGGCGCTTAGGGGGACGGAAACGAATGCGGAGCTGACAGGTTCAGTGCAATTCACCGGGCGCCGCACCGTGGCCATGAAGCTCAATGGCTCCGTAGACCTCCGCCTCCTGAGCGGATACATGACGGATGTGGCCGTGAACGGCCACGCGGACATCAACACCTCGTTCGAAGGTACGCTGGACCGCCCGCGCATCATCGGCCGCGTGAAGTTGAACGACGCCTCCGTCCGATCGGCCGATTTTCCCACCGGCCTCAGCAATGTGAATGGCGATCTGGTCTTCGATTCCAACCGCCTTTTCTTCAACAACGTCACCGGCGAGGCAGGCGGTGGACAGATTTCGCTTTCCGGCACGGCCAACTATTCTGAAACGCCGTTTCGCTACGATGTCACGGCAAAGACCGATCGCATCCGCATCCGCTATCCGGAGGGGATGAGCTGGCTTGTCGGGGGATCGCTGCGACTTTCTGGAACGCCCGATGGCGGGCTGCTCTCGGGAAAAGTTCAGGTCCAGCGGGTGACGCTGAGCGAGGGGATCGAAGCAGTCGGCGGTCTAACCTCCAGCTCCGCCAGCGGCAGCACAACTTCTGATTTTCTGCGCAATCTTCAGCTCGATGTGGAAGGGAGCTCCACGCCCGACACGCGTCTCGAGTGGCCCGGCGCGCATCTCGAAGCCGAGTCCAGTCTGCGGGCCCGCGGCACGGCCGAGCATCCGATTCTTCTGGGACACATTCACGTACTCTCGGGTGATCTCTACTTCCACGACAACCGCTACCGAGTCACGCGCGGCGACCTGAATTTCGCCAATCCATTCCGCATGGACCCGGTGATCAATTTCGAGGCCACCACCAATATTCAGCAATACGAGATCACCCTCAATTTCACGGGGCAAGCCAGCAAGATGAGCTTGTCGTATCGCTCCGATCCGCCTTTGCCGGGAAACGACATCGTCACCCTCCTGGCGCTCGGCCAGACCAGTTCGGAGACGGCGATGCACGGGGGTGTAACCGGGCAGGCTGGGGCGGCCGGCAACAGCGGCGCCACAGCCTTGCTGTCAGAAGCTATTTCCAGCCAGCTGGGCGGCCGCATGGAGCGCTTATTCGGCATCACCCGGTTCCGCGTCGATCCGGGCCTAGCCGGCTTCGGCACGGCCACTTCCGGGCAGAACCTTGGCGCACGCGTCACCGTGGAACAGCAGGTTACTCGAGACCTGACCGTGACCTACGTCTCCAACGTTAGTTCTTCCCAGCAACAGGTGATCCAGGTGGAGTACAACCTGAACCGCAATGTCTCGATTGTGGGTTTACGCGATCAGAACGGCACGTTCGGCGTGGACATCAAGATTAAGAAGCGCTTTCAATAACTCAGCGCAACGCAACTTAAATCTCTTCGAAACGTTTTACTGCGGGTCTTGTTGTTGCGCCGATTGCTGCGCGCCGTCCGGCTGCCGCAGAAGGCGCCCTTGAAAACGCTTCCCCGGAGCGGCAAGCCGGGCATTTTGCCCAACGCCCGGGTTTTCCTGCTTGGTCTCTTGCAGCGCTTCCTTGGCTGCTTTCCCGGACGAAAGGCGAATCGATTCCTGAATTTCGCGCCCGATCTTCGGAGATTCAACGGCCACTTTCTGGCCCAGTGGCGAGCCGTAAAACTGCAGCAAGCCCTTGATCTCGTCATCGGTGTAATGCTTGTCGTAGACGGCAATCAATTGTGCCGTCACCGCATCCACATCGAATTTGTTTTCGTAGCTGCTGATCACCGCGTTGATGAATTTCTGCCCCTGCTGGTTATTCGGCACCGTTTCGATCAGCTTTTCGCGGTATTGTTCGGCGGCGTGGGTCATCGAGTCCTGCACCTGGTCGCGCGCGCCCACCAGTTCCAGCAGCGAGCGGATGTCCGCCTCCTTCGCAGGGTCAATCGCGTTGCCGGCGAGTTCGCCGCTTTGCGGGGAGGAAGCAACCTGCGGAGCAGCCTGAACCTCCGCCAGCGAGCCACCCTGGATGGCTACAAGAAATGTCCCGATGTAAATCAAAACCAGTGCCAGAACCGCCTTCATGACCGCCTCCACATCTTTGCCAGGGCTTTCTCGAATGCCCGATTGCATGACCGCAGGAAGAAGTCTAAAGAGGCGTGCTGCGATTTACGCCTGCTCTGAAGTCCAGAATTGCGGAGTACGTCACTGACCTTCGGTGCAGGTGGACGCTTACTAGAAGACTCTCATTCGTGTAAGAGTACTGCCCTGGGGATTGCGCTCCGCCAGGAATTGGCGATTTGCCCGATTGCGCGGAATCTGATGGCCACGTTTTCTCACGGCAACGGCTCGGAAACCAGCGGGCTTGGGGAAGCTCGCCGGCTGATGGTGGAAAGCCAGATTCGCAAACGCGGGGTTGTCGACGAACGTGTTCTGCGGGCCATGTCTACTGTGCGGCGGCACGAATTTGTGCCGGCGTTTTGGATCAACCAGGCCTATGTGGACGAGCCGCTCCCGATCGGCTACGGGCAGACCATTTCGCAGCCCTATATCGTGGCGGCGATGGCGGCCTCATTAACGCTTACTGGATCGGAAAAGGTCCTCGAAATTGGCACCGGGTGCGGCTATCAAGCGGCGGTTATTTCGCTTCTCGCGCGAGAAGTTCACACGATTGAAATTCTGCCCGAACTAGCGCAAACAGCGGCCGAGCACCTTGCTCGGTTGAATTATGCGAACGTGCATGTTCATTGCAGCGATGGCACGCTGGGCTGGCCTGAATCCAGCCCTTACGACGCAATGATCGTTGCCGCCGCCGCTCCCGCGGTTCCGGAACCGCTTTTGCAGCAACTTGCCGAGGGTGGCCGGCTGATCGCCCCGGTCGGAGGAGAAGACAAGCAGGAATTGCAGTTGACCATCAAGCGCGAAGGCAAATTCGTTGTGCAAGGGGGCGGCCCGTGCCGGTTTGTGCCGTTGAAGGGACGCTACGGTTGGTGAAAAAGCACCTGCACTTTGCATCACAAAGTACTTGACACAGCTTCCCCGCTCCCCTATCCTTCCCTCGTGCCTATCCCCCTCCCAAACCGTTCTCCTCTTCCCCGGCTGATTCCCATCGACGCCCGCGCTGCGGATCATCTCCGCTATATCCGCGAAACCATGGAGAGCGCCGCCGAATTTACCGCCGTCCCCGGCTGGGGTGGCGTCGCCATGGGCGCCACCGCGCTGGCCGCGGCGTTTCTCGCATCGCGCCAAGAATCGCCCCGCGCCTGGCTCGCTGTCTGGCTGGCGGAGGTCTTCGTAGCCGTCGCCATCGCCGCCCCCGCAGCTGCCACCAAGGCGAGGCGCGCCAATTCTTCTCTCTTCAGCGGCCCAGGCCGGAAATTCGCGCTCAGCTTTGCGCCGCCCATTATCGTCGGCGGATTGCTCACCCTGGCCCTTTTCCAGTTCGGCGCCGTTTCCGCCTTGCCGGGCGTCTGGCTGCTTCTCTATGGCACCGCTATCGTCACTGGCGGAGCGTTTTCCGTTCGCGCCGTCCCCATCATGGGCATGTGCCTGATGGCGCTGGGAGCCGCGGCTCTATTCGCTCCTGCTTCCTGGGGCAACTTGTTTATGGCCGCTGGATTCGGCGTGGTGCATATCGCATTTGGTATCTGGATCGCCTTGCGGTACGGCGGTTAAGCGAGTAAGTTTTCGAACGAAAGGATCTCATGGCCAAGTCGTCCACAGTCCGGCAGGAACGCGGACAACGCGAAGAGGGGCCCGCGCCCGTTCGCAGCGCCGCCTCGCAGCCCGTTTCCGTGCCGCTGGACCGCTTGATTCACGAGCGGATTCGGCTGGGAATCGTCAGCGCGCTGGCCGTGAATCGCGCGCTTACATTCAACGAGCTGAAAGCGCTGCTGAAAACGACCGACGGAAATCTCAGCGTTCACGCCCGAAAGCTGGAAGAAGCCGATTACATCCTGTGCACAAAGTCGTTCGACGGGCGCCTGCCGAAGACCGAATATCGCCTTGCCCCGGCGGGACGCAAGGCGCTGGAGCGTTACCTGGACCACATGGAGGCGCTGATTCGCGCGACCCGCGAGAAGTGAAAATTTTTTGTCCCTATACTTTGCGATGCAAAGTACATTATGACAGTTGGCGGCGGAGAAAGCAGCATGTTCATGCAATTCCCGGTTCTCGAAAAAACTGTTCTTCCTCATCACCCCGCTTTCCCTGCGGCGGCTTCCTCGCTTCACGTCGCCATCATTTGCGACGGCAACGGGCGCTGGGCTACCTCCCGGGCCTTGCCACGCTCCGCCGGCCATCGCGCCGGCGCGGAGGCCGCGCGCCGCGTCATCCGCAGCGCGCCGCATCTCGGCATTCACACGCTCACACTTTTTGCGCTTTCTTCCGCCAACTGGAAGCGGCCCCCCGCCGAGGTCGCCGCGATCCTTGAAATTCTCCGGGAATATCTGGCGGCTGAAACGTCCCACTGCCTCGACGAGGGCATTCGGCTGAACATCATTGGCCGCCGCGACCGATTATCCGCCACCCTCCGCGAATCGATTGTTGATTCAGAGGCGCTCACTGCCAACGGCAATAAACTGCATCTTCGGCTGGCCATTGACTACTCCGCGCGCCATTCCATTTTCCAAGCCGCCAGCAAGTTTTACAAAGTCACCGCGCTTTCCAGCGAAGCCTTCAGCGAGGTGCTCGCCGAAGTGCAGCGCGGGGGTTCCACCGACGTCGACCTCCTGATTCGCACCGGAGGCGAGCAGCGCCTCTCTGATTTTCTTCTGTGGGAGTGCGCCTTCGCGGAGTTCAGCTTTCTCCCTAAACGCTGGCCGGATTTCACGCCGCAAGACTTGCGCGATGCGGTCAGAGAATTCGAGCAGCGCGAGCGCACCCGCGGCGGCCTGCCCCGCGAGGCCGAGCTATAAACGGAGCATTGGGCCGGAACTCATCGCCGGTCGGGAGAATCTGTCCATATCACACTGAAACTAAAAGCGTTATTCGTGGAGAGGCATTGCCTGCCCCGGCCAGACCTTTGGCTCTCTCCCATCGTCTATACCTCAGGAGAAAGTCATGGGATCTGTGGGACTTGCGATGCCCTGGGAGCATAAACTCTCTTCTGTGGCACGCGACGGGGAGCGGCGAGTGGAATCTTTCGAAGGGAAAGCGGAACCCATTCGGACCAGCGATGAACTTCCCCAGGACGCGGCTGTAGCGGCCGCCTGCCTCAGCGGAAACCTGCAGGGCTACGAGCGTCTCTACAAGTGGCAGGGCACGCGCATGAGGAATCTGGCGCGCAATCTTCTCGGCTCACCGTCCGACGCGGAAGACGCCGTGCAGGAAACCTTTCTGAAAATCCAGCGCAGCATTTCCGGTTTTCGTGGGCAATCCTCTTTCGTCACCTGGACATTCCGCATCCTGGTAAATACCTGCCACGATTTGCGCCGCAGCCGCCTCCGCCGCAAAGACCACGTGAACGAAGACGTGGACGCATTACCTCCGCGTCTGGAACTCCGAGCGCCCGGTTCTCATCCCTCGCTACGCATGGCCCTCGAACGCGCGCTCGAACGCCTGACCTCCCATCAGCGCGATGTTTTCCTGCTCTACGAAGTGGAAGGGTTTCGCCACGCCGAAATCGCGGGCATGCTTGCAATCACCGAGACCGCTTCCAAGAACACGCTCTTCCAGGCCAAGAAAAATCTCCGCACCATGCTGGAACCTCCCCGCAGTTCCGCAACGGGAGGCGCGCAATGAAGATCAACTGCAATGATCGCGAACGAATTTTTCTCGACGGCTCGCCGGAAGAATGGGCCGCTCTCGAACAGCATGCTGACTCCTGCGTCCTCTGTGCAGAAGAATTGCGCGCCTGGAAGCAGTTGAGCACCGTGGCCGAAGAGATGCGCGACCACCAGGAGAACCCGGCCCTTTGGGCTCGCATTGAGACTTCACTCCGCCAGCAACAAGCGGCGCCCGCTCCTCGCGCGAAGGTTTGGAGTTCGCTCGATTTCTGGCGCCATGCCGCCACCGCCTGGCAGCAGGTCCTTGTCGGCGCCATGGTTGTAGCACTCGCGGTTTCCGGCGGTTATCTCTACACCCACCGTTCCGGCGGCCCAGTGGATCCCGGAAATAGACTGCTCAAGACCGGCGCCCTCGCCGAAGTCGAGCGCACCGAACGTGAATATATGTCCGCAATCGATAAACTCGCAGTTGACGCCGGCCCGCAACTGGACGCGAACACCCCGTTGATGGCCAGCTATCGCGAAAAAATCATGGTTTTGGACAGCGCGATTGCCGACCTGCGCGCGCAAGCCGGTGAGAATCCTTCAAACGCACATCTCCGTAATCAGCTCTTGGCCATGTATCACGAAAAGCAGCAGACCCTGCAGGATGTTTTGGAGATAAAACGATGAGCCTTTTCCGCGCCACAAGTTCGCCGCGTATTTTGGGACCTGCCGTGCTGATGGCCCTCGTGTTGACCGTGCCCGCGGCCGCAGCCAATACGGGGCAGGACTCCGCATCGCGCCAGTTTCAGAAAACGCTTCCTCTTGCGGCGGGTCAGACCCTCAGCATTGAAAACAAGTTCGGTGACATCCGGATTCACGGCGAAAACTCGCACGAAGCGGCAATTTCCGCGACCATCCGTTCACAGGCAGGAACACAGGCGGAAGCCGAAAAATTCGTGGAAAGCGTCCAGATCGAGGTAAACCAGGACGCGAATGGAATTACGATTCGCACCGTCGTCCCTTCGGGGAATCCACTGGTTTTCCGCGTGGGCCACAAAAACTCCTATTCCGTCGACTACGACATCGCCGTCCCTGCCGATGCCAAGCTGTGGGTCAAAAATGCCTTTGGCAACGTGGAAATTCGCGGCGTTCGCGCCTGGAACGACGTGGAAAACAGCCACGGCCAACTGACCGTCCGGGATGCAGGCGCCGGCAAACTGACTAATTCATTTGGTGCAGTTGAGGCCGAGGGTGTCGCCGGCGACCTGACAGTGGTCAACAGCAACGGTACCGTCAGTGTCTCTACGGTGAAGGGAATCGTGGACGTGAAGGACCGCTTCGGCTCCATCACCGTCAAAAATATTCAGGGCAGCGTCACGATCGCCGGCGGCAACGGTCCCGTCGAACTAACCGACGCCGGTAATTCGCAGGTCAACAACTCGTTCGGCCCGGTGACGGCGCGGAATATTCACGGCACGCTTGCCATCACCAACAACAATGGCGCCATCGAAGCGAATACCGTGAATGGTTCGGCCGACCTCAACGGAAGTTTCGGCGCCATCACTTTTACAAATATCAGCGGCCGCGTGAAATGTACCGCCAGCAACGGCCGCGTCTCCGGCGGGCCAACCGGCGAAGACGTCTACGTGCGCAACAGCTTTGGCGAAGTGTCGCTCGAGCAGATCAGCGGGGGAGTGGAGGTTGAAAACTCCAATGGCACCATAACTCTGCGCGAAATCAAGGGCAGCGCCAGGCTGAACACTTCGTTCGGGGCCATCGAAGGAAGCGGCCTGCGAAAGGGCGCTCGAGCTACAACCGGCAATGGGCGCATTTCGCTGACCGATATGGGCGCCGACACCTACGCGAAGACTAGCTTTGGCGCGGTCAATATCCAACGCGTGAACGGAAATCTCACCGTCGAGAATTCAAACGGACAGGTCACCGCAAGCTCTGTGAAGGGAGACGCCACGGCGCGAACCAGTTTTGCCGCGGTCACGCTGGAAGATATCGGCGGCAGCATCACGGTGGACAACCAGAACGGTGCGGTGATGCTGACCGCGGCCCGTCCGTCCGCAGAGTGCAAGAACATCTCGGCGAAAACTTCCTTTTCCCCTATCCGGGTCCGCCTGCCGGAAAACGCGGGATACACCCTGACGGCTCGCACCACGTTCGGCCGCATCAACAGCGAATTGCCCATCACCACGGTCGGATCGGTTGGGGGAGATTCTCTAAGCGGAAAGATCGGCAACGGCGGCTGCACCCTGTTGCTTACAAACTCCAACGGCAGCATTGATATCCAGAAGTTGGCGAAATAGGCCCTGAGGTCCGCCTTGCGGACCTACTGCGAGTTGCGGCGCTCACGATCCATGGCAAAGGCGCGATGAAGTACCCGCATAGCCGTCGTCGTCATTTGAAACTTTTCCAATTCCGATTCCGTGGCAAACGCAATGTCCGTCACGTCGCTGCCAGCTTGTGCTTCGCCCGAAAGCCGTTCACAGAGGTAGTCCACGATGACGTAGTGATACCTGGGCTTCGAATTGTTCTTCGCATCGGGCGCCGCGGGATCCAGAAAGATGCGGTCAAACGTCTCAATCATGTCCAGCACCCGGACTTGCAGCCCGGTTTCCTCCCGCAATTCCCGCGCAACGCCTTCCTGCAAGGACTCGCCCAGTTCCAGCGTGCCGCCCGGGATTGACCATTGGCCCAACAGCGGTTCGCTCCCCCGCTTGATCAGCAGCGCGCGCCCGTTTTCAATCACCACCCCGCCGATGCCCACCACCGGCCGATCCGGGTACTCTTTCGCCATGGCCTGTTATTCTTTCATCGATGCTGTTGAGTTACACTGAGTAGCCGGTGAATGAGCCTCGAGTTCGGGTGCATTCGCCGGGTATATAATACGCCGGTTGGTGGGTCCTGGGATTTCAAGCTGTGCCGGCTGAAAATCTACTCGGAGGATGGAGACGTGCTCCGTTGCCCTGAATGTTCCGCTGAAATCGATGTGGACGAAGACGAAGTGGAAGAGGGAGAAATCCTGAGCTGCCCCGAGTGCGAAAGCGAACTGGAAGTGT
Source organism: Candidatus Acidiferrum sp. (assembly GCA_035693365.1). Classification (GTDB taxonomy): domain Bacteria; phylum Acidobacteriota; class Terriglobia; order Acidiferrales; family UBA7541; genus Acidiferrum. The sequence goes on along the minus strand of DASSGS010000010.1, from coordinate 62,421 downwards.
CGCAGACGCATCCCGTGGCGCTGAACCCCATTTCCGATGACGTCGACGAAGAAGACGATGAAGACGAAGAGGACGAAGAAGACGCCGAGGATGAAGACGATTTTGACGAAGACGGCGACCTTCCGGATGATGAGGATGACGAGGATGAAGCGGAAGACGAAGACGAATGAGGCAGTTGCGCCCGTCTTGCCGGGCATCCTTATAATTCCCGGAATCCATCTAATCTGACGTGAAGCCTTACCCGCCCAACCTTCCGCGCACGCGCTTCCTGACCGCAACCCTTTTCTGTGCGATTCTCGTTTTGCCGTCCCTTGCCTCGGCTCAACAGCCTGTTCCGCCGTCTCCGCCCGCGCCCGCTCAGGAAAGCTCCAGCACCGGCAAACGCAACAGCAAGATTCCACCGTTCCTGATTCTCGGGACCGTTTTCAACGAACACGCCCTGGCCTTTCCCGGTGTCGAGGTAAAAATACGGCGGAAGGGGGAGAAAAAGTTCCGCTACGACACCTATACAAATTCACGCGGTGAATTTGCCATTCGCGTCCCTGACGGCATCGAATATGAAGTGGTCATCCACCAGAAGTACTACAAGGAACAATCGCAGGACGTGGTGGCGAATAAAGCCGACGTCCAGAAACGCTTGAGCTTTAAGCTGGAGAGCAACAAGCCGGCGAAGGCAGGAGATCAGAAATGAATTACGCGCGCAGAGTCGCCTCTGTTTTTAGCCTTCTAATTCTCTTTGTGTACGCAGGCGCGGCCCAGGATTCCAAGAAGGAAACGCAATTGCGCACGGTCCGCGGGGTCATCAGCGACAAAGCCGAGAATCCGCTGCCCAACAGCGTGGTCTTCCTGAAAAACCTCAGGACCAACGCCGTTCGCAGCAATTTTGCCGATCCCGACGGAAACTACCGCTTCAGCGGACTCGATCCGAACGCCGATTACGAGGTTCATGCCGAATTCGAGGGTGCGAAGTCACCCGTGAAAAACGTTTCCTCGCTGGATAGCCGCAAGGAAATGGTGATCAATTTGAAAATCGAGCGCAAGAAGAGCTGACGCGCCCGGCGAAGAATCAAGAATTCGCGTCTCTAACTTCTTTTATTTGAGCGACATTTGCCATCAGGAAACACACTCGGACTCTCTTTCGCAATAGCCCGAGTGCCTTCTGGTACCATTAATAGACCGTATTTTGCATTCAGCCTGCGGTTAAGTTTTATCGGTGGTCCCTGGTAATTCTCTGTCCGGCCTTGGGGGGTCGGACCATGAATTACAGTTCCGGGGATTTCGCCGCTGCGAATTCTGTTTTGCTCGCCGGGCGGCTGTGGAAGTGGGGAAGTCGAGAAAGAGAATTCCAGTCATCGAGAATTGCGAGGAGAAGATTCTCCGCGAGTGGTAGCGCTCCCCCGAATAATCTGAACGAAAGGTTTTCCAAGTCTTTGCATGCGCAGGAACATTAGCCCAGTCCCATCCCTGTTTTCGCGAGCCGTCGCCGGCATCGCGATCTTGTTTTCGTTGGCAGTTTCGCCTGCGTTCCCGCAGAACACTGCTTCCCCAACTGCGAGTGCTCAGGCAGGTTCCATCCGTGGAGCCGTCACAACCGTGCAGGACAATACGGTCTCCGGCGTGGCCGGAATCTCAGTCAAACTCTCCGGCGAACCTCTCCACGGCACTCCCCTGAGCGCCGACACGGATGAACGCGGCGCGTACGAATTCCAGAAGCTCGAACCCGGCAGTTACATCCTCTCCATCACCCTGCAAGGGTTCAAATCCATTTCGAAACCTGTGACACTGGCCCCCAAGCAGCAACTTGTTCAGGATTTCACTCTCGAACTCGACATCGTCGCCGAAAAAGTGGAGGTGAAAGAGACCGCCGCCTCCATCGCGACGGAGACGGCCGCTCCACCTCCCGCCACCGTCACCAACGTCGAGCTGACCACCATTCCGACGCCACAGGAAAAAGTGAAGGACGTCCTCCCCTTCACGCCCGGAGTCATCAAAACTCTCGACAGCAAGTTGACGTTCAAGGGCGCCGATGAAAACCAGAGCCTCTTGCTCGTCAATTCCGCCCGCACCACCGATCCGGTCACCGGCAGTTTTGGCGTTCCCATTCCGACCGACGCAGTCGAATCCTTCGCGGTTTACAAAACGCCCTACGATTCGAGCCTGGGTAGTTTTTCCGGTGGATTGACAACCATTGAGACCCGGCCGCCCGACGACCAGTGGAGTTTCAAGCTGAGAGGCATCGTTCCTTCGGTTCTCGGAAAAGAAGGCAGCATGGTGGGCCTGGCAGAAGCCATTCCCGGCGTCTCCTTCGATGCGCCGCTGATCCCCCACAAATTTCTGCTTTCGGAATCGTTCCAGTACGAGATGAAGAAGACCACGGTCGAAGGTCTTCCCTGGCCGTTCGACATCAGCAAGCGGCAGGGTTTCAATTCGTTCACCACGCTCGAAGCCATTCTTGCGCCCAACCACGTGCTGACGATGACCATAAATGCGTTTCCCTTGCGGCAACAACATGTGGATATCAGCGCGCTTGTTCCGCTGGGCGCGGCAAACGACCTGGACCAGAGCGGCATTGCCGTCGGCCTCAACGATAAATATCAACTGAGCTCCGGCGCGATTCTCGCCGTCGTGGCGCAATACATGCGCTTTGACAGCAATGCTCACGGCCAGGGCCCCGAAGATATGCTCATCACACCGCAGGGATACGGCGGAAACTACTTCAACCAGTGGTCACGCCGCGGCAAGGAGTTCCAAGCCGTTCCCTCGTTTCAATTCCCCAAGGTGCACTGGCACGGGGAGCACGAAATTCGCGTCGGGGCCGATATTGACTACCGCTCGTTCTACGGCACCACCTTCTCTCATCCGATCCAGCTTCTTGAACCGGACAACACTCTCTCCCAGCAGATCGCCTTTGGCGCCGCGCGGGCACAGTCTCCTTCCGATACTTCCGTGGCCGAGTTTCTGCAGGATCACTGGATTCTTGATTCCCACTGGAGCGTGGATCTCGGCGCGCGAATTTCGACCGAGACCACCGGCTGGCCCTTCGCGATTGCTCCCCGCGCCGGCGTCGCCTACTCCCCGGGAAAAAACGGCAAGACTGTAATCCGCGCCGGCTCTGGAATGTTTTATGGAGTGCTCCCGCTTCTCGCCGCGGATTTTGCGGCAAATCCGGATCGCACCATTACCACATTTGACCCCGCTACTGGCCTGCAAGTGGGCGCTCCCGTCACATACACCAGCGCTTTCGTGGCGAATTTGAATCCGCTCACAGCGGCTGCTTTGCCCGTCAAGCCAAGCACCACGCCGCGCAACGTCACCTGGAACGGCCAGATCGAGCACGAACTCCACAGAAATTTGCAGTTGCGCGCGGGCTACCTGGACAGCCACACCACTTACCTTTTCACCGTGAATCCGTTCACCTCCACCACCGGCGGCCCGTCCTTCGAAGGACTGACGAATACCGGTTCGTCCCACTATCGCGAAATGGAAGCCTCGGCCCACCTCTCCCTGCGGGAGCGCGATCAGATCAATGTCTCTTATATCTGGAGCCGCGCGCGGGGCGATTTGAACAGTCTTTCGAATGTTTATATTCCGTTCGCTTCGCCGGTGATTCGCCCGAATCAGTACGGCATTCTCTCGTCGGACATTCCGAACCGTGTGGTCGGGTGGGGAATTTTCGCGTTGCCCTGGAAGCTCACCTTCAGCCCGCTCGTGGACGTCCACTCCGGCTTTCCGTATTCACCGATTGATGTTCAGCAGCAATATGTCGGCACGCCCAACGGCAAACGCTTCCCGGAATATTTCTCGCTGGACATGAAACTCTATCGCCAGTTTCGCGTGCCCTTCCTGGGAAACCGGGGCGGCAAAGCGCACCACATCCGGCTCGGCGTCTATACGCTCAATGTGACCAACCACGGCAACTTCAACGCGGTTTACAACAATGTGGCTTCTCCGAATTTTGGCCAATTCGTCGGCTTCCTCTACCGTCACGAAGGCGCGGTCATCGATTTCATAGACTAACCCGCGGCCGCCAAACCCGCATCGCCCGCGGCACTACCGCAATCTCCACCGGCGTCATTCCCACAATCTCCCCGTCCGCGTGAAACGCGCACGGCCTCTCCGTCTCAATCTTCGCCCGCGTCACTTGATGCCGTTGAATCCGTTCGGTCCGAATCTCGCCGCTGGCCGCCAAGCGCGGCAGCATCCCGGCAATTTCGAACGCGTTTAAGTTCTCCAGCAGCACCAGATCCAGGTGGCCATCCTCCAAGCTTGCCAGCGGCGCCAGCCGCAACCTTCCCCCGTAGCTTGGCGTGTTCAGAATTCCCAGCACCAGAGCTGTTCCTTCCAGAGCAGTTTGCTCCGCACCCTCCAGGGACACGCGCACGTGAACTCCTCGAAATGTTCCCAACGCGCGAATCGCGGAAAGAAGATACCGGCTCCTTCCCCGCAGCTTTCGGTAACGCCCGCTGGCGAACCGCGCCGCTTCCGCGTCCAACCCCACTCCGCCGCCGCCCATATACAAACGTTCCGCACCATCGGCAGTGCGCACGCGCGCCGCATCCAGCGGGACCGCTTCTCCGCGGGTGAGGATCAGTTCCGCCGCGCGAACCGCATCCAGCGGCAATCCCAAAGCCGAGGCCAGATCGTTTCCTCCCCCGGCCGGCAAGACTCCGATCGAAACGTTTGTGTTTCCGGCGACGGCATTCAAGAGCGCCTGAAACGTCCCGTCGCCACCCAGCGCGAATATCCGCTCGCGTCCCGTAGCAGCCTCATCTTTCGCGATTTGAGAAAATTCCCCGGAACTCCCCGCATCGCGGAATTCCGCGTTCCATTTTTTAGCCTGAGCGAACCGCTGCAATCGCGGCAGAGCTTCGCGCCCAAGCCCGCCGCCCGCGGTCGGGTTCGCCAGAATCAAGTCCGGAACTTGCGATGGAAAGGAGGAAAAAGTGGACACTGGTCCGCTATGCTGCCGGAGCCGGCCAAAACTGTCAATCGAACTACCAGAGCAACTTCAGCGCGAACTGCACCTGCCGCGCCGTGGTAGTCGTGCTGGTGATTGCGCCAGCCGTGCCCGACAGACCGCTGGTGTTGGCCGCTGTCGGCGGCGTAAACACGATGAGATTCGGCGTATTGAAATTCGCGCGGTTCAGCAAATTAAAAATCTCCGCCCGGAATTGCAGGTTCAGGCTTTCGCGGATCCGCGTGTTCTTTTGCACGGAAAAATCCCACGTCGCCAGGCCCGACCCGGTGTAGGTATCCCTGCCCACGTCGCCATAAAACCCGCTGGCCGAAGGCGGGGCGATAAAAGCGGCGGGATTAAACCATTGAATCGGATTGCCCAGGATCACCGGGCCGGTGAAGTTTGGATTCAGAAACGGCCGCACCGGATTGCGAGTGTCCCCGTTATTGGAGGGGTTGTAGCTCAGTTGCGGAGTAAACGGAAAACCCGACTGTGCCGTGACAATGCTCGAGACTGTCCAGCCGCTCGCCACCTTGTCGCGCCATCCTTCCACGTCGCGCGCAAACGCTTGCCCGCGTCCAAAGGGCAAGTCATAAAGCACGTTGACCACGCCGACGTTTCTTACGTCATACGTTGCCAGTCCCTTGTCCGCGGCCAGATTGTACGGATTGGAGACCAGCCCCGGTGCATTCCCCGCCGTTGTCTGGTTCAACGAATCGCCGTCATCCAACGCTTTCGAAAGCGTATAAACCCCGCGCACGGAAAGTCCGTGGCTGAACCTGCGCCGCAGATCCACCTGCAACGCGTGATACGAGCTGTTGCCAACGGAGAACCACGTCCAAGTGTTGGCGATCGCCGGATTAGCCTTCGGTGCCCCCGCGGGAATGAAGTAAGTTCCTGCCGGAACCGGAGCGCCGGCAAGCGGGGAGTCCGGAAGCCCATTTGGCTGATTAATGGGAAATCCAAGAGTCGGTCCGTTCGTCGCAGTAACGGGCTGGCTTGCGTCGTAGGTGGGATAAACGCTTGGGCAGGGAGAGGCCGGACAAATCACCGGTACGGGCTGGTTCGCATCAATCCCGATCAATTCGTGGTATCCGTGCGAGCCGACATAGCCAATCGTCAGCACCGTATTCGGCGAAAGCTCCCGGTCCACGCGCAGCGACCAGGAAATCAGCGTCGGTGTTTTCATATCGGGTTGAACTCCGCCGGGCACAAGCTTCGCGGTGGCAGGCACCGGCGCATTTGGGTCCACCGGAAACGAAGAAACCTGGAAATTCGGAATGCTGTAGACCGGATTGAACGGCGCGTTCTGGTCCGCGCGATACCCCAGCGCGTCCTGCAGATCGTTGTACATCCCGAACCCCCCACGCAGGACGGTCTTGCTGCTGAAGGGGCTCCACGCCACGCCAATGCGCGGTTGCGGCAGGAACTTGGCGTTGTTCGTGGTGAAGAGCGAGCCGCCAATATGCGGCTGGGAGGAAATCACTCCGTCGGGGAACGTGTAATTCGCGGCGTGGCCGTGCGCCTCGTTCCATCCCGTCGAAAATTCATCCCGCAGTCCAAGGGAGATCGTCAGCTTGGAATTCACGCGAAAAACATCCTCTGCGTAAAATGCGCCGAACAGCGACCGCCAATACATTTTCGTTGGCGCCGGATCGTACAAAAACGATGACGCGGTGCCCTGTAGAAAAGTCGACAGGCTTGCAAACGTGGCCTGCCCGTACTGGCTCAGCGCGATGATTTCGTTTGACTGGAAGCGTTGGAACCACGCCCCAAAGCCCAACTGGTGACGTCCCTTCGTCATCGTCAAGCGATCTTCATAGGTAAATAGATTGCGCACAATATGCAGGTTGCTGCCGTTGTTGCTTCCCGCGAGGCCAATCGAAGCCTGCGGGTTTGAAGCCGCGCTGCCGCCCACCACCACCGCCCCCACCTGCAGTCCGCTGAGGAATCCCGGCACACTGGCCGCGGGTGTGCCCGGAGTAGGTTCCCCGGTAAAAAAATATCCCGCGCGCGAAAATCCAAATCGGAAAGTATTCAAAAGCGAGGGCGAGAATATATGCGTCTCATCCAGGCTGAAAACCTGCTCCCGCAAATTCAGGATATCGGAGCTGAATGGGTTGGCGGGTGTGGCGGTTACGTCGCCGCCATCGTCCACGGTATAAATTCCGGCCAGCGAATCCTTCGCCGAAAAAATGTGATCCAGGCGCACGGTTCCGAAATCTTCGCGGATCGTCTGCAACGGGCTGCTGAAGTATTCGGCAATGCCGCAGGCCGGATTGCATGCCTCGGTGGACGACTGCGGCCATAAATTCAGCAGCGGTTGCACGCTCGGCACCGCCGCCGCGCGCGACGCTGCATCGGGCACGAACGCTACCGACGTCTGATGCAGGTTCTGCCGGAAACCTTCGTAGTTCCCGAAGACAAACGTCTTGTTCTTTTGAATGGCGCCGCCCGAGGCGACCCCAAACTGGTTCCTCTGAAACGGCGGCGCGGAACCCTGGTCGAAGAAGTTCGCCGAGTCCAGTGCGTTGTTTCGCAGGAATTCATACACCGCGCCATGCCACTGATTCCCGCCGGACTGCGTCACGATTAGGACTTGCCCGCCCGGCCGTTTGCCCAGCTCCGCGCTGTAAGAATCTCGCTGCACATTGAATTCACGAACGGCCTCCACACCCATCAGCATTCCGCTCGGCCCGCCCGGCGTCATGTTATTTTCCGCCGCGCCGGTAAACTCCACCCCGTTCAAAAGGAAAATATTCTGCTGCGGCCGGTTTCCCGTGACGGAAAAATTGTTCGCGGTTGTGGAATTCGAAATTCCGGTGCCTCCCGTTTTTTGCGAAGTAAAATTGACGATCCCCGGATTCAGTGGCAGCAGCAAATCGTAGCTCCGCCCGTTCAACGGAAGGTCCTTTACCGCTTGCTCGCCAACCAGCCCGCTGATATCCCGCGTCGTCACGCTGACGATTGCCGCATCGCCAGTGACTTTCACCTCTGCCTTGACCGTGCTCACCTGCAATCTCAGGTCGACGCTCGCCTCCTGGCCAACCACGAGGGATATGCCGCTTCGCACCGCCTCCTGAAATCCGTTTTTTGAAATCCGAACCTCGTATTTGCCGACGGGCAGCGCCAGCACCAGGTATCTGCCCGCATCATCCGTGGCGCCCATTCGCTCCGATCCCGTCTCCAGGTTCTTTACCAGGACCGAAGCACTGCTGATTGGAGCACCGGAGCCATCCGTCACCGCCCCGCGGATGCTCGCCAAAACCTGCGCCCGTACGGCTGGGATGCCGAGGGTGAGAGCGATCAACGCCAGCAAGACGCTGCGAATAAAAAGCAATTGGGAAGGACGAAGGTCGCATAAAACAAAGCCGGGCCCTGTGGCAGGATTTGACCGCGCGTTCATTGGAGACCCCACTTAAAGAAGCATCGCCCGCTGGCCTGTCAGCCCGGGCAGGCAGACAATTCAATACAGTTTCCATCGTTATGTCAAACCGACTTAATACGGATAGTCGTTGCTTGAATTTACCCGGTTTCCGGAGAATGAATCGTGCATCCGGGTCATCGCGAACCGGAAACCTCAATGAAATTGGCGACACAAGTGGGGCCGAGAGATGGAATGGGGTTCGGGGAGATCGGGTTTATGGCGGGTGAAACTTTTGGAGGTTAATTGGTGCCGGCGGGGGGAATCGAACCCACGGCCTAGGGATTATGAGACCCTCGCTCTACCACTGAGCTACGCCGGCTAAGCGCAATCCTTTATGCTACGAATGAACCGCCGAAAGTGTCAAGTTTTGCCTACTCAAGGGGCAATCTGGCGGTCCGACCTGCCGCAGCCCAGGATGTTTAAAGGGAGTGCGGAACCCGCGTCTCCGTTACTTTTCATTCGGTTACCTCGAAAGGAACAAAAGGATGCTTGTTCCATCTAGTACTTTGGTACTCCCAACTTGGCACTTCGGTACCGTTGTTCCCATGCGTTCTGGAACACTAGACTCGTTTCCGGCGGAAGCAACCGGCGCCTTCGTCTGGCGAAACCCTGGCGAAGGTACTAGGCTGTGTTCCGTTGACGGTTTTGCACAGAGTCTTGGTGTGCCGTACTTGACACTATCCTAATATAGGATAGAGTGTCTCCGTTCGTAATCCCGCTCTCGGAGGCACTAAATGTCTCGTAAACTCGGTGCATTGGCTCTTGCTTTGGGCATTCTTGTCGGCGCAATGGAACTGAAGACCCTGGTGACGTCGCACAGCAACTCTGTCATCATGGCCAACGGTGTTTCGCCGGTTCCCAAGCTGCCCCCGCCGTCGAATTAATTCGGCCGGATCACAGTGGATCGTTTGATCTTCTGATTCCCAGACCGGCCTGATTGCGCGAGGGAAATGCCTAGCGGAATCGCACTGGTAATCTGGATCGTGGGAATGGGTGCCGGGGTGTGCTTTGTCGCCTCTTCGGCAATTCGGGGTTCTTTTCTCAAATATTTCTTCTTAAATCTTTATGTAGTCCTTTCGCTGTGTGCGGACCTGCTCCGCCAGGTGATCTTGCGCTTTTACGGGCTGGAATCGCCGCAGTACATGTATGCCTATTTTTACACGGACTGCTTGTTGACCATCGCCCTGTTTGTCGCGGTCATAAGCCTCGCCTCCCGTGTGTTCGCCGAACTCAATCTTGCGCGGTATGTTCGATTCGTCGCCGTACTGCTGTTGCTTGGCACGGCAGGTTTTACCTATGCCGTCGTGGCCCAGTCCTCTGAACGCCTTGGCACCCGCTTCGCCGTCGAACTCTCACAAAATCTCTACTTTGTCGGCCTGGTTCTGACGTATCTCCTGTGGGGCGCGGTTTTGAAGCTCCAGGAGACACGGACTCGACTGGTGCAGATGGTGCTTTCTCTCGGACTCTATTTCAGCGCCTACGCGGGAAGCTACGCCCTGGTTAATCTCGCGCCGAAATACGAAATCGTCCAGTACATCGCCCCCGTGCTCGGTTGTTTCTTGCCGATCTCCTGGGCCATCACTCTTATGCGTCATTCAGAGGATTCCCGGCTTGTACCGGCTCGCCTCGTGGCGGTGCCTCGATGATGGCCGCGTTCATCCTCGCTTTCTCGCTTCTGACCTTGCTGATGTTTTTCGTGTCCTATTGCCGCTCGCTGACCGCGTCCTCCCTGCATACTTCGATCACCGAGGACGTGAAGGACGTTACCGGTATTCAGGTGCGAGCCGTTGGCCGCGATTATGCCCGGGTCATGCAGATACTCCGGCTTTGCCCCGACCGCCCGGAGGATCGTTCCGGCCTGCAGGTTGTCGGCGCCTACTATTCCTTCCTGAACCTCCTCGATCAAGGCTTTGCCAAACTATTCCCCTCCGTCCGCGGATGGGCTGAGGAAGAACGCGCAGGTTGCGCCCATTATGCTGCGGTAGCCCTCGGCCGCCGCATTGCTCTGAACCGCGAGATGCTTGCCCAGCAGGTCGAACTGTAGCCTTCCCCTGCTAACTCTTTAGCTCCATTGCTTCATTTCCCCACTGTCATTTATCCACCTCCAGTGCTAGCATTTCCTTCTCTGCTCCTCACCGGAGTATGAGCGTCCGCAGCGCAAAAACTACCGGTGAATAAAATCTGCTTGCAGTGTGGCGCGGTGCTCTCTTCCGGAGAGCGCGCCTGCCATTTTTGTGATCATCCTGAAATCTCTTCCCAGTCGGAAGCTCCTACCTCCACGCAGGGCAATCTTGCTTTGCGTTCGTCCGGCGAAGAGGAATGGCGCGGGGAGCTGAACCAGCGCCTCCAGGCCTATCGTGCGCGTCGTAGGAAGGCCTTCCCCAATGAAGCGCAGACGGAACTTCCGTTTGAAAGCCGCCACCCTGCAGCCGCGGTGGCCGTCCAGACGGAAGAGCCTCCTGCCGCTGGGAGCGATCCCAGGGACGACTTCGCCTTCACTATTGCCATTGGCCGGCCGCCTCAGAAAGCCGAACCGGACGATGCCAGGCTCCTCATCGACGTTTCTTTGCCGCCCTTGTCCGAGGAGCAGGAAGAGGCACCCGAGCCTCCGGAAGAATCGCCGTCCGAGCTCTACCCGGTAGCTACCTTGCGCGAGCGGCGTCGCGCGGCGCTGATTGATGCGGCTTGCCTGGCGTTTGCCTATGGCGGCTTCCTCACACTGTTTGGCTCTCTGGGCGGGCAATTCACGTTCAGCAAGCTGAGCGCAGCCGTTTGTTTCTCGACCTTCGCCTTTGTCTACATCCAATACTTCGGCCTTTTCACTATCTTCGGTGGAACAACGCCGGGAATGATGATCCGCGGTTTGCAGGTTGAGAGCTTCACGGGCGATACCCCCACGGCGCGCCAACTTTTCTGGCGCACCGCGGGCTACATGATTTCAGCGAGCACATTTTTCCTGGGATTTTTCTGGGCCCTCTGGGACGAGGATGCCATGACCTGGCACGACCGCCTCTCTCGCACTTACCTGGCTGTGCCGGAAACGTTTGCCGAGGCGGAGATCTCCCATGCCTCGCCGGCTCGTTAACACCGGTTTCAGGATGGATTCAGCGGCAATTTGCGGGGCTTAAGCAGCTTCGTCGAAACTCTACTTTTTGACCACTTTTTCGTCGGATGCGATTTTTCCGTCGCGGATGAAAATCACTCGATGCGCGTGCTGCGCAATGTCCATTTCGTGCGTCACCAGGATGATCGTGTTCCCCTGCGCATGCAGGTTTTCGAATAAATTCATGATCTCTTCGCCGGTTTTCGAATCCAGGTTTCCTGTCGGCTCATCGGCAAGTACGATCGAGGGATTGTTCACCAGTGCCCGGGCAATCGCCACGCGCTGCCGCTGGCCTCCGGAAAGTTCGTTTGGCTTGTGATTCATGCGCGGCACCAGGTCCACGCGCTCCAGAGCTTTTTTTGCCCGCTCGATGCGCTCTTCCGACGGTGTGCCGTTGTAGATCAGCGGCAGTTCCACATTGTGCAGCGCGGTCGCGCGCGGCAACAGGTTAAAAGTCTGGAATACGAACCCAATTTCCTTATTCCGGATATACGCCAATTCGTCGTCGTCCAGTTCGCTCACCAGCCGCCCTGCCAGCCAGTAGCGCCCCGAACTTGGCGAATCCAGGCAACCGATCAAGTTCATCAGCGTGGACTTGCCGGAGCCCGACGGCCCCATGATGGCCACGTATTCGCCCTTGCGAATCTCCACGTCGATTCCGCGCAACGCATGTACTTCTTCCGCGCCCATCTGGTAGACCTTGGCCAGCGCTTCCGTGCGGATCACGATCCCCGTGTCCACCAGGTCTTGCCGATACGATTCTGACGCAGTCATCTCTGCTGGCATGCGCTTCTCCCTGTCTTCTGGCGACATCACTCTTTTTCTTCAATCTTCTTCGGCGCGGTATTGTCCACTTTCACCACCGCTTCCGGCTTCAGCGTGCGCAGCGCCTTGTAGCTTCCGGTGACGATTTCATCCCCGGCCTGCAAGCCCTTGGTAATCTCAATGTCGGTCACGCCGGAAATTCCTGTTTCCACGGGCCGGAAAGTCGCCTTCTTGCCGGTGACCACGAAGATGCCCTGAATCTCGTCTTTTTTCGGATCCGCGGCCGCAACGGGCGCCGGCGCGGCCAGTGTCACGTTGCTGTCTTTCTTTCCGCTTTTCGCAGCTTCGTCCAAATCCTTGCGCGAACGCATCGCCAGCGCTTGAATCGGAATGGCGATCACACCCTTCTTTTCCGCCGTTCTGATTTTTGCCGTGGTCGAAAGGCCCGGCCGCAGATTTTCCGGCGGACTATCCAGCGTCACCACAACTTTGAAGTCCTTTGCTTCCTGGTTGCTCGTCGTGGTCTGCGTCGTTGCCAGGCCGGAACTCCGCAAAACCGCTTGCGAACCAATTTCCGTCACCTTGCCCTTGAACAGTTTTCCCGGAATCGCGTCAATCGTCACGTCCGCTTCCTGGCCGATTTTCACGTTCACGATATCGGTCTCGTCCACTTTCACTTCCGACGTCACGATGGACATATCCGAAAGGGTCATCAGGAAACTTCCCGTGGCGTTCTGAATTCCCGGCACAACGTATTCACCCAGTCGCACCGGCAGGTAACTCACGATTCCATTGATCGGCGAAAAGTAGGTCGTCTTCTGCAGCACGTCCTTCGTCCGCACCAGCACCGCCTTGCTCTGGTCCAGAGTCGAACGCACCTGTTCCAGTTGTGCCTTCTGCATCTGCATACGGGCCTTGGAGGCATCCACGGCTGCCGATGCCGCGTCATACGCGGTTTTGCGCTGATCGAAATCCTGCTTGGGAATCAGCCCGTCCTTATAAAGCCCCTGCCCGCGGTCGTAATCCAGTTTGGCTTTCTCCAGGTTGGCTTGCTGTTGAATCAAATCCGCTCTGGCCGCCGTAAAGCTCGATTCGGCCACCTGCACGCCCGATTGATTCGAATTGATCGCCGCGGATTGCGCTTGCACGTCCGCATTGGCCTGCACGTTCTCCTGCAGCAGCAGCCGGTCGCCCTTCTTGATGTGATCGCCTTCCTTGACCAGTATCTCGGTAATCCGCCCGAATCCCTGGGCCGTAATATTTGTGTAGGTCGTCGGCTTTACTTCCCCCGATGCAGTCACCTGGGAGACCAGCGAGTCCACTTTCGCCACTTTCGCCGTCTGGACCGTCACGACGCCTTTATTCGCCTGGTTGATGCTGAACAGCACGATGCCACCCAGCACCGCCACACCACCAAGGCCAATCCCGACCTTTTGCCACGTCTTCATGATGATTTGCCTCACACGATTCCGCTGCGAACCACTCGCGCGGAGGGACATTGCCAACCCACAAATTTCCCGCTTGCCTACCACTAATACGCCGGAACACGCCGAAATGTTTCGTGGCAGGCCGGGGTCTCAGTTGCGCTTCAGGCGGGGTAACTCAGCAACCTGCTAATCTCTCCGACTCGGTCCAATCAAAGTCTTTTGCGCCCCTATTGTATTTCGAAGTGCAGCAAAAGAAAAGACTTGAGTCTGCCGCTTTCGCCGCGCAACGGACCACCCCTTCGTGTTCTATTAGACGGCACAACGTTGCATTTGGTCGTCCCATATACGTTCGGAGATCTTGAGTTGAGGAAGCATTCTGCAACTCGCGTCAATGCAGTGGTCCTAGACGCTTCATTTCACCGCCTGTCGAAATTGTCTGTGTGTTCCCCGACCACGCCTTTTGACCACGTCGCATCCTGAGGGTTCCCAACACGTAATTGAGCTCGCTTAACCCGAGGGCGGCTGGACGCATGTCCTCAAAAGCTGCCGCACTTCGAAGTGCAGGTTTAACACCGCTATCCCGGGGAATACCTCGCCGTCCCTGGCTAGCTTTGAAAATCGCGATTTTTCCCTAGTCCTTGCGAATGTACCAGCAGACAGCTGTCGGGCCCGCAACCGGAGCAAATGGACGGTATTTCATAGAATCATTTTGGTGAGTCCTCGAGCCGGTGCTAGACTATGCTTTCCAAGTGGCTGAATTGACGAAGGATCTTTCCTAAGGCGCCAACCAAAATGTTCTGTGCGGACATGCCCCGGCTTTCTCTGGAGCGCTTGCTGTGCGAATGATTGGGTCTCTCCCCTCGTTCCGGTTTTCCCGCAGCCCCGGGTTGACGTTTGTTGCCTTCATCGGCGTGCTTTGCCTGGCCTACGTTGCCGCTCAGCTCGTACTCGAGGGCGACTTCAGCGCCCTCGTCATGTCCGGAATGGTTTTTGCGGGATTGACCATCGTCGTTGCCATTCTCAACGACTGGCGGCGTGGGTTGTATCTGCTGCTCGGGTGGGTGCTTTTTGAGGATTTGTTTCGCAAATACCTTGGCAACAACATGGCAGTGGCATTCGCCAAGGATGCGCTCACAATTGTCTTGTATCTATCTTTCTTCGCGGCCAAGCGACAGCGCCTGGTAAAGGGATTCAAGCTGCCTTTCCTGGTTCCGCTCCTCCTCTTTATCTGGTTCGGCGTGATTCAGATTTTCAATCCGGCCTCGACCAGCATTTTCTACGGCATTCTGGGGATGAAAGTTGATTTTCTCTATATCCCGCTCATTTTTGTCGGATACTCGTTGGTGGAGTCCGATGCCGATTTGCGCAAGTTTTTCTCTTTCAACGCAGTCATGATCATGATTGTGGCTGCACTAGGCATTGCGCAATCTATCCTTGGCCCAACATTCCTGAACCCGGCGGTTTTGCAGGACGATATTCGTGAGTTGAGTAGTCTCTACCGGGCGTCTCCCATCACGGGTCTGTCGGCCTACCGTCCCACTTCCGTCTTTGTCAGCGCCGGCCGCTTTTCCAATTTTCTGATTGTTTGCTGGGTGGTCGCACTCGGATTTGCGGGTTACTTGCTACTACGCATCCGTCGGGGCCGCAACTTGGCATTCATTTGTGTGGCCGTGATCGCGATTGGCTCCTTGATGAGTGCCTCGCGCGGCGTATTCATGTGGAACGCTGGAAATTCGGTCGTCATCGTCGGTGCCTTTCTTTGGGGCGCTCCCTGGCGGCAGGGAGAGGCGCGCCGGATTCTACGCATTCTCCAGCGTTCGCTTATCGTCGTCGGGCTCGCACTGCTTGTCATGATCACTCTTTTCCCCGATAAAGTCGCTTCCCGTTTGGCGATTTACAATGAAACGTTATCTCCTGCCAGTCCGACCAGCGAACTTGCCTACCGGGCCCGCGATTATCCCCTGAAGAATTTTCTACTCGCGTTCGAAAGCGATCGCTGGCCTTACGGTTATGGTCTCGGCACTTGTTCCCTTGGCGTTCAATATGTCGTTCGTCTGCTGCATGCCCCGCCCATGCGAATTGGCGTCGAAAACGGTTATGGACATTTGATCGTCGAACTCGGCGTCCTGGGCCTGTTCCTGTGGATTTTCTTGAGCATTGCCATAGCTGTCTCTGCCTGGAATGTAGCCAAGGGGCTCCGGGGCACATCGTGGTTTCCACTTGCATTTGTCATCTTCTGGTACGCGTTCACTCTGCTCATCCCCATGAGTTACATTGCCTTCGTCAATTACCAGGACTACGTCCTGAATGCCTATCTTTGGATCTTGTTGGGTATCCTGTTCCGGCTGCCCAAACTTGCCCAGGAAACCATGCAACTCGAAGCCACTGGATCGCTCGCCGTCGAGCCTGGGCAGGCCTGAATTGCGCATTGCGGTAGTTTCTCCCTTCCTGGATCGTCAGCACGGCACCGAGCGGTGTATCGTCGAACAGATCGAGCATTTTCTTCGTCAGCCGGGCTGCGAAATTCATATCTACGCCCAATCCATCCGGGACTTGGAAGTCGTACGTTCTGGAAATGCTACCGCCTCGCGGCCGGCGCCGGGGAAGGCGGTCTGGCACAGGATTCCTGCCATTCCGGGTCCTCATTTGCTGAATTTTCTATGGTGGTATTTTGCCAACCAAGCTCTGCGCTGGTTTCACCGGAAATTTCGCGCGCTCCGCTTTGACCTGGTTTTTTCGCCGGGCATCAATTGCGCGGATGCAGGCGCAATTGTGGTTCACATCGTCTTTCATGAGTTCTTCCGCCTGGTGCAACCCGATTTGCGCCTGCGGCACGCTCCCCTCTCCAGTTGGCCGGTTCTCCTGCATCGCATCTTGTACTACCGCCTGATCATGGCGCTGGAAAACCGTATTTACCGCAAACCTCGCGTCCGGCTGGCAGCCGTTTCCCAATTGACAGCGAGTGAACTCTCCCGGCATTTTTTCCGGCGCGATGTCACGGTGATTCCCAACGCCGCCGATCTGGCCCTTCTGAATTTGCCCGAGCGGCTTCGCCGGCGAGAGCAGGCGCGCCTGAATCTGCAACTTCCGGAAAACGCTTTTGTCCTGCTTCTGATCGGCAACGATTGGAAGAAAAAAGGCCTTACGCCTCTCTTGAACGCGATCGCCGCGTTGCCAGATATACCCATCCGCCTGCTTGTCGTCGGCCGCGACGATCGCACCCCATTCCTGGCACAAATTCGGCAACTTCACCTCGACGCCCGCGTGCTCTTCCTCGAGCCTTCCGCCGACATCATGCAGTTCTACGCTGCCGCGGACGTCTACACGGGGCCCTCTTTGCACGATTCGTTTGCGTTGCCCCCGATGGAAGCCATGGCCTCCGGTCTTCCGGTGGTCACCAGCGTCACGAATGGCGGTTCGCAGATCATCTCTGAAGGAAAAGATGGATTCGTCCTCAGCGACGCTCATGACACCGCCGCTCTTTCGCGGGTGATCTCTCTCCTATACGAGCACCCGGACATCAGGCGATCCGTCGGAGAGCAAGCTTCCCGCACGGCACAATCCTATTCTTGGGAACGCAATGCCGCGGAGACCTGGGAATTTGTACGCCAAGCCACCGGCTCTTCTTCGGATGTGTGATTTAATGAACCAATGATGTCTGATCTTTCAAAAGAAACTTTAGGTGCTGCGTTTTGCAATTTTCCGAGCAACTCTGGCCATCCAGCTCCAATGTTCCGGCGCTCATTTGTCTTTCTGTTGACTGAGGCCCTCGAATGAGTTCCGTCTCCCTGCGCGACTGGCTCCGCCTGGTCGGCAAAAAGATCCTTTTTCCAGGTCTCGATCTGCACACCCGCTCCCGCTATCGTTTTCTCAGTAGAAATTTTAAGGAAGGATCCATCGACACCCTGGACGCGGGTTGTGGCAACGGTGCTCTATCCTACGCCGCCTACCGGCGCGGCAATCGCGTGCTGGGCGTCACGATGGAACCCGCTCAGGTCCGGAAAGACATCGAGTACTTTTCATTTTTGGCTACCGAGCCGGATCGCCTGAGATTCGAAGTCTTGAATCTTTACGATTTGCCGAAACTCGATCAGAAATTCGACCAGATCATTTGTTCAGAAACTCTCGAGCACATCTCCCGGCACGAACAGGTGGTCCGATATTTTCACGATCTGCTCCGCGAAGGCGGGGTCCTCCACGTCTGTTGCCCGCATTCCGAACACCCTGGAAACAAAGGAAGAGTTTGTGAGGACGAATCGGTTGGCTGGCACGTCCGCGATGGCTACACCCTGCAATCCTACCGGGATTTGCTGGAACCGGCCGGCTTCCAGATTGTAAAGACCGGTGGTTTTGGCTCGCCGCTGCTTGTGAAACTCGCGAATCTGATCCAGCCGCTGCTCAGCGAAAAGGGCGCCGCTTTCGCCCTTCCTTTATTCCTGATCACTTGGCCTCTGCAACTTTTGGACTACCCGAATCCGGCCGTCCCGTTCTCCCTGTATGTTCAGTGCGTGAAGAGGCCTGAAGCTCAAAAGCAGCTGAGTCCAGGAACTCAACCGTAAATCTTGGGAGAGATGGTAGGTTCCCCGCAAGGCTGCTGGCGCCGTCTCAGGGACATAACTGGACGCGGCCGCTCTCCCGTAGTGCGACATATCAACTCTTCCCGGTCTCGGACGCCGCGATTGCCTCTCCAACTTTCGATTCCCGTGATGAATCGGCCGGCGTTTCCCATCGATCCTTTAATCGCAGGAACGGTTCTTCAAAATACCAGCGCGACAAATACGAAAACAGAATTGCGGCCGTGCTGGATACCAGCATGGAGAGCCACGTTCTCCCCCACGGGCTCAGATTCCAATGCTCTGCAAACCCGGTTCGTTTCAGCAGCCAGTTGTACGCAAACAGGAACAACAGGTGATAAAGATACAGCCCGTAACTGATGGCTCCAAAAAAAGTCAGAATTCGCGGCGCCGCAAATGTCTTCCACTTCCCGCTCCCCACCACCACGAGTATCCCCAGGAATCCGCCAAGCCCTAGATGCCAGGGGACCCATTGCAGCGCTTCGCCAACCGGATTCATTCTGGTGATGATTCCAAACGGGTATCCCGCAGCCGCAATCAACAAGCCCAGGCCGATCAGGCCAAGGGAAAAGCGTAGAAGTTTCATGCGGTCATCGTTCATCCGCCGGACCAGCAGCGCCATCACCGCTCCCAGTGCCAATCCATCAAAGCTGTTCCACGTGTAGTACGAACAACCTCCCACAATCGCCGCATATTTCGCGGGAAGCAGGCCGCAACAAAACCGGAGGCCGGGAGAGACGACTATCAATGAGACGCCCAGCGCCAGCAGTCCCCGGGGACTCATTTTTCTTACCGCCGCCGGCCACACCAGGTAAAAATGCTCTTCGACCGCCAGCGACCACAGCACGGTATAGGACATCGTTATGCCGAACAGAAGGGAGAGATTGGAGGAATACAGCAAGCTCATCAGCAAGAAGCCCTTGCTGGTCAGCCCGAAAATCACCAGGATCAAGAGCGTCAGATAATAGGCGGGAAGAATCCGCAACGCCCTCCGCAAATAAAAGCGTTTGTAATAGTCCTTGCGATCCCGCGTGTTCAGCAGAATTCCAGTGATCAGAAATCCGGACAGCACAAAAAACAGGTTTACGCCATACTGCCCCACTGACATCGCTTTCAGAAATATTCTTTGCCACGGAGTGTATGCCGTCAGATCGTGCGCCCAATAAAAACCGTGATACAAGATCACGCCGAGGATCGCCAGTCCTCGAATCGTATCCAGTTCCGGCATGTGCGATCGCAGAAGTGGGGTTTGGCCCCCAGGCGCGCCGGTTTGTTTCGGCTCGGTCATTCCGCGTTTCCGCTTCCCATGCTTCGTCGCCTCTTCTGGATTCCGGCTTTCACTCAATGCATCCGTCGCTCGGAGTTTCGATCCGAAGCTTCGCGAAAAGCTTCTTCACCTACTGAATACCTATCCGGATAATATAATCGTTTAACGCATGACACCAAAAAACGATCCGCCGTCTTCGCCTCAAGCTTCGGTCGCCGCTCAGCGCCGGTATTACACCGAAACCGCCGCGCACTACGATGCCATGCACGCCCATGAGGCCGTCGAAGATGAAGCCGCCATGCGGATTCTCTTCCGCGCTCTCGGCACCCTGGAAGTGCACACCCTTCTCGACGTCGGTTCCGCCACCGGCCGCGGCCTGCCCCGCTTGGCCGGTGGCCTTTCGAATGCCTTTGTCTGCGGCGTCGAGCCCGTTGAGGCGCTGGTGCGGCAGGGAATTTCGTCCGGCGCCAATCAGGGCCTTCCGCTTTTGCTGGCCAGTGGTGACGCGCTTCCCTTTCCCGATCAGAGCTTCGACGCGGTTTGCGAATTTGGCATTCTCCACCACGTACCTGAACCTGCCCGCGTCGTTCAGGAAATGCTTCGCGTTGCGCGCAATGTCGTGGTCATCTTCGACGCAAATCGATTCGGGCAGGGATCTCTCCCCATCCGGCTCATCAAGCTTCTCTTGTACAAATTGAATCTCTGGAAGGCCTATGATTTTCTCCGGACGGGCGGCAAGCGTTACCAGGTGTCCGAGGGTGATGGTGTTTTCTACTCTTACAGCGTGTACGACAATTTCAAGCAGGTCCAGCAATGGGCCGAAACCATCGAGCTTTTCCCCGTGGGAGCAACCCGCTCCAGCGGCTGGCTCCGCCCCTGGCTCAATTCCGGCACTGTATTGTTAATCGCTGTTCGCAAGAAGCAGGCCGCTCCCCGCTAACGCTTGCTCTTCCCCAGCACGGCATCGCGTGTGGCGTTCATCGTAAATTCCAGCGTCTCTTTTGGGATGCTGGTCACAAACGGCCCGATCAGCCAGCCCAACCCGGCCGGAATATCGCGTGTCAGCGTCACCGCTTCGTTCTGCACATAGACTCCGCCGTCGCGTTCCTCCATGCGCCACCAAGTCTCCATCTGCCACAAGAATCCGTTTTCTTCCGCCGGCGATTTTTCCTTTTCCTCTTTGCTTCCCGGATTCGCGACTTCGCGGATGCGAACTGCGGAGCTTCGGCTGTGCTCCCGTGTTGCTGAATCCCGGAAATACATCACATCTTGTTCGGTATTCAGGACCACGGTCACGATCTTTTTCCGGCGGAACCTCATGTACACCCGGAAATGGTCGCCATCCCGCGATTCGATTTTTGCGCTTTCCACGTCCGGCGCGTAGTACACGGAATGCTTGTTGTAATCCTGCAAAACGCCCAGAACCTGCTCGAGCTTCGCTCCGGAAATGAAGACTAATCCTTCCCAATCGTGGATCATCCCACCGCTGATTTTTGCCGCGTCTTCTCCTGTGTCTTTTCCCAGCCGTCGCATCTCCACGCCGCCCCGCTTCAGATTCTCGTAAGTGCGCGTCCTCTCCACTTCCGGCAGCTCATCGATCCACAAAAACGTCCCTTTCCTGAGGCTTTCCGCGCTGCGCGCTTCGGTCTTTGCCACATAATCCTGATATCCGCGCAGCGTCGCTTCTCGAGCCTGCGGCACGCCTCCCGATGCCTGCCTGCCGCTGCTTCCAATCACCAGCAGAGCCAGCGCAAGCAATCGCGGCAAGTGCCGCCACCTGCCAGATAGAAACTCCACCTGTCCGCATTTCCGCGAAACCCTGTGTTTCTTCATCCCAATTTTCGACCCTTTGTGCACGTTCGCCCGACCACCCCAGCATGGATGCACGCGCGTCTCCAAACGTCATCAAGTTTCGTAGGGTAAAGCCAAGCCGAAGAGAGCGAAATTGGCAGGTCTTACAAGGTGGAAAAAGATGGTGGGTTGGGTAGCTCGCACACGGCCCCTTGCGGAACCGCTGTCCCCGCGCGGCCCCCAACCCATCGTTTGAATAGCTTAGGGCCGCCCCCTTTTTCCAACAATGGACCGATGGCTCCAATTCGCAGGGTACCCGGGGCTTAGTACTAGTGGTGTACCATCCCCGACCCTAAATGTTCTTGTAAGATACACATAATAATATGCTTACATGAATGGTCGCAAGCCTTTCGGGTTCCGGGAACCCCCTAGTACTCAGGGGAATTTCTTTCTTCTCCTAAACCGTTATACTGGCCCCTGCTTTCATGCAACAGTGGAGGACTCCCCAAGGGCGCTTATGGCCACGCAATCGGTTGAAACAGAGCCTGGCCCCCGTCCGGGACTTCCTTCTCTCAATCCACTCGTCTGGATGCCGCGCAAGCTTTCCGCCACGGCTTCGGATTCCTTTGACCTGATCCGCGCGGTCGCCGCCTTTGCCGTGATGATCGGCCACCTGCGAACGTTTTTTTTCGTGGATTTCCAGCATTTGCAATCCAAATCCTTCGCGCTGCAAGTCCTCTATTTCCTCACCGGGTTCGGCCATCAGGCAGTTGTCGTATTTTTCGTCCTGAGTGGATTTCTGATCTCTTCAACCATCCTCCGCAGCCACATTCTCGGAAAATGGTCCTGGCGGCACTATGCGGTCAACCGCGGCACCCGTCTCTACGTTGTGCTCCTGCCCGGGCTGCTGCTTGGATTTTTCTGGGACCGCCTGGGCAGTTGGCTTTTTTCCGCTAAAGGAATTTACGCGCACTCTCTCAGCGATCTTGGGCCCGCCGTGCCCCTGCAAAATCTCACCCCCGCCAACTTCCTCGGCAACTTATTTTTCCTGCAAACAATCCTCTCCGAACCCTTCGGTTCAAACGGCCCGCTCTGGAGCTTGGCGAATGAATTCTGGTATTACGTTTTATTTCCCCTCGCCCTCGCCGCCGGAGTCGCCTGGGCCGGCCGCCGGTTCTTCACTGCCACGGCTTTCACCTTCCTCGCTCTGTGTATCGCTGTTTTTGTGGGCAGGGGAATCATGGTCGGCTTCCTTATCTGGCTGGCGGGATTTGCGCTCGTCCTTCTCTACTCCAAAGTACGCATACGTTCCGGTTCTGTCGCACTCGTTCTGGTCTGCTTTTTCTCACTGCTTGCGGGTGGGATGCTGGCGATTGCGCGTGTTCGCCAGTGGGATCCGCTTCTGATCGATCTTGAGGTCGGGCTTGCCTTTACCCTTTTTCTATTCGCCTTGCTTCAGTTTGAAGTTGGCGAAAATTCTTCGCGTTACTCGGTCCTCGCCCATCGTTTCGCGGGCTTTTCCTACAGCCTCTACGTTCTGCACTTTCCGTTCCTGCTGTTCTTCCGCTCCTGGTTCGTTCCCGAGGAACGCTGGCAGCCGTCTCCAATCCACCTGCTTGCCGCGGCAGCCGTGGGTGCGGGAACTGTGCTCTACGCCTGGCTGGTCTCACGCCTAACGGAAGCGCGGACAGACCTTGCAAGAGCATGGGTCAATCGCGTGCTGAGCGGGTCTGGTAATTCCAAGCTGGCGAACACACTGTGAAGTTTCTTTCGTGTGGCCGCTAGTGCTTCTTGCTGGCTGGAACCGCGGAGGTGGTGGTATTGCCGTTCAGCAACTGCAGGGTAACAGTTTTGGTTTGGCTCTTCCCCAGCGGTATATTGCGCTCCCAGTCGGAGTACGCTCCGTTCCGCGAAGCCCTCAGGTCGTAGCTCTCCTGCTTCAATCCCGTGATAAAGAACTTTCCACTCTTATCCGTATGAACCGCGCGGGGTTTCAATCCGCTGGAGGTCTCGCACGTAACGCTGGCGTTCGCCACCGGCCTCCCGTCTGCGTCCAGAACTGTTCCAGTTATTGTGCCGCCCGTTTTTTTCCTGGTCTGCGCACAAAGGTCCTGCGCGAAAAGCACGGATATGCCCAGCATCAGTGAAAAAATGAGTTTGAGTTTCATGGATCACACTCCTGCGCGCGTGATTCCAGTGTAGTGCTTTTTCACGGCGAGTTTCTGTTCCCGCATCGCTTTGTGACGCAGTTCGCAACTGGCTGACCGTACAGTCGCCGCCCGTGCTGCTCATGCGCCAAAGTTTGATTTTGGGAGTTTTGCGAGTTTCAGGGGAGCTTCAAATCAATCGCGTAAACGTCCACATCTCCGTGGTCCACGGTTACATATACGGACTCATCCGGGCTCAATCCCGTAAATATGCACCGCGCCGCGCCGGAGCTCAGTAAATCGCCGAAGCGAGTAACCCGCTCGGCTTCGCGTGTCGCCATCGGCACGCGGAATACCGATTCTTCCACTTCGTCTGTATCCTGGAAGTACAACGCGTCACCGCCCGGAGACCACCGAAGCGTGGACGGAAAATTCGCTTCCGCCAGCACCGACCACTTCAGCAGTTTGCAGTCGTACAGCAAAATTTGCTTCTTCTTCGGGCGCAATGCGGCAATGTACCTTCCGTCTGCCGACCAGCGCGGCTCAATCAATCCTTCCGATCCTGGAATCGCAGACAGACGCCCCGATTCCAGGTCCAGAATCCGGATTGTGGACTCGCCTCCCGTTGCCGTATCCTGCACGTCCAGCACGATTTGCCGTCCATCCGTCCGCCAGTCGCCCGAAACGGACGCCCACCGGTTGTCCAAAGGAAGCACCGTTTTCGGCGAACCGCCTTGTGCCGAGACGACGTATAACCGCGGTTGCTTGTCCAGCAAAAATCCCGTGAACAATATCTGCTTCTGGTCCGGTGACCAGTGCGGCGCGAAAGCGCCCGTCGCCCCGGCCATCAACTGCAGCCGATTGCTTCCATCAATCCGGCTCTTCCACAGTGTCCCGTTTTCCCGCGCCGCGTATACAACCCACTGTCCGTCCAGCGAAAAATCCATGTCCGTGGCGCCGGATTCGGCCAGCATCGCCGTTTTCGTCAACGTCTTGCGGTCGATTCGCAGCAGTTGATATTCATTGTGCGAGCCGATCACGAAAACTCGAGTCCCGTTCGCGGTCGCCGTCGGATGATCAAACGCGATCGGGCCTTTCGTCAGTTGAAAGGGCTCGCTATTCCGCCAACCCAACCATCCCCGTTTTTCTTCCATCAGCCACAGGTTCGCTTGCGTATCCACGGCCAGATTCGCCCGCAAATCCTGCCCCGTCGAAAATGCAAAGTAGTTCCCGCCAGCCAGCCAGGTGCCGCTTCCTTCGTGCGGTCCCCCTTCTTCGCCGGGCAATACGCGGCGCAGCGATTTTCCGTCCGTCCCGATCTCCCACATTGAGTCGGTGCCTTCCACCAGATTACTTTGCGTGAAGCGAAGTCTCTTCCCATCCGGCGACCATAGCAGCGAATGGGGGGCCAGCTTGAATCGCGCCACTTCCCGCGCTTCGTTTCCCTGCGTATCGGTGATCAGGATCGTCTCGCCGCGAACGAACGCGATCATGTCGCCTTTTGGCGACCATACCGCTTCCTTCGCCATCACGTCTCCAACGCGCCGCGGTGCTCCACCCTGCACCGGCCAATACCACAACGCGGTTTCTTCTCCCTCGTGCATGAATTGTCCAATCAGGAATTCTGTATGGTCGGGTGAAAGATCAAAAATTCGCGTGTTATCAAACGGTGTCGGCGTCCGCTGAATGTTTCCGCCTTCCACCGAAGTCTCCATCAGGTTCCAGCCGGTTACATCGCGCACCACGAAATAGACCCGGCTTCCGTCTGTCACCAATTTTCCCCAAGGGTCAACTTGCCCGGTATGGGTAAGCTGGCGGACCGACAAGACCTTTGGCTCGGGCCGCGGCCATGCGAAAAAAAATGCCAAAGCAAGAAATCCGGCCGCAACTGCAAAAACCTGTCGCCATGTCGGTCTTTGCTGCAAGACCCCTGCTGCAATTTCTATCGGTGGTGCTTGCGCCGCCGGGCTTTCCCCGTCCAATGGCAGTTCCACGGTTTCGCGCTCGCCCTCGCTTTCGATCCGGATCGCCGTCATCAGCGGCGAAGGCTCCAGTTCCACGATCTCCACCGGTGCGATGAACCGGTATCCGCGCCGCGGCACTGTTTCCACAAAGACCGGGTTCTCCGCGTTGTCATTCAACGCGGCACGCAGTTTCATCAAGGCCGTGTTCAGACTGCCGTCAAATTCGACGAACGTTCCTTCTGGCCAAATCCTTTTCCGCAAATCCTCGCGTGAAAGAACTTCCCCTGGAGCCTCCAGCAACAATGCCAGAATTCGAAACGGCTGCTCCTGCAGCCTGACCGGAGTGCCTTGGCGGCTCAGAGTTCCCTGTTCCAGGTTCACTTCGAACAATCCGAAGCGATATAGCCGCCGCTCTTGTTGTGAGGTCGTGTCCACTGGATACTCTGCTACGTCCTTGTTCCGCAGATACTACACCCAAATCATAGTTGATAGGAAGCCATATCTTTATCGAAAATCAAGAGTTAATGGTTCATAAATGAACCACGGGCAGTTCGTTTGACCTACGGCACTTCTTTTCCCATCCTTGCGCCTAGCACCAACCGCCAATCCTCGGTCCCACATACCGAAATTGGTGGTCCCACAGAGGAGGGTCGCTCCACCGTAGCGAACTAACCCTCAATCTCTGAACCAAGGGAATGTCCGCGTCCTGTGTCCTCCGTCAAGAAATATTGGACACGGACGCGGCTATCCCACTTAACTCCCAGCAGAGTCTTCTCCAACACTCGTAGCAGAAACTACGCTTCTGTCTTCGCTAAGCGCATTCGAGTGAACAATTTGCGTACCGGTACCAGTCTCCTTGCCGCTTCGGAAAATCGCTAACTCGTTTCTTATCTGGATTTTTCGAAACTCTGAACCGAGCTCCCTTTTGGCCCCGTTCGTGCCCCTTCCATTACACCCAGTCGAAGCCCATGGCATTGGAGGTGTCTTCCATCATGCGTTTTCGTACTGCCATTTCGCTCGCCACTTTTTTTCTGGCGTGCTTCGCGATCTCCTTGTGGTCCGTTCCGCTGCACACCTTGGCCGGACCTCTGCGCTCTTTTCCGGAGGCTTCTTCCGTTGTCGGCACCATCGCCAACGTGAACGCCTCTCAGTTCACGATTTCGCTCAATCGCAATCAGAATCCCAACAAACTTGAGTTCGTAATAGACTCCAATACCCGGATCGAAGGCAAACTCGCCGTCGGGGTTCGGGCCACCGTCGACTATCGCGCTGATGGCCAGCGGCTCATCGCCACACGCGTCGTTGTTCTGCCCGCTTCCGGCGTGCAGCTTTACTAGGTAGTTCGGTCCATTTAGCGGAAGGCTTCCGCTGTTGCGGCACGAGCCTTCCTCCGGGGGCACCCAGCTCGCTCCGGTTTTCCCAGCGTCTTCGCCGGAGCCATTCGAGTACCGCCGGCCGCAGCCTGGCTCCCGCGATGCATTTCGTAATTCGCGGGAATCTTTCCTCAGGCTCAGGAGGAACGGAATTGCGAAGGACTCTAAATCTTGTTCTGCCGTTGGCCATCAGCGTTGCGTGCGTTTCACTGTGCTACACGGCTATTCAGATCCGCACCGAACGCCGGAATTTGCGCAACGAGCTTACCCGCCGCTCGGCAATCGTCGCGGAAAACATCGCTGACACCATCGAATCGTCCCGCGAGAAAGTCACTTCGAAAACACTCAGCCATCTTCTCTATCGTTTTGTGCCGCGCGAAAGCCTCGGCGGCATCGCCGTTTACGATCCTTCCGGCGCCGTTCGCGCCATCACCCCGGGTCTTCCTGGCCGATTCAATCAACCTCCCGCAGAGGCTCTCCACGCTGTAAAAATCGGCGCGCCGGCCAGCGATTTTGTCGCTGTCGAGGATCTGACCCTGAACATCTATTCGCTGCCAGTGATCAAAGATGGGGAGCCACTCGGCGTCGTCGTGGTCATTTCCGACGCCAGTTATATTCAGGCCCGGCTGATGCGCACTCTGCGCGCTTCTTCGCTGACCGCCCTGCTTCAAACTATCTTCATCACCGCTCTTGCCTTCATCCTCGTCCGCTGGAATTTCATTGCCCCCCTCGCCAACACCGCCCTCTGGCTGCGGACGTTGCGCTCCGGCGTTCCGGACAGCTCCCGTTTTTTGCCCAAGGATGAAATGTTCGAACAGATTCATACCGAAGCTCGCCACCTCGCCCAGGATCTGAATTTTGCCCGCGCCGCCGCCCAGGAGGAGGCACAACTCCGCGAATCACAATCCACTCTCTGGACTCCGGACCGTCTCCGCGTCAGCCTCCAGAGCAAACTGCAAGACAACTCTCTAATTGTGGTTTCCAATCGCGAGCCCTATATGCACGTCTTCAGCGAACGTGACCACTCCATCCAAATGCTTATCCCCGCCAGCGGCGTCGTCACCGCGCTCGAACCCGTTCTGGATGCTTGCCACGGCACCTGGATCGCCAACGGCTCCGGCAATGCCGATCGCGAGGTTGTCGACTCCAACGATCACCTGCAAGTTCCGCCGAGCCGTCCCACTTACACGCTTCGCCGCGTCTGGCTCACCGCTGACGAAGATCGCGGCTACTACGAGGGCTTCTCCAACGAAGGCCTATGGCCGCTCTGCCACATCGCGCACACGCGCCCCATCTTCCGTCCCGAGGATTGGAGCGAATACCAGCGCATCAATCAGCGCTTCGCGGACGCCGTTGTTCAGGAGATCCGGAATGTCGCCTCCCCGGTGGTCTTCGCTCAGGACTACCATTTCGCCCTCCTCCCGCGAATGATCAAGCAAGCTCGCCCGGATGCCCGCGTCGCCATCTTCTGGCACATTCCCTGGCCAAACCCAGAGGTTTTTGGCATCTGTCCGTGGCAGACCGAACTCCTCGACGGCCTTCTCGGCGCCGACCTGATCGGTTTCCACATTCGCACCCATTGCAGCAACTTTCTCGCCACCGTCGATCGCGCCCTGGAAGCCCTCACCGATTGGGACCGCTTCGAAATTTACCGCCAGGGCCGCGTCTCTCGCGTCCGTCCCTATCCCATCAGTGTTGCCGCGCCCCTAAATGGAGAAACCCCTCATCCCCTCCGCTCATCTGGAGAAGAGCGCGCCGCTCTGTGCAATGAACTCGGCATCGAAGCGTCGCTCCTCGGTGTCGGAGTTGATCGTGTGGATTACACAAAAGGAATTCTCGAGCGTTTCCGCGGCATCGAACGCTTCTTCGAAAATTATCCCGCCTATCTCCAGCGGTTCAGTTTTGTCCAGATCGGCGCTCCCAGCCGAACGGACATCCCCCGCTACCGCCAATTTCTTGAGGAAGTGGGCGCCGAAGCCGAGCGCATCAACGCGCGTTTCCAATCCGGCCGCTGGAGACCCATCGTCCTTCTCCAACGGCACCATTCCCACGAGGAGATCGCCCGCTTCTATCGCGCGGCCTCGGTCTGCCTTGTCACTTCTCTTCACGACGGCATGAATCTAGTCGCCAAGGAATTCATCGCCTCCCGGGAAGACAATCGCGGCGTTCTCATGCTCAGCAGTTTCACAGGCGCCGCGCAGGAACTTCGCGACGCTCTTCTCGTCAATCCTTACGACGTGGATCAGCTTGCCCGCTCCATTCGCCAGGCTCTGGAAATGAGCGAGGAGCAACAGGGAGAAATGATGTCCCGAATGCGCAAAATTGTTCTGGAGCATAACGTCTATCGCTGGGCCGCCAATCTCATTTCCGACCTGAGCGAAATTCGCGTCCCGGTCCCCGAGCGCCAGGAGGCTGCACACGCTCGATGACTCTCCTTCACACCCTCTGCCGCTTCCGCAATCCGTCAAATAGTTTTCGACTCCCACATGAATTTCAGGAGGAATTGCCGTGAACGCCGCCGAAACTCCATTCGAATTCTTTACTGTCGCCTATCTAACTCGCATCGGCAATCAATCCGCCGGTAATCTCGAGGAACTCCTGGCCGGCCTCGAGCAGTGCAGCGATGCCTCCATCTTCCATCACGTGTACCAGACTCTCAGCTCCCATCACTTCCTCACCGAGGGGTTCTCCAACGACTTCGCCCAGTGGGCTCTCGCCGAAGCCAATCGCGACGCCCTCGCCGAGCAGTTCGCCGCCCTCGACATTCGCGACTACACCTCCATCGCCGCCCTCCGCGCCGATCTCTGCCGCGTCCTCCGCGATTTCATCGCCGCCTTTCCCCAGTTCAGCCGCCAGGAAGCCCTGGATCGCTTTTATTTCTGCGAAAGCCTGGAAGTCACCATGCCATTTTCCCTCACCGCCACCAACCTCGACGAATTCCGCGACGGCGTCGCCTCCATCAGCCACGCCAGCTTTCATTTTCATTTCGTCACTTCCCGCCTTCGCCTGCAATTCCGCACCAACGATTTTTCCAATTGGCTGGCCGCCGGCCTCGGCCTCGATTCTCTCGCCGAAAACATCAACCACATCGATATCTACACCAACACGCTCGACAGCGCGCGCGCCAAAATGCTCCGCCTCGTGGACCGTGAAAGGAGAAAGCATGAGCACGATGCAAATCCCAGCTAAGGTTCCACTGGATGACTATTCGTCCGTCATCGGCGCAGGTGAGGTAGCCGAACTCCGCACGCTTGCACGGCCTCTGGCCGGCCGCTCCGTTGTCATGATCAATTCCACAGCCGTCGGCGGAGGTGTGGCTGAAATCTTGAACCGTCTCGTCCCGTTAGCCGAAGAGCTCGGCATCAACATTCGCTGGGAAGTCATGACCGGCGGCGAAGATTTCTTCGAGGTCACCAAATCCTTCCACAACGCCCTGCACGGCGCTCCCTATCATCCGGAGCCGCGCCACTTTGAAATCTTTCGCGCCTACAACGAAATGAACGCCAAGCGCCTGCCACTCGACGCCGAGTTCATGGTCATTCACGATCCGCAGCCCGCCGGCCTGATCTCCTACCGCCAGAAAAACGCCAATCACTGGGTTTGGCGCTGCCACATCGACCTTTCCCATCCGCATCCCGCGGTCTGGAATTTTCTGGAAAACTATGTCCCGCACTACGACGCGGCGATCTTTTCGTCCCCCGAATTCGCCAAGCAGCTCCCCATCCCCCAGTATCTTTTCCATCCGGCCATCGATCCGCTCTCTGAAAAAAATCGCGAGTTGCCTCCGGAATTCATCCTGGACGTCCTGGCTCGCTATGGCATCGACCATTTCCGCCCCATCCTCACGCAGATCTCCCGCTTCGACCGGCTCAAGGATCCCGTCGGAGTAATTCGCGCCTATCGCATCGTCCGCCGTTATTTCGATTGTCAGTTGGTTCTTGCCGGCGGCGGGGCCTCCGACGATCCCGAAGGCGCCACCGTTCTGAAGGAAGCGCAAATCGCGGCGGAAGGCGATCCCGATATCAAACTGCTCGAGCTTCCCGCCTGGGCGCCGCTGGAGGTGAACGCCCTCCAGCGCGCCTCCACCATCGTGATCCAGAAAAGCCTTCGCGAAGGTTTCGGCCTTACCGTTTCCGAGGCCCTCTGGAAAAAGAAACCCGTCGTCGCTTCAGCCGTCGGCGGAATTCCCACGCAGATTATTCACAAACACACCGGCCTCCTCGCCCACTCCGTCGAAGGCACCGCTTACCAGATTCGCTTCCTGCTCTCCCATCCCGACATTGCCGCGAAGCTCGGCGAACGCGGCCACGAACACGTAAAGGAAAATTTTCTGATTACCCAAAACCTCAAGCGCTATCTCACCCTGTTCCTCAAGCTCGGGCATTCCTTTTGATTCGCGCAAAAAGAAAGGACAGTGGCGTGTCCCCGCCACTGTCCGCTTTTCTTTCTTCCAACTTCATCTCAATTTAAAGTGTTTGCGGGAATTTCTCTTCGAAGCCGCTCCGTAACCCGGATCGGCCTTTTTAACAATCCCTAAACTACCGCAATTCTCCCGGCTCAATCCCTTCCTTCTTCGCCTGGTTCTCCAGGTCTTCAATGCTTCC
This sequence comes from Candidatus Acidiferrum sp., assembly GCA_035693365.1. Lineage (GTDB taxonomy): Bacteria > Acidobacteriota > Terriglobia > Acidiferrales > UBA7541 > Acidiferrum. The sequence goes on along the minus strand of DASSGS010000010.1, from coordinate 31,022 downwards.
CAGCCATTGCTTCTTCTTCGCTTCCAGTTGTTTCACCTGTTCATCCAGCGGAATCATGTTGTAGCCCCGATTCGGATTGATTCCTCCGCTCGGGCTGCTGTCCTCCGCCTTGAAATTCTTTAATTGCGAAATGCGCTGGTCTGCCGCGTCAATTTTTTTCCGCAGTTCCCCGATCGCCGCCCGGTATTGCAGAATCTTTCCCCGCCGCAGATTGCTGCCACCGCCCGCTCCATACATCGAGGATTGCGATTGCCGCTCACCAGGGCGGTTTGATCCCACCACAGAGACCGTGCCCTGCAAGGTTTTTACCTCATCATTCGTCCACACTTTTTTGGGTTTGTCGGTCTTTCCGGCGGGCGGGCTATTCTGTCCATTGGCCGCGGGAGCAGCCGGCTGGCTGCTCGCCGGCGGTGTAGCCTCCGGCCCGCTCTGCGCACAGCAAAGCGCCGGCAGAACCGCACAGACGAGGGGAAGAAGTGAACTTCGGCGGATCATCGAACCTCCGATCCGGTTGCGCGGACCCGTTGCTATCTGACCAATTTTATCAACGCGATTTTCACGGATCGGCCCGATTTTCTCCCAGCTTGCTCAGTTCGCCACGCACCAGTTCCGCGGCCTCGCGCGGCGGCCCCACCCGCTTGTAGTTCGTATAAAACGTCCGCTCGTGAATCGAAAATGGCACCACGAATTTCCGCCCGTCAAAATCGTACTGCTGGTAGCTTGGCAGCCACACGCCGGGCGCCATCTCATACCACTCCTGCATGAAATAACTCCCGCGATAGACCTTCGCCAGAAACAGCGCCAGATTGATATCGTCTGTAACGTGGCCTTCGATCTTCGCCAACTCCGAAGTTTCCTTGTCGATCCACAACGTACCCGCAATCCTCGTAAATAACATCTCGTTACGCGTCGCAGGCTTGAACGCGGGGTTCCGCTTCATTTCATATTTCACCAGCACCCGGCCTGCGCGGGTCTCCTCGCCAATCCTGGCGAACACAAACGCTTTCCTCGTCGTATCAATCAGCTCGTTCCGTTCTTTTTTTCGCTTCTCGACTTTCGCGTAGGCCTCTCGTTGCGCCGGCCCCGTTTCCGCTGCCCAGACCAGCGTCGTCTGCAGTTTTTCCAGCGCCGCTCTGTAAGTCTCGGCGCTTGGCGGTTTTGCCTCCGCCGTCAGCGGAATCTTGCTGGTTCCCGTGCCCGCCGGAAATACCCGCCACACCTTCACTTCGCTGGGCTTCGGATCGCTCCCGGTCTTTCGAATCTCCACTCGTTCGACCCGCTCATAGGTGTTCATATTCGCGTCTACCTGCTTCTGATTCGCGATCACCCGGCCGAACAGGACACCCATATCCCCGGAAGCCTCCGGCGCCGGTTTCTCCACATGGGCCGACTGACCAGAGCAGGGCGAGACTGCGAGCAAGAGGGCGAGTGCCGCCGCAGCAGGTAAGTTTCGGCCATAACACCTTTTAATTCTTAACATTAGAGAAAAAACCGGGGGCGCAATCCTGCACCTTCCCCCCAGCCTCCGTGCCACAATTTCCACTGCTTCCCCTCCGCCATCCGGGTACAATGTGGATACTTTCAGATTATAGCCGCCCCGGCTGAAAGCTAATACACATCTAAAACGTCTAACTAAGGAACGATTTGGCCGGGTGGTTCGTCTTTAACCATACAGGAGCACCGCTTGAGTATCTCCCCCATGGATAGCCTGACCAGTGTGCCGCCGCTTGCGGACGGCTTGGTCGTCTCTGCCTCGCGCCTGCAGCGCCTCAAAAAGGGCTGGATCACCTTCTACGAGACCTTCAAGCTTTCTTTGGATGCCCTGCGCGCCCATAAGCTACGCAGTTTCCTCACCCTCCTTGGCGTCATCCTCGCCGTCACCACCCTCGTCTTCGTCATGAGCGTCATCGCCGGCCTCAATCTCTACGTCGCTCAACGCGTCGCCAACCTCGGCGCCAACGTCTTCATCGTCGACCGCTTCGGCATCATCACCAGCCGCGATGAATTTTTGAAGGCCCAGAAGCGCCCCCTCATCACCATGGACGATTACGAGCGCCTTCGCGACAGCATGCGCCTGGCCCGCGCCGTTGCCGCCGAAGAGGACCGCAACGCCCAGACGCGGGTCGGCGACATCATCATGGAAAACACTTCCATCATGGGCACCACCGCCAATTTCGCCGATGTCCGCAACCTCAACATCGCCGAAGGCCGCTTTATCACACCTGCTGACGACGAACATCGCTCCGACGTAACCTTTATCGGCGCCGACCTCGCCACAAAGTTCTTCCCCAATGTCGATCCCATTGGTAAATCCATTCGCGTCGGTACCCACTCCTACGAAGTCATCGGCGTCGCAGAAGCCATCGGCAGTGCCTTCGGCCAGTCGCAAGACAACTTCATGATCATTCCCATGAACACCTTCCTCAAGGGCTGGCATCGTCAGATCGACTGGACCACCGTCTTCATCGAAGCTCCCAACGCCGAATTGATGTCCGCCAGCCAGGACGAAGCCCGGATGTTTCTGCGTGCCTGGCGCCACCTCGATTACAACGCACCCGACAATTTCGCCATTCTCGGCTCCGATTCCATCATGGCCCTTTGGCACGACCTCACCGGCAATCTCGCCTTTGTGGCCATGGCGCTTGTCAGCGTCTTCCTCGTCGTCGGCGGCATTGTCATCATGAACATCATGCTGGCCAGCGTCACGGAGCGCACCCGCGAAATCGGTTTGCGCCGCTCCCTCGGCGCGCGAAAAATGCACATTCTCCTGCAATTTCTTACGGAATCCGCTGTACTCGCCGCCTGCGGAGGCCTCATCGGCATTATCACGGCGTATCTCGCCGTCTCTCTGGTGAAAGCCGTCTTTTCGTTCCCGATGGAAACTCCCCTCGCCGCCGTCATTCTTTCTCTGATACTCGCCACGGGCGTGGGACTCTTTTTCGGCATCTTCCCGGCCATGCGGGCCGCAAAACTCGATCCTATCGAAGCTCTTCGAGCGGAAAGCTAGGCGCGCTTATGCCACAGGCAAACGGCGAAAATCTCCGGCAGGCGATGGATGCTCTTCGCACCCACAAACTCCGCAGCGCCCTCACAATTTTTGGCGTCGTGCTTGGCGTCAGCGTCATCATGCTCGTTGCCGCCCTCATCACCGGCTTCGACGCGCAAATCCAGGAAAATGTGAAACAGTTCGGCGCGGATACGGCCTTTGTCACCAAATGGGATCAGGGCCGCCACGGTGGCCCGCCGCCGCTTGAAGAACGCCAGCGCAAACCCCTCACTCTCGACGACGAGCGCGCCCTTCAAGAAAGCTGCCCCACCGTCAAGAACATTACCGCGTTTGTCACCAGCGACTGGGACGTTCCTCACACCGTCCGCACCAAATCCGGTGAAGTCACCGCCATCGATTTCCGCGGCGTTCAGCCCAATTTCGGGCTCGTCTACGCCAACGCCGCCACTCTCTCCGGCCGCTTCATCAGCGAAGGCGACGATCTCCACAAGGAAAAAGTCGTCATGCTCGGCGAAAATGTCGCCCCAGTGCTTTTTCCCGAAGGCAGCCCCATCGGCAAAGACGTTACGATTGACGGCTCCAGTTTTCAGGTCATCGGCGTCGTCGAAAAGCCCAAGGGTGGCTTCGGGATGGGCGATGAAGATCGCCGTGTCTTGATCCCCTTCAGCACTTTCCGCAAGACGTTTCCTTCGGCAACGGAACTCAATTTCCGCGTTCAGGCCCAGCCAAATATGCTGAACCAGATGGTGGACCAGATCACGGAAACTCTCCGCCGCCGCCGCAACGTCCCCTACGACGGCAAGGACAATTTCTCCGTCGCCACCGCCGAAGAGCAGATCAAGGAATTCCATAACATCGTCGGCAAAGTTGCTATCGCGACGGTGGTTCTAAGCGCTATCGGTCTTCTCATTGGCGGCGTCGGCGTGATGAACATCATGCTCGTCAGCGTCACCGAACGCACCCGCGAAATTGGCGTACGCAAGGCCATCGGCGCAAAAAGCAAGGACATCGTCTGGCAATTCCTGCTCGAAGCCATGACCCTCACGGGCCTGGGAGGCCTCATCGCGCTCATCCTTGTCAACGGTCTGGTTCTCTTGGTGCGCCTCGGCCTCAAATGGCCCGGCAGCGTCCCCCTGTGGGCCGCCATCGTTGGCGTTTGCGTCAGCGTCAGCATCGGCCTTATCTTCGGCGTTTGGCCGGCCATGAAGGCCTCCAAGCTCGATCCCGTCGAAGCCCTTCGCTACGAATAATTCAGGGCCTTTTGCGGCCTTATCGCTAGGCCCACACATCCAATCCAGACCTACACATCCGAGCAAAACTTGTCATCCTGAGCCGTGCGCTCTTTGCACGGCGAAGGATCTCAGCTGACACAATTTGCAAATCGTACGAGGGGAAGGCTGACTACTCTGAGGGTAAAGAGGATTCGTTACGCCGAACGCAAGAACCGCGCCGCCCGGTTCCGCAGCGTTGTCTCCGCCGCGGGCGCCACCGCCGGCGTCACCGTCTTCTTTCGCGCCAGTGGATACAACTGTTCCGCCAGCACTTCCGCCGAGGCCATCCGCTGTTGCGGATCCTTGGCCAGGCACTTGGCTAGAATTTCATCAAGTTCTTTAGGAATCGACGCGTTGACCTGCGACGGTGGCAACGGCCGCGAAGACAGCACGTGATTGCAAACCTTCTGCAGCGAATCCGCCGCAAACGGCGAAATCCCCGTCAGCGCCTCGTAAAGCAGCACGCCCAGCGAAAATATATCCGACCGCGCATCCTGCGCGCGTCCCATGATCTGTTCCGGGCACCAGTAGGCAGGCGTCCCCAGCAAGGAAGTGTCTTTCGTATCGTGGCTCGAAAGCCGCGCCATCCCGAAGTCCGTCAATTTCGTGCGTCCGTCACTGGTTACCAGAATGTTCGCGGGCTTCACGTCGCCGTGAATAATTCCATGCTTGTGAGCCACATTCAGAGCCACCGCCACCTGCGCGGCCCAGCCGCATGCCGACGTATACGGCACGCTGCCATTCGTAAGAATCTTCTCCAGCGATTGCCCCTCCACCAGCTCCATCACCAGGTACGGAGTCGAGGTGGACTCCTCAATCCCCATGTCATGCAGCGTAATAATGAACGGGTGGGAAAGTTTTCCCACCACGCGCGCTTCGCGCAAAAATCGCGAACGCGCCTCGCCGCGCGAAAGCTCCGGCGAAAGAAGTTTGATCGCCACCGCCCGGTCAATCATCGGATCAAATCCGCGCACCACGCGGCTGTTTGCCCCGGTTCCGAGCGTCTCGAGTATCTGGTATCGTCCGACTTGCACGCGTTCCATCCCTCCGATGGACTCCTGCCTCTTGCCAGATTACGCGAACGCGCGCACGCGACGCATGAAGCAAGAGTCCTGATTTCAAAGTACTTCCGTACCGGGACCTTCGGTCTGCACCAATTCGGGACTCTGCTGCCCCAGAAAGTCCACCACTAGATATAGACATCCTGGAAATTTATTCCCCAGATTTTGCGATTTTTCTTGACACCAACTCGCACTAGTCCGATACTGCGAATCCAGATTCGGGGGACGTGGAAGCGCCAGACGGACCGAGTCGGGGATAAGTCTTGGTCCGGCTTTGCCCCACGCTCCAGCCCGGTATCACCGCAAAAAACGAGCGCGAAGTACCTGCTCCGCGTTGTCGTAATTTAAGCGCGGAGTCTGCTGTTCGGCCGTGTGAGCTTCACCGGCATTGGGCAGTGCATTCGTTTTTTTCGATGATTTCGGGGGGGACACCTTCCACTCGGCCAACGAATTTAGTCGCGTTTTCAGGCGGGAACGCGGCCCCCTGCTCGCCAGGGGAGTAAAATAAAAGGGTTCCCCGCTCGCACCTCGGGAACCTGTTGCGGGGAGGAATCAGGATGGCTACGGTGAAGCACGCATTGAACGGCAAAGCAGTCGAGGCGGCAAAATCGGTGGATGCGGCCGGTGTGGGCGGCGGCCTGGTGTTTGAACGGTATTTCACGGATGGGAAAATCTCTCCCTTCGACAAGGTCGAATGGGAAAAGCGCACCGCTCTGATCGGCAACGAAAAGGGCACCACCATCTTCAAGCAGGAAAATGTCGAAGTTCCAAAAGGCTGGTCGCAGACCGCCACCAATATCGTCGCCAGCAAATACTTCCACGGCAAGCACGGCACACCGGAGCGCGAAGGCTCGGTTCGCCAGTTGATCGGCCGCGTGGTGGATACCATCGTCCGTTGGGGTGAAGAAGGCGGATACTTCGCCAATACCGACTCGCGTGACGCTTTCCGCGACGAACTCTCCCACCTGCTCGTCGAGCAGAAAATGGCTTTCAATTCCCCCGTGTGGTTCAACGTCGGCTGCCAGCCCAAACCCCAGTGCTCCGCCTGCTTCATCAACTCCGTCCAGGACAGCATGGAATCCATCATGGGGCTCACCCGCACCGAAGGCATGCTCTTCAAGTGGGGCTCCGGCACCGGCACCAATTTTTCCTCCCTCCGCGGCAGCAAGGAAACACTCTCCGGCGGCGGCATCGCCTCCGGCCCCGTCAGCTTCATGAAGGGCTTCGACGCTTTTGCTGGCGTGATAAAGAGCGGTGGCAAGACGCGCCGCGCCGCCAAGATGGTCATCCTCAACATCGACCATCCGGACATCGTCGAATTCATCGAATGCAAGGTGAAGGAAGAGAAAAAAGCTCACGTCCTGATCGAGCAGGGCTACGACTCTTCCATCGACGGCGAAGCCTACAGCTCCATCTTCTTCCAGAACGCCAACCACTCCGTCCGCGTCACCGACGAGTTCATGCAAGCCGCGCAGGAAAATCGCGACTGGTGGACCAAGAACGTCACCGACGGCCAGCCCAACGAAAAGCTCAGCGCCCGCGAACTCCTCTACAAGATTGCCGACTCCACCTGGCACTGCGGCGATCCCGGCATGCAGTACGACACCACCGTCAATCGCTGGCACACTTCCAAGAACACCGCTCGCATCAATGCCAGCAATCCTTGCAGCGAATACATGTTCCTCGACGACACCGCCTGCAACCTGGCCTCGCTGAACCTCATGAAGTATCTCCACTCCAATGGCGACTTCAACGTCGAAGCCTTCACCAAGGCGGTGGATGTCACCATCACCGCCCAGGAAATCCTGGTCGACAACGCCAGCTATCCCACCGAAAAAATCGGCAAGAACTCGCACGAGTTCCGCCCGCTCGGTCTCGGCTACGCCAATCTCGGCGCACTGCTCATGTCCATGGCCTTGCCCTACGACTCCGATGAAGGCCGCGACGTTGCTGCCGCCGTCACCGCTCTGATGTGCGGCGAAGCCTACGCCCAGTCCGCTCGTGTCGCTGAGCGCATGGGTCCGTTCCCGGGCTACCCCGTCAATCGCGAGCCCATGCTCGACGTCATTCGCATGCACCGCAACTCCATGCGCGGCATCAAGCCCGATCACGTACAGCCTGATCTTTACATGGGCGCGCAAAGCTCCTGGGATTCCGCTCTCGCCCTCGGCGAAAAGCACGGCTTCAAGAATTCCCAGGTCACCGTTCTCGCTCCCACAGGCACCATCGGCTTCATGATGGATTGCGACACCACCGGCATCGAGCCGGATCTCGCCCTGATTAAATACAAAAAGCTCGTCGGCGGCGGCGTCATCAAAATCGTCAACAACACCGTGCCGGCAGCTTTGATGAAGCTCGGCTACACCCCCGAACAGGCCAGCGAAATCGTCAGCTACATTGACGCCAATGGCAAGATCGACGGCGCTCCCTTCGTCAAGCCCGAGCACATTCCAGTCTTCGATTGCTCTCTGGCCACCACCGGCGGGCGTTCCATCGCCTGGCGCGGCCACGTCAAGATGATGGCGGCGGCCCAGCCCTTCCTCTCCGGCGCCATCAGCAAGACCATCAACATGCCGGAGGATTCCACGATCGAAGACATCATGGACGCCTACATTGAGTCCTGGAAGCTTGGCCTCAAGGCCGTCGCCATCTATCGCGACAACTCCAAGCGCTCCCAGCCGCTCAACGCCGCCGGCAACAAGAAGGACGAAAAGAAAGCCGAAGCCGCCGCCACCGCCGAGCCCGAACCAGTTCAGCGCGAACTCTTCGCCCGCACCCAGCGCGAGAAACTTCCCGTCGAGCGCAACTCCGTCACCCACAAGTTCAGCGTCGGCGGCCACGAAGGCTACATCACCGTCGGCATGTATCCCGACGGGCGTCCCGGTGAAATCTTCATCAAGATGTCCAAGGAAGGTTCCACGCTCTCCGGCGTAATGGACGGCCTCGCGCTCACTCTTTCCATCGGCTTGCAATATGGCGTGCCGCTGAAAGTTCTCGTCAACAAACTCGTCAACACCCGCTTCGAGCCCAGCGGCATTACGCCCAACGCCAACATCCGCTTCGCCACCTCCGTGCTCGATTACATCGCGCGCTGGCTTGGCGGCCGCTTCATCTCGGCGGAGTATCTGAAACTCAATGGCGCTCCCATGGAAGGCACCGTCGTCGCTTCCATCCCCGCGCCAACGCCCCAGCCTCCGATGCTGACTCCGGCGCCGCCCGTCGAAACCAGAACCTATTCTCCGGGCAACGCTCTCGAAGACGCGCCCACCTGCTCCGAATGCGGCATGTTGATGGTGCCCAACGGCGCCTGCTACAAATGTGAAAATTGCGGGAGCACCAGCGGATGCAGCTGACCCGGGCCACAGGCGAGGAGATCACACGATGAGCTCACTCCCAAGCGGCGCAGCGGTTGCGGTAAGACAGGTAAAAGAAGCCCCGAAAGCCCGGGGCTTCCTCCACATCGTTCGACACGGCGCCGGCACCAACGCCTTCTACATCGTCTCCTATCACCAGATCGCCCGTACCGGCGTCCGACCCAAACCGATGCTGGCCGAAGGCGCGCAAGCCCTCATTGACATGCTCGAAAGAGTCGGCGTGGACTTCCACCTCCGCGAAGTCCGCGGCGCCCTCGAAGACATCCTTCGCCTCGGCTCCGCCAACATCCCCGATCTCTGGCTAAGCGACGAAGAACTCCTCGCCAAAGGGCTCGTCGAATCCTAATCCGCAGTCTCTGGTCACTGCCGTAAACTGAAAATCACATCGATTACCGTGTCCACTTCCACTGGCTCACCGTTTAGTAGCGTCGGCTGGTATCGCCACTGCCTAACCGCTTCCATCGCCGCCATCGCCAGCGAACATATTCCGCTCTGAACGCGTAATGAGCGAACGCTCCCGTCTTTGCCGATGATGACATGCAGTTTGACTACCCCCGATATGCGTTCACTGCGCGCAATTTCCGGGTATCTTGGTTGAACTCGGTTGATCAGCCTGGCGGCCTGCACATTGCCGCCTACCGATATGCGTTTGATCGGCTCCCCACCCGTGTTCGGTTTCGTGTCGGAGGCTGCGGGCTTCTCCAAACTCGGAACCATAACGAAGCGGAATCCGCCATCTACATAAGCGAACGCCTCAAGCCTCCGGAACTGGTTCCCTTTGATGAATCGAACCTCATAAATTGGGACTTCCTTCAACCGCCCAAACAGCAGGGTGAGCATTTGCGCGTTCGCGCTATCATCGCAATTCTTTCCAAACCGAACCGCCTCGATTTGCGGCGCCTCTCCCTGGATATCTAGAAAAAATCTTGCCAGTTGCGCCGAAAGCGAATCTACGTTCGCACTGTACGCCGGGACCGTTTGCCTCGACACCGACTCATCAAAATTCTCCTGATACCAAAGTGCATGGTTGGGCATCACCAGGCTTTTCAGCATTGCTTCCGCGCGCCCGGCGTCATTCTCCCGTTGCGCTTTCATGATGTCTTTCACCAGATGTTCCAGGCCAGACGTAGAATCGGGGTAACTCGCAATTGTTGGTATTTTTGCCGCTGCCGCCGCAGGCTGTTGCGCCCCGGAGTCTTGGGCGCACGTCTTGGCTTTAACAACGAGAACCGCCAATAACAAACCACATATGGAAACTCTAGGAAGGAGCCGCATGGCCCTCAAAAATAGCAGACACTTATTTCTTGTCAACTTGTGGTTAAGTAAACGAACAAAAGGGCCGGAGGCTGGCGCTTCCGGCCCTTCGTTTTTCGAGGCTCTCTCCCGCTTACGGAGAATCGCGCCTCACCCCACGCCGCTAGCGCGGACGCAACGACGGACGTGGCGCAGCCGGTCTTGGGCGGAATCTAAATCTCGGCATCAACGGCGGCGGCACGTGCCGCAATTCTTCTCCGCACGCAGGGCAATACTCGGAGCCGGCGGCGTCCGCCCTCATCCAATTTCCCTTCACTTCACATTTGGGATTCACACACTGAACGGTGGAGCCCGGCATCATGGTCATTCTGAACTCCCTCAGCGGCCTCCAACTCACTCTGCGGAAGTGAGCCCCTTTGGCGGCCAGAAATTCGCGGAACGGACCTAGCGGACCAGGGAATTTTCGCTCCGCGCCCTTGTGGCGTCAACAGAAAACCACCCCAACGGATTGTGGTATTGATACAAATCTGTGGAAAAATGATGAATCTTCGAACAATCCTTGTCCGGCGCTCCTCGCCTTATTGTCGCTTTCCCATCCTCCCACCGCCCGAAAGGATTTCCACTCGTCATACGTAGTAGAAGTAAGAACAGCCACGTCCAAACTCAGCTCTCTCCACGGAGGTAGTCATGCCCAATACGACCATCAATTTCAGTGCGGGCGGCAACATGCCCTCGCTTCCAAACCTGCGGGGTGTCGGTTCCAAAATTCTAATTCTCGCCGCGGCCATCTTCGGCCTGATCTTCTTTTTCTCCAGCGTCGTTTCCATTCCCACTGGCCATGTCGGTGTCCTCACCCTCTTCGGCCGGGTCACCGGTGAAACTCTCAACGAAGGCATTCACGTCATCAATCCTCTGAAGGCCGTGGACAAGCTCTCCGTCCAAACGCAATCGGTCAAGGAAAGCGCCAACGTCCCCTCCAACGAAGGCCTCATCCTTGCCCTCGACACCTCGCTGCTCTTCCATCTCGACCGCAGCATGGCTGCCGACGTCTTCCAGAAAGTCGGCTCCAACTACGCCGAAAAAATCGTCGAGCCCACGCTCCGCGCCGCCATCCGCGCCTCCACCTCATCTCACACCGCGAACGCCCTCTACACCAACGCGCGCGAACTCGTTCAGCAGCAAATTCAGGATCAACTGACCAAGGAACTCGCTCCCCGCGGCGTCATCGTCGAAAACATTCTCCTGCGTGACGTTCAGCTGCCCGCCATGCTCAAAGGCTCCATCGAAGCCAAGCAGCAGGCCGAGCAGGACGCCCTGCGCATGAGCTTCATTCTTCAAAAGGAAACCCAGGAAGCCCAACGCAAGCGCATCGAAGCCCAGGGCATCGCCGATTTTCAGAAAATCGTGGCCCAGGGCATCAGCCCGCAGCTCTTGGAATGGAAGGGAATTGAAGCCACCGAAAAACTGGCCACCAGCGCCAATTCAAAAGTGGTCATCGTCGGCAACTCCAAGACAGGTTTGCCGATTATTCTCGGCCCGCAATAGTCCGTCGCGGAAATCTGCGTTGGTTTTTGGGTGACTGCCGTTACTGCTGCGGAGCCGCCGGCTTCTGATCCGCGTCCGGCGCCAAAGCCTTCAGTTTGGCCTTTAACTGCGCCAGCTCATCTTTCTTCTGCGCCAGGTCGCTTTGCATTGCATCCAGCTTCGCTTTTCCATCCGGGTCTTTCGAAAAATCCGGGCGTGAATAATAGCTTTCGTTCGCCAGGGCGAGCTCTCGCTGTTGCAGGTCCACTTCCTTTGCCTTGTCGGCAACTTGCAGTTTCAACGCCTCAATCTCTGCTTTCTTCTTTGCGGCTTCCGCTTCCGAACTTGCGCCCGCTGGTTCCGTCGCTGTCGCCGCATCCTTCGCTGCGTCGCTGCTCGCCGCCGGATTCGTGCCCGGCAGGCTCTCGGTCGCGGCAGTTGCATTTTGCACGGTCGCCGGAGTTGCCGGTTTCAGCGTATCGTTCGTGATCACCGCACTCGGTTTCGCCGCCGTTTTCTTTTGTTCTTTCGCCTTCCGCGCCGCTTCCGCCACGGATTGCTCTTGCCCGCCCTGCGCCCGCGCGGCCGGCAGCCCCAACACGCAAGACGCCAGCAGAATCGTGGAGACGCACACCTTTTCCCATTTCATGATTTTTCCGCCTCCTGCTTCAATTGGGCTCTCACCCTGCAGAATACGCCCCTGCGCCTCCCGGCACAATTTCCGTCTCCGCCCCTGGCGCCTATCTGCAAATCACCCACCGCCCTTGCTCCCACGCACCCGCTCGCCGCTATACTTTCCTCATGCACTCTTTCCCAGCCCGGCGCTTCATTGGACTTGTGTTACTGGTTTCCGTTTTCGTTTTCTACGGACCTCGCTCCACAGCGCGCTCCCTACAATCCGTTTCCCCATCCGTTCAAAGCTCATCCACGCCTGCTGCAGACTCCGCGTCGCAAAACTCCACAGCCACCTACCACCTCTCGCCTGAGAAATACCAGAAGGCCATTTCCTACGCGCGTGCCGGCTACCGCCTCTATTTCTTTTCCGTCTTCTGGAGTCTTGCGATCCTCCTCATCCTCCTCCGCTCCGGTTTCTTCGCCTGGCTCCGCGATTTCGCCGAATCCCGCTCCCGCCATCATGTCCTCCAGGCCGCGATCTTCGTACCCGCGGTCTTCCTACTCCTTGCTTTCCTGCATTTCCCCATTCGCGTCTACGCGCATCACCTCTCGCTCTACTATCAGCAATCCATCGAACCCTGGGGACCCTGGTTCTGGGATTTGACCAAGGACCTGCTCCTAAAAATCGGACTCGCTCTTCTTGTCGTCACACTTCTCTTCACGCTGATCCGTTCGAAGCCCCGCTCCTGGTGGTTCTTCGCCTGGCTCGGCGCCATCCCGCTCTCGCTTTTCCTCGGACTCATCGCTCCGTGGTACGTCGACCCGCTTTTCAACAAATTTCTGCCGCTCCAGGAAACTCACCCGCAGTTGGTCCAGTCGATTGGCGAACTCTCCCGCCGCGCCGGGATTCCCATTCCTCCCGACCGCATGTTCCTGATGGAAGCCAGCGCCAAAACCAACGCCATCAACGCCTACGTTGCCGGCCTCGGCCCTTCCAAGCGCATCGTTATCTGGGACACTTCCATCCGCAAAACAAAACCCGAGGAACTTCTCTACATTGTCGGCCACGAAATGGGGCACTACGTCCTCGGACACATCGTAAAAGGCTTCGCGTACTTCCTCGCCCTCTTGCTTCTCGCTTTATTCCTTGCCCATCGGTTGCTGCAATGGACCATCGCCCGCTGGGGCCACGCGTGGGGAATTCGCGGACAATCCGACTGGGCCGCCCTCGGTATCTTGCTGCTACTCCTCAATGTGATGAGCTTTTTCGGTGAACCCGTCGGCAACGCCTTCAGCCGCGTGCAGGAACACGCGGCCGACGCCTACGGCCTTCAGCTAATCCAGGGCTTTATTCCCAACGCCAACGAAGTCGCCGCTCACTCATTTCAAGTTCTCGGCGAAGAAGACCTCGACGACCCCGACCCGCCAGAATTCATCGTCCTCTGGCTCTACTCCCACCCGCCCCTGAACGACCGCCTGAAATTCGCCCACAATTTCCCGACTACACACAAATAAGCACACTTGTCATTCTGAGGGCATCCGACGAGGATGCCCGAAGAACCTCAACTGCAAATGTTTCGACCAGACATTCTTCTTGCGGACGCACAACCATAACTTCCCCTCACCTGCCTCCCTTCCTTTTCAAAAATGCCGCCACCTTATGCCGATTCCCGCAAACCGCCATCGAACACCATCTCCTCCGTCCCGTCCGCGAATCATCATAAAAAAACAACCTGCACCCCGCGTTCGAGCAGCGTTTCACCGGTGCGCTCTGTCCTTCCACAATCAATTCAGCCGCCGATCGCGCGATTGCCGCCAGCAACCATTCCAGCCCGCTCTCTCTCCCGATAAACTCCAACCGCCATTTGCCTTCTCGAGCCACCACTTCGTCGTGCCCTTCCGTAACTCGCAAAACCTCGTTGATCGGTGCCACCCACGCTTTCGGAAAATCCCGCCCCTCCTCCACCGCCGAAAAAATCGCTCGCACACACTCTCTCAACCGTAGGATCTTCAGCAGCACTGCATCCACCGCCCCCGGCTCGCTCCCTTCCAGTGTTTCCAGCCGCATCCCGCGCTCTTCGCTCACCACCCGCGAATCCACCAGAAATCCGACAAATTCCGTCCACGAAAGGTCGTGCGCCACCGGCACCAGATTGGCAAAATCCAGCGCCAGGCGTCCCGCAATCAGCTTTGCTGACCCCACGCTCGCTTTCAATTCAGCACCCCTCCAGCTAACAACCCGTGAATTCCTAACCGGTCTTACGGCTTATGCAGGTTATACACTCTCCGCTGCGCCGATTGCAACTATTCCCGGCACTTCTCCGTATCTAGGAGCGGCCATTCTCTGTTTCCTTTCGTCTACCAGAGAATCGCCCCCAATTTTCTGCAAGGAGCCATCGTGGACAATCTCACCCCTCCCAGTTCCGGTGTCCCAGAGATCGCCGGCCAACTTTCGTCCGCCCTCCCGGTCTCTCCCAAACGCAATCCGGTCCTCTTTAATGACCGGGGACTGCGATCCGGCTGGCGCCTGATCCTCTACTTCCTTTTGCTCATCCTCTTTAGCTGGGCAATAAATGCAGGAATCAGACTGTTCCATCGGGGTCATCTCGATCCCCAGGCGCTCGCCCAGGTGCTGCCGCTGGAAACCTTGAATTTCGTTTTGGTCTTTGGTTGCGCATGGATCATGTCTCGCATCGAGCGGTGCTCCGCCGGCGCTTACGGCCTGCCGCTTTCCGAAGCTTTCGGAAAGAAATTCTGGCTAGGCATGCTTTTGGGACTCGCGGAGATTTCTCTCCTCATCGGACTGATTTCTGCTTTTGGAGGTTATTCCTTCGGAAGCCTGGCATTGTCCTCCAAAGGAATCGTGGCCTACGGCCTTTTGCATCTTGTATTTTTCACTATGGTCGGATTTTTCGAGGAGTTTGCGTTCCGCGGCTACACCCAGTTCACCTTGGCGGATGGCATCGGCTTTTGGCCCGCCGCGATTTTTCTGTCGTTGTTATTCGGCGCCGTCCACCTCCACAATCCTGGTGAAGGCCTCGTGGGCGCCGCCAGCGTCGCGCTTGTCGGCATCTTTTTTGCTTTCACGCTCTATCGCACCGGCAATCTCTGGTACGCCGTCGGACTTCACGCCAGCTTTGACTGGGGCGAAACCTATCTCTTTTCCGTTCCCAACAGCGGCACCGTCATGGAAGGCCATCTCTCCAACTCCGTCCTCCACGGCGCCAACTGGCTCACCGGCGGCACCGTCGGCCCCGAAGGCAGCGTCTTCTGCTTCCTGACCATGGGCCTCCAATTCCTGATCGTCATCTGGCTCTTCCCAAAGAAATCAACAACGAATGAATCCGCGGCGACGTCCGCGCTTCCTCACACAACTTAGATATTTGCTGGAGATTCAAAACAAGAAGAAAACTTGTCATCCTGAGGCTATCCGATGAGGATAGCCGAAGGACCTCAGCGTACGCCTCACTAGAAATTTCAACGACAAGCGTGCGCTTGGAGCCACCCGATTTTCTCGATCTACTTCACCACCTCCGACACAAAAACCAACCGCACTCCCTCCGCTTCCGCCCGCGGCAACTCTTCCTTCAACGCCCGCAGCGTCTCCGGATGCGGATGACCAATCGCAATCGCCGCACCCTTCTCCTTCGCACCGCGCAGCGCCAACTCCAACTGCTTCCGGATCGCCGCCACATCCTGAACATCATCCAGAAACGGCACGTTCCGGAATCCGCTCTTCACCCCGGCCCGCTCCGCTTCTGCAAACGCCACAGTCGCCGCCGTGGTTCGGCTATCCACAAAAAACAAATCTCTCTGCTTCAACAGCGGCATCAACGCGTCCATCAGTTTCGCGTCCGTCGTCGCCAGCGACCCTTCGTGATTATTCACCCCGCTGGCTGTTGGCACACTCTCCAGCATTCCCTTCAACTCCCGCTCCACTGCCTCGCCGCTCATGCCCGATTCCAACTGATGCGCCTCCGGAGTCTCATTTGCCACTGCCCGCATCGGCAGATGCAGCATCACTTCCAGCCCGCGCGATTGCGCGTCCTTCGCAATCTCCGTCGAGTGCGCGTGATAAGGCAGCACCGACACCGTCAGCGGGTAGTGCAATGCAAACACAGCCTCCGCCGCTTCCTTGTCATTCCCAAGATCATCCAGCAAAATCGCCAGTTTCGGCCCGGAAACACCCGTGCCCGGCGCGCGGCGAGCCACACGCTCTTTTTTAGCAGGCTCGGTTTTTGTCTTGGAGCGGAACTTCGAGGCAATCTTGTCGCAGCCGCCCATCCACACAGCCACGCCGGCGGCGCATACCAGAATCAAAAATAAAAATTTGCGTGCGGTTCCGGAGCTCTTGCGGGCCACTACGCCTTAAGCGGCCTTCTTTGCGGGATTCTTCAGCAGTTGCAGTGCTTTCTGCAAAACCGGATCATCCGGTGAAAGCGGCCGTGGTCCGGGAGCCGGCTCTTTCTGCGCTCCCGCGGTCGCGGCCACATCTTCTCCGTCGTCCGTTTCGGTCGCGGCCGCGGCACGCACCACTTCCGTCGGGGTCACGCCCTCATCCAAAATCGATTTTCCATCCGCGTTCGAAAAATTTCCAACCGTCAGGATCAGCGCCGCGCCGTCGTCAAGCGGAATCAGTTTCTGCTGCGAAGCAAGTCCAAACGACCGGTCGCCCACCAGATCCCCGCGCTTCGTGTTTGCAATCGATGCCGCCAGCACTTCCGCCGCCCCCGTCGTGGTTCCGTCCATCAGAATCGAGACCGGGCCTTTCCAGATCACCTTGGCCGGCTCCGCGTTGAAAACCTCTTCCTTGATCGTTTGCCCGTGCAATTTCGTCAGCGTTCCCGAATTCACAAACAGACGTGCAATCTCGATCGCTTCCGCAGTCTGCCCGCGCCCGCACTCCCGCACGTCCAGGATCAACTTGCTCGCGCCCTGCTTTTCCGCTTCCAGCAGTTTCGCCCGCAATTCATCCTTGCGCCCCGCGTTCAGCGTCGAAAAGCGGATCGCGATCGTGTCGTTGTCCACCTTCTGCACTTGCAGCTTCGGCTCCGGCAGTTTCGTGCGCACCACGTCCAGTTCTTCCGGGTCCGTTTTGCCTCGCCGGATCACGCCGACCTTTACGCCCGTCCCCGGTTGCCCGGCCAGCAAATTCTTCGCCTGCCCAACCGACATTTCCCGCGTGGTGAAGCCCGCCACCGATTCCAGGATGTCTCCGCTGTGCAGTCCGGCCTTTTCCGCCGAACTTTCTGGCATCACGGAAGTCACGATGATGTAGCCGAACCGTTTGCTCAGGTTCAATCCCGTTTCGCCGGTTCCCGGGTTCGCCTGCTTCTGTTGGTATTCCGTGTATTCCCGCGGGGTCAAATAGCTCGATTCCGAATCCAAAGACTCCAGCAACCCGTGCAGCGATCCCGCCGTCACCAGGTGCATATTCGGTTCGTCCACGTAATCGTTCTGAATCCGCTGCAGCACCTCGCCATAAACCACCAGCGACTTGTAGGCATTACCGTCATTCGTGCTCCGGCCAAGCACATGGCCGATGCCCACCCAGCCCACAATCATAACCGATGCCGCCAAGATGCAGTAGCGCGTCAAACGATTCATTCCGCACCATCCTCGGGAAAAACTATTTCTGAGTATACCATCCTGTTAGGACGCGCCAGAGTCCCAGTTGGATACCCTGCGCCTGCCGATTAACCCTGCTCGCCGGGTGGTGCCCAAGACACGCCAATTCACACTTTTGTTGTCTGATTACCACAGGCAACGGAATCCCTAGCCCAGGCATCCCCGTATCTAATTGAATACAAAGCACAAAGCAAACCAAAATTGGTCGACAATGTGCTACTCTATAGGTTGAACCCAATGTTTCAATCGACGATAAATCGCCCCGTAGGCACGGAAGGTGTGGGCCTTCACACAGGCGTCCACACCAAGCTTTCCCTTCAGCCTGCTCCTCCAGACACCGGCATCGTTTTCCGGCGCGTCGATCTCGACAATTTTCCAATCGAAGCCCATGGTCACAACGTCGCTCGCGTCAGTTACGCCACCAGCCTCATGAAGCAGGGTGTCCTCCTCTCCACCACCGAACACCTGCTCGCCGCCACCTATTCCCACGGCATCGACAACATCTTCATCGACCTCGACAACATCGAAATCCCCATTCTCGACGGTTCGGCTGAGCCATTCCTCCAACTCCTCGATCAAGCCGGCCTCCGCCGCCTCCGCCGCAAACGCCGCTACCTCCGCGTCCTCAAGCCCGTCGAAGTCGTCGAAGACGGCCGCCGCATCGCCATCTATCCCGCCGACGAGTTCCGCGTCCGTTGCTACGTCGACTTCCCCCATCCTCTTGTCGGCCAGCAACAAGTCGAACTGCTCGTCAATCCCGATTCTTTTCGCCAGGTTCTCTCCCGCGCCCGCACCTTTTGCTTCGAATCCGATATCGAGCCGCTCCGCGCCATGGGCCTGATCCGCGGCGGCTCTCTCGACAACGCCATCGTCCTCACGAATGACGGTGTCATGAACGGCCCCCTCCGCTACCCCGACGAATTCGGCCGCCACAAAGCCCTCGATCTAATCGGCGATCTCGCCCTCGTCGGCCTCCCGCTCCTCGGCCGCGTCGAAGCCCGCAAAGCCGGCCACTCTCTTCACACTCAGCTAGTCAGCCGCCTCCTGGCCGACCCCTCCGCCTGGGAAATCACCACCGAAGAACACGCCTCCTCCCCCAGCCAAACGCCCCAATACGCCTCCGCCGACTAATCCACAAAGTTCCCTTTGTAGGGGCGGGGCTTGCCCCGCCCTCTTAGTTTTTTTTGATTCTCCTCTAACTCCGTTAATCCCCGCATTGTCAAAACTTCGCGTCCAATGGACAATGCTCTGGCCATGTCCAATCACGACGCAGCCGTCCTCATCCTCGCCGCTGGCAAAGGCACCCGCCTCAAATCCAGCCTAGCCAAAGTCTTGCACCACGCCGGTGGCCGCCCGCTCGTGGACCACGTCGTCCGCGCCTGCCTCCCGCTCCACGCGAAAAAAATCATCGCCGTAGTCGGCCACCAGGCTGAACAAGTTTCTGCCGCCGTAGAATCCCTCGACGCCGAAACCGTTCTGCAACAGCCGCAAAACGGAACCGGCCACGCCCTTCTCGTTTCGAAACGCGCCATCGGCCACGCCAAATACATAATCGTCCTTCCCGGCGACGCCCCGCTCATCCGCACCGAAACTCTTCGCGCCCTCCTCCAGAAACACAAAACCGGCAACGCCGCCGCCACCATCCTCACCGCCGTCCTCGCCGATCCCGCGGGCTACGGCCGCATCCTCCGTAAATCCGGTGACACCGTTGCGGCCATCATCGAGGAATCCCAACTCACTCCCGACCAGCGCGAACTCAACGAAATCAATTCCAGCATCTACTGCTTCACCGCTGCCAAACTCTGGCCCGCCCTTGCCCAAGTCAAGCCAAACAACAAGCACCGCGAAATCTATCTCACCGATGCGATTTCCATTCTTAATTCGAACGGCGAAACCGTCCTCGCCGAAATCGCTCCCGATCCCCGCGAAACCCTCGGCTGCAACACCCGCGCCGATCTCGCCGGCGTCGATCGCACCTTCCGCGAATGGAAACGCGATCAACTCATGCGCGACGGCGTCACCATCCAGCTTCCTGAAACCGTGCTAGTCGATCCCGAAGTCATCGTCGGCGAGGACACCATCCTCGAACCCACCGTCCAGCTCCTCGGCAAAACAAAAATCGGCGCTCGCTGTACCATTCGTACCGGTAGCGTCCTCCGTGACGCCACGCTCGGCGACGGCGTCCTCGTCGAACCCCACTGCGTCATCGACTCCTCCCGCCTAGAATCCGAAGTCATCCTCGGCCCCTTCGCGCGACTCCGCCCCGAATCCCATCTCCTCAAGGGCGCGAAAGTCGGCAACTTCGTCGAAATCAAAAAGAGCACCATCGGCGAAGGCAGCAAGGCCCCGCATCTTTCCTACATCGGCGACGCCAAAGTCGGCAGCAAATCCAATATCGGCGCCGGCACCATCACCTGCAACTACGACGGCTTCGCCAAACATCCCACCACCATCGGCAACCGTGTCTTCGTAGGCAGCGACTCCGTCTTAGTCGCGCCCGTAAAACTAGGCGATGGTGCCTACATAGCCGCCGGTTCCGTCATCACAGAAAACGTCCCCTCCGACGCCCTCGGCATAGCCCGCGGCCGCCAATCCACCAAACCCAACTGGGCCGCCAAAAAACGCCGCGAACTTTCCTCCACCTCCTCGCACGCACCAAAAAAACCCAAACGCAAAAAACGCCGCTAACCCTTCTCTTCTTTGTAGGGGCCGGGCTCGCCCGGCCCTCTTGCTCTTTTCCGCCCCTAGAGGGGCACGATATATCGTGCCCGCGGCAAGTCCGCGAGCCGATTCTTCTCCTTCTCTGCGCTCTCCGCGTCTCTGCGTTTCGCTCTCTTCTCTGTGCTAAAATAAATCTTCCCGCGTCACTTCCCGGAGGTGCCCATGAAATTCGGAGTCGTAGTCTTTCCCGGGTCCAACTGCGATCACGACGCCTTCCACGCCATCGGCCACGTCCTCGAAAAGCCCGTCGAATTCATCTGGCATCAATCCGAAGACCTCCACAATTGCGACGCCATCATTCTCCCCGGCGGCTTTTCCTACGGCGACTATCTCCGCACCGGCGCCATCGCCCGCTTTTCTCCCGTCATGAACTCCATCTCCAAGTTCGCAAAAACCGGCGGCCTGGTCCTCGGCATCTGCAACGGTTTCCAGATTCTCCTCGAAGCCGGCCTCCTCCCCGGCGCCATGATGCGCAACTCCGGCCTCCGCTTCATCTGCCGCCACGTCCACATTCGCGTCGAAGACACCAACTCTCCCTTCACCAACGCCGCGAAAAAAGGCCAGATCCTCAAAGTCCCCATCGCCCACAGCGACGGCAACTACAATTGCGACGCGGACACGCTCGCCGCCCTTGAAAAAAATCACCAGGTCCTTTTCCGCTATACAACGCCCTACGGCAAGGACGGCGATGTCGCACAGGCACTCTTGCCTGTGCGCCCGATCAGCGCAGGCAATCCCAACGGCTCCACAAACAACATCGCCGGCATCTGCAACCGCGAACGCAACGTAGCCGGCCTCATGCCCCATCCCGAGCGCGCCGTCGAATCCGCTCTAAACTCCGAAGACGGCCTGGTCATTCTCCGTTCCATGGTGGAAGCGCTAGTAGGCGCAGCCAAGGCCACTGCCTGACGTGGCAAGATTTTCTGAGTTCGCAATGTTTTCTGCATTCGCAAGATTTGTCATTCCGAGCGGAGTCTTCGAAGCGAGGAACCTGCTTTTGATTTTCCCGAGGTAACGCGCAAGCACTAACCATGGCCACCGCACAAACCGAAATCAAAGTTACTCCCGAAATCGCCGCCGAACACGGCGTCACCCGCGACGAATACGCCCGCATCCAGAAAATCCTCGGCCGCGACCCCAACATCACGGAACTCGGCATCTTCTCCGTCATGTGGAGCGAGCACTGCTCCTACAAATCCAGCAAAGTCCACCTCAAGCGTCTTCCCACGCGCGGCAAGCTCGTCGTCCAGGGCCCCGGCGAAAACGCCGGCGTCGTAGACATCGGCGACGGCCTGGTCGCCGCCTTCAAGATCGAATCCCACAATCACCCCAGCTACGTCGAACCCTTCCAGGGCGCCACCACCGGCGTCGGCGGCATCCTCCGCGACATCTTCACCATGGGCGCCCGCCCCATCGCCATCCTCGATTCCCTCCGCTTCGGCGAAATTTCCCCCGTAGCGGCGACCTTCAGGTCGCCAAGCGTTTCCGATTCCGGCTCGCCACTCGCCACTCGCCACTCGCCACTTGTTTCCGACTCCGAGGCTGCAGCGAATCGCCGAATCTTAGACGGCGTAATCCGCGGCATCGCCCACTATGGCAACTGCTTCGGCGTCCCCACCGTTGGCGGCGAAGTCTCCTTCGAACCCTGCTATTCCCAAAATCCTCTTGTGAACGCTCTCGCTCTCGGCATCGCCCGCAAGGAAGACATCTTCCTCGCCAAAGCGAAGGGCCTCGGCAATCCCGTCATCTACGTCGGCGCAAAAACCGGACGCGACGGCATCCACGGCGCCTCCCTTCTTGCCTCCGCCGAATTCACCGAAGAATCCCAACAAAAACGCCCCAACGTGCAAGTCGGCGATCCCTTCACCGAAAAACTTCTTCTCGAAGCCTGCCTCGAAGCCATGAAAACCGGCGCCATCGTCGCCATCCAGGATATGGGTGCCGCAGGGCTCACCTGCTCCACCTGTGAAATGGCCTCGCGCGGAGGCACCGGCATCGAAATTGATCTCGCCAAAGTTCCCCAGCGCGAAACCGGCATGAGCCCGTACGAAATCATGCTTAGCGAATCCCAGGAGCGTATGCTCCTCGTCGCCGAAAAGGGCCGCGAGCACGAAGTCCTCGACGTCTTCAAAAAGTGGGGCCTCGATTCCACGGTAGTCGGTGAAGTAACCACTGGTGGCCTCCTCGTCGTGAAAGATCACGGCAAGGTCGTAGCCCAAATTCCCGCGCACCCGCTCGCCGAAGAAGGCCCCGTCTACAATCGTCCGATGTCCAGTCCCGCGCCGCGCGTCGAATCCGAAAAAGACTGGTTCCCGTTCGCTCCCGAAAAAGCCGATCTCACCGCCAATTTCAAAAAACTTCTCGCTTCCCCCGCCATCGCCTCCAAACGCTGGATCACCGAGCAGTACGACACCAGCGTCCGCACCAACACCCTAGCCGGCCCCGGGGCCAGCGATGCCGCCGTAGTTCGCATAAAAGAATCCGAAAAAAATGGCGTCATGCGCGCCCTCGCGCTCTCCACCGATGCCAACGGCCGCTGGTGCTTCCTCAATCCCAAAGCCGGCGCCATGCACGCCGTCGCCGAAGCCGCCCGCAACGTCGCCGCCTCCGGCGCGCGTCCCATCGCCGCCACCAATTGCCTCAATTTCGGCAGCCCCGAAAAACCTGAAGTCATGTGGCAATTCTCCCAATCCATCGACGGCATAGGCGAAGCCTGCACCGCCCTCGCCACCCCCATTACCGGCGGCAACGTCAGCTTCTACAACGAGACCCTCGGCAAATCGATCTATCCCACGCCGGTAATCGGGATCCTCGGCATTCTCGACGACGCCTCCAAAGTCCTGAAAATCGCCTTCCGCCACGAAGGCGACATCATCGTGCTTCTCAACGGCGCCAATTCTTCGGGTGCAGGTCAGCACACCACCGCGCCATCCGCTCGCCGCCGCGAATTCTCCTCCTCCGAATATTCCAAAACAATCGCAGGCATAGTCGCAGGCGAACCCCCAGCCATCGAACTCAACGCCGAAAAATGGCTGATCGACTGCCTGGTCGCCTTGGCCGCCGCAAACACCATCGAATCCGCCCACGACCTAAGCGACGGCGGCGCAGCCGTCACAATTGCCGAGTCCCTCTTCGCCTCATCCGCCAACCAACCACCAAACTGTCATCCCGAGCGGAGTCCGCGGAGCGAGGGACCTGCTTTTTCCTCCCTCGGCGCAACTATCACCCTCCCCGGATCCGCCTCCGCCGAATACGCCCTCTTCGGCGAAGCCGGCGCCCGCGCCATCGTCTCCGTCTCCCCCGCAAAACTTGCCGCTCTTCGCGCCACTGCGAGACAATACGGTGTGGGCGCTCACGAAATCGGCAAAGTCACCCGTGACAACTCTCTCCGCATCGAATATAAGGGGCATGCGGTTGTCCAGTCCGATGTGCCGGCCCTCAGGGATGTCTGGGCAGACTCGCTCGAACGGAGAATCATGGATAAGGACTGCACGAGATGACCGCTGAGATACAAAGCGGGATCGGTCTTGGAGCCGCCTTGGTCCGGCTGTGGTTACTTGTTTATCTTGGAGTGATGGGTTTCGTTCCGCTAAGCATGTTCGCTATCTCGCTTGTCAGCGAAGGTGTACTAGGCAGGAGTGCGGTCCCCTGGGGGCCGGTCGCAATATTGACATTGATTCCACTCTACGCTCTCTCCCATATAACCGCGCTCGTAGGAGTTATGAAGAAAGCATCTTGGGCCTGGACTCTCGCACTTATTGTGGCCACTTTTGACCTAGTTTTGCACGGCACGGTCGTGCTTACCGAGCTGCATCCCGTTCGAGCTGACCTGTTTCAGAAGGTTTTTCTCCTGGCGTGTCCGCTGTTCAGCTTAATCCTCCTCGCGATACCTGGCGTCAAACCTAGCTTGGGTTCGAGAATGCGCGCTGTATGACCTCTGCGGTCCAACTATTCGACGATCACTTCCACGACGAGTGTGGTGTCTTCGGCGTCTTCGGCCATCCCGAAGCTGCCAACCTCGCCTACCTCGGCCTGTACGCCCTGCAGCATCGCGGCCAGGAATCCGCCGGCATCGTCTCAAGCGACGGCCACGACCTCAACGTCCACCGCGCCATGGGCGAAGTCGAGGAAATCTTCATCCCCAGTGTCCTCGCGAAACTCCCAGGTCACAGCGCCATCGGCCACACCCGCTATTCCACCGCCGGCGACAAAGCCATCCTCAACGCCCAGCCCATCATGATCGATTGCAACAAGGGCAAAATCGCCGTCGGCCACAACGGCAATCTCACCAACGCCGCCGACTGGCGCCGCAAACTCGAGCATCGCGGCTCGATCTTCCAGACCAACAGCGACACCGAAGTCATCGTCCATCTCATCGCCCGCTCGCAAGCCCGCAATCTCTCCGGCGCGCTCGGCGACGCGCTCAATCAGGTCGAAGGAGCCTATTCTCTCCTCGTCCTCACGCAGGACGAACTCTACGCCGTCCGCGATCCCCGCGGCTTCCGTCCTCTCGTCCTCGGCAAACTCCCCTCTCCCGACGGCCAGGACGCCTGGGTCGTCGCCAGCGAAACCTGCGCCTTCGATCTTCTCGACGCCACCTACATCCGCGAAGTCGAACCCGGCGAGATGGTCCGCATCTCCCGCTCCGGCATCGAGTCCATCCGCTTCAGCCCGCCGAAGCCGCACCAATACTGCATTTTCGAGCACGTCTATTTCTCTCGGCCCGACAGCATCATCTTCGGCCGCTCCGTCACCCACTCCCGCGAGATGCTCGGCCGCCTCCTCGCGCAGGAACATCCCGTCGAAGCCGATATGGTCGTCCCTATTCCGGACTCCGGCGTCCCAGCCGCCATCGGCTATTCGCTCGAATCCAAAATTCCTTTCCGTATGGGCCTCATCCGCAACCACTACATCGGCCGCACCTTCATCGAGCCCTCCCAGGCCATCCGCAATTTCGGCGTCAAATTGAAGCTCAATCCCGTCCGCGAACTCGTCGCGGGAAAGCGCGTCGTCCTCGTCGACGATTCCATCGTCCGCGGTACCACCAGCCGCAAGCTCGTTCGCATGATGCGTGAAGCCGGCGCCAAAGAAGTTCACATGCGCATCAGCTGTCCCCCCACGATTTCCCCGTGTTACTACGGTGTGGACACGCCCACCAAAGAAGAGCTGATCGCCTCTTCCAACACCCCCGAGCAAATCTGCAAATACCTCGGCGCCGACTCCCTCGGCTACCTCTCTCTCGGTGGCCTCAAACAAGCCGTGAACGACACCGAAGGCAAATTCTGCACCTCCTGCTACACCGGCAACTATCCAACGGACCTCGTGCAACTCGAAGTCCGCGAATCCCATTCCAATGGGAAGACCACCGAGCCAGTAACAGTCGAACGTGAAAGCTGACGCCTCCATGCCAAAGGGAAGAACTTCCGAGCGGAAACCGGCTTCCCAGGAAGTCGAGGGATCTCTGGGCCAAAGAGTCAAAAAAGAAATCCTCGCCTGGTTCTGGATTGGCCTCATCTTCATGTTGGTCAACGGCACCCTCGGGCAAGCGCGCGTAATCCCCTCCGGCTCCATGGAAAACACTCTGCTCATCGGCGATCACCTCATCATGAGCCGCGTCGGCTACGACGCCGGAATTCCTTTCACTCACATCCACATTCCCCTGTGGCGCAATCCCAAGCGGCAGCAGATCATCATTTTTCGCCCGCCGTACGGCAAACCCGATCAGCCCGATCTCATCAAGCGAGTCATCGGCTTGCCCGGCGACAAGATCGACATTCACGACGGTTCCGTCTGGGTCAACGGCACAAAGTTGCGGGAAAACTATACGACCGGCCCCACCGAACTACCTTCGCACTATGAACTGCTCCCGCGATTTCACGGAGCGCCCCTGACCGTTCCGGAAAATCAATACTTCGTGATGGGCGACAACCGCGGCAACTCCTACGACAGCCGCTTCTGGGGCTGCGTTCCGCGCAGCAACATTCTCGGCATCCCCGTGGCGATCTACATGTCTGTGAGCGCCTCCGGCGACGCGTGGAACGGCGATGTCGTCGAACGCCTCCGCGCCTATGGAAGCGCCCTGCTCCACCCCGGCGAGATTCGCTGGAAGCGTTTGTTCGAAACTTTTTAACGGCAGCAGGTGAATGCCGGGCCTCGGCGCGCTATCATGGAGTATTACGGATTAAGGTGAATCGTGAAAGCTGACGCAATCAACGTAAAAACCAAAAACGGCGCCGCCAAAGAAGCCGACACCTCCATGAGCGCCAAGGTCAAAAGCGAAATCATCGCCTGGTTCTGGGTCATCCTCGCCTTCATGCTCATCAACGGCACCCTCGGCCAGGCCCGCGTCATTCCTTCCGGTTCCATGGAAAACACGCTGCTCATCGGCGATCACTTGATCATGAGCCGCATCGGCTACGACGCCGGGATTCCTTTCACCAACATTCACGTCCCACTCTGGCGCGAACCCAAGCGCCTCCAGATCGTCATCTTCAAGCCGCCCTTCGATCCCGCTCAGCCCGATTACGTCAAGCGCGTCATCGGCCTCCCCGGCGAAACGGTTGACGTCCGCGATGGCGCCGTGTGGATTAACGGCAAGAAGCTCGTTGAAAATTACACCATCGGCCGCAGCGAACCTCCCGGCCGTTCGCAGCTCATCGCCCCGTTTACCGGTTTGCCCTTCACCGTGCCCAAAGACTGCTACTTCGTGATGGGCGACAATCGCGAGAATTCGCTCGACTCCCGCTATTGGGGCTGCGTCCCGCGCAACGATATTCTCGGCACGCCGGTGCTCATTTATATGTCTCTGGACGCGCCGCGCGACGCCTGGAACGGCGACATCGGAGCACGCTTCCTGGCCTACGGTAATGCCATCATTCATCCCGGCACCATCCGCTGGCGCAGGCTGTTCCATGTGTTTTAAACTCTAGGTGTTGTAGCGGCCACCTTCAGGCTTGCCCTGACGTAGGAATGGGTGGCCCAGCTCGGTTTTGTAGCTGCCGTCCGCCCGCGGTGGACCGGCGCTTTTCTTCTCGGATTTGTTTGTTGCTCTGCCCACAGTGTGACCTCTGTCGTGTTGCTTTACCTGGCGGACGCCCACCGACCCGCAGGTTTTGACCCGGCACGCCGCACCGCCAGTTCCAGCGTCACGCATCGAATCGTTGAGGCTTCTCACCATGAAATACGCGGATGCCGGAGTCAATATCGCCGTAGCCGATGACGCCAAGCAACGCATTCGTCATCTCGCCAGCCGCACCTTCACGCCAGCCGTTCTCGGCGGCATCGGTGGATTCGGCGCGCTCTTTTCCCTCGATCACAAGAAATACAAGGAGCCGGTCCTAGTCTCCAGCGCCGATGGTGTCGGCACCAAACTGAAAATCGCCATGGCTATGGGAGTTCACTCCACCGTCGGCGGCGATCTCGTCAATCACTGCGTCAACGACATTCTCGTCCAGGGTGCCGAGCCACTCTTCTTCCTCGACTACCTCGCCATGGGCAAACTCGAACCCAACGTCGTCGAGCAACTCGTCGACGGTATGAGCCGCGCCTGCCGCAAAGCAGGCTGCGCCCTCATCGGCGGCGAAACCGCCGAAATGCCCGGCTTCTATCCTGTGGGTGAATACGATCTCGCCGGCTTCATCGTCGGCATCGTCGAGCGCAAAAATATTCTCACCGGCAAAAATGTAAAACCTGGCGACACGTTGCTCGGCCTTCCCTCCGCTGGCCTACACACCAACGGCTACTCCCTCGCCCGCAAACTTGTCTTCGAAGTCGCCAAGCTCAAGCCCGACACTTACGTCGCCGAAGTCGGCAACAAAATCGCCGCCGAACTCCTTAAGCCGCATCTCTGCTACGCCCCCGCCGTCAAGAATCTTCTCGCCAAAGGCTGGGTCTCCGCCCTCGCTCACATCACCGGAGGCGGCATTCCCGGCAATCTCCCGCGCGTCCTGCCCAGCGGCGTCAAAGCCATCATTGATCTCGACGCCTGGCCCATCCCCCCGATTTTCAAATATCTCGCCAAGCTCGGCGAAATTGACACCGACGAACTCCTCCAGTCCTTCAACATGGGCGTCGGCATGATCGTCATAGTTCCCGCCGACTACGTAAAAGAAGCCGAAGCCGACCTCAAGCGCCGCCGCGAAAAATTCTTCCGCATCGGCCGCATCGAACGCGGCGACACCGGCAAAGCCCGCCTAGTCTATTCCGGCGCCCTCAACCTCTAATTTAAAATATGAAATGTGTAGGGGCACGATACATCGTGCCCGCGAGTCCGCGAGCCGCTCTTCACTCTTTCCCCAACGCATAATCCGGCCGCTCCGCCCTCGCCCTCTTCGGCAACTCCTCCGCCACTTTCTTCAACCACCGCAATTCCGTTTCAAACTGCTCAATCATCAACCCCACCATCCAAACCGCTTCATGATACGGATGCCCCACCTCTTCCAGAACGGATGCCAGAGTTTCCTTCTCCCGCAAAACTTCCTTCTCCAGAAATTCTCTCCGCCGCTCCATCTGTCTCTCAAACACTCCCGGCCGCGCCTGCCACGAAAGCGCAACCCAAGTCAGAAACGCCGGCCGCTCCCGCTGCGTAGTCCACTCCTCGCGCTCCAAAGCCGCTGCAAGCGCAGCTTTGCCCTTCGCGGAAGTTTCGAACGCGCTCCGCTCTGGCCCCGCCGCCGGCTCGCCCGTCTCCAACCCTCGGATCAATCCCCCCCGCGCCAGTTTTTCCAGGGAGTAATAAACTTGCGGCCGCGAAATCCCCGCCCAATCCCGTATCTCCCGCCTCTCCAACTCCAGATTTGCCTGATACCCGTGCATCGGCCGCTCCGCCAGCAAACTCAGCAGCACCAGATCCGGCGTCGTCAGCCCCAACTTCCGTTTCGCGCCGCGCCGTTTTTTCTCTTCCCGTCCGCGTCTCGGCGCTCTCTGCGTCTCAGCGTTCAATATCTTCCTCATTTCTTTCCGGCCTTCCGCTTCTTGCTCCAATACCACCACTGGCACTTCTCTGCCGGCAGCCGCGGATTCTTCGCCTGAGCCACCGCCGCGCAAAACGTGTCCAGCACGCACGGATCCTGCCGCTGCCCGCTCAAGCGGTTCAGCTGCTCATACATCCGCCGTGGGTTCTGCCTCGCCAGTTGAGCCACGCTGTGAATCTTCAGCTGCGCAAAATCCCGCAGCATCGCCGGCCCGATCGAGATCAAGTCGCCCAACTGCCTGCCCCTGACGCTGGCTGTCATTGCCATAAAAATCTCCTTGACTTCGAATTTTTCACCCGCTATCCTTCACTAGTCTAAATAAGACTAGTGGTCCTGTCAAGGAGAATCTGCCATGCGTATCTTCCCGTTCCCCCTGGCCGCTTTTGCCCTGGTTCTCGCTTTCCTCTTGCCGCAATCCACTTCATCTCAGGAGAAAAATCCCATGAACGTAAAACGCCTCACCACCGTCCTGCTCGTCAAGGACATCGAGCCGGTCATCCCTTTCTGGGTCGATCGCCTCGGCTTCACCAAAACCATCGAAGTCCCCGACGGCAACAAGCTCGGCTTCATCGCCTTTCAGAAAGGCTCCGCCGAAGTCATGTACCAGACCTATGCCAGCGTCGAAAAAGATGCCCCCAAAGAAGTCGCCGCCACCGCAGGCAGAGGTCCCAGCTATCTCTACATGGAAGTCGACAATCTCGACGCCGTCCTCGCAGCCATGAAAGACGTCAAACTCGTCATGCCCCTTCGTACCGCCTTCTACGGCATGCGCGAATTCATCGTCAAGGATCCCGGCGGCCACTTCATCACCTTCGCCCAACCCGTCCCTCCGCCAAAACAGTGATCCTGAATCGTCGCCATGTCCAACAAGGGAGCGCGAACCAATTTGCCCGGGGTGCCCCACACGCTGAATTTGCGTGTGGGGTCCGTCTTCTCAGCGCCCTCTGCGTCTCCTCTGCGAACTCTGCGTTAAGCCTCCTCCTCTTTCTTCTTACTGATTACTGATTACCGATTACTGCTAGCTGACTACTGCTTCCCACATTTGGCCGCCATTCCCACATGTGTTAACTTTTTCCTTCATGCTCAAACGCATCGGCGTTCTCCTAAGCGGTCGCGGCTCCAACTTCGAAGCCCTCGCCGATAGTGTCTCCGCCGGTCGCATTCCCAACGCCGAAATCTCCATCGTCATCAGCAACAAGCCCGGCGCCCCCGGCCTCGAACGCGCCGCCGCCCGCAACATTCCCGCCCGCGCCATCCCCTCGAAAGGCCTCGAACGCGAAGCTTACGACCGCCAGGTCGCTGCGGTCCTCCACGAATACAGGGTCGATCTCATCTGCCTAGCCGGC
The DNA here is from genome assembly GCA_035693365.1 of Candidatus Acidiferrum sp. Classification (GTDB taxonomy): domain Bacteria; phylum Acidobacteriota; class Terriglobia; order Acidiferrales; family UBA7541; genus Acidiferrum. The sequence continues at coordinate 249 of DASSGS010000010.1, read as the reverse complement.
TACATGCGCCTGCTCTCTCCGTTCTTCGTAGCCGCTTTTCCCCAGCGCATCCTGAACATTCATCCCTCTCTTCTCCCATCTTTCCCCGGCCTCGAATCGCAAAAGCAGGCCCTCGACTACGGCGTGAAATTCGCCGGCTGCACCGTCCATTTCGTTGACGAAAACCTCGACGCCGGCCCCATCATCCTGCAATCCGCCGTTCCGGTCCTCGACACCGACGACGAGCACACCCTTTCCGAGCGCATCCTG
>DASSGS010000009.1:0-245577 GCA_035693365.1 Candidatus Acidiferrum sp. | reverse complement strand
GCGTGCGAAAGTTTTTCCAGCTCGTCGAGAGACCGCTTCTGCTCATCCTGGCTGATCTTCTTGTCCTTCTCCAGCTTGTCGATGGCTTCCTTGATGTCGCGGCGGATATTGCGCACGGCCGTGCGGTGATTTTCGAGAGCTTTGTGAATCTGCTTGACCAGTTCCTTGCGGCGCTCGCCTGTGGGAGCAGGAATCGGGACGCGTACGACCTTGCCATCGGTCGTGGGATTCAGGCCCAGGTCAGCGCTTCGGATAGCCTTGTCAATCAGCGGCACCACGCTCGGATCCCACGGCGTGATCATCAGCATGGAAGCGTCGGGCACGGTCAGGTTGCCCAGTTGGTTCACCGGCATCGGCGTGCCGTGATAGTCCACCCGCACATTTTCCAGAATCGCCGCGTTGGCGCGGCCGGTGCGCACGCTGGTGAGTTCCTTGCGAAAATCGTCCACGGCCTTTTCCATGCGCGTTTTCGCCGCGGCAATGGCGGCCTTGGTGCTGTCCAGATTGGTCATCGTTCCATCCTCAGTGTTAGAGATTGTTTCGCGTTGTAGGCACTCGCCCAAACAGGCGCGAGGATTCCAGTCGTCCAGAGACCCGATAACGAAAGCAGATTAAGCCGGAGTAACCGTTGAGCCGACGCGCTCTCCCAGGACGGCGCGGCGGATATTGCCGGGCTGATTCATATTAAACACCACGATGGGCATGCCATTGTCCATGCACAGCGAAATGGCGGTGGAGTCCATGACCTTCAGATTCTGGTGCAGCACCTCGCGATACGTGATCTCCGCGAAAAACTTCGCCCCACTGACTTTTTCCGGGTCGGCATCGTAAACGCCATCCACACGCGTGGCCTTCAGGATCACGTCGGCCTTGATTTCCATGGCGCGCAGCGCGGCGGCGGTATCGGTGGAAAAGTAGGGATTTCCGGTGCCGGCCGCGAAGATGACCACGCGCCCCTTCTCCAGGTGTCGGACAGCGCGCCGGCGGATGAATGGTTCGCAAACCTGGTGCATCTCGATGGCACTCTGCACGCGGGTGTGCACGCCGAGTTTCTCGAGCGCGTCCTGCAAGGCAAGTGCGTTCAGGACGGTGGCCAGCATTCCCATGTAATCGCCGGTGGCGCGGTCAATCTCAAAACCCTTTTGGCGCGCACCGCGAAAAATATTTCCGCCTCCGACCATGATGGCGATTTGGGTCCCGAGCTTGTCGACTTCGCGCAATTCCTTGGCGATGGCATAAATGGTTTCGCCGTCAATGCCGAATCCGTGCGAGCCCTGAAACGATTCGCCGGAAAGTTTCAACAGAATCCGGTGGTACGCCGGCCGCTTTTTGCCGTTTTTCTTCAGCCCTTTCGATTGCGATGCCATGTGTCTCCGTTGAACGAAAATCAACCCTGCCGATTGTAACAAACATCCGGAGCTTCCGGATAATTTGGGTGGCCGGACGGGACCTTTAAAGGCCAGGCTGGGCTTCCACTTTCATAAAAAGAAAACGCCCCGGAGGCCGGGGCGTCTTGGCGGCAACGAAATGCCGCAGGGCTATTCGTCAGGAGCTAGCTTAAGCCTGCTCGGGAGCGGGCGTACCGATCTGGTTGGGAACTTCGCCGACCTTGAAGCGGGCAAAGCGCCGAATGGTAATGTTCTCGCCCAGCTTGGCGATCGCCTGGGTAATCTTCTCCCCAATCGTCATCGTCTCGTCCTTGATGAAGTGCTGTTCGTAAAGGCAAGTCTCCTCGTAGAACTTCTCCATCTTTCCAGTGACGATTTTCTGGATAACCGCGTCCGGCTTGCCCGTGGCGCGCGCCTGCGCTGCGTAAATCTCCCGCTCGCGCTCCAGCATCTCCGGCGTCACGTCTTCCCGCCGAACGTACCGCGGATCAACCGCGGCGATGTGCATGGCCACGTCGTGGCAAAGCTGCTGGAAAGCATCCGTGCGCGCCACGAAATCGCTCTCGCAATTGATTTCGACAATCACGCCGATCTTCCCGCCGGCATGGATGTAGTGCCCGATCAACCCTTCGGTGGCTTCCCGCGTGGCCTTCTTGGCCGCGGCGGCCTGGCCCTTCTTGCGAAGGACGTCTATGGCCTTCTGCACGTCGCCGGCGGTTTCCACAAGCGCGGCGCGGCAATCACTGAAGCCAGCGTTCGTGAGTTCTCTCAGTTCCTTAACGAGCTTGGCTGGAATTTCCATAACTGGTTTTGAAGTACTCATCCTTTTCTCTTTTTCTCTTTTCTGAATTCGCGATTACAAACTCTTACAAAAATGGCCCGGTGTGGATTTCGCGTTCAGCACCGGGCCAACGGAATGATTGAGCCTTGCGCCGTTGTTAGCGGGGTTCCTCGTCGGGAGGAACGGTGGTTCCGGCCGCTTCGATGAAGGCTTCGGTGCCCTCGACGAAGTCGCCTTCCTGCTTCTCGTACTGCTCGTAGGCGCTGGTGTCCACGTAATCCGGCCCAGCTTCAAGCGCGGCCTGATCGGCTGCAGCCTTCTGGTCGGCAACCTGGGACTGCTCGTACTGCGCGCGGCCTTCCGCGACGGAGTCGGCAATCTTCGTGGTGAACAGGCGGATGGCGCGCAGGGCGTCATCATTGCCCGGGATAATCCAGTCAACCATGTCGGGATCGCAGTTCGTGTCCACGACGGAAACCACGGGGATGCCCATGCGGCGGGCTTCCTTCACGGCGATCTCTTCGGCGTTCGAGTCGATGACGAACATGGTATCCGGCAGCTGGGTCATGTTCTCGATGCCTTCAAGGTTTTGAAACAGGTGCTTCATCTCGCGATCTAGGCGCGCGCGCTCTTTCTTCGAAAGCTCCAGCATCCGGCCGTCTTCGGTCATGGCCTTCAGCAGCTTCAGGCGCTTGATGGATTTCTGGAGTGTGGCCCAATTAGTCAGCGTGCCGCCCAGCCAGCGATGGTTCACGAAGAACGCACCGCAGCGCTTCGCCTCTTCGGCGACCGCTTCCTGAGCCTGACGCTTGGTACCGACAAAAAGAACGGTCCTTCCCTGCCCGGAAATGTCGGTCACGAAGCGGCTGGCTTCGCGGAACATTTTCAGGGTTTTCTGCAGGTCGATAATGTGAATGCCATTGCGCTCCCCGAAGATATATTCCTTCATCTTGGGGTTCCAACGGCGCGTCTGGTGACCGAAATGTACGCCGGCCTCCAGCAGCTCCTTCATGGTGATTTCTACTGCCACTTTTCCTCCTAGTTAGATAGCTGCTTATCGGGTGTTCATGGCCACCTGAAGGTGGCCGCTACTTGCCTCGCAGCAGCCTCTTGCCGGCAGCTTGCCGGCCGTGATCTTGGCGGCGCCGCTTGCGCAGCACCGCCAGAGCTCGTTGCAGCGGGGCTTCCCCCGCCCAATTCCTTAACGCTTCGTGAACTGGAAGCGCTTGCGTGCGCCCTTTTGCCCGTACTTCTTGCGTTCCTTCATACGGGAGTCGCGCGTCAAAAATCCGTTCTTGCGCAGAGCCGGACGCAGTTCGGGGTTAAAGCGGCTGATCGCGCGGGAGAGTCCCATGCGAACCGCCCCCGACTGTCCGCCCACGCCGCCACCCTTGGCCGTGGCCACAACATCCACCTGCTCGCCGAGGCTCGTGAACTTCAGCGGCTCGGTGGCGTCATGCAGCCACGCGTGATTCGGAAAATACTGCTCGGCGGTACGGCCGTTGACCGTAAACTTTCCCGAGCCCGGCCGGAGGAAAACGCGCGCGATCGATTCCTTGCGGCGTCCCGTGCCGTAAAACCAGGTCTTGCTGCCCGCTGCGGGCGAATCAACAGTACTCAATGCTCCTCCTCAAACCCTGTTTGACGAGACGAATCCCGCTCGTCTCATCGAAATTCACGCTCGGCTGGATCCCTGCTAAGGCAAAACTTAGAAAGGAACACCCACGTGCGGAACCAAGTAGCACAGGCCTTAGCCTGCGAACTTCGCGCCTTGCCTTGAAAGCAGCACAGGCAAAAGCCTGCGCCACCACAAATCTTAAACCGCGACAGCCTGGGGCTTCTGCCCGGCGTGCCGCGCCAAACCCGCCGCATCGCGATACACGCGAAGTTTCTTCGCGCGCCGCGCCCGCAGCTTGTTCTTCGGCAACATCCCGACAATCGCTTCGCGAACCACCCATTCCGGCTTGGTCTCGCGAACCCGCTTGGCCGGAACTTCCTTCAAACCGCCCGGATAGCCGCTGTGCGAGTAGTACATCTTCTGCTCGACCTTGTTGCCGGTCATCTTGATCTGGTTGGCATTGATGACCACAACGTGGTCACCCGAATCGAGATACGGTGTAAAGCTGGGCTTGTCCTTGCCGATCAACATGCGCGCCACCTTGGTGGCCAGCCGCCCAAGCACCTGGTCTTTCGCGTCCACAACAAACCACTGAGCGCCAACTTTCAGCGCCTCAGCTTCTGCTCCCTTGGCTACGTACGTCCTCATCGCAACAGTCACACCTTTCCCTGTAAAGACAAAATCTAAGTTTAGGGGGTGAGGGCAGGTTTGTCAACGAAGCAAAATCCGTCGCCGCGAAGCGGCGGGGCCGCGCTCGCGTCTATGCTACTGTGGCGGGCCCGGTTATCGGCGCTTCTGTGGAGGGCGAACATGCAATGGATCGCGAAAGTCGCTTTGCTGATTGCTTTGGGCCTGGCCGGAACGATGGTTGCCAATACTGGTGATGAGTCGCAGGTCCTGGCGGTTACCCATGCTGCCGTAATCGATCCTGCAACAGGCTCGCTTCGGGTGGATCAGACCGTGGTGATAGCCGACGGGCGCATTCGGCAAGTTGTTCTCTCAGCAAATTATCACGCCGAAAAGGGAGCTCGAATCATTGACGCTCGCGGGAAATATTTGATCCCGGGCCTTTGGGACATGCACGTGCACATCGCGGGAATCAGCGCCGATCCCGCCTGGAGCAAAAATGTGAATCTCCCGCTGCTGATCGCAGAAGGGATCACGGGTGTTCGCGACATGGGCGGCGACCTCAGTGTTTTGCGTTCGTGGAATCACGATATCGAAACCGGAAAGCTGCTGGGGCCGCGCATCTTTGCCGGCGGGCCCATGCTCGTGCCGTCGGGCAAGAAGACGCCCGAGCAATGGCCTGTCAACTCCTCGGATGAAGCGCGAGCGGCTGTCCGCGAGCTCAAACAGCAAGGCGCGGACTTCATCAAGATGATCAGCGTGCCATCGCGCGAAATATTCTTCGCAATCGCCGAGGAAGCAAACAAGGAAAAAATCCCTTTCGTTGGGCATGTGCCGGCGGCGGTGACCGCATCGGAAGCATCCGGCGCCGGGATGCGCAGCATCGAGCACATCGTCTACAGCAATCTCGCCTTGGATTGTTCCGCGAAAGAAAAAGAATTGCGCGAAGCTCTGCTGGAGGCCCGCAAAAAACGCGACCAGTCGGCCCCTGGGCGAATCCTGGCGGAAGCGGTATCAACGTACAGTGCGGAAAAAGCCGCCGCGCTTTGGGCGACGTTCAGGAAAAATGGCACCTGGGTTGCGCCGACGCTGGCGGCGATTGAGGTGCAAACGCCTCAGACAGCGACGCCAGAGGAGCAGGCAAGCGACCCACGGCTGGAATTCGTTCCCGCATCGCTGCAAAAGGAGTGGGACCCGCGCGATCCGAAAAACCGATCCTCGGAGGAGGATCAAAAGTGGTGGGCTGCTCAGTTTGCGAACGATGAGAGATTGACGCGCGACATGCACAAAGCCGGAGTCTCTCTGCTGGCCGGAAGCGACTCGCTGGACCGGTTTGTGTTTCCAGGTTTTGCGCTGCACCGGGAGCTGTCGCTGCTGAATCAGCACGGCTTGACTCCGCTCGAAGCGCTCCGAGCCGCCACAAGTGACGCGGCGAAGTTTCTGGGGCACGAGGGCGAATTCGGCGTGATTGCCAGCGGCGCCCACGCCGACCTGGTGCTGCTCAATGAAAATCCGCTCGACAAAATTTCGAACACAACCAGTATTTCCGCCGTGATCAGGGAAGGAGTCTATCTCGACCGCGCAGCGCTGGATCAGCTTCTAAGTCAGGCTAAAACAGCGGCGAAGGCAGCTTCAACCAAATAAGCAATTCCAGAAAATGCTGGCCTCCACGACGGGCTTCCCGGCTAAGAGAAGTTCCGGCGTGAATTGCGCACACTTCCTCTGCTATGCTCGCCGCGCCTTGCGATTTCCCACATATACTACTTGCGAAGCAGCGAACCCGGAGCACCCATGGCCCAGCAGTCTTTCCCGCCGATTTCGGAAACCGTAAAACTTGCCTGGCGTCTGGCAGCCGAAGAAGCGGTGCATGCGGGATCTCCGCAGATCGAACCACCTCATCTCCTGTTGGGAATCTTCGGCGTGGATCGTGTAATCCGTGAAGAGTCCTGGGAACGCTACGCTGTCTCCACGGAACGGTTGGGGATCGTTCGCCAGGAGTGGAATGAGGTTTATTCCGCCGGAGGCATGGCGGGTCTGGATGCGATTCATCTGCGGCGAGAAGTGCGCGCCCGCCTGCCGAAAATTTCGCTCGCCCTCCCCGCCAATCACGTCGCGAAACGCTCCGACGCCACACGCTCCGTGTTTGATCTCGCCGGCCAGCGCGCCGGCACGGCCGGGCACGCGCTGACAACCTTATTCGACCTGCTTGGAGCTCTCCTTCCCGCTGTGGTTGAAAAAGATCCGGTGATCCCAGCGCACTTCAACGCGCCGCTCCGCAAACTCCAAACTCTGATGGCGCCGCCGCCGGTTTCCGGCGTGACGTTGCGGCTGGACGCCACGCGAACCTCTATCGCTGAACCACTTGAACATCTGAAGACGACCCCCCGCGAAGCTCTTTTTTATGATCTCCCTTTGCAAATGGCCTCGCAGACGAACTACCAGGCCATGCTGGATTGCGCGGTTAGTTCCCTGCTGAAGTTTTTTCCAGCCGCCAGTCATGCGGTAATGCTGCTCCGCGACCGCGGTTCGAATTGCCTCTTGCTTCAAGCCCACGTTCCCGCCGGAGAGCCCTCCGCCAGCATGGAACTCGCGGAGCATGTACTCCAACAAAATTCCGCCGTCGTCTGGAATCCCGCGGCCGCCGCTACCAGCGACATCGGCGCCCGCAGCTTGATCGGGATGCAAACCACCTGCGCGATGTATGCGCCTCTTTCCTGGCAGAACGAACGGCTGGGAGTGCTCTGCGTGGACACCCGGCGCGCGGGAAACACCTTTAGCTCGGATGACTTGCGCTTGTTCATCGCCATCGCGCACCACGTTGCACTTTCGATCTATTCGCAGCGCCTTACCCGCGACTTACAAGCCCAGAATCAATTGTTGCAGCGCTTGCTGACCCATTTCTCGCCCAAGGTGCGGCAACGGCTGCTGGAACGCGCCGGAAAGGGACGCCTGACGCTCGGCGGTGAACGTTCCGAAGTCAGCATCCTTTTTTCCGACATTCGCGGTTTCACCCGGATGAGCGCGACCATGGAACCCGACGACGTGGTGGATATGCTCAATGCTTACTTCGCCGCGCTGGTGGAAGCGATCTTCCGCTGCGAAGGCACGGTGGACAAATTTATCGGCGACGCAATTCTGGCGGTCTTCGGAAGTCCCGATCCAGATCCGGAGCATCACCGGCAGGCGCTCCACGCGGCCTTAGCGATGCAGGAAGCAGTGCAGAAACTAAACGCCGCGCGCAAAGAACGCAACCAGCCAACCTGCGAAATTGGAATCGGCGTCCATTCAGGCGAAGTCTTGCACGGTTTCGTTGGATCCCAGGAGCGGCTGGAATTTACGGTCGTGGGCGATGCCGTGAACCGCGCCTCGCGCTTCTGCTCCGCGGCAGGCGCCAACGAGATCATCCTGAGCTCGGAATTCCTGAAACACGTCTGGCGCGAAGTGGATGTGGAATCGCGCGACGTCCCCACCAAGCACGAAGGAACCTGGGCCGCCTTCCGCGTCTTAAAGGCAAAGCTCCCGCGCTGAATCAGGCGCTGGACATCTCGGTGGCTTTGCGGGCAAGCAGCAGATAGCCGTGCTTCCGCGCCTCCTCGGCAACGGCTTTCATCTCCGATTTACGCGTCGTTCCCGCCGCGGCCTCTGCGCGTGCCAATCGCGCTTCGAGCGCCAGTTCGAAGTACCCCCCGGATCGCAGTTGATTCTCAATTTTGCTCAGGGTATTTGACGCCATACCGGAATGCAAATCTCTTGAGTCCAGTCTGGCTTTTTGAATCGTTAATGCCGCAGTGATGGATGGGTCGGCGGATTTTGCAGCCAGCTCTAATCCGTTTGTAATTTCCGCTTGAGCCTCTTTCCACCGCGCCCGCCGCAGATAGAGATCAGCAAGAATGATGCGAGTCTGTGCCTCGCCGTCGGAATCCTGCGCTTGTGCGAATTCGGGCAACAGTGCTTTCAGCTCAGTTTCTGCCGGACCAATGTTCCCGCGCTCGATTTCCATTTGCGCAATTCCCCGGCGAGTGGTGCGAATCGTGGCTTTCTCGCCGATGCTTGCCTGTATGGCCAGGGCCGCGCGGTATTTCTCTTCGGCATCGGACAGCATGTCGGACGCCGAATAATAATCTCCCAAATCGGTGAGGGAACGCGCCAGGGCGGACTGGTCCTGCATTTCCTTCCTCAGTTGCAGCGCCTGTTCGCAATTCGGCTTTGCCGCAATCACTTCCCCGCTGGAGATCTGCGTGCTGCAGATATTCCCCAGGGTATTTGCGTGGCGTTCCTTGTCGCCGATGGACTCCGCTTCTTTCGCCACTTCCTGCAAAACACTGATCTGTCCCTTCGGATTCCCCATTGCCCCATCTACATTGGCGATCGCTTCCTGAGCTTGCAGTAAATCGCTATTCACGCCGCCGCGCTCGCGGGAGACCGCAAGACTTTTCTCCCACCATTTTCGAGCTTCGGGTAAATGATTTTCCTGGTATTGCACCACGCCCAGATTCAATAACGCTCCCGCTTCATTGTGCAGATCGCCGGCGGCATGGGTGGCGGCCCGCGCTTCCTCATACAAGGCTTCTGCTTCAGGATATTGTCCGCGAGAAAGAAAAAGATTGGCCCGGGCCGTTTTTGCATGCGCGATCACAGAGGGGATGCCTAGGGTCTGGCTCTGCTGCACAATTTCGGCGCAGACCGAATCGGCTTCCTGGACGCGGCCAAGATCCTTCAACGCCAGGCACCGCTCAATCCCTCCATTCACCAGCAGAAACTGGGAACCAATTGCCTGCGCTTCTTGCACAGCCTGTTCCGCAGCTTTCAGCCGTCGCTGGTTGTCTCCTAGCCGCCTTTGCACATCAGCAAGCCGAAGATCGGCCTGCGCCTGCACGCCAATTGGCACTCCCTTCCCTTTCAGTTGCTCCAGCGTCGCCAGCGACTCCTTTAATCGATTCCCTTCCATCTGATTCCTGGCGAGTTCCAGGCCGTAAAAGTAATTGTCGGGCTGCGTTTTCCAAAGCGCTCGATAAGTCTCCGCGGCGTAATCCCATTCTTTCGCATACTCTTTTTGCCGCAGGCCGATTCGAATTCGCTGATCACTGGGAAGATTCTTGGCCAGCTCAAGCGCGGCCGCGGATTCTTCTCTGGCCTTCTGTTCATAGCCGAGGTTCCAAAACGCCTCGGCCAGCGCGCTGCGGATTTCGGCGCTTGTCGGATCAGCGTCGAGCGCTTTCTGAAATTCCAGGCGGGCGCTTTCAAAATCGAAATTCTCCATTTTGCGCATCCCGGTTCCCAAAGCTTCCGAAGCCTGGTTCGACTTAACCTGGGGATTCACGGCGACGTCGGACACACCCAGAATATTCAGCAGATCCCCACCCGTGGATAGGGCAACAGTTTCCCGATCGGACTCCAGAAGGCGTCTGTGAATGCTGCCGCCGCTTTGCCCCTTTTCGACGTCGAACATGTGAATGTCCCAGACTATAGTCCGGCTTCCGGGATTTCCTTCCACTGCATAGGTCCCATAGATGACATAGCGGCAGCCGAACTGGTGGATTCTGGTGAGGAGCCCGGGTTGCGGTTCGTCAGGCATCTCGCTTGGAGGAGGGGGTGTCCAGGGATTCGCCATGCTGGCGAGCGTTTTGTAAGTGACAGGTTTGATATCAAGCCGGGATTGCAGCGTGTTGCGAAACTGATCGCCCCAGGGATCGAGATTCTTGTCGCCGTTAACGTTCTTGAAACCCAGAACGGTGACGGAGGGGGAGCGCCGCCAGGGAAATAGATTCGGAAACGCTATTCCCAGTATGATTCCGATTACCGCGACTCCAGCCAACCCAAGAGTCATGAGCAGCGCGCGCTTCCGGCGCGTGCGGGCAACCGACTCCGCGTGGAGCAGCGTGTTCGCCTCTCCGGCAAGCGCCAGTTCAACATCCCGGACCGACGGAAAACGGTCAGCGGGCTCCCGCTCCATGCATTTCAGAATGCTCCGAGACCATTTCTCATCGAGCTCGGGCACCAGCGCCTTGGGAACGGGTGGGGCGGCTTCCAGCCGCTGGAACGCGACCTCGCGCCAGTTGCGTCCTTCAAACGGCAGCCGGCCGGTGACCATTTCAAATATCACCACGCCAAGGGAATAGATATCCGTCGCGGTGGTTATTTTTTTTCCGGTGACTTGTTCGGGCGCCATGAACGCTGGCGTGCCGAGCATTTCGCCGCTCTGCGTCAGCGCGAACTCGCCCGCGTCCAGTGAGTGGGCCAGCCCAAAATCGCTGACCACCACGCGCAGCGCGCCGGCGCCCCCGGCCAACGGCACCAGCATCACATTGTTGGTTTTGAAGTCCCGATGGACTACCCCCGCTTCATGCGCTGCCGCGAGTCCCGCTACCATCTGCTTCACCAGAGGGAGCGCTTCTTCAGTGCCTAATTTTCCTTTTTCTTTCAAAAGCTGGTCGAGATTTTGGCCGGCAAGAAATTCCATGCTGACGACCAGCATGTCAGACTCGCCAGCATTCGCCGCTTCATGGCGGAACAGATCGTAAGTCCTGCAAACATTCGGGTGGGTCACCCGCTTGGCCACCACAATCTCTTGGCGAAAGCGTTCGAGCGCAGTGGCGTCCGTAAGAAACGCGGAACGCACGGTTTTCAGCGCAACTTTTTGCTTCAGCTCGATGTCCAGCGCTTCGTACACTTCGCCCATTCCCCCTTGAGCGATGAACCGCGTAATCCTGAATCGCTTGGCAACCGTATCGCCCGGACCAAAATTCGATTGCCGGGGCGGCTGCCCGGGAACTGCATGTGGATCGTGATCGGGTGAACTTATTTCCGGCGGAGCGTTCTGCGTGCTTGCATCCAGAGTGTCCTGGCTGCGATCGTTCTCGGGCGGCTTGAACGGAGGTTGATCCATTAGATTTGCGGAATGCTCAGTGCCGCCGATTATGCCACAAGGGAAACGGTGCTAGAGGATCTCGCTTCTGGAGAGTGAGGGTCGACGGCTAGGCGGCCCGATGGCCAGGGAAAGCGGCCCGAAGCGTGCTCACACCCTGGCGTCGACTTGCCTGGGTAGGATGGAAATGTGCAAAGTTTTTCCTGATTTTCACCGAAAACACTGGAAATCTTGCGGCTAACTCAGAATATACTTGACCTCTGTTTAGGACTTTGAAAAACTTCCGCATCGAGTAGTCCCCACACGAAACAGGACGATCAATTCTATTACGAGGTGATGCATGCGCCCGAGCAAGCCTTGGATGATTGTTTTTGCCTTTCTGATTCTGTTCGCGCTTGGAGCCAGCTCCACGCTGGCCACAACATACGTTCGCGGGTATGTGAAGCCATCCGGGGATGGGGATGGCACCTGTACGCCGGGCTTTACTTGCACCCAATTCGACAGCACGCAATCGATTGCAATCAACGTGGACCTTTTTGGCGTCACAGGCACACAGACGTTCTCCTTCGATGAACTCAGCTACTTGTCGAATGATGAAATCAATGCCGGCCAGAGTTCGGTCAACGTCATTGATGCCCTGCAGCTGGACTCGTTGAATATCCAAGCCGGCAATCTGCTCACGTTCGTGTTCACCGGAGGAGTGCCCGCCGACACCACCGGTACCTTGTTCGGAATCCTGGCTTGCGGAGGCCTTGAACCGGGAACCAGCACGGGGGCAATTTTTGACTCGCAATCAAACGTGGTTTCCACCAAATGCACCAACTCTGACCCTGGCAACACGTTAATCACTGACGAGAAAGTGTCAGGCAACTCCATCACGTTCACCATCGCTCCTAACATCACTTTCCCTTCCCAATTTGCTTTCAGCTTTCCAGGCGGGCAGCTTCCAACCGAGATTGATCTCGCGAACGCTCCGGTCTCAACCCCCGAGCCGGCTTCGCTTTCGCTACTGGCTGCGGGGCTGCTCGGCCTCGGCGTCTTCCGGCGCAAGCGGGTTGGCTAGTCCACTCGCAGGCTCTTTTTCGGCGGGATGAAGCTTCTTCATCCCGCCCTTTCTTTTACTGGTGACATCGAGCGCAAGCCTTCCTATTTCCCCATTGCAGAGCGAGAAATCCTTCATTAACATACGGGCAGATTTTCGCAGGAGCGCACCAGCTTCAGGCCCCGCAATTTGCGCTCCGCCCCAAGGAGCCCTCGCATGTCGCATGCACGCATTTTCCGAATGGCGTTTAGCTGCGCGCTCGCAGCCCTGTTCGCCCTGCCTTCTCCGGCGCAGGCTCCGGCCGCCTCGCCGGCTGCCGCGCCCGGCGCGCCTGCCGTCCATAAGAAGCGCGTGGCGGTAATGAATTTCGACTATGGCACCGTTCGCACCACCGTCGCGCAGATCTTTGGCACCGACCAGGATGTCGGCCAGGGCATCAGCGACATGCTGGTGGAAAAGCTCGTGAATGGCGGCCAGTATTCGGTGATCGAGCGCAACGCCCTGGACAAAATCCTGAAGGAACAGAATTTCTCGAACAGCGACCGCGCGGACGCCAACTCCGCCGCAAAAATCGGCGCGGTGCTCGGCGTGGACGCGATCATCATCGGCTCGATCACTCAGTTCGGCCGCGATGACCAGCACACCAACATCGGCGGCGGCGGCTATGGCCTCGGTAAATTCGGTCTCGGCGGCGTTGGCACCAGCAAAGCGAAAGCGGTGGTCGCCATCAGCGCGCGCGTGATTAACACCTCGACGGCGGAGATCATGGCCGCGGTAACCGGCAAGGGAGAGTCCACCCGCTCCGGCACTTCTCTCATCGGGGCGGGCGGCGGAGGCGGGGGTGGCGGAGCAGGCGCGGTCAGCATGGGTAGCAGCAATTTCGCCAACACCATTCTTGGAGAAGCGGTGCGTGGCGCCGTGGATAGCACCGCCGAACAACTCAACGCCGCTTCCGGTAAAGTGGAGGCGCAGAAGCACGCCATCAACGGCGTCGTTGCCGATGTTTCCGGCGGCACGCTGATCCTCAACGTCGGCAAAAAGGCCGGGGTGAAGGTCGGCGACATGCTGGAAATCAGCCGCCAAGTTCGTGTTGTCAAGGATCCCACCACCGGGAAAGTGATCAAAGCCGTCACCGATAAAATTGGAATGGCCACAGTTACTGACGTGGACGACGATTCGTGCACCGCATCGTTCGCTGGAGCCGGAGCCGCAAAGGTCGGCGATGTCGCAAAAAATAATCCCTGAGACCTTAAACGTCTCGAAAATGAATTGCGAGTCCGGGTCCAGCCATGGCCCGGACTCGTTCTATTTTCGGTCCATTCTTTGGTGTATCCTCAATTCCATTAACACGTCCGCTTGGAGGCTTTCATGACTGCCGAATTCATCGTTGGGCAAAACGTTGGCGACTACGAGGTTCTCTCCATCCTCGGACTCGGCGGCATGGGCAAAGTCTACAAGGTCCGCAACGTCATTTCCGACCGCATGGAAGCGATGAAGGTGCTGCTTCCCGACCTGAATTCTCACCAGAGCCTGGCCGACAGGTTCTTGCGCGAAATCCGCCTGCTGGCTTCCCTCAATCATCCGAACATCGCGGCATTGCGCACCGCACTCACCTACGAAAATCAACTGGTAATGATCATGGAATTTGTGGAAGGCGAGACGCTCGCGAACCGCATCGCCCGCGCGCCAATTTCCACGGCCGAAGCCGTGGATTTCTCGCAACAGATTCTTGCGGCGCTCAGCTATGCCCACAAACAAAACATCATCCACCGCGATATCAAGCCGGCCAACATGATGCTTACCCCTCAGGGAGTGGTGAAGCTGATGGACTTCGGCATCGCCCGCTCCGGCACCGACGGCTCCCTCACCTCCACCGGCACCACCCTGGGATCTCTGAACTACATGCCGCCGGAGCAGGTGCGCGGTGAAGCGGCGGACGCACGCTCTGACCTCTACTCCTTCGGAATTTCTCTCTATGAACTCCTGACGGGAAAATTACCTTTCCAGGGCGATTCGCAATATTCCCTGATGACCGCACAACTGAACCAAGTTCCCGCCCCGCCGATAAGTCTGCGCGCCGACGTTCCGCCCGCCCTGAACGAAATCATCCTGATGGCCATGTCCAAGGAGCCAGCGGACCGTTTTCAAAGCGCTGATGCATTTTGCAATGCGCTGAAAAGTGTGCCGGTATCGGCGCTGCCCGGCCCGGGCACAACTTTCGCAACTAAACCAAGAGTGCCTGTGTCGCCAGACGATACGTTAATGGGAACGCTTGCACCCGGCGCGGGAGCGTTGGGCCGCATGGTCAGCCCGCCGGCGACTACGCAGGCTGCGGTGCGGGTGCCCGCCCCGCCTCCAGGACCGGCGCAGCCCCGTTCTCCCTCTGCAATCCCGACAGTGCCGATGGCCCCGCCCCCTCCGGCGGCTGCCGCTTCTGATCCCACGCCGGGCTATGTACCGCCTGCGCGTTCTTCCAGCCGCGGTTTGTGGCTGGCGATCGGTTCCTTGCTTGGCGCTGGCGTGTTGATCGCCGCCGGCGTTTATATTCCACGCCGAATGAAAACTCATGCCGATCCCGAGCAATCAAGCATGCCATCTCCGTCTGCCACCGATTCCTCGGCCAAACCCAACAGCAGCCCGGACGCCCCCGTATCAGTGACCACTCCAATGGGCTCGGTAAACGTCGATGGCCAGGGAAATGTTTCGGTTCAGGCGCCTGGAGTTTCCATCAGCGCCACGCCCGATGGGAACGTGAACGTGAGTGCTCCCGGCGCTTCGGTCAAAGCTGGCGCCATCTCAAAGGCGGACGGAAATCCAAAGCCGTCGCGTGGCGGCTCTTCCGCACAGGCGACGCCACCGGTCCCCCCGGGACCCTCGCCGGAAGAAATTGCAAAACTGGAAGACGAAGCCGACCGCTTGAACATCCGCGCCGCCACTGCCTCGCGCAGCGTGGACACGCTCCGGCAGCAGCAGCAGGCCGCGGGCTACAACCTGCGCGGCGATATCGCTTCGGCCCAGGAGCGCATGCAGATGTATATTTCCAAGGGAGACGCGGCCTTGAAGGCAAAGGACATGGCCAACGCACAGAAATATTACGACCTCGCCGACGCTGAAATCTCCAAAGTTGAGAAGTTTCTCGGGCACTGATTTCTGGCCGTAACCGCGGACCCTTCGAATCCATCCAAAGCCTGCGGATTCCGTGTCCTTGCGTGATACGCCGGGAAAGACCTGTATTCCTATTTTCCCGCCCGAGGTAATTCCAACCTCTCGAGTGGAGGAGCGCGCATGCCGACCGCTGAAAAAATCAGCACCCACCAGAAAGCACTCACCATCAACCTCAACGACGCGATTTTCGGCTCATTCGCCGAAATCGGCGCGGGACAGGAAGTGGCCCGCTGGTTTCTGACCGTGGGCGGCGCCTCGGGGACGGTTGCGAAGACGATTTCTGCCTACGACAAGGAAGTGAGCGACGACTTGTACGGGCGCGGCACTCGATACGTGTCTCAACCCCGTCTGGAAGCGATGATGGAAAGCGAATGGAAGCAGTTGCTCGCCGAATTGCAAGCGAGCCGCGGCGCCACAACGAGATTTTTTGCTTTTGTGGATACGATCTCGGCGCGCAACTTTGCCGGAACAAACGAGTCACATGGCTGGGTTGGGCTACGGTTTCAGCAATCGCCCGGCGCTCCAGCAAGCGATGTGATCCTGCACATCAATTTGCAGGACCGCACAAATCTGCGGCAGCAGGAAGCCGTCGGAATCCTGGGTGTGAATCTGCTCTACGCATCCGTGCACAATCTGGATTCACCTGAATCCTTTCTCGCGGGACTCTCCGAGGATTTGGGCCTCGCGCGGATCGAAATCGACCTCGTCGAGCTGAAAGGTCCCGCCTTCGAATCCTGGGACAAGCGGCGGTTGCAAACATCTCTTGTGACCAGCGGCTACGCCGAAGCCGTCGCCTTTTCCGCCGATGGCCGCGCGGTTCCTCCCACCGAACTGCTCTATCGAAAGGCACTTGTTCTCGCCCCGGGACTTTTTGAAACCGCTTCTGATCTGCACGGGCAGCTGATCCGCACCACCCTAGCGAACCTTCCGGCAGCCGAGCTCGAACAGAGCAAGGGCAGCCTCGGTCTATTCTGCCTGCCGGGCCAATCGAGCCTGCCGGAAGGCCATGCGCCCACGCCGGAATACCTGCTGCAGCATGTGGACGCCCTGCAAAAACTGGGTTTCGGAACGCTCGTCTTTCGCGCAAAAGAACTCTACACCATGAGCTCCTACGTCAGCCGCTACACAAAATCGCAAATTAATTTTGCCGTCGGCCTCTCGGTCTTGCTTTATGCCCTACAGGACCGTTACGGCCATCTGGCCGGCGCCTTGCTGGAAGGGACAGCAAGGCTCTTCACACAAAATGTTCGGTTAAGTGTCTACCCGATGACGGAATCGGCCTTCAAGGCCCGCGCGCTTGAATTGGGGGCCAGCGACTGGACGTACGAGCTAACAGGCGGCTTGGTGTCCGTGGATAAGCTCCAGCCCGCAGAGCCCGTCAATTTTCTCTTCCGATATCTGGTGGCTTCGGGCTTTATTGTGCCCGCACTTCCCGCGGACAATTGATTGCCAACCAGAGGTCAGGCCTCTCTCCGGCGTTAGCGAGAGGTAGGCACCGGCGCAAGGAACTTTGAAGGCTGCCGCGCATTTGTTGCCTTCAGAACTTCCTGCATCGCCTTGAACAATTCCGCCGGGATGATCGGCTTGGTGACGTACGCGTCCATTCCCGCGGTGAGGCAGCGCTGCCGATCTTCTTTCAGCGCATGCGCCGTCAGCGCGATGATCGGGGTTCGTCTGCCCGTAACTTTTTCGTTCTTGCGGATTTCCGCGGTTGCCTCAAATCCGTCCATCTCCGGCATCTGAATATCCATCAACACCAGATCGAATTCCGCGGCTTTCATTTCCGCAACCGCTTGCACACCATCCACCGCGATGCCGACTTTGCAACCGCATTTTTCCAGCAGTCGTTGGGCAAGGGCCCGGTTCACCGCGTTATCCTCCGCCAGCAATACGCGTAGACCGTTGCCGTTGAACTCCGCAAGCCTGGCGGTCAATGTGCCGGCGGCCGCTGGTGGCAATTCCCGCCCCTGTGTCCGCGCCTCCGCGGAAGCCACATCCTCCTCGGCCAGTGCCAGGTCCAAAGTGAAGTGAAAAATACTTCCCTTTTGAAGGGTGCTTTCCACCCAAATCCGGCCGCCCATCATTTCCACAAGCCGAACACAGATGGCCAGGCCAAGCCCCGTCCCCCCATACTTGCGCGCCATGGAGCCGTCGGCCTGGGAGAACGCCGCAAATATTTTTTCCTTTGCCTCCGGCGCCATCCCGATGCCCGTATCCTTCACCCCGAAATGAAGCAGCACGCGCCCATTCACTGGAAACGCCGCAGCGACAGCCACAAAAATCTGCCCGCGTTCCGTGAATTTGATGGCGTTGCCGACCAGGTTCAGAAGCACCTGCCGCAGGCGGCCCGGGTCTCCGACCAGCGCATCCGGGACGTCGGCGGGCGCGTTAAAGGAAAACTCCAGCCCCTTCTGCTTGGCCCGGATCGCGCAGGTTTTCAGAATCTGCTGCAGGCTTTCACGAAGCTGGAAAGGAATCAGCTCAATGTCCATTTTTCCGGCTTCTATCTTCGAAAAATCCAGAATGTCATTGATAATGGCAAGCAGCGAATCGGCGGAGTACCGGACCAGGTTGAGATTTTCGCGCTGATCCGGACTGAGTTCCGTATCGAGAACCAGATCCGTCATCCCTAAAATTCCGTTGAGAGGCGTGCGGATCTCATGGCTCATGTTCGCAAGGAATGTGCTTTTTGCCGCGTTGGCGGCCTCCGCGGCTTGCTTGGCCTCCTGTAACTGTCGCTCGAATTGCTTGCGTTGAGATACGTCCTCGGCCGCAATTATGATTCCGCCGACTTTTCCCTGCGGATCTCTCCACGGGTAGACGGCGGAGCTCACCCAGTGCTCACTGCCATCCGCGCGAACCCAGATGTCCTCGCCCAGATGCTGCCTCTCTCCAGCCAGGCCGCGGCGATGCGATTCCCTCCACTTTTCGGGCAGGCCGGGGATTAAATCATAGAGACAGAGCCCTCTGAGATCGGAATGTCCAAAACCATAATCTGTGCTCCAGCGGCGGCTGGCCGCAAGATATCGCATCTCCCGGTCGAACATTGCCACGCACACCGGACCATCCTCGATAAAAGTGCGTAGTTGCCGCTCGCTCGATCGCAATTCTTCTTCCGCATGTTTGCGTTCGGTAATGTCGGCGGCGAGGCCAAGGATGTATTGCGGCGTGCCCGCGGCATCGCGCAGCAGGGAAAGCTCCACGCTGGCCCAGACCACACGGCCATCGCGCCGGAGGTAGCGCTTCTCGAGGTGAAGATGCTCCATTTCGCCCCGAGCCAACTGTTGATAGTCTTTAAAATCTCGCTCGACATCGTCCGGATAAGTCATCTCGTCAAATATCTTGATCGAGCGCATCTCCTCTGCGCTGCAGCCAAGCATCTGCCGATAGGCTGGGTTGACGGTGGTTTGACCGTTTTTTATCTCTGCGACGGCGATCCCCAGTTGAGCACCTTCAAACACCGCTCGAAATTTTTGTTCACTCTCCCGAATCGCGCCTTCGAATGCCCGCCGCTGAGATATGTCAAGGAAAGTGACCACTGAACCGATGGCCTCGTGCCCCCGCAGCAAGGGATGGGACCAATATTCAACTGGAAAGCTGCTGCCGTCGCTGCGCCAGAAGACTTCGTCGTCGGAGTGCATTCCTTCTCTGGAGCGCACTCCTTCAACGATTCTGCAGTCTTGCAACGGGAATGCTCTCCCGTCGGCATGGGAGTGATGGCAGAGCAGGTGGAAGTTCAGCCCGAGAACTTGATCACGGGAGGTAAACCCAAGAATACGCAATGCGGCCGGATTGATGAAGGTGCAGACACCATTGTTGTCGATCCCGTAGATGCCCTCGGCGGTCGAATCGAGGATCAGGCGGACTCGTTCTTCCTCCTCGGCAAGCCGCTTTTCCACTCCTTTTCGCTCTCCGATTACGGCTCCAAGGATTAATGACGTCAGGGCCAGAATCAGCGTCAGGAACTGAAGTATCACCAGTTCTTCCTTTGCCTGGTGGGTTAGCCGCGCCACAATCGCAAGACTGGAATCGACCAGGACCAACGCCACAACGACGCCCCGCAATCCACGGCGAACGGCAATCCAGATGAGCGGCAGGAAAAACAGGTAGAAAAGATGCACGCTACGGGCGAGGATGTTTTCAAAGGACAAGTAAATCAGGAATGCGATTGCGCTGAGGAATCCGATTGATTCGAGGATCTGCGTTCGGCTTGGGGGCCAGTTCTTCTCAGTGGGCTCTAACTCCAGCGTCCCGGCGAATCCGAGATAGCGGCGACACCAAGGGAGAACGAATTCCAGCAGGAACGGAGTGAGGCTCGAGAGGGCAACTGCGTCGCCGATCCACCAGTTGAACGCCGCCTGGGCATATTGAGTGGAACGAATTTCGCCGCTCCAGACCTGGATCGCCGTGCAGCCGGTCGCAGAGACCAGGGACGCAAGCAGGGTAACTCCTAAAATGTTGTTGACGTCGCGGATGGTGCGAATTCGATTGCTATTGGTCAGCCTGTGGCGAAGATACAGACTGGCTAGACCGTAAACCAGGCAAATCACTGGGCTAACGAGCAGAAACGGAAGCCCCGTCACACTCTGGTGGAAATTGACGAAGGCGGCGAGATATCCTGCCACCAAAAAAACAGGAAGGATTCTCAGTCCAAGCCCCACTAGCAAAGCGACGGCGAACCCGACTGGCGGATACCAGGGGCTGATGGTCGGCCACATCTGAAGATAGAACGTGGCGCGATCCAACAGCACAAAGACAAGCACACATCCCACGGCAAAGACAAGCCGCCTGCGGTAGAGAGAAAAATTCCTGCTGGATGAATTCTGGGGTGAACCCGAGTTACCCCGGGCACCGAAGAGCCGTACGAACCGAGTGCGGAATGAACTTTTGTTGAAGGAAGAAACTGTCCCAGGTTGGAACACTCCGTTCGAGTCGTGCTTCAAGCTGGGGGTCGCTTCCGCGCTCTCAATTGCGCCTGCACCAGCATCGAAATTCCGACGAGCCACCTTATCCTCTGTCTATTCTTGAACTTTTGGGCGTCGCAATTCGTGCGCACAAAAGTTCGCTCTTTTGGCCGAGGTTGGCCGAAGTGGTTGTAAGCAGGTTGGATACCTAACAAGCGATGCTACTGGAGCGCTCCAGTAATCCGGTACAATGCGAGTGGCGCAGATTTTAGAAATATTGACGGGTGCAAGCGTGATTCATCCATTTGTGTTTCATAACGAAGAGCTCAAGAGCGTGGATAAAGTTCGTTGGTCTCCCGGGCAAGCGGGGTTGATCTGCGGCTGGGGGCTTTTCACCACCGTTCGAATCGTTCGCGGCGAAGCGTTCGCTTACGAGCGCCATTGGCGGCGCCTCGAGAAGGATGCCGCTCTCACTCGTTTGCCGCTCAACTATTCCAGCGCGAAAGTCCGCGTGCAGCTCCAGGAGGTGATTCGCGCAAATAAAGTCGAGGATGGATGCGCGCGAATCTATCTGATATGGAACACTGTGGGTTTCTGGAAGAGCGACGAGCGTATGCCTGAAGTGGATCTGGTCATCTCCAGCGCCGGTGTGCCGAAATATCCGGACACCCTGCGTGTCTCGGTCCGCGAACACGGGCGTCATGCGGCTTCACCCTTGGCAGGAGTCAAAACCACCTCGTGGCTGAACAGCGTCTGGGCCGTGGCCGAAGCCCAACGCGAGGGCTTCGATGAAGTAGTGCTGCTCAACGAACGCGGCGAGGTCAGCGAATGCACGGCGGCAAATATCTTCGCCGTAAAGGGCGATAAAGTCTTAACTCCGCCTCTCAATTCGGGATGTCTGGAAGGCGTTACGCGGGGCGTGTTGACTGAAGTTGCCCCGGAAGCTGGTACGTCGGTGGTGGAGCAGACGATGCGTCTCGAAGATTTGTACGCCGCGGACGAAGTGTTCATCACCTCCACGAATCGCAACGTGATCGGGATCCGCGAAATCGCCGGGCGGCAGATCGGGAACGGAACCACGGGAGAGATCACCAAGCGGCTCGACCTCGCCTTCGACGCGTTCGTGAACGATTATGTGGAACGCCGGATGGCCGCGAATCGCTGAGCTTTTCCGCGGGTTGCGGTGGTATCGTGGATGGGTCCAGGGGCGACCGTAGGAAGCAAGGCGAAGCTCGCAAGTGCGTGTTACAATGCGCGGCTTAGTGGGGGAGTAAGGGCGGCGGGAATGACGGAACAGCTGGTACAAAGCGAAGCGGTTCTCGAAGTAATTTCGCCGGATGGCGCGCGAAAGTACGTTCGTGTTACTCAAGTGCCCTTCCTGATCGGTCGCGGCGCGGAAACCGGCAACCATTTGCAATTGACGGACCGGCGCATCTCACGCAATTGCGCGGCCATCGTGATGGAAGCCAACCGCTACTACCTGGAAGATCGCGGCCAGCGACGCGGCATGTTCGTCAACGGCGAAAAAGTGGAAAGCCGCATGCTCAATGACGGCGACGCGGTCACCTTCGGCTTGGAAGATTCCTACCAGTTGATCTTCCGCTCCGCCTCTGGCACCGCCGAAGAAGCGATTCCCCAGTTGCTGACCCGCATTGACCATATGACCAGTTCGGAGTCCACCGGCGGCGGACTGCGGAAATTAAACATGCTGCTCGAAGCGACGTCCCTGCTGCACTCCCAGTTACCGCTCGATTCCGTTTTGGCGAAAATGATCGACCATGCCATCGCCGTTACCGATGCCGACCGCGGACTGCTGCAAGAAGCGGTCGACGGGAAAATCGAGAACATGCGTGTGCGCCTCGCGCGCCGCAGCGGCGGTCAGCGTTTGCCTCCCGAAAGCATGACCCCCAGTCAGACCGCCATCCAGTTGGCGATGAAGCAGCAATCCCCGGTAATCACCGAAGATCTGGCGCAAGCGGAAATGAATCTTCAGGCGGCGGCCAGCATCGTGGCCCAAGGGTTGCGCGCGGTCGTTGTGATTCCACTTTACGCAAGCGCGCGCGCAAGCACCGACGCTTCCTCCACGGATGTCCGGCGCGGCGATTTTCTCGGCGTGCTGTACATGGATTCCAAGCGCCCCACAGCTTTTTCCAAATTGGACCGGCAAATTCTGGACGCGCTGGCGGCCGACGCGGCCAGTATTCTGGACAACGCACGCCTCGTCGAGCGCGAACGTGAACGCCAGCGCCTGGAACAGGAAATCGGCATTGCGCGCGACATCCAGCAGGCGCTCTTGCCCAAAAATCTTCGCGAGTATCCCCATCTTGCCGTTTCCGGCGTGAATTTTCCCTGCTTGTCCGTGGGAGGAGATTATTTCGATGTCTTCCCGCTGGACAACCACCGCACTGCTTTCCTGCTCGCCGACGTCAGCGGCAAGGGACTAGGCGCGGCGTTGCTGACCACTATGCTCCAGGGCGCGCTTTCCGGCATGACCCTCGGCACGGACCCGGCCCGAACCTTCAATCACGTTAATCGTTTCCTGTGCGACCACGCCGAGGTCGGGCGCTACGCCACGATGTTTTTCGGCATTCTGGATGATGGCGGAAGGCTCGAATACATCAACGCGGGGCATCCTTCGCCGATCTTATTGCGCAAGGAAACTACGACGGAAGCCTTCACAGAGGGTTCTTTTCCCGTCGGGTTGGTCCCCGAAGCGGAATTCACCACAGCCTCTCTTCAGCTGGAACCTGACGATACCCTGGTGCTCTTCAGCGATGGCGTCACCGAAGCCATGGACCCGGAAGAAGAACTTTACGGCGTGGCCAGATTGCGGGCCGTCTTGCAAGGGAAGACGGAGCTTCCACTGGATGAGATTCAGAAAACGGTCTTGGAATCCGTGGAAAATTTCGCCCGCGGCGCGCGCCAGGCGGATGATGTGACGATCCTGGTCGTAAGATTCCGCACCGTGGCTAATGGCGTGACGGAAGCTGGCGTTTCTGCTGGCAAACCCGCCGCAGTTAACGACTGACCTGTATCTCTCCCCGCCTCCACTATTGTTTTACTTCTCGCATGGCCGTGGTGCAGCCCCTGCAGGCGCCGCCTTCATCTCTTCCACTTTTTGTTCCTTCAAGAGTTTGTTGAGGGCCGGCAGCGTTTCCGCGTTCAGCTTATTCCACGCAGCAATGTTTTTCGCAATTGCGTTGCAGCCGCTGACCACAACGTTGTAAGCCGATTCCGCGGGCTTCATGTCGGCGCTCTGGACCATCACCAGGTCGTGCCCGAAATCGCGGTTAAGGATTCCGAATCCTGGCGCCTCCGAGTTTCCATCTTCGAGTGCGTGAAATTGTTTCTCCATCTCCGCCAGCGCATCCGCCAATTCCTTCGGCGGATTCGCGGGAATCGCTTTCTTGCGCGCGTCGAATTCCCCGTGCATCGCCACAACACTCTGGAATGCTCGCGTTGTGTCGTCCATAAACCCCGAGATTTTCAGAGAGAGCGCCAGCTGCGCCGCGTAATCTTCCGCGCTGATGTGCACGCGCGGATCAGCCAGCACTTGCAGCTTCTGCTTGTACGCCTTCCCCTCCCGGGTGAAAACCACATCGTAAGTACCCGGCGCTGCCAGCGGTCCCGGCGGCTGCACTCGCGGCGTCTCTCCGGGAACGGCGTGATCGGGTACGGTGTATTCCGTGTACTTCAGCCGCGATCCGAAATATCCGTACGGCAAGGCGGTCGGGTGGGCGTAGTGAAGGTCCCACACAAAACGGTTGATTCCAGCCTGATTGGGCAGCGCATCTGGCGGATAGAACCAGAACTCCGGAACGTTTGGCGGCGCAATCGTTTCCTGCGCCGAGTGGTTTGAATAGTGGCGCACCAGATTTCCCTGCTGGTCGTAAATATCCAACGCCAGCTCGCCCTTCGCCGGCGCTTTTTGCAAATACTGCAGCACCGCGCCGTCCGCCGGATTGCGGCTCGCCGGCGTTTCCGGTTGCAGTGGCGTATCCGGATAGTTGTCCCAGCGAACGCGGATGGCCGGCTCCGGCGCGAAAAACTGCGCGGGAGCGTCGTTGAGTTTCGCCGACCACTGGCGGAGCGCGGAGATATCGTCAAGGATCCACAAGCCGCGGCCAAACGTGGATGCGACAAGATCGGCGCCGTGAACGGCAAGATCGGTCACGTTGGCCGTGGGCAAATTCAGCTGCAGCGGCTGCCAATGATCCCCAGAATCGAACGATACGTAGACGGCGTTTGTGGTGCCCGCAAACAATAGCCCTTTGCGGCTGGGATCTTCCCGGATGGTGCGGGCCATTCCCGCCTCCGGCAAACCAGTAACGATCTTCTCCCAGGTCTTTCCCGCGTCGCGCGTGCGATAAAAATACGGATGCACGTCGCGTGGCGCGTACAGTGTGGAAAATGTGCCGTGCGAAGCAAACACCGCGGCGTACGCGGTGTTGCCATCGTGCAGGGACGCTTCGATGCAATTGATGTAGGGATGCTCCGGCAGATTCGCCGGCGTGGCATCGGCCCAGGTCGAACCGTCGTGGGTAACGTGAACGAGTCCGGTGGTGGAACCCACCCAGATCAGATTGGCATCGAGCGGCGATGGCGCAATGGTCTGAATCGCGCCATGCGGAGCGCTCTGCGCGTCATCGTCATCATCGTCGTCCGCGTCTCCCCAAAGTGAATATTCGTTGGCGTCCTTCGTAAGCCTGTGCCCGTTTCCTGCTGGCTTTGCTCCGCCGGGGGGCTGGGGAGCCTTGCTGGTCAGGTCTCCGCTAATCTCTTTCCAGGTATTTCCTCCGTCGCTTGTCTTCAAAAGAAACTGCGTGCCGTAATAAAGCGCGTGCGGATCCTTCGGCGAAAAGATCAGCGGCGTCTCCCAGGTCACTCGATAGCCTGCGGGCGGAAGATAAATCGTCGCCACCTGGCCCGTCGTGCGATTCAAGCGCAGCACTACGCCATACCAGCCGATGGAATAAACATTGTTTGCATCTAGCGGATCCGGTGCAATAAAAGCGCTTTCGAACGATCCGGCGGGAAACCAGTCCCGATAGGTGATCAGGCCATAGTCGCTGCGATTGGGCACGGAGACAGAGCCCGAATCCTGCTGCGATGCATAAAGCCGATACGGATAGGACCGATCGGTGGACACTCTATAAAATTGTCCCGTCGGTTGGTTGTACCAGGTGCTCCAGATTTTTCCGCCATCAAGAGTTACCACCGCGCCCTGGTCCGTTCCCATCAGGATGCGGCTGCTGTCCTCCGGCGCAATCCACAAAACGTGATCGTCTTCCCCGCTCGGCGTCCCCTTCCACCCGGCAAAGGTGCGGCCTCCGTCCGTGGACTTGTACGTCGAGGTCTGCATCACGTAGACGACATCGGAATTCTTTGGGTCGGAATACACGCGCCCGAAATAATCGTCACCGAAGACGCGCGGATCCTGCGTGCTCTGCTGCCAGGTTTCGCCCCCGTCGTCGGATCGGAACAGCCCCTGGCGCATCAGCGAGAAAACCCGTTTCCCGCCAAGGCCCGCGGCCACCGCCAGGCCAACCCGCCCCCGGTGCGCGGGCGGCAATCCTTTTTCGCCTGCAAGCGCCCAGGTTTCGCCTGCATCGGATGATTTGATGATGACCGTGTCCGCTTCCTGCTGTTCCGGAGCCTTCTCCTCAGTAGTCTTTTCTTTTGGAGGCTGCGGAATTCGACGGACTGCCGCGTAAATCACGCGGGAATTATTTGGATCAAAGCAAAGCTCCGTCGGGCTGTGCCGTTCATCCTTGTAAAAAACTTTCCGCCAGGACTTGCCGCCATCCGTGGTTTTGTAAATCCCCCGGTAATCACTTGGCGTGATGTCGCCCACTGCTGCGACATAAACAATGTTGGCATCCTTCGGATCGACAAGAATGGAGGGAATCGTCCGCGATTCGCGTATACCGATATTCGTCCACGTGGCGCCCGCATCGGTGGTTTTCCAGACGCCGTTTCCGGGAGACTGTTCGCCCGTTGCCACATAAATGATGTTGGGATCCGAGGGCGCGACGGCCAGGTCGGCAATCGAGGCGACACGCGCGTCGTCGAAAATCGGAACCCAGGTAACGCCGCCGTTGTTGGTCTTCCAAACCCCGCCGCCGGGTGTGCCCATGTAATACGTTTTCGGATCGCCCGCGATGCCCGCAACGGCGGTCACGCGCCCGCCGCGATGCGGTCCGATCAGCCGCCAGGACAGGCCTTTCATCTGATCCGCGGGCAAATTCTGCGCGGCAGTGTGCGAACCGCAAGCGATCGAAACAATCGCGCAAAGTGAAATGGAAAACCTGCGGGCATGGCGGATACTGCGGGCTTTGAATGAGGTCAAGACGGCGTCTCCTGGGAAAAAGCGAGTGTAACATGCACGGGATGCCCAGGACCTGGCCCAGCAGCAGAAAATCTATGTTCAGAAAGTCTTTCGGTTCATAGAAGCTCGGCGCTGACGCGCCGCACCGATTCGAACAGCATCGGCTCGAACCTGAATTTCTGTCCAGCCGCATTTCTCTTGTAGGGACCGCCTTCCGAGGCGGTCCGTTCTTGCACTTGTAGCGGCCGCCGCCTGCCCTGAGCGTAGCCGAAGGGTCCGCGGCGAGCTCCCGCTCAAGCTTAGAGTTCCCGCAACGCCACAGCCACCGGCCGGATCGAAGCGCGAATCGCCGGCAGCAATCCTCCCAACACCCCCATCACCAGCGCGAACAGAATTCCCATCAACAGCAGGTCAAACGTAATCTTGAACGCAAACGCCAGATTCGAAAAAGTCTGAAAGTTCATCGTACTGGTCGTCAATCCATTCAGTGGAAGTACTGCCAGACAACCCAGAATCCCGCCAACAATTGATATCAACAACGCTTCAAAGAGAAACGATAGAAGCACGTTTAAGGTGGAGAAGCCGAGCGCCCGCATGGTGGCAATTTCCCGTCCGCGCTCAGCGACCGCGGAATACATCGTATTCAGCGCCCCAAACACAGCTCCAACAGCCATGATTAGCGCAACGATGCCTCCCAGCACGGTGATCAGGCGCGTCATGACTGTCGATTGCTTCGCGTAATAATCGACTTCACGCGTGGCGTCCACGGTCAAACGTGGGTCTGAGGTGACGGAGTCCTTGAACTGCTGAAACGCTGCGGGCGAAGTGAGATGCACGGTTGCCGACTGGAAAATGTTTGCCGGTCGCTGCAGCACCTGGCTCAGAATCTTCGCGTCGCACCAAACCTCGGAATCGAAGGACGAGCCGCCGGCGTCAAAAATCCCCACAACCTGCCAATGCCCTCCGCCCATGTTCACCGTGTCTCCGAGCTTGAGCCCTGCATAGGTATTCGTCGCGTTCTTGCCGACAATCAGCTGTGAAAGCCCCGGTTGAAACATCTGTCCCTGCGCGATTTTGACGAAGGTGCGGATCTGCACGACGTTTGGCGAGACGCCGCGGACCTGCACATTCGCATCGGTGCCTGTGCTGATCAAAGGAATGGGCACCACGCCCACCACTTCCTGCGTAACCAGCGGCCCGGAGGCATCGTGCGCCACCCCCGGCGCATCCTGAACAATCCGAATCGCATCCAGCGTGATGCCGCCCAGCATTTCGGAGGCGGAGCCCGCCCTCATCACCAGAACATTTCCGGCCGACCCCGAAGCGACCAGCGTGGACTTGAATCCTTTCGCCAGCGAGAGCATCGCCACGAAAACGCCGACGGTTCCCGCAATCCCGAGCACCGCCACAATGGTCGAAGTCCACCGCGCGCGGATGCTTCGGAAGTTGTAGGACACGGGCACCGTGTTGAACAGTGGCGCAACCAGTCCAACCAGAATCGTCAACCCCAGCAGGAAAACAAATACCGCTGCCAGCGTGACCACGAATCCGAAAAATAGTTTGGGCAGCATTCCTATACTCTCCTGAGGGCGTTGACAACGCGCAACCGCATGGCGCTGACTCCGGGAATCACCCCGCTCGCGAATCCCACGACGATCGCAAGCCCCAGTCCAGATACCAGCATCGAAGGCGCAAGAACTATGCTCGGCAAAAGTCCAGTCAAGGCTTTGCCCAGCGCCGGGACGACAACCAAAGCGCCTAGGATGCCGAGCAATCCGCCGAATAACGCAATCGCAAGCGCCTCGGCCAGAACAAAAAATAAAACCGCTCGGTCCGAAAATCCAATGGCCTTGAACACGGCGAGCTCCGACGTGCGTTCACGAACCGAGATCGCCATCGTATTGCCGGTCACAAGCAGCAGCGTGAAAAAGACCACCGATCCAATGCTGACAATCAGGAACTGGATATTCCCGAATTGCTTCACCCAGTTGGCGGCAAAGGCGGATTCCGTTTCCGTCTTGGTTTCGTTGGGAGAGTTGGCAAACTCCGCATCAATAGCTTTCGCGACTCGCGGCGAATCATCCGGATTGTCCACGCGGAGCACATACCAGCCGATCTGGCCTTTTACCCGGTCGGGAACTTTTTCTTCGAAATAATCCCACTGAAACCAAAACTGCGTCTCGTCATCCTGGGGCCGCTTCCCATGATAAATCCCGGCCAGGTTGAACTCCCAAGAACCACCGCCGTACAGCGTCGTTTTGATGGGAATGCGATCCCCAATTTTCCAGCCGAATCTCTCTGCGGTTTTGGCGCCCACAACCGCGCCCTGGCGGTCTTTCAGAAAGTTGGCCCACTGGTCATCTGGAACGATCAGTTCGGGAAAAACTTCGCGCTGGGATTGCGGGTCAATCACGAATTGCGGAAAGAAATTCTTTTCGTCAATGTACGTCCCGCCGAACCAGTTGTTGTGGGTGATCACTTTCACGCCCGGGATGCGCTGGATCTTGTCTCGGTAGGAAAGTGGAATCAGGTTGATGATGGACGTCCGATTGATCACCACAAGGCGGTCTGCACCGGCAACGTCCGCTCCGCGGTTGAAGGCGTCCCGCACCACGGCAAGAAAGACGAAGAGAAACATCGCGACCGCAAACGATCCGATCGTCAGCAGCAGGCGGACCTTTTTGCGGAATAGATTAGCCAGGATGATCCGTGAGAATTTCATGCCCCACCTCCCGCCGTCGTCAACTGCGGCTGCTTCCGCCCCTCCACGAGCACGCCCTTTTCCAGGTGCAGCGTGGTGTTGGCTCGCGCCGCCACCACTGGGTCGTGCGTCACCATCAACACAGTCTTGGAATGCTTCCCCACCAGCTCCTCGATCAGCTGCATGATTTCATCCGCACTCTTCCGGTCCAGGTCACCGGTTGGCTCGTCGCACAGTAGAAATGTTGGATCCGATACCACGGCGCGGGCAATCGTCACGCGCTGCTCCTGCCCGCCGGAAAGTTGCCGGGGAAAGTGATTCATCCGGTCCGCAAGCCCGACGACGGAAAGCGCGGTCTCCACATGTTCGCGGCGCTCGGCTTTCGAAAGCTTCGTCAGCAGCAGCGGCAGCTCCACGTTCTGAAACGCCGTCAGCACCGGGATCAGGTTGTACATCTGAAAAATAAATCCCACGTGCCGCGCGCGCCATTCCGTAAGCCTGCCTGCCGACATGTGGGTGATTTCATCTCCGGCCACCGTGATGCTCCCGCGGGTTGGAACGTCCAGCCCACCCAGCAAATTCAGCAGCGTGGTCTTGCCCGATCCGCTCGGCCCCATGAACGCGATGAATTCACCCTTCTCCACATCCAGATTCAATCCCTGGAGCACGTGAATCTCTTCGCCGCCCCGGCGATACGTCTTGTCGAGGTCGCGCACCTGAATCAAGCTCGAGTTACCGCCACTTCCGTCAACTTTCACCATAGGACCGCTCCTATTTTTTGATCTCCACCGGCTGGCCATCGCGCAATGATTCCGGGCCCTTCACCACAACCACTGCGTCCGGCTGCAACCCTGCAAGAATTTCGATATCCGTGCCGCGAACGGAACCCACCGAAACTGCGCGCCTCTCGACGCTCTCGCCCTTCAGCACAAACACAAATTTGGACGAGTTGTCCTGGTGGATGGCCGCTTGCGGCACCAACGCCACTACGGGGACTGCCGCAGCCGATCTATCCGCCGCC
The DNA here is from genome assembly GCA_035693365.1 of Candidatus Acidiferrum sp. Taxonomy (GTDB): domain Bacteria; phylum Acidobacteriota; class Terriglobia; order Acidiferrales; family UBA7541; genus Acidiferrum. Next base: position 215,137 of record DASSGS010000009.1, on the reverse strand, counting down.
GTCTTGGGTTTTTCTTCCTCAAGGAACGTAACTTTCACTCCCATATCTGGCAAAATCCGCGGCTGCGTGGCCGGATCGATTAAGCGAACGTGGGTGTCGTCCGTAAACGAGATGCGCACTTTCACCGTGGCTTTCTGCCGGTCCGCCGTCGGAATCACCGTTCGCACCTTGGCGGGAATACTCCAATCCGGATAAGCATCCAGAATCGCGGTCACCGGTTGATTCCCCTGCACTTTCGCGATGTAGGATTCGCTGACGTCCACCTCAATCTCGTTCGAGTGCAGGTCCACAATCGTAGCGATGCCGGTGCGCGTAAACCCGCCTCCCGCCGAAACGGGCGAGACCATTTCCCCCACCTGCGCGTCCTTCGACACCACGATCCCCGCGTACGGCGCGCGAATCGTGCAGTTGTCCACTGCCTGTTGCTGCTCGCGAATTCGCGCCTCGGAAGCCGCAACCTGTTGTTTCGCCAGATTGATTTTGGCCCGCAAGCTGTCGGCGGTAGTCAGCGCCGAATCCAGCGCCTGTTGCGTCTGCACGCCCTCTTTTACGAGCTGCTGCGTCCGGCGTAGTTCAATTTCCGCGTTGCGAAGCTGCACCTCGAAATCCGCAATCGCCGCCTGGGCGGAGTCCCTGTCTGCCTTCGTCGAATCCAGGGCGCGGCGCGCATCGGAATCGTCCAGCGTTGCCAGCAACTGCCCTTCGGTGACGCGCGTTCCTTCATCAAACTTCACGCTGGTAACCCGGCCGGTGATTTTCGCGGCGATCGTCGCGCGGCGTCGGGGCGTGATATAACCGCTGGCATTTAACACTCCCGCGGGCCCGTTCGCCGGCTTGCGGGCGGACGCCACCTCGACTTCAGCCTTGCGATCCCGGAAAGCCATCGCCGCACCGGCAACCAGCACCAGTGCTAGCACGCCAAAAATCAGCCACAGCCAGCGCCTGCTGGACCGGGTGGCATTGCGTTTGGTGTCGCTGATGCGCAACGAGCCCAGGTCGGGCTTCAGCGGTTTCGGTATTGTCGCCATGCGGCGGCATCTCCTTGGGTTGGGCAGGGCACTGAAGATGTTATACGCGCCTGGTGGCCCATGTATTTCACGAGAGGAAGCAGGGAATGTTGCTCCTGGTATTTTAGCGGGTAGAGGCCGGTTTTGGGAGAAGAATGAAGGGAGAAACTCAGGGCCGGGCGCCGTGATAGAAGAACCGGCCAAGCCCAATTGTGAATACAAAGTTACCGAAAATCGCATGGTCCAGGCAGGCCAGTAAGAACGATCCCGAAGTTTGATAGGTGACCGAGAAAAGCAGCCCGCCAATCACGCACAGCCCCACGGCCAGCCAGTTCCGGAAAATAATGTGCACGAATCCAAAAGCCACCGCGCTGGCGATAATCATCCCCCAACCACGCCCGAACAAAGACTCATAACGATGAAAGAAAAACGCGCGGTAGAGCAGTTCCTGGGGGCAAACCGAAACCACTGGATAAAGTACAAAAATAACCGCCCAGACCCGGGGCGAGCTCCGAATCAGAGAAAAGAGCAGTCGCGGCGCCACCAGATACACCGCGATTCCCAGGCCCACTAGGCAGATCGCATCGCGAACCAGCATCGTTGCCAGGAACTCCCGTACGTTTCCCCAGGAAGCGAGTTGCGACACGTCAAACGCAGGGTCTCGGCGGAGCAGTAGAAACGCCGGCAACGAGGTGGCCAGCAGGTACGGAATCGGCAGATTTGGAATGCGGCGGTGATAGACGAGCAAGGGCACGACTGCGAACACCGCAACGAATTCCAGAGCGAGATAAAGTAATCGAAGCAAGGGTGTCCAACCGCCGGCAGGCTTAGGAATTTACGTCTTCGCCTATGGAGATTGGATGCGGGGCATCCGGGTTTCGCAGTGTGTTGCGCAAGCTGTTCACTGCTGCCTGGGCACGGTGCACCTGTTTCTGAATGATCTGTGCGCTTTCCCGATCAGGCGGGGAGAGTGACGGGATATCGGTCAACAGCTCGGAGTACCCGAGAATCGCCGTAAGGGGATTGCTGATTTCATGCGTGGCCCCGGCGGCAAGCCGCCCCAGCGCCGCCAGCTTCTGTGAATGCGTCACGCGCGCCTGCACGTTTTTCAGATTTTCCAAGGAAACCTGCGAGAGGTATACCAGGCGGCGAAGTTCCCTGGCGAGCAGCACCAGCTTCCAGAAAACCAGGCCGCTGAGCAGCAACATCGCCCCAAACACCAGCCGGAGCCTGAACTCCGCCACCGGCTCGGGTACATTCTTTTCAAACGAACCGAGCAACGCAATGAGCGGCAGCGAAAGGATAGCGACCATCGCAATACGCGCCGTCCACAATCTCTGGTTGATTTCGCGATTCGGAGCTATGTCTTCCTGCGGCTGCAACGAAGGGCCGAATGTGGCAACTACCGTGACCATCAACAGGGAAAGCAGGAACGCCGTGTCGTAAAAGCCTCCCGCATAATAGATACCGCGATCGATGGCCACGCTTTGCATTAGATTCGCGATGGCAATCAGCACGAACAGGCAGATGAAGCTCCCATAAAATGTGCGCCAAAGCTCCTTGCTCCGGTTCCAGACCACTGCCAATCCGATGATAATCATCAGATGTTGAATCAGGGTCAGCAGGTAATAAGCCGGATTATATTTGCTGAAATCATGGACCGCGCTTTGCCAGGGCAGCGCAAAATAGCCGTACAAAGCCAGCCACCAGAAAGTCAGCAGCGCAAAGTCCAAATGCCGGAATCGCATGTCGCTCCCCGCGGACGCGGAATGCGGCCGCATCACAAATGCAGAGAGAAAGAAAACATGCGCCAGCAGAAACAGCGTATCCCCGATAACCGGGCTTGGCGTGGAATATCGCCGGAGTGAATCGTAGTAAAACCAGTAAGACTGCGAAAGCAGCATCTGGAATAATCCCGCGGCCATCAGCTTCCAGAAGAGCGGCAGCACCGCTCGATGGAAACGGAAATTCTCCCGCACCGCCAGGATCGCCGCCAACAGCATCCCGCAGGGCAGCGCATCTCCAAACATCGTCAACGCAAAGGATGGTTTGAAAAACGCCGCAACCCCAAGGTGCAACACAAATATCCCGAGCGAAATTCCCAGAAAAAGTTTGTGGCGAGATTCGATTCTCATCCCGCCCGCTCCGCCACAACTGCCGAAGAAATTCCGGAACCGGTTGAGACCTCCCCGGCCGCGGGAACAAAGATCGTGAAGTAGGCCCCGCCCTCCAGCCGGTTCCCGCAAGTAATGTCTCCCGCGTGCTGGCGAATGATTCCGTAACACGTGCTCAGTCCAAGCCCCGTTCCCTTCCCCACCGGCTTGGTTGTGAAAAAAGGTTCGAAAGCGTGTTCCGGATGCTGCAGGCCCGGACCGGTGTCCGAAAACTGGATGCACACCTGCGGATGGCACGGACGGATCGAAATCGCCAACTCGCCGCCGCCGGCTTCTTCCAGCGCATCCATGGCATTGGAAATAATCTGCAGAAAAACGTGCAGCAACTGGCTCGAATCGGCAAGAACCGGCGGGCAGTCCGCGTCCGCCTCCAACTTCACGCGAACGTTTGTGACTCTGTCGATGCGGCTCAAATGAAGCGCGCTTTCCAGCAGCGGCCGCACTTCCACGGGAGCTAGCTCCAGCGGGGTTTCTTGCGCGAACCGCTGCATATTTTCGACCAGTGCATCGGTCCGCTCCGCATATTGCCCAATTTTTCCGGCCAGGGAGTTGCTGCGGGATTCTATTAGCGAGCGCGAGGTGATTGCAGAGACTTGCTCCCTGATGATCGCCATGGCCTTTCGAATCTGTTCAGCCACACTTGCCACCAGTTCGCCCAGCGATGCCAGTTTGTCACCTTGCACCAGATGATCCTTGAACCGCTCGATGCTGGAATAGGTTTCCGCGAGGCGGCGCAGCGAGCCGAACAGGTTGTTGCTGAGAAAATCCTGCTTGATGGAGAGCAACAAGGTCAGCAGAAATATGGTCAGCAATGTGATGTCCAGCCGAAAGGAAAAAAGCTTGTCGTGCGGCCCATTCGTCGTCAAGAGCCACAAGCCAATCGCCGGTGTCGAAAGTGTGACCAGCATCGCCAGATGCGAGGAAAGAAACTTAAATCGACCAACTGGCGCCTGCTCCCCTTCCTCACCTGCTCTCGTCGCCGATGGGCTCTCCAATAGCGGGCGGCCCGCCAGGCATACGCAGATAAATCCCCCCATTGCCCCAAACAATGGCAGGTCGTAGAAAGACCCCGAGTAGTAGGCTCCGGTATCAATCGCCACATTGATCACATCGCAAGCCAGCGCATGCGCCGCCGCGGATAGAAACAGGATGCGATACACCGCACGCCATTCCCCTCGTTCCTGGTAAAACGCCACCCCGGCGGTGATCGCGAATAGCTGGTTTCCAATCGCGTCCGCCACGTTGAAATTGTGGTTGTAGATCCCCAGGTCACCCGGCAGCATCCGATGCGCGTATACAAAAAAGGCAAACAGATACAGCGAATAGAGAATTAAGATTGATAGATCAAGCAGTCCGAACGATCGGAACCGCGAATCGTGCGACTTTTGGGGTGCCAGCACTGATGCCGCAGTCAGCGGAACCAGTCCCAGGAACAAAAAAATGTCGCCCAAAGGCACATCCGGCACCGCCAACCGGAAAAACAGTTCATGCGTCGACCAGATCAGCAAGCTGGTCAGCCACATGCCTGCGCCAATGAACATCAGGAACCAGAAGGCCCGCACCTCGGCCTGGCTTCGCAGCATATTCTGCAGCGCAAGCACGGTAAATGTCAGAACCAGTCCCACTTCCAACAGATCCCCGAACAGAGCAAGCCTAAACCCTCTCGGCACCGCCACTGCCACCACACTCGATAGGAGGATTGCCGCTGCTGTTACTCCATAGCCGAAAAACAGCGGACTCCGCGCGCGCCGGGCCCGTTCGGCGGAAAGGTTTGTTAAGTTTGCGCCAGCTTTCATCTTTAATCGACACAATCACTTGCTTCAACTGCTCACAGCGCTCTCTTAGCCGCGGCCCGGGCGGAACCGCTGCATCGGGGGCATCGAATGGGTCCCATGCCCGCTTTCTCTATTTTTTTACATTCCTGGCTTGCCTGGCCGGAATTCTTGGCTCATGTGTGTCGAAGGTTAAGCAGTACCCCTCCCGACACATGGCCCAGCGGAATTGTGCCTGACTTCGAAAGTCGTCCACACCTTCCGGTATCCAATCGGACCTAACCAGTCCTGTTTGCAAACATTTTTGAAACAATTTGTCCCGCAGCTACATCGAAGCCCTGTTACTTCTCGGGCCCCAGGGGTTTGCACTTGACATAATCCTTGGGAAGAAATATGAAGAGGGGACCACGACGCATCTCCTCACATTCTCCGGAGGCTCCTAATGGACGCTTCACGCCGTGACTTCCTGAAAATCGCCACAGTCGGGGGTACAGCCGCAGCCGTTTTCGGCTTCGATTTGAAACCTGCCTACGCGGAGCTTCGCACCCTGAAAATTGGTCGTGCCTCTGAAACCCGCTCCACTTGTCCCTATTGCGCTGTGGGTTGCGGCACCATCATCTACACCATCGGCGACCGCGCCAAAAACGTTACCGCGCAGGTTGTTCATGTCGAGGGCGACCCCGATCATCCGACCAACCGCGGCACCCTCTGCCCCAAGGGCTCTTCGCTCCAGCAGGAAATCATGAACGACCGGCGTTTGCTGAAGCCGCAAGTTCGCCGACCGGGCGCCACCGACTGGCAGGACATTTCCTGGGACGACGCCCTCAACGAAATCGCCGCCCGGATCAAGAAAGCCCGCGACGAATCCTTCATTGAGAAAGACGCCGCGGGACACACCGTCAACCGCTTCGAATCTGTCGCCTTTATCGGCGGCTGTACCGACACCAACGAATTCAACTATCTCGCCGTTAAAGCCATGCGCGCCCTGGGGGTCGTGCGATTAGAAAACCAGGCCAGGGTTTGACACGGCCCCACGGTCTCAAGTTTGGGACCAACGTTTGGCCGGGGCGCAATGACCAATGGCTGGGTCGACATGAAGAATACCGACATGATGCTCATCATGGGCGGTAATCCTGCCGAAAATCATCCCTGCGGCTTCAAGTGGCCCGTCGAAGCAAAACGCACCCGCAACGCAAAGATGATCGTCGTGGACCCGCGTTTCACTCGCACCGCCGCGGTCGCCGACATGTTCTGCCAGATACGCGCTGGGTCCGACATCGCTTTCCTCGGCGGCCTGATTCACTACGCCATCGAAAACAATCGAATTGCAAAAGACTATCTCGCCCACTACACCAACGCCGGCTTCATCGTCGACAAGGATTTCAAGCTTCCGGATGTCGACGGCTTGTTCTCCGGTTTCGATTCCGAGAAACAAACATACAACCGCGCAAGTTGGAATTATCAGGGCGCCGGCGGAAAATCTCCTGCCCCTCCCGAATCAAAACCTGGCGCGCCTCCAGCTCTTCCTCCGCTGCCGGGGACAGTCGATTTCGATCCCACGCTGCAAAATCCAAACTGCGTCTTCCAACTTCTGAAAAAACAGTATTCCCGCTACACCCCGGAAATGGTCGAGCGCATCACCGGCATTCCCAAGGAGCAATTCGTCAAGGCCGCTGATCTCTACACATCCGTTCGCAAAGACGGTGACATGAAGAAAGCCGGCACGATCATCTATGCCGTCGGCTGGACCCATCACTCCTTCGGCACCCAAATCATCCGCACCGCGGCTATTGTTCAACTCCTCCTTGGCAACGTCGGGCGCGCCGGCGGTGGCGTCAACGCCCTGCGCGGCCACTCCAATATCCAGGGCGCCACGGACATGGCCGGTCTGTTCGACAGTCTGCCCGGCTATCTGAAGGTGCCGACTCCGGCCGACGCTTCCTTTGCCGATTGGATGAAGCGCATTACGCCGACGCCCTCGAAGCCCGCCGCGTGGGATTCCTTCAACTACAACGGCAACACTCCAAAATTCGCCGTCAGTCTGCTCAAAGCCTTCTATGGAGACGCCGCCACAAGGCAAAATGACTGGGCGTTCAATTACCTGCCCAAGGTGGATCGCAATTACTCCTGGGTTCAGATGTGGGACGACATGTACCGCGGAAACGTGAAAGGCATGCTCGCCTTCGGAATGAATGGCGTAGCCATCGGCCCCAACTCCAAGAAAAACATCGACGCCCTGAAGAAAGCGGAATTCCTCGTGGTCGGCGAAATCTATCCCAACGAAACTAGCGATTTTTGGCGAGCGCCGGGGATCTCCACCGACGAGATGAAGCAGATCCAGACCACCGTCTACAACCTGCCTTGCGCGGGATTTGCCGAAAAAGACGGCTCCATGACCAATTCCGCCCGCTGGGTGCTTTGGAAGAATACCGCCGTGCCGACGCCGGGCGATGCCCGTCTGGACCACGCCATCGTGGCTCAGATTTTCCTGAAAGTTCGTGATCTCTACAAAAAAGAAGGCGGCAAGTTCCCCGATCCCATCTTGAACCTCACTTGGAACTACAGCTATCCTTCCAGCCCACCGTTGGCCGAAGTCTTGAAGGAAATCAACGGCAAGGCTCTGGCAGATCTGGAAGATCCCGCAACCAAGCAACAGATCAAGGCGGGACAGCAGGTTCCCGGCTTTGCCTGGTTGAAAGACGACGGCACCACTCTCTGCGGCAACTGGATCTATTCCGGCTCCTTCACCGAAGCCGGCAACCAATCCGCCCGGCGCGATCCCAGTGATCCTTCCGGCATGGGAGTGCACCCGGCATGGGGTTGGTCGTGGCCCGCCAACCGGCGCGTGCTCTACAATCGCGCTTCCTGCGACCTGGACGGCAAACCCTGGGATCCTTCACGCAAACAAGTCTGGTGGAGCGAAGCGACGCAAAAGTGGGTTGGCAACGATGTGCCGGACTTCAAGGCGGACTCCAAGCCCAAGGATCACATGGGTCCGTTCATCATGAATCCCGAGGGTGTCGGCCGGCTATTTGGCCCGCTTGCCGCCTTCGCGGATGGTCCCTTTCCGGAATTTTACGAACCCACCGAGAGTCCGATCGACAATCCTTTGCATCCGCAGCAAACCCACAATCCCGTGGTCAAGCGCTTCAAAACCCCCGAAGACAAATACGGCACCCCGAAGGACGGCTACACGATCGTCTGCACTACCTACCGTATGACCGAGCATTATCACTACTGGACAAAAAACAATCCGATGAACGTACAGCTCATCCCTGAGCCATTCATTGAGATTCCGGCTGAGCTCGCCAACGACATCGGGGTCCACGGCGGGGAAAAAATAAAAGTATCCACCATCCGCGGCGAATACATCGCCAAGGCCATGGTCACAAAACGCATCAAGCCAATGATGATCGACGGCAAAAAGGTCTATCAGATTGGCTTCCAGATCCATCAGGGCTTCCGCGGAATCACCGAAGACGAGGGTAAGGACGCCAGGACGCTCGCGAACACGCTCACTCCAACGGTCTATGATCCCAACGCCTACACACCGGAATTCAAGGGTTTTCTGGTGAAGGTCGAGAAAGCGTAGGAGAGCTGATATGAGCCAAGCCACACTACGCATCCAGAAAATTTCCGGGCACGCGGGCACGGTTCCCGGCGAAGACACCCAGCGCGAGTTCACCGTCTGCAAACTCGTCGACACCACCACCTGCATCGGTTGCAAGGCCTGCGAAGTGGCTTGCGTCGAGTGGAACGACATGCCGTTCTCGCAAACCACCTTCGACAACACCTACCAGACGATGCCGGACACCCGGTGGAATTACTGGAACCTGATCCTCTTCAACGAGCATGAACGCGAAGACGGCTCGCTCCAGTGGCTCATGCGCAAGCACCAGTGCATGCACTGCGCCGAGCCGGGCTGCCTCGAAGCTTGCCCCGCTGACGGCGCCATCGTGCAATACACCAACGGCGTCGTGGACTTCCAGCAGGACCACTGCATTGGCTGCGGCTATTGCGTCACAGGCTGCCCTTTCAACATTCCCAAGTTCAACAGCGTCACAAAGCGCATGTACAAGTGCTCTCTCTGCACGGATCGCGTCAGCCAGGGACTCGAGCCCGCTTGCATCAAGTCCTGCCCCACCGGCTGCCTCCACTTCGGCACCAAGGACGACATGAAGTTCCTCGCCCAAAAACGCGCCAAGCAACTCCGTGATCACTATGGCTTTGACAACGCCGGCGTTTACGATCCGCCGGGCGTCGGCGGCACTGGCGTGATCTACGTCCTCCACGACGCCACCAAGCCGGAACTTTACGGCGGCCTCCCGAGCAATCCCACTATCCCGCTTGCCGTGAAGTTCTGGAAGCATCCGCTAAAGTGGCTGGGCAACTTGGCTCTAGTCGGCGGCCTGATTGGGTTGTTTGCTCACTATCTGAAGTTCGGGCCGAAGGCACATGATGAGTTGGACGTGGCATCGAAGGAAGGAGACTAACCGTGAGCCATTCGGAGCAATTGATTCCTCACGATCACGTGCTTCGCTACAACTTCAATGAGCGTATGAATCATTGGGTCGCAGCCGGCTCGTTTATCTACCTGATGCTCACGGGCCTCGCTTTCTGGTCACCTTGGCTTTTCTGGATCGCCTCGGCCCTCGGCGGCGCGGAACTCTCGCGCATGTTGCATCCCTGGGTCGGCTTGGTCTTCTTCGTCGCGGTCTGCTACATGTACGCTCTCTGGTCCGGCCAGATGAAGCATGATCCTGTCGATACCGAATGGTGGAAGTCGCTCCCTCACTACATCCGCAACGAAGACGAAAAAATGCCTCCCGCCGGCCGCTACAACGCCGGCCAGAAACTTCTCTTCTGGAGCTTTTTCATAGGTGGAATCGTCCTCCTCGCTACAGGACTCGTGCTGTGGTTCACAGAGTCGATTCCCTGGGCCTGGCGATGGGTGCGGTATCTCTCGGTCGTTCTGCATGCTGGCACGGCGCTGCTGATGATCGGGAACCTCATGATTCATGTCTACATGGGCGTGTTCGCGGAACGCGGCGCCTTCGGCAGCGTCATCCGCGGCGACGTCTCCCTGGCCTTCGCCAAACGCTATCACCCCGGTTGGTATCAAGAGATTGTCCGGAAATCCGACCGCACGAAATGACCCTTTTCGCGGCCTGGAATGTGAATTATCGCGCGCGCATCGAACGCGCCACCCTCCTGGCCGACCGTCATCCGTTCGCGCATCAGGTACTCTCCTTCTACGGCGCCATCGCAAAATTTCAAAAGGAATTTTACGAAGCCCTTCCAAAAAGTTGGGGTAAGAATCCCCTGGTTCCCGCGGGCGGGGATCTTCGCTCGGAACTTAACCTCTCCGTGCTGCTCGAACCTTTCGCTGATTTTCTCCAGGTAATCGAACAGCATGCCCCGGATGTGTTGGTCGAACAGGCGCGTAACCTGCGGTCCAAAGGCCCCGCGCGTCAGGCGGAAATCCTCCACGAATTCTGGAAAACCGGCTTGCTCGAAACGCATCTTCCTGTTGCCGGGCCCTCCGAACCGCCACTCGTGAATCCCTTCGAAGACTTCTTCGCGAGAGCGGTGTTACAGCCCTACGCCGACTTCATCACCGGCGCCATGCCGCCTCCCGCTCCGCTGATGACGGTCTGCCGCTGCCCGCGTTGCAATGCCCTGCCCTTGCTTGGCGTGTTGCGCCAGGAAGGCGACGGCGGCAAGCGCTTCCTGGTTTGCTCTTTCTGTTCGCTCGAATGGGAGTTCCGGCGCATCCTCTGCGCAAATTGCGGCGAGGCAGACGAAAAACAGCTACCAGTCTTCGCCGCCGAGCAGTTCCCGCATATCCGCGTGGAAAGTTGCGACACCTGCAAACACTATCTGCGCACCATCGACCTCACCAAAGACGGCCATGCCATCCCCGTGGTGGACGATTTGGCCGCCGTGCCATTAAGCTTGTGGGCCGAGGAGCACGGCTACACCCGTATTCAGAGCAATCTGCTGGGAACCTAGTGCGCTTCGAAGATCGAACCAAAGACACTCTCGGGAATACGAAATGGAGCGGGTATGAAACGTATTGGGCTGCTCTTGTTGCTCGTCGGTATGTCTTCGGCAAATTCTCAGGCGCAGACAAAGGAAGCAGAGTCTGCGCCGTTGACGGTGATTCGCGCCGGTACTTTGATTGACGGTCAAAACGAAACCCCGCGCAAGAACCAGCTGATTTTTATCCGTGGCAGCCGCATCGAAAAGGTCACCGATAGTTCAGCCGCCATTCCCGCCGGCGCAAAAACGATTGATCTCTCGAATGCAACGGTGCTTCCAGGCCTGATCGATTCGCACACCCATCTTTTTCTCTGGGGCGAAGATCCCGCCAAGGGCGGCTACGACGCAAATATTTTGAAAGCTGGCGTTGCCTTGCGCGCGGCCCGGGCAACCTACGCCGCAAAACGCGCCCTCGAACAAGGTTTCACAACGTTGCGCGATGTTGAGACCGAAGGCGCCGGCTACGGCGACATTGGCATCAAGCAAGCCATCGAAGAAGGCACCATCCCCGGTCCGCGTGTCTTCGGCGCAACACGGGGAATTTCCACGACCGGCGGCTATAACCTGGAAGGCTATGCTCCCGAACTCGCGATGCCCAAAGGTGTGCATATCGTGGACGGGCCCGTGGAAGCCCGCAAGGCGACGCGCGAACAATTGGACCACGGCGCGGACTGGATCAAAGTCTACATGACTCACCGCTCCTGGGTGGACAAGCAGGGCCACCTCGTTTCACAACCAACTCTGACCGTCGAAGAATTGCGAGCCATCGTCGACGAAGCCCATGGCTGGGGCAAGAAAGTGGCCTGCCACGCCTACAACGGCGAAGGCCTCCAGCGCGGTCTCGATGGCGGCTGCGACTCCATCGAACACGGCCTCGACATTACCGATGCGCAGATCGCGCAGATGGCAAAGCAAGGCACGTGGTATTGCCCCACTCTCGGCGTCTATTACACCGATTGGGCCGCGGAGAATACTCCTGAGGGACAGCGAGATCGAGCTCGCGCCAATTTGCACGAAGCGTCTTTCCGCAAAGCGCTGAAAGCCAATCTGAAAATTGTTTTCGGCACCGACATCGGCGGCATCCCCTGGCAGGAGCCCATCGCGGAGGAATTCAAATGGATGGTGAAGTTCGGAATGACTCCGGCTGCCGCGATCCAGGCCGCGACTTCACGCCCGGCAGAAATGCTCGGCAGCAAGGGCGAGCTCGGCGTCGTCGCTGAAGGCGCTTACGCCGACATCATCGCTGTCAGCGCGGATCCGCTGAAAGACATCGCCGAACTCGAAAAAGTGAAGTTCGTGATGAAAGATGGCGCGGTCTTCAAGGACGACTTGCATGCCCCGCCCTGCCCGACGCCCGCCAAATAAATTGGGTGCTTTTCGAATTTCGGTACGGCAAAAATCGGCGGAGTTACTTCTTATCAGACAGGACTATCCACAGTTTGTGCAGAATGCTCTCAACCGTTGCGCCTTCTGATTCCTTGGCGGACGATCCTGACCCGCCCGTCCTAAGGGTCGTGGGATAATTGCTTGCCGTTCCATGCAACGTCGAACTTGCTTCCTGGCTGGTGCCGTACATGATCCGCGCAAAACTGAGGTTTGACATGATGCCTTCCCGCCGCAAGATCCGCGGCTATCGCCAATTGTGCATCTTTCGCAGATTCTCGGGGCAAGCACGCGAGAGTTCGCGCTGAATGAATAACTGGCCGCAAGGTCAGGCGCAAAACTGAATAAGGAGGAAATACAGAGATGGCGGAACAAAGTCTTGCAAATCACGTGCGGTGGGTTCCCGCGTTTCATTACTTCGCGATGCCGGTGATGGGATTGAATTTCGGCTGGTCGATCTACCGCTGGAAGTTGGCGGCTTTTTCGCTGGATGGATTTGTTAGCTTGCTGACCGCCGCGGCGCTCGTCGTTCTCACGCTTTACGCCCGCCTCTTCGCTTTAAAAGTTCAGGACCGTGTGATCCGCCTGGAGGAGCGCCTTCGTCTCGAAAAGCTTCTGCCCGCCGATTTGAGGCCCCGGATCGAAGAATTCACCAGCGGCCAACTCGTGGCCATGCGTTTCGCGTCCGACGCCGAACTTCCCACTCTGGCTCGAAATGTACTCACCGGCAACATCCGCAGCGGCAAAGCCATCAAACAGATGGTGCAGACCTGGCGCGCCGACTACCTCCGCGCATAACCCGCAACCGTTAGAGAATACTCGTCACCACGCCGCCTTCGGCGCGGATTGCCGCCCCGTTGATCACTGCCGCCTGCGTGCTGGCAACGAACGCCACCACCCCACCGACCTCCTCGGGTGTTTCAAAACGCTTGAGCAGCGAACTCGGCCGAACGTTCACAAAAAACTGCTTCTCAAACTCCGCTTCGCTGATTCCCTGCTGCCGGGCAAACTCTTTTACAAACGTGCCGACTCCCTCGGAGGCGGTCGGCCCCACAAGCACGGAATTCACGGTGATTCCGGTGCCCGCAACAGTCTGCGCCACTCCCCGCGCAATCGAAACCTGCGCTGTTTTCGTCATTCCGTAGTGAACCATCTCCACTGGTATCTGCTGCGCCGATTCACTGGAAATAAAAATCACCCGGCCAAAGTTCTTCCGCCGCATTCCAAGGAGGTAGTGGCGCGTCAGCCGTACACCGCTCATCACATTGACCTCGAAGAAACGCTGCCAATCGGAATCCGGAATCTCCGCAAACGACTTCACCTCAAAGATTCCCAGATTGTTGACCAGCACATCCGCTTCCGGCACCTGCCGCACAAATTTTGCCACTCCCTCCGCAGTACCAAGATCCGCCGCCACTCCGCGCACTTGCGCACCCTTGTGTTGCTTCAAGATGCCGTCGACGGCAGCGGTAACGCGTTCCTCCGTCCGGCCGTTCAGCACCACATGCGCGCCTTCCGCGGTCAGCGTGGATGCGATGGCAAGTCCGATCCCTGCGGTGGAACCGGTGACCACGGCAATTTTTCCTTTAAGTCCAAGATCCATTGGATAGCCCTCTCAATCAGACCAAGCTGCGGCTTTTACCAAGCCCAGTGCTTGGATGTGGAATGCAGGGAAAGGGTTAAAAAGGATTATTGCGCCGCAAATGCAGCGTCCAGCGAAATGCTCTCGCCGTCCGGGTTTGTCAGCACAAGTTGCTGTGCTCCAGGCAAGAGCCCCGGCGTGGTGAATGTCAGCGTGTTTTTGTCCTTGAACGTAACCGTCACTGCTTTGCCACCGAGAGTGGCCTTCGTCCCTGCTTGAAAACCGCTACCTCGCAGTGTAACGCTTGTGCCTCCCGCCGATGCTCCCGCGGCGGGCGTGACGCTTCCAATCCCCAGCGGCAGGCTTGCAAGCTGCAACACGCTCAAGCCCGAAGTCGTCAGGGAAAATAATCTTTGCCCATTTTCATCCACCGTCAAGAAAGTCCCGTGTAACCCATCCACATCGGTGGAAAGCATCGCAAATGGTTCGGGCAGGTATACCCGCATCCGCAACCGCCCGCTGTGAGCGTCGCGAATATCAACCCCTCCGCTGATTCCCGTGGCCGGGGGAGCGGACGGCGGCGCACCGTTTAGAAACGGCTCATAGAGCAGCGCCCCCGATGGATGCAAAGCCGCGCCGGGCACCGCGACTCGATTGGGAATCGTTTCCAGCTCCGCGGAACTGGGCTGTGCGTCCAGCGAGAGATCGGCACCACGAATTTCCGTTGCTCCGCCAGAGCGAGTGACAAACATCGTCCCATCCGCTGCCGCCGATAAATCCGTCGAAAAATCCTTCGCCGCGGAAACCGTAAACGAATTGGGAGCCGATGCGGACCACGCCGCAACCGGCCCGCCCGGCGCGCTTCCGAATGCGAGATACACCGCGTCGCCGCTATGGCCCGCCTGAAGCAGCGGCGCGCCCGTAATCGAGGTCACCTGCGGCTGTGGCGCGGGCTCAAACGTCGGAGGAAACGCCGTGAGATTCATCTGCCCAAGGCAATTGTTGCATGCATTAGTAGTGCCCCCCTCGCCGCTCAATCCAACAAACACGCTCTGCGCGCTGGTTGCGGCAACGCGCGACGGCCCGGAATTCAAATATCCCGCAACGCCTCCTACGAACACGTTCGACCCGTTGTTCGCCCCTCCGTCCGGATTAATCAGATAAACATTTTGTGCCCCAAAATCCGCCACAATCAATTGCGTGTTGTCCGGCGTCAGCGCCATCCCGCGAAGGCCGGCATCCGGCGGCGGGCCGTTGGGAGGCGGCGCCAACGGACTGCGAAAAACCTGCGCGCCCAAATCAAACACGTCCACGTGGTCGGTGGCCGAAAGATAAAGATGCTGGCGCCCTTGATCGTAAAGAACAAATTTGTAAAGGCTCGGATTGGCGTACGTATGCCGGCCCGCCAGATACTGAAACGATTTCGCCAGCGTGGTGCTCCCCGAAGGTGTCGTGAGCGAAATATCCGCGTTCCCGGCCGTGCCGGATGGAGTAGTCAGGGTAATGCGCTCGATCGGAAATGGATACGAGCCATCAAGGGAAAGAGCTGCCGCGAAGGCCGGAAGGGTTTCGACTTTCTGCACGATAGCTGACTGCCCGCCGATTTTTGCGGTAATGCCGCCCGCGCTGCCGCCGAATCCATGCCCGAGCAGATAAATTGTATCGCCACCGCCCGCGGCTCCCGCATCTGGAAAAATCTCCTGAACACTCGGGCCATAGCTGAATCCTTCCGGCGCCACCGCCAGCCAGCCGTTCGAAAAATAGACGGTCAAATTCACCGGGCCGCCTGCCGCGCTCGCCGGCGAACTCACTTGCATCAGTGAACTACCCGATACGGTCGCCGCGGTCGGGTTCTGCCCGCCAAAACGAATCTGCGCTCCGGCAGGAAAATTGGACCCCCCAATGGCGAGCTGCGTTCCACCGGCGTTTGGTCCTTCCGCAGGCAAGACCGCCGGAGCACTCGCAAGCGCCGGCCCCGGCAGCGAAAGCACACCCGGCGAGGAAACATCAATCACTCCAAGTCCGCGATTGCCGCGTCCCCAGGCCATTTGCGAATCATCTATCTCCTCGATCGCCGTCGGAATTCCCTGCGCCGCCAAATCGGAAACCTGCCCAATTTTCTGAAGATTGCCGGCACCCAGCGCGGTAATCACGCGTCCGTTCCCGAAAGCTTCGGAGACATACAGCGTCTGCCCATCCCGCGAAAATACAACCCCCGCGGCGTTTGTGCTGGAATAGCTTTCCGTCGAATTCAGTGCTCCATCCAGAAGCACCACTTGCTGTACGCCCGCGGAATTCACAATCGCGGCGTACCGGCTCCCGTTCGAATTTGCGGCGACCGCAACTATATTCCCGCTGCCAAGCGCCTGCGGGCCGGCAACCAAATTGCCGTTTCCATCCAGTACCACCGCCTCGCCGCTCGAATCATTCGCCGCTGCCAGCAAGCGGGTCCTGTCCCCCGACCCGGCCATCACGCCCAGCCCACTTTGAAAGACAGTCGGCGCCCGCGGCGTCAAATCCACCGCGGAGTTGGACACCGAGTCCCAAAGCGCAAGCAGCGATTCGCTTGCCGAAGATTGCCTCAACCGCAAAGCAATCTTCCCGCTGGCCATTGGCAGCGCTTCCCGCGGACGATTGAACACCAGCCCCGGTATCGGCGACGTCCCCGCCATCGGGTAGCGCGCGATCACTTGCAAACTGGTGGTGGAGATTTTCAGCAGAAGCTCCGTTCCCGTTCCCACCCACAGCGTCGCCCCATCGCCGGACAAGTCCACACTCGAGGCTCCTGGCGCATCGATCACTGCCTGCAAACCGGGATTTGTGTCCGCGTAAACCTCCACTCGATTCATCGCCGGGTTCGCCACAAACAAACGTTTCCCGATCGCATCGTAAACAATCTGGCGGCGCCGTGCTTCTCCAGCCGGTGTATCCACGGCCGCAACCGAATCGTTGCGCAAAAATGCCGACCGCGGCAGATTTGCCGCGACGCTGGATTGAATGGTCAGGGAAAGCGGCGCGGAGTGCGAAATCGAACCGCTCGTGGCTTGCGCTGACAGGGCGAACTGCCCCGTCGCCGCATTCGGCGACGCGCCGATAATCACGGAAGCGCTCTGCCCCGCGCTGATGGAAAAAGGACTAGGAGGATTGCTTGTGACGCCCGACGGTATGCCGGAAAGCGCTACCTGTACGCTTCCGGAAAAACCATTCACGCCGGTCACACTGGCGCTGACTGGCGCGCTCGAACTCCCCTGCTGGATGCTGACGCTCCCTGTCGACAGCACAATCGTGAAGTCGGGCCGCGGAGGAGGCGGTTGAGTCCCCCCTCCTCCACCACCTCCGCAACCCGTGAGGAAAATCGCGAAAGCCGCAATCAGCAAAGTCGAATTGTGCATGCCCCGCGGCATGGCCTGTCTCCTGCGAAGCGAACGTCTATTTGACGCGGGTCGGCAGGCAAGGGCGGGGCCTGCCGGATCGTTCACCCCTCCGGGAATTGGACGACCGCCCACACCTTAGCTATCAGTCAACAACTTGTCAAGTTATTAAATAATGCGGACGATAAGCTAAAGATAAATAAAACGGCGCCCCGCTTGCTGCGGAGCGCCGTCCTTGGGAAGAACTTGGGAAAGGAACAGAAACTTAAATCGTCTTCGGTCCGACGCCCGCGGCTGCTGGCGCCGAAGCCGAACGCGAAAACGCGCTGCTGCCGGACTCTTTCTCTCCGGACTTGTCGATTTCGATCGATCCTTTGAAGTACGCGCCGTCTTCGATCATGATGCGCGCGGTGGTCAGGTCGCCGTTCACCGAGCCGTCCTTCTTGATCTCAATGCGGTCTTTCGCGCGGAGATTGCCCTTGACCGTGCCGTACACCACCACTTCACGGGCAATGATATCCGCGGTCACCTTGGCGGAAGCGCCGACGGTGAGTTTGCGCTCGTCCAGCTGCACGAGCCCTTCGACCGTGCCCTCAAGCAGCAGGTCTTCACTTCCGGTAATTTCGCCTTTGATGTGCAGGCTCGGTCCGAGTCTCGCGGTGGAGCGGTCGGCGGTTGCACCCAATGGACGCATGGCATCTGTAGACATTGCGGTTGTTCCCTCCCAAGTTGCCGCTGAAGTCTTCGGCGGCAAATTCACTGGTGAATTTTTTATTTCCGGCGGCGCGGCTTGCGGCGTTTCCGGCTTTTTGTTACCCCACATCGGTCCTCCCAGGGATAGCGCACCCCACGCAGGTTTCCGGCCCGGGGTAGTAAGCAAAAGATAGTCCGCGGGGAGGCGTGCAGCAAACACAGTATCGTAAAGGGGTGCTTGAAAGTAACTAGACTAACGAACAGGTTCAGGACTGTCCCTGGTACTAAGGGAGCCGCTCAGACGAGAACAGAGGGCAGGTCATTGTCGCTTGAGCTCTTCAGCGGTTTCCACTATCGCATTTTTGCCGTTCACCGGGTTCCATCCAAATGATGATTTGGCCATTTTTTGAAGACAAAGATATTTTCACAAAATTGTAATAGGCAGGTTGGTCTTCCACATTTAAGCCAATCGCCAAGATCAGATACCCCTTGGTTGTAGATAAGTGGTCAAAAATGAATTTGCCGTGCGTATCCGACGAAGTATGCAATCCTGGAAACTGTCCGGAAGTGACTAGTCTCTCGACGCGGTTGTACGAAGAAAAGAATTCAGCAGCGGATCCGTCATTTGCTCGGGCTCTAAGCTTGTCTAATCGTTGGAGGTCCTCGTACAGTTTAGAGGCAGCAGGCAATTCATAGGCATAAACGTCAACATGACCAATCTCAATCGGTTTACCGTTCAGACAGTCGAGAAGTTTACCTTCAATCACACCTGCACGGGGCAATTCCGCCTGGCTCCCTGCGACAGAGGATGCAAAAAGGGCAATCGCGAGGGTCACGCTTAGAAGGATCGGCATTGTCGGCCTCCCAAGAATTATTAGCGACATGGGATGGGTGGCCCAAGGTTTAATGAATTGGAAATTGTTTGCATAGAAGCCGCAGCGAGGATATCACTTCAGCAATTCTCGTGAAATAAAGAGACACGGAGGGTGCCCCGGGTTCCGGTGTTTGGTACCTGGGTCTTGGGTTAGACCTTTCTTCAAGAAGTCGGCTTGTCGGGAACCGGCTGCGTCGCCAGGAAATCCGAAACGAATCTCTTCGAATAAGAGGTCAGCAGTTCTTCTACTCGATCTGCCGAGGAACTTTTCAACACAAATCCGGCATGGTGATATTTAGAGATCCGATAGACAATCTCCTCGTCCGTATACCCGGAAGTGTCCGGCTCCTGCTGGCGCGCCAGCGAAACGATCACGCCCGCAAAATCCTGGTGCGGCTGCGGTAAGTGGTACGCCTGCTTCCCTGCCCCCACTTCCAGTTGTGCCCACTCGCGCCACAAATTGATCCCCGTCGCTGCCTGTACCACATTCGATATATAAGCCCCGCCAATCCTCGCCGCAATTTCCAGAAAATAAAATCGTCCATCGGCGTGCGATTTCAGAAATTCCGTGTGCGTCACTCCGCGCATCAGCCCCAGCGCTCCCACAAGCTCCTGGTGAATTTCCTTGATCTCCAGCGCATCCCCGGAATCGCGCGGCAAGGTCCGCGTGGTAAAAACCCCGCCATGATGCGAAACCTCGAGCGGCGGCATCCCATAGGCGTGCGCCTCGGCGAATAACGCTCTCTTTTCCGAGACAATCCCGTCCACATGGAAAACCCGGCCCGGAATAAACTGCTCCAGCAGGTATTGCGATTGGTTATCGCCCAACTGCTCCAGCCACGGCCACAGCTCCTCGCTCGCGCAAATCTTCTTCATGCCGATGCCCGAAGCCTGCGCCCGCGGCTTCAGCAGCCACGGCCCTGGCACCCGCATCATGAACTCGTTCAGATTCTCGTGATTCAAAACATGGATAAATTCAGGCACCAGGATTCCCGCTTCCCGGGCCCTCATGCGCATCGCCAGCTTGTCGCGAAAATAATGCACCGTGGTCAGGCCCATGCCTGGCAGGCGCAAATGCTCGCGAATCGCCGCAACGTTCTCCAGGTCAAATTCGTCCAGCGCCACGATCCGGTCGATCCTCCGGCTGCGAGCCGCATAACTCACCGCGTTCAGTAACTCCTGCACCGGCAACTCCTCCGGCATGAAGAACATCTCGTCAATGGCTTCCCGCGGCCAGTTTCCCTTGCGAAGTTTCTCCACCGTCAAAAGATAAACCGTGCATCCGAGCGCCTTGCACGCCCGCAGAAAATCTTGTCCCTTTTCATAAGAGGTGACGCACAGGATGGAAATGGCGCTATCCGTGGGCATGGGCTGTTCCGTGCAAGCGGCCGGCAAGCAAGACGGCTCTTGTCTGGAAATAAACTGCGCGGATTATACCTGTGTTTAACCGGCGGGAAACAAAAATTGGAGGAACGGCCCCACTCGCAGCGCCCAGGCCGCTTCATTATGCTCGGCGCCCTCCACCCGTTCGTAGTGCAGATCGCGCCCCATCTGCCAGCCCTTGCCAAGAAGCACGTCGCGGAAGCGCTCCACGTCCTCCACCGTCCGTCCACCCTCGCGCGTCCCGGCATCCAGCCAAATCCGCGGGTGAGGCTGCACCGGCGCGGCAGCCGCAAACCTCAGAATCACCCGCTCGTTCCACCAGACCGAGGGCGACAATGCGGCAATCCTGCCAAAAATCTTCGGCATCTTCAGCCCCAGATACAAGGAAACAAGTCCGCCAAGCGACGACCCGCCGATCCCCGTGCGTTCCGCCCCCGGCGCAACCCGATACTGCCTCTGAACAAACGGCCGCACTTCCTCCAGCAAGAATTTCGCATAGCGGTTTGCCCGGCCTCCGCCAAGCTTCGGCGCGCGCGTCGGCGTGTACTCCCCAAGCCGCTGCTTGCCCGCGTTATAAAGCCCCACGATGATCAGCGGCTCCACGCGCCGTTCGAAAATCAGAGAGTCCGCGGTCTGCCCCACATGCCAATCCATGCCCGGAATAAACGAAGTCGCCCCGTCAAACAGATTTTGCCCGTCGTGCAAATAAAGCACCGGATACGCGCGCTCCGGCTGCTCCTGATACCCGGGCGGCAGATACACAATCAAATCGCGGCGATTCTTCAAAAATCGCGAGGGAAACTGCTCGTGTTTGATGAGATTGGACGAACTCACTTGGCTATGGAATCCTGGTGTTTCACCAGGGGAAGGGCGAAGCGGATCGGCACGCCGAAGTTCGAACCGCCGAATCCCTTGACAATCGCGAACGTCACGCCAATCACTCCGCCCTGGCGGTTCAACAGCGGTCCACCGGAGCCACCGGAAGTCGTCTGCGCATCGTATACGATCTTGTCCGCTAGAACGTCGCCCACGTGCCCTTGCGTCACCAGCGGCCGGATCAGTTTTCTCTTCGCCAGTTCCACCAGCACCAGTTTCGGATCACCCGCGCTGGCCTTCACGATTTGCTGCACAATATCGTCGCCCGCGCGCGCCAGAATCGCATCCAGTCCCGTTGCGTATCCCACGCTGATCAACGCTTCGCCGCTCACCGCCGCTTCCTTACTCGCGTCAAGCTTCAGCACCGGCCGGTGCAGCTCCGAAAGATCGCCATGCACCAATGCCAGGTCCGCCTCTTTCGAGATCTGCGAAATGTTCACCGGAATCCCGTTCGCTTCACCCGGGAAATACGCCGTCATCTCCGCAATCACCGGCTCCAGCCCCTGTTTCATCGCTCCGGCCAATTCTTGATTCTCCCACCAGGGCTGCACCACGTGATGGTTGGTCAGGATTTTGCCATCCCCGACAATAAATCCTGTGCCGAAAAAGTCGCCGCGCACTTCCGGTCCGCGGCCCTCCGTCGTATAGACCGGATTCCCGTCGCTGTCTTTCAACGGTGAACCGTCGCTATCCATCCCGCCATACCGAAGCCGCCGTCCAGATCCTTTGTCATTGAATGCGACCGAGACGTGCAACAGGCCCACACTCGGCGCATACGCGCGGATGATGCTCTCCGCAGCCTGCGATTGCCCTTCGATCTTCGCCAGCCGGCTGGTCGTTTCGTCCAGTTGGCGCCGCAACTCGCTGGATGCCCCGTCATTCTGCGCGGCCAGCTTTTTCTTCAAATCCTCGCTCTGCTTCTGCAACTGTTCTTTCTGCTGCAGCATGTCTGTGTTGGACGGGTCGTCGCGCAACCGGCGGGCAGACGCCAGAAGCTGCTGCTCGGTCTGCATGCTATGTTCCAGTTGCGCGATCTCTCCGTACGCCCGCTTGGTTTCCTTCTCCGCGCGATGCGAGTACAGGAAGAACACTCCCGAAATCACCAGCGCCAAACCGAACAAAGCGAGCACGCCAATCTTCAGGATTCGTTCCAGCGAAAACGCGTCGCGCGTCATCTTTTCCGTGACCGCCAGCGCTTGGAACGCCGTCTGCGCTACGCCAAAACTCTCTTCCGCGATGCGATTCTTCTCTTCCAGCTTGTCCACGGCGCCCTTCTGCCGCAATTGAGTACGGATTCTCGCCAGCAGCTCCCCTTCAGTCCAAGGCGCCGCAACCACATCATCCGCCCCAAGATCCAGGGCCCTCGCCCGATCCCCCGCGCTCCCCGCGGATAAAACGACTATCCGCGTTTCCGCATTCTGCGACCTGGCCACGGCAATCGCCTCGTTGCATGACCCGCTCCCTCCCGCCGCGCTAAGCAACAAAATGTCCGGCGCAGCGCTCTGTATTTTCTGAAAGGCGTTTTCGTTGGAATCGGCGGTACTGAGCGCGTAACCCGCATCGGCCAGGATCTGGCCAAGCGCATCACGGCTGGGGTCGGGCGCTCCGACCAGGAGCAGGCTGGGAATTTTTGTGGTCACCGGTAAGTGTGTCCTATGTCTCGAGAATATTCGTCCCGAAGGAGTTAGCAGTCTACCCTAGTCGGCGCAGGGTTTCACGCCGACTGGTAAACCCGAAGTGATTGGATGCGCAAGCCCGGCGCCCGGCTCCATTTCTTTCAGCGACTCCAGCTCGGTCTGTACCCGATCCCACGTCTTCTTGTCTTTCTTACCGTCATAGGGCGCATCCGCGCTGCCAAAAAATGTCAAAAGCTCCTGGCGCAAGTCCGGCGAAACGCAGCCGAATTTCATCCCGGCCAGCCGGTGCAGCAGCTGCGCGTGAGCATCGTCATTCAAGCGATACTTGCCCCCCGCTGTTTCGCTTCCAACGTCAAAATTCACGTTGGGAAGCCGCAGAATTCCCTTCCGCTCCTCGCCAAGCAGTTTCTGATATTCCTGCACCGAAACATTGAAGCTCTCCTCAAACATTTTTTCCGTCTCCGGCGTCGGAGTTTTCAGCTGCAGCACCTTCA
The DNA here is from genome assembly GCA_035693365.1 of Candidatus Acidiferrum sp. Taxonomy (GTDB): domain Bacteria; phylum Acidobacteriota; class Terriglobia; order Acidiferrales; family UBA7541; genus Acidiferrum. The sequence continues at coordinate 191,849 of DASSGS010000009.1, read as the reverse complement.
GCGGCCCTATCTTCGGCAGCAATTTGAACAGAAATGCGTAAAACCTTTCCTTGCGGCTTGGCCGCTGATAATCCTTTCCCCACTGCTTTTCATACTCCGCTCGGGAAAGGTTGTAGAGAAATTTCCGGTGTGTGGCGCCCGGCTCCTCCGCTTTGATCTCCTTGCTCTTCAAGCTCCAAGCAATCCGCGTCGCCTGGGGAATCAGATTGCTGACGTCGTGGCGGTAGGAGTTCAAGGCTTTTTCTTCGTCGTCCAGCACCGTCATCAATTCCACTCCATAAACCTGCTGAAACGCCTGGTCCAGCAGAGAACGCGAAACCTCAAACCCGATGAAGTCGTGGTAACTCTCCGGCGCGTATTGCCCATGGGCCACTTGCAGCACGTCGAATCCGAACTCCGTTTTCACGTGCGCCAGCGTGTCATCCTCATAAGTCACGAAATCGCCAAACCGGCTTTTTAGCTTTGGATAAAGAATGGGCACCGCGCGATTCGTCGCCAACCGGTGCCCCTGGTTGTCGGTCGCGTAATGGGAAAGCGCCCCCAGTGCGAACGCATAGTCATAAACATTTTGCGCATCCCGCAAAAGCGCCAGCACAAAATCGCCACTCCGCACATAATGGGTCAGGTCGCTGAAAAAGTGGCTGCCGTGCGGATAGTAACCCAGGTCCTGAATAATGGAACCGCCGTAGGCATAGGCCTGCGCCGCGCTCAACTGCTCTTCCGTCGCAGCGGGATATCGGGATTTCAACAGCGGCTTGAGGTGGGATTCCCAGGTCGTATCAATCAGCGCCTGATGCGCAAGCACCGCATACCCATGCCCTGTCGGAGGCAGCAGAAGCTGAAAAAAAAGCAAAATCGCCAAGCTCGCGGCGTTCCCGCGAAACCATGGCGAGATTTCGTTCTTGCGCCCCAGGCGACTCAAGAAACTCTGCCGATAACATGAAGGGTGGCCAGCATCGCCTCAGTTTAGCTCAGAAGCGCCCGGCTTTACCTCTAGAGAATACCTTAGTATTTGCGCAGAACCCCTATGACCCGGCCCTGAATCTTCACGTCGCCTGCCGGTACCATGATCGGCGCCATTTCCGAGTTCGCCGGCTGCAGCCGCACTTTGCCGGCCCCTTCGCGATAGAACCTCTTCAACGTGGCCTCGTCCCCCGCCACTAGCGCCACCACAATGTCTCCCGCATTCGCCACCTGGGTCTGTTCGCAAACCACAAAATCGCCGTCCATGATGTGATCCTCGATCATGGAGCTGCCCTTCACTTGCAGCACGAACGAATTCCCACCCCTCGCAAAATCGCCCAGCGAGATCGTTTCCCGCTCTTCCACCGCTTCCAGCGGACGGCCCGCCGCGATTCGGCCCACCAGCGGCAATTCCTGGATGCGCCTCTCGATCACTTGCTCTTTCACCGGCCTCGGCAATTGCACAATTTCAATCGATCGGCTCTGATTGTAGCCGCGCCGTATGAAACCTTTCTTCTCCAGCGTGCTGATGTGCTTGTGCACGGTGGCCAGCGACGTCAGTTTCATGCCCTTGCCGATCTCTTCAAAACTCGGTGCATAACCGTGTTTCGTCTCGAACGAAACCAGGTAATCCAGCACTTCCTTTTGCCGTTTTGTCAGCGCCATCCGTAGCCTCCGCGGCTCGCCGCTTCAATCTTTCCGCGCGGCATTTCTACTCGGCCTTCTGCCATTGCAGGACCCGTCCAGCCACGCCACACTCTAGGCGAAAAGAAAGCGAACGTCAAGTGCTCTTTTGCGCAAACTTCCCTCCTTCGTACCCTTTTCTCTCGTTCTCTGCTGTGCTCTTCTTATCTCAGCTATGCCCGAAACTGTTTGGACTTCTACTCGTCGCTCCGCAGGCGTCACCTGCGCGGCCGCTCTTGCCGTCCTCGGCAGCTGTTCCGCCTTGTTGGTCTGGGGCAGTTTTTTCCTCGGCGTCCTCAACTCCAAACCCGTCTCCCACGGCAAGGCCCTCTATGAACTCTATCCCTTCACACTATTCCTCATGTTTTCCGTCCCGCTTTTCCTCATCGCTTCTGGAATTCGCACCGGCATCGGATTGTTTCAGTTGAAACCCTGGGCCCGCCAGGCGGCTCTTCTCTGGGCCGGCGTCGCTCTTTGCTTCTGCCTCTACATGATTGCGTTCCGCCCCTTCGAGACATTTTTCTTGCCCAACCACTTTGTCAGCGAACTGGAATCTCTTAAGCAGCTTCTGGCGATCTCCTTCGTGATTGCTCTATTCCCCCTCAGCATCTGGTGGATTTTCTTTTTTCGCTTGCCCAGCGTGAAGCGCCAGTTCGAAAGCTCTGCGCCCTCCGAACCCGTACAAAGCTGACTCACTTCACAGCTCGATTCTCGAGGCACCCGCGTTCTTCCTCATGCCTCATTCCCCATGCATATAGGGCCACCAATGAAGGCTTCAGTCCCTCGAATCGTCGGGATCTTGCACGGTCTCCTCGCCCCTCCCGCTTCCCTTTCGACGGTATGCTATTCTTATCTTGTCGGTCTCTGGCGGTCAGATGTTCGCTCCCGCGAATGTTTTTCCGGCCGCCCGCCGAATTAGGACAACTCTCCTACACTCCAGGGTGAGCAGTCCGCAGGACGGGGGGATAACGCACCAAGATGTCTTCATTAATGGATATTCCTTCAGGGAAGGCCAAGCGGGAGGTTCTCGACCAGGCGGTCATCCGCTTCGCCGGTGACTCCGGCGATGGCATGCAGATCACCGGCAGCCAGTTTACCAACACCGTCGCGATCTACGGCAACGACATCGCCACTTTCCCCGATTTTCCCGCTGAAATTCGCGCTCCTGCGGGCACCGTTCCCGGCGTCAGCGGCTTCCAGTTGAATTTTTCCTCGGGCGAAGTCTACACGCCTGGCGATTCCGTGGATGTGCTGGTGGCCATGAATCCCGCGGCCTTGAAGGTAAACATCGCGGACCTGAAAGCGAACGGAATCCTGATCGTCAATTCCGACAGCTTCGAGGAAGCCGATCTCCGCAAGGCACACGTAACCTCAAATCCCCTCGAAGACAACACGCTCGACAAGTTCCGCGTCTTTCCCGTCGAACTTCAGCGGCTAACCCGCGCCGCACTGCAACATCTCGGCCTCGACGCCAAATCCATGGATCGTTGCAAGAATTTCTTCGCCCTCGGTATGTGCTACTGGCTCTACAACCGCTCCATGGAGCCCACAGTCCGCTGGATTGACGACAAGTTCAGCAAGAAACCTCTGCTTTCAGAAGCCAACAAGCTCGCGCTGAAAGCCGGCTATTCCTACTGCGAGGCCACAGAAGCCTTCCAGATCAGCTACGAAATTCCTCCGGCACAGCTCACTCCGGGCACCTACCGCAACCTCAGCGGCAATCAAGCCTTGGCCATCGGTTTTGTGACTGCTGCGCAAAAGGCGGGTCTGAAGCTGTTCCTCGGTAGCTACCCGATTACCCCGGCTTCCGACATTTTGCATGAGCTTTCGAAGTACAAGAATTTCGGCGTGCTAACGTTCCAGGCCGAGGACGAAATCGCCGCCATCACCAGTTCCATCGGCGCGGCCTATTCCGGCGCATTGGCGATCACCGCGACCTCCGGTCCAGGCATGTCGCTCAAGACGGAAGCGCTGGGGCTCGCAGTAATGACCGAACTGCCCATTGTGGTCTGCAACATCCAGCGCGGCGGCCCATCCACAGGTTTGCCGACCAAGACCGAGCAAGCCGACTTGCTGCAGGCCCTCTTTGGCCGCAACTCGGAGGCTCCCGTTCCCGTGCTTGCCGCTGCCACCCCTGGCGACTGTTTCTGGACCGCCCTCGAGGCCAGCCGCATTGCGCTCAAATACATGGTGCCGGTCATCGTCCTCTCTGATGGATACCTCGCCAATGGCGCGGAACCCTGGCGCATCCCGACCGCCGAGGAGATTCCCGCAATTCCAGTGAAGTTTGCGACTGATCCCGAAGGCTTCTTCCCATACAAGCGTGACCCGCAGACGCTGGCCCGCCCGTGGGCAATTCCCGGAACTCCTGGACTCGAACACCGCATCGGCGGCATCGAAAAGCAGGACGTCACGGGCAACGTGAACTACGAACCGCTGAACCACGAAAAGATGGTCCGCGTCCGTGCTGCAAAAGTAGAAGCTATCCGCCAGGATATTCCCAACGTCGCGCCCACCGGTGACCCTGCGGGCGACCTGCTGCTGGTTTCCTGGGGCTCCACATTCGGCTCGGTAACCCAGGCCGTAAATGTGCAACGCGAAAAAGGACGCAAGATCGGCCACTTGCACCTCCGCCATTTGAATCCGCTCCCCGGCAATGTGGGAGATGTCCTCAAGCGCTACAAGAAAGTCCTCGTGCCGGAACTCAATATGGGCCAACTGCTCTGGATCCTGCGCGCAAAGTTTCTCGTCGACGCTGTCGGCCTCAATAAGATTCAAGGGCGTCCCTTCAAACAGAATGAACTCGAGCAAAAGATCGAGGAGATGCTGGGAGTTTAGGAGATTCTGATGACCACCACCGCTCTACCGCCGCTCACAAGAAAAGATTTCCAGACCGACCAGGAAGTGCGCTGGTGTCCCGGTTGCGGCGACTACGCCATTCTTGCCGCCGTCCAGTCCGTCTTTCCTGAACTTGGCGTCCGCCGCGAAAATTTCGTCGTCATCTCCGGCATCGGCTGCTCCAGCCGTTTCCCGTACTACATGAACACCTTCGGCTTTCACACCATCCACGGCCGCGCGCCCGCTGTTGCCACTGGCCTGAAGATTGCTCACCCGGAACTCGAAGTCTGGATGGTCACCGGTGACGGCGACGCACTCGCCATCGGCGGAAACCATACCATCCACATGCTCCGCCGCAATGTGGGCATCAAGATTCTCCTCTTCAACAATCGCATCTACGGCCTCACCAAAGGGCAATACTCGCCCACTTCCGAATTCCAAAAGGTCACCAAGTCCACTCCCTACGGCTCGCCCGACCGTCCGTTCAACCCGATCTCCCTGGCCATCGGCGCCGAAGCCACCTTCGTTGCCCGTTCCGTCGACATTTTCCAGGCTCATCTGAAAGACACACTCCGCGCCGCCGCCGCTCACAAGGGCTCCGCCTTTGTCGAAATCCTGCAGAATTGCAACATCTTCAATGACGGCGCCTGGAACGGCATCACCGAAAAAGAGGCCCGCAGCGAGCACGTCATCCAGCTTGAACACGCCAAGCCCCTCATCTTCGGCAAAGCCCGCGACAAAGGCATCCGCCGCAAGCCCGACGGCGACATCGAGGTCGTTCCCCTCGGCAACGGGATCTCCGAATCCGACCTAATCGTCCACGACGCCCATCACCCTCGTCCGTCCTACGCCTTCCTTCTCTCACACATGGAGGGCCGCCCCGGCTTCCCCACTCCCATCGGCGTTCTGCGCGCCTGGGACGACCTGCCCCGCTACGAAGACGTAGTCAACGAACAGGTCGCCTCCATCATTCAGCAAAAAGGCCAGGGAAACCTCAACAAACTCCTCCGTGGCGGCGATGTCTGGGAAGTAAAGTAAGCCCGCCCACTCGGTAATATCCGCCCTTCACCCTGCGTATCATCCAGTGGATGCGCAGGGTTTTTCTTTTCCCGACGTTTTCTCTCGAGGGTAGTTCCGCCCCTGCTCTCGAAATCCTTTGCAATCCGCTCATTCCAACGTGAAGTACGGGTGGGAACATTCGACGTCTAACCGCTTGGGATCGGCCCAATATGGCCTCCAGCTCGTTTGTCCTGGGCCGGTGCCGGTCGTTTCACGGCGCAGCACTAATTTTTCAGTTCGTGAAACCAAGTTGCGTCAGTATCATCTAAACTCTTAGTCAGGTTTCCCTTCATGGATCCGAACTCGCCAAACTTGGTCCCTTTCTCGCTACTCGGCGACTCCGACCCCGCCGGTCCTGCGATGTTCGTCGCCCAGCCTGAACAGGCCCAAAGCATCGCGCTTCTCTACGAAATCAGCCACGAACTCACGTCCATTCTCGATCGCGAAGAGCTTCTCCGCCGCATCGCGGAGCGCGTCAAGAAGCTTGTGAACTATCACGTTTTCACCGTCATGCTCTGGAACGAATCCACCCAGATGCTCGAAAGCGTGTTCGCCCAGCGCTACGAGAACGCCCTGCCTTCCCGTTTTCAGATGCCATTGCATCAGGGCATCACCGGCACCGCCGCCGCCGAACGCCGGACCATCCGCGTTGTGGACGTCCGCCTCGATCCGCGCTACGTCTCCACCAATCTAGACGTCGAAGTCCGCTCCGAACTTGTCGTTCCGCTCCTGCTTCGCGACCGCCTGGTGGGCGTGCTGGACCTTGAAAGCACCAAGCCTCACGCATTCAGCCCGGAGCACGAGCGCCTGCTCAATATTCTCGGCTCCTACATCGCCGTCGCGCTCGAAAATTCCCGCCTGTTCGAAGAGGCGCGCGAAAACCAGACCCGGCTTCTCAATGACCTGGAAACCGCGCGCGAAATCCAGCGCCAGCTTCTGCCCAGCGGCGCAAAAGAGATTCCCGGCCTCGATCTCGCCACGGCCTACGTGCCGGCCCGCGAACTCGGCGGCGACTTCTACGACTTGCTTCCCTACGGCGTGGGCCGCCTGGCTATTGCCAACGGCGACGTCTCCGGCAAAGGCACCGCCGCCGCCCTCTACGGCTCACTCGCCATCGGCATCCTGCGCGAACTCGTCCACGATAACGAGGCTTCCCCGTCGGAAATGCTTGAGCAAATGAACAACCGCCTTCTGGCTGCTCGCCTCGACGCCCGCTTTATCGCCATGCAGTTCGCCGTCTATGACGCCGCGCTGCGCGAACTCACCATCGCCAACGCCGGCGGCACCTTGCCCCTGCTCATCCGCAATCGCGACGTCACCGAAATTAATGTTGCAGGAATGCCGCTCGGCCTTCTTCCCGAAGCGGAATATGACGAAGTGCGGCTCTCCCTGGTGCCCGGCGACGTGGTCGTTTTCGCCTCTGATGGCATCCACGAATCCATGAACAAGGAACAGGAAGAGTACGGCATTGACCGGCTGAAAGAACTTCTCTCCACCGTATCCTCAGCCGACCCCGGCTACAAAGTTGCCCAGCGCATCGTCAAAGCCACCGACGAGCACACCGGTCCCGGCCGCCAACCTCATGACGACCGAACCCTGCTCATCCTCCGCGTCACCGACGATACCGAATCCGATTTCTCCAAACTTCCCATCATCTATTAATTTTTTGAGTGCGAAAGCACAGCTTTCGCTTTTGCGGTTGAATCACTGCCATGGCCTAATGAAGGTTTCTCACCTGTTCAATCGCGCTTACTTCTCCGCCTTCAAAAACGTCCCGCGATCCAGTTCATCAAACGCCTGCCGCAATTCTGCCTGAGAATTCATCACAATCGGCCCATACCACGCCACCGGCTCTTCCAGCGGCTTCCCGGAAACCAGCAAAAAGCGCAAGCCATCATCTCCCGCCTGCACCATCACCTCGTCCCCGCGATCAAACAGCACCAGCGAACGGTTGTCCGCTTCCGCAGGCGGCTTCGTATCCAGCCAGCCCACCGATTCCGTTGGAACCGAAAGCGGTTCGGACGCGTTGCAAAACTTCCCCGTTCCCGCGAATACATATGCGAACGCATGCCGCGTCGTCTCCACCGGCAGCACCCTTCTCTTCCCCGGCGGCACCGTCACATCAATATAAATTGGGTCCGTCGCGATCCCATCCACCGGACCCTTCTTCCCCCAGAAAGTTCCGCAGACAATCCGCACGCTTGTCCCATCATCATCCGTCACTTCCGGAATGTCCGGCGAGTTCACTTCCTGATATCGTGGCGGCGTCATCTTCTGCGAAGCCGGCAAATTCGCCCACAGCTGAAACCCGTGCATGCGACCCACGTCGTCGCCCTTCGGCATCTCCTGGTGAATAATCCCGCGGCCTGCGGTCATCCACTGCACGTCCCCCGGCGCAATCGCGCCATGATTTCCCAGGCTGTCTTTGTGCTCCACGGTTCCCGCAAGCACATAAGTAATGGTCTCGATCCCGCGGTGCGGGTGCCACGGAAAGCCCGCCAGATAATCTTCCGGCACATCGTTCCGGAAATCGTCCAGCAGCAGGAACGGATCAAACTCCGAGGTGTTCCCGAAGCCGAATGCCCGTCGCAGATGCACGCCTGCCCCTTCTCGGGTCGGCTTCGATTTGACGAGCCGTTTCACTGGTCGGATGGACATGGGAACCTCCAGAAGCAAACGCCGCTTTCGATCTCAAACTCAGGCCGGAGTTCACTTTGGTTGATAGATGCTACGCCGAGGCGCAGTGATACACGATATTCCCTGCCAGCGAAAGACGCAAAGCTCCTTCGTGCAGTCCTGTCAGACATTTGCATCCGATCGCCCCCCAGATTCGTCAAAGTAGCGAAACCCAATTGGAGGGGTGTACACGATGTCGACCGGCTTGGCAGCCTTAACTCTCGTTCACGTGCTAATCAGCTTGATCGGAATCATTACCGGCTTGATAGTGACCTACGGATTGCTTCGCTCGCAGCGGATGGACGGCTGGACGTCGATCTTTCTGGTTACGACGGTCGCCACCAGCGTGACGGGATACTTCTTTCCCTTTCACAAGCTCCTGCCGTCGCACATTCTCGGCGCAATTTCCCTAGTTCTGCTTGCCTTCGCAATCGCCGGCCGCTATAAATTTCAACTCGCCGGTGCCTGGCGCAAAATCTATTCCGTCACCGCCGTTCTCTCCCTGTGGCTGAATGTCTTTGTTTTGATCGCGCAACTCTTCATGAAGGTGCCTGCACTCCACCCGCTTGCGCCAACGGGTTCCGAACCGCCCTTTCTGATCTCGCAAACCGTGGTAATGGTTATTTTCATCGCCCTGACAATTCTGGCCGCAAAGAACTTCCGGGCAGACGCGGTTCGCGCCGCATAATCCCAACAACTAACGCGTAGTCGGATTGCCGCCGGCGTTCGCTTGATCCTGCGCCTGAAGTGCCGCCCCATTCTCCATCACCGGCATCAGCTTTTCTCGCACGGCGGAAAATTCCGCCCAGTCCCGCTTGTTCACCGGGTCCGATGGCGGCAGTCCCAGCGTTTCGAAATTGCGGAACTGCCCCTTCTGCGCGATGCGAAAATCCAGGTGGGGCCCGGTTGCCAGTCCGGTCATGCCGACCAGCCCGATCGTCTTGCCGATCTCCACGCGCTCTCCGGCGCGTACAAATATTCTGGAAAGGTGCAGGTAGTACGTCTCATAGCCGTTGTTGTGCGCCACGCGCACCATGTTTCCATCGCCTCCCTTGCGTCCCGCGAACACCACCCTCCCGCTGCCGATCGTCTGCACTGGCGTTCCCGTCGGCGCCCCGTAATCCGTTCCAAGGTGCGGGCGGTAGGTTTTCAGGATCGGATGAAACCTGGCTTTGCTGAAATGCGAAGTTACCGCCGCGCCGAACTTTAACGGCGAGCGCAAAAACGCCTTCTGCAGCGATTTTCCATCCGCTGTGTAGTACGCCGGCCGACCCGACGGATCATGAAACAGCAAGGCCTGATATTTCCGGGACCCGTTCACAAATTCGGCCGCTAGAATTCTTCCGTATCCCGCCGTTTCCCCGTGTTCGTACTTCTTCTTTTCCACCACCACTCGGAATGTATCTCCCCGCCGCGGATCCGTGTAGAAATCCAGATCGTAGCCAAAGATCTGCGCCATCTTCATCGCCACTTCTGCGGACTCGCCTGCATCCCCGATGGCGTTGAACAACGAATCTTCCAGGCGGCCGCTCACCACCGCCACTTCCGTGTGCGTCGGTATCTCTCTCACTTCCGCGGAAAAACCCTGCGTCTGCGGCACGATGTGCAGCATCCGCTCCGCGTCAATCTTGTAATTGATTTCCCGCAGCGCTCCTTCCACTGACCGGCCCACGCTGATTGCATTGCCCGCGCGAAGTTGCCGCAAATTGTAGGCGTGCTGCGCCGCCGCCGTGGCATCGGTGACTTCACCCGCGCTCAGTCCAAACTCCTGCAGCGCGCTCGCGAAATTCTCTCCGCGAGGCAAGCTTCTCGCCGTCGGCAGCACCACCTCGGCGCGGATGCGCTCGCCTTCCGCTTTCGCCAGTTCCACCTGCCGCTGGAATTCGGCTTCCGCCGCTCGCCGCTTCAGAATCGCCCGGCCATCCACCACCACACCCGCCGCCAGCAACACACCCACCATAATCCCCAATCGTCGATTCACGATTCCCCCAGATGCTTGTCGAATTCCCGCGCTCACTCAGCACTACCAGTCGATACGCTACCCATTCCACCGGCACTGCACGTTAACGTTTTGTCTCACTGCGTCCCGCACGTCAATTCTTTGTGCACGGAGTGCGACTAATCCGCAACGCCCGCCGTGGAGTGCGGGAGCTCTGCTCCCGCTTTCTCGAAATTAACCGTTCACCGGAATTTTCGTTATGTACATAGCGTCTCAAGGTCAAAAGTGTCTGGCCGACCCGCCCGACTCCAAATCAAACCCCTGCGCGTTCCTACACGATCAATGCGAAGATTCACCCAGCCGCATCCTGCCGGTAATCGCTAAGTCTTTTGGTTGCAGCCCCAGAAAATGGCCTAATTTGGCATCTCACCTGCGCCTATGTTTATGGGGGAGAAATCATGATTACGCTTGAAGTCCATCCAGCAATCCACGTCAGGGAACAGCGCCAGCGCCCGGCCTATTCCACTTGTTACGAGTGCCATCACACCTTCCACCCAAAAAGCGAAGATCAGCTCTGCCTCGAACTTTGCGACTCCTGTTTCGAAAGCCTGCGCTCCCTGCGCGAACCGGTCATCAGCATCCACATCAAGCCGCGCCCGCAACACACCAACAACTAGCGCCTGCCCTGACGAAGGAAGGGTGGCCCCGCAAATCGTTATAGGGGAGGGGTGAGCCCCTCCCTCTCATCCTGCTCTGTAAATGGGAATTATGTGCGAGGAAATCGATTCGGTTGGTTTTGCGTGGACTACTTGCCTGTGGTAACGGTTTTCACTGCGCCGGCGCTGGCCGTCTCGCCGAAATAATTCTGCTGCCGCAGCGTCCGGTAGATCCGCCCCGCGACCTGCGCCGCCGTCGGGCCCTTCACGCGTCGCGTGTTCCCACGAAGCAAAACCGCCAGTGCGATTCTTGGATGCGCTTCATCGGCATAACTGAGAAACCAGCCGATTCTCGAAGGATTCACATGGTCGTCGCACGTTCCGGTCTTGCCCAGCGGAGTTTCCTCCCCGCCAGGATCCGCGCTCAACCGGCCTGTGCCATAAAGCACCGCAGCCAGCATGCCTTCGCGGACTTCCGGCAAAACATTTGCGATATTCAGGTCTCGCTTCACGCGCGGCTGGAACGCATCCACTTCTTCCTGCGTGTGCGGATACTGCAAATAATAAAGTGTGCCGCCGTTGGCAAAAGCCGCTGCCAGCGCCGCCAGTTGCAGCGGCGTTACTTGAATCCCTTCACCAAAACTCGACATCCGGCCCACCCCGCCAAACGCCGGCGGCTGTGTCGGAAACGATCCCGGATGCTCGTCCGGCAGGTTGTAGCCGGCAAGCTCGCCCAGCCCGAGCAAACGCCCGTAGCGAGATACCGTGTCAAAACCCATCCGGCGTCCAAGCTCTTCAAAGAAAGTATTGTTTGAGTGCGCCAGCGCCTCGGTCAGATTCATGTACTTGCGGCGGCCCACCTTCAGCATTGTGTCGCGCGTGATCACGTTTTCTTCCAGCGCAGCCACCGCGATCGTCGGCTTGATCGTCGAGCAGGGAATGTATCCTTCGCTGAATGCAATCTTCTGATTTACTACAGCCAGGATGCGTCCCGTGTTCGGGTCCACCGCAACAACCGATCCGTTGTACCGTCCCAATGCATCGACAACCGCTTGGCGCACGATCGGATTGTCGTATGTCGCATCATCCGCGCTGATCGAATCCGCATACGTCGGCGCGTATCCGCGATACCGCGAAGGTGCCAACCGCTTGCGCGAAGCGGACTTCACCTTGGATTTCGCAGCGGTAATCGGGGCAGCTTCCGCCGCCGGCATCGGCATCGCCAGTGTCCCCACCAGCGTGCCCACCAAAATAGTTTTTGCTAATTCCTTGATCATTCCGTCCCAATCTGGAGCAGTTCTTAGTAGTCCTAGTATGGAATGAGTGGAAATCTACTCTAATTCCAATCCTTGGTCAAACTTCCGCTCATTCGATGCATCCCAGGAGCCACTATGTACCATGCTTGATTATAAGCATTTAACACCGTCTCAGCGGGTCCTTCTCATCTACAAGCTTGTCAGAGCTTGCAGACTGAGACGTAGTCTACGGGGTGCGGAGATGCCCTTGCAATAGATAATGAGGACCAGTACTAATCTATGTGCTTTGTTATGAACGTTGAACCGCTGGCCAGCCAAACCTGCCAGGATTGCCCATTTGGCCATCTTTAAGGCAGTGTTCGCCTTCTTGGGGTTTTCTTAAAGTCACATTTTGAGACGCCAAGAACAATGCGGGCGATGCACCATTTTAGTGCATCGCCCGCGGCTGTATATTCGAGGTTGGCTTAACGCGCAGGTCGCGCTTTGTTGTCCGCCGATGCCACTGCGGCTGCGGCCTTCATTGGCGGCTTTTCAGCCGCAACGTTAGCGTGGCCATTTGTGCCACTCGTGCTACTGGCTGCTGCGTTCTGCCCGGAAACCGGAATTTCCATCTTCTTGCGCAGCGCGTTTTCCAATTTGTCCCGGATGTCCTTATTCTCTTTCAGGAAGTTGCGGGCATTCTCGCGCCCCTGGCCCATGCGTTCTCCGCCGTAACTGAGCCACGTGCCCGATTTTTCCAGAACGCCCTTGTCCACGCCAAGATCGATCAGATCGCCTTCGCGCGAAATGCCTTCGCCGTAGAGAATGTCGAACTCCGCTTCGCGGAAAGGCGCAGCCACCTTGTTCTTCACAATCTTCGCGCGCGTCCGCGAACCCACCACGCGATCCCCATCCTTGATCGCCTGAATGCGCCGGATATCCACGCGCATCGAAGCGTAAAACTTCAGCGCCCGTCCGCCGGTGGTCGTTTCCGGGTTCCCGAACATCACGCCGATTTTTTCGCGGATCTGGTTGATGAAAATCAGGCAGGTCTTGGACTTCGAAACAATCGCCGTCAGCTTGCGCAATGCCTGCGACATCAGCCGCGCCTGCAGGCCCATCTGCGGATCGCCCATTTCGCCTTCCAGTTCCGCCTTCGGCACCAAAGCCGCCACCGAGTCCACAACCACAATGTCCACGCCGCCAGAACGAATCAGCGTTTCCGCAATTTCGAGCGCCTGTTCCCCGTGGTCCGGCTGCGACACCAGCAGGTTGTCCACGTCCACACCCAGTTTCCGCGCATACACCGGGTCCAGCGCATGCTCCGCGTCGATGAACGCGGCCTGCCCGCCCAGCTTCTGCGCTTCGGCAATCACGTGCAGCGTCATCGTCGTCTTACCGCCCGATTCTGGCCCGTAAATCTCAATCACGCGCCCGCGTGGAAAACCGCCCACGCCCAGCGCCGCGTCAATCGATAAGCACCCGGAAGGAATCACGTTCACCGGCACCAGCACGTCCTTGCTGCCCAGCCGCATGATCGAGCCCTTGCCGTACGACTTCTCGATCTGCGATATCGCCGCTTCCAGCAATTTTGCTTTTTCGTCTGTCATTTCACACCTCGGTCGAGGAAATTAGGGATTTCGCGAATGGGCCGGTGCAGCATGTTGCCAAGCGGGCGGGGGGAACTCCGCCGCGGCCTGTCCCGATACGTTACGATAACGGAATATTACCACTTCGTATCTGGCAATGCTACTCCTGGTTTTCCTTCCGCATTGCAAAGGCTTTCAACGGTCGCAGCCATGCTCCAGCTCGTGATCCACCAGTTGCGCCAGCGCCGCGCGCTCCCGGCGGTCCCACTCGGCCTGTTCTTCGCGGCTGATGCCGCGCAGCCGGGTCAGATACTGCCCCCGCGTGCGCACCTCAAGAAGCTCAAATGCGAGTCTCTCATGCTCAACGCAGCTTAGAACATCCAAACGGCTCTGGGCCATGGGCCACCTGTTGAAAACCTGATGGCCCCACACTACGTCAAAGGCGAAACAAAAGCAAACATTATTTTCGCTCCATGTTCGCCCTTCGCCTACCCCCACCAGCTGTCGACTGACGTCTTCCAATCGCGGTTCGTCTCCCGCAGAGGTTTGGGCCCCGCCATGAGCGCACCTTCAAGCAGTTTAATGATGTGTTTCCGCTCGTGAAAGCTCAGCGCCGCTCCTATCCGCGGGAACAGCAGCCCAAACAGCACAAAGATGAGCGGCACAGCCAGGCCCAGCCAGTTGTTGTTACTCACTAAGGATCGTTCGCGTAGTGCATCTCGCGCGGACACTAAAAATATCGGTATCCCGGATGCAACAGCGAATCCGAGCCACACCCTCATAAACACTCGAGGCCATTTCCAAATGTCCCAATAGGCTTCAACCGTCGTGCCTTTGAAATCCGGAAGAACCCGACCGAAAAGCACGGGACCGAAACTGTTGTGCCAATACCTTCGCTTGTGCAACCGGAATTCATTGCCTGCAACCCGTCCGAGAATGGGCTTGTTGCCCTTGTAACCGGAAAACGAGAGCAAAGTGAAGTGATCCACATCAATCTGCTCGGCGAGCTTCGCGAGACACAATTGTGGCGGAAAATCACTGTGAAATGTGATGTCGAGCTTTTCTTTCATGTCCGGCAATTAGGAATGGGCGTCATTTCCACCGATGTGAAGCTTCGCATCACGCATATGAATAGAAGCCACGCCCGGATTTGCGGCCAAGCCAGCCGGCGGCAACATATTTCTTGAGCAGCGGGCAAGCGCGATACTTGGGATCACCAAGCCCATCGAGCAGGACGTGCATGATGTCCACACAAACATCGAGGCCGATGAAATCCGCAAGCTCCAGCGGTCCCATCGGGTAATTCATCCCCAGTTTCATCACCGCGTCCACCGCCTCCGGCGTAGCAACGCCTTCCATCACTGCGTACGCTGCTTCGTTGATCAGCGGCATCAGCACACGATTCGACACAAATCCCGGCGCGTCATTCACCGCCACCGGCGTCTTCCCCAGTTTCTTGGCTAGTTCCATCGTGGTGGCAAACGCAGCATCGCTTGTCTGCAGCGCCCGAATCACTTCCACCAGCGCCATCACCGGCACCGGATTCATGAAGTGCATCCCAACAAATCGTTCCGGCCGCTTCGTCATGGCGGCCAGCGTGGTAATCGCAATCGAAGACGTGTTGCTCGTCAAAATCACTTCCGGTCGCAGCAGCTTGTCGGCCTCGGTAAGCACCGCCCGTTTGACTTCCAGCTTCTCCGGCACCGCTTCCACCACAAAATCCGCCGCCGCCACCGCCGCAAAGTCCGTCACCGGCTTCACCCGCCCCAGCACCTGCGGCTTTTCTGCCTCCGTCAACTTCCCTTTCTTCACCTCGCGGTCCAGGTTCTTCCCAATCGTCTCCATCCCGCGCTGCAGAAAACTCTCCTGCACGTCGCGCAAAATCACGCTGTAGCCCGCCCGCGCAAACACGTGCGCGATGCCGTTCCCCATCGTCCCCGCGCCCAGCACCGCCACCGTCTTGATCGAATCCAAACTCACGAATCCTCCAGTCAACTCGAAGCCGCAAGTAAAGGAAACACGAGTCGGAGCAGTGGGTCAAGCCGCGGAGAGCCGCGGGAAAGATTTACGCCGCCTCCGCCAAAACAAGCCAAGCAGCCAGAGCCGCGTATTTTTCATCCTGCGTCCACGGAGACCCGAAGCCTGCCCCCAGCTGCGTCAATCGCCGCAAGAGCCTGTCTCGCCTCGTCCGGAGCGACTTCACACCGCGCTCCAGCAACTCCCGCTCCTTGATACAAGAAATCTCCATCCCGCAATCAGCGCACGCATACCGCAACGCCTCGCGGAAATGTTCTCCATCCGCGGTATGGATCAGCGCATGCGACAACAAAGTAGTCTCCAGACTCGGGAGCGCCTTCCCTGATGCGAGCAGTAGCGCCCCTCGCGCCAGCTCGTATCCTTTGTTCCCCAGCTCTTTCTGTGTCGAACGAAGTGCACTACAAGCAAGCCGCTTCGCCTCGACAAGCGACTCCTCGACAAACGCCCGCGCCTTCTCCAGCGGCATTCTTTCCGCCGTATGATACGGCTGCCTGAATTTGTAAATGAATGTCTCTACCAGATGAATCCGCTCGCGGCTCAGAACAATCGGCCCATCTTTTTCAAGGGAAACCACAACGAGCGCACTCCATCCCGAATGCACCCGGAAACCAACCGCAGCTCGCTTCATGGAAGCCTCCGCGGCAGAAGGAAAGGGATCTCCAATCTATCTCGCCGCGACGGAAAAGTGTAGACCCTTCCTTCCTGTTTGCCAGATCACTCCGACGGTTGGTCAAAGGACGGCCCAGTTACCTCTGCGGTCCGCGGCTTGTAGCGGCCGAGGTAGTACCAGATGAACGAAAGCGGAAGAATCGCCATCAGCACATATAAGCCGGGCCGCCTTTCATACCGGAGCGCCTGATAACCTGTCCACAATGCACCGAGCGCCGCACACCCAGTGAGAAGTTTCAGAAGCTGCACTGCGAGATAGCTGTCTGCCACGAATTGCACCAGGAAAAGGAGAGCTATGGGTGCCATCAGGCCTGTCAACAAAGAACAAAAGAACATTTGATATTTCGCGAATGAAGTTTCCGCACGGCTTTCTCGATCGGGTGGCTCAAAGGAGGGGGGTGTTCCCTCCACAATTTCTTTTATGGTCGCGACCGCCTTTCGATGGACCGCATCGCCAACGAATACGCGGTAACTCTGGCCTTCGAGCGACGACTCCGACGGTATGCCACACTCGCGTAAACTCGCCCGTACAAAATCACGCTTCAGGGCGTCGTTCCCTTCCCAAACGCATTTCTGTTCTTGTTCTTCGTATTCCTCAGATGCTACTTGCTTCGAAACGCCGGTCGACATTTTCTGTTGGGATCCACCGTAGGCGGCCGAAGTGTCCACCGGGATCGATAAATCCACCTTCTCCGCTTCCAGCAATTTGCAAAGTTTTCCTGTGGCCGCTGAACTGTCTTTCGGCTGCACTCTTACGATAAAACCAAACCGTGGTTCCACGCCGCGAGCAACCGGATCAATCCCGCAACCCGCCGCTTCTCTCGTTCGCGCTGTTTCGTATGCAATCCCGGCCTGCTTTAACTCCGTCAGCAATTGCCCATGCAAAAAGGTATCTTCCCCTCGCCACAATTCCGACAGGGATTTCGCGTCCGGCCACAGGGGAGCGGTCTGCTCCTCCTCAAACTCCTCCGTCGGCAATTCATGGACCAGATCAACGGAACAGTCCGAACATCGCGCGAATCCCGGCCGGTATTCCGTTCTGCATCTGGGGCAGTACATTGTTAGAGTGTACTACAGCGGGAATTTGACTCGTGTTTACTCCGGCGGTTCGCCTTCCACCACTTCCCGCACAATTTCCCGCGCCTGCGTGGCGTCGTGCGGCAAAACGTAAAGCTTTGCCCGGGTTCCCTGCTCGTCCACCCGGGATTCGATTCCATTTTCGTGAAGCGCGGCAACCAGGAAATCACTCGGCTCGCCACTATCCGTAGACCACACAACTTCCGTCGCATCTTCCGGGTACCACTCCCCATCTTCGCCGGCGCTCGGAGGGCCAGGAATCTCTTCGTCCGCCTGAGTTACGCTCTCCGAGAGAATTGGAATGTCGGCGGCTGGTCGCGCCACAATCCCCGCCAATTGCTGTTCCGCGCCGCCCCCTGCGTCTTCCGGGCCATAGGCCGCCTGCACGGCCTTTTCGGCCTTCTCGAACAACGAGAACGGAACTCCCACTTCGTATCCCGGATAATTGTTCATGTTGAATAGGTGGTCTCGGCGAAACACTGTCTTGTGCGGTATCCCGGCTTCTTCCAAAACTTCGCAAAGCTCAGCGTGCACTCGTGCGTCTTCGCCCTTCCAAAAAGAACAGAACGGATCTTCATTCGGATCGCCTGCATTGGGGGGGCGGCTGGCCGGCAAGCGCGTAGTGCGGCGGCTCGTTCACTAGCTCCACCTCGCAATCGGTGCAGCGGGTGAACCCGGAACGATACTCAACATTGCATTGCGGGCAGAACATGGCGTCCCGCAGTCTATCGCAAGCCGGAGAAAAATGTCAGCAAAGCGCGAGCGCCGGCTCAATATTTCGGCGTAACACCGAGGTTCTGAAAAAGAAACGAATAGACGTCGGCCGCCAGCTCAATATTCTTCGTAGTGCTGCTGGCATTGTGGCCGGATTTCGTTTCAATCCGGATCAGCACGGGATTCGCCGGACTCGCCGCAGCCTGCAGCGTCGCCGCATACTTAAACGAATGTGCTGGAACTACGCGGTCATCATGATCAGCAGTCGTAATAAACGTAGCCGGATACTTCTCCCCCGACTTGATATTGTGCAGCGGCGAATACTTATAAATCGCCTTGAACTGCTCCGGGTCATCGCTCGATCCATAATCCGCCGCCCAGTTCCACCCAATCGTGAATTTCTGGAACCGCAGCATGTCCATCACTCCGACCTGTGGCACCGCCACGTGAAACAACTCTGGCCGCTGGTTCATCACCGCGCCCACCAGCAACCCGCCGTTTGACCCGCCGTTGATTGCCAGCTTCTCCCGCGAAGTGTATTTGTTGGCGATCAACCATTCCGCCGCCGCAATAAAATCGTCGAACACATTCTGCTTCTTCAGCTTTGTTCCTGCATCATGCCACGCTTCGCCATATTCCCCGCCGCCGCGCAAATTCGCCGAAGCATACACAAATCCCTGCTCCAGCAGCGCCAGTCGCAGCGGATTGAATCCCGGCGCCATCGTGATATCGAACCCTCCATAGCCGTAGAGCAAAGTCGGATTCGTCCCGTCCAGCTTCAACCCCTTCTTATAGACCAGGAACATCGGAATCCGCGTCCCGTCCTTGCTCTTGTAAAACACTTGCTTTGTTTCGTAGTCCTCCGGCCGGAATCCGTGAACTTCCGCCATCCGGTACGGGCTCGTCTTCTTGGTCGCCAGTTCATAGCGGAAAACGCTCGGCGGATAATTAAATGACGTATACAAAAAGAAGGCGTCCTTGTCCTCTCGATTGCCGCGGAATCCCGTGGCCGCGCCCGCTCCGGGCATTTCAATTTCGTTCTCCAATTGTCCCGCCGGACTGTACACGTAAACGTGGCTGGCCACATCCTTCAGATACGTCGCAAAAAGTTTTCCGCCCAGCGACTCCACGTTGTCCAGCGAATCCGCCTTCTGCGGAATCACTTCTTTCCACGGCGCCATTGTGTTGGCCGGGTCGTAAAGCATCAGCTTCCCTTTGGGCGCGTTCTGATCCGTGGCGATCAGGAATTTGTCGCCCAGGTTGTCCACTACCACAAAGTAGTCGTCCGCAATCTCCGTAACGATCGGCACGAACGCCTTTTCTTTCTTCGAAAGGTCGCGGAAATACAGCGCGTTCCCCCGCTTCCCTTTGCCCCGGTCGGAAACCGTAAGAATTGCGAACCGCTGGTCGTTTGTCGTGGCCACCGACTGGAACCGCTGCGGATTCTGTTTGTCTTCATAAATCAGTTCGTCGGCGGATTGTTCCGTTCCAAGCACGTGGAAATACACTTTCTGAAATTCATTTTTTGACGACAGCTCGTGCCCGGCTTCCGGCGCATCAAACCGGCTGTAGAAAAATCCATTCCCCGCCCAGCCAAACCCCGTGAACTTGATCCATTTCAAATCGTCCGTCAGCACTTTCTTCGTGGCGACTTCAATCACATGCCCTTCCTGCCAGTCGGATCCGCCCACCGATACTCCGTACGCCGCATACCGGCCATCCTCGGACACATTCAAGGCCCCCAGTCGCGAGGTTCCGTCAGCCGAGAACTTGTTGGGATCAAGAAGTACTTCCGGTGCTCCCTCCAGTCCCTTCTGCGCGTACACCACGTTTTGATTCTGCAATCCGTCGTTCTTCGTGAAAATCAGATAGTCGCCCTTCCGGAATGGCGGCGTGTACTTCGGGAAATTGAACAGCTGCTCCAATCGCGCTTTCACCTGCATCCGGTACGGAATCTTCTCAAGATACCCAAACGTGACCTTGTTCTCCGCCTCCACCCACTTGGCCGTCTCCGCCGAGTTGTCATCCTCCAGCCAGCGGTAGGGATCGGCCACCTTTACCCCGTGATAGTCGTCCACCTGGTTGTCTTTTCGCGTCTGCGGATAATCAAACCGCTGGCCCATCGCGATTGTCGAAAACAGCAGGGTGGAAAAAACCGGCAGAAGGAAGCGCAGGTGCAACGCCAGATGACGAATCATCATAAGAAACTCCCTTTCTTGGGAAATGCGTGGACAGTGTTTGCTAAGCCTTGCAACATCAGACGGATGCAATCCAGAAAAGTATACGGCCATTTCCACTCTCTATCTATCTGTAAAGACTGGCCTTAAAACCTCCCCTCAGTTCCTCCGAGCGCCTGCGTCTTTTTGTACACATGCCTCGTATACAAGGTAGTATGAGCACACTGGCTTTTACCCTGACAGCCGTACCACGACCGCTGCTCTTCGCCGGTTTCATGACTGACGATACCCAAGCCCTCGCCGCCGGACTCCGCCAGCGTGACCCGGACCTGCTCGACCGCCTCATCGAGCAATATCAGCAGCGCCTCTATCGCTATCTCCTCTTTCTTACGGGCAATCCTTCGCTCGCCGAAGATCTCTTCCAGGAAACCTGGATTCGCGTTCTGGAACGCGGCGGCCAGTACAACGGCAAATCCAAATTCGATTCCTGGCTCTTCGCCATTGCCCGGAATCTGGTCATCGACGCCTCCCGCCGCAAGAAAATCTCCAGCCTGGAAGACTTGGGCGACCCCGATACCAACACGCCTTACGATCCCCCGGACGAGCGCGCAGCGTCCGTCCTGCAAATGCTGGTCAGCCGGGAGAATGCACAAAGTGTCCAGCTTTCCCTCCTGAAAATCCCGGCCTACTATCGCGAAGTTCTCTTGCTGCGCTTCAGCGAAGAGCTGGGCCTCGAAGAAATCGCTGGCGTGATGGCCACGCCGGTCTCCACTGTAAAGTCGCGCCTCTACCGCGGCCTGGCCGCTCTGAAAACCGCCATGACGGAAGGTGCCGCATGAACGAAAATCTGCACGAACGCGCCCACCAGCTTCTTGCCGAATCCATCGTCGAAGGATTGCGCCCAGCCGACGAAGCGTGGCTCCGCGAACATCTCGCCGCTTGCTCCGCCTGTGCACAAGCAGGAGCATCAACACAGAATTTTTTGCGCGCGCTTCGAGCAGTGCCGGTCAACGTTCCGCGCGATCTCGCGTCCCGAACACAACTTCGCCTCCGCCTCAGGGCGCAACAATCTTCGCCGGTCGCAACCGGAAGCTTCTGGCTTTGGGCCGTCACTGCGGCAAGCTGGCTGCTAGGCGTCTTCAGCGCACCACTTGTCTGGCGCGCCTTCGCCTGGCTTGGCTCCAACTTCGGCGTGCCCAAGCTTGCTCTGGAATTTGGATTCGTTCTTTGGTGGACCGTGCCTCCGCTGCTCGCAGCCGGAATCATCCTCCACCAGAAAGCCCTGACCGCGGAATGGAGTAACAAAACGTAGGGGCGGCTTTAGGCCGCCTTCCCGGGTGAGGCGGCTCCAAACCTAGAGACCAGGGGCCGGAATCTAGTGGAAAACGATTTTAGCTGTTGCACAGAAAAGGAAAATCACATGTCCGACGCATTCACAGAACGTCTTCGCCTCATTCGCTTCCGCCGCAAGCGCGAAAATATCCGCTTCCGCGATGAGCTCCGGATTATCCCCAAGTGGCTCGTCGTGCTGTGCCTCTTGCTCTACATCCTCGCCCTCATCATTGGTCTCTCAGTCAATCATCATGGCTTCCAGACAAACGGATCCATCTTCCCCGGCGATGAATCCCTCCGCCACGAACCGGAGCTTTCCTATTTAGGGCTAGGCGGCGTCATCACCTTTGGCGCTATCGCTCTCTCCATCCTGTTTTTCTCGCTCGGCTACGTCTATCGCGACGCCAAGCGCCGCGGAATGAATCCAGGCCTGTGGACACTTCTCGTTCTTCTACTTTCCGGCGGCTACTTCTTCATTGGCTTCATCATCTATCTGCTCGTGCGAGAGCCGCTTCCCTTCACTTGCCCGCAATGCGCGGCAACCGTTTCCGCACGCTTCAATTTCTGCCCCAGTTGCAAATGCAATCTCCATCCTGCCTGCCCGCAATGCCAGCGCGAAGTCTCCGACACCGACAAGTTCTGCCCCTTCTGCGCGACAGAACTCGGCCAACAGAAGCCCGCGCCCACGGCCTAATCCTGTAGCTCGGGCCTTCAGGCCTGAGGCTTTTCCATCGCCAAGGCGATCGTGCCAACGGAGTGGACCCCCCTCACCCCTGAAGGGGTGAGCTACAAGACTGCGTGCCCTTTGCCGCTTCCGGAAATCCTGCCCTCCGCTTCCCCCAAAACATTTCTTGACATGCAACCATTTGGTTGCCTATCATCCTTCCCGTGAGGATGGACAGGGTCTTCAAAGCTCTCGCCGATTCCAACCGCCGCAAACTGCTCGACCTCTTGCGCGCGGACAACGGCCAGGTGCTCGGCGACCTTTGCAGGCATCTCGACATGAGCCGCCAGGCCGCCACCAAGCATTTGAAGTTGCTGGAGGCCGCCAGCCTCGTGGTCACCGTCTGGCGAGGCCGCGAGAAACTCCACTACCTGAATCCCGTCCCCATTCACGAAATCTACGAACGTTGGATTGGAAAGTTTGAACGTTCCCGGTTGCGGGCCTTGTACGACATAAAACAGGAGCTGGAAAAGGACTATGAAAAATAAATCTCAATTCGTCTACGTCACTTATATTTCGTCGAGCGCGGATAAAGTCTGGAACGCCCTGATGGATCCGGAAATGACCCGCAAATACTGGGGCCACCTGAACGTCTCCGACTGGAAAGTCGGCTCAGGCTGGAAACACGAAGACGCGTCGACAGGACAAATCCGATTGGTGGGCAAAGTTGTCGAGTTAGCGCCTCCGCGCCGCCTGGTGATTACCTGGGCTTTCCCCGCCGACGCTCAAAACCCGGAGAAGAACACGCGCGTCACCTTCGACATCGAACCCGCCGGAAAAGCCGTCCGCCTGAAAGTCACCCACGACGAACTCGAACCCGGCTCAGACATGGAAAAGGGCATCACCCGCGGCTGGCCGGTGGTTCTCTCCAACCTGAAGACACTGCTCGAAACGAACCAGGCCATGGAAACCAAGTCGCTCTTCGAACACGCTCACAAGGCAAGTTAAGTTTTCGGGAGCAAAGCGATTAGTAGCCAAGACCCCACACGCCGACTTTGCGTGTGGGGTCTTGGCTGTCTTCAATAACTACCTTTCACAGAGGAAATACTGTTTAGTAGCGCTCAACGGCAAGTGCAACAGCGTTGCCTCCGCCGAGGCACAGCGCGGCAATACCCCGCTTCAGATTGCGCCGCTGCAATTCATAGAGGAGCGTGACCAGAATCCTCGCGCCGGAGGCGCCGATCGGATGCCCGAGCGCCACCGCTCCGCCGTTCACATTCACTTTTTCCGGATTCAACTTGAGCTCGCGCGTGACGGCGATCGCCGCAACGGCAAACGCTTCATTCAATTCCACCAGGTCCACATCTTTCTCGCGGTCCCAACCGGTCTTGGAGAGAATCTTTTCCACCGCGTCCACCGGCGCCATCATCACCCACTTCGGCTCCACGCCGCTCACCGCCTGCGCGACGATCCGAGCGATGGACTGCTTGCCGAGCCGCGAGGCATTTCGTTCGCTGGTTACCACCAACGCCGCCGCTCCATCATTTGTTCCGGGCGCGTTGCCAGCGGTTACCGTCCCGTCTTTCTTGAACGCGGGCTTGAGCTTGGCCAGCGCTTCGAGCGTCGAATCTTCCCGCGGCGACTCGTCGTACTTGATCACAATGGGCTCGCCTTTTTTCTGAGGCACTTCAATCGGAAGAATCTGCGCCTCAAAAAAACAAGACTTGCGGGCGCGAATCGCTTTCTGGTGGCTCTCATACGCAAACTTGTCCTGCTCTTCGCGCGTGATCTTGTATTTTTCCGCAACCAGCTCGCCCGTATTCCCCATGTGAAAATTTTCGTACGCGTCCCACAAGCCGTCCCAGATCATTGAATCGACCAGCTTGCCGTCCCCCAGCCGATAGCCTGTGCGCGCCTGCGGCAAAAGATACGGGCAGTTGGACATGGACTCCATCCCGCCAGCCACAACAATTTCGCTTTCACCAAGCTGCACCGCCTGCGCCGCCAGCGCCACCGCCTTCAACCCGGAGCCGCAAACTTTATTGATCGTCATCGCCGCGACGCGCGGATCGCATCCCGCTTTCAGCGCGGCCTGCCTCGCCGGATTCTGTCCAATTCCGGCTTGCACCACATTGCCCAGAATCGCTTCGTCTACTTGCTTGCCTTCCAGCCCGGCGCGCCGCACCGCTTCGGCCACAATTTTTCCGCCGAGTTCCGGTGCGGAAAAACTCGAAAGCCCACCCTGAAATTTTCCGATTGGCGTGCGGACTGCGGAGAGAATGACTGGGGTTTCCATGAAACCACCTCCCGATTGACAGAAGCACAATTATACCGCGTTGCGCCAAAGTCAGCCGAAAGTGCCAGGCCGGGGCGAAGTGCCTTCGCCCCGGCCCTCAGAAATGCTAATTAATTTGCAGCGCCCGCCGCGCTCTCTGTCTCATCCGCACTCGGTCCGTAAAGCCCGGGCACAGGAACACCCAGCAGCCGGTAATAAACGGTCAACTGCGCGCGGTGATGAATGATGTGGTTAAAGATCATGGTCCGCAGACAAGCCGCGCGAGGCATCGTGAAAATGGTCTGCCCGCCTGCCAGCAGCGTCCAATCCTTCATCATCTCCGCGTCGCTGGCGCTGGCGATCGCCTTCCGTGCTTCCATTACGCCCTTGTCGAATTCAGCTAGCACCTGCTGATGGTTCTCCATTTTCGGTGGCTCATACGGGGCGCCGCCAACCGGCGCGTAATCAAAACTCTCCGTCTGCATGGTCATCGTGATCCACCCGGGCATGGTGGCGATGTGGCCCGCAAGCCACTCGACCGTTCCTGATTTGTCGTGCGGCTTCCAATTCCATTTCTGGTCCGGCAAGAGTGCGAGTGTTTTCCGGGTCCCAGCCATCTCCTGGTCGAATTCGCCAAGCATCGATTGTCCAATGGTCATAACGGTTGTCTCCTTTAAGGCAGGCAGTTTCGAGGCGGCAGAATCATAGGCAAACAAAAAGCGAAAGTCAAGAGCTTTTCGCTTTCCGCCATCTCACCCTTCCGACCTCACACGGTATACGGCCAAAATGGTTCGCTGATTACATAAACCGTGTGGTTGACACGTGCGGCGCAAAGCACAAAATACCCTCATGGCCCACCAACTGACCACTTCTTATTTGAAAGACTCCATCGAGCTGTTCCGCTACTACAAGAAGCTCGTCGAACGCGCGCTCGCACAGTGTCCCGATGAAGCCTTGTTCATCTCCTTGGATCAGGAATCCAATTCCATCGCCATCATCGTGAAGCACATGTCCGGCAACATGCGTTCACGCTGGAGTGATTTTTTGACCACCGACGGAGAGAAATCCGATCGCAATCGCGACACCGAGTTTGAAGCGCCGCCCGCAACGCGCGCGGAATTAATGGAACTTTGGGAGAACGGCTGGAAATATGTCTTCGACGCGCTGGAACCGTTGAGCGACGCTGACGTAAACCGCACGGTCACGATTCGGACCGAACCGCACTCCGTCATGCAGGCCATCAACCGCCAGATCGCGCACTATTCCTACCACGTGGGCCAAATCACGTTTCTCGCCAAACATTTTGCCGCCGAAGCCGGCCAGTGGACGGCCGTCACCATCCCTCGCAAACAATCCGGCGAGTTCAACACCAAAGTCGCCACTGGTCAGGCTTCGCAGCGCTAACATTCAACCGGTTGCTTGCGATGTTATTGTGGCCGTTCTCCACCTGACTGCTCTGCCGCCATGTAGGCTGCGTACCAATCGGGCCAGTTTTCGTCGCGTTGGCCGCCGTTGCGCTCTTCGTGCTTGCCATGTGCTACCGATGCGCGCCGCATCGCGCTCGCCAGGTCGTTTACCGACGCAAATGTTGTCGCGGCGGAGTCGATGCGGCCGGGCAGCCGCGTCGTCAGTTCCTGAAACAACCAGCCATTGCCGTCCGGATCACGGAATGAGGCGAACGAACGGTAACTGCGATGCTCCGGATCCGGACCGCTGACCCGGATTCGTCCAAACAGATAAGGCTCGTCCGGGCCTGCGTAGACGTTGTCGCCGCCGTGGAACACTTCGCTTACCTCGACGCCGCGATCGAGCAGCTCTTTGCGAGCCGCTTCGATGTCGGAGACGATCAGGTACAGCCCCTGGGCAGAACCGGGAGCCGCCGGGGTAACGTTCTTGCCAAAAATGAGTGAACAACCGGAGCCGGGCGGCGTGAACTGAATTACGCGGAAGTCTTTACCATTGTCGTAGTCGGCGTCGAGCCGCCACCCCAGCTTGGCGTAGAACTCCTTCGCACGATCGAGATCCGAGACGGGGATAACGACGATCTCGAATTTCATATCAACTCTCGCTGCACCCGGGTTGCTGGTCGCGTCGCTAACTCGGACTGGCTTGGTGCTCATGGCTGCCTCCTTCGCTATACAGAATGATCGTTCGAAATTAATATTCCGTTGCGGATCACGTTACGGGCGGGCGGTTCGGGGCAACTGGGAGATCGAATCCGAGCCACGGCTTGCCGTAGTTCGCTCGTTTCAACCAGTGCAAGACAGGAACACTAGCACAGAATTTTGACAGGCGCATTAATGCCGGCAGAAAGGTAGATCAGGAACGGACGCACCAGGTGGATTTTCGTTCACTTCCCCTTCGTTGCAAAAGACGTTACCCTGCTGAAGCGATGGCCAAGACACTTTTTGAAATGGGGCAGCCTGAAGGCGGCGGGCTGCAGTTGAATGAAGCCCAGCGGCGAGCGATCACGCATGGCGATGGGCCGCTGCTGGTGATCGCCGGCGCCGGCACCGGCAAAACGCGGGTCATCACCGAGCGCATCCGCCACCTGCTGGAATCCGACGATTCCCTGCTGGGTGAAAATATCCTGGGGTTAACGTTTACCAAGAAAGCCGCCGGCGAAATGAAAGCTCGCGTGGTGAAGGCAGTCGGCGACCGCGGGAAAGACGTGGTCCTGGCGACGTTCCACTCCTTCTGCGAAACGATTTTGAAAGAAGTGGACGCAAATCGCACCGCGCTTGAATCCGTGGATCACTGGATTCTGTTGCGGCGCAATCTGGCGAGGCTGAAGCTGGAGAAATACCGCCGCCTGGCTGAGCCCGGCCAATTTCTCAGCGACTTCATCCAGTTTTTTTCGCGTTGCCAGGATGAATTGGTATCGAGCGACGAGTACCAGGAATTCGCCGATCTGCTTGCCAGGGAACTCGAAGAAGAAAAGTCCTCACTTAACGAAGATACCTTTAAGGAGCGCGCCGAGCAGGTGGCGCTGCAGCAGGAAATCGCCCGCGCCTATCGCGCCAGCGAGGAAATTCTCCGCGAGAAAAAAGCCGTGGCGCTGAACGGCTTGATCACCGAAGCCGTAACCCTGCTGAAAAAAGATCCCGTTCGCCGACGGCAGTTGCAGGAACGCTTCAAGCACATCCTGGTGGACGAATTTCAGGACACCAACATCGCGCAATTGGAACTTCTGCATCTGCTCTCCGCCGAGCGCCGCAACATTGTGGTAGTCGGCGACAACGACCAGGCGATTTACCGTTTCCGCGGCGCGTCCTTCGGCAGCTTCAAACTTTTCCTGCAGCGTTTTGCCGACTGGAAAGAAGGCCAGGATTCCACGCCATTTCGCGTCGCGCTGATGGACAATTACCGCTCGACGCCGAATATTTTGCGCGTTGCCACGCAAGCGATAGGCATGAACGAGGTCAGCCCCGAATTCCCCAAGAAAATTCTGCAGCCGAACAAAGCCGAGGGCGAAAAGATCCGCATCGTCGAAATGGAATCTCCCGAAGACGAAGCCGCATGGGTGGCCGACGAACTCGAACGCCTGCACGGGGCAGGCCGCCGCTGGCGGGATTTCGCCGTCCTCTATCGCCAGCACCGCCATCGCGATGAACTGGTGGAGCAACTTTCGCAGCGGAAAATTCCGTTCGTCATCAGCAAGCTTTCCATTCTCGAGCACCCGTTGGTGCGCGACGTGCTCGCTTACCTTCGACTGATTGCCAAACCTTTCGACGATATCGCCTGCGCCCGTGTGCTTTCCGCGCCCGCCTGGCATCTGACCGCCGAGGACCTGGTGCGCCTCACCGAGCGCGCCCGCAAGAAAAAAGGCACGGCGCTCTACGACACACTCCAGGCCCCGCAAGGCGAACTGGCGTTCGACGCATCCTCGGCTTCATTCAAAGTCCTGCTGGAATTTCTAACCGAGCAGCGCAAAACCATGCGCCGCCGTTCGGCCCGGGAAATCTTCGGCGACCTGAGCGAATGGCTCGAGATGCCCCAACGTGTCGGCGCGCAGGAACGAAAATACGTGAACCAGCTCGGCCAGTTCATGAAGGATTGGGAACCGAAAAGCGAAACGCGCGGCCTGCCGGAATTTCTTGAATACCTCGATTATTTCGAGCAAGCCAGCGGCACACTGAGCCTTGAGGACGACGCGCCTGGGGACGCAGTTCAGTTGACGACCGTGCACGGCGCGAAGGGCCTGGAGTTCCCTCACGTTTTCCTCTTGCGCGTGAACTCCAACGCATTCCCGGCGAGGAACCGTTCGCCGCTCTTTGAATTTCCCGACCGCTTGATGAAAGAAGAACTCCCTGAAGGTGACTTTCACATTCAGGAAGAACGCCGCCTCTTTTACGTGGCCCTCACCCGAGCCGAAGATCGCCTGACAATGACAACGGTGCGGGAGAAGCGCAGCAAGGTGCCTGTCTTCATCGAAGACATCGTGATGGATCCTGCGATCAAACGACGCGATGTCCTGCAGATCGCCCCCAAGCCGAAGCCTCCCAAAGAGGAAGAGGAAACCCAGCCGAAACAGGCCAGCGGCGAACTTTTCCCCGCCGGTGAAGCTCCTCCCAAGATTTTTTCACGCATTGCGAAGTGGGCGGAGGAATTCCATCCCGCGTCGCCCGAGCCGCTGAAGCTCAGCTCTTCGGCCGTTGAGAACTACAAGAAATGCCCGCAACAGTATGCGTTCGGGTATTTGTGGTCGTTGAAAGAAGGACCGCGCGCGATGCTCAGCTTCGGCAGCGTGATCCACACGACGATCAAACGCTTTCTCGAACAGCTGAAGAAGGGAGTGAAGCTGCCGTTCGACGAAGTGCAGCGGATCTACGAGACGGAATGGACCAGCGCGGGCTACGAAGACGCATACCAGGAAGCCGAATACAAAAAAGACGGCCTGGAACAGCTGAAGGTTTTCCACGCATCGGCGCTGCAGGAACCGCCGGAGATTCTCGAACAGGAAAAAGGATTCGAGCTCCCGCTGGAAAACAACGTGATCCTGACCGGCCGTATGGACCAGGTGAACTCGCTCGGCCGCAAAGACGTGGAAATCGTCGATTACAAGACCGGCAAGCCGAAAAAAGACGCCGACGCGCGGAAAGATCTGCAACTGAGCATCTACGCGCTTGCGGCAAGAGAAATTTTCGAGTGGAATCCCACCCGCCTTGTTTTTCACTACCTGCAGAACAACCAGCGCCAGGAAACCACGCGCGACGCCAAGCAGATTGGCGAAGCCGAAGCCACGGTCCAGGAAACCGCCGCCGACATCCGTGCCGGAAACTTTCCTGCGAAGCCCGGCTTCTTCTGCCGCGGCTGCGCCTATAAGCCGATTTGCCCTGCCTACGAAGAAGCCCTCGGCGGCGGATGACTCAATCCGCGGAATTCACTCCGCATACACCACATTCTATACTTTTGGTGTATGATAGGTTTATGGCCCGCACCAATATCAACATAGATGAGAACTTGATCCGAAGGGCGCGAAAACTTACACGGCTGAAGACGAAACGCGAAATCGTGGATCGAGCGCTGGATCTGCTGGTCCGCTCAGAAGACCGCAAAAGCATACTTCGTTATCACGGCAGCGGCATCTGGAAGGGCGATCACAAGGCGACCCGGAGAAATCGCGGTTGATTCTGGTCGACACCTCCGTTTGGGTGGACTTTTTCAGCACTTCGCCCGGCCGCTCTGGAACCGAACTGCGCCGGATGATTGCCGAAGCAGAACCCCTGACCCTCTGCGGCGTGATCGTTTCGGAAATTCTCCAAGGCCTCCGGCGCGATGCCGGCCAAATCGAGCGTGATCTTTCGCGATGGGATATGCTCGAACCTCTTGGATTCTCCACCTATCGCGAAGCGGCAGCAATTTTCCGGCTCGGCCGCGCAAGAGGATATTCGCTGACCACGATCGACACCCTGATTGCAGCAATTGCCCTCGATCATCGTGCGGTTCTCTTCACAATCGATCAAGATTTCGCGCGCATTGCTCGAATCACTCGCCTCCAACTCTATGCAAGCTATTAGCGTGGCGCGGTTAGCCGGCGCGGAGCGGCCCGCCTCAGAAGGCGTGCCCTACAAGTCTGGCTGAGGCACGGAAAAGGCGCCGAAAGGACGAAAATGTCGGCGCGCCGACATTTAAAGTATTACTTGAAGGTTTATTCAATAGTTACTAAACATTCGAATGATTTTGTGGAAGTGTTGAATCGCAACGTGTTACCAATCGGGATTCGAATGGGCAATTTCCCAAAATGAAAAAAAGAGCATGAAGGAAGGATGAATCGCCATCCTACCGCCCGTCACTCGCGCAAGATTGCCTTCCGCAGGTTTGAGGTTGCCGGTCGCAGCTTATTGCGGAGATTCCGTTAACGTGCCGCTGTAATAGCCTTGGCGCGCCAGGATGGTCAAGCCGTCGCGGCGGACACGCACCTCGATGGAGTGATAGTCCAGCGCGCGCTGGCCCCTCGGCGAGTACGTTAGGGTGTATTGGTTGCGAGCCTCTTCGGTAATCCGGGTGTAGAACTCCGAGAACGCGTTCTGTTTCGCGCCGTAATAAATGTCGCCGCCTGTGTCGCGCGAGTAGTTGACCAGCCGGTTGAATTTGCGCTCGAAATACGAACTTCCGGTTGCAACACTGTAGACACTGATCTCCTGGCGCAGGAGCTCTGCTTTGGTTTCGTCGTAGCTGTGGGTGTTGAACTTGGCGCCATTCTGGCCGTCGGAAATCAGGAGGATGACCTTGCGGCGCTTGCGGCTGTCGCGGTCTTTCAAAAGTTCCGCCGCCGCGAACATGGCATCATCGAGCGCTTTGGTGGGCTGTCCCTTGATGGCCTGAAGACCGGCCGGGTTCGGCGGGGCTCCGGGCGCGGGGGCGTTGCTGATGGTCGGGCCGTTGAAAGGACCGCCGGGAGGAGCGACGGATGGCTCGGAGGAAAGATCGGTGCGCTTCAATTGGGTGAGCAGGTTGTCCTGGTCTCGGGTGAATCCCTTCCCTTCGTGAAAAAACTGGTCGAAGCGGCAGATAAAAGCTTCGTCGCTGGTGCTGAGGCCGCCGACGATGGAGGCGAGGCTTGGCTCAACCTGCTGCTCATCTTTGCGTTTCAAATCATTGTCGATCAGGATGACCAGCGAAAGAGGCACGGTTTCGACGGAGAGCCGAGTAATCTCCTGTTCGATGTTGTCTTCGAAAACGCGGAACTCGTCTCGCCTCAAATCCGGGACCAGATTTCCGCCGCGGTCTTTCACTGTAACCGGGACGACTACCGTCTTGACGACGATGCGGATAGGCGCCTGGGGCTGCTGTTTATCGGCAGGTTTGGATTCCTGCGCGGCAGGCGGCGCAGCGGGTTTTGGGGGGGCGGGATCCTGCCCCAAGACCGCCGCGGCAAAGAAACAAAGCGCGGGTACGGCAGCGAAAAAGGCTCTTTTTCGTAGACAATTCATGTTGTTCGGGCCAAACTTTCCAGGTTAGTGTGATTTCAGGTGCTGCCGAGCATTCGACGCATCCCGCAGGCCAGTTGGTTGCATCGTAACAGTGGACGCTACCCCAGGCGCGGGGACACAGGGCCGGAAGTAAAGTTGCAGCCCCTCGCCTACCAAGACCTCAATTAAGGATACCGGGAAACAGTGAAATCCGTGAGTGCGAAGATGCGAGTGTGGAAGAGGCTGGCTGCGTACACGCTGGCGTACAGTGCGGGATTACTGCTGGCGACTCCAGCCGTGCCTCAAGGACAGGGACAGAATCAGAATCCACAGACTCCTCCGACCATCAAGACTGAGGTCAGCCTGGTGAACCTGTTCGCGACGGTGCGCGACAAGAACAAGCGCGTGGTCACCGACCTGAAGCAGGACAATTTCAAGATCTTCGAAGACGGCCACGAAGAGAAGATCGCGTTTTTCTCGAACGATTTAGCGCTGCCCATCACCCTGGGGCTGCTGCTGGACACCTCCGTCAGCGAAAGCAACAATTTGCCCACGATCCAGGATGCCGGGGGTAGATTTTTCCGGCGGGTCATGCGCAAGGGTGACGAAGCAATGGTCATGTCCTTCGATGTGGACGTGGACCTGCTATCCGACTTTACCGATGACAAAAACATTCTCCAGCGCGCCATCAATAAAGCCAGAATCGGTTCGGCCAGCGCCGGAAGCATCGGCAATAATCCGGGCCCGGTCGGCTCGCGCCAGATTACTGGAACGGCGCTTTATGATGCCATTTATCTGGCGTGCTCTGAAAAGCTGAACGGGGAGGCGGGCCGGAAAGCGATCGTCATTGTTACAGATGCCGACGACACCGGGAGCAAGGTCAAACTGGAAGAGGCCATCGAAGCGGCCCAGCGGACGGATACTGTGGTTCATATCCTGCTGGTCGTGGATCCGAGTTACGGCGGGAATACGGGCGTTGCCCACAAAATCGCCGATGACACGGGTGGACGGGTGATTTACGTCCGCTCCGAGAAAAAAATAGAAGAGGCTTTCGACCAGATTTCCGAGGAACTGCGCAGCCAGTACACGCTCGGCTACTATCCCACCAACAACAATCGGGACGGCAAATTTCGAAAGATCAAGCTGGACGTCGACAACCACGACTTCAAAGTTCTTGCCCGCAAAGGCTACTACGCTCCCAAGCACTAGTCTGATCAGCTGCAAGTGATTCCAAGCAACGTTTCGCGGCCACCCATTCCCGCGTCAGGGCAAGCTTGAAAGTGGCCGCTACGCGGTCTGCCTGACCGATTGACCGAAAGCAACCGCTTGGCTAACATCACATGGCGGTCAGGGATCGCGTTCAACTAGCCAAATGAACCAGGACAAAATTGCCCACTATCGAATCGTCCGCCAACTCGGAGCGGGCGGGATGGGATTGGTCTACGAAGCCGAAGACACGAAGCTGGGCCGGCGGGTCGCACTAAAATTTCTGAAAGAAAGCGCGGTCCACGACGCCGGGTCGCTGGAGCGTTTTCTCCGAGAAGCGCGCTCCGCCTCGGCGCTGAACCACCCCGGCATTTGCACCATCTACGCGATCGAAGAGTGCGACGGCAGAACATTCATCGCGATGGAACTCCTGGAAGGCGAGTCACTCGACAAGGTGCTCCACCGCGGGACCATGCCCATTTCGCATTGCGTGGAAGTTTGCATCGAAATTGCCGACGCGCTCGACGCCGCTCACAAAAAGGGCATCGTCCACCGCGACATCAAGCCCGCGAATATTTTCCTGACCGCGCGCGGCAGCACAAAGATCCTCGATTTCGGCCTAGCTAAATTGATGGAGATCGAGGGAGGCCCCTCGGAGGACACGCTCGCCGAATCCGAGACAATGTTCCAGACCAATCCCGGCACCACGGTAGGCACTGTCGTCTACATGTCGCCTGAGCAGGCCCGCGGCGAGGCGCTTGATGCGCGGACTGATCTTTTCTCGCTCGGATCGGTAATGTACGGCATGGTTACGGGCCGGCATCCCTTTCAGGGCTCCACCAGCGCGGTGATTTTCGCCAACATTCTCCACGCCTCGCCGGTCTCCCCGGTGCAGTTCAATAGCGACATCCCGGCGGAACTTGAGCGGATTATCAACAAACTTTTGGAGAAGGATCGCGAGATGCGCTACCAGGTGGCCGCCGAGTTGCGCGCCGATCTGAAGCGCCTGTTGCGAGAACTTGAACCGGGGCGCCCGTCTTCGGACTCAAGCGTCGCCGCCAGCCGCGCGAGCATGAGCGCCGCGCATGCTGCCGCGAAATCGTCCGGTCCGCTCCACAAGCCGATCAGCAGCACGGATCTGGTGGAAGCCGCCAACCAGAACAAGCTGGGCACGGGGGTGATCCTCGGATTGGTGGCAGTGGTGACGCTGGCCGCCGGTTACGGAGCCTACACTTTTTTGCAGAAGGGCAAGCACCTGCCGTTCGAGAAATTCAGCATCGAAAATATTTCGAACAACGGCCATATTTCGCAGGCCGCGATCTCTCCCGACGGAAAATATCTGCTGCAAGCGCTGGAGGAAAATGGATTGCAGTCCCTGTGGCTGCATCACATTCCCACCCAGACGAACAAAGAGGTGGTGGAACCCGCGGCGACCCTGTATGAAGGGCTGACGTTTTCGCCGGACGGCAATTACATTTATTTCGTCCGGCGGGAAGAAGCGGAAGAGAGTATTTCCGTCCTCTATCGGGCGTCGGTGCTAGGCGGCGAGCCGAAAGTGATCATCCGCGATGTAGACAGCCCAATCACTTTTTCGCCGGACGGCGCTCGCTTCGCCTTTCTGCGAGAATTGCACGATTCGCCGAAATGGGATCTGGTGCTCGCAAAGAGCGACGGAGCCATCGAACGGAACATTTTTACAGGCCGCCTTCTCAAGAGCGACAGTTACGTCCCGGCATGGTCGCCTGACGGCAAAACCATCCTGATCCCAATCGTTCAGCCTTCGCGAGATGCCATCGGTGGATTCTCTTCGGTGGACGTAAGCACGGGAAGCGAGCAAGTGCTGGCCGACGCTTCCGAGCACATTTATTACGTCCCAACCTGGCTGCCCGACGGCTCCGGGCTGATCGTAAACGGTTCGCAGTTGGACAGCGGGCACCGGCAGATTCAATTGGGATTTCTTTCGTCTCCGTCGGGGGAATTCCGGCAATTGACGGCGGATACCAACAACTATGGGGCGCAAACGATTTCGAAGGATGGCAAGACACTCGCCGCCATCCAAAGCCGGGTAAGATTCGAACTTGGCGTGGCGCCGGCGGCGGAACCCGACAAGCTAGTGGGCGTCCCGCTGAATTCCCAGCTTCCAATCTGGCGGTGGGACTGGACGACGGACGGCAAGCTGATTCTTCCACAGGACGGCGATATCAAGATCATAGCTCCGGGTGGCGGAGAAAAAGTTGTGCTTTCGGATAGCAAGCACATTCCCGATCAGGTGGCCGTTTGCGGGGACGGGCGGTATCTTGTTTTCCGGCAACTGGCCCGCACCAGCGCATCGTCCGCGAATTTGTGGCGCGCCAACCTGGATGGCAGCAATCAGCGGCAACTGACCTCCGGGTTCAGCGAAGAAGAGCCCAGTTGCGCGAAAAATGGCCCGTGGGTCTATTACACGGATACGAACGATAACGGGTACCTGAAACGCGTCTCAGTCGAAGGCGGATCGCCGGAAACGGCCGTGAATTTTTCTCTGGGCGCTTACGCACTTGCGCCCGACGGGAAAAATGTAGCTTCGTTAGAAGTCCGTGAACTGGACCACAAGCTGATGCTGCGCATGGATTCGACCGAGGCTCACCGGATGGTTTATCACGACATAGACCAGCGAGCGCTTCCCGACGGACTGGCAGTAGCGCCCGACGGCAAAGCGGTGATTTATAAGGTGAGAGAAAAGGGAGTGGACAATCTCTGGAGCCAGCCGCTGGACGGCTCCGCCGGAAAGCAACTGACACATTTCACAAAGCAAAAAATCATCCGGTTCGTGTTTTCGCCGGATGGGTCGCAGTTGGCGATCGAACGGGGCGAGACCGAAGCCGACGTGGTACTCCTGAAAGACACCAGCAAGTAAGTATTTTCCCGTTTCCGCGAAAACAGAGCTACTTCACGGCGCCGGCCGGCTTTGGCGCATCCACAGTGGTGCGCGCGAAATATCCTTTGCGGGCACGAACCTGATATCCCTTGTGTTCCGGCACTTCAATTTTGATCTTGTGGTAGCGGCCGTCGAACGAGTGGGTCGAAGGGTCGTATGCAATGGAATACTGGTTGCGAAGTTCGTCGCCGATATCCTGGAACGACTGGTCAAGATCGTCCACGTGATAGGGATAGAAGGCGCGGCCGCCGGTTTCCTCCGCCAGGGCCTGCAGGATTTTGTCGCCATCCGTCAGGTGATATTTGCGGTTGCCGGTGCGTTCCTTGCTCGGATCGTCGAGTGTGACCCATTGCGTGCTGGTGCTGATGGTGTAGATGACCACGCTGCTGCGCTGGGCCATCTCGATGGCTTCGGTGCGCGTGTGAGTGGAAAGATTGTCCTCGCCGTCGCTGATGAGAATCATGACGCGCCGGACCACGTCGGGCTGGTCGCCGGGCGGACGCGGCGGGTGGCTCAGTTCCTGGACACAGGCCTGGTAAATGGCATCATAAACGGCCGTGCCGCCGCCGGCGCGGGTGCGAAGGATCTGGTCGCGCAGCTTGCCTGTGTCCGGCGTGAAGGCCTGGATGACCTGCGGCTCGTCGTCAAAGGTCATCAGAAAAGCTTCATCTTTGCCGCGCCGTAGAACGCTGAAAAGAAAATTGTTCGCCGCGTCCTGTTCAAATTTGATGCGGTCGCGGATGCTGTTGGAAGTATCCAACAGCATGCCGATACGCAGGGGCAGGTCGGATTGTCGGCTGAAGTAGCGGATATCCTGAGCGACGTTGTCGTCCAGCACCTTGAAGTCCTGCTTCTCGAGATTTGGAACGAGTTTGTTGCGGCGGTCGAGCACCGTCAATAGCACATCCACCAGGTTCACGGTGGTGACGATCTTCGTCTGGCTCTTCTGCGCTGGTTCTTGGGTATCCGCCGGTGGAGGGGAAGGTGGATTCGGCTGCTGAGCCAGAGAGGAACTGCTGATGAAAATTGCCAAAGCCAGAGGAAACCCAAGGAGTCGGAATCGCATGTTTAAGGATTATAGGAACCCTATGAGCACAGCGTCAATCCGCGAGGGAGACTCGCCCGCGGCTGCGGCGAGCTTGGCCAGGTAGGCGCGAAGCTCTGGAGGCAGAGGCGCCGTGAGCTGAATCGCCTCGCCTGTACGGGGCTGTTGGAAACCAAGTTTGGCCGCATGCAGGAAATTCCGGCCGAGAGCGGGCAGCGAACTATCCCCCACTCGCAACTGCCCGGAAGCGCCATAGAGCGTGTCGCCAACGACGGGATGGCGGAGCGCCGAAAAGTGCACGCGGATCTGGTGCGTGCGCCCGGTGTGGAGTTGCACTTCCACGAGCGAGGTTGAGTCAATGCGCGCCAGTACACGCCAGTCTGTTCGTGCCGCCCTGGCGTTTGGTAACGTTGCGGCGCGTTTCGCGGTCATGCGATTCCTGCGGACAGGGTCGCGCGCGATATGTAATTCGATACGGCCGCGATCTTCCGCAAGGAGGCCGTGAACCAGCGCGATATAGGTTTTTTGGATGGTGCGGTCGCGGAAACTCTCCGCCAGCCTGGCGTGGGCAAAATCATTTTTGGCGACGAGCAATATTCCGGAAGTTTCTTTGTCGATGCGATGAACAATTCCCGGCCGGAGCGGATCGCCTCCCTGCGAAAGAGTCTGCCCCCGCCCCAGCAGTGCGTTGACGAGGGTCCCGCGAGAATTCCCCGCGCCGGCGTGAACGGTCATTCCGGCGGCTTTGTTGACGGCGATGAGGTCATCATCTTCATAGAGAATGTCGAGGGGGAGTTGCTCCGGCTCCGCTTTCATGGCCGGGCGCGGTGTGGGTGTCAGTTCGACTACGTCGGCGGCACGCACCTTTTGCGAACCTTTGGCGGGTTTTCTGTTCAGGAGCACCAGGCCGGCCACGATCAATTCCTGGACACGAGTGCGGGACAACTCCACGCTGTGCGCGGAAACAAACCGATCGAGGCGAAGGCCGGCCTCTTCCGGAGGGACAACAAATTTGAGCGGGGCGATTGTCATCAGGGGTAGAGTTTACAACTCAAATGGTGGAAGCGTTGTGCCTTTGCCTTGAAACCCCTCAGGCCTGAAGGCCTGAGCTACAGGGCTGGCTTCTTTGACGAACCAAAAATGACGTCACAAAGGAGCAGAAGCGCGCCAATGGTCACCCCAGCATCGGCAACGTTGAATGTCGGCCAGGGGTTGAAAAGAGGGAACGGCAGGAAGCGCAACCATACTTCCAGGAAATCCGTCACTGCCCCGTGCACAATCCGATCGGTGAGATTTCCAGCCGCGCCGCCCAGCAGCAAGGCAAGCCCGGCTGCGTTGACAGCGGTCGCATCCCGCCCAGCCACCAGCAACCACGAAATCAACCCGATGATCAGCAGAGAGCCGACGATCAGAATCACGCGGGTAAACATGCTGGAGCCATTCGAAAAAAAACTGAAGGCGATCCCGGTATTTTTTGAAAGGATGATGCTGAACCAATTGGGAATTACCACGTGCGGGAAATAGGAGAGCGGACGAGACTCAACCCACGCTTTTGTGGCGCGGTCCAGCAGGACGACCACCAGGGTCAGCCAAAGCCAGCGGATACGCCCCGGAATCAT
Organism: Candidatus Acidiferrum sp.; assembly: GCA_035693365.1. Lineage (GTDB taxonomy): Bacteria > Acidobacteriota > Terriglobia > Acidiferrales > UBA7541 > Acidiferrum. The sequence goes on along the minus strand of DASSGS010000009.1, from coordinate 153,063 downwards.
CATGAGTTAAAGGAGATAAAGAAAATAAAGGAGGTAAAGGATCGGAGTCTCATTAGGATTTGGCTCCCGCGGCGCCTGCTTCGCCGCCTTCGCGCTCGATTTCGGCGATGGCTTCGCTGCAGCGCTCGCAAATCGTCGGGTAGCGTGAATTTTCGCCGACGTGGACAGAATAATTCCAGCAGCGGTCGCACTTCTTTCCGTCCGCCCGCTGGACGATGACTTCGAGCCCCGGCACGACCTCCGACCGGAATTCTCCGGTACCGGCGCTCATCAGTTCGACCTGCGAGACGATGAACAACCCCGGCAACTGAGGCAGATAGTGCTTCAGCTTGGCCTTCAGCTCCAGATCGGCGTTTAGCAGAACTTTTGCTTCCAAACCGGAGTTGATCAGTTTTTTTTCATTGCGGGCGACTTCCAGCGCTTTCAACACCTCGCCGCGAACCTTCGCTAGCAAGTCCCAGGTATTGGATTTCTCCGGTGCGATTCCCGTGCGGAGTTCCACCTCTTCCGGGAAGAGCGCGATGTGCACGCTGCCGGGCTCGCCGGCGGCGTGCGGAAGGAATTTCCAGACTTCTTCCGCAGTGAAAACCAGCGTTGGAGCAAGCAAGCGGACAAGCGCACCGGTGATTTTCCAGACCGCGGTTTGACCCGAACGCCGGGATTGGTTCTTCGCGGCTTTCGTGTACAACCGGTCCTTGAGCACGTCGTAATAAAACGAGCTTAAATCCACGACGCAAAAATCGTGAATCGCGTGGTAGACGCGATGAAACTCGTAAGCGGCATACCATTCGCGGCATTTCTTGACCAGATCGGCGGTGCGTTCGAGCATCCACCGGTCCATTTCGTCCAGCTGGTCGTTGGGCACCGAATCGCGTGAAGGATCGAAGCCGTTCAGATTGCCGAGAGCAAACCGGATGGTGTTGCGGATTTTGCGATAGGCTTCGCTGAGCTGCGTCATGACCCGCTCGCTCATTTTTACGTCGGCCTGATATTCCTGCGATCCGACCCAGAGGCGGAGCAGGTCTGCGCCCCATTTGTCCCAAATTTCCGAGGGCAGCACGATGTTGCCGAGCGATTTGGACATGGGGCGTCCCTGCTCGTCGAGCGTCCAGCCGTGTGTGACTACGCCGCGATACGGCGCCTTGTTGCGAATGCCCGTGGCGATGAGGAGCGAACTGTGGAACCACCCGCGATACTGGTCGGGGCCTTCGAGATAAACGTCGGCGGGCCACTCGTTGCCCTTTAAAACCGCGAGGTGGGACGAGCCGGAATCGAACCACACATCGAGGATGTCGTTTTCCTTGCGCCATTTTTCGGCGCCGCACGAACACTTTGTTCCGGCGGGCAGCAACTCTTCGGGGGAGTGTTTGTACCAGGCGTCGGCGCCTTCTTTTTCAAACCACTTCACCACGTTGCGCAGCGCCGTGAAGTCATTCAACTGATTTCCGCAGCCATCGCAGAAAAACACGATGATCGGTACGCCCCAGAAGCGCTGGCGAGAGACGCACCAGTCGGGGCGCTTTTCGATCATCTCGTAGATACGGTCTTCGCCCCAGCCGGGAATCCACTTCACGCGGTGAATTTCCTCCAGCGCTTCCTGGCGCAGAGTTTGCTTCGCGCCGTGCGCCGCCTGGTCCATCTTGATGAACCACTGCTCGGTGGCGCGGAAGATAACCGGATTGTGGCAACGCCAGCAGTGCGGGTAGCTGTGTTTGTAGAGATGATGGCCGAGGAGCGCGCCATGATCGGCAAGCAACTTCACGATGATGGGATTCGCTGCGAAAACGTCTTTGCCCTTGTATTCGGGCAAACCTTCCGTGTAGACACCTTTGTCGTCGAGCGGCGCGTAAACTTCCAGTCCGTATTTCTGGCCGGAGTTGAAGTCGTCCGCGCCGTGGCCCGGTGCGGTGTGGACGATGCCGCTGCCCTGATCCAACGTGACGTAATCCGCCAGCAAGCCCGGTACCTGAATCGGCAAGAACGGGTGCTGGAATTTCATGCCTTCGAAGTCACGGCCCTTGAAACGCGCCAGCTCGTCGGCTTGCTTGATTCCGCAATCCGCCTGAAATCCCGCAACACGGTCCGCCGCCAACAACAGTTTTCCCTTTTCGGTTGCAATCACCACGTATTCAAAATCAGGATGAAACGCCAGCGCGCGGTTGTGCGGAATCGTCCACGGCGTAGTGGTCCAGATCACCGCGGAAACCTCGGCGCCAATTTTCGAGGCTTCGCCCCTCCCGCCGCCCACAACTTTGAAAGTTACCCAGATGGATGGGCTGGTGTGATCTTCGTACTCCACTTCCGCTTCGGCAAGCGCGGTGTTGTCGTAAATGCACCAGTAGACCGGCTTGCGCCCGCGGTAGACGTAGCCCTTTTCGATGAAGTCCAAAAAAGCGCCGGCGATGGTGGCCTCATACTGATGGCTCATGGTCAGATACGGATCGTTCCAGCGACCGAACACGCCCAGGCGCTGGAAGTCCCGCTTGTGCTGCTCAACATAGCGCGTCGCATAGTCGCGGCACATCTGGCGGAATTCAGGAGGCGAAACTTTGCCCTTGCCGCCCAACTGCTTTTCCACCTGGGTTTCAATGGGCAGACCATGGCAATCCCACCCCGGCACGTAAGGGGCGCGATGGCCGGCCATGCTCTTGGACTTGACGATCATGTCCTTCAAAATTTTGTTGAGCCCAGTGCCCAGGTGGATCGTGCCAGTGGGATAGGGCGGGCCGTCATGGAGCACGAATAGCGGCTTGTCCGCGCGCGCGGCGAGAATCTGGTCGTAGAGATTTGCAGCCTGCCAGGCTTCCAGTTGTTTTGGCTCGTTTTGCGGCAGGCTGGCCTTCATCGCAAAATCGGTTTTCGGGAGGTTCAGTGTCTTTTTCAGTTCCAATGGTTCGGTCATGGATTCGGCTAACGAATATCCCTTCTAATCCGCCACTTCCCGTGTTTCTGGCAGTGTATCTGGATGGTCAAGCGACCGCGTTGCAAAGCGGGAAACTTTGGAAAGCAAAGTAACTACGTATGTTACAATATTGGAGAAGATGTGTCAGCCGAGGGGTCGCGCAACCTTTCCCAGCCGGCGCGAATCATAACGGCTAAGGTAAACCTTATGGCGTGGTTTCGCGTCTAGAGTAGTTGAGGGGACAACGGTGCCGGGTTTCATCAACCTTCTGCCAAAAGAACTGAGCAATCCAAAGCGCTCCGGGCCCGAGGAAGTGATTCCCGTGCCGAAGAGCGCGCTGCCGGATTTTGGGACCCCCGCGCACCTGATGCCGGATGATTTCTGGTCTAACCTGAAGCAGTTCCTGACGGAACGCCCGGTCAAGATTGTCGAACGCAACGACGTTCCCTTTACCAAAAATTCGTTTGGATCCGGCCTCGGCGAGAATCTGAAGTTTTTCATGTACGGGCCGAAGGCTCGCAAGGGCCCCGTCAACAAACGCCTGGAAGTGGATTGGGGCGGCAATTTCGGCGGGTTCATGGGGCAGTTGAAGGAGTTTTTCTCTCCTACCCGGGTGGTGATGCCCGCGGGGATCAAGCCGATCAAGGTAAAAGATATCTGGTCGAAGGACGAGAATTTCGGGTGGACGCAGGCGATCGCGTTGGCGGTTCATGCCGGAATTATCGCGCTGCTGATTGTGCCTTTCCTCACCAACATGCTGCCCGCAACTACGCAGGCGAAAAACAAGCTGGAAGTGACGACGCTCGATATATCACCGTACGTGGCAAAACTGCCCGCGGGAGCCAAGCAGGCAGGCGGTGGCGGCGGAGCGAATGACCATACGAATACTCCGGTGAATAAAGGCAGGCCGCCGCGGTTTACCCCGACCCAGTTTGCGGCTCCGACATTGCACCCCAATCCGCAACCGAAGCTGCCCATGGAAGCGACGCTTCTTGGCCCGCCGGATCTGAAGATTGCAAGCAATATGGCGAATCTCGGCGATCCGCTGGCGGCCGGTCCGGGCGATTCGCTCGGGCATGGGAACGGCACGGGCATCGGCAGCGGCACGGGAGCGGGCCTGGGACCTGGCGAAGGCGGCGGGACCGGCGGGGGGATGTTTAGAGCGGGTGTGAACGGAGTGGGACTCCCCACATGCTTCTACATGCCCAACCCGCCATATTCCGACGAAGCGCGCAAAGCGAAATATTCCGGCGTAGTGATGGTCGAAGCCGTGATCACGGTGGATGGGCGGGTTACCAATCCACGTGTTATCCGGAGCCCCGGCCTGGGGCTGGATGAATCCACGATCAACACCATGCGCACTTGGCGCTGCAAACCGGTGACCGGGCCGAACGGCAAGCCGGTTCCCGTCATCGTGCCCTTCGAAGTGACCTTCCGGCTGTACTAATCGAGTTTTTGGTTTGTGCTAGGCTGGCGGGAATTTCCTGCTAGCACCAGAGCTATCTCTCTTCATCCAGCGCGTTGATAGGATTTGTCCACCGGAGTCCTGCAAATCGGCCAAAGTCACTATCCGTAGTGTGCAGCACGCCGCCAAATTCCATTGTCAGGGCTGCCAGCTGAGCATCGGTTGCCAGCGGGCCCCTGGCCTGTCCGGCGATTAGCAATTTTCTAAAGAAGTTCCAGTGCTGGTCTCCCGGCGCCAGCAATTTCACGTTGGGCTGCCCCAACCAATCGTCGATAACCTTCACGACTTCTTCCAGGGTAAATCGCTGGCCGGGAATTCGCGGATTCGTCGTGATGCGGATAAAGGCGGCTACGGTTTGCCATGGCAGCCCGACTACCAGTTCTTCTGAAAAAACCTGCTCGACCCATTTGCGCGCCGATGCGTGTTTATCCGAAAGAGAATCGTACGCGTAAAGGAGGAGATTCGCGTCGAGGACGATCATTTGTGCGCGGGGCCTTCGAGGGCCTCAAGGAGGTCAGCTACGCTATCGTAGTTCAGACCGGCGGGCAGACCCATCGGGCGTGGCTGGACCACGAAGGGTTTGCGCGGCGGCTTGCTTGAAAACATGAGTCCCAGCCGCAGAAAATGATTTACGGCAACCTTCAGGGAGTTCGTGCCGGAGCGGCGCATCTCCCGTTTGAGGGATTTGGCGACATCTTCGTCGAGGGTAAGAGTGGTTCGCACATCATGATGATGTCATTTAGACATCATGATGTCAAGCATTGCCTCATTCGAAGACAGAGCCCTGCCGCCTGCCAACTGAAGGCAACCAAACCGGCAAACCTGCGTTTTCAATTGCAAACGGAATGGCACCGAGCTAACGCGTCGCGCGGAGGTCATTCTCTTCAGGAGGAGGATTACTATGCCCTTCTCGGTACCCCTGTTTACACCAAGAAAATTCGAAGAATCTCCATCCTGGAGACGCAGAGTGGTTGAGAATTTTCGGACCGCGGTTTCTTTCTCACACCTGGGCCTGCGGCCAGTGAACACCGCCTCAGTCCTCTTTTCCAGCGTGGAGACTTCCCTGCGCTATGGGCCGGCACAAAGCATCTCGGCCGTCACCCACGCCGCAATCCTCATCGGACTATTCATGGTTTTTGCTGCCACCAATCAAAGAATGGCAGGGCCCCAGCCGACTTTCCTTCCGCGACTCCCAAATAAGCTCCACTTCTTTCCGCCGTCCGAAAATGAAAAAGAGAAGCCGTCGCTCGGTCCAGTGGGAGGCGGGAGCGGGAGTGATTCCGAACTTGCGCGGGCAGGCAAGCTGGCGCCTTCTTCCGCCATGCCTCTGGCGCCGCCGCGATTGACCCATTCCGATCACGCGGAAATGCCCGTGCCGCCGGCGGTGTTTGATCCAAACGCGCCTACCAACGTCCCGACCATCACCAATCTCGGCCTGCCCTGGACGGACAAAGACACAAATTCGGCGGGGAAGGAGAGGGGACACGGAATTGGAAATCGCGCTGGCGACGCGATGGGCGACGATGATGGAAGTGAAGCCGGCGCGGGGGGCGCCGTGGGAGACTATGCAAATGTGGTCTCGCAACCCGCGTGCCTGCGTTGCCCCGAGCCGCCCTACACTGACGAGGCGCGCAAGGCGAAACTCCAGGGCAACGTAACGCTTCGCGTCCTAATCGGCGTGGATGGAATGGCTGCGCGAATTCAGTTAGTGAAAGGACTTGGCTCGGGCTTGGACGAGCAGGCCTTGCAGGCAGTCCGTGCCTGGAGTTTTGTTCCAGCCCGAGACGCACGGCGCCAACCGGTGCCGACCTGGGTGACGATCGAAACGCGATTCCAGCTTTTCTAATCGCCCAAGGCAATCTGTCTGCTTACGACACGTGCGCTGTTCTTTGGCCGGGTCGCACTGCGCGTTCTGTTACGATGAGGCCATGCGAAACAGAATGTCCCTGCTCGTATTTTGCTGCGCTATCCTGCCGCTATGCGAGGCGAGTTTTGGGCAAGGCGCCACCGGCACGCTGGAGGTGACTGCGCGCATCGCGCCGACGGGCGCGCGCCCGGAACCTGTGCGCCAGTTCACTTTTTACATTTTGACGAAAAGCTATGCGGACATCTTGAAGGAAGCAGCGGAGCAATTTCCCCTGGCCGAGCGGGAAGAGTTCATCAGCAACCTTAAAATCTCTCCGGAACTGAAGGCCTGGATGAAACAACACGCCGTGATCGACCTGACGGCGCCCGACGTGGACAAGCTGATCACACCGGATGACGTGATGAACATTCCAGAGTTTTTCGCCGGATATGAACGCTCGAACAGCGGCGGCGTCACCAACGGATTGCCGATGCCGAAATATAAAGAAGCGGATGCGGAGGCAAATCCCGCCAAGTATTTCAAGCTGAAGCAAGAATACATGTCCGCGACAAAGAAATTTGTCGAATCGCATCCCTCGACAATTTCCGGGATGGAGACGGAACTGGGCGGCGTGAATCCCAAATTCAAGTGGGACAAAGCGCTGGAGGAGCATAACCAGAAAGTCGCCCAATTGGCACCTGATCTGGCGCAGACCAAGTACCTTGCCGCCAAGGGCGACACCGACCTCGAAGGCCATATGCTGATTAAAGGGCTTCCGGCGGGCAATTACTGGGTCAGTTCACTGGGACTCGACGCCGCGGCTGGCGACCGCCGGCTCCTTTGGGACGTTCCGGTAGCCGTGAAACCGGGGGCCCCTACACAACTGATACTTTCCAACCTGAACGGGCAGAACTTCAGTTCGGCGCACCGCTGAACTGCGTTATCCTGAAGCCATGGGCAGCACGATTCTGTGGGTGGGCTTTAATCTCTTCGTTCTGTTCGCACTGGCGCTCGATTTGGGCGTCTTCCATCGCAAAGCACACAAGATAAAACTGGCGGAGGCCGCATTTGGAAGCGCGTTGTGGATTGCGGTGGCACTTGTTTTCGGCGGATGCATCTGGCACTGGTATGGCGAGCAACGAGGGCTGGAATATTTCACCGGCTACGTCATTGAAAAAGCGCTCAGCGTCGACAACCTTTTCGTCTTTCTGGTGATATTCCGCAGCTTCCAGGTGCCGGAAGCGGTACAGCATCGCGTACTGGCGTGGGGCATTCTTGGTGCGCTGATCATGCGCGGGATTATGATCGCGACGGGCGCCGTTCTGGTGGCCCGGTTCCAGTGGATCCTGCCGGCTTTCGGCGTTTTTCTTGTGTACACCGGCGTGCACATGCTCTGGAAGCGGGACAAAAGTGTTCACTACGAAAAAAACCCTATCTTCCGGTTTGCCAGCAAGCACCTTCGGGTTACGAAAGAATACCGGGGCGACCGCTTTTTCCTAAAGGAGGGGAGACAGCGCTATGCCACTCCGCTCTTTCTGGTGCTGCTGATCGTGGAACTCACCGACGTAACCTTTGCGGTGGATTCGATTCCAGCCATCTTCGGAATCACCCGAGATCCTTTTATCGTTTACACGTCCAACGTTTTCGCGATCCTGGGTTTGCGCGCTCTCTATTTTCTACTGGCGGATGTCTTGGATTACTTTCATCACCTCGGCATCGGGCTGGCGCTGGTGCTGATGTTCATTGGAGCAAAAATGGTTGCGGAGCCCTGGTTCCACATATCCGTGGTGGTGTCGTTGAGCGTGGTGGGGGGAATCCTGCTGCTGGCGGTGTTAATTTCTGTATTCACCCGTCCGACAAATAAGAAAGAGCCGGGGGCAGGGTAAGATATCCTGTGATTGCGCTATCCATCTGACCCTGGTGAAACGATGAACGAGCTCTTGCAACGCGCCATCGACGGCCTGGCCTCTCCGGAATCGGAGACGCGGGCCGTTTCCGCGACGGAAATCTATAAAACGGGGCGGGCGCTGGCCGACCACGCCGCTTATCCCTGGTGGGGCGACGAAGAACTGGCGTCGTTGCTCAACGGCGACGACCCCAAGATGACCATCGGCCTGGCGGTTACGCCTGAGCGCTTCAAGGAGATTCACGAAGCGAGCGGGTTGCCGCGGCTCTCCGAAGTGCCGCCGGATCAGGATGCTCTGGAATTCGAACTCCACTTTCCCGGCGGGCTCTCGATGGACGTATTGACCAGCAAAGATCCGGCGGGCAGCGGGGCGATTGCAAAATTCCTGAGGAAAATCGGGGAAGGGATCCAGCAGATTGAATATCTTTGCAAGGACGTGGACCGCGCGACGCAGATTCTGAGATCCAAATTCGAAATCGCGGCGATTTATCCAGAGGCCCGGCCCGGGGCCGACGGCACGCGAGTGAACTTCTTTCTGGTCTCCGCTCCCGAGGGCACCAAGGTACTGATCGAACTATACGAAGCAGCCCCCCGCCTCGACTGACGGTTTTTCACGGAACTCTTTACTACTTCAGATTGTGCCGCCCGGATTAAGCCTTTTCCTTCGATTCCGATCTCCTGCTTTGCCCAGCTAGAAATTCCCAAACCCGAATAACTTCCGCCACGCTCCAAGCCTGGGCAAAACATCCGGTCGCGGGGAACGGAGCGTCGCCGGCAAAAATCTCGCTGATGTTCCCAAGGCCCGCGGAGTAAATACTTCTCCCCAGCGGCTCCAGCAAACTTTGTACGGCGGCCCGGTCGCCGTAAACGGAAAAATGGGCCAGCGCGTAGGGCCCAAGCAGCCAGGCCCAAACCGTTCCCTGGTGGTAGGCGGAATCGCGCTCGCGCGGCCCGCCAGCGTAACGGCCCAAGTATTCCGGCTCTGAAGGCCCCAAGCTGCGCAGCCCGAATGAGGTGAGCAACTCCTGCCCAACCGTATCTACAACAGCCTTCCTTTGATCGTGGGTAAGAGGGCTAACGGGCAAAGATACGGCAAAGACCTGGTTGGGCCGAAGGGAGGCGTCCGCGCCGACGCCCGGCGCATCGATCACGTCAAAGCAGCAATTGCGCGCAGGATTCCAGAATTTCTGAAAATTTTTCTCCGCCTTCTGCCTCAGTTTCAAATAACCTTCGCCCGGCCGCGCCAAGCGGCGCGAAAACTCGCCCATGGTGTTCAGCGCATTGATCCAGAGGGCGTTGATCTCGACCGGCTTGCCAATCCGCGGCGTGACAACCCAATCACCGATCTTCGCGTCCATCCACGTAAGCTGCGCGTCCGGACTTCCGCCATACAAAAGAGCGTCGGCGGGATCCAGTTTGATGTTGTAGCGCGTCCCGGCGACGTGTGCATCCACGATGGCCGACAGAACGGGATACAGTTTGATGAGCAGAGCCAGATCCTGCGTGGCCTCAAAATATTGCCGGACCGCCTCAAAGAACCACAGGGCCGCGTCAATCGTGTTGTACTGCGGCGTGCCGCCGCGGTCGGGAAAATTATTCGGCAACATGCCGGAATCCACGTAGCGCGCGAAAGACTCCAGAATTTTGCGGGCAACCTCCGGACGTCCGAGCGGCAGGGTGAGCCCGGGAAGGGCAATCATGGTGTCGCGGCCCCAGTCGGAGAACCACGGATAACCGGCAATCACGCTGAGACCTTGGGGATCGTCCGCCAAGGCTCGCGAGACGATGAATTGATCGGCGGCCAGCACCAGTTGCCAGAGCCAACCGGGTTCATCATCCGAGGGAGTTGCGACCGTTACGGCGTGGCGTTTTTGCCAGGCCTGAAAAAGCTTCAGATCATGGTTGGATTGAGAAGCGCGCGCCTGCTCGCCATCCAGCTGGGGCTGCGCCTCCGTCGAAAACACTAGCGTCAATTTCTCGCCGGGCGCCAGGCGTCCGCGAAAAACCGCGGCCATCAACCGGTCTTCATGGTCGTCCAGCCCGCGTTCGCGCTCCACCGGCAGGAAGAAATTCTGATACCACTCATGCCGGGGTTCAAAGGTGGCCGAGGCGCTCTTCAGAAAAAAAGGAACAGCCCCGTCGAACGCGACTATCCGGATTCCCTTCTCAACGGGCTCGATCTTCATCTGCCATCCATCCCCGTGAGTGGTGGCATGAAAATCGCGATAACTGACAAGAATCTTGCCTTCGAGCTCGACGGGGGAATACCCGCGGGGGAGCGTGTACTCTACAAAAGTGGTGTTTTCTCCCTGCTGCATCCAGACGCGCTTTTCGAGCAGCGCATCCGCGAGCGCGTAGCGCCACACGGGCTTTGTGCCTTCGAGATGAAAGCTTTCGATATTCAGAAAACCTTTGGGAGAAACGTCGCCGCTGAGCCAGCGATTTGTGGCCAGCAGAAACTCCGCTCCGCCGCAGCGAACTGATTCATCGACTCCGGCCACCAGAAGAGTTCTTTCGGTTGGAGGCTGGAGAGAGGCCATCAGCAGGCCATGATACCGCCGCGTGGAAGTGCCGGCAATAGTGCCGGAAGCAAATCCGCCGAGGCCGTTTGTAACCAACCACTCGCGGCTCTCCGCAAGCTCCAGGTTGCCGAGGATTTCTCTCCCAAATTGGACTTCGGCGAGAAGCGACAAGACTTACTCTCCGCTCTGCTCCAGAAGTTTCGCGACTAATCCGGTCCAACCGGTCTGATGGCTGGCGCCCAGGCCAGCGCCGTTGTCGCCATGAAAATATTCGTAGAAGAGGATCAGGTCGCGCCAATGCGGATCGCTGTTAAAGAGTTCCTGACCACCGGCGAAGGGGCGCTTGCCATCCTTGCCCCGAGTGAAGATGCGGGTCAGGCGCTTGGAAATTTCCTGGGCCACCTGCCACAAATCCTGTTCGTTCCGCGAATGGGTGGGGCATTCAATCTTGAAATCCTCGCCGAAATAATGGTGATATTTCTGGAGCGACTCGATCAGCAGGTAATTTACGGGAAACCAGATCGGCCCGCGCCAGTTGGAATTCCCCCCGAACACACCGGTGTTCGATTCCGCCGGCTCATAATCCACCTTATTGGTATGCCCGTTCACCTGCACTTCGTAGGGATGGTCTTCGTGATAACGGGAAAGCGCGCGAATCCCGTGAGGCGATAAAAATTCCGTTTCATCCAGCATGCGACACAAAATGCGCTTTAGCTGCTTGCGGTTCGCCAGGGAGAGCAGCCGCCGGACGCCGCGCGCAGACCGCTGGGTCATTTCAATGTGCTCCGGCACGTCAGGATGGTTGTCAATGAACCACTGCATGCGCCGCTTGAATCCCGGCAAGCGGTCCACGATTTCCGGCTCCAGGGTTTCCACGGCGAACAACGGAATCAGTCCGACCATGGAGCGGATTTTCAGGAAATGCTCGTCGCCGTTGGGCAAGTGGAGCAGGTCATAGTAGAAGCCGTCCTCGTTGTCCCAAAGCGAGCGCCCCATGGGTCCCATATCGTTCATGGCGCGCGCGATGTAGACAAAGTGTTCGAAGAATTTGCTGGCCACGTCTTCGTAAGCCTGATCGTCCTTCGCGAGTTCCAAGGCAATCGCCAGCATGTTGAGGCAGTACATCCCCATCCAACTGGTGCCGTCCGACTGTTCCAGATGTCCCCCAGTCGGCAAGGGAGCGGAGCGGTCAAAGACTCCGATGTTGTCGAGCCCCAGGAATCCGCCTTGAAAAATGTTGTGGCCGTCCGGGTCTTTGCGGTTCACCCACCAGGTGAAATTCAACAGCAGCTTGTGAAAAACTTTCTCCAGAAAACTGCGGTCGGCCACGCCGCGCACGCGCCGCTCAATCTTGTAGACGCGCCAGGCAGCCCAGGCATGCACGGGAGGGTTCACGTCGCCGAACGCCCACTCATAGGCCGGCAACTGCCCGTTCGGATGCATATACCATTCACGGAGCAGAAGCAGGAGCTGTTCTTTGGCGTAATCGGGATCGACGAGCGCAAGCGGGATGCAATGAAACGCAAGATCCCACGCGGCGTACCAGGGATACTCCCACTTATCGGGCATGGAGATGATGTCGTCGTTGTAAAGGTGAGTCCACTCCTTGTTGCGGCCATGATGACGTTCCGGTGGCGGCTCCGGTCCGGCAGGATCCCCGTCCAGCCAGGTGTACACGTCATAGTGATAAAACTGCTTGCTCCAGAGCATCCCCGAATAGGCCTGGCGCATTACGAGATGCGCATCCTCCGACATCTCTTTGGGAATTCTCGAAACATAAAATTCGTTGGCTTCTTTCTCGCGGTCGGCAAACACCGCGTCAAAGCCCGCGCCAAAATCGTTGGTTCCCGGAACTCCGGCCGCGCGATCGGAGTGGCCCGGCCCTGAAATTGCGCCGACCATCGGCGAATCGGGGTCCATGCCGCCCAACGGGTCGAGGTCGGTCAGGCGAAGCTTCAAAGTTTTGGATTCTCCCGGCCCCAGGTGCAAAGCGTAGTGCGCCGCCATCTTGGTTCCGGTGTGCTCCGGGTTCACAGCTCCCTTGTTCCCGCGAATCAAATAGGAATGGAAGCCGTCCTTCACATAAGGAGTGCGGCTGCGGAATTTAAAGATTTCCTCGTAGTTCGTTTCGTTTTCCGTGAAGAGGAGTTCCGGCGTGCCAGCCGCGAGCAGCCATCGCTTCCCGTACTGCCAGTGTTGCAGTTCGGTGCAGAGCGAGCCCGGCGTATCGGGCGCCCTTCGCGCCACAGGCCGGCGTAAGTCTTTTCCCCAAGACCAGGTGTTGCGAAACCACAGCGTCGGCAAAATGTGCAGGGGTGCCGCCTCCGGACCCCGATTGAAAGCCGTGATCTTGATCAGGATGTCTTCCACGTCGGCCTTCGCATATTCGACGAAGACATCGAAATAGCGATTCTCATGGAACACGCCTGTATCGAGCAGTTCAAACTCGGGATTGGTTCGCCCGCGCCGGGCGTTTTCCTCCACCAGCCAGCGGTAGGGAAATTCCGCGTGGGGGTATTTGTAAAGCATGCGCATGGAGCTGTGCGTCGGCGTGGAATCCAGATAGAAATAGCACTCCTTCACATCTTCGCCATGATTTCCCTGATTGCCAGTGAGGCCGAACAGGCGTTCCTTGAGGATGGGGTCTTTGCCATTCCAAAGCGCCAGCCCGAAACAGATCATCTGGTGGCGGTCGCAGAGGCCGCCAATTCCGTCTTCGCCCCAGCGGTAGGCGCGAGCGTGGGAATGTTCGAACGGGAAAAATTCCCAAGCAGTGCCGTTGGCACTGTAGTCTTCCCGCACCGTCCCCCACTGGCGCTCCGAAAGATAAGGTCCCCAGCGCTTCCAGTGTTTCTTGCGCTGCCGGGCTTCTTCGAGGCGATGATCTTCGATGGTCAGGATACGGGGCATGTTTCGAAATCCTTATACCACGAGGCATAGACCTGGAACTTGGTTACATCCGGAAGTCTATGGTCGCATCATTTCAGAAGCGTCGGCGGAGGACAACCGCCAGTTTATCCGGAGTGCCAAGGGAGCAGGGGGATTGCGAAGTGTCAAAGGGTTAATCGAACCGTAACCCATGTCGCGGCTGACACTTTGCCGACCCGCAAGGTTTCAAGTATCTTTCCCGGTGAAGAGGCGTCTTGGGATCCAAAAGCATGGAACGGAATGGGAGCCTCGCCCACCGAAATAGCTCCGTCGTTCAATAAATGATCTCCATACGCTGGGTGTCTGTGTCTTGTTGTATTCGTGGAGCTGCGCTGAGGAGGCGTCATGAGAATCAAGCCCGGTGGTTTGGCATTATCCGGAATCGCGCTCGCCTGCGCTGCGTTCCTTTGCGCATGCGGTGACTCGTCGAAGCCTAGGGTGACTACTGTGACGGTGGCCCCTGTTAGCGGAGAGATCTATGTCAGCGCCGCACCGGCGGGGGGAGTCAGGGGCGCTGCCCATATGGTGAGGCGACCTGAAACTAGCCTTCCAGCGGTGACCGCCTCCTGCCATCCTTTGCAATACACGGCCACTGCAACGTTCAACAATCGGACCACGAAAGACGTTTCGAATGATTCAGGCACGACATGGAGTTCTTCCAGCACATCAGTGGCTTCGATCAGCAGCACAGGGTTAGCCACGGGGGTTGGCCTTGGCACCACAAATATAAGCGCGAGCTTCGGGGGGGTTACCTCCACAGGCGAACCGCTCGCGGTGGACCAGCTTAACTCGATTACCGTGTCGCCTTCCCTGGTGACACTGGGCCAGAACGCGACACAAGCGTACACGGCAGCAGGGCACTTCACGTTAGCCTCCGGAAGTGCCAGCGATTTCGATGTTTCCAGCCAGGTCACCTGGAATAGCAGCAACACGAATGTCGCGACGATCGATAACACCGGCCACGCCACCACAACCGGAGTGGGTTCCACCACCATCACAGCCACCAGTTGTGATGGTCTAACAGTCGGCACTGCGACCTTACTCGTCGCTTCACCTGCGGCCGACTCGCTGTTGGTTGCCCCCGCCACGATCACCATCTCCACCGGAACTACCACTCTGTTTACAGTGATGGAAAAGTTGGCCAATGGGACAATCCAGGCGCTTCCGCCGGGGACTGTTGTTGCCTGGAGTTCTGACACAAGCACAGTTGCAACCGTCGATGCGAATTCCGGAGTGGCTCTGGGGGTTGCGGCGGGGACTGCCAATATTATCGCAAGCTCGACTGGCTTGAACCCTGGCGCGGCGGTCCTGACCGTCCAAGCGGCAACCGCGAGATTCGCGTACATCGCGAATAAGCAGGGCAACGGCGTGGGCGGGGCGCTGGGCGCCGGGTCCATCTCGATCTACACGGTGGATGCAGCGGGCGGGACGTTTACAGAGGTGGCTGGTTCGCCGTTTCCGGCCAACAATCCGCAACAGGTACTGTTCCACCCCTCGGGCCACCTGATGTACTACATCAACTCCAGCAGCCGGATCATCACAAATTTTATTGACCCCAGCTCCAACACCGGGGGTTTCATCGACGCCCAACGCACCGCCTATGTGGCAGGCACCGGAGTGAACAACGTCGGTGTGATTGACCCGTTCGGCCGTTTCCTCTATGTGATTGAAGACACCGGCACGATATACGGATTCTCTATTGCGCAAACCCAAGTGCAGGCCACCAACGGAGTCCTGACCGCGATCCCCGGGCTAACTGCCTACACCGACGCGACGCTGAACGTACCCACCTGGGTCATGACGGATCGCGCGGGGAAGTATCTCTACGTGGTGAACGACGGCAACGCCACGATCAGCGAATACAGCATCGATCAATCGACTGGCGAGCTGACACCCCTCAGCACCCCGACTATTTCGACCGGAGACGGAACGAATTTCCCGCTCTTCGGAACGACTGATGTAAACGGACACCTGTATGTCGGAAACTTCGGCGACGTCACTGCTGGGTCGGTCGACTCCGTTTCTGCCTACACCATCGATACCAGCAGCGGCCCAACCGCCGGCCAATTGACCAGCGCAGGGCCGGACAAGGTGATCCCCACCGCCACCCAGACGATCAACGTTATTACCGACCCGACGGGGAAATTCATTTACGTACTGGATCAAAACGCAACTAGCGCGACAGCTCCAGGGCAGGTGTTTGCGTTCAATCTGGATCCTGTTACCGGGTTGATCGGGAATCAAATCGGTATAGCGCAGCCATGCGGAGCGACTCCTCTGGGCATGGCCATTGACCCGACGGGAGCGCTGCTGGCAGTTGACAATAACATTGACAACACCATCTCGCTCTTCAAGGTCACCCTAACGGGCGCCTCTGCGGGCGGGTTGTCCACGCAGACCACCGTGCCGACGGACCAGATCCCACAGTTCGTTGTGTTTTACACAGCGGCTTCGACCCAGTAAACTCCAGCGAGGTGCTGGAACAGGGGGTGCCTTTGGCCATCCCCTTTTTTCTCAATCCAAGACTTTCCAGCACGGCCCGCCTGGGAAGGCGTGCCCTACAAAACTGGGGCGGGTCCACCTGAAGGTGGACGCTACGCGGGGACGTTTATGTTCTGATCGTTGTGCTGTAGAAGGAAGCCGACGTGCTTCTCCTGCGAGGCTTAGCCGCGCTACCTCTCACTCGCCGTAGGGGACCCAGATATTTTTCACCTGGTGGGCATGTTCAAGGTACCAGCGGCCCTCGCTTTGGACATTGCTCAGGAGATCGATGTGGCGTCCTTCGTTAGTCCACACCTGCTTCAGGTTGCCGATGGAAAGCGATTTGACGGTCGCGCACATCTCCGCATCTCCATAACACCAGATGGCGTCCAGATCATCGTGTTCCGCCAGGACCTTCAATAGTTCCGTTGCGCGGCCGGCAACGATGTTGACGACGCCTCCGGGCAGATCGCTGGTTTCAAAAACCTGGTACAGGTCTCCGGTGATCAGGGGATAGGATTCGGAAGGCACGGCGACAACGGTGTTCCCCGCAGCGATCAACGGCAGCACCAGCGTAAAGAAACCGAGCAGCGGCATTTCCGTGGGGCAGATGACTCCGACGGTGCCCACAGCTTCGTTCATCGCGATCGAAACATTGCGCATCGGCGGATTGTGCACCGAGCCGTCGAACTTGTCCGCCCAACCGGCATAAGAAAACAGGCGCTCGACGCTCCGCTGCACTTCTTCCGCGGCCTGCTTTTTTCCAACCGCGGCGGCAAGCCTGGCGGTGATTTCTTCGCTGCGTTGCGAGAGATTTTCCGCGATGTAATAGAGAACCTGCGCGCGGTTGTGGGCCGTGGCTTTGCTCCACGATTCCGCCTTGCGCGCCGCTTCGACCGCATTGCGAACGTCCTTGCGGTTTCCCAGCGGAGACTCGCCGAGCAATTCGCCCTTTTTTCCGCGAATCTCGATGCAGTAGCCGGAATCCGGCCGCACCTGCTTCCCACCGATGTAAAGTTTCACAGTGCGATCGATGCCGGGATTGGCGACTTCCGTGCGGTCTTTTTTCGCGGCGCCGTTCTTTTTCAGGGCCGGCGCTTTGTGGAACCAGGCCGGTTCCAGGTATTCCGCCAGCCCTTCGCGGCCGCCTTCGCGGCCATATCCGCTTTCGCGATAGCCGCCAAAACCGCAAGCGGCGTCGAAGAGGTTGGTGCTGTTTACCCAGACCACGCCGGCTTTTAGTTGCGCCGAAACGTGCAACGCCACGTTGATGCTCTCGCTCCAGACGCTTGCGGCCAGGCCGTACACCGTATTGTTCGCGAGTTCGACCGCTTCGCGGGGAGTTCGAAAGGTCATGGCGGCCAAGACGGGACCGAAAATTTCCTGCTGCGCAACGATCGAGGTTGGATGGACGTTGCTGAGCAGAGTCGGCTTGTAATAAAGCCCGCGCGTGGGCAGCAGGACTTCCGGCTGCCAGCAGGTTGCGCCTTCGGCAATTCCCTGCTTTACCAGGCGGTCGATGCGTTCGAGCTGCACCCGAGCCACAATCGCGCCGATATCAATAGCCTTGTCAAGCGGCGCACCCACGCGCAGGGTGCTCATGCGCGCCTGCAACTTGCGCGTCATTTTCTCCGCGATGCTTTCCTGCATCAGCAAGCGCGAACCCGCGCAACAGAC
Source organism: Candidatus Acidiferrum sp. (assembly GCA_035693365.1). GTDB lineage: Bacteria > Acidobacteriota > Terriglobia > Acidiferrales > UBA7541 > Acidiferrum. The sequence goes on along the minus strand of DASSGS010000009.1, from coordinate 135,336 downwards.
CTGACCCTGGTTGAACCAGATTCCGTCCACTAACCCTTCCACTGCACCATCCAGATCCGCATCTTCAAAAATAATGAAAGGGGATTTTCCGCCCAGCTCGAGCGAAAGCTTTTTGTGGGTCGCAGCCGTGGCTTTGCGGATGGCGCGGCCGACTTCCGTCGAGCCGGTGAACGCGATCTTGTTGAGATCGGGATGCTTTACGAGCGCTTCGCCGGTTGCTCCGTCGCCGGTGACGATGTTGACGACGCCCTTCGGCAATCCGACTTCATTGCAAATTTCAGCGAAGGCCAGCGCGGTCAGGGGGGTATATTCCGCAGGCTTCAGCACCACGGTATTTCCGGTTGCCAGGGCGGGGGCAATTTTCCACGCCAGCATGAGCAGCGGAAAATTCCAGGGGATGATCTGCCCGACGACTCCGCAAGCAGCGTAACCGGGAAATTCCTGATCGAGGAGCTGCGCCCAGCCGGCGTGATGGTAAAAATGGCGCGCTACGAGCGGGATATCAATGTCCCGGCTCTCGCGGATCGGCTTGCCGTTGTCGAGCGTCTCCAGAACGGCCAGGCGCCGAGAATGTTTTTGCACTTGCCGGGCAAGCGCATAAAGGAAACGCGCGCGCGCATGAGGGGTAAGCTTCTGCCAACCGGGGAGAGCCTTTCGCGCAGCTTTTACCGCCGCGTCAACATCCGAGGCGCTTCCTTGTGCCACTTCCGCCAGCACTGTTCCAGAGGAAGGGTCCGCCGTCTCAAAATATTTTGCTTCCGCGGGGGCGCGCCACGCGCCGTCAATGAAATGCCCGAATTTCCGGTTGTAGCGATCGAGCCATACCAGCGACTCTTTCGGATCCTCCGGCGCCGGGCCATATTCCATGGTTCTGAATTTTTCGACGACGCTCATTACGTTTGTATACCCCTCTGAATTGCGGCGTAAGACTGCCGGCGAACCTATGCCTGAGCTTCCTTTGCCTTCTTCTCCCGCGCCGACTCAATCCGCTTCAGAACGAACTTCAGACGCTCCCGTCCCCATTTTGTTCCTGTGGCTACTTTTTCGACATCCAGGAACACTTCCTGGTCGCCGAGCTTTTCGCGCAACTCCGGCAGGAATGGATAGACTTTCGCGAGGATAAAGAACATTTCGCCGCTGCAAGCCGGCCGGAGGAACAACGCTTCGTCCAGGAGGCCTTGACGGACCATAGCTGCCGCCATTCCCCAGTAGCTTGCGGCCTGGCGAAGCCAGTTGTTCTCCTGCGAGCCCATGGAGTTCACAACTTTCAAAAAATCGTCCGCATTGCGGGGCGAGAATGTCCAGAGCCACCAGTCTCGCGCCTTACGCAATTCCGGTTCCCGCCGCAGTTCATACAGTTTCAGGATGAGCTCGGCGTCTTTTGCACTCGCTTTTTTTCCCATCGATGTTTCACCCCGTGTAGTACGTGCAATCAATCTTGAGCGATTTAATGACCGTGAGATCAAGCAATCGGATGGCGATACTCCGCCGAATACCGCCCGTTCACATGAAATTCTAGCTGCCGCTCGATATCGGCGAGCATGCCGCTGGCTCCGAAGCGGAACAGATGCGCATCCAGCCAGCTGTTGCCCAACTCTTCCTTCATCAGCGCCAGCCATTCCAGAGATTGCTTCGCCGTGCGGATGCCTCCGGCAGGCTTGAAACCGACCGCCATTCCGGTTTCCTCGCCATATTCCCGAATCGCGCGAGTCATCACCACGCCGACAGGCAAAATCGCGTTCACAGTTTCCTTGCCGGTCGAAGTCTTGATGAAATCCGCCCCGGCCATCATCGCTACCATGCTGGCCTTCGCGACGTTGCGAAGCGTCAACAGGTCGCCGGTTCCCAGAATCACTTTCAGGTGCGCGGGGCCGCAAGCATCTTTGAAGGCCACAATTTCGTCGTACAGCTTCTGCCACTTTGCACCAAAAACGTGGGCGCGAGTGATTACCACGTCGATTTCCTGAGCGCCCGCTTCCACCGAGCGGCGGATTTCCGTGATGCGCTCTTCGAGCGGCGAAAGCCCCGCGGGGAAGCCCGTCGAAACCGCAGCCACGGGAATATTCGTGCCTTCGAGCGCGCGCCGCGCCGTCTCCACAAACAGGTGGTAGACGCACACCGCGCCGACGTGCAACTGGAGTTCTTCGATACCCAGTTTCTCCACGATTTCGTGCTGGATCGGCTGCCGCGCTTTGGCGCACAATCGCCGCACGCGCTCGTCTGTGTCGTCACCGCTGAGAGTGGTGAGGTCCATGCAAGAAATCGCCCGGAGAAGCCAGGCAATTTGCCAGTCCTTCTTCACCGTGCGGCGGGTCACCAAGCTCGAGGCGCGGCGTTCCACAGCGCTCAGGTTCACGCGGACACTTTCCACCCAATCCAGATTGAGAGAAGTTCCGCGGTTCGCGCTCAGCGCTTTGCCTTGAAGCGTGGCGATAGACGTTCCCGAGGAATTCTCGCTGACAATGCGGTTTCCCTCGCGGTCCGTAATCTCCAACTTGGGTTGTCTTTGCGTATCCATACCCTGTCTCCGCCTGCCAGTCGCCAACTTTAGTCGCTAATTGATTAGGATACCACCGCGAACGATTAGCGGCATCTTCGGGTAGAGGCGACGACCGAGTCTACGCTAAGCGTAAGAAAGAAGGCGGCCTAAAGCCGCCCCTACGAAGGCGCGGGGGCCCCTGCATGGCCGCGTTTACTGTACGTCTAGTTTCCCGCTGCGTCTTTCGCTCCGGGCGTGGGCCGCGAGAGCAGGTCCACATACTCCTTGTAGAATTTCTCCGTATTCAGATCGTCCTGGACTTCCACGAGGACCTCGCCCATGCCCGGCTGCAAACCCGGAGTCCACGCCAGCGTATTTCCGTATCCTGCTCCGTGATCCACATCAACGTCCATGTACAGTTTCCGCCATTTGGTAATGATGCTTGGGTCCAGCCACGACACGGCCGCCAGTTCATCCCACAGATATCCGGGTTCGGCGTATTTTGCCACATACTGCGCCGCGGGTTCCGCGCTCTTGCGCACCTGCTCGATGAGGCTTTTTTCCATGTGGGTCTTTACGGAGATATCCACCGTGGTCAGGACGACGCGGGGCCACTTTGCGTGCAAAACCGCACGCGTGGCTTCGGGGTCCATCCAGAAATTAAATTCGCGAGTGGGAGTGAGAGAAAACTCGGGGTCGTCCGTTTGGGGATTGATGCTGCCGCCCATCACAATAAGTTCCTTGGTCAAGGACGGAAAATCCGGATCGAGTGCAATTGCCAGGGCCAGGTCGGTCATCGGCCCGGCCGCGTAGATCGTCACGTCGTGGGGGTACTTCCTTACCATGCGGACCAGGAAATGCGCGGCATCTTCGTTCGCGGCTTTGATGGTCGGATTCCCTTCCTTCATCGGCGGAATTTCCCCCGGCCCGTGAACTTTTCCTCCAGGAGCAAAATTCCATGCGCCCTGGTAAACAATTTTGCCGTGAATGGTCTGCCACTTTTCGATGTACTCCTTGCTGCTGACCAGCGGAAAAGCCGCGCCCGGCACCACGGGAATGTCGCGGCGCCCGATAATTTCCATCAGCCGCAAAGTGTGCTGGACTTCTTCATCGCGCCAGCCATCGCCGGTGAGAACGGTGATGCCGAGCACCTCGGTCTCCGGGGAATTCACCAGCGCGAGAATCGCTTGCATGTCCGTGCCGCCGGGCCCTGCGGCGTCCTGGTCAATGATGACTTTCCGTTTCGATTGCGCGCTGAGGCCAATCGAGCAGGCCAGAATCAGCGTCGCGATCGAGCAAATGCGTGCCAATGATTTCATGCAGCAAATCCTTTCGGGTAATTAAAACAGCAAAATCAGGACAGCAGCTTAGTACATGATCGTCTGAGTCAAATGATGCGGCCACGTGGTGGTGTGATAATGCGTCCACAGCCGCGCATCCACCTGCGGGATGATGATCTGCATGTTGGCGAGGCGCAATTTATTGATTTCGTCCGCCATCAGGGCCGTGGCATACAAACAATGCGCGCGAATCTCAATCTCCCAGCGCGAATCCCGCGGAATCAACTGGTACGAATTGATGGCGAGTTCCAGTTCTTTCGAATAGCTGGTGATGCCCATCAGCCGGAGCCCCACGGGCACGATGTAATCCGCGAAGGCAGTCATCTTCTGCGGATCGTCCAGGCGGAACTTACCGGCCTTGTGCAGCGTGGCGTAGAGCATCCAGATTCCCAGCTGCGGCAGTTTGTAAAACTTGATTTCATGCCCATCGAGCATGCTGATGTCGTTGAAACGAGGAAATTCTTTCACCAGCCTGTCAATCAAGCCGTTTCCCTTGTCATAAAGCTTCGGAGAACACGCGTGGACAAACTTGTGGAACTTGCCGTCGTATTTTTCCGCCAGCACTTTGCCCACTTCGTGCAGCACGGCCAGCTTTTCGTCGAGCATGGGCATCTCGATGTTGCCCTCAAAAACCTTGTTCAACTCCGCGCGTGTAATTTTTGCCAGAAACTTGCCATCCAGGAAGGGAACCCCGTTGTCCATGGCGCGCTTGATGCAGGCAAATTCGGCTTCCGAGTCCGACCAGTGCTGGCCGGCAAAATCCACCTGGAACTTTTCGTGCTTAACAAAATCCGTGAATGCGGTGTCAATCGAGTCGGCCACCATGACGAAATCAACGGCCACGTCCGGATCGCCCTGGCTCAAGCCGAAGGGCAAGGCATACTCCGGCATCGGCAGCTCTTCGTAAGCCATCCACGAGGCAACTTCCACGATTTTGTCGTAATTCGTGCGCACATCGCGGGAACTCTCGATCGCGTAGTGAAGGCTATCAAGTACGGGGCTTCCGATGTCTTTTGGCCAGGGCATAGTTTCCTTCGAACGGGCGGGTCCGGGATTTTCCAGAACGGCCGGAAGAAAAGCAAAAGGTGTGAATTGCGATGCAGCGACGGCTTGCCCGAGGAATCCGAGAAACTCTCGCCGCTTCACAAAAGTCAGGCCGAGTAATTCTTGCGTGCTACCGGGCTTACCGTCGGAAACCAGAAAAAACCTCCCCCGCTTGCGGATTCTGCTACTTCCCTTGAATGCGCGTGACGAACATCTGCAGAAACTTTTCCGCATTCACTTCAGTGCAGACCTTGGCGTTTGGTTCCACTTTATCGATGCCTTCGATCACGTAACGGTCGCCGTCGGGGAAATGGTGGAGCACGTTGCGCTCATTGGCGCCGCGTCGATTGGCCACCGTCTCGCCGCGCGTGAATTCGCCGCGTGTTTCGACGTCCACGTGCATCGCGGGAGCCTTCACCAGGGAGCTGTCGATAGCCACGCCGACCGCCAGGGGGTCGTACATGGGAGTGCCGGTTTCGCCGAATTTTTCGCTCAAGCCGATCAAGAAGTCCGCCACTTTGTAAATGAAATCGCTCACTGGCCCGGGATTTTTTTTCAGGGCTTCGATGTGCTTGCGGGTAAGGAGCGTTTTATCGCCAACATCGAGGCCGACCATGGTCAGGGGCCAGCCGGCCTGAAAGACAATCTGCGCGGCTTCCGGATCGTTGGCGATGTTTGCTTCCGCCGAAGCGTTTACGTTGCCGCCGGTGATTGAGCCGCCCATGATGACCACTTCTTTCACGAGCGGGACAATCGAGGGATCTTTTTGAATCGCCAGCGCGATATTGGTCAGGGGGCCGATGGGCAGCAGCGTGATTTGGTGGGGATTGGCGTGCACCAGCTCGATAATCAAGTCAGGCGCCCAGCGTGGATCTTTCTTGCACTTGCTCGGTGGAAGTTCCACGTTCGCCAGACCGTTTTGGCCGTGCCAGAACTCAGCTGTGATCAATTTCTGGAAGAGGGGATGCTGCGCGCCGCCCGCGACGAGAATGTCGCAGCGGTTTGCGAGGGAGACCATGCGCAGAGCATTTTCCAGCCCCTGCACCGCTGTAACGTTACCTGGGACAACCGTCAGCGCCAGCACGTTGAACTCCGGCGAGTTCAGGGCCAGCATGATGGCCATCGCGTCGTCGGTTCCCGGGTCCGTATCAATAATCACTTTCCGCGGGCCAGCCAAAGCCGCCGCGGCAAACGCCATCATCAACAAAGCTACGATGGCAACTCGCCTGATTCGAACCATCACGCCACTCCCCGTCGCTGGACCTCTTCTTCGTCCTTTACTTCTTTTGCTTCAGTTACATCCTTTACTTCCCGTCTTCTCAGGATTTCGCCACGATAATCAGAGCCAGCCCGATCAAGAAGCAGGCAAACATCGCGGCGATATAGCTATTCGTTCCTTTGGGAGCGTCACGGAACTCCTTCCAGATGAAGACGCCCCAGAACGCGGCCACCATGGTCGCTCCCTGGCCGAGGCCATAGGAAATCGCGAACCCCGCCCGGCCAGCGGCGATGATGTTGAACGACATCCCGACGCCCCAGATGATTCCACCGAGAATTCCGGTCAGGTGTGTGCCCAATCCGCCCTTGAAATAGTCTCCGAAGGATACCGGTGCTCCCACGAACGGCTTCTTCATGATGAATGTGCCCAGAATAAAATTGCTGAGGAAAATTCCGATGGCGAATACAAAAACGGCCGCATAGGGGCCCAGTTTTCCGGGCTGAGGCACCGCAAAGTCCGGATACATCGCTGCCGCCACGAAGCGGTAGAAGAATCCCATCGTCACGCCGCACGCCAGCGAAAGCGCCAGCCCCTTGGTGCTGACACCTGCCGATCCCCCGGGAAGTTTCCGGTACGCCACGGCGTCCAGGATGATCGCCAGCACCACCAGCAGCACGCCGCCGAAGAGCAGCATCGCGTTGCCCTCGGGATGCTCCAGGTAATTCACGAACACGCCCAGCACAAGAGCCAGCCCAATACCCACCGGAAAAGCCACTGACATTCCCGCGATATCAATCGCCGCTACCAGCAGAATATTCGCCAGATTGAAAATCGCGCCGCCGATTAGAGCGGATTGAATGCTGGCGTGGGATGCTTGCTGAAGGTCGGCGATAAATCCGCGCCCGCCGGTGCCGCTGCTGCCCATGGTCAATCCGAGTGCAAGGGTCAGCAGCAGAACGCCAATCGTGTAGTCCCAGTAGAAAAGTTCGAAGCGCCAGCCTTTTTTCGCCAGTTTCTGCGTATTCGCCCACGACCCCCAGCAAAACATCGTGATGATGCAGAACGCCACGGCCCAGGTGTAACTGTTCAGAACAAACATTTATGCTCCTTTGAACTTCTTATAGCGCCGCCATCCTGGCGGCAAGCACACTGCCGGCAAGATGCCGCTACCTAAACTTGAATGCCCTACGGCTTTCCGCCGCGCTTGGCCCACTCCGCTGCAAATTCGGCGCCAGTGGGAAAGGACTTCTGCGTTCCCACTTTTGTTGTCGACATTCCGGCGTAGAGATTCGCCCGAGTGAGGGCTTCTTTCTCCGGCAAACCCGCGCCCAGAAAGACCGCGAAGCTTCCGATAAACGCATCGCCTGCGCCCGTCGTGTCCACCGGCGTCACGGCAAATGGCGCGATCAACTCGCTCCCCTCCGGCGAGGTCAGGAGCGCGCCTCGGCTCCCCAAGGTAAGAATCACTTTGCGAAAGCCCTGCTGCAGCAAAGCGCCGGCGCATTTCTTGGCTTCGTCAATCGAATGCACCGCGATACCGGTAATCACTTCCGCTTCGGTCTCATTCGGAATGAAATAATCCGCCGCGCCCAATTGCTTCGCGTCCACAGGTTGCGCCGGGGCCGGATTTACGATGCAGCGGATATTGTTTTTCCGGGCAAACTGCACGGTGTAGGCGATGGTCTCCATTGGAATTTCGAATTGCAGGACAATTGTGTCCACGCTTTGCAGGGCGTCGGCGGCAGCGTCCACGTCCGCAGGTTTCAGAGTATCGTTCGCGCCCTTGACCACGATGATGCGGTTCTGCCCATTTGGCTCGACGAAGATCGGCGCAACGCCGCTGGAGACGCCGTCCACGATGCGCACATGGGTGGTATCAATTCCCAGCGACTTGAAATTTTTGACGGTGGCCTCGCCAAAGAGATCGTTGCCGAGCTTCGCCACCATCACCACGTCGGCGCCGCAGAAACGTGCGGCGACGGCTTGGTTCGCGCCCTTGCCGCCAAATCCCAGGTCGAATTTTTGCCCGAAGATTGTTTCACCCGGCCGGGGAAACCTGTCGCTGAAAGTCGTTAAATCCACATTGGCGCTGCCCACCACCGCAATCCTGGGTACCTTGCTCATCCGCGTCCCTCACAATATTTCGAACGCGGCAATATATCACGCCGCAAGGCAGGCGCAACCTGCCCGGCGCGATATTCCTTAGGGCAAAACCGGCTCGTACGCCAACGGTTACGTCCCTCTGTTGTGCAAACTGGCATCCACGGGGCGCGTTGACGCACTTCCACGCCGATGTTAGTCTCGCAATCGCCTCCAAACGCATGCGCGCCGTTGACTTGATCCGAAAAAAGCGGGATTCCGGGGAACACACCCGAGAAGAAATCGACTACCTGATTGCGGCGTATGCCCGCGACGAAATTCCCGATTACCAGATGGCGGCGTGGCTGATGGCCTCTTGGATTCGAGGCCTTTCGCGTGCCGAGCTCGCCGCGCTTACCGAAGCTATGTTGCATTCGGGCGAAGTAGTCGACCACTCCTACCTCCCCATTAAGAAAGTGGACAAGCATTCGACTGGCGGCGTTGGCGATAAGACTTCTCTTATTCTGGCGCCGATTGTGGCGGCAGGCGGCCTGGCGGTACCGATGATCAGCGGCCGCGGGCTTGGCCATACAGGCGGGACGCTGGACAAACTGGAAGCTATTCCGGGGTTCAACACTTTCCTTTCCCTAGCCGACTTTAAGCGGGTGCTGCGCGAATGCGGAATGGCGCTGATCGGCCAGACTGCCGAAATTGCACCAGCGGACAAGAAAATCTACGCGCTGCGCGACGCGACTTCCACGGTCGAGAATATTGGACTGATCTGCGCCTCGATCATGAGCAAGAAGTTGGCGGAAGGGATTGACGCGCTGGTTCTGGACGTAAAGACCGGCTCCGGCGCTTTTATGAGCAAAGAAGAAGACGCGATCGCCCTGGCCGAAGTGATGGTGGATACAGCCAAACGCATGGGAAAGAAATGCGTGGCGCTGATCACCGACATGGGCCAGCCGCTGGGCCGCTTTGCCGGGCACTCCAACGAGGTCATTGAGTCGATCGATGTTCTGCAGGGCCGAGGGGCGGCTGACCTCCGGGACCTGAGCCTGGAACTCTCCGCCTGGATGTTTTTCCTGGGTGAACGAACGAAAACACTGGACGAAGCACGCGAACTCGCCAAGGAAATGGTTCGTTCAGGAAAAGCCCTGGAAAAATTCCGCGACTGCATCCGCTTGCAGGGCGGCGATCCGAGTGTCATTGAGAACGCTTCCCTGCTCCCCACTGCGCGCAGCCACGCCGAGGTCAAATCTCCATCCACCGGCTTCATTAGGGAGATCAACTGCCTGAACCTGGGAATTGCACTGGCCATGCTGGGCGGCGGCCGCGAGAAGAAAGAGCAGAATGTCGACCACGGGGTCGGACTGGAATTTCACAAGCGGATCGGCGACCCGGTGAGATCAGGCGAAACACTGGTGACGATCGCCTACAACGCGGAGGCGCAACTGAGTGCCGCGCAAAAAATGATTGCCGCAAGTTACGCCATCGGTGATACAAAGCCTGCAGCGCGCCCTTTAATCCGCCGCATCATCGGCGGTTAGGAACATTCGGATCATCGGGAACGCAGAGCACCAAGGAGACGGAATGGCAAGATTCACCGGAGTCCTCGGCATGCTGGTCATCCTTGCCGGAGCGTATCTGTTTTCCACTTCGCGCAAGTCCATCCAGTTGAAAACGGTCCTGTGGGGCCTGGGCTTGCAGCTCACGCTCGGCTACTTCGTGCTGCGCTCGGCATTCGGCAGCAAAGTCTTCAGCTTTCTCGGCGCCGGGGCCAACAAGCTGCTCAGCTTTTCGTACGCCGGATCCGCGTTTGTGTTCGGCGATCTCGGCTTGCCCAAAGAACTCTCACGGCTCGGTTTCTCTTTCGCCTTTCAGGTACTGCCCACAATCATTTTCATTGCAGCGTTTTTCGCCGTGCTCTACCACATCGGTGTCATGCAGCTGATCATCCGGGCCGCCGCGTGGTTGATGACCCGAGTTATGGGCGCGAGCGGTGCAGAGTCGCTCAACGTCGCGGCCAGCATCTTCATGGGCCAGACGGAAGCGCCGCTCACCATCCGTCCCTTTCTTCCTAAATTGACCAAGTCCGAATTGATGTGCGTGATGACCAGCGGGATGGCCCACATCTCCGGGGGGATGATGGCCGGGTACATCCAGGTGGGCGGGGCCGATCCAAAAAATCTGCTCACCGCCGTGATCATGACCGCGCCGGGCACACTGCTGATGGCCAAAATGCTGGTGCCGGAAACCGAGGAGTCGCTCACCGCGGGGCGGGTCGAAATGCCCGCCATGGAAAAAGAGTCAAACATCCTCGGAGCCATCGCTCGCGGCACCGGCGACGGGTTGAACCTGGCACTAAACGTCGGCGCGATGCTGATTACATTTATCGCGCTTCTGGCCCTGCTGAACGCAATGATGGGCGGCATCCACAACTGGCCGCACATGGCCTGGTTTCCCGACAGTATGCAGACGCTTTTCGGCTGGATTTTCTCTCCGGTCGCGTGGCTGATCGGGATTCCCTGGCACGACGCCGCAAAAATCGGCAACCTTCTCGGCACTCGAATGGTGATCAATGAATTTGTGGCGTTCGGCCAACTTGGGCCGATGAAGGACTCGCTGGATCCGCGTTCGTTCACAATTGCCACGTTTGCGCTGTGCGGCTTTGCCAACTTCAGCTCGATCGGGATTCAAATCGGTGGCATCGGAGCGCTTGCGCCCGAGCAGCGAGGCCAACTCGCGAGATTCGGCATCCGGGCGATGCTTGCCGGCACCATGGCCAACCTGATGTCCGCCTGCATCGTCGGAATTCTCACATGAGAGCGGCGGCAAGAGGTTCTTCCGGAGGGAACCAGACGTTCACTCGAGCCGAAGCTGCCGCGCGTTTCATTCAGAAAAAGACAAAACTGCGCCCGAAAATCGCGCTCGTGCTGGGTTCCGGCCTGGGTGCTTTTGCCGACGAATTCGCCGGGGCCACCCGAATCCCATATACGAAGATTCCGCACTTCCCGCGCTCGACGGCCGTCGGCCATGCAGGGCAACTGGTGATCGGGAAGGTGGATGGCATCGAAGTCGCGGGTATGCAGGGGCGAGTGCACCTGTATGAAGGCTACTCCGCGCAAGACGTCGCGTTTCCCGTTCGGGTATTCTCGCGCCTCGGCGTTATGGCCGTCATTCTTACCAACGCTTCCGGCGGCATCAAAAAAGAGTTCACCCAGGGACGGCTCGTGGTCATCAGCGACCACATCAATCTGCAAGGGGCCAACCCGCTCTCCGGACCGAACGTAGAAAAATTCGGATCGCGGTTTCCCGACATGACCAACGCGTACGACAAGCGATTTCGAGAACTCACGCTGGCCGCCGGGCGACGGCTGGGAATCGATCTAGGCGAAGGCGTTTATGCCGCTCTCGCGGGTCCCAGCTACGAAACGCCAGCAGAAATCCGGTACCTCCGCTCGATCGGCGCCGATCTCGTTGGGATGTCCACGGTACCCGAAGTTATTGCCGCGCGACACGCCGGCATTCGCGCGCTGGGCATTTCCTGCGTTACCAACGCCGCCGCGGGGGTGCTCGACCAGCCGCTTAATCACAACGAAGTCTTGGAAACCGCGGAGCGGGTGAAATCCCAGTTCATCGGTTTGTTGCGTGCTGTGATCCCACAAATCGCGGCTGGACTATTGTAGGTAGCTCCTTCGCGGCGCAATCCGGGCCCTGAAGGACTTTTCCGCGAACATGTTGGGCAAGTTGTATCAGTTGAGATCCTTCGGCTATCCTCGTCGGATAGCCTCAGGATGACAATTTCTAGCTTGGGTTGATCGATTTCGATTCTTCGCTTGCGGTGGGAAGTTCTTTCTTGCGGGAGACCTGAATGTCCGAACACGATGCTCTGATCGCCGCCGCGGCGAAAGTCCGCGAAAACGCGCACGCAAAATTTTCCGATTTCAAAGTTGGGGCCGCGCTGCACTCGCCTTCCGGCAAAATCTACACCGGTTGCAATGTTGAGAACGCCACCTATGGCCTGACTCTTTGCGCGGAGCGCGTGGCGATTTTCAAAGCAATCAGCGAAGGCGAGCGCCGTTTCGACTCCATCGCCGTGGTCACCGATACTGATGCGCTCACGCCACCCTGCGGGGCATGCCGGCAGATCATCTGGGAATTCTGCGGGGACATTCCGGTGGTGCTCGCAAACCTCCAAGGCAAAATTGAAGTGCTGCGCATGAGCCAGCTCTTTCCGAAACCCTTCGACTCCTCTAATCTGTAGCTCACCGCTTCAGGGGTGAGGCATTTCATCGCCCGGGAACAATCGTCTATTCGCCGGGAAAAACCTCAGGCCTGAAGGCCCGAGCTACAAATTGCAAAGGACCAGCCCATGAATGTGTTCCATGCCTTCCGCCACGCAATCATAATATTTCTCGCCAGCCTGGTGATTACTTCCTCTGCCCTCGCGCAGGACACCACGAAACAGTCCGTCTCCGTCGATTTGCTTGTGAAGGGCGCAACGATCGTGACGATGGACGCGAACAAGCGGGTGCTTGAAAACGGATTCATGGCCATTCGAGGAGATGAAATTATCGCCATCGGCGCCGACGCCACAGCCGCATTCCCCAAGGGGATAGCGGCGAAACAGACGATTGACGCGACCGGCAAACTGATCATCCCCGGCTTGATCAACGGGCATACGCACATCCCCATGGTCCTGATGCGCGGTTTGAAAGACGACGTGACGCTTGACGATTGGCTTCGCAAATTTATTTTCCCCGCGGAAGCGCGCAACGTCACGGAAGACTACGTGCGATGGGGCTCGCGGCTGGCGCTTGCCGAAATGATCCGCAGCGGAACTACGACTTTCGCCGACATGTACTATTTCGAGGACGCCGAAGCCGAGGAGACCAAAGCCGCCGGACTCCGCGGGGTTCTTGGCGAGACGTGGATTGATTTTCCGGTTCCCGACAACAAAAACGTCGCGGAAATGGCTAGTTACACAGAAAAATTCTTGAAGAAATGGCAAGGCGACCCGCTCATCCACGCGGCCGTCGCTCCCCACTCGATCTATACCTGTTCGGAGAAAACCTTGCGCGACGCCGCGGCGATGGCCCGCAAATACCACGCGCCGCTGCTGATCCATGTCTCCGAAATGCGCAAAGAGTTTACGGACAGCATCGAGAAAAACGGCGCCACGCCCGTGCAGTACCTGGAGCGCATCGAATTCCTCGGGCCCGACGTGCTGGCCGCGCATTGCATCTGGACTGACTACACCGATATGAAAATTCTCGCCGAGCGGCAGGTCGGGTGCGTCCACAATCCTTCGAGCAACATGATGCTGGCCAGCGGCATAGCACCCGTCGTGGACCAGCGCGCGGCGGGCATGCGCGTCGGCCTCGGCACCGACGGCCCGGCTGGAAGCAACAACGACCTGAACATGATGGAAGAGATGGACCTGGCGGCGAAGCTGCAGAAAACCTATCGCGTCGATCCCCGGGCGCTGGGCGCAAAAGGCGCGCTAGAAATGGCGACGATTGAAGGCGCCCGCGCGCTGCACATGGAAAAGCAGATCGGTTCGCTGGAAGCCGGGAAGAAAGCCGATTTCGTGATTCTTACACTCGACGTCCCCAACGCCGTCCCTATGTACGATGTCTATTCCCAGATCGTTTATGCGCTTAAGGCCAGCGAGATCCAGACGGTGATTGTGGGCGGCAAAACCCTTCTGAAAGACGGGAAGCTCCTGACCGTGGATGAAGGCGCGGCCATCGCGAAGGCGAAGGAGTATGGGAAAAAGGTGGCCGACTCTCTGAAATAAAGGGGACGTGGCGCGCGAGGGACCCTTCGAATTCCAGGACGGAACACGCTGTTCCGTTCCAGTGCTGCTGGACTGATTTTCGGACCCCCAATGACCGCTAAGGCTTGCCCTATCAAAACCTTGCACAGGTTTTTCCAAACATCCGCTTGACAGCTTGGCAATTGGGAAGTAATTTCAATCCAATATTTTTCCCCGTACTCAGAGCGTTGTTCGCGCCGCCGGGGACTTCAAAGAGGAGTCGCGGCGGTGATTTAGCTCATTGCTGCGATTCCAGGGTGCTTCAGTCCCGGTGATGAAATCGAGAGAGTCGAAGCTCTGGATTTCTACCGCTCTTTTGTAATGAGTCCAGGGTTCCAAAAAAGGGGTATTCATGATGAGCAAGAGAATTCTTTTTGTGCTGATGATTTGCGTGACGTCGCTGTGCTATTCCCAGCTTGCGTACGGTCAGGCGATCGGCAGTTTTTCAGGCACGGTTACGGATAAATCGGGCGCCGCTATTGCCGGCGCAGCTATTACGGTGACCTCACAGGGCACTGGTGTCGCTCGCAACGCCCAGACGGATGAGACCGGGCACTACATTGTGAATTACCTGCCGGTCGGGATGTACACCATCCACGTGCAGTTCCAGGGCTTCCAGGCCGCCGAGGCCAAGGACGTCCGGCTGCAAATTGACGAATCTCGCGAACTGGATTTCTCGCTCTCGCCGTCTTCGGTGTCTGCAACGGTCGAAGTCTCCGCCACGGCCGTGGCTGTCGAAGCAACGAACCCCTCTCTCGGCCAGGTGATCACAGCTGAGCAGGTAACGCAACTGCCGCTGAACGGACGCGATTTCGTACAACTGGCCACGCTGACGCCTGGCACGGCGCAGGAAACCAATCCCAACAGTTTCATCAACGGCGGCGCCAGCAGCGAAGTTTCGGCGCGCGGCTCGTTTTCTCTGTCTGTGGGCGGGTCCCGCACCAATGCCACCGACTGGATCCTCGACGGGAACGACAACAACGAACTCACCGCGGGCGGCATAGGTATTCTCTCCTCCATCGATTCTATTCAGGAGTTCAAGGTTCTGACGTATAACTACTCGGCTGAATTCGGATTCCGCGCCGGCCCGACCGTTCTTGTCACGACCAAGTCCGGGGGGAATCAGTTCCACGGCTCGCTGTTCGAATTTCTGCGCAACAAGTCGCTGGATGCCAAGAGCTTCTTCGCTCCAACAGCCGAGAAGTTCAACCTCAATCAGTTCGGCGGCTCTCTCGGCGGACCGATCTTCAAGAACAAGACATTCTTCTTTCTCGATGGGGAACAGAAGTTCCAGCGCAAGGGCATCACCTTCACCGGTTTGGTTCCAACCGACGCCCAGCGAACCGGCGACTTCACGGGAGTTGCAACGCTTAATAATCCGAACGTCCCAGGTACTTCCTTCCAATGCGACGCTGCGACGGGAAATCCGGAGCCTGTCAATGCCGATGGGTCTCAACCAGCGGGTGTGGCTTGCAACAAGATTCCCGGCGCGAACCCGCTTAATGCTCCCTCCATGCCCAACGGCCTGATAAATCCCATTGGCCAGGCATTGATCAACCTCTACCCGGAGCCAAATACGAATGGCGGCAGCTTTAACTATGTGAATTCTCCCGTCCGCAAACTGGATGAAACCAAGTTTGACATCCGCCTGGATCACAATTTCACTGCTTCCGACAGCGCGTTCGCGCGTTTCAGCTACGATCAGGCGGTATCCTATGTGCCCGGCGGGGCTCCCGGCTTTGCCGAATCCAACGCGTTTGGCAGCAATCAAGGGATCCAGAACCACGGCAGGAACATCGCGCTATCCGAGACGCACATTTTTTCGCCGACATTGGTGAACCAGGTAAACGGCGGCTACAACCGCATCTTCAACTACATCACTTCCCAGGGGACCGGAACCTGTGCGTCCGCAACCATTGTCCCTGGCGGCATCCCCGGCGCCAACCTTAACTGCGATTCCAGCAATGTCTGTCCTCCCGGTGGGGTAAGTTGCGGTCTGACTTCCACTCAGGTCTCCGGCTACTTTTCTCTCGGGGATCGTGGTTTCTCTCCCTTCATCGGCGGCACCAACGTCTTTTCGATCGGCGACACTCTTAACATCATTCGCGGCAAGCACGACATCAAAGTCGGCCTTTCCGTTCGTGCCAACCAGATGAACGTAAAAACCAACGGCTTCGGTGACGGTTTCTGGATCACTACAGGCCTGTGGAGTGGTGAACCGACGGCGGATTTGCTGGAAGGGCTGAGCAGTTTGGCCATCCACGACCAGACGTTCAAAGGTGCCATCACGGGCCGACGCTGGAAGACTTTCCGCCCCTTCGTTCAGGACGATTGGCGAGTCACCAGCAACTTGACCGTGAACCTCGGCTTTGCCTGGAACCTGACCACCCCTGTAACGGAAGCGGCCGATCGCCAGGCCAATTTCAACTTTGCTACCGGCCAATTTTTGATCGCCGGAGTTAATTCCGACAGCAGAGTCGGCATCGAGTTCGATAAACGCGCCGTGGAGCCGCGCATCGGTCTTGCGTGGAAACCCTTTGGCAAGGACACCACCGCCGTCCGCGCCGGGTATGCCATCTATCACGACACTGCCTGGAGCCAGGGCGCGCAAGGGCTGTGGCAAAATCCGCCCTATTACGCCGAGTCTGACCGATTCGCTTTCGGTGGCGCTTGCACGTTTGCGACAGCCGCCTGCGCTCAGCCCCCATTCAACCTTACTCCCTCGGCTATTAGCTTCTCGGATGGCTTCGAGATTATTGCACCTCCAACCGATCCACTGGCCTTTGCGAACAGCTTTACGGGCACGCTGAATTCACAGAACCCCAATTTCAAATCAGGAACGGTGCAACAGTTCAACGTCAACGTTGAACACCAGGTGCCCGGAGGGATCGTCCTCACGGTCGGCTACGCCGGCTCGCGCGGCACGCACATTCTCACTTTCGGCAACAACCTCAACGTTAGCACCCCGCTTGGCTGCACAGGCGGGAGCTATACCATCGGCTGCGGGCCCGGTGGGACATTTGTTCCCTCGCGGTATGTTGGAACCAACTTTCAGTTCAACACCATCGCCAACATCACCGATACCGGCCGCACCAACTACAATGGTTTGCAAATCAAAGCGGAAACCAAGAGTTCGAAGCACGGTGTCTATGCTTTGATCGGTTACTCCTACTCCCGTACCTACGACAATGGCTTGACCGACGGCCTGGGCACCGGCATCGGCGCAACCTATTTCCCGTTGCCTGGCTGGTCCAAGCTCGATTGGGCTCTCTCCCAAATCAATCTCAACCACAACTTTACAGCCAGCGTTATCTACGACTTGCCGTTCGGGAAAGGCAAGCGGTTTGGCAATGGCTGGAGCGGTCCCATGAACACCGTATTCGGGAATTGGCAACTGACCCTGATCGAAAAACTTACCTCCGGGTTCCCGGTATTTGTCGTGGACAGCGCCAACTTTAATTCCGGCGTTAATTTCCAAGCCAACGGGCTGAGCTTGATCCGGCCCGACATCGTCGGTGATCCAAACAAGGCTGGCCCGGTTGCCGCGAATCCCGGCTGCACGGCGCCAGCACGCATTCACACCGTCCAGAACTGGTTTAACCCCTGCGCGTTTGCGTTCCCGGCGGCAGGCGAACTCGGTAATGCAAACCGGTCCCCTGTGAACGGGCCCAACTTTATCAATACAGACTTCTCCGTCATTAAGCAGTTCGCACTGCCCTGGGAAAATATGGGACTTAACTTCAGGGCGGAGTTCTTCAACCTCTTCAACCACGCCCAGTTCGGCTTGCCCGTCAACGCCGGAACAGGCTATGCGGACATTGCCTCTGGCAATGCTTTTGGTGCGGAATCCTTCATCGTCAACAATCCGCGCGTCATCCAGTTCGGATTGAAGCTGACTTTCTAGGACTGAACTTGTTCAGCACAATGCGGTTAGCTTCTCCACGACCCACGGCGCAAGCCGTGGGTCGTTTTGTTTTTGGCGCGGCTATTCTCGGGCTGGCTCTTGCCTGCGGCGCGGCGGGGCAGACGCGGCGCAAAGTTATCATCAATCAGGACTGCTCTGGGCCCGGGGGCAGCAACATGCAGACGCTGGCGACATTGATCCAGTCGCCTCAGGTCGAAGTGCTCGGCGTCACCGTTGTCACCGGCAATCAGTGGCGGGATGAGGAAGTCGTTCACGCCCTGCGCATTCTGGAAGTTATGGGCCGCTCCGACATTCCTGTCGTGCCGGGCGCGGTCTTCCCGCTGGTGCGCACGCGCGAAGAAGCGCAATTTTGGCAGGAGCGGTACGGCAAGGTCGGTTACGCTGGGGCGTGGGACTCTCGCTGGTACCACGAGCCGTTCGTGGTGCCGGCCCCCAAAGAAGGCCCGCCGGCCACCAAGCCTTCCACCGAAGACGCCGCACATTTCCTGATTCGCATGGTGCACAAATACCCGCACGAGGTCACCATCTACGAAGGCGGCCCGATGACCAACCTTGCCCTGGCGCTGCGAATTGATCCGGGGTTCGCCGAACTCGCGCAGGAGCTAGTCTTTATGGGCGGCAGTCTGAACCCTGTCACCGACAATCCGGAATTTGTTAACACGCCACGCCACGAATTTAATTTTTGGATGGACCCCGAAGCCGCCGACGCGGTCCTTCACGCCAATTGGAGAAAAATCACCTGCACACCGGTGGATATTTCCATTCGCACCCGCTTGACGCAGGCGATGGTGGATGAAATCGCGAAGGCCGGCACTCCCCTCGCCCGCTATGTCGGGCAGTATTACATGCACGGCCCCGGGGCCGATTTCATGTGGGACGAACTGGCCGCTGCCGCCTGGATCGATCCTTCCATCATCACCAAGCGCGATGCCCGCTACATGGCGGTGGACACCGACCACGGCGCCGCATACGGAAATACGCTAACGTGGCATGAAGGCGACAAGCCGAAGCGCCAACTCCAGCGCGTGGAAATCAATGTCGATCTTGACTTGGAAAAGTTCTACAAGATGTTCATCGACCTGATGCGCGCCCCGACTCCGCGCCCCTAACTCGCGTGGCGGCCGCCTGCAGGTGGGCTGCCTTGTAGGGGTGGAGCTCGTTCCACCCTCTTCTCTTCGTTTTATTTATACTTTGTTTCTCTTTCCCGCCTAAGGCTTTTCTGTGACTACAAACTCACCCAACTCGCGGCGCTCCCGGTCCAGCTGTTCCCTCTTCTTCAGTGAGACTGCCTCGTAAAGCTGTGATTCTTTCCGCGCCTGCTCCGTCTCGCCCATCCGGCGGTAAATCTGAGCCAGGCGCAGATGCGCCTCATCGGGCAGCGGCGTAAGCTCGATTGCCTTTTGAAGCGAGGTCACTGCCTGTGGCAATTGCCCCAGCTCTCCGTACAAAACGCCCAGTTTCAAATACGCATCGCCGAAGCGCGGATCGAGCGCGATCGCTTTCTGAAGCTCTGACTCGCGGGCGGCAAAATCGCGCTCGCCACGTCTCTGCTTCTCCAGCGCCACCGCCAGGTAGTAGTGCGCCATCGGATCCGTTGGGCGTAGGGCTGTGAATCGGTGGAAGACATCCACCCACTCCTGCGGCTCGCTCTTGGCGACTTCCTGGACCTTCCCCAAAAATAGATAAGGCCTCGGATCGGCCGGGGCCATCTCGATCGCCTGGAGGAGCCAGCGGGCCGATTGGTCGTTTAGATCCTGTGCGTAGGCCGCCGAACCCAGGCCCACCAGAATGCGCACCGAATTTGGATAGCGCCTGTGGCCTTTGGCAAATACTTCCGCCGCTGGGGCGTATGCGTGATGGAGAAGAAGCTCCGCGCCCCAGGAGAACAAATTCTCTTCGCTTGGCTCCATTTCAGCGGCTCGCTGGTACTCCCGGACAGCGTCCACGGGCTGCCCTTCGCACTCGCGAATCTCCGCAAGCAGAGCGTGAAGCTCGGCGCGTTCTTCGCGCGTCAGCAACGTCTGCACGATCTGGTCGGCGCGCTTGAATTCACTGTTTTTCCTGTAAGCCACCCCCAGCGAAAATGCCGCGGTGTAATCCATCGGCTTTAGTTTGATGGCGCGCTCAAGGTACTCAATCGCCTGCTTCGCCCGCCCTGCCCGCAACAGATCTTTCCCAGCTTTAAGATTGCCAGCAAAGTCTCCCGCGGCAACTTTCGGCAATTCTCCGGGATTCTCATTGGCCGCACGGGAGTTGCCGGAGGCTGATGTTCCCGTTCCAAGCGAGGCCGTCTCTCGGGCCAGCGCTTCCTTCGTCGGAAGTGTCACATTCGAGCCGTGCCCGCCCACGTTGCTCGGATCCGTTACCCCTGCCACGGTGAATTGCGGTTCGTCGGAGTATTCCCACGCTGGCCCGGCATTCCTGGCCGGTTCAGCAGTTTTGTCCTCAGTCATCTCCAAGCTCAGGGTTTTTGTAACTCCCGGCTTGAGGGCGAACGGCCCTTCCGCCCGGTCTACAAATCCCACTATTCGAGCACGCAACATGTACATACTTGCGGCTACGTTGCTAAATCGGAAATGCCCTGCCGCGTCGGTCTGGGTGGCCTCTGTTCTTCCTGCAACTTGGTCGTCCAGGGACACTTTCACGTCCGCCAAGGGCTGCTTCCCGGCGTCCCGGACCACGCCCTCCACCACGGCACCGTCGCGCTGTGCCGGAAGCAATGGCGGAGGCAGCAGCGCAAGCGAGCAAAGCACCGCTGTCACTGCCAAAATCGTTTTGAGCTGTAATTTGCTTCGCATCTCCTCCAGATTACTCCCCCAGCGCCTCCAGTTCCTTCTTTGCCTGCGACTGCTCCGGGTGCACCTTCAATAATGATTCCAGAGTGGCGCGCGCCTTCGCCTTGTCTCCCTCGATCGCATAGACCCTCGCCAGGTTGAGATAGGCTTGATCGAAATCCGGCGCCACGCGAATCGACTCCGCAAAACTTTTTTTCGCCTCTGGCGCACGCCCCGTCCGCACATACAAAATCCCCAGGTTGTTCAAAGCTTCTGGATAGACAGGCCGAGCCGCCAGGGCCTGCTGCAGATGCTGCTGCGCGCGCGCTGTATCGTTCAATTGCGCGAAGACCATGCCCAGCCCGTAATTCGCATCGGCATCGGCAGGATTTAGTGCCAGGGCACGCTCCAGGGTTTTCTTCGCCGCTTCCCAGTCTTTTTTCTGGCGGTAGGCATTTCCGAGGTTCTGAAGTGCGACCGCGTGGTCCGGACTTAATGCAAGCGCCTTTTGAAATAACTCAATCGCCGGGTCCATCCTACCTTCGCGCGCTTCCAGAATCCCCAGATTGTTCCACGCATTTGGCAGCGTGGAGGGATAATCCGCGCGGGCTTTTACGGATCGTTCGAAATACTCGCGCGCTTCCTTGGATTTCTTCTGGTCCAGGTAAACGCTGCCGAGGCTGTAGAGCGGCTCCGCGCTGCTGGGATCCTCCTTTTGGGCCAAGCGAAAAAAAGCTTCCGCTTGTTCCAGATAGCCGCGTTCATAAAACACCGCGCCAAACGACAAATAATTTCGTCCAACGTCGTAAGTGGTGCTCACTCCCGCGAACGGCAACCCCCGGGCCAACCGTTCCGTGGCAGTCTTCGGGATACGGCGAAAATCCTGTTCAATGTGATCCATGCGAAAGGGGCCCTGATAAATTTTCGCGATGTTTCCTTGCGTATCGATCAGGAAGGCGGTAGGGAGTCCCATGTCGCGGTGCCGGTCAAACAGTCGCCCGTACAGCAGGTTGTAGACAGCCACCAGTTCAGGTGGCGCACTCACAACGGGAAATGCCCGATCGCCAGATGCTTTGGAGCCTGCAACATCCACTACAATCAGCTGGAGCGCTTCGCTCAGCCACTTGGCGTGAGCTCTCTGGAAACTGGCGAGCTGGGATTCCCAATCAGGCAACTCCGCCGAGCCAAAATACAGGAGCAGCGGTTTTCCCCGCAGCGCCGAAAGCATCCCTTCTTTTTCTTTCGATCCACGAATGCGAAAATCCGGGGCCGCTACGGGCATCAGCAGCCACGTTTCTGCCTGAGTGGGGAGTTGTTCTACGTGGACGGACGAACCCAAGGCGCTCGTCTCATCGCGTTTAGCCAATGGTGCGAATGCCTCCGTCCGGACGGCCGGCGAGCCTTCCTCAATCCAAATGCGGCGATTTGGCGGAAAATTCTCAATTTTTTGCTCGAGCCCGCTGGGCCAACGAATCGTGGCCTGAACCGGGCCGTTCGCTTCCCCTAAACCAAAAAACAGTTCTTTGCTGTGCTGCGCCAGAAAACCGGAACCCGCTTGAACAGACTTGGTCTGCCGCCCCACAGTCGTTTCGATGGTGACTACGGCCCCGATTGCGTCGCGATTGCTCTTCTTTCCCTGCAAGCGAAATGCGATTGCCGGCGCAATCCGCGGCACTACATTTTTCAGGAGCCGGATTTGCGGCCCGTTGCGGTTTTTCAAGACCACTTCCATGCGGCCGTCGCGGTCGAAATCCGCCAGCGCGAAAGTCCGGCCGTCCTCCAGGAAATCCATTCCTGCAACGCCCGAAACATCGGAAAACGTTCCGTCGCCGTTATTCAGGTAGAGCACGTTTCGTTCGTAACCGCTCCACGTGGCATCGACACGGATCAATTCGTTCACTGCGTTCCAACCCTGTTCATACGCGCCGGAGGGCTTGGCATTTTGCGGCGAATTGGCCACCACTTGTCGCCAGAAAAAACTGTTCAGATCCTCGCGCCGCGAACCGGAAATCATGCCGTTCGCAATATACAAATCCGGAAAACCATCATGATTGAAATCCCAGGCATCGCTCGACCACGCCCATCGCCCCATCAACGTGCCCGACCGGGCCCCGGCATCCTCAAAGGTCCCATCGCCCCGATTCCGGTACAATCCGTTGCCCATCGCGTGACGCCGGTACATCGCCCGCACTTCTTCACTTGCACCGGATTGAAAATCCTGTTGCGCTGCGATCCGCATCCCCGCCGCCGTCCACATGTCCGCAACATACAAGTCTTGCCGCCCATCCCGATCGAAATCGTGCCAACTGGCGCCCATGCCCGCACCGACGTCTTCGACGCCCGCCTCTTTCGCAACATCCGTAAACGTTCCGTCGCCGTTATTCTTATAAAGATTCTTCCGTCCAAAATCATTCACGACGTACAAATCCGGCCACCCATCACCGTCGTAATCCGCCCAGCCGCAACAGAAACTGAATCGTGTATTGTTTTTGTCGAGGCCCGACTCTTTCGTGACGTCGCGGAAACTGCCATCGCGCTGGTTCCGCATCAGGAAATTCGGCGGGCCGTTTTCTGCGGCGTAATATGGCATCGGATAGCGATATTGGTCTGTGCCCTGATAGTAGGCGTACAGGCAAAAATAAATATCCAGCCAACCATCGCGATCGTAATCGGCAATCGCCGCGCCCGTGAACGTGCCTTGCGGAGGGGTCGCAAACTGAAACGCATCCGGCCGCAGCCGAAATTTCCCGCCTCCTTCGTTCAAAAAAAGCAAAGGCCCACCGGCCCGTACGACAATCAGATCCTGGCGGCCGTCATTGTCGACGTCGGTAAAGAGCGCGCAAGCCGTGTTATCGAGAATCCCCACGCCCGCGGATTCAGTAATGTCTTCGAACGAGCCGTCTCCGCGGTTCCGGTAAAGCCGGTTCGGCAGACCCGCGGGCTGGCAAACATAGAGATCGTCGAGGCCGTCGCTATCCGCGTCTCCTACGGCTAAACCGTTATGGCCGTATATATCAATTCCGCTGGCGCCATCCAACACCGTGCGCCACGTATCCACGCCGGGCACAAGTTGAGAAGCAAAAGAGGCGCAGCCACCAAACGCACTCGGGGCAATATCCTCGAACACAGGAGCCAATGACCTGCTCCGAGTTTCGTCCACGTTCCGCCAGTTTCGCAGCCGTATCTGCTTACCCGGCCCGATTTCCCAATCCAGAGCGAGATTTCCGATTCGCTGCTCGCGATAAAACTCTTTTCCCTCCCCCACAAATTCATAACGCACAGCCGTCTTTACACCGACACTCTTCTCCGCAGATTCCGGGGGTTTCGTATCCGTTGAGATCGCGGTGATTTGAAATTCCACCGTCAATAATTTCGAGAAATCCCCGACCGCGGACCGCCATTCCGCCACAAACGCTTCGCGCCCAAGCCGCGGAGCTTCGGCAAATTTCACGTTCCATACCTGAAATATACCGTCGTCTTTCCGCCGTGGCTGTAGACTTACCGCAAGAGAATTCGCCACGAATGCGTCGCTCATCACCCGCTCAAGCGCGCCCATCTTCACTGGCGACACGCGCAGTTCGGCAGCCCACTCCGCGAAAACGCTCGCGATTTGATCGTGATAGATTTCCGTGGGGAAACGGTCGTACTCCGCTCGCGCCTTTTTGAGCACAGCTTCAATTGCGCGGGGAGTCTTGTAAACGGGATGAACGTGGAAATCTGGCGGCAGGGTTGCATCTTGGGGGAAGAATGCGGGGCCAAATCGAGGGAGGCACAGTCCGGAAGGGAGAAACGCCAGGGCCGCCCCTTGGCTAAAGTGGAGGAATTCGCGCCGGCTTAGTCCGGCAAACCGCCGCTGCTTCCCCGGCCAGCTCAGAAAAATTCCTCCAGTTTTGCGGCGAGAAGCCCGAATCTAGCATCGGGCTCCCGAACGGTCAAGCTTGCGAACACAGAAAAGCCGCATCCCTGCAGCAAGACGCAGGCTTGCAAGCGCGTTCCACCACAAATCCACTACAGCCAAATTTTCTGATGAAATTTTGGCTGGGAGACCTGGACTCGAACCAGGATAGCCAGATCCAGAGTCTGGAGTCCTACCAATTGGACGATCTCCCAGCTGAGGGAGTGAAATTGCAGGCTGTCCGGTACTGCTTCCCTTCGCACAACGACTGCAACCTTTCTAGAGTAAAACGTACCTCTGGTGTCCGTCAACTCGACTCCAAGACGCGCGCGGGTGCAACCCTTGATGCGCGATAGAATCAGTTGCGGCAGGTCTCTGCCCGTGATACTTTGCCTCAACGTCTCGCATCAAAACGTTGCCGTCGCGCATCAAAGCGCGGAGAAGTGGCTTTATCTTGGCCGGGATGAACCGCATGAAGCGGTAATCACGTAATTGCGCGGGGCTTCGAATATCACTCGAAATACCCGCAAACCAGGCCGATCAGCACATCTCATTCCAGGGCGGACATCCAGGGGGAATTTATGCTGCTAAATAAGGTGTTTCCTAGTTCACTTTTCTGTTTTCGGAACCTGGCGCTGTGCCTCCTCACGCTCGGCCTTCCGGCGTTGGTCAACGCGCAAGAACCCTCTGGCGCAGGAACTTCCGGCTCTGCATCGACAAAGCCGGACTCCCCACAGCCAAAACAGGAGGCGACGCCGCAACCGGGCGGGCACAGCAAGAGCTTCATCGGGTACGTCACAAGTCGCTCCATCGTGTTCCCTGATATCGCGACCAACCCCCAGCCACTTTCCCCCGGCGGCAAATTCAAAATCTTCGTGAACCAGGCGATCTCTCCTGCGTACGTTCTGGGTTCCGGCGTCAGCGCCGCGGTGAATCAGGCCAACAACTCCCCCGGTTCGACCGGCCAGGGTTGGGAAGCTTACGGCACGCGCGTCGGATATTCCATGGCGCGCGCTTCTTCCACATCGTTCTTCGGGACCTTTGTGTTTGCTTCGATACTTCACCAGGATCCCCGCTTCTTCCCGGAAAGCCATACCAGTTTCCTTCGCGCCATCAAATATTCCGCAGTACGCATCGTGGTTACGCGCAATGACAAGGGCAACGACGTGTTCAACTCCTCCGGCTTGCTGGGACCGCTGGCTGCCGAAGCTCTTTCCAACTCTTATCTTCCCCGCTCCGAGCAAACCGGGGCGCGGACGATGGAGCGCTATGGCAGCGACCTTGCCTGGCGATTCGCCGCAAACATCTTCAAGGAATACTGGCCGACTCTTTTCCGCGACATGCACCTGCAAAAGGTAATGCCGAATCCCAACGGCCACTAGAAAACAAAAAGAGCGCAGCGGACCTCCGCTGTGCTCTTGCATTGCTCCGATCTGGCTGATCTCACAGTGTCAAAACCTTTTGCTCGGCTCTCGATTCCAAGATTCGCGATGTCAGCCACTCAATCCTTCGGCACGCTCACTTCCCTCATGTTGCCGCTTTCAATCGCATACTCCACCCCGCCCCATTTCACGCGATTCGACCCAAACCCCGCGAGCCAAACGGCAAAATGAATCGCGTCCCGCACCGGCACCAGCCACAATTTTTTTCGCACGAGTTCGTCCCCAACTCCCCAAACACCGACCACCCAAGCCATCAATAATCGGAGCACCAGATATGCGGCCAGATATCCCGTGCCAACAAATATGTTTGGAGCCGCCACCGCCGCCAAAATGCACCAAGGCAGCCCGTGCGTAACCACCAACCCAAAAAACGAGGCGGGGCGCACGATCCGGACCGTTCTCGCCCAGCGCACCTGGTGCTCCCAGAAAGTCTTCAGCGTCTGCACCGGATACATTGTCCAAACCGATTCGCGCGACAACAGCACCTTGCCGCCAGCCTGATGTATGCGGTTCCCAATCTCATAATCATCGGCCAGCAAATTTGCCAAGGCCTCGTAGCCGCCGATCCTCGCAAGCCATGTTTTCGTCGTCGCCACCGAAGCGCCCAGCGCAAACGTGACCTTGCCCGGCAGATTCGCGACCAGGGCCCCCGCGAAGAAATCGCTCGCCGCCCCCAGAGCTTCCACTTCCGCCCAGAAATTTCGCTGTGCGATGCCGCGGTAGAAACAACTCACCACACCGACGGAGTGATCCGCGAACTCGGCGACAATATTTTTCAGGTAATCCGGCGACACCCGGACGTCTCCATCGCTCTGGACGATAATTTCGTGCTTGGCTTCCTGAGCAAGCAAAACCAGGTTATTCACTTTCTGGTTGGAACCGATTCTGGGGGCATTCGATAAGATTCGGATGGGGAGCATTGGGAAATCCATCATCGCCTGGCGAATCAGCGGCACGGCCGGATCTTCAAGGTCGTTCACGCAGAACAATATTTCGTATTCCGGATAATCCTGCCGGCAAAAACTCTCGAAATTGATCCGCGAAGCAAAATCCACGCCATGCACGGGTTTCAGCAGGCTCACTGGGGGCGCAAACCGGGCCTTTCGCCGCGACCTTTCCGAGCGAAAAAACCGCGTCGCCGCAAATATGGCGACGACATAATAGGCAAGCGGCACAGCCGCCATCGCCAGCAGGATCGCCCGCCAAATGGAAATTTCACCCATTATTCAAAAGTCGACTCGACGCGGAGCGGCCAGATTCAGTCGGCGGCATGTTAGCTTTGCGGCGGCACCTTACGGCGTCTCTCCCGCATCCTTACGCAAAACCATTCGCTCACCCTGCAATTCAAAGCGACTGCTGCGCCAGGCGATCTTCGTCCCGCCAAAACTGATGCACCAAACAATAAATCCCAGCAGATCCCGCGTCGGGTAAAGCCAAATCTTTCGCAATAGTGGGCGGTCGCGCAACACAAGCCAACCCACCGCGAAGGCCATGATCCACCGATTCACGACAGCCCAAGCCAAGAGTGCCACTCCGAGTGGCCAATGCCCCAGCAACCCCGCCGCCAGCAAACCCAAAATCCCAAACGGCATCGCAAAAATCAGCCCCATGCCCAGATAGCCTTTGGGCCGACAATACCTTTCCGTGACCCGCCACCGCAACTGATTCTGGAGCATCTTGCGAAACGTGCTTTGATTCACGATGTGATCGATTACGTGGCTCGAGAGGACCACCTGGTAGCCCGCCTTGTGAATGAGGTTGCCCAGGATAAAATCGTTCGCCGAATAATCGTAAAACTTCTCGTAGCCGCCGATCTGCTGCAGGACTTCCTTGCGGACGGCGATGGTGGGGCCGAGTCCGAATTTCATTCCCTCCAGCAGATTTGCCACCAGCGCGCCAGCGGGTTCTTCCACGGACATCAGCATTGCCGTTTGATTGGACCAGAAATCCCCGACGTTTTTCCCGCGATAGAGGCACGTGGACATCGCAATTCCCGGCCTCAGCAGCGGCGCTGCCACCTCACGCAGATAATTTGGCGCCACTTCCACGTCGCTGTCCGAAGCAACGATTACGCCATATTTTGCCTCTCGCGCGAGGCAATGCAGTGAATAGGTCTGCGGGTTCGGCCACGGGGGCAAGCCATGAACAATAATCCGGCTATCCACGTGGGGATAGCGAGCGCTCACCTCGCGCACAACCGTCAAAGCCGCGTCGTCTTCCGAATCCGCCCCAAACAAAATTTCGAATCGTGGATACTCCTGGCGGAAAAAGCTCTCGATATTCTCGCGAAGCTGCGGTTCCAACCCGTGCACGGGCTTAATCATCGAGACAGCAGGCAGATCATCATCCGCCACTGCCGGCAGCAGCAGTTTCCGCGACTCCCTCCGAAATTTTCCGACCGCCGCCAACACCAATCCCAGGTAAACGGTGGAACTCAAGGTCCCAACGATTGCCACCAGCAACAGGATGTATCCAACGATTTCCAACCTAATTCCCTCAAGAAATCAAGAGCACAGTCAGGAGTGACTGTGCCACACACGTTCCAAAATCCCTACGCCTTCTGCTTTGCGTACAGCAATTCCGCATCCCGGATCAGGGCGTTCATCGACTCCCGCAATGCTTCCCGCGAATTCCTCTTGTTCTGCCAACCCAACTCGCGAATCCGATCCGTATTCAGTCGCACCACGGCCACATCGCCTTTCCACCCGCGGTCTCCGCCGGCAAATTCAAACTTTACCTTGCTTCGATCCAGGCCCACGCATTCCACCGCCAACTCCGCAATCTCTTTCACCGTGATGTAATCGCCCGTCGCGACGTTATAGGTCTGGAATTTCTGCTGCGTCTTCTCATGCGCCGTCAGCACCGCTGCGATCACATCTTCCACGTGAATGTAGGATTTGCTCTGGCCGCCATCGCCCAGAATCTTCAACCGGCCCGGTTCCTGGCGCAAGGAGCGCACAAAATCAAATCCAACTCCATGCGTCTGCCGCGGGCCCACCACGTTACCAAACCGGCAGACGCAAGCCGTCAGCTCAAACATGTGGCAGTAAGAACTGATCAGCACTTCGCCCGCCAGTTTGCTCGCACCGTAGGTGGAAATAGGCACCAGCGGCCCGTAGTCCTCGCCCGCTTCCACCATCCCCAAATCGCCGTAGACTCCGCTGCCGGAGGCATACAAAATGCGCCTTGCCGAAGTCAGGCGCATCGCTTCGAGCACCCGCTCCGTCAGATAGGTTCCTTCGCGAAAATCGATGTCCGGCTCCGTCGCCGCCCGCGCAATGTCCGGATTCGATGCCAGGTGGATCACTACTTCGCTGCCATCCATGGCGCGCTTGAGCGACTCCAGGTCCTTCACATCGCCCTTCACAAATTTGAATTTCGGATTGCTCAAGTGTTTCGCAAAATGCCATTCGCGGCCGGAGGTCAAGTTGTCGTAGATCGTTACCGACTGGACGGCGTCGTTCGCCAGAAGCACATCGGTGAAATGTGAACCGATGAATCCCGCCCCGCCCACAATGAAAAAACGCCCCATCCTCATGTTCTTCTCCGAAACTCCGCGATCTCCGAGAACCTCGCCTTATTCTCGCGCTTTCCTCCGTGCTCGAGGCCGAACCTACATGAAATTATCGGCCAAGCCTGCTCTGAAGCCTGCCTGTAACAAAGGGAATTTCATTCACACAAGAGATAAAATAATGATAGTCGACTCCCTCTCCAGCGTCGACCTCAAAACCCTCCGAATTCCTCCCGCTCATGCTCTAATAGAGAAATAATTCCGGAGCCTACAGAATGTCCGCTGTGCCAAATTCGCCGCATCCTCTTCGCGTCCTGATCACGGGCGGTAGCCGGGGCATCGGTCTTGAAGTTGCCCGTGACCTGGCCCAGTCCGGCCACAAACTGTGGCTGGCGGCTACCACCGAAAAAGTCCGCGAACTCGCAGTGCAACTGGGCTCTGCCCATCGTGCCTCACGCGTGGACATCGCCGACGCCAACTCCGTTGCCTCTCTATTCGCCGAAGTTCGCCGTGAATGGCAGGGGCTCGACGTCGTCGTTCAATCCGCCGCCGAGCTCGGCCAGGCGGGGAATTTCTGGCAACTCGACGCCGAGAAATTCACACACACACTGCGCGTTAATTCCGGCGGCCCTTTCCTTGTTGCGAAAGAGTTTGTGCAGTTGTGGATCGACACCGCACCGGAATCGGCCTCGAATCGCGGCAAGATTGTTCTCTTCGCCGGCGGCGGGGCCGGCTATGGCTACCCGCAGTTTCTTCCCTACGGGACATCCAAAGCCGCGGCGGTGCGCATGTGCGAGACCATGGCCATGGAACTTGACGCCGCACAAATCCCCATCGACATCAACATTATCGCTCCCGGTGCCAACGATACCGCCATGCTTGCCGCCGTCCGCGCCGCCGGCGGAGAGGTTCGCACCGTAGTTCCTTTCTCCAAGCCCATCGCGCTCTGCCGCTGGCTGCTTTCTTCCGATTCCGACGGAGTCTCCGGCCGTTTTATCCACGTCAACGATCCCTACCCTACGCTTTCGCGGGATGGTCTTCGCGCAGAAGCTCTTAAACTGAGGCGCATCGATTTATGAAACTTCTGGTCGCCGGCTCCGGACTGATTGGCGCGCAGCGCATTCAGGTGCTCACCAAAATTGCGGCTGTTTCTGAAATCAGCGTCTTTGATCCCAAACTATCCGAAGGCACAAAACTTTCGCTAAAAGCGGCGGTCGTATCCGAACAAGCGGCCTTTTCAAAAAAATACGACGCCGCCCTCGTGGCCACTCCGCACGATACGGCCGTCGAACTCCTCCCGAAGATCTTTCCGCTCGCTCCCAATGTGCTGGTGGAAAAGCCACTCGGCCGCACAGGCGCGGAAACGGAAAGGCTTATCGCAGCGGCCAAACAATCCGGGAGCCACGTGTTTGTCGGACTCAATTATCGCTTCCTCAAGAATGTGCAGCACCTTCACAAACTTCTCTCTTCCGGCGAATACGGCAAAGTTCTGGGTGTCGACGCGGTTCTTTCCCACGGTGCACAACCCGGATACGAAAAAAGCTGGAAGACCGACCCGGTCCGCTGCGGCGGCGGAGTTTGCATCGATCCTGGAATCCACCTCTTCGATCTGTTTGTGTGGATGTTCGGCGGCGCTGAGCTTGCCGTCGGCCATCTCAGCCGCCAGTTCTGGCAAATTCAGGTGGAAGACCACGCCACCCTTGCTCTAACTCTTCCCGGCGGGGCCCCGGCCAGCGTCAATCTCTCGCTTTCCAGTTGGCAATCCCGGATGGAGATCACCGTCGAAACCGAAAAGGCACAGTTCCTCTTGCGAGGTCGGGGCAAATTCTACGGGTCGCAGCGCCTGACCATAGTCACGAAATGGCCGTGGCTGCAGCCCGAGCAGCCCCGCGAAACTCTTTTTGACTATGGAATGGAAGACGTGTCGCTGCAGCAAGAGACCGAGGAATTCATCACCGCCTGCACCGGCCCAAACCCTACGCTGACAATTGCCACTGCCGAGGAGGCCCTGCGCTCGATTCGAATCGTTGACGCCTGTTACTCCAAACTCCCGCAAAACTTCAGGTAGCGCCGGCATCCTGCCGGCCAGCACGCTCGCCGCCAAGCTGGCGGCGCCACAAAGAAAAATGCAATCCTCTACCGGCTCTTCGCCTTACTCGCTGCCGCCACATCCAAGGAATAGCCTGCCTTCTCCGCATCGTTGTGAAACATCTTTACGGTATCCAGCGAAAAATCTTCCAAATCTTTCCCGACAAGCTTCAACTTCGCAAGAATATCGTTCGTGACCGTAATGATGTGGCAACCAATCTCATCCGCCTGGAAAATATTCAAGAGTTCCCGCGGACTGGCCCAGATTAATTCGGTATTGGGATGCGCGCGCAAGATCTCCACGGCTTCGCGCATCATGGGCACGGGATCACGACCGGTATCTGCTACGCGCCCGGCAAAGACCGAGACGTTCGAAGCCTCCCCCCCATGCAACGCCTTGCCCACCTCGCGCACCTGCTCGAGCGTCATCATCGCGGTCACGTTTACCTGAATCCCCTCGTGGCTCAGCCGCCGGATCAGGCCGTACATCGGTTCGCGCTTGGTGTTCGTCACCGGAATTTTCACGTATACATTCTTCGCCCAACTCGCAATATGCTTGGCCTGCGCCTCCATCGTCTCTTCGTCGTCGGCGAAAACCTCGAACGACACCGGCAGAGTCTTGATGTGTTTCAAAACCTGGGCTGCAAATTCCGCGTAATCCGCGACGCCGGCTTTGCGCATCAACGTTGGATTCGTCGTGAACCCCTTGATGTACGGCAGCCGGCTCAGCTCCAGAATTCCCGGCAAGTCCGCGCCGTCGCCAAAAATCTTCACCTTCAAATCGGAAACCGCCTTCATTGCGCTACTCCCTTTCGGCACGCCTCTAAAATCCAGTCCGCGGCCTCCTTCAAAGAATGCACCCGCGCATCCGCGGGCCGGGCAGGCTGGCGTTCTTCATAACCGCCATCAATAAGAACCGTTCGGCATCCCGCATTTTGTCCCGCTTCGACATCCCGCCAGCGGTCGCCGACCATGAAACTTTCCGCCAGATCCAAGTTGTGCTTGCGCGCGCCTTCCAGCAGCATTCCCGGCTTCGGCTTCCGGCAATCGCAATGATCGCTGTCCTGGTGATAGCAGACAAATACATCGTCTACAGGCAACTCCGATGCCAGCTTCCGATTAATCGCTTCGACCTCCGCACGCGAACTAATTCCCTTGGCTACGTCCGGTTGGTTCGTCACCACCAGGAGTAAAAATCCCTGCTCCTTTAGCGCTTGCAGCGCCACCTTCGCATCCTGCGCCAGGACTAGTTCGGCGGCGCTTGCCGGCGGATACGGTTTTCCATTCCGCACCACGGCCTGGTTCAGCACGCCGTCGCGATCCAGGAATACGGCCTTGTTTTTCACCGCGTCACCGCGTCCCTGCGGTGGATTCCCACTTCGTTTGTTCCACCTTCACCGCGGGGTGCGAGACCAGAAGATGCCACACAACCGCCTGAAACGCCTCCGAGTGCGGCGTCACATGCACCGGATTCACCACTGGAACCAAGACGCAGGCATCGGCGACTTTCGCGGTGTACCCTCCGTCCCGGCCGACCACCCCGATGATTTTTGCGCCGACTGTTTTCGCCAGATTCAGCGCGGCCACCAGGTTCGGGCTGACGTTGCGTTCGACGTCTCCGCCGCCCACTGAAAACACCAGCACAGCGTCGCTGGAGCGCAATTTGCTGGTCTTCAGCCAGGCTTCAAAAACCGTGGCCCAGCCCTCGTCATTCGTCCGGGCCGTCAGCTCCGAAACGTTGTCCGTCGGCGCATACGCTTCAATTCCCGCAATCTTTCGAAAATCGTTGACCGCGTGGGAAGCATTGGCCGCGCTTCCGCCCACGCCCAAAATAAAAAGTCGCCCGCCGGTAGCACGCAACTCGCCGATCAGCTTCGCGGCCTTCTCCAGGCTCGCACGATCCAGGCGCGCCGCAATCTGCGCCGCCTCGGCCAGAAACTTTTCCGCGAATGTCGTATCACCGCTCATGCTTTAGCCACTCCCTGGGACGAGATAAAGCGCGCCGTCTCTTCGAGACCGGCTGGCGATCCAATTTCGTAAAATCTCTGTTTCATTTCCAGTCCGGTTAATTCCCCATCCGCCAGAATTTCCGCATACAATTCCGCCAAGTCAAAAGTTTTCTCAGCCGGCACCCGGTCAAACGCCTTTGCCGTAAATGCTCCGAGGCCGTAATCAATAAATTTCATTCGCTGCGTACGCTGTTTCTTGTCATAAGCCAGAATAGCGCCATTCTCAAATTCCACGTTGCTCGTGTCCCATTGCCCTTCGTTTCGAAACACCGTCATCAAAGCCTGCTTCCCAGATGTTTCAAACTCCCTGGCCACCCCAGCATAATCGCACAACAGATACGAATCGCCGTAGAGGGTCAAAAACGCTTTTCCCAGCGCTGGCAAAGCCCGTTTGAGCGCGCCCGCGGTTCCCAGGAGGGCAGGCCCATCAAACGAATAGTGCACATCCAGTCCAAAGGCGTGCCCGTTCTTAACCACGTCGCGCACCATCTCTCCCAAAAATCCCACACAGAGGACCACCTGTGAAACTCCGCCCGCTTTCAACAGCCGCAACTGGTGTGCGATGAACGGCTCTCCATTGACTTCCAGCAACGACTTAGGAATCTTCTCCGTCGCCGGCCTGAGCCGAGTCGCCAATCCCCCCGCAAGTATCGCCACCGGCAGCACTATGTCTTCCCTTCCTCTGCAAGCTCAGCTTTTCTACGCAAAGCTCCCTTGCTCACGAGTGCACCACAACCGAGGTACCGCCAAAATCAAAGCCCAGGCGCACTTCCCGCAAACCGGCGCCGCGCATCGCTTCCCGTACGCGCGTCTTCTGCTCCGTATACAGCAGCAAAAATCCTCCACCGCCGGCTCCAACGATTTTGCCGCCGAGGGCGCCATTCTTTCTTGCTAATTCGTAGAGCGAGTCAATCGGCCCGTTGCTCATCCCGGGCGAGCGTTTCTTCTTGTGCTCCCAGTGCATAGCCATTAGTTCTGCAAATTTCCGCAAATCGCCCTTGACCAGGGCGTCACGGCTCTCCACTCCAAGCTGCTTTGTAGAATGGAGGTTGTCCAGCATCTCCGCACCGTTTTCTTTGCTCTTCGTATCCTGGTCCCGGAGAATTTCTGAAGCCGACCGAGCCGTCCCAGTGAAAAACAGAAGGAGATTGTCCTCCAGGTTCGCCAACGCTTGGGACGGCAGAATCAGCGGGTTTACATTCACTTGCCCGTCCGGCAAGAACTCAAAGCTCGTGATCCCACCGAACGCCGCAATGTATTGATCCTGCTTGCCGACCGGCTCCTGCAAAATATCGATTTCAATCTTGCAAGCTTGCTCCGCCAGTTCCTGCGGGGAGACAAACTTTCTATTGAACGTGTGCAGCGCGCCCAATAGGGCCGTGGTAAAACTCCCCGACGAGCCCAGACCCGTACCCGCAGGAATATCCGAATGGCTTACGATTTCCAGGTACGGCCCCATCACGCCCGTAAGTTTCATCGCCTCGCGGATAATCGGGTGATGGATCTCCTCCACCCGTTCCACATCTTCCATTTTGGAATATTTCAGGTGAAT
This sequence comes from Candidatus Acidiferrum sp., assembly GCA_035693365.1. Taxonomy (GTDB): domain Bacteria; phylum Acidobacteriota; class Terriglobia; order Acidiferrales; family UBA7541; genus Acidiferrum. The sequence goes on along the minus strand of DASSGS010000009.1, from coordinate 100,158 downwards.
CCGCGGCCAGAAGCCGTCGCTGATCGTGATGTAGACATAGCGGGTGATCGCCGCCGACACCACAAATCCGGTGTGTTTCGTAAAGTACGACGGCAAATCCGTGCCGCCGCCGCCGAGCGAAATCCGCATCGGGCTGCGCACAATAATCACGCTCGGGCTCCCTTGTCCCTCTTCATCACGTCTCCAAACGTTTCACACCGGAATTTCGCTCACCAAGCGATCGCAGATTTGCCCCAATTCCAGCGGCATTCCACTGCACTCCATAATTGCAAGGCAAGATTCTAAATCCAAGAATAGCACGCCTGTTCGCCCACTTTCCTCGTTCCCAAGCTTCTCTGTGTGCGCTATGGTGACAGCCGCTGCTTTCGGCCAGCGTGGGGACCGCATGCTAAACTATGATTTTACGCAGTGTCCTTTTTTGCGGCCGTAATCCCTCATTGAGGTTTTCATTCGGAATGTATCGTTCTCTCGGACAACGCATCTGGCCCTCGCTCGTCATACTGAGTCTTCTCTGGCTGGCCGTGTTTGGCCCCGGACTGTTCACGCCGCCGCTGCAGGATGACGTCGACGCCTCCCATGCCGATGCCGGGCGCGAAATTCTTGTGCGGCACGACTGGGTCACGCTGCACGAAAACAACATCCGTTACCTTGAGAAGGCCCCGCTTCCGTATTGGGGAGTCGCTCTGGGGCTAAAGCTGTTTGGCGTCCACACGTGGAGCGCCCGCCTGTCGCTGCACTTAAGCGTTCTCGCGCTGGCTTTCCTGCTTTACTTTTTTGGCCACCGGTTCCTGACGCCACAATCCGGTTTCTGGGCTGGCGTCGTCTTTCTCGCTACCATCGGCCCGTATCTGTTCACCCGTATTCTTATTCCCGATGTCACGGTCGGCCTCTGGATCGGAATCGCGCTCTATCTTTTCCTCGACGGCTGGCAATCCGAAAAGCCCACGCTACTTTCCTGTTGGGGCATCGCGGCGGTGATAGCGCTTTGCGTCCTGACCAAAGGACTCATTGGTGTCGTGTTCCCCTGCGCCATAATGTTTGTCTTCCTGGTGCTGGCGCGCGACCTGCGACATCTGCTGAAGATGCGTCTTTTTTCGAGCACCCTCGTTTTTCTCCTCGCCGCCGCTCCCTGGCACATCCTGGCAGCGATCCGTAATCCCGCCGCGGGCCAGGCTAAAGGTTTTCTTTGGTTTTACTTCGTAAATGAACAGTTTCTGCGCTATCTCGGGAAGCGCTATCCTGTCGATTACGACACTTTTCCGCTTTATCTTTTCTACGGCCTGATTTTCCTGTGGTTCCTGCCCTGGAGTTCTTTTCTTCCGCAAGCGCTGGCTCGGGTACGTCTTCGCCTGCCGCGCGTCGCCGGCGTCCGTCAATCCAGCGAAGCTGTCCTGCTGCTGCTTTTCTGCTGGCCGGCCGTTGTGCTTCTCTTTTTCAGCTTCTCGACGCGGCAGGAATACTATCTCGCTCCAGGGCTGCCCGGCATCGCGCTGCTCATCGGCCATTGGATGGCCCAGGAAGCCGAAGCACCGATTGGCTCATCCATAGCCCGCGCAGGCCGCCGGTCGGCGATGGCACTGTTGGTGTTCGGGCTGCTGATTGCCGCTATCACCGGCACGCTGGCGATGACTTCGCACACGCCAGCGCCGAATCTCGAACTCTTCGACCTGTTGAACAAAAATCCCAACCTGTATGCGCTCTCCCTCGGCCACATGCTGGATCTCACGGGGGACGCCATGGGCTTCTTCCGCGGCCCGCTGATCGGCACGGCGCTTGCATTTCTATTTGGGACGCTACTGAACTGGTTTTTCCGGCAGCGTGGCAAAATTCACGCTGCCAACTGGGCGCTCGTGGCGATGATGATTGTATTCATCGAATGCGCCCACATTTCGCTTGGGGTCTTCTATCCGATCCTCGGTTCCCAACAATTCGCCGCCACTCTCAAACCGCGGCTGCAGCCCGGCGAAAAGATCTTCATGGACGGCGAGTACGCCAATGCTTCCTCCGTACGCTACTATACCGGTGAACAAATCTACGTCCTCAACGGCCGCGTCAACGGCCTCTGGTACGGATCCCTGTTCTCCGACTCGCCGGCCATTTTTTTCGATGACAATCAATTCGCCCAACAATGGGCCGGCCCCACACGCATCTACCTGATCACCCGGAACGAAAAGAAGCGTGACGCCCTGGCTCCGCTCGCTCCCGTGTACCTGGTCACCAAATCCGCGGACCGCTACGTCTTCAGCAACCGTCCGTAATGAGTTCGGAGTCCCTTCGGGAGACTAGTGGTGAGTCGCGATTGGGCCGGGTGGCTAGCGTCCCCCCGTCAGCAGTACCAGCATCACACCCGCCCAAACGCAGACCACGCCTAACCAGCGTTTGGAGGAAACTTCCTCTTTGAGAAGGTATTTCGCGCAGAAGGTTCCAACGACAAAGTTGGAGGCTGATGCGGGAATCACGACGCTGACGGGCGCCCAGGAAAACAGAATCAGCAGAGAATAAAACGAAGCCGCCAGCATCGGAATTGCCAGCCACAGCCAGCGATTCTTCGCCGCGGCCCACACAAATCGGAGCAAGTCCATCGGCCGGAAGCTTGCCGGCTCGCCGACACGCTTCATGGCGTAGGACATGGCGATTTCGCCACCCGTATTGCATAGCACGAAGAAGACCAGCATCAGAAATACGCCGCGGCTGACATGCGACGCGCCAATTTCGCCAGTGCTGCTGCGCAGTCCCAAAAGGGCCAGCATCAAGAATGCACTGCGATTCATGAGGGCAAGACCGCCACGTTGGTCGTGTTCGGCTTGGTCTGGCCCACAAGCAGAACCCCAAAGCAAATCAGCAGGACACCAATCCACCGTTTCGGCGAGACAACTTCATGCAGTACAACGATAGCCAGCATAGTCTGTATCGCGTAGCCAAAGGCGCCGGCGGGCATAACGAAGCTGTAATCCGCCCAGCTCACTGCCGTCATGTAGCAGAGTGTGAAACCAATCAGGAAAAGAATGCCGATCCAGATGCTGCCGCTCTGAATTGTGGAGAGCAGCGCGTGCCGCAGGCCCGGAAAAGAGATCTCGACGTTGCCGATCTGCTTCATGCCGCGGGCCAGCATCAGGTCGCCGGTGTTCGCGCACACCACCATGAGCAAGACCATGACCAGCGTCTTGAATCGCAGCCTGTGCTCGTGGCTCATTCGTTCGAATTAATCGTTGCCGTTGGCTGATGAGGTTCCGCTCACCGCAACCATGGTCTTCGGAGCGTCGCCGCCCTGCTGCACCCATTTCAGGCGCTCGGCGCGGAGGCGCAGGAAGTCCGTGGCCTCGTGATAGAGCCGCTTGCGCTCGTGGCTGTCCCAGAGGGCTTCCTTCACGATCCGCCAGACAACCTTCGGGCGGAAATAATATTCGTCGTAGAAGCGCGTAACGCCTGCCATCATTTCGGCCTTCGAAAGGTGCGGGAATTCGATGTGGGGCAACTGGTGCCCGCCCTGGTCGGCCAAAGCTTCGACGCGCAGGAAACCTTCCTTGGACATCTGATCGTGGAGTTCGGTTCCGGGCATGGCGTGGGCCAGGGAGACCTGGATCGTTTCGCAATCGAGTTCCTTGGCGAAATCGATGGTTTTGTTGATTGTGTCTTTGGTTTCGCCCGGCAGGCCGATGATGAAGTCGCCGTGGACCTTGATGCCGACCTTGCGGCAGTTCTTCATGAACTCGCGAGCCATGTCGGTCGTAGCGCCCTTCTTGATGTTCTTGAGGATCTGCGCGTCGCCGGACTCGAAGCCCACGATGAATAGCCGTGCTCCGCCGTCGGCCATAGCTTTCAGCTCTTCGTACTTACTGTGGCAACGGGCGGTGCAAGACCACTGGAACTTGAGCGGCTTGAATTTCTGGCTCAATTCGATGACGCGGTCCTTGCGGATGTTGAAGGTGTCGTCATCGAAGAAAATCTCTTTCATCTGCGGGAAGTAGGAAAGCGCGTTCTTCACTTCCTGGACGACGTTATCCACCGAACGGGTGCGCCAGGCGTGGCCGGAAAGGGTCTGCGGCCACATGCAGAAGGTGCAGAGCGCTGGGCAGCCGCGCGAGCTGTAAAACGAGACGAAGGGATTGAGCAGGAAAGGCACGTTGTAGCGCTCGATTTCAAGGTCGCGCTTGTAGACGTCGGTGGCGAAGGGCAGCGCATCCAGCTCTTCTGTGTGAAGTTGCGGCCGCGTCGCGTTGTGAACGATTTTGCCGTCTTTTTTGTAGCTGGCGTTGAGGATCTCGCTCACCGGCTTGCCGTGCGCGTACTCCGTCACCGCGTGGTCGAACTCACCGCGAACGATGAAGTCAATATCTTCGCTGGCGTTCAGCGTCTCGTCCGGCTTGATGTGCCCGTGCGGACCAACGAAGGCCACCTTCATAGAAGGGTTCGCTTCTTTGATCTTGCGCAACAGCTTCAGGTCACTTGCGAAGCCTACGGTTGAGGTGAACAGCACCAGGAATTCGTAGTCCTTGCAAATCTGGACGGTTTGCCGCCAGTTGATCTTGTGGGGAGAGGCATCCAGCAAGCGGCTTCCGGGAATCATTCCCGCGGGATACGCCAGCCAAACCGGGTACCAGTAGGACTCAATCTCACGCGTCGCGGGCCACCGCGAACTGGCTCCGCCGTCGAAATTCTCGAAGCTGGGCGGATTTAACAACAACGTTTTCATTACATCCGGCATTCTTCACCCTCAGTTTCCGTCAAAATCATTGTGCAAAACATTCGCACATTTGGCCAAACAGGTAGCACACGCTGTGACCTGTTTAGCACCCAACTCTTGTAGATAATAGTTTACCCGACTTGGATACATCTCCGCATGTGAATCTGCCAACGGTGTCTAAGCCGCATCCAACAGCTAACCGCCGCATTAAGTGGGAGTTGCAGTCATATGGAGTGCGGCGGCTCTGCCACCGCTTTTGACGGTTACGGTCAGCACCCAAAGCTAATCTGAGAGAAAGTGCTTGCAGCGGAAAAGCGGGAGCAGAGCTCCCGCACTCCACAGGGGCCTAGCTCCCCACTACCTCCTCGGTTGCGTCGGCCAGCATCTCCCAGATTCGAGCAATCCATTGCTTATGCTCCGGCTTCATCAGGACCGACCGCAGGCACGTCAGAGTGTCGAGGTCTCTCTTCATCGCGCCCAGATTGGCTTCAAAAAAACTTACGGGTAATTCTGCCACCGCGAGGTGCAGATCGCGGCGCGCCGCTGCCTCGAAAATCTTTCGAGACTTCTCCGACGATTCGCTGACGCTTCCCGACCGCGGGGCAAACACGACGATATCCAGCTCCGGCGGAAACGCCGTTAGAAACCGCGCGTCTTTCTCCAGACGATGGTGGAAATCCAGTGCCGCCGAACGGCAATTCTCCAGCCCGTGCGCGAATTCCCCGCCCTTTGCGAGCGGCAACAAATTCTGCGTGGCCCAAAGCGCCGCCGCAGCCGCGCCGGGGCGTGAGCACTCCAGGCTGATCTCACCAAGGTGCATTTCCGTGGAGCTGAAGTAGGTATATGGCGAATCGTGTTTGTACAGTTTTCCAACGGCGGGGTCGCGAAACAGCACGCAGCCACATCCGTAAGGCTGCAAGCCATGTTTGTGCGGATCGATCACGATCGAATCCACATGCTGCAGCAGATCGAACGCGCGGCGCGTCTCGCTGTCCAGATTTTCAGCCAGACCGAAATATCCGCCGTAGGCTGCATCGGAGTGGACGCGGAATCCGAACCTATCGCGCAATTTCAGAATATCCGCGAGGGGATCCACCGATCCTGTCGCCGTCGTTCCCATTGTTGCCACAACGGTTCCGACGTCGCCCCGCGCAGCGCGTTCGTTCAACTTGGCCAGATCCATCCGCCCGTGCGCATCGCAACGCACAGACTCGAACGGCAATTGCAGCACGCCGCTGATTCTTGCGTGTGTGTAATGCGCTTGATCGCTGGCAAGAATCTTTTTTCCCGGCGCCAATTGCCCGGCTACCCACAACGCCTCCAGGTTGGCCATCGTGCCGCCGCCGCACAAATGCCCCAGATGCTCTCGCCAGCCGAACATTTCCGCGATCCCGGCAACCGCTTCCCTTTCCATCGCGGACGTGGCGCGGCCGCCATCGAGCGCGTGATTGTTGGGGTTGATCCATTGCGCCAGCGAATAGGCCAGGCGCGCCACCGGATGCGGCGGCTTCAGCATCTGTCCGGCATACAGCGGGTGAAAATAGGGATAGTTGTCGCACAATCGTTCGGCAGTTGCCGCGAGAATCTCCGGGATGCCATTCGAGCCAGCGGCCTGGGCTTCAAATTCCGGCAGTGCGCCGAATCCGGCATCGAGTTTCTCGAGCGCTTCCAGAAGAGTTTTCAGGCTTGTTTTATCCAGCATTCGCGCTGTATCCGGTTCCCGGAAATCGAATGAGTAACATCACCCTCGATTGTGCCTATTCCAATACCTTTTCCAGTTGCCCGGCCGTCTTCAGCAGGTCCAGTTGCGCCTGCTGGCGCTGGAAATTGGCGTCGAGGTAAGACATCCACTTTTCGTTTTCGTCCAAGCGGCCTTTTTCAACGTCGCGCAGGTTCACGCGGCCTTCCCCGAATTGCGATTGCAGTACGGCCAGGTTCTGTTGCGACAACTGCAATTCCAGGCGCGCGACTTCTTTCGTGGCATCCGCCTGCTGCACCTTGCGCGATTTCTGGCGCACTTCGGCGCTCACCTGAATTCTGGTATTGCTCAGATTGATTTTTGCGGCTTCCAGATTCACTTGAGCCAGGGCCACGTTGGCCCGCGTTTTTGCGCTGTAAATCGGCACGTTGATGCTCACACCGGCATTCAGGTTGTTGGTCCGGAAATTCCGTTCGTTGATGACCAGGAAACTGTTGTTGAAGTTGTATTTTGCCAGTACGTCGTAAATTGACACCAGTTGGAGCGTCGGCCAGTAGCCGCGCTTCTCGCCTTTCAAACGGAACTCCTTGCCCCGTACGTCCGATTCCGCCGCCAGCAGCCGCGTGTTTGTCTGCGAAGCCATGGCAATCAGGTTGGCGCCTTCCTGTTCGGCCGCGCCGGGCAACTCCTCTGGCGTCACGTCCATCGCTTGCTCCGCCCCGAGCCCCAATTGGTTGCGGAGAAATACTTCCAGTTCGTCCTGCCGGCCTTCGAGTTGCAAGATGCGCTGGTTCACCTGCGCCAGTGTCAATTGCGCTTTAGTTACTTCGACGGGCAACTCGTAGCCTTCGCCTTGGCGTTGCTTTGTGACGTCCACAATTTTGTCGGCGCTCTCCTTTTCTTTCCGCAACAACTCCAGCGAGTGGCGAACTTTCACGAGTTCGAGGTAGCCCGAGGCTACGCGCAACATAACAAGGTTCCGGGTATCCTCGAGCACCGCGCGCTGCGCGCGCACCTGCTCCTGTTGCTCCTTCGCCAAGCCGCGCAGCGGTCCATTCAGGATTTGCTCCGTGTACGTGACGCTGAAGATCGCGGGCGGGCGGCCGCCGGGCGTTTCCGGCAATCCGTAGGTATAGCCGGCGCCCGACCCCGCGTACAGATTGGGAAGAAATTCCGCCCGGGTGATTTGCGCGTTGTCTTGAGCCGCCTGGACTTGCAGCCTGGCCAGTTGAATATCTTTGCTGTTGGAGAGCGACAACTCGACCGCGCGCTTCAACGTCAGCACGACGGGGGTGGAACTCGCCCCTGGGGCGGCCGGTGTTTGCTGCGCCCACGCTGATTGCGACGCCAATGCCGCCGCCAGAATTCCGAGAGCCACGACTTGTTTCGAGGCCATGCTGCTTCCTCCCATCCGCTTACTCGTAGCGCAACGATTCGATCGGCTCCAGCGCCGCCGCCTGTTTCGCCGGCAGCCATCCGAAGAAAAGCCCCGTGGAGCAGGAAACCAAAAACGCCAGCACCACGCTCATCCCCGAAATCGGCACGCGGAGATTCCCAGGCAAAAGCTGCTGCACGAGCACGGGAATTCCCACGCCGATCAAAATTCCAATCACCGCGCCGCCGCCGCTGATCAGGAACGCTTCGATCAGGAACTGCCACATGATCTCGCGCTGCGCTGCCCCGATCGCCTTGCGCACGCCGATTTCGCGGGTGCGCTCCTTTACCGTGACGAGCATGATGTTCATGATGCCGATGCCGCTGATCAGCAGCGCGATAAAGGCAATCACGATGAGTACGATGCGCAAGGCCAGAGATATGGTCTTTGCGGCGCCCAGGATCGCCGTCAGGGTCTGCACATTGTATTCCGCTTCCGCCGGGTGGCGGCTCTTCAACAGCCGGCTGATCTGTTTTTCGACAGTCGCCACCTTGTCCGGCCCGCCGGTCTGCAACTGCAGCGTGCTTAGGACGTCGGTGCCGGTGTAATACTTCATGAGCGAAAACGGAATGATGACGGATTCCTTCTGCAATTCGGAGAGGCCGAAGGTTTCGGCGCGTTCCCGGAAAACGCCGATGACGGTGAAGGTCAGCTCGCCCATGCGCAGCTGCCGCCCGACCGGGTTTTCGACTCCAAAGACGCGGTCCGCCAGATCCTTGGTGATCATGCAGACCTTGCTACGCGACTCCATGTCCGCGAAATCGAAATACCGCCCGCGCAGGATAATCAGGCGGCGGATTTGCTGGTAGCCGTCGGTGACGCCGATCAGCCGCACCGGCCGCGTCCTGCCGCTGACCACCACGGCCATCGGCAGATCGTTGAAGCCCGCGACGATCAATGCCTCGGGGATCTGGGCCTTGGCCGCCGCCAGGTCATCGGTGTTGATTTCGTAGCTGAGGGGCTGTGCCTTTTCGGGCGTCTTGATCATCTCCACCCAGACCAGGTTCGAGCCCATCGCCTCAATCTGGGAGATGACGAATTTCTGGCTGGTCAGCGCGACGGTCACCACCAGCACGATGGAGGCGCTGCCGATAATCACGCCTATCGAAGTGAGCACCGCGCGCACTTTGTTGGCGCGCAGGGCGTCGACGGCCACCGCGACTGCTTCGCGTATGTGCATTTGGCTTCGAAAAAAGTCCCGCTCAGTTTTTTCCGAGCTGCTTCAGAGCTTCCTGGGCCGGCTTGTACTTGCCGTTCAATTTCAAAGCCGCCTGGTATTCCCCGCGCGCCGCCGCGGGATTGTTGCGGCTCTCCTGGAGGCGGCCCAGCCAGAAATGCGCAACCCAAGGCCGCGGAAACTCGGAATTCATCGGCGCCGTTTCCAGATACTCTCGCAGCAGCTTCTCCGCGTCCGCCGGCTTTTCCTTTTGCAGAATCAAGCCGACGCCGCGGTAGAACTTCCCCCGCGGATCGCGGCGCGCCAATTCCTCCCCGGCGGCGGCCACGGCCAGCAGCTTTTCCCCGTTATTGCGCTGCAGGTAATAATCGCCGATATCGTAGATGCGCTTGGCGGTCTTCGGCTTTAATTCCAGAGCCTTCGCAAACTCCGTATCCGCCGCCTCATAGTTCTTTTTTTGCGCCCGGCAGATGCCGGTGGCGTAGTGGCCTTCAGCGGCGTCGATGGCCATCAGTTTTTCGATCAAGGGTTGGGCCTTTTCTTCGCCGCCGCCAACCATTCCGGGCGCGGTGCAGTCGTACTCGATCAAATCCTGCTGGGCGTCGAAATTGCGGGCGTCGAGATCCACGGCGGCTTGAAACTCTTTCTGCGTTTTGCGCGCCAGCGAGTAAGCGCTGAGCATCGAGGCGTGATCCGCTTTTGCGCCATAGGCTTCGCCCAGCCAGCGGTGATATTCGGAATTTTTCGGACTGATTGCCACGGCTTTTTCTGCGGCGTTTACCGCGGCGTCGTACTGGTTGAGCTCCAGATAAGACCGGGCCATCAATACGAAGATGTCTCCGTTATTCGGCTCGCCAGCCGCCGCATTTTTCAATATATCGATCGCCTGGGTGTACTCGCCCTTATCAAAAGCGCTCTTGGCCTTCTCCATGGAGGATTCTTCCGGGCGCAACGCACCGTGCACGGAGAGCAGGCAGGCAAGCGCCGCGCAGATAAGGTTAGTGGCTCGCACCGGCCCCGCCCGGGACATTCGAGGTGTCTAGGTTCACAACCTTCACCGACATGCCGTCGCGAAAATCGGCGTCGCCCGGCAAGGCCACGGTGTCGTCCATAGTGAGGCCGCTGACGATCTCATAGTTGGTGGCGTCCGCGATTCCCACTTGAATGGCGTGCTTTTCCAGGATGGACTTCCCTACCCTATCCCTGACGACAAAAACAAAACTTTGCCCGCCCAGCGTCTCCACCGATCCGCGTGGCACTGCCAGGACGTTCAATCTTTCCCGCGAATTGATGCGCACATTGACGTTGGTGTTCGGCAGCAGCTCGAGCCTGGTGTTTTCCACGGAGCAAAGCAGTTCGCCCACGCTGCGCGAGCCGTGCGGCACCACCTGTTTGGGCGTAATTTCCGTGCGCCCCGGCCAGGTGCGATTGGGAAGCGCGTCCCAGGTGATTTTCACCGGCAGGCCGGGTTCGAGCCCGCCCATTTCCGGCTCGTCAATAAAAGCGCGCACGCGGACCTGGTGCAGATCCGCCATTTCGGCGAGCAGGTCGCCGACTTTCACATAGTCGCCGGCCTTAACCGGCAGGGCGTAGAGCGTGCCGTCGGTAGGGGCGGTGATGCGTCCCTGGCGCACTTTGTCTTCGAGGGCGGCCACATCGCTCTGCGCCTGCTGCACCGCCAGTTCGCCGCGCGAGGAATCCAGAGAAACCTGGCGCTCGAACTCTTTTTTCACCGCCGTCAGGCGATTCACTTCGGCTTGCGCTTTGGTTAATGCCAAATCATTAGTGGCGACTTCGTCTTTTGTCGCTGCGCCCTCGGCCAGCAGCCGGGCCAGCGATTCGTGATTGCGCTGCAGTCCGTCGCGGTCGCCAACGGCCTTGGCCAGGTCACCCGCCACGCGGGCCGCGTCGTCGGTCCGGCCGCCAGCTCTGGCGGCGCGCAAATCCTCCTGCGCGCGCAGGAGCTTCGATTTTGAGTTGGCTAGCAGTGCCGCGGCGTCTTTTACGTTCAGCTGCAGCAGCACTTGGCCCTTTTTCACGTTCTGCCCTTCGCTGACGCTCACTTTTTCGACAAACGTGTCCAGTTGCGCGCGAATGCTGAACGGCGAAATCGGTTCCACCTTGCCGTTGCTGGCAAGGGAGGAAACGATGGTCTGCCGGAATGGCTTTACCGCCGATATTTTGGCTACCGGCTGGCGGCCGCTCACTTTGATGAACACGAACACGACAATTCCCACAAGGAGCAGGAAGAGCAGCGTGCGGTTGCGCAGCTTCTTATCCATAAATTCCTGAAACCCAATCCCCGTTCGCCATCAGGATCTGCTGCACGAAGGAATCATCCGGCTATCGCGGGCGCCTGTCGTTCCGGATTCCGATTGCTGGCCTGAATTGTACTTCGAATGCTTAAGCTAAAGTCTATCAGGAGGCCAGCCATTTTCTCCACAGTCATCAGCTACTCTTTGAGATGCCCGGGGCAGTTTCCAGGATGCAGCGCCCGCCCTTGCTCAAGACCCGCATCCAGCGTGGTAGAATGCCGCGTCCATGGCTGCGGCCGGGAAGCAACGAACGCGGAGAAATGGCCCGCGCGAAACGATTTCGAGTGAAATCTTTCGCCCGGCTTCTGTGTATCGGATGGCGCGGGGCAGCATGCTCGGGTTCCGAATCCACGTAGAGGGATAGCCGATGATTGAGACGCGGGGCCTGACCAAGCTCTTTAAGGACAAGAAGCGCGGCGAAATCCGCGCGGTGGACGGAGTGAGCTTCACGTGCAAACCCGGTGAGATTTACGGATTGCTGGGCGCGAACGGCGCTGGCAAAACGACCACGCTGCGGATGCTGGCCACGATCCTGGAACCGACGGACGGGACGGCGACTGTCTGCGGGCATGACGTGGTGGAAGCGCCGCAGAAAGTGCGCGCGAATGTGGGATTTCTCTCGACCGCAACAGCGCTTTACCCTCGGCTGACTTCGCAGGAGATGGTTGAATATTTCGGCAGGCTGAACGGACTTTCCGAAGCCGAAGTGAAGAAGCGCGTGGACGAGATTTTCACCCGCCTGGACATGAACTCGTTCCGCGACCGCCGCTGCGACAAGCTTTCCACGGGCATGAAGCAGAAGACTTCCATCGCCCGAACGTTGATTCACGATCCCCAGGTGATGATATTCGACGAGCCCACGCTGGGCCTCGATATCATGACAGCCCGCACCATTCTCGAATTCATCCGCGAGTGCCGGCAGAGCGGGAAGACGGTGATTTTCTCGACGCATGTGATGAGCGAGGTAGAGAAGCTCTGCGACTTCATCGGCATCATCCAATCGGGGAAATTGCTGGCGGAGGGTTCGCTGGCCGCGTTGCGCGAAACATACCGGGAGCGAGACCTGGAGGAGATTTTCGTGAAAGTGGTCGCGCCGCACTACAAGCCAGAGGAGGCGGCCTGAGATGCCCCTGCAGAATATCGGCACGGTGTATCGCAAAGAGCTGACCGATTCGCTGCGCGACCGGCGCACCCTGATTTCCACCCTGCTAGTGCCCCTGCTCCTTTTCCCAATCCTCTCCGTCGGATTTGGCGCGCTTGCGGTTGCGCTAGTCAAGAAAGCAGAGGAGGAAACACCGAAGGTGATGCTGCTCGGGGGCGCGGACTCGCCTGGGATAGTCGAAGCGCTGCGCTCCGGCAAGAAAATCGAATTGGTCCCCGCGACCCCGGATTGGAAAGACAAGATCATCAGCAAAGAGATTCGCGCAGCGGTCGCGGTACCCGACGGGTTTGAGGCCAGCCTGGCGCAAAGGAATCCCGAGACGATTGAGATCTATAAATACGAAGGGGAGTTGAAGTCGTCGATCTCCGCGGCCACTCTGGAGAAGGCCCTGAAGGACTATCGTGACCACGTGGTTGAAGCGCGGCTGGACGCCAATCACGTGCCCGCCTCGGTGCTTACGCCATTTCACATCAAGCAGGATAACGTGGCCCCGCCGGAGAAAGTCGGTGGGGCCACGTTCGGCGGCATCATCGGCTACATGGTCATCCTGCTCTGCCTGACAGGCGGCATGTATCCGGCGATGGACCTGACCGCCGGTGAAAAGGAACGCGGCACGATGGAGACGATTCTTTCCAGCCCCATTGCCAGGGTAGATCTGGTCCTTGGAAAGTTTTTTCTGGTTCTGACCGCTTCGCTGGTTACCGCGGCGCTTTCGGTTCTCTCGATGAGCGTTTCCTTTTGGGGAATGCAACAACTAAAGGCGTTCGATGTCTCGAAGAATCCGGATGCGGCCGGGATGCAGCTGCACATCGGATTCTCGGCCGTGCTTTCCGTCTTTCTGATGGCGTTGCCGCTGGCAGTGCTCTTTTCCGCAGGTCTGATCACCATCTCGCTGTTCGCCAAAAGCTACAAGGAGGCGCAGAGTTACATTTCGCCCCTGATGATCCTGGTGATCCTGCCGGCGGTGGCGGCGATGCTTCCCGGAGTGGAACTGACCGCGAAGCTGGCGCTGGTTCCGATTCTGAACGTCAGTCTGCTGTGCAAGGAACTGGTCACCGGCACGTATCACTGGAACTTTATCGCGCTGATCTTTCTATCCACCTGCGTGTACGCGGCCGCCGCGCTTTTTCTGGCGGTGAAAATGTTCCAACGGGAGGATGTCCTCTTCCGCAGCTGATTTCCTTTTCTGCCGGGTTGGCCAAGGCGAACCCGGCCGGTTTTGGTTGAACCTCTTCTCTCCGAATTCCGTATCTTAATTTTGAGGGCCAATGCCGCGACGCGCGCTCCGGATTCTGCTGATCCTTCTTCTGCTTCCACCGATCCTGGCCGCGGCCATGGGCTGGATGGCGGCGCCATCCTTTCTTCATCCGGTGCGCCGGCCGCTGACACCGGATCTGATCCGGGAAGCGGACGCTTCCTTTGCTCACACCCGCGCACACCGCGAGGATTTTCCGGTCGCCGCTCCGGACGGGGCGGAACTGCACGGCTGGAAAGTGCGGCCGCGGTCGCCGAACGACTCCTGGGTGCTGCTGTTTCACGGCGTGGCCGACAATCGCGTGGGGGCCATCGGGCAATCGGAGATTCTTTTGCGCGCGGGATACAGCCTGGTGATGATGGACCAGCGGGCCCACGGGGAGAGCGGCGGCGCGATGGCTACTTACGGGTGGCTGGAGCGCAACGATACCCGGGCGGTCGTGGACGCGCTGGTTGCTTCCGAGCATCCCGCGCACATCTTTGCTTTGGGAGAATCGATGGGGGCGGGAATCGCCCTGCAATCGGCGGGCGCGGATCCCCGCATCGAGGCGGTGGTTGCCGAAGCTCCGTTTGCGAGCCTGCGGGAAGCGTCCTACGATTACGCGGGCTTGCAGGAGTATCCGCTGCTCGGCAAAACGATTTTCGCGCCGGGGGCGTGGATGATGCTTTATCGCGGAGGAAAGCTGGCGGGATTGCCCGCGGCCGATGTTTCCCCGGAACAGTCCGCCGCCGCGCGGAATTTTCCCGTGTTCCTGATTTGCGATGCAGCGGACACCACGCTACCCTGCCGCCACGCCAACAAGATTTACGCGGCCGCGAGCGGGCCGAAATCGTTGTGGAGGGTTCCGGGAGCGTTTCACACCGCGGCGCTCGGATTTGCTCCGGAAGAGTTTGAGCGGCGCGTTCTGGAATTCCTCCGGCAGGCTGAGATGCTCCCCCGCCACTGATCTCAACCGAAATTCTCTGGCACCGAGCATGCCGCTAATCCTATCCGACCAACGTCCGGCTAGTGCGGTTGTGGATTGCCTGCTTCGCTCTCCCCAGGACGGTTTGTCCCCACGCTTTCCCAACGGTCGCTCAGGTGCCGGACGGTTTCCCGCATGCGCACAGCCAGTTCCGTTATGGTCTCCAGCCGTTGCAGCATCGGCAGCGGCAAGTCCAGCCTTCCGCGGCGCACCTCGAGCAGCAGGAGTTCCGCATTGCCCAGAATTCCTGTGAGGGGATTATTCAGCTCGTGGCGGAGCACCTCGCCGAAGTCGCGATCGTCCAGCCGCAATTCCCCGAGGGAAATGGGCGCCGCCCGCGCGGATTCCTGAGCAGCGGGGGGCGCGGAACTTCGCAGCCGCCGCTCCACCATGGTAATGGCTGCAGGCAGGCACATCGCCGAGCGCGGCACGAAATCCACCGATCCGGAGCGCACCGCTTGCGACACCTGCGCGCCCTCCTCCGCGGCGCCAATCCACACCACCGGCGCGGAGCCCGCAAGCAGCGATAACGCGGACTCAAGCGCATTCCTTCGCGCGCGCCACGGTCCGTCCACCTCCGCCAGGGCGCGCTCCTCGGCCAGAATCACCGCGGGGGCCTGCTCGCCCAGAATCTGCCGCGCGCCGGCGATTCCATCGGTGTCCGCGATGCGCAGATCCTTCCGCCGGCGCTGCAGTTCGTGGCGGGCTTCGCAGCAAAAATCCTCCCGGCCGCAGAGCAACACCAGTTCACCTCGCCCTCCAGCCGGGCGATCCTTTCCCGCGGCAATTGAAATTTCGATCATGTTCTGTTCCTCAGGCACGGCGTTCATTTTCCTTTTTGAGACCAGACTTACAGCATGCCCCGAACCGCGCGGCTCAACTCTTCCACACGGAACGGTTTCGCCACGTACGGCAGACGGTGGCGCTCCAGGAATTCCTGGGTGCGCGGCGCCACCACGTCGCCGGTCACAAACAGCACGTGGCCCTGCAGCGGATTCCTGCGCTTCCCGAGAGACTGAAAGAATTTCTGCCCGTCCATCCCCGGCATCTTCAGGTCGCAGATCACCAGGTCGTATTCCTCGCGCTCCGCTCGGTCCAGCGCAGATTCGCCATCGCGCAGCACATCCACGCGCATGCCTTCGTCGCGCAGGACGTCGGCGATCAGCCCGCCGACAGTAGGCTCGTCTTCGACGACCAGCACCCGCGGCGGGCGGTGCTCCCCCGGTGCCGAAGTTTCACGGACCGGCAGCTGCTCCGCGAGGCGGAGCACCGTGGTGACGGGGACAGGTTTCTCCCTTGCTGCCGGGGCCGCGGGCAATTCCACCACGAACCTCGTACCGCCTTTTGGCGGGCTGATGAGGTTGACCGTTCCACCGTGCTGCCGCACAAACCCGAGCACGATCGCCAGGCCGAGGCCGGTGCCGACACCCGGCGGCTTGGTGGTAAAAAATGGATCGAAGATGCGCGCCTGGATCGCACCTGGAACTCCCGGGCCGTCGTCCCAGACTTCCAAGCGGGCCCGCCCGTTGCCGGCGCTGGCGGTGCGCACTCCAATCAGTCCGCCCTGCCCGCTGTGGATGATGGCCTGCTGCGCGTTCTGCAGAAGGTTCAGCAGCACTTGCTGCAGTTGGCCGAAATCGCCTTCGACACCGGGCGGGGAGGCCCCTTTTTCCACCATCAGGCGGATCGGGGAGCCCGAAAGAGTGGCCCGCATCAGGCCGACAGTGCGGTCCACCAGTTCGTTCAGCGAAACCGGTTCGCGGACGCCACCGGCGTCGCCCGATAGCTGCAGCACTTGCCGGAGAATCCCGGTGGCGCGCTCGGCCTCCGCAAGCAATCCCCGCAATTCACGGGTCGCGGCTCCGGTGTGGCCTGCTTCGCGCTGCAGCAATCGTTGCGCGTAGCCCAAAATGGTCGTCAGCGGGTTGGATAGTTCGTGCACAATGCCGCTGACGCGCTGCCCGAGCGAGACCAGTTTTTCGGTCTGCACCATGCGCGACTGGAAGGACCGCCGCGCGGCCGTCTCCCGGTACACTTCCACGCGTCCCAGCCGGCGGCCGCCTTCGCCCGCAATCGTGCGCGAGCACCGCTCGATGGTCTGGGGGACCGGCCACTTCATCGCCAGATCTTCCTGGAACTCGTCCTCCTGCAGATCCGCGAGCGCCCGCCAACGGCGGGAAAACTCTTCCGGGTCCGCGGCATGCGGAGCCACCAGGGCAAGCAGCTCCTCCAGGGTCCGGAGTCCGGCGGATTCTTCATGGGCGAGGCCGAGCAGCCGGTAGAACTGCTCGTTGGCTGCGCGAATGCCGCCGGTTTCGTCGAATACCGCAACGCCTTCGCTCATCCAGCCCACGGTCTGGCGGAGCTCCGCTTCCACATCCTCTTTGCGGCGTTCCCCAGGTCCCGCCACCGCGCGCGCGATGGCAACGGCCAGAAATCCGGAGGCCGTGAGGTCCGACCGCCGGCACTGGATGTCCGTGCCGTTCTTCGACTGCACGATCAAAGGCACGGACGCGGCCGGCGACAGTTTCCCCCCCGCGGCGCCAGACTGCAGCCACCCGCTTACGCGTTCCCACTCGCGCGGCCGGAACAGCTCCACAAAGCGCAGTTCCGGTTTTTCCCACCGCAGAGCCAGCAAGGAAGAATCCGGCGAAAGAATTTTTCGCGCGCCTTGGCTCATCCCTCTCAGAAAACCGCCCCGGTCCAGTAGAACCAGGGGTTGCTCGCTGGACTCCAGCATCGCCAGGCGCCACTTCTCGGCTCGAGCCCGCTCGGACAGCCGTTCTTGTTGCTCGAACACCTGCGTGGACAGCAGCGCGCGGCGCTCCAGCCGTTCGAGGCTTTCGAGGCTGGTGCGTCCGCGGGGAAGGCCGGCCAGAAGGACGCCGTGGGTAGTTCCGTCCGAATTCAGCGGAATGGCTACAATCCGCGCAATGTTCCGCGCCAGGGGAAGCGCTCCGGCGTCCGCGCCGGCGACTTCTCCGGTTTCGATGGCCCGCCGCCAGAACATTTCGAGCGGCCCTTGCTCGACGCTGTGGCCCCAGGCCGGGTCTCCGCTCAGGGCGCAGATCCACAAGCGCTCTTCCGCCCCCGCACCCGAGGGAGCTGCGACGGCAAGCCCGGACTTTCGCTGGCCGATCAGAGCGAAAATAGCGCCCACGCCCTGGGGGCCACCCACGCCGGTGCAGCTTTCCGAGATCTCCAGCAGAATCTGGTCCGCGTCCGCGTTTTGGGCCAGGAGGGAGTGCACACGGAAAGTGAGTTCCAGGTCCGCCTTGCGCTCCCTGGCCAGCCGGTTCTGCTCTTCCGATTCGAGCGCCAGGGCAAGTTCCGCCGCCACCTGCTCCGCAAGAGTTCGGGGCAGAGGCCTGCCCGAGTCCTGCGCTGCAACGAGGATCAGCCCGCGCAAAAGGTTTTGCCCGAACACGGGAACCCAGAGCACATGCCGCATGCCGAGGGTCGGACCGAGGAAGGGATCGCGAAGATTTTCCGGGAGCGTTAACTCGGCGGTTTTTCCGATGGAAAGCAGGTCGAGCGGCAGGGGAAGCTCAACCGAAAGGTTGGTCCAATTGCCCGGCTCGTTTCCTTCTCCACGGTGGCGAACTTTCCCACGGAATATGACTCTGCTGCCAGGAGCGGATTCCTCCTCGGGCGACGCATCCAACCAGACTCCGAAGCGTTCTCCGCCTGGCTGCCTCTGCAGCTCCAGCAACGCTTCCGAAACCCAGATTTCGCGTCCGGCCCCGGCGCGCGCGGCGCGCACCACCCCGCCAGCCTCGCGCGGCGGATGCAATTTGCCGGGATGATTTCGTGTGAACACGCCGGATTCCTCGGTGCTGTCCACACCATTCCAATGCACTGGTTGCGCCAAAGCCTTTAGTTGCCAACTTATTGTGAAACGGATAGTTACCGCAGGCAGAGAGAGTTCAAGTCGAGAATCCGAGGCTTATTTTTCCAATTTGATACTCGCGGCCGGACTCAGACGTCCGTGCGCTCGATCTGGTACTGCTTCAATTTCCGGTACAGCGTCGTCTTTCCAATTCCCAACATGCGCGCGGCAGCCTGCTTGTCGCCCCCGGTTTGGCGCAGGGTGCTGAGGATGGCGCGGCGCTCCAGTTCATCAAGGGGGAGCAACTCCTCCTTTTCGGGCGCACGCTCGGTGGTGGGATACTGCAGGGTGGTGGGCAGGTCGCTCACATGAACGAAAGGACCGCTGCCGAGAGCGACCGCCCGTTCAATCGTGTTTTCCAACTCCCGCACATTGCCCGGCCAGTCGTAGGCCATCAGCTGGCGCATGGCGTCTTCGGTCAGCTCGCGGGTCATTTCATCCTGCCGCGAAAATTTCTCGAGAAACGAGGTGACCAGCAGCGGGATGTCGCTCTTCCTTTCCCGCAGAGGGGGCAGCTTGATCTGCACCACGTTCAGGCGGAAATACAGATCCTGGCGGAAGGTATTGTTCTTGATTCCCAATTCCAGGTCGCGATTGGTGGCGGCCACAACGCGGATGTTGATGGGCCGGCGTTCCGTGGAGCCGACCGGCTTGATCTCCCCTTCCTGCAGGGCGCGCAGGAGCTTGGCCTGCATCTCCAGAGACATTTCGCCGATCTCATCCAGCAGCAGGGTGCCGCCATTGGCAGATTCGATCAGCCCCTGCTTGGCCTGCAGCGCTCCAGTAAACGCGCCGCGCGTGTAGCCGAACAGTTCCGATTCGACCAGGGTTGGAACCAGCGCCGAGCATTCCACCGGCACAAACGGTTTTTCCTTGCGCGGGCCAAGATAATGGATGCTGCGCGCCACCAGCTCCTTGCCGGTGCCGCTCTCGCCCAGGATCAGAACCGGGTGGTCGCGCAAGCTGACTTTTTCGATCAGGCGATAGACACGGTCCATGCGCGCGGACATGCCGATCAGTCCGCCAAATCCGGGAAGCGCGCGGATCTGCTCCCGCAGCATATGGTTTTCCCGCTTCAGCTCGACGGCATGCACCACCTGTTCGAGGCGGGCGCGCAATTCTTCGAGGCGAAACGGTTTGGTCACATAGTCCACGGCTCCCATCCGTGTGGCCTGCACCGCGGAATCGATGCTTCCATACTGTGTGAGCATAACCACGGCCATGTCCGGGAACAGCCGCGTGACACGCTTCAAAAGTTCCAATCCGCTGGTTCCCGGCAACCGCAAATCGGTGAGCAGAATATCCACCGGCGAAACTTCCAGAATTTCCAGGGCTTCTTCCGCGGTGCTAACGTCGAACACTTTCATTCCGGCTTCTTCAGCGATGGAGCGGCAGACGCCGCGCACGTGCTCATCATCGTCCACCACCAGCAGGTGGACCGGCGGCAGTCCCTGCGCCGCCCGCTCTTCCTTGCCGATCGCGAAGACTCCGGCAGGCCGTTCAAATTCCACACCCGCTGCTCGACCCGTGTGCGTATCCGCCATACTGCCCCACCTCTCCAAATTACCTTTCCGTCTCATCCGGCGTAGCTGGCGAAGAAAAGGCTAGCCGCATTCCCATTCCGGGAATCCGCAACTCCCTTCTATTTCATTATGGCTCTATTGTCAAGTATGTAATTATCTAAATTAGACTTTCTGCGGCTCTGTACCAATATGGAACAAAGATTTGGGTTACGTAACTAAACACTTATAATCCGGCTGATTCCCCGAATGTTGCCAGCCAGGCTTAGATCTCGTGCTTGCCTCGAATTCAGAGGCACCCTAAAGGGCAGAAATCCGCGCGAAACAAAAAACGGGCGGTGTTGGCCGCCCGTTTCTTCGGTTTCGAACTGCTCGTTTGATTCAATCACGCGGCTAGGGTTTTGTCGGTTTCTTTGGTGCCGGCTTGGCAGCAGCCGGCTTTCCGGTTTTCTTGCCTTCTTCTGCGCCGCGGCGAATCAGCGTTGTGGCGTCTTCGGCGTTAAAGGGCAAGCCGCGCACACCCTGTTCACCGGTGGTGCTCAGGGTAATGTCCACGCGGCGGTTGTTGGCCAACACGATGGTCGGAAGATTCTTGAGTACCTTCTGGCGAGTCGCATCATTCAGGGTGGTGTCCTGTTCGACCAGGGCCTTTACCTCTGGCGCGGTCATGTTGTGTTCGAATCCAAGGGCCTTGGTGTCGATATGGTCCGCGGGAATGGCGTGCTCGACCAGATAACTCTTCACGCGTTCCACGCGGCGTTCGGAAAGTTTCTGGTTGTATTCCTTGCTGCCGCGGATATCGGCATGGCCCGCCAGGATCAGGTGAGCGTCGGGTCTGTAGGCGAGATACTTGGTGAAATCGCTGACCAGAGCGTCGAGCGTCTTGATCTGGCTGGGGAGAAGCCCGCCATTGGGCCGCGCCACGGTGGGTTGAGCGGTCGGGAAGTAAATGTCATGCAGGGAGAGCCTGGCTTCAAGTTGCTTGATTTCCGGGTGCTCCTGCACGGTTACCGTCGTGGGCGCGCTGGTGCGGCCGCCGCGGCCGTCGTCGGCCGTGCATGAGACGGAGTAATTGCCGGCAGCGAGGCCGGTGGAATCGAACTGCGCGGACGCCCCGGTGCCGGAAACCTGGCCGCCGGTGGTCGAGTAGCTGTAGGTCAAGGGATCGTTGTCCGGGTCGCTGGCGGTGGACTTGATGGCCACGCGCTCACCCGCGAAAATCGGGTTGCGTTCCGGCGCACAGGAGATAACCGGCGGCTGGTTGGGCCGCTTGGCGACGGCGACATCGGTGGCGCAGCTTGCAGTTCCGCCGTGGCCGTCATCCACCTTGGCGTTCACCGTGTAGTTGCCGATGGCGAGACCTGCGGGATTCCAGCGGACGTCCGCCCCCGTGCCATCCACAGTGCCGCCTGTCGCGGTGTAGCTGTAGGTGAGCGCGTCGTTGTCGGCATCGGTGGCGTTTACGTGGATTGCAATTGCGTCCGTGGAGCCTTCAAAGATGGAAGGCTGTGCAGCCGAGCAAGCCGCGACCGGAGGATGATTGGGCTTTGGCGGCGCCGGAGGATAATGCCACCGCAGGACGACGCCGCTGCCGACGCGAAAATTGTTCTGGCGGCCGCTGGCGCTGAGCAAGCTGCCGGAAAAATTGGTCATCAGGTAATCCGCCTCGATGAACCGCCACGCCACATACTTGGTAAGTACCACGTCCACGCCGCCGCCGACGGCCAGGGCGAACGCGCTCTGCGACGCATCGCCGGTAACCTGGCTGCTGCCATGGGCCGCGCCGAAGAGGACTTCACCAAAGGGAACAAAGTGATCGAAGCGCCGGAGGTTCAGCCGGGGGCCGAAGAGGTAGGTCTGCATGTTGCCACTGAGGGTGGAGAGGGACGCCGCGCTGGTCACCGGATCGACCACCAAAACCTGGCGGTCGAAACGATAGCCGCCGATCTCACCGACGATGCCCAGCCACTTGTTCGCGTTATACGCGAACGAACCGGTCGCGCCCAATTCGTTGAAATTGCGGAACGCGCAAGGGCAAAAATTAATGTAACTGAACATGCCCGACACTTCGAACCGGGGAGTCAACAGGCCCCAGGCGTGGCGGTTCCAGGGATTGTTGGACCAATCCGAAAAGACGTCGGCCGGTTTGGCCGCAGGCGCCGGCATCGCGAAGAGATTCGGCGATGCGGGAGCGATGCTGAAATCACTGGCGGGGGCGGCGTTTGTGGACTCCGCCGCTTTGCTGGCAGCTGTGCCCGCGTCTTTTTGCTGCGCACAGATTGGCAATGCCATCAAAACACCCATTGCCGCGATTGCACACCATTTGCGCATTGTATCCTCCATGAACGGAACTACGAATCCCCTGTGTTTCCTGCGCCGCCCGTCGTTCGGACTCAGCAAACTCGCAATATGGCGGCGCAAGAACGTACGCAGCAAACCACTTGCTTCTCCAGAAGGGGGGCGGTTTCACACCAGTCTTGCAAATAATGGAAGCAGTGGCCAACTGAAACTAGTTGCTGCGGCTGAAAGGATATTCCACAAGTTCATCCTTCTGCAAGCAATTCCTGCTATGGGCAAGGGAGCGTTGCGCATGATGGCTCATCTGCCCAATTGCGCTTCGCGCCTTGCGATACACTCTACTACCTATGGCTGCCTCTGAACTGCTGGACCTGAATTGGACCGGACAAACGCGTTGCATCGCCACGGCGCTGCTGCGCTCCGACCACTATGCCGCGCTGATCGACCCCGGGCCGGGTTCTACGCTGGGCACTCTGCGCGAACAACTGGCCGCGCACCAACTTCGCGTCGCGGACCTGAATGCGATTCTGCTGACGCATATTCATCTGGACCACGCCGGAGCGACCGGGGCGCTGGTTCAGGAAAATACCGCGCTCCAGGTCTATGTCCACGCGCGCGGGGCGGCGCACATGATCGATCCCGCCAAATTGCTGGAGAGCGCCGGCCGGTTGTACGGGCAGGAGATGCAGAAGCTTTTTGGGGATTTTCTGGCGGTGCCGGAAAGCAATTTACGGATCCTGCAAGGCGGGGAGACGCTGGAGTTCGATTCGAAGGAACTTCGCGTACTTTACACGCCGGGGCACGCATCCCACCACGTCACTTATTTTGATCCCTCGGAGAGGGTGGCTTACGTGGGAGACACCGCTGGAATTTGCATCGAGGGTCACCCTTTCATTCTTCCGGCGACGCCCCCACCGGATATTTCCCTGGAATTGTGGGCGGGTTCGCTGGAGGCCATCTCGCAACTTCGTCCGCGGCGATTATTTCTGACACATTTTGGGTATTCGGATCAGCCGGAGCGGCACTTGAACTCATATCGAGAACGGCTGCAACATTGGGGCGCACTGTCGGCGGAAATACTCACCCGCGGGCAGGATCAAAACGAAGCCATGCGCGCGTTTGGGCGGGCAGTGGCCGCGGAGGCGGCGGAATTTCTGTCGCCGGCGGAGCTTTCGCACTATCTTTTCAACGGAGCTTTGCAACTTTCATGGCTGGGACTGGAGCGCTATCACCGCAAGCGCGCGGAGGCCAAGACCGGGGAGACGACGGGTTAATTTCCGTTGCTGGGGAGATGCAAGCCGAACTCGCGGTGGGCGGCCAGCAAAGCTTTCTTTACCGCGCTTTCCTCGATGACAAAAGAAATGTTGCTTTCGCTGGAGCCCTGCGCGATGGCAATAATGTTGACGTGTTCCCTGCCCATGGCTTGAAAAGTCCTGCCAGCGACGCCCGGCGTGCCACGCATGTTCTCGCCGACCACCGCGACGATGGCGATGTTCGGGTCCACGTTGATGTGCTCCACCTTTTCATGTTTCAGGTCCTGCGCAAATTCCCTGCGCAGGGCTTCGATGGTGCGCTCGGCATCGGAAGAAGAAACGCTGAAGCAGATGTCGTTCTGCGAAGAAGATTGCGAAATCATCAGAACGTTGGCGCGCACTTCGGCGATGGTGGAGAAAGTGCGGCCGACGACGTCGGTGAGCCCGACGATGCCGGGTCCGCCGAGGCTGATCAGGGTGACGTCGCGGATGGCGGTCAGGGCTTTTACGCCGGTGTTCGCGCCGCCTTTGGGAGTGATTTTGGTGCCGCGTTTTTCGGGCGTGAAACTGTTGCGAATCCACACGGGGATCGCCGAATCGACCACGGGCTTCAGCGTTTTCGGGTGCAACACTTTCGCGCCGAAGAATGCCAACTCCGCTGCTTCCCGGTAGGAGATACTCGGGATGGTGCGCGCTTCGTTGATCAGACGGGGATCGGCGGTCAGCACTCCGTCCACATCGGTCCAGATAATCACCTCTTCGGCATCGAGTGCCGCGCCGAGGATGGTGGCGGAATAGTCGGAGCCGCCGCGGCCCAGGGTGGTTAGCTCGCCGGCTTCCGTGGCGCCGATGAAACCCGTGACGACTGGAACGATTCCCTTCTCAAGCAGCGGGAAAATTCGCGATTGCGACTTAACGCGAGTTTCTTTCATCAGCGGATCCGCTCCGCCATGAAAATCGTCGGTGACGATCAGTTCGCTCGATTCCACGGATTCGCCGGGCAGCCCGCGTTCCTTGACGGCCGCGGCGACAAGGGGAGCGGAGAGCCGTTCGCCGAGGCTGGAAATCGTGTCGAGAGTGCGGGGGGAGAGCTCGCGCAAAAGCGCGGTGCCTTCGCAGAAGCGCCGGCCTTCCGAGAAGACTTGCTTCATCTTTTCGCTGACCCTGGCGCGTTCCGCCGGATTTTTCACCGCGGTTTCCAGTGTGGTTTCGTGCTTGGCGGCAAGTTCGTCGAGGATGGAAATGGCGGCGCCGGCATTGCCGGACTGCGCGGTTTTCGCTGCTTCGATCAGGCGGTTGGTGACGCCGCTCATGGCCGAAACGACCGCTACGCACTTTCCCACTCGCGCACCCTCGGCAATGATTTGAGCGGCGCGGGCGATGCAAGCGGCGTCGCCCACCGAGGTGCCTCCGAATTTCATGACTTGTAGGGGCGGCTTCATGCGTCTCCCGCGGCTGTGCGGCCGGGCCGGTGATGCTGTCTAGACGAACTCTACCATCTTAAGGTTGCCGGCCGAGTTGCGCGAATTTCCAGACATCGATTTTTCCAATCGAGTACATGCGGATTTTGCGGGCGGCGGATTGCCGGCCGGAAAGAACAGGGACGTTTTGCAGCGCACGCTAGTGCGCCGCTTGGCCAGGCTGGGCAGTGTCCACGTCATCCACTTTCAGAACCGCGACCCAGTCACAGCGGCTCTGCGCGCGATAAATCACGCGGGCATTCATGAGGCCGGCCACTTCGTCTGGGGAGAGGTCCTGCGTCCCACGAAAGTAATTCCCTTGCGGACCATGCGCCCGCTGGAAGGGATTCTCCGCTTTGCAAGCCCCTCTTGGGAACATCAGGATGTATTGAGGGCGCTTCTGGCCGGCGGCCAGCAGATCGTCGCGCGTAAAAGAATCAATTTCTGCGGCGTCCAAGGGAGTTTTTGAGTAACCGAGCCACGGCATTGAAAGTTCGTCGGATGCCGGCCATGCGCTGGCCACCCTCCATTTTTGCCCATTGTCGAAAGATGCGATGGCAGCCTGATGCAGGGCAACATAATCGAGATACGCCAGATTATCGTCGCGCCGGAATAAATACCTGTCGGTGTAGGGAAACAGGCCGACGACGAAGGCCGCGGCCGTAAGTCCGGCAATCGCCGGCCACCATTTCACCCGTGAGGCAATCGCCGCAACGCAGGCGAGAAATATAAGAGGATAGACGGGCAACAAATAGCGCGCCAGCGTTACGCCGCCAACGATCGAAAGCATCACGACATAGCCGACAGTCAGCATGGCGAATATCACCCAGCTGCGGGTGTTTTGCCGCGGCGCATCCGGTGCCAGGAAGCGTGAGCGTGCCACGAAAATGATGGCGGTGACCGCAGTCAGTATAAATAGGTTCAGGAAACCCAGCAGATGCCACAGGTGTTGGACCGCGGCCAGGAAAATGCGGGTGGGGCGGGCGGCGCCCTCCAGGTTGTAGCGCACATAGAATGGGTCGCCGAAAATTGTGCCGGACACATGATGCAACCAGGCGAACCAGGCCACCAGTGCCAGAAATGGCAGCAGAAGAGGAATTGCCTTCCGCAACTCGGAACGGATGGACGCGCCGATACTCTGCTTGCGATCGAGGAGCGCCAGAATTAAATCGACCGCCAGCACGGCGCAGGGAGCAATAATGGCGGTTTCCTTCGCAAGCACCGCCAGGGTGAAGAAGGCAGACGTTTCCCATCGCCGCCCCTGAAGGCAGGCCACGAGGCCCCAAAGTGTGAGCCCTGCTGCGGCCATGTCCAACTGCACAAGTGTGCTTTCCACGAAGAAGACGGGGTAAATCGCGGTCAACGACGCGATCACGATGGAGACTGCTCCGCTGGTGAACAGCCGTGCCAGGCGGTAAACGGCAGCGAGGGTGATGGCGGAGACCGCGAGCATGGCGCTGCGCGCGACGAGAATGCTGAAACCGAAAAGTTTCCACCAGATGGCAACCCAGAGATAGACCAGCGGAGGATGCGATTCGACTGGAACCGAAACCGGTACGAGTTTGCCGGTCAGGAAAAGATCGCGAGCCGCCGGCGCGAAATACGTTTCGTCCCAGAAATACGGAACGCGCAACAGGCTCAAGTGCGAAGCGATCACGCACAACAGCAGGACGATTAAGGATGGCCATCCAAAAAACCCGGCGTGGCTCTGAGTTTCTGTCACGCGGATTTCTTGTTCTTTGGTCATGCCAACTCCCGAATCAAGGATTTCGAAGGATGCACGAGTCTACCCCAGAGTCTTGATTTTACGAACGACGCCGCCGGGATGTTTGGTGGATAAATCTGAAAGCAGATCCCGTTTCCAATCGCTTGGACGAAGAATTGTAATTCAGGAATTGCGGCTTGCAGAGAAGTCGGAAAATCAAAACAAAAAATTGACCGGGCGTTTTTGGCAGATGTTTGCCGCTGGGAGTTGGCCGGCTGGATCCTGAGGCTGCGTACGAATACAAAGGTTCCTTGGGGTGATAAAGAGAGCCGGAGCGCCATTCGGGAGAATGGCGTTCCCGGGATTGCATACCGATCGCTCCTACGTACCTCATTCATTTTAATAGAGATAGGGAAAGAAAAAGAAAGAGAACAGAAAAGCAAAGAAAATCCTTGCATTTGATTTAGTGTTGTAGTTAACTAACACACTATGATGCTGGTCCACATTTTCGTGCTTCTCACTGACGCCGCTTTTTGCGGGTGGGAACACGTGGAATGGGCGATTGCTTCGCACATTTGCAATTCGGTCCTCCGGCACATCGGGAATCACTGATGGAACGCGAATGGAACGACAGCCAACCGATTTACCGCCAACTGCGCGACCGCGTGGTGGCGATGATTCTGGATGGGGTGCTGAAAGAGGGCGACCCGCTGCCATCGGTGCGCAACGTCGCGGCGGAGTACCGGGTGAATCCGTTGACGGTGCTGAAGGGCTACCAACAACTGGTAGACGAACAACTGGTGGAAAGCCGGCGAGGCCGCGGGATGTTCATCAACGCCGGAGCGCGAAAGCTGCTGCTGCGCGGCGAACGGGAAAAATTTCTTTCGGAAGAGTGGCCGCGTGTGCACGCAACCATTCAGCGGCTTGGATTAACGCCGGAAGAGCTGCTGAAAGCCGGTGAGAACGGGAAGCCGCCTGCGGATTCTTCAGAGGAGGAGCGCTAAGCCATGGCATGCATCGAAGCACGGGGGCTCCGCAAAGCATTTGGCACAACGGTGGCGGTGGACGGTGTGGATTTGCGTGTGGAAGAGGGCAGGATCCTGGGACTGATTGGGCCGAACGGCGCCGGCAAAACTACGGCGTTAAACGCGATTCTTGGACTGACCGCGTATCAGGGGGAGTTGCGGGTGCTGGGACGCGATCCGTGGATGGAACGAGACCGGCTGATGCGCGATGTCTGCTTCATCGCGGATGTGGCGGTGCTGCCTCGCTGGCTGCGGGTTTCGCAGGCGCTGGACTACGTAGGCGGAGTGCATCCGCGATTCGACCGCGCGAAAGCGGAAGGATTTCTGGCGAAAACGACGATCAAGCGCAGCAGCAGGGTCAGGGAATTATCAAAAGGGATGGTGGCACAGCTTCACCTGGCGCTGGTGATGGCGATTGACGCCAGGCTGCTGGTGCTGGACGAGCCGACGCTGGGGCTGGACATTCTCTATCGCAAACAGTTTTACGATTCGCTGCTGAACGATTATTTCGACCGCACGCGGACGATTCTGGTAACGACGCACCAGGTGGAGGAGATCCAGGACGTGTTGACGGACCTGATGTTCATCAACCGGGGGCGCATTGTGTTGAGCTGCAGCATGGAAGAGTTCGAGCAGCGATACGTGGAAGTGATGGTGCATCCGGAAAAAATTGCAGCGGCGCGAGCGCTGAAACCGATTCACGAGCGGCAGGCGCTGGGCCGGAGCATTCTGCTGTTCGACCGGGTGGAACGCGGCCGACTCGCCGGGCTCGGCGATATACGCACGCCGGGTATCGCCGACCTGTTCGTTGCGGTGATGGGCAATCAACCCGGCGCGGCCGAAGGAGCGGCACGATGACAACTCCGGCAAATCCTGTGCCAAGGAATTCACTCGAGGGGCAAGCAAGTTCGGATGCAGTGCTGTCCGCGACCCGGCCATTCTACTGGTCGGTCCGGCGGGAAGTTTGGGAGAACCGTTCGATCTACATCGCACCGCTGGCGGCCGCGGGCGTGGCGATGCTGGGCTTTTTGATCGGGTTGTTCTGGCTTCCGCGCGGGCACATGCAGGGGCACGAGAACTCGGCGCATGATTTTCTGATAATGGTGATGCCCTATGGCCACACCGCGTGGCTGCTCCTGATTGCCGCATTCGTAGTGGGAGTTTTCTATTCGCTCGACGCGCTTTACGGCGAGCGGCGGGATCGCAGCATTTTGTTCTGGAAGTCTTTGCCGGTGTCCGACGTTACAGCGGTGCTCTCGAAAGCGAGTATTCCCATGGTGGTGATGCCGGCACTGGTGTTTGTGATTGGTGTTGCGACAAACCTGGCCATGTTCCTGATTAGCACGGCGGTCCTGGTGTTGAGCGGCATAAATCCCATTGCTTTCTGGAAGGAACTACCGTTATTCCAATTCGAGTTGGTGCTTCTTTATGGCGTGATCGTGCTGGCCTTGGGGCAGGCGCCGCTATTTGCGGGGTTGCTGCTGATTTCCGGGTGGGCACGGCGCACCGCCATTCTGTGGGCGATATTGCCGCCGCTGGCAGTCTGCTTCTTTGAAAAGCTTTTGTTCCACACGATGCATTTCGCCCAGTTGATAGGCTACCTGGTGACGGGCGGCGCAAGGAACGCATTTTCCTTTAGGACTCCGAGCGGCGAGCCGGTCGATGCGCACTTCATTCCGCTGGCGCAGATTACGCCGGGAAGATTCCTGAGCAGTCCGGGCTTGTGGATTGGCCTGGCGTTCGCCGCCGTATTTCTAGCCGCGGCAATACGACTGCGGCGCTATCGCGAACCGATCTGATTTCTGAGGGAAGCAAATTCCCTTCCGCGCGCAAGGAGGAACGAACATGAGTACGGCGGTATGGACGACACGGCTGGAGCTGAGTTCGGTTGCGGATAAATCGCTGAGAGCCGCGGCACGAATCTGGTTTGTGGTTGCGCTGCTTGGGCAATTTGTGTTCGGGATTTCTGTGGCGGTCTTTTACGGCCTTACGGCTCTACGTGGAAATCTCCAGGCGTGGAACAGAATCCTTGGGCGCGGCATCGAAACTGGCGCAACGATGAGCAACACTGCCCTGGTTGGGCATATTTTGTTCGCCACGGTGATCACTATTGCCGGAGCGCTGCAGCTGATTCCCGGGATCCGGAACCGCTTTCCGGCTTTTCATCGCTGGAATGGGCGGCTGTTTGTGCTGGCCGCTTTCACGCAGGCGATTACCGGCATTTATTTGACAATGTGGGTCGGAAAGCTTGTTGGCGACACGACGCAACATGTGGTTTCGGTGCTTGGCGCCTTGCTGATCATCTTCTGCGCGGTGATGGCGCCGCGGTATGCAATGCGGCGCGATTTCACGACGCATCGGCGCTGGGCTCTCCGCCTGTTCCTTGTAGCAAGCGCCTCCTGGTTCATCCGGCTGGGGTTCGCGGTGACGTTCGTTCTGTTTGGCCCGATCGGTTTCGATCCGACGACGTTCAGCGGCCCCATGGTCACCTTCTGGTCAATCGCTCAGTATCTTCTCCCGCTTGGCGTCCTTGAATTGTATCTGTGGGCGCAGGGCCGTCCGGGCGCGCTGAGGCGCATGGCTACGGCTGGGGTTCTGTTTGTGCTGACGCTGGCGATGGGGGCGGGAATTGCTCTCGTCGCCGTGGGATCGTGGGTGCCGAACGTCAAAGCGGGCCTGGATCCCCGCAAGTCCATTTCGCAGATACTTACAACGACCATTGCTTCGGGCGGGATCGATGCGGCGGTGAAGCAATATCACGAGTTGAAGGTCGCCGCGCCAGCCACTTACAACTTCGACGAGAGAGAGCTGAATAGTCTGGGTTACAGGTTCATTCGCAAAAACAAATTCAAAGAGGCAATCCGAATTTTTCAGCTGAACGTGGAAGCGTACCCGAAGTCAGCCAATACCTACGACAGCCTGGCGGAGGGCTACATGGACGACGGCGAGAAGGCGCTGGCCATCGCCAATTATAAGAAATCGCTGCAGCTGAATCCGAAGAACCGCAACGCAGAGGTGATGCTGCAGAAGCTGAACGCCCGCTGAGCAAACTCCGTCCACCGAACAATCATTTGGGAGCAGAGCCATGAGTTATTCATTCCTTTTGTTTTTTCATATTTGCGGGGCGGCCGTTGGATTAGTTTCCGGAACAGCGGCGTTGATTTTTCGCAAAGGATTCCGCCGGCACCGCGCAGCTGGAAATATATTTTTCGTTTCCATGCTGGTTATGTCCGCCAGCGGCGCGGGGATTGCGGCTTTTATCAAGCCAAACATGGGGAATGTTTTCGGTGGAGTGGTGACATTTTATCTCGTGGCAACAGGGTGGTTGACGGTGTTACGCAAAGAGGGAGAGACGGGAATCGTCGAATACGGACTGCTGCTTCTTGCTCTGGCCACGGGCGGCGGCGGTTTGCTATTCGGGTGGGAAGCGGCGCACAGCGCAACAGGATTGAAGGAAGGTTATCCACCATGGCCCTATCTGATTTTCGGATGCTTAAGTATGTGGGCTGCCGCCCTGGATGTGCGGATGCTAGTTCGCAGGGGCCTCTCTGGCGCGCCGCGGATCCGGCGCCATCTGTGGCGAATGTGTGTGGCGTTTCTGATCGCCGCGTTCTCCTTTTTCCTGGGCAAGCAGCAGCATTTTCCCGTAGCGATTCGCGGCAGCCAGATTCTGAATTTGCCGATGCTCGCGATCTTGATCGTCATGATTTACTGGCTGGTTCGTGTGCGGTTTATAGCGGCGTACAAGAAGGCGTGACAATCAGCGGGAATTGTTAGCTCTTGCCTAGTACCAGCAGCCAGACTGATCGAGCGCAAGGAAGGAATCTTGGACCAGCAAGAGGTAAGTCGCAACGGCACAACCCTTGGGAACGCCATTCGAGAGAATCATCCCGCTTAACCCGCGGGATGGAGCAGATTTGGCGCTCCCAGGGGCGTGCGTAAGAATTACAGGAATCAGGGTTGGGTAAAACTTTCTTGGGTACTGGAACGGGCGCGGAAAAGTTGGGGGTTTTTTCGGAGGGCAAT
Organism: Candidatus Acidiferrum sp.; assembly: GCA_035693365.1. GTDB lineage: Bacteria > Acidobacteriota > Terriglobia > Acidiferrales > UBA7541 > Acidiferrum. The sequence continues at coordinate 68,291 of DASSGS010000009.1, read as the reverse complement.
CAAAAAGCAAGACTTACGGAAGTGGCTGTCCAGATGCACTCTGCCTTCTCAGATCGAATAAAGTAACGCTGAACTCGGCACGATGGAGTTCGGCTTGAACGAAAGAAGGCGAGAGTGAAACCATGGAAGAACTCATCATCGACGCCGCCATCTGTTCGGACTACGAAAGACTGTTGAAGGAATCGCAGCGGGGCCTGGTGGCCTGGAGAGAACGGAGCGAGGAAGCTTCGCGATTCGGGCTGCAGGGAAAAAGCATCGGGGACGAATTGCAAAAACTGCAGGCGGATTATGCCACCGCCTATCACCGGCTGGAACAGCACGGAAAGACCTGCATCCTTTGCCAATTTACGATTGGACTGACGGAACAAGTGACGCCGAGGGCGGTCTTCATCTCCCCGCGGAGAGAATTGCCGGCCTGATTCAGGCGGTGGTGGAAGAGGTGTCTTCCGTTGCCGGCGATGCCGCGGGAGGAGCGGGCGCGGCCAGGGATTCCAGGCGCGCGGCCAACGCATCGGCGAGCAGGTCCACAACTTTCTTTGCGCCGGAGCCGTCCGGATCCTTGTCGGGATTGTATTGAGCCACGTCCAGGCCCAGCAGATTCTTCTGCTTTACAAATTCCACAAACGAAGTGCGAACCTCGGCATAAGAAAGGCCGCCGGAGTCTGGCACGTTGACGGGAGAAAACTCTTCCTGGGCAATCACGTCGAGATCCACGTGGAGCATGAATTCGCGGGTCTCTGCGTGCAGGTGCGCGAGGGCATCGTGAGCTGCCTTTTGGGCACCTTGCAGGCTGATGTCCGCGGCATAGACGTGGCGCATCGGCGAGCGGGTCAGGAAATCGACCTCGGGCGCATCGAGTCGCACCAGGCCGTAAAGAAGTGCATCGGGTTCGCGGACTAGCGGCGGCTCACCCCAGAAGCGAACGAGTTCCGGCGAACCTCTGCCGATGATGCTGGCGAGGCCCATGCCGTCGAGACGGCCGGAAGGCGTGCTGGCGGGCGTGTTGAGGTCAGCGTCTCGATCCATCCAGAGAAGATTAACGTGCTTGTAGTAGCGGCGCGCGGCGGTGAGCATTGCGACGATTTGGGTGCAGTCTCCGCCCAGAACCAGCACGAGCGCGCCGGACTTCAATCCCAATTCGGCCCGGGGCTTGAGGTCGTTGAGCGAGGCCACGATTTCCGGGATGTTACGAGCGCGTTTGTGTTCATCGTCGTCGGCAAAGAGGCGCGGGGCGCAATCGCCGAGGTCGGTAACTTCGTAACCGATGGATTGGAGGCGCTCGATGATGCCGGCGGAGCGAAGCGCGGCGGGTGCTTTTTCGCTTCCGGGAAGAAAGGCGGCGGCGCTGGATGGTGCTCCGATGATGGCAATCTTGTTCGGCTGTCGAACGATCTTAACCGCCAAGGTACGCTCCTTGTGCTGCGGATAATCGCTTGGCCATTTGCCTGGCCATTGACGCGGCCACTTGAAAGTGGCCGCTACGGTGGAACCGCCGGGTGCCGGTGGAATGCGCCGGAGGAGTTCCCTGCCCGGCAAAGCTAAGCGAAATACTTTGGACGCGCGAACCGGGATTAGCGGCGCGGCGCGGGTGCGATCGACTGCAGTTCCGGAGGAAGTGTGAAACGCACGTCCTCGCGGATCAGGTCGAGATCGCGCTGGTCCGTAAAGCCGAAATTGGCGAGGCGTTCGCTAACCTGCTCGACCAGAACTTCGGGAGCCGAGGCACCGGCGGTGAGACCGATGCGGGTGACGCCTTCAAGCCACTTGGGATCAATATCGTTAGCGGAATCGATGAGTTTGGCCTTGCGATCCAGGCGCTGGGCAAGTTCCACAAGCCGGTTGGAATTCGAACTGTTCTGCGAGCCGACGACGAGGATCAAGTCCACGTCCTTGGCAACTTGCTCCACCGCTTCCTGGCGATTCTGGGTGGCGTAACAAATATCGTCGCTGGCGGGACCGATGATTTTGGGAAAACGCTGGCGAAGGCGGCCCACAATTTCCTGTGTGTCATAAAGACTGAGAGTCGTTTGGGTGAGAAATGCGAGCTTTTCCGGATCTTCGACATGCAGGGCATCCACGGCGGCGATGGAATCGACGACGATTGTGCGGTCGGGAGCTTCGCCGGAGGTGCCAACGATTTCCTGGTGGTCCTTGTGGCCGATCAGAATGATGGTGCGCTTTTCGCGGGCAAACTTCAGAGCCTCAAGGTGCACCTTGGTAACCAGCGGGCAGGTGGCATCAATTACGCGAAGCGAGCGATCTTTGGCTTCCTGGCGAACTGTGGGGGGAACGCCGTGGGCGCTAAAGACCAGAACGGAATTGGAAGGGACTTCTTCGATCGTTTCGACGAAAATTGCACCGCGGCGGCGAAGCTGTTCGACGACGTAGGTGTTGTGCACGATTTCATGGTGCACATAGACCGGGGCGCCATAGGCCTCCAGTGCGAGCTCCACAATGTCGACTGCGCGAACGACCCCGGCGCAGAACCCGCGGGGACGCACACGGAGCAGGGTTTTGGTTTCCGTTTGGGTGGCCATCTGGCTCCTAAACTACTGAAAGTTCAAGATTCCATCATATCAAAGTCGGGTTTTCCGTGCATCGGGTGGTGTTTGGAACTCGGATTAGGGGCGGGAAAGCTGTCTAATGGGACAGTTCCGGGAAGACTGGAGTCGAGTAGAATACGGGTAAGAGAATCCTTATGGCGGAGACGCAAACTGGGCAAAACCGGCGGCGCAGCGAACGTGTGATGCTGAACATGGCCGTCCACGTCCTGGCTGAAAACGAGGAGCGCCAGCAGATCCGCATCGAAGCGAAAACGCTGGTGGTGAATGCCCACGGCGGGCTGATGGAGATGCAGGATCACTTGCACGTCGGACAGTCTTTTCTGCTGATGAATCCGGCGACCGGGTCGGAGATGAGTTGCCGGGTGGTGCGAGTAGACGAATCGGGCATGGAGCATTTTCACATTGCGTTCGAGTTTGACCGGCCGGCCCCCAAGTTCTGGCCGGTGACATTTCCGCCCGCGGATTGGGGCATTCCTTCCTAAGCAAGCCTCGGATGCGGTAAGGTTACTCCGCTGGAAAACCACTAAAATCGGGCCCGAGGGCATCCAACTTTTTGCCGGATGGCGTGTTAAATGGAATGTGGAGGTACGTTCCGTGGACTTAGGCAAACGAGCAGCAAGCATCGTGTTGATGACCGGCCTTATGGCTGGAGGGCTTTTCCTCTCCGGATGCGACGACAACGTCGAGATCCTGCGGGACCCGGATATTCGAGTGGCGAGGGGCATGACGTGGGCGTGGCGGCCGCTGAACGCACCGGAGGGTGCAAGGCGAGAACCCGCCGGCAAGGGAGTGGTCTCGCGGGATGTGATTGCGCCCGAGAGCCAGCCGCAGGCGGCGCCTCGGCAGAGGTTGGAGAGCAACCGCGACTGGAATACCGAGGCGAACCGGGACACGCTGAAGGCCGCAATTGCTAAGAATCTGCAGAAAAGAGGTTTGACGCAGACGACAGATCCAGCGGTGGCTGATTTCTGGGTGGACTATCACGTGGCGGTCAGGACGCAGAACGCGACGGTCGAGCGGGTATATCCGGGATATCCCGGAGTGGCTTGCGGACCCTATGGGTGCTGGTCCGGATGGGGCTGGGGACCGCCGGAAGTGGCGTTCCAGAATGTGCGGTATCACGAAGGAACTTTTGTGATCGACGTGGCGTTGCGCGAGCCGAGGAAGCTGGCATATCGCGCCATCAGTCGGAAAGAGTTGAACAACAAGCACACCATTTCTCCGTATCAGGCGGATGAAGCGGTGGAGCATTTGCTGAAGGGGTTGAAGACGAAGTAGAGAGTTGCAATGCTTCGCGCTCGCGGTGCTTCCACTGGGGCGCGATCTCTCAATTACTAGAAACAAAATCAAAACATTGTCATCCTGAGCGGCGCGAAGTTTGCGCCGCGAAGGATCTCAATTTTAAATCTGTGGTAGGAATTGAAGTCGAGATCCTTCGGCTATCCTCGTAGGATAGCCTCAGGATGACAGCGCCTGCTTGAGGCTTGGTGGACGGATCGGTTGAAATCGTAAAAGCGGTGGCAGAGCCACCGCACTCCAAAATGGAAATATTGGCGGTTACTTCCGGCCTTTGGCTAGTTCGGCTGCTGGCTTTTGGGCGCGGGCCTGGAAGTCTTCGTAGGTGCCCTTGAAGTCTTCGATTTTGCCGCCCTGGAAATGCCAGACTCGGGTGGCGACCTCGTCGAGGACATCTTCGTCGTGGGTGACGAGAAGGACCGTGCCTTCGTATTTTTGCAGCGCGATGTTCAGCGCGTTGTTGGATTCGAGGTCGAGGTTGTTGGTGGGCTCGTCGAGCACCAGGAAGTTTGGCTTCTGGATCATCAGCTTGCAGAAGATGAGCCGCGCGCACTCGCCGCCGGAAAGGCCGGAGGTGGGTTTCAGCGCGTCTTCCCCGCTGAAGAGCATCTGGCCGAGCGCGGCGCGAATTTCCTCTTGAGGCGCCTGGGGCTTGAACTGCCAGAGCCAGTCGAGCGCAGAAATCCCTTTTGATTTGTCGATCGTGTAGCCGAAATCCTGCGGGAAATAGCCGACGGTGACTTCGTGTCCCCAGATGACGTTGCCGGAGTCGATTTTGAACTTGTGCTCGGCCGCGCCGATGAACTGGCCGGCGTTGCGGATGATGGAGCGCAGCATGGTGGTCTTGCCGGCTCCGTTGCGGCCGGTGAGCGCGATTTTTTCGCCGCGGGTGACGTTGGCGGAAAAATTCGAAATCACCTTCAGGTCGTCGTAGGATTTGGCCAGATGCTTGATTTCGAGCGGGGCACGGCCCGATGGAATTTCAAATTGAAAGCGAATGTAGGGGCGCTGAATGTTGGAGCGGGCCAGCTCAGAAACCTGCAGGCGCTCGACTTCTTTCTTGCGCGAGGTCGCTTGCGCGGAACGCGTGCCGGCGGAAAAGCGGGCGATGAAGTCGTTGAGCTGGGAAATTTTCTTTTCGCGGACGGCGTTTTCAGCCTCCATTCGCGAGCGGATCTGCGTCTTGGCGATGACCATGTCGTCGTAGCCGCCGGGATACATGATGATGGTCTGATAGTCGATGTCGGCGGTGTGGGTGCAGACGCTGTTGAGGAAATGGCGATCGTGGGAGATCACGATCAGCACGCCGTGATATTCGAGAAGATATTCCTTGAGCCAATGGACGGAATCGAGGTCGAGGTTGTTGGTCGGCTCGTCGAGTAGCAGCGCGGAAGGATTGCCGAAAAGAGCCTGCGCGAGGAGCACGCGGACCTTCTGGCCGCCCTGGAGTTCGCCCATTTTGCGTTCGTGGAGATCGGCTTCGATGCCGAGGCCGTCGAGGAGCACGCCCGCGTCGGCTTCGGCGGTGTACCCGTTTTCTTCGCCGACGATGCCTTCGAGTTCGCCGAGGCGCATGCCGTCTGCATCGGTAAGTTCGTCATGAGGCTTGGCGTAGAGGGCTTCTCGCTCCTGGAGAGCTTTCCAGAGAGTAGAGTTGCCCATGATGACCGTGTCGATGACGCGGAATTTGTCGAAGGCGAACTGGTCCTGGCGGAGGATGCCGATTTTCTTGGGGCGGGTGATGTTGCCGTGGGTTGCATCCTGCTCGCCGGTCAGGATCTTCATAAAGGTGGACTTACCGGCACCATTGGGGCCGGAGATGGCATAGCGGCGGCCCGCCATAAAGGTGGTGGTGACGTCCTCAAATAGGACGCGGGCGCCGAAGCGCATAGTGACATTTTCAACAGAGATCATAACCCTACAATTTTACCGTAGAACGCGGCATTCGCAACAAATCAAAGATTCGATGCTTTACCGGGCTTTACCGGCGCTTGACTTCAATTCCGGCGCGCCATAAGGTGCCTGAACGGAGCGCACCATGAAAAAACGCGGCATGCTTGTCGCTTTTGCGGGATCTATCCTTCTGGCCTCATCGGCGCTGCTGCTCGGAGGAAAGGCGGCGACTCCGCCGGCGAAGGAAATCCTGTGGCCGACTAAGGGTTGGGCAGCGGCCAGCCCTGCCAGCGTTGGGCTGGATGAACTGACTCTGCTCCGGCTGGACAAGAACATGGCCTCGGGAAAATATTCGCAGATGATGGACAGCTTCGCGGTCTTCCGCTGCGGCAAGAAAGTTTTCGAACGCACTTATCCGCACGACTACGCAAAGATTTATGGGAAGGAAGCTGGGGAACGCGGGCCGCTGAACGCTCGGCTGATTGGGCGGTACAACTACTTTGATGCTTACTGGCACCCTTATTATCACGGCACGGATCTGCACTCCATGCAATCGGTCAGCAAGACAGTCACATCGATCATTATCGGCGCGGCCATGCAACGCGGGGACTTCAAGGCGGGACTGGATACGCCGATACTGAAATACTTCGACGTCTCCAAAGTGAAAAATGTGGATGAGCGCAAGCGGCGCATCACCCTTCGCGATGTGCTGACCATGACTCCCGGCCTCGAATGGCATGAGGAAGACGTGCCCTACGACGACCCGCGCAGCGATTCCAGCTTGATGGAAGCCACGGACGACTGGGTGCAGTACGTGATCGACAAGCCCATGGCCGCCGAACCCGGCAAGGTTTGGAATTACAGCAGCGGCGCGACGGAACTGCTTGCCTATATCTTTCAGAAAGAAACCGGTCAGGACATCGACGACTATGGCCAGAAATATCTGTTCGCTCCGCTGGGGATCCGGCATGAGTGGAAGCGAACGTATTTGGGAGTGGTGGACACGGAAGGCGGCTTGTATCTGAACGGGAGCGACCTGGCGAAGATTGGCTACTTGTATCTGCAGGATGGCGTGTGGGATGGCCAGCGGATCGTCTCCAGTGAATGGGTGAAAGAATCGGTGGCGCCCCGCTACCAAACCGACGACGCGAAGTTTATGTATGGCTTCAAGTGGTGGTTGGCCAAACGGGCGGATTCGCCAGAGTATGTCTGGGTGTGCCGCGGGTTCGGCGGGCAGAACCTTCAGGTGTTTCCAAAGGAGGGCTTGATTGTGACTTTCACGGCCTGGGACATTCTTCCCAACTCCACAGGGAAGGAGCCCGCCCCGTCTGACTTTCTGCCTGCGCTGAAAAGCAAGACTTGCGTGGGTGGGGCGCACTGATGCTGCTGGAAAACAAGGTTGCGCTGATTACGGGGTCGGGGCGCGGAATTGGGCGCGCGATGGCGAAGCTGTTTGCGAGGGAGGGCGCGGCCGTTTTTCTGACGGCGAGAACGGAGAAAGAAATTGTGGCTGTTGCGAAGGAGATTGCAGCCGACGGGGGCAAGGCGGGTTTTGCTGCGGCCGATCTGACGCAGGTGGTGGATTGCGAGAGGGTGTTCGCGGCGGCGGTGAAACAGTTTGGGCGCGTGGATATTCTGGTGAACAACGCGGGGCATTATGGGCCGGTGGTGCCGGTGGAAGAGTATCCGTTGGAGGAATTCGAAAAAGTGATTAACGTACACCTGCGAGCGGCGTTTGTGCTGAGCAAGTTGGCGCTGCCCGGGATGTATGCGCGGAAATCGGGCGTGATTCTGAATATTTCGAGCTTGTCGGCGAAGGCTGCGTTTTCATGGGGCTCGGCTTATGCGGCGGCGAAGGCTGGGCTGTTGGGATTGACGCGCTACATGGCGGCGGAGGCGGCGCGGAACGGCGTGCGCGTGAATGCGATCTGCCCGGGGCCCGTGACGGAAACGGTGATGAGCAAGGAACTCGGCAACATCCTTGCGGAAAAATTACACGTCAGCGCGGAGGACCAACTGAAGGGATTCCTGAGTTCGATTTTGCAGGGCCGCGGGCAAACGGCGATGGAGATCGCCCAAGCCGCGCTCTTCCTCTGCTCCGATATGTCCAGCGCAATGGTCGGCCAGTCCATCAATGTCGACGGCGGCGCCGCCTTCTACTGAGCCGGTCACATGGGCAACCAACCCAAAGGACACTGCGAACATTGCAAAACGGGTTTCGCCTATGAGCTCGTTCACTGCGGCTTCGGCGATTGCTCATATGCCTACTGCGACATGTGCGGAAGAACCGCAATCCTGTCCTTCTGGCACAAAAAATTCCCAAGGTGCGAGAACATCCCACTAAATCAAGGCGAAATTGACGGCGGAAGGATTCAACACTTAGAACAATGCGAATGCGGTGGAAATTTCCAACGAGGGTCAAGCCCTCGTTGCCCACATTGCGGTGAGATACTGTCGGCTGAGCTTGCTTCAGCCTATATCGAACGAAATGCTCCAGGCACGGCGAAGGGTTGGCGCTGGCAAGGGAATTGGCGAGGGCTCTACTGTATTGTCGTCGAGGATAAAGTTGTTCGCGACAATTATCGGAGCTGAACTCTCAAAATTTCAGTGAAGTTCGCTCTTGAAGACACTGCCGCCCTTCATCACGAACTTCACCCGCTGGAGTTCGGTGATGTCCTTGAGGGGGTCGCCGGAGACGGCTACCATGTCGGCCCACTTGCCGGGTTCGATGGTGCCCATTTTGTCGGACCAGCCCAATAGTTCGGCGGCGGTGGTGGTGGCGGTGCGGATGGCTTGCATGGGCGTCATGCCGTATTTCACGTAGAAGTCGAATTCGAGGGCCTGGTTGAGTCCGCGCCAGTCGAATCCGCCGGCGTCCGTGCCGAGGACGATCTTCACGCCTTTCTTCAGCGCCAGTTGAAACGCGGCCTTTTCCGTGTCCACCATCTTGGTCCAGTTCCCTGCCCGGCCCGGGGCAACATACGCGCCGACCATGATTGTCGGCACCCAGTAGATGCCGCGGCGGGCCATCTCTTCCATTTGAGGTTCGGTGAGGCCATCGCCGTGTTCGATCGAGTCCACGCCGGCTTTCAGGGCGGCGGCGATGCCGTCGCTGCCGATGGCGTGGGCTGCGACTTTGTGGCCGAGGCGATGGGTTTCGTCCACGATGGCTTTGGCTTCTTCGTCGGTGAAATTCACGTGGCTGTGGAGGACAACGCCGTCGGGGCCATAGAAATAGCCGTGGTCGGAGTAATACTTGATCCAGTCGGCGCCGTAGCGGATCTGTTCTCGGACGGCTTTGCGGGCTTCGTCGACTCCGTCCACATATTGCACGCCTTGGGGAATGGTGATTTCCCAGGAATAGCCGTAGGGGCCGTACGCCCCGGTGGGAGTCATGGCTCGCGTGGACACCTGCATGTGCGGGCCGGGGACTTCGCCGTTGTTGATAGCGTGCTTCACGTCCACATCGGCGTACATCGCTCCTTCGGTTTCAAGGTCGCGGATGGCGGTGAAGCCGTGCGACAAAGCGATCTGCGCGTTGCGCGCGCCGAGGATCGCGCGATACGGAATGGATTGCTTGAGGAGCTGCGCGTCGTACTCTTCCTGGGTGATGTCACCTTGCAGAAGCACGTGGGTATGCGCATCGACGAAGCCGGGCAGTACAGTGGCTTTCGAGAGGTCGATCAATTCCACGCCTGCGGGAGGAGTTCCACCCGCAGTGACACTGACAATTTTGTCGCCTTCCACCAGGATAAGCGCATTGGCGATGGGCGTATCGCTTTTACCGTCAATCAACCGACCGGCACGGATGGCCAGTTTCTTCGGCGCGGGTGCGGGCTTTTCCTGTGCGCTGCCAGCCGATACATAGAGAAACGCTGCAACAAGCATCAAGCGAACAAATCGATGGAAAAAAGAATTCATCCAAACCTCCAGGGCGCGGCCAAGATAACAGAATTGGAGGCGGGAAAGAAGCGGGCGTTCCAGTTGCCGCGAGCGGAAGAATTGGGATCAAAAAGGAGCGGGCCAGCCGCTCTCTCAGGACGGCTGGCCCTTTTACTTACCAGACAGAATCAGGAGCTACCGCTTGCCGGCTGCAGATCCCAAGTCTGTGTGCTCTGGCAATGAGCAGAAGCAGACCTTATCAGGAAACCGGCTGCGAATCGGGGCGCCGAAGCGGCCGGCGCGCCAGATCTTCCACCGAAGCAACGCTACGCCGCACGGCGAGCAGGACCGGGTTCCGGCTGGCAGCCAACTGCGCAACGCCCGCTTCCCAGGTCTTCTGGGCCATATACAGCGTGGCGATGCAGATGCCGATCACCGCAAATCCAAGAATGAAAATCGCGAAAGCCGCCAGCAATTCACGCACGAAGTACAGTTGCATCGCGGCGATGATCCCCAGAAACCACCAAATCCATTTGCGACCCTTGTCCTGTTTGTTCATCCTGACCCGCCCCTCTTTCTTGCGACCCCAACGAATTCTCAACTTTGACTTTGAAACGACCTACGCAGGTTGGATGACTCTCCCTGACCAAAGGGTCCAACTCTGCTGACCTGTCCCATTAGACAGGAAGGGGGGCCAGAGGGAAATGGTACAGTAGCACCAAAAATGAGCGTAAACGAATCTCCTAGTACGCCCATATCTTACTTGCTTGACTTGTAAACAACAGATTATAAGGTTGTTAGCGGGTGGTCTGAGAGCGGGCTAATTTTCGCTTTCGTTTCGGGTACTGTCCTGTGGAAAAACCTGACCTTGAGGACAGGGGACAGGTGAGGGTCCAGGCAGGAATTGGGACCCCTTGGTGGGGTCCGATCGTGCCAGTAGCGCAAAGAAAAAGGCCTCGGGGGCGCGGGAATTTGCGTCTGGACGCAACACGAGGCCACGTTTTTCGAAATTACGCTTTTTTGATCAGACGCGTGATCCAAACCAGGATGACCGCGCCAACAAACGAAACGATGATGGCTCCGATGATGCCGCCGCCCGGCCAGATACCAACCATTCCGAATACCCACCCTCCGACGATACCTCCCAGGATGCCGAGGATGATGTCAATAAGAATGCCGTAGCCGCCACCTTTCATTACCGTGCCGGCCAACCATCCGGCGATCAGGCCGGTGACAATCCAAGCGAGAAAGCCCATGCGATATTCCTCCTTGGCTCCGTGAGGAGCGACGCCGATAACCCCGGGCTGGATTGCTACTGTTTTCCCTTACCCCAAATAACACGCAAACCGGTGGAGAGCAACAAATCGTTTGCTTTCAACCCGGCCGGTGGGTAGTTGATATAGCGGTCGCTGAGAGTGGTATGCCAGCTAAGCCATTTATTAACCTGCGTGCTGAGGGTGGAATCCAACTGAAAACGGAAATCTCCGGTATGCGATAGATTTGGATAGACAGAGAACCGCTCTGTGAGAGAGGTGCGTTTCGAAAGCTTGGTGTCGAACTCTTCGCCCAACACGGCCTCTGCGCTGTTCTGCACGGAGGAGGGCACCAGAAGCAAAACCGGCGGAGGCGTGGGGTTAGCCGTATTGTAAGCGCCAAAAGAATCGCGATCGTAGGTGATGCCACCGAAGAGATCGAATGTCGTGTTGGCCGTTTTGATGAAGTGGTAGCCGAAGCCGCCGCCGAAAACGCTGCGCAGATCGAGGTGCTGCAGCTGGTTGGTCTGGAATTCGCCCAAGGCAAATATGAAGAGGCGGCCCGAATGGATGTTTAAATCGCCGCGAATTCCTGCATCAAGCGCATCGGCGGTGGTGACTGTCGGGGGGATGGAGCTGTTGTTCGCAAAGATGTAGTTGCCATACACAGTGAGTTTGTCGCGGGGTGTTTCGCGGATGGCCTTGGCGGCAAAGGTGAAGCTGACGGTTTCGGAGTTGCCGCGGGTGAGGGCGAGCCCAGTGTCCACCGTGCCGTTCCAGAAATAGGTGAAGCGAGGATGGGCCATCCTTTCGGTTTCTGCGTCGAAGGCGTGCTGCACGGCGTCATTGCGCACCGCCACGATGGCCTCTTTCTCAGCTACTGCTGGCGTGGGGGCGGCGGGAGCTCCGGCAACAAGGAATTTCCTGTCCTGGGTGGTGACTTTGCCGGAGAGGCGGGTGCCGTCCTTGAGCGTGATGTTGATGTTGTCGGAAGACTCGATATCTGTGATGGCGTCCCATTTAATCGTGACATCGCCAGCGAACTCGGACTTCAACAGCAACGTTTTGCCGTCGCCGGATACGATCTTGCCGGTCAGCCGGTCGCCATTCTTCAGTACGACCTGGTCGGCGCGTGCCGAGCAGGCTATCAGCACCAGCGAAAAGACACTAAGCAGAGTGCGACGCATCTGCGTCCTCCAAAAAGATTCACTAGTTTTAAAACCCGCTGGGCTGACGTAAGCGGCTGAGGGCGAAGCTCTGATTCGAATTTCGGGCAGGTTTTGGAAGTTTAATCAAAATGCCAGGGAGCCGCAATTCGTTCGTAGGGAAAGGAAAGCTGGCCAGCGGTTTGGCCCATCCCGTATACTAAATTGCGTAACGGGGTGAGCCTGGGGCGCGCATTCCGCATGCGTGAGATTGGCTGCAATGTCCGGGGGACGCGGCCTTCCCAACTCCAACAAAATCAGTTAATCCGGAATGTTTCCGGCAACTGAGGTATTCCATTTCCGGAGATTTCATTGAAGACGCATTGGCATTCGGGAGTAACCGAAAGATTTCTGGCTCTGGCGCTTTGCTGCGCGATGCTTATGGTGGGCGGCTGTTCCAAAATGGACCCAGCCGCGACAGGCTCCGCTGCACCTGCGCAACGGGCAGGCTCTCGTCCCCTGCTGGTGTTCATGACCGATTTCGGGACGGCCAACGACGCGGTGGCCATCTGCAAGGCAGTGATGTTGGGGATCGCGCCGGACGCGCGGATTATGGACATCACGCATCAGGTGACGCCGTTTTCCATCGAAGAGGGCGCAAGGTTTCTGGCGGGAGTGACGCCTTACTACCCGTCGGGAACGGTGTTCGTGGTGGTGGTGGATCCCGGGGTGGGCACGAACCGCAAAGCGGTGGTGGTGAAGTCGAAGAAGGGCCAGTATTTTGTCTTGCCGGACAATGGGCTGATTTCGCCGGTGATTGACCGGGACGGACTGGATTCCGCGAGGGAGATTACCAACACCAGCTGGATGATTGGAGACGCGATTTCTTCTACATTTCATGGACGGGACATTTTTTCGCCGGTTGGAGCGCACCTGGCGGCGGGTTGGGACTTCACGCTTGTTGGCGCAGAAGTGCAGCAATTGGTGCGGCTGACGCCAAAGACTGCGAATGTTACCGAGAAGGGTATCGAAGGCGAAGTGATCGCACTGGATGATCCGTTCGGCTCATTGATTACCGACATTCCCGGGGACGAGTTCAAGAATCTTGGTTACAAAATGGGCGACCGGGTAACGATCCTATTGAACAAGAAGCCTTTCACTGCGCCATACACCAAGACGTTTATGGAGGTGCCCGTCGGCGACCCGCTGCTGTACGTTGATTCACGCGGGCGGATCGCGTTAGCGCTGAACGAGCGCAGTTTTTCCGCGGTAAACAAGATTACGCCTCCAGCGCCTGTTTTCATTCCGAAAAAGGGCGCGCCGCAGGGAGGAAAATGATGCCAGTTAATCGGCGCATGCGTGGCGATACTGTGCTTTCGCTGCAGCAGTGCGTTCGTCTAAACAGGCGATGTAGCGGAAGGCGGCGGTGTCGCCGCGCGGGTTAGGCCGGCTGAATCCTTCCGCCGGCGGGGGAAATACCACGGGTCAATTCAGCTGCAGAGAGCACTGCCTCTGCATGGAATCCATCCTCTCGAGGATGGATCGAGAAAGATAAAGGAACAGGTCATGAACTTACGGAGCGCAGTTTTTTCGGGATTGCGGTTGGGATTGGTGTTTTTATTCCTACTTCTCGTCAATGGAAATTTCACGGATGTGGCGGCGCAATCTTTCCGCGGCGCGATTCGCGGTGAAATTACGGACGCCCACGGACTGCCGGTACCAGGGGCGAAGGTGACCGCGCGCAATCTGGGTACTAGTGAGACGCGCGAAGTGACAGCCGATGCGGAAGGCGAGTTTCGCTTTGTGGAACTTCCGGCCGGAGAGTATGAAGTTTCGGCGGTGGCGCAGGGGCTGCAGGAGGCGCGGGTAACGCGTGTTCGCGTGGAAGTTGGGTCGGAAACGGTAATCGGGGTGGCGCTGAGCCAGGTGAAAGACCGGCAGGATACGGTGACCGTGGTTGAGACGGTGCCGCTGGTGGAGACTTCGAGCACCACGCTTTCGCAGGTAGTGGACCGGCAACTGGTGCAGGAGTTGCCGCTGAACGGACGCGACTTCGGAAAGCTTGTTGCGCTGACTCCTGGCGTGACCGTGGAAGGATCCGGCGTGGCGGGCAGCGAAAAGGGATTTGGACAATTTAATATCAACGGCAACCGCGACCGTTCGAATAATTACAATCTGGATGGCACGGACAACAACGATCCCTTCTTCAATAATTCGGCGTTAAACCAGGTAGGCATTACGGGAGCTCCGGCGACTCTGTTGCCGCTGGATGCGATTCAGGAGTTCAGCATCCAATCGCAGTTCGGCTCCGAGTACGGGCGCAATTCGGGAGCGGTGGTGAACATCGTCACCCGCTCGGGAACCAATTTGCTGCACGGTTCGCTTTATGAGTACAACCGCAACTCCGCGTTTGACGCGCGCAATTATTTCAATACCGCGCTGCAGCAGGACGGAACGCCGAATCCCCAGTCGCGTTTCAATAACAACAATTTCGGCGGATCGCTGGGCGGCCCGGTGATTAAGGATCGAGCGTTTTTCTTTTTCGCGTATGAGGGACAGCGGGAACGCGTGGGCTCCGATTTCACGCTGACTGTCCCCTCCGCCGCGCAAATCGCAGCGGCGCAGGCCGTGGCCGTGAACAATCCCGTTCAGACAGTACCAAGCGTCAACCAGGCGCTTATCCAAATTACCGATCTGCTTCCGACCAGCGATTCGAACTCTCTGGCGTATTCTGTCCGCGACAAAAACGACAGCAACAACCTGATCGGCAAGATCGACTACCGGCTGAACGACAACAATTCGTTGAGCGGCCGATATGCGTTCGGGCAGAGCGACCAGGTGTTTCCGCTGGGCTCGCTGGGCGGATTCGGCAGCGGTTCGCGGCTGGCGAATTTTGCGCAGATTTCGCCGACACGGGTGCAAGTGGTTTCTGTGAACTGGCTGACTACTTTATCCACGACGAAACTCAATGAGGTACGCTTCGGCTATTCCCGGTTCCGGACCGGATTCAACTCCGCGGATGCGACCCCGGGCAATCCGAATTTCATCGATCCCGGTTTGCTCGGGCTGGACATGGGCACGAACCACGTCGGATTGCCGGAAATCGATTTCAACGGCGACCTGGAAAACCTGGGGGCGACGGCCTTCAGCGTGCCGCGCGGACGATTGAGCGAGACGTTCCAGATTCTGGACAATTTCACCTGGATTCACGGGCACCACACGATCAAGTTCGGCGGCGAATATCACCGATATGACGTGCAGAGCTTCAATGACAACCTGGAACGCGGACTTCTCGACGTCAATACTTGCGTATCCCAGCCCGATGGGTCATGCCTCGAGCTTTCCACCGCGGATGCCATCGTCAATGAACTCGCGAATTTTTATATCGGGAACATCTTTGCGCTGGGAAATGCCGGCAACACACAGCGGTTTACGTTTAACAATAATTTCGGATTTTTCGGGCAGGACGAACTCCGGCTGCGCCCCAATTTGACGGTTACGGCGGGCCTGCGCTGGGAATACATCGGGCCTCTAGGCGAAAAGCACGACTTGCTCTCAAATTTCGACGCAAATAATAATCTTGTGCAGGTGGGGTCGCCTACCCTGCCGAACGTGTATAGGCGCGACTTAAATAATTTTGCGCCGCGCCTGGGTATTTCCTGGAACCCGCGCCGGAATACAGTGATTCGCGCGGGCTACGGCTTTTATTACGACTACACGCCGCAGAATAATCTGATCGCCAACTTCACAAACTCGGCGGGTATCGCGACCAACCCGGTTCCTTCTCTCGCGGGCAGTCCCAACTTTGTCGGGGCACTGAACTTCGATTCCACCGCATGGAACGGTACCTCTACGAACCCGGTATTCACACCGGTGCCGGCCGGCAGTCCGCAGTCCATCTTCATCACCGATCTGAACCTGCGTACACCCTATGTGCAGAGCTGGAGCCTGAACGTGCAGCAGGAACTTGGAAGAGGTATCGCCGTGGAAATCGGTTATGTGGGGACCAAGGGCACCAAGCTGACCCGCTTGTACGACCAGAACCAGGACTTTACGAACGGGCAGTGGGGAACGATTGATGTTTTCTCCGGAGGCGCAAACTCCACATACAACGCGCTGCAAACGACTGTGCGCCTGGCACAGTTCCATGGATTCTCCGGGTTTTCCACTTATGCCTGGGGAAAATCGATTGATGGAGCCTCCGACGGAATCGATTTCAACTTTGCCAGCGCAGCGTTTCCGCAGAATTCAGACAATCTGCGCGCGGAAAAAGGCCCGTCCACATTCGACACGCGGCACCGGTGGACTTCAGCCATTACGTATCGCGTTCCGACCTTGCCGCACGTGCCGAATCTGCTGGGAGCCGGCTGGCAACTGAATACCATCCTCACGATTCAATCCGGGCGCCCCATCCCCATCGTGAATTCGAATGACACGAGCGGAACTTTCAATTTTCACCAGCGCCCGAACGTGGTGGCCGGCGTGAATCCCATTCTCTCCAATTGGTCTCCGTCCAGCGGCTACCTGAACCTGGCCGCTTTCAGCCAGCCGGCGGACGGTACGTTTGGAGATCTGGGGCGAAACGCAATCTATGGGCCCGGTTTCCGCAATTTGGACTTTTCCGTGACCAAGGACTTCCCGATTCGAGAGCTCATGCTGCTGCAATTCCGGGCCGAATTCTTCAATCTCTTCAACCACCCCAATTTTGCTCTGCCCCAAGGGTCTTTCGGCTCCGATACGTTCGGGCAGATCACGCAGACTCCGGACGTGGCGCAGGGGAATCCGGGACTCGGAGGCGGAGGGCCACGGGTGCTGCAGTTTGGGCTGCGGTTGCAGTTCTAACGAGCGCCAAGCCTACTTTGATCAACGCGATAAACTTCCCTGCGCAAGAAAGCAAAAAGTCATCCTGAGGGGCGAGTCTTTTTCGCCCCGAAGGATCTCAACTCAAGCGACGCACTACTTATTGACGCTGAGATCCTTCGGCTATCCTCATCGGATGGCCTCAGGATGACAATATTTTTGTGGGCCGTGAAACTGCCCGATTTGCTTTTTTCTGTGCGGAGGCCGAGAATCGGGAGAATTGAGCTGGAAAGAGGCTTCCTATGGCTGATGCCGTTATCGTTTCTTCCGTTCGAACTCCCGTTGGACGCGGTTTTAAGGGATCGCTGCGAACGACGCGGCCGGATGATCTGGCTGCGCTGGTGATCAAGGAAGCGTTGGCGCGCGTGCCGGGGCTGGATCCAAAAGAGATTGACGATGTGATTCTGGGCTGCGCGATGCCCGAAGGCGAACAAGGCATGAACGTGGCGCGGATTGCGGCGCTGCGCGCAGGGCTGCCGGTGGAGACTTCGGCGATGACCATCAACCGATTCTGCTCCAGCGGGCTGCAGGCCATTGCCCTGGGTGCGGAGCGTATCCGAGGCGGCGGGGCGCAGGTGATCATTGCGGGAGGCACGGAATCGATGTCGCTGGTGCCGATGGGCGGCAACAAGATTTCGCCGAATCCGTGGCTGGTGGACCATTATCCGGACGCATACATCAACATGGGATTGGGGACGGAGAATATTGCACGGAAATTCGGAATTTCGCGCGAGCAGGCGGATCAGTTTGCGGTGGATTCACACAAGAAAGCAGTCGCGGCGCTGGCGGACGGCAAATTCAAGGATGAAACGGTAGCGGTTGAAGTGAAAATTACTTCCCTGCCGACTGGCAACGGCGCGAAAAGCAAGGGACCGGCAAAGACAGCGACGCAGACATTTTCATTCGACAAAGATGAAATGCCGCGGCCGGAAACTTCGATGGAAGTGCTGGCTGGGTTGAAGCCTGCGTTTCATGTTAAGGGGACGGTGACGGCGGGAAATAGTTCGCCGATGAGCGACGGCGCAGCGGCAGTTGTGTTAATGAGCGATGCGAAGGCCGCGCAATTGGGACTGAAGCCACAAGTACGGTTTATTTCTTACGCTACGGCTGGGTGCCCTCCGGAAGAATTTGGGATTGGGCCGGTGTATGCGATTCCGAAGGCGCTGAAACTGGCGGGGCTGTCGCTGGGCGACGTGGCGGTGATCGAACTGAATGAAGCCTTCGCGGCGCAGTCACTGGCGGTGATTCAACAGGCGAATCTGGATTCCACGAAAGTGAATCCGAATGGGGGCGCGATCGCGCTCGGGCATCCGCTCGGCTGCACCGGCGCGAAACTTACGGCATCGCTGGTGCGGGAACTCGAACGACGCAACACACGCTACGGCATGGTGACAATGTGCATCGGCGGCGGCATGGGCGCAGCGGGAATCTTCGAGCGGGTGTAACTTCTCAGCTACCCGATTTCCATAGGCCGACGGTGTTGCCTTCGGGATCCTGCATCCAGGCGAAGGTGCCGGTTGGAATCTTTACGGGCGGGACGAGAGTTTTGCCGCCCAATCCCTCCGCTTTTTTCAGATACGCCCCCACGTCGTCTACTTCCACATAGAAAATAGTGTAGTGATGCGGTTCGTGCCCCAACGCGGACATGTGGCCGGCAATGCCGCCGGTTTCGCCCGCGATCATCGCAGCCGGCCCCATCGGCTGCATCTTCCAATCAAACATCTGGGAGTAAAAGTCTTGCGTCTTCTGCAGGTTGCGGCAGCCAATCTCAAAATGCACAACGGGGTGTCCCATTGGTCCTCCGTGAAAAATTAGGGGTTCGGGCGGTTGGCGGCAGTCTGCCACAGTTGGTCCCTGAGAGTCGCCTCTTTTCTCAGCGGACAAAGCGACTGTCCAATGCGGCGAGCCGGGGCAGGATTCGACCGGCTGGCTCAACAGGCTATTGCGAAAATCACAGCGCTATGGGTAAAATTTCAAGTCTGGAATTTTCAAACGATTGTTTGAATTTTGTGAGCGGCCCCGAGCCGGCAAGGAGCATCACCCATGGCCACTTCCCTTCTGACCAAACCCGCAGCGAAGGGCGGCAGTTTCCTGCTGGAAACCCCGGCGCCAGCGGACGTATTCACGCCGGCGGATCTCACGGATGACCAGAAACTGATCGGGCAGACCGCGGAAGAGTTTGTGATCAAGGAAGTGCTGCCGCTGGCGAAAGACCTGGAAAACAAGAAACCCGGCCTGATGGCGGAGCTGGTGCGCAAGGCGGCGGAGCTTGGATTGATGAGCGGCGGGACGCCCGAAGAGTATGGCGGCGCAGGCCTGGACAAAATCGCCACAACTGTTCTGACGGAAAAAATCTCCATCTACGGCGGCTTTGCGGTCACGCATGGCGCGCATGCGGGAATTGGCACGCTGCCGATCGTTTATTTCGGCACAGAAGAGCAAAAGAAAAAATACCTGCCCAAGCTGGCGAGCGCCGAGCTGATTGGTGCGTACTGCCTTTCGGAGCCGCAGGCTGGAAGCGACGCGCAGAATTCGCTGACGCGCGCAGAATTGAACAAGGAAGGCACGCATTACATCCTGAACGGACAGAAGATGTGGATCACCAACGGCGGCTTCGCGGATTTGTACGTGGTGTTCGCCAAGGTGGATGGGGAGAAGTTCACCGCGTTCATCGTGGAACGCAAATTTCCCGGCTGCAAACCCGGCAACGAAGAGCACAAGATGGGGATTCACGGCAGCTCGACGACGCCGGTATTCCTGGAAAACTGCGCGGTGCCGAAGGAGAACGTGCTCCACGAAATCGGCCGCGGGCACATCGTCGCATTCAACGTGCTGAATGCGGGGCGGTTCACGCTGGGCGCGTCGGGCGTCGGCGGATCGAAGCACGTGCTGATGACCGCCTCAAAATATTCGAAGGAGCGCAAGGCGTTCGGCAAGCAGATCGGCGATTTTGGCCTGGTGCGGGAAAAACTGGCGGAAATGGCGATTCAGATATTCGCGGTGGAATCGATGATTTACAGGACCGCCGGCAACATCGAAGCGGCCATGCACGCGGCGTCTGGTTCGGGCGACAAAGCGCAGAACACGATGAAGGTGCTGGAAGAATACGCGATCGAGAGCTCCATCTCGAAGGTGTACGGCAGTGAGATGCTGGACTTCGTGGTGGACGAGGCCGTGCAGATCTTCGGCGGCTACGGCTTCCACGAAGACTACCCTGTTTGCCGCGCCTACCGCGATTCGCGCGTCAATCGCATCTTTGAAGGCACCAACGAAATCAACCGCATGCTGATCATCCAGATGCTGATGAAGCGCGCGATGGGCGGCCAACTGGCGCTGATTCCAGCGGCGATGAAGCTGGCCGACGAAATTCTGGCCGGCCCGTCGTTCGAGGAGGCACCGGAAGGCGTGCTGGCGGAGGAGGCGCGCACCATCGCCAACTGCAAGAAAATGTTCCTGCAGGCGGCGGGTGGGGCGGTGCAGAAATTCCGCGAGAAGCTGGCCGACGAGCAGGAACTGATCGGCGCGCTGGCCAACATTGTGATGGAAGTCTACGCGATGGAATCCACCCTGCTCCGCGCGCAGAAGGCCGCCGCCGGCAAGGGCGAATCCGCTTCGTCTGTAATGATTGATGCCACGCGCGTATTCATCGCGGACGCCGCGGAGCGTGCGGATCACGAAGCCAAGCGCGCTATCGCTGCCGTCCACGAAGGCGACATGTTGACCACGCAGATGGCCGTGCTGAAGCGCTTCGGGAAGCGCCCCGCCATCGACACAATTGCCCTGCGCCGGCGTGTGGCCGCGGCCGTGCAGTCGCAAGACCGATACCCGTTCGAAGGGCGTTAAGAAGCCTAAGCAGATTCACTCGAGCTCCCTCCAAGCCGGACCATCTGAATTATCAACTTGCTCCACCGCCGAGTGGCGATAGCTCCGGCTGCGGTCATCGAGCCAAATCTTTAGTTCGCAGTCAGCAAGGTCTGGCCACGACATCTCAAAGTAGCGGTGACCAACCGGGCACAGTTCGAGCGAGCGGCCCTTTCCCAAAGCGGAACTCCCCTAAACTGAATTACGGTACAGTACTAGGACTTATATTTGATCCTTCGTCCCTTTCCACGATCCCTGGTCGCGGCGGCCGCCTGCGTGGTTACTCTCCATGTTGCGGCCGTGGTGTTCCTCGGCACGTCTTCATCAGGCTCGTTGGTTGGGAACGCACTGCAAATATTTTCGAGCTTTCTGGCTGCCGCGATGTGTTTTCAAGCGGCGCGGCGATCGCCGAGTTTCGCCCGGTCGTTCTGGACCCTGGTTGGGTTCGGCATGGCCGTGTGGGGAGTGGCCGATTTTGGCTGGATGTATTACGAGATTTTCCTGCACCGTGAGCCGCCGCCGGGCTCACTCATCCGTTTCCTTTTTGACACGCACGGGATGTTCTTCGTGATGGCCATTTTCCTGAACCAGGACAAAGAGGACTCGCGAGTGGACGTGCCGGAAGCGCTGGACTTTGTGCAGATCGGCATTCTGTTTTTCCTGGTTTACTTCGGCGCGTACTTCCTGCCAGCCATCAATTTGGGTTATCAAGGTGCGCTTGATCGGGAATTTGAGGTGACGACGGCCGGAACGTTGGGAATCTTCCTGCTGGCTCTGCTTCAGTGGAAACGAAGCGCCAACCGCGAAGCCCAGAGACTTTTTGGCGGACTAGCGGCTTACATCCTGGTGTATGGAATCCTGGCAACCATTGTTTCCTGGATGCAGTTGGCGCATGAAATGCCAACCGGCACATGGTCTGACCTGGGTTGGACAATCCCACTGCTGTTTGGAGCATTTTGGGCGGCCACGTGGGAATCGCCGGCCGAGTCGGAAATCCGGGTGAGGAAGCGCCACCTATCCCTGGCCGAAATCCTGGTCAACAACGGAATGTTCTTTTTCGCACCGATGGTGATTCTGATTCAGGTGGCGCAGCTGGGCCCCGGATTAAGAGTCATTCGCTTTACGTTGCTGGGCATCTCGTTTACCTGCTACGCCGTGCGGATCGGGCTAACGCAGTATCGCCAACAACAAGATGAAGAAACGGTGCGGCGGCAAAGTCTGGCCATGGATTCCTCCATCGAAGGAATCGGAATTCTGAACGATAAAGGTGTCTACAGTTACGCCAATTCCGCACTTGCTTCGATGCTTGGATTTGATTTCCCGCAGCGCATCGTGGGCCAACCGTGGAAAGTCGTATACGCGTTCCAGCCGCTCGGAGAACTTGAGTCGCAAGTTCGCAAGGGATTGCGGGACAGCGGCAAGTGGTCTGGCAATTTGCAATTGCGCCGGCCGGACGGCAGCCGGATTCCCGTGGAATTCCACGTTGGGCGGATGCCAGACGGCGGAACGGTGTGCGTCTGCCGCGATTTATCGCAGCGCGAGGAAGCCGAGAAAGCGCGAGCGGACGCGGAAACCAAATACCGATTGCTGGTGGAGCACGTCAACGCGATCACCTACATCGCGGAAATCGGCATAGATGGGAAATGGTTTTACATCAGCCCGCAAGTGGAAAACATTCTGGGCTACACGCCAGAAGAATGGCTGGCGCTTTCGCCGGAATGGGGTCAGCACGTTCACCCGGACGATTTGCCGATCGTGATCGCCGCCGAAGAACGCAGCGAGAAGGGGTTTCCGTTCCAGGCGGAATTCCGTGTGCGCCGGAAAGACGGGCGAGATGTTTGGCTGAGCGACACAGCTGTGATCGTGCAGGGAAGCAATTCGCACCCGGTGATGGAAGGGATCATGGTGGACATCACGGAGCGGAAAGCGCTGGAGACGCAGCTGCAGCAATCGCGCAAGATGGAGGCGGTTGGCCGCCTGGCCGGAGGCATCGCGCACGACTTCAACAATCTCTTGACCATCATTTCGGGTTACACAGAGCTGGCCTTGAGCCGGCCGAACCTTCCGAACGAAGCGCACGCGGACATCGAGAGAATCGAGAATGCCTCGGGACGAGCGGCAGCACTGGTACGGCAACTGCTGGCCTTCAGCCGCAAGCAGGTGCTGCAGCCGAAGATTCTGGACCTGAACAAAATCGTGCTGAACCTGGATTCGCTGCTGCGGCGGCTGATGGACGAGCGGATCGAAATGGTCACGCGCGTGAAGGACGATCTGGGCAAAGTGAAAGCCGACCCTGCGCAGGTGGAGCAGGTAATTATGAACCTGGTGGTGAACGCGCGGGACGCGATGCCGGAGGGCGGCCGGCTGGTGGTGGAGACTTGCAACACCGAGCTCGATGCAAATTATGCCGTGGACCATGTTTCGGTGAAGCCCGGGCGTTACGTGATGCTGGCGGTTTCAGACACCGGCGTGGGCATGGATCACCAGACGGTGGCGCACATTTTCGAACCGTTTTTCACCACCAAGGAGAGCGGGCGCGGAACCGGGCTGGGGCTTTCGACGGTGTACGGCATCGTGAAGCAGAGCGGCGGGTACATCTGGGTGTACAGCGAACCGGGCAAGGGCAGCACGTTCAAGGTTTATCTGCCGCGGGTGGACGAGGTTAGCGAAGGAGCCGCCGCTAAGCAGGCCGCGCCGAGGGAACAACGTGGGACGGAAACGATCCTTGTTGTGGAAGATGAGGAGGCCGTGCGGGAGCTGATTGTGACTGTGCTGGCGGAAAAAGGTTATGACGTTATTCCGTCGCTCGACCCCCAGCACGCAGAACAGATTGCCGCGCGATTCCCCGGCGAAATTCACCTGCTGCTGACGGACATGGTGATGCCCGGCACCAGCGGGCGCGAACTGGCGGAGCGGATTTCGGCAAAACGCCGGGGCATTCGCGTGCTCTTCATGTCCGGATATACGGAAAACGTCATCACCAGCGGCGGCATGTTGGAAGAGGGACTCGCATTTCTGCAGAAACCGTTTTCACCGGCCGCCCTTGTCCAGAAAGTGCGTGAAGTCCTGAGCCAGACTCCCGCGGCCTGATTTCTTCGGTTGGTTTTCCCACCAAGGCATTTAAGCTTCAGTTTGGATTCGCTGGCGGTGCCGCAGAAGTTGTGGGCGGAGCAGTTGGCGGCAGAGTCTCCTTCGGCTTGCCGATGCTGTTGAGAGTTTCGATATTGAAGCGTTTGTAGTTCGAATAGCGGGTGGTGGCCTTCAGCTTGGTCCGCCCACTGGTGCGGCAGCAAGGGCTGAAAAAACGAGTGGAAGAGCGATGATTCTGAAATTGCGCTTGGCTTTCCGCTCTTTGATGCTTGAAACCCGGAAAAAGGCTGCGGTGGTGCAGGCTGCTTTTTTCGGCGCGCGGCGTGGCGCCGCATCTCGCCGCGGAGGTCCAGGTCAGCGGGCAGCCTTCGGGCGATTCAGGTATTTTTCATACAAGGCCTTTTGTTTGTTGTCCGTGGACGTCAGTTGGCCGTTGATAAAGAGGTAGCGAACGTCGGTAGTTACCTCAAGCGGGTCGCCGTTGGTAACGATGAGATTGGCGAGCTTCCCCTTTTCGATGGTGCCGAGTTGTGAGTCGAGGCCAAACATTTGCGCGGGATAGAGAGTAACGCCCTTCAACGCCTCCTCGTAAGGCAGGCCATGCGCCACCGCGTTCGCGGCATTTTGCCCGAGACGCCGCGCGAAGCTGTTGTCAAAGCTGCCAAAGGCGACTTTGATTCCGGCGGCGCGAAGTTCCTCTGGCTGGGTTAGCAGCTTGTCGTACGCGTCGTCTTCTTCAGATGGCTCGGCGAGCGTGGGCCGCAGGATGACCGGCACGCTTTTGGAGCGGAGAAGGTCTTTCTCCTTCCATGCTTCCTTGCCACCGGCAAGAATAATTTTTAATTTCTGTTTGTCGCAGAACTCGACAGCGTCGCGAATCTGGCGGGCTTTGTCCGCGAAAACGAGCACTGGCATTTCACCGCGAACCACGGGGGCCATCGCTTCAAGCTTCACGTCGCGTTGAAAACCAACGCCGGTGGAATTCTTCATCGCTTGTTCGTAGTGCCGCGCTTGCTCCACATAGTCGGCAAGTTCGTTGACCTGTTTGTCATACTCTTTCTTCGCGTCCGCGAAAGTCTTTTCCTTGAAGGAAAATGTGGAGAAATCGAAGGAACGGGTCTCAAAGTCCGGCCAATCCACCACCATCGCCGCGCGTTTGTTGATAATCATCTCGTCCGCCGTCCAACCGGCAAGATGGATAGCGGAGGCTTGCCCGCCCACCAGATTGGTGGCGTTGCGGCTGTCGAAACCGCCGCTGGCCGGGGCCGCGATCACTTCGGTGATGCCCGACGCGCGGGTGACGGGAATGTGTGCGCTGGAGGGGAGAACGGCGGTGGCGGCGATGACGTCCGGATTGAACGAGCCGGTCTCGGTGGTGTCAACGGTGGCGCTTACGGCGCTGATTTCGCTCAGGCCCATTTGGGTGACCGGATCGAAAAGGCCGGGATATACCTGCAAGCCCTTCGCGTCGATCACTTGCGCTCCCGCAGGGATGGCAATGCCGGCGCCGACGGCGGCAATTTTGCCGTCATGAATCACGAGCGTGCCGTCTTCAATTGGCGCCCCGGCAAGGGTGAAGATTTTCGCGTGCGTAATGGCAATATCGGCCACCGATGTGGTCTGCGAATGCGCTGCAAAGGCGCCCATCGAAAACAGCGCGATCATGCCGATAGAGATATCCAGGGAAATGCGTTTCATAGCGCACCTCCCATACCCGCATGGCCTTGCGGCGGTTTTGGTTTGTCTTCCGGTTTTGGTTCTCCGGTTTTCTTCTCTTCGGCCTTCTTTTCTTCAGGTTTCTTCTCGTCCGGTTTTTTCTCTTCGGTCTTCTTCGACTCCGGTTTCTTTTCGGCGGCTTTCTTTTCCTCTTCTGCCTTCTTTTTGGCCTTCTCGAGGAGCTCTTTCTTTTCCTTTTCGAACGCCGCGCGCCCGGCCAGGTCTTTGTCGCGGTCAAAATAGACGCGGCCGTCGATCAGGGTTTTCTGAACGACGGCGTAGGCGCTGAGCGGATCGTGGTTATAAATGGCCAGGTCCGCGTCCTTGCCGACGTCGATTGTGCCGACGCGCTTGTCGATGCCCAGCTGGATGGCGGGATTCAGGGTGACGAGTTTCAGGGCCTCGTCATGCGTCAATCCGCCGTAATGGATGGATTTCGCCGCTTCCTGGTTCAGGTGCGTGGCCTCCGCTGCGTCGTCGGAGTTGATGGAGACGAGCACGCCGCGCCGGGTCATCAGCGCCGCGTTATAGGGAATCGCGTCGTACGCTTCCACCTTGTACGACCACCAGTCTGAGAACGTGGACGCACCCGAGCCCGCTGCGGCGATTTCGTCTGCCACCTTATAGCCTTCGAGCACGTGCTGGAAAGTCTGGACGCGGAAACCGAACTCCTTGGCCACCCGCAGTAGCATCAGGATTTCGTCTTCGCGGTAGCAGTGCGCATGGACGTAGCGCTTCCCTTCGAGGACTTCCACCAGCGGGTCCAGTTTCAAATTGCGGCGCGGGGGAAGAACGTTTTTTTCGCCGGCCGCCGTGCGCTTGTTGTAATCATCCCAGGATTTCTTGTAGTCGCGGGCTTCGGTGAAAGCGCTGCGGATGGTCTCTTCGACGCCCATGCGCGTGACGGGATAGCGGTCCGGGGCGCCGTTAGGGCGGAAATTCGAACGTTTCGGGTTTTCGCCGAGAGCGAATTTGATGCCAGGCAGCGCGCCTTCGAACGGCAGCTTTGCCGCGGGTTGCCCCCAGCGCAGCTTGATGACGATAGTCTGCCCGCCAATGGAGTTGGCGGAGCCGTGGAGGATGTTCGCGGTTGTCACGCCGCCGGCCAGGTCACGGAAAATCGAAATTTCGTCGGAGTCGAGGACGTCGGCGATGTTGACCATCGAAGAGACAGAGACAGAGCCTTCGTTGACGCTGCCGTCCACGGCGATATGCGAGTGGCAATCAATGATGCCGGGGGTGACGAACTGGCCGGTGGCGTCAATCACGACGGCGTCCGCGGGTGCTTTCAGCGTGCCGCCGATTGCGGCAATCTTGCCGTCTTTGACCAGGATGTCACCCTTGTCTATGGTGCCGTGGGAAACGGTAAGGATTGTGGCGTTGCGAATCAAGAGCACGGATGGCGGCGCATCCACTGCCGGGCTGGTCGCCGTTTTATCTCCGGCATTCAGCTGCAATGCGCTTGCGAAGATGCACAAAGCCCCGAGGCACAAGATGTTTGCGCGTATTTTCACAGTGCACCTCCGGCCTGTGTCGAGGCCATTCGTGTTGGCTTGGTGCCCGTGAACGCAAAGTTGTACCCCATCGCCTGAATCGAGCCCTTCATGGAAGTCCCTTCAAATGTGCCGGTGAAGACAACATCGCTCGAGCTGCCCTCAATCGAGATGTTAATTGAGAAACTGAATTTCTCGCCGCTGACCCACCCGCTGAATACGCTGCCGCTGCCATGATCGCTGGTGACGCTGCCGCTCAGCGTGCCGTCGGGCCGCATGCTGAGATCCGCGGTGGCTTCTTCCTGGCCCTGCGGAGTCGTAAAGCTCAATTTCCACTTGCCGGTCAAATCGCCTTTGGGAGCTTCGCTGGGACGCAGGGTTTCCCGCACTTCATACTTTCGCCCATCGACGAAAACAATTTTCACCTTGGTCTTTTTATCGAAAAGGTCCCCGTCGGTGACGATGAGATTGGCGATCTTGCCGTTTTCAATCGAGCCGAGTGTCTCCGCCACACCGAAAATCTCGGCGGTCGAAAGAGTCAGCGCGCGCAAGGCCGCTTCCGGACTCAATCCCGCGTCAATGGACTTCTTTACCGCGGGTAGGATTTCCTTTGGCGCGGTGATACCGCCCGAATAGAACGCGAATTTCACCCCGGCCTTGGCAAGCGCGGCCGGAGAAGAAGGCGCGCGGTCGCGGAAACGCAGCACGCGCAGCGAAGGTGTCGCTTCCGGGTCGCCGTCTTTTTCCCCTTCCGGCCATTTCAGATCCACCAGCACGGGCAGTTTCCTGGCGGCAATTTCAGACGCAACCTCGTAACTCATTTGCGCGCCGTAAAGAACCGCGTTCAATTTCCATTCTTCTACCAGCCGCAACGACCTATGGATTTGCAGCGAAGTGTTTCCCGGAATCAGCACCACGGCGTGCTTGCCGAGGGTGGCGGCCAGGGCCGCGTCGCTGCGGTCGTACTTCGGCCGCTCCACGCCGCGCGGATTCTTCTCATAAATGGCCTCGGCCTGCGTATCCCAATTCGTGTCCAGCCAAACCTGGCGCACGTAAGCGATCCCGCCCATCACCGAGCCAGGGTAACTTCGGAAACCTCCGGGCGCTTGCAGCGAAACTGGAATCGCGACTGGCGATTTCACCACCAGGTCGCCGGGCCGCTCACCGCCCAGATCGAGCACAGCCGCCTGCCCGGGAAACATTCCGCCTCTTGGCGCGGAGATCACCGTGGTGAAACCAGCGGAGCGCCAGGTCTCCACTCGCGGATCATTGGGATTCGCTTCGTCGGCGGCGTTTCGCCAGGGAGTGGTGGCAGGACGGTCTTCCGGCCCACGCGATATGGATGGTTGCGGGCGAGCACTGGGGTCGCCAGCCGGCGCAGAAGAAGTCGCCGCGGTCAGACCGACATCCGTGAATCCGTCGATTAATCCGGGATAAACCGTGAGACCTTTGCCTTCAATCACCCAGGCATCCGCGGGAATGGTGACGTTCGCTCCAACCGCGATGATAATCCCGCGTGACACCACTACGGTTGCGTTTTCCAGCGGTGCCGAGGATACGGGGACAACTTTCGCACCGCGAATCGCGAAGGTGCGCGGCTCGCCTCCCTGGCCCCACGCGGCAGGAGCTAGCAGCAATCCGAGCGACACTCCAAGAAGCACAATTCTTCGCAGGGGCAGGTAAACGCTCCTCCAACTCATGGGTTGCTCCTTGTCCTGATGGCGTTATTGTTCCAGCGAAGTCCCCGTCGAACTTGCATCCCTCGCAGGCTATTGAGGCTAGTGGGAACGTGGAAGAACGTCAAGAGTTAGCACAAAAAGAGAGACGAGCGAGAATCTGCTCGTCCCTTTAGAACCGCTCCGCTCTTTGGAATTACGGCTTCTTCTTGCCGAAGAGACCGCCCAGCTGGTTGATGGTATCCGCAGTGCTGCCTTTGCCTCCGCCGGCCAGCGCACCGGCCGCGTTGGTGATTCCGCCCGCGCCGCCGCTGCCGACACATGAGAATTCGGACTTGAGAAGGCTGGCCGCCGCGCCGCCAATATCCGGTACAAATTGCGGACTAGCCGTGGTGCCGTGAATCTGCAATGGCACCTTGATGCCGCCGTTCTTGCAACTCGACGCGCCGCCGCCGAGCATTTTGCCGACATTTCCGCCAACCATGCCCCCGGCCGCGGAACCCGCCGCGGCAGTGGCAATGTTACTGTTCACCGTCGCAACAAGCTTGAAGTCGAGATTATTTTTCGCATCCACGGTGCCGTTGCCGACCATTGAGCCGAGCGCCGGGACGACTGCGTCCAAATTGTCCGCGCGCAGCCCTGTAGTGGCCATGTGCAAATCCGTGGTGAATTTTTCAATCAGAAGATCGCCGCCAGACTTGATTCCCGCAAGCGCGCCAATGCCGGACAATTTCTGGCCGAGGTCGAATCCCGCCAGTTTCCCATTGAATAAGCCAATATTGCCATCTGTGACCAGCTTGTCCGTCGGACCGGAAACGTGCAGGTTGGTATTCATCGTGCCCGCGCTCAGCCGCGACTTGTCCGGTAGATGGACGCCCAGCGCAGGAAGAAAAGATTCAAGGTCAGTGGCCGGAAGCCCCTCACCGTTGATTTTCAGATCCACGGCAAAGTCATCGCCCTGAGATTTATAGGTTCCGTTCATATTGGATTTGGCGTTTCCAATATTGATCGTGGAGGGATGGAGCACGCCACTGCCCTTTACGAGGTCGTACTTCGTATCGAAATTAACGATCACCGGGACGCCGGAGGGACTTCCGCCCGCAACGAGCACGGCTTTCGAAAGTTTCAATTGGCCCTTCGTGACCATCTGGCCTTTGTCGCTGACCAGATTCGCGTCCATGTCCGCAACGCCGCCCAGTCCCAGCGAAGGATCCAGAAAACCGGTGCTGGCTAGATTGAGTCCGCTAATCGTCAGCTTCACATTCTGCGGGGTGAGCGCGGCGTCGTTGGCATCCACCGGCCCGACTTTCCCGTCAATCTTCATGGTGCCCCCGCCGGGCAATTCCATCGAAAAGAACACCGGAAAATTATTTTTCATGGCAACGTCGCTGGCGGTCAGGTTCACCTTGGTGTAGACGGTGCGCTTGCGCGAGTTGGTATTGCCCAGCGTGATTTGCCCGTTTTCAAGACGCAATTTGCCAATCGAGAGCGAGTCCGCCGAAGTGCCGCCGGAATTGGTTGGAGCTTTCTGGGCGGGCTTGCTGGAACTATTGCCGCCGATGGAGGAAAAATTCCAGCGGCCGCTGGGATCCTTGAGCATGGTGACCTGCGGATCAACGACGGTAATTTCCGTGACGTTCAACTGCTGGGAGAAAATCAGGGGAATCAGCTCGACGCCCACCTTCACGGTTTTCGCCGTCAGGAACTGGGCGGAGTTAAATTTCGGGTCGTCACTGACGGAAACATCGTCGATTCCGACCGACCCGGTCAGTAGAGAGAGGCTCAAATTCCCAAGTTGCACCTTGCGACCCAGGGCGGCGGAAGCGCTGGACTCGATGGTTGGTTTGAACTTGTTGATGGGAATCAAAAACGGGACAACGATCAATATCACAAGAATCGCCCCGACGGCGATAGCAAGCCATTTCAGTTTGCTGCTCATGGAAACCTCCAAGGTAGCCTGGGAAGGCGTAGGCGGGCGCCGCAATCGAATGCTGGGGGGATAATAGCACAGAGCGGTGGTGTTAACGGCGATCAGACCGAAGCATGAAGGTGTCGCGGCGGCGCGGCGACTCATACTACAATGTGGTGGACGGGGCTGTAGCTCAGATGGATAGAGCGTCGGTTTCCTAAACCGTAGGTCGGGAGTTCGAACCTCCCCAGCCCCACCAGCCTTCGCTCGCGCAGCGAGAGAAGGCTGCCGCGCCGTAGCCGAAGGGCGAAGGCGGGTTCAATGTCGCGAGCTACGACTCGGCAAGCCACTTCAATCCCAACGGCTTCCTCGCCGGAGCCCTCGCGGAGGCGGACCGTAATGAAATACGTGTACATCCTGCAAAGTATGGCCGATGGCAAGCATTTCTACACGGGCATCACGGACGATTTGAAGGCCCGGCTTTCCGTGCATAATTCGGGAGGGGTAACGCACACATCCAAGTATCGACCGTGGCGTATTAAGACGTATGTTGGGTTCACCGATGAGGACCGAGCACTTGCTTTCGAGAAGTACCTGAAGTCCGGCTCAGGCCGGGCGTTTGCTAAGGCAAGGCTTTAAGCAATTTCCTCCCAGCTTGCAGCCTGGATCACAAAACCGCCGAATCTCCCGCTTTCTCGAAACCATAAAAGGAGACCCTTGGTTCTACTTCTGAAAGCGCAAAGTTTCGAGCGTAGGCATGGACACGGGGATGGTAAGCGCCTTTTCAGGTTGATTTTTTCCACGTTGCAACGCATCTACTAGCATGTCGATAGCTTGGCCGGTATTTGGCGGGCTGAAAATTGTGGCGCGCAACAGGCCGCTGCGCAGCCAGGCCTGGCCCGTTTTTGGCAAGCCGTCTATTCCAAGGAACGGCACGGAGAGCCAGCGCTCACGCTCCGCTTCGTTCGGCACTTCCTGAAACGCTTTGCGGATGCCGATGGCCATGGCGTCGTCTTGCGCGGCAACCAGATCGATCACCGTCTTGCGCGTGGTGGTCAGCTTCAGCCACGAACCTGCGGCGCGCTGCGCGCTCTCTTCCGTCCATTGTCCTTTCAGGTTGATCAGATGAAGGTTTGCGGGCTTTTTTTCCAGCAGTCCTTTCGCGCGGTCTTTGGCGGCTGAATTTTCCGAGGGGCCCTGCATATAAAGGACGGTGCCGCCCCTGGGAAGCAGGGCGGCGCACTGCTGGGCCTGGATGCGGCCGATCTCAACGTGATCTACCGTGACGATAAACACCGGCGCTTTTCCTAAACCGCGCAGTTCCGGCACATAGGTGGCTTCGCGATTCAGCACCACCCAGGCGATGCCTTGGTTGACGGCCGCACGCGCCACTTGGGGCAAAGCAGTGCCGCCGACTGGCTCGAAAATAATCGCGTTGGGGCGATCAACCTCTTCGGCTTCCTGGATGACCTTCAGAAGTTGCGTACTTTGATTGATTGCGTCGTTGTCTGAATAAATAATCTTTAGATCGATGCCGTGCTTGTGCGCCGCCTGCTCCGCGGCATTCGCCTGTTCGACTTGATAGTCGTTGTCGTTCGTCGTGAGTGAAATCAATATGCGCAGGTTTGCCATTGCCCCATCCGATGAAACTTCCACTATAACAATACACGGATGGCGGCAGTTCGGCACGGTGGGTCCGGTCGTCCGCGGGGAAACCGCACAGGTGAACCTGAGCGGAATCTTGCTCGACTGTAGCTCGGGCCTTCAGGCGCGAGGAGTTTCTTGGCGGTATCGCAATTGCGCCGGCGTATGGAAAACCCTTACCCCTCGAAGGGGTGAGCTACAGGCTTTGTGATTGGAACTGACGACCCGGGAAAAGCGCCAGCGGCGATTTTACGGTTTTTCCCAATGGACGGCGGTGAATTGCTTGGGATCGAAAACCGCCGGGTCGAGTTTCACGTCGCCATTGATTTCCGTGTACTCCTCGCTGAAGACTTTTTTCCCGTCCACGTGGACTTCCACAAGCGCGGCGATCCAGCCGCCGCCCAGCTTGCGGTAATCGGCGAATCGAATGTCCTGCGTCTTGTTCGGATCATTTCGGTCGGGCTCCAGCAGGCGCACAAAGAGCATGCGGTCTTTCTCCACCCAGAACTGCTTCGATTTCAAGTCGCCCTTGTCCGCGCCGAAAACATAGACCGGCTTGCCTTCCCAGGTGTCTTCGTGAAACTTGCCGGCGTCGAAGCCTTCTTTTTTGGCAATGGCTAGCGTTGCCTCCGGAGTTTGCTTGTAGACATCGAAGCCGAGCACCAGCAACATGTTCACCTGCGGCGCATTCGCCTTGATCTGCCCTTCCTTGAATACGGTCACATTGCCATCCACCAGCAGGTAGCCGTTCCCGTCTTTCGGCGGCCCGATATCAATGCGAAGTTTGCCCGGCAACTGCGCCGCCTCGTACCACGTTTCCACCTTGGTGGTGCCATCGGGGTTGTAGGTGGTGCTCTTCTGTGTGAACGTCACCGCCGGATACCACGAACCAGCGTAGCGCCCGTGCATTTCCTTCACCAGCGTCTCGCCACTGTTTACCGCTGCCGGCTTCCCCGGTGGAACTGAAAATGCCGCTGCAATCAGTCCCGCGGCCAACAACAACTTCGAAATCTTCATGCTTCACCCCTCCGGGCAACCTGATGTTCCGCCGGTGGCATCCCAACGGTTCCAGCTCCTTGGCACTGTACTCGCTTAGACGCGCCTTATGCCAAAAAATCTCACCCCCCGGCAAAGCCGTTGGCCCCTGACGGTACGTTGAGATGAAAATTTGCTGGAAGTCAGTGGGAAGGAAGTAAAATAGTAAGCGTGATTTCCAGAAAAAAAGTCCCCCGAGGGAAATCTTCCGGCGGAGCTCTTCGCGGCCTCTCCATGGTTCGCGGAATCTTCGTTAGCGCAAGCCTGGTTGCCTTGCTGTGCGCTCTGCCGGCTAAAGCCCAGTCTCCGCAGACGCCTACAGACAAAGGGTCCGAGCAGGGCCAATCAGCCATCGCACCCCGATCTCCTTCTCCCCTGAATACGCAACATCCCGAGACGCAGGTCCCGGGGACCATTCACGGGAATGTTTTGGATCCGAATGGGACCGCTGTTGCCGGGGCGCGGGTAAAACTCTCCCGGCAGGGTGATTCCATCAATCCGGAAACACAAGCCGGCGAGGATGGACTATATTCGTTCGCCGGAGTTGCTCCTGGACCGTTCCAACTTTCGATCGCGGCGGAAGGGTTCGCCGCGAAAACTGTTTCGGGGATTGTGAATTCCGGGGAGAGCGTGGTGGTCCCTCCGATCACCCTGGCGTTGACGACCGAAATCACGGAAGTGCGCGTGGAACTTTCCCCCATTGAGCTGGCACAAGAGCAGATGAAGGATGAAGAAAAGCAGCGGGTGCTGGGATTCATTCCCAATTTTTACGTCACTTACGTTCCGAATGCGGCGCCGCTGAATACCCGGCAAAAATTCGAACTGGCGTGGAAGTCGACCATCGATCCGGTCACCTTTGGAATCACCGGCGCCATCGCGGGCATCCAGCAGGCCAACAACCAGTTCAGCGGTTATGGCCAGGGTGCGCAGGGCTACGCCAAGCGTTATGGCGCGTCGTACGCGGACATCGTGACAAACACATTTATTGGGGGGGCGATTCTTCCTTCCTTGTTCAAGCAGGATCCGCGCTATTTCTACCGAGGAACCGGCAGCAAGCGGTCGCGGGTTCTCTACGCCATCGCCAATTCCGTGATTTGCAAAGGCGATAACGGGCATTGGCAGCCAAGCTATTCCGCGATTCTTGGCGGCCTGGCCGCCGGTGGAATTTCCAATCTCTACTATCCTGCCAGCGATCGAGGGGCGGGATTAACGTTTGAAAACGCGGCCATCGGCATCGGCGCCACCGCCGCAGCAAATCTTCTGCAGGAATTTGTGATCCGCAAACTGACGCCGCACGTGCCCAGCAACGCTCTCGACACACCCTGAGCTGGGCGGTTTAGGCCGTCCGTAGGATAATCCACGCGACGTGGAGCTTGTCGACCATGGCCGGCGAACCTTGTGAAGGCCAACCGAAAGCAAAAGGAGTGCAGGTGAGCGACCCGCACCGTCTGTCTCTACAGCGCATTGAGCAAGCTGCAAGCGTTATTGATCCCGTGTTTCTCAACTCGCCGCAGTTCCGGGCGGAATCGTTTGGGCAGCGGCTCGATTGCCAGGTTGTCGTAAAGGTGGAAACCCTGAACCCGATTCGCTCGTTCAAAGGGCGCGGCACAGAATATCTGATGGCAACGCTGAATGGGCGTCCTCGCCTGGTGTGTGCCACAGCGGGAAATTTTGGGCAGGGCATGGCTTTCTCGGCTCGCAAACGTGGCCTGTCGCTCACAATTTTTGCTGCAGTCACCGCCAATCCGCTGAAGGTCGAGCGGATGCGTGCGCTGGGGGCAGAGGTCCGGCTGGTGGGCGAGAATTTCAAGGCGGCGCATTCGGCGGCGAAAGCATTTAGCACGGAAACTGGCGCGGAGTTGATTGAAGACGGACGCATTCCTGCCATCTCGGAAGGCGCCGGCACTATCGGCGTGGAACTCTTGCGCTGGCCGGAGCAATTTGATTCCATCCTAGTTCCGCTTGGCGATGGTGCATTGCTTGGCGGGATGGC
The DNA here is from genome assembly GCA_035693365.1 of Candidatus Acidiferrum sp. Taxonomy (GTDB): domain Bacteria; phylum Acidobacteriota; class Terriglobia; order Acidiferrales; family UBA7541; genus Acidiferrum. The sequence continues at coordinate 32,981 of DASSGS010000009.1, read as the reverse complement.
CCGCTGGGTGAAAGCGCATCATCCAACGACGCAGATGATCGGAGTTTGCGCCAGCGGCGCTCCTGCGATGGAGCGTTCCTGGCGGGCAAAGCAGACTCAAGAATTCGGGCGAACCGGAACAATCGCCGACGGAATCGCAGTGCAAAGCCCCTATCCCGAAGCTGTCGCCGATCTGATCGAACTCGCGGATGACATTCTCCTCGTCGATGACGCGGCGCTGATCACAGCCATGAGGCAGGCTCACCAGGAATTGGGTGTCGTGCTTGAACCCGCGGGCGCTGCAGGCCTGGCCGCTCTGAACACGCACAGCGCGCGCTTCAAGGGACAGTTGACCGGAACAATACTCACCGGGGGCAACATCACACCTGAGCAGATGCGCCAGTGGCTCTCCGCAGAACGATAAGGCGGCCTTCCAGTGTTCGCGCTACAAATCAATCGCCACGTCATCCTTGGGCCTCGAACAACAGATCAGCAGGTTTCCCTGTGCGGGAGCCTCGAGAGGCTCGGGTTCGTAGGCAACCTGGCCCGAAATCAATCCACTTTCGCACATGTGGCAGACCCCGGTCCGGCACGACCAGCGGACCGGCACATCGCAGGCTTCCGCGAATTCCAGGAGGCTCGCAAATTTCGGATTCCAACGGACGGTGAGGCCGCTCCGCGCGAACGAGACTTCGGGGCCGGATCCCGCGGGACCTTCCGGTGGATGCGGGGGTGTGGGAGATGTTTCGGCAATCCCCGGCGTGATGGCCTTGACGGCTCCGAAGATCTCTTGGTGCACCTGGTTGCCAGAAACTCCCAAAGCCGCGAGTCCGGAAGTGACATCTTCCAGAAACGCACTCGGGCCACACAGATAGAAATCCGCATCGAGAGGAACGCCAAGTTGCCTGAGTGCATCGCCGGCAATTCGCCCCGGCAAATCGAAATCTGAACCTGGCCGATCCTCCGGGCCCGGGCGGCTATACCAGATGTGGCTTATTCCCCGCGCCAGACGCTTGACCAGATTGCGTGACTCATCCGCGAACGGATGCTCCTGGCCATTGCGCGCTCCAAATAACCACCAGATTTCGCGGGGCGAATTCTCGTGCGCGAGCGAGTGCAACATGGCCAGCACGGGTGTCGCTCCCACGCCCGCGCTCAGAAGAACGACCGGGTTGCTGCCTGGTTTCAGGGTGAAGCCTCCCCGCGGCGCAGCTACGTCGACAATATCGCCAACTCTGATTTGCGTGTGTAGATAGGTGCTGGCAGTGCCGTTCGTTTCCCGCTTAACGCTCACTCGATAGTGGTCCGTCGCGGGCAAATCGGACAGCGAGTAGTTACGCAGTACCGCAGGTCCGCTGGCGGTGGGGTGGAAGCGCAAAACGATCGATTGGCCGGGAAGCGCAGCGACGAGCGATTGATCATCTGACGGCGCAAGCACCAGGGACTTCACACTGCCGCTCTCTCGCTCGATCCGCGAGACTCGCAACGAGCGGAAACCCTTCCAGCCGGGGGGAGGGCCGGAAGGCGGCGCGAGCCCGGCATTACCTGTGGTGCCGGCGTTCTTCGTTTTTTCCAGGAGGAGCGCCTGGAATGAGCCGCGCCACCCTTCGCTCAGAGCAGGGATCCGCAGCGCGCGCTCCAGGAGTTCGCGGGTGTGGCCGCCGATATAAAGCGCGGCGTCAATCTCAGCGACGCTCATGCGCTCCGGTCCATCCGCGACTTTTATGATTTCGTCGCCCGCTCCAACCTCGCCTTCTTCCAGAACCCGAAAATAAAATCCGGGCCGGTGATGCGCAACGAGCTGCGCAGCCATCTGTGGATCGTTCAACCGGATGCCGACGCGGTAGCAAGTGACGCGAGGCTGGGAAATTTCAAAAAGAGCGGAACCGATGCGAAAGCGATCGCCGATGCAAACCTCGCCGTCAGGCAGACCCTCCACCGTGAAGTTTTCTCCGAATTGTCCGGGGGTAAAATCGTGGCGGCCGAGTTCGCGTTCCCAGTAGCGATAGGAATCCAGCTGATAAACCATCACGGGGCGATTTGGCCCCCCATGCCCGCCCAAATCTCCCTGGCCATCGCCATCAAGATTCAGCCGTCGAACCTTGATCCGTCCCGGCACCGGACTCTTCCAGATTCCGGTGCGGACTGTCTTGCCGCGCCAGGCAATGTCACGTGGCGGTCCCACGTTGACGGAGACAAGCCGCGCACTCATTGCTTTCTCCTATTCTTGTGATTGATTGCCATACTTTGATGTTTCGTCACGAATGAATGGACTGGCCCGAATTTCTCGGATTCCGGCAAGGGCTTGAGCGGCATGCCCCGGGGAAAGATTTTAGAGCTTTTCCAGGTAATTTCGTCGCAGCGTGATCGCAATTGGAGATTGCTGTGGGTTTGGAGCACCAGCTTGGTTCTAAGCCTCGACAGAGGTTGCAGGACACTCACAACTTACCACCGGCAAATCGGCCTTCATTGCGAACTCCTCTGTCTCCGATGTTCCAAAAAATGCTGCTGGCAAGCAATGCCCAGGGAGCGAATTTCAGCAAACTCCGGCATCGCCCGGATTTTGGCCAAGAGCGGATCTATTTCCATCTGCGGATAAGCGCAGTAGTTTTGTTCGATAGCTCGGCGCAACTCGGGGAAGGCGAGACCGGGTTCACCACAGAAAGAGTCCCACGCCGCGAGCACGTATTTGGGAAACGGATCCGGGGCTGACATCGATTCCGAACGCACCTGTAGGGCTGCGATGTCTCCTTTTGACGGCGACCGGTGCTGCAGGCACGGTTGCAGGAGTGGCCGGCCGTAAAAAGCGGTCATCGGCAAGAGCTTCAATTCCTGAAGCGCCTCATTCTCCTTGCCCTCGCGTACGAAAATCTCGACTCTGCCCGCTCTTTCGTAATCGTTGCCCGACTGGAGTTGAAAATACTCCCTCGCGCGATCATATTTGCCCAAGGCCATGAAGATGTAGCCACATGAGGCCAAGTCTGTGGTTCCTGCATCGATAGACCGCGTCTTCTCGCATTCGGAGGTTGATTCTTCCAATAGACCCGCATACCACAGCACGTAAGCGTGCACCAGATGGACCGCTCCGCTGTCGGGACGCTGGTGGAGAAGGTTGGCAATGTGATCGTAGGCCAGGTTCAGATCACCTTCCTCACTTTCCATGCTAATCAGATCGCTTGCCGCCTCAATGCGGGCAGGATCGAGAGCCACAGCTCGCTGAAGGGCAGCCTTGGCGCGCAGCCTCGCCGGTTCGCCACCGTTATCGAGGCCGGACTCGTAATAATAAAAGTGACCCAGCGCCGCCCAGGCCGAGGCGTAGCCCGGATCGAGAGCAACGGCGCGCTGTAATAGTTGGATTTCGTTCTTGTATTGCGAAGAGACAGAAGAGTCCTTCGAATTTGAGGAATCGTCGTCCGACATAGCCCGCAGATATAGTTCATACGCTTCCGCGTTGTGAGATCTGTTCGGAGAAGCACCCGGACCAGTGCTTGCGCCAAGCGCGGGAATCAATCCGTGCTGGACGCGCGCGGAAATTTGCTCCTGGACCTCGGTGAGATCTCGCTTCGTCCCCCGCAATGTGGCCCGCCAGAGCACCCGATTGTCCGCCACGTCTACGGCTTCCAGCGTCACCTCAACGTTCTCGCCGGCCACCAGAAAATGTCCGGTAATCAGGTCCGCCACTCGAAGTTCCTTACCGGCTTTCTGTAAATCGATGTCTGGGCCGGCATATTTGCTGGTTGCGGCAAAGGGACGAATCGAGAGAGAGGGGTAAAAGCTCAGAGTGGTCGCAATGTCATCCGCCAATCCGAGCCGGAGAAAATCTAGTTCTTTCGCGGCACTTGCGTTCTGAAGGGGCAAAACCGCAATCGGCTGAGGACCCTTGGTTTGAATCTTGGCCGGTTTGCGAACTAGCGCGACGGCGACGCTGATGGCGATCGCCACCAGCGCAATCGTCATCGCCGCCAGGACTTTTCGTCGTCCCCCGGCAAGAAAACTTGCTGGCGCCTCCCGCCCTGCGGCCAAGGAGCTATCTTGAGTGCGCTGAACGGGTGCAATCAGCCGGTAACCGATCTTGGACACCGTCTCGATTATGTGGGGCTGCTTGGCGTCATCCCGCAGAATTCTGCGCAGTTCGGACACCGCGCGTGTTAGCACATCGTCCGTCACAAACGTGTCCGCCCAGACCGTCCGGATTAGCTCATCTTTGGAAATGACTTCGCCGGGACGACCTGCCAGACACACCAGCACCTGCATGAATTTGTGTTCCAGCCGAACCGTTCCGCTGTCTCCTTGAACGGTATTCAGCTGTGGACGGATCAGCCACTCGCCCAGCCGGAAGTCCCCTTCCATGAGCGTCGCTCCTGAAAGGAGAATAGTACGCCAATTTGCCAGGTGTTAACGATTACTGCGTGTCCCAACGCAAACACTTCTGCTCCCAGTCCAATTCAATCCGCGTGATACCCAGAGCCGTTGGCCCCAGCACCCCATCGATTTCCCGGAGCGCGCCGGGTGCTTCGCCGACGATTACGGCGACTTGGTTTTTGAACTTGCCGTCACTCAATGCCAATGTCATGGGAGGAATTGTAAACCCCTTCTGCTCGCCCACCGCGCTGTCATGGGCAATCGTTTCAGTCCTGACAAACTTGAAAAGCTTTGCGTAGCGCAGCGTAAACAACCCCAGATCGTTTGCGCCGGTATCCAGCAGGACGCGAAATCCAACGCCGCCCAGCGAGATCGGAATCACCCAATAGGGCGCACCCGAAGCGGTGAAAGTTTCCACATCCACAGAATGCCGCGCCAAACCCGACAATCCACGCGTAATCTTTCGATGCTTGTAGTCAATGCTGATGTCCTGGCCCACAAGCATGTCCAATCCGATAATCGCGTCTATCCTCGTTCCCAACCGCTGCTCCAGATGAGCCAATTCCACGACCACCATTGGCAGCCGGGCGGCGTGAATCCACCCCACTTGCACGTCATCGACGTTTACGTACTCTGCCTGGCTTTCCTTGTTCAGAAGCGTCAGGGCCCCCCGTTCACCCCGGATGCCCATCTGGGCCGCGGCTCGCTGGCCAAGTACGCTGGGCACAGCCCCCGTATCCAGCAGGAAGTTCAAATCCTTGGTGGAGCCAATTTCGCCTCGGACAACTATCCCGAATCCTCGCACCAACTTGAACGGTAGCTCTCCTGGTTTGTCGGCACCTCGCGCGAACGTCGAATTCAGCACCAAAGCTATGACTGGTAGAAAGATCTTTAGGTTTGACATGCGGCCTCCCCGGCAACATCCCGGTAGTAGCCGCAGTCGTGGTTTGAAGTCCTGAGGGGAGGCTTATGTTGGGCTTATCCTTGGTCGAGGTCTGACCTCATCTCCAAGGGATACTGTTGTCCGTGTTTTCTATGTCCTATGGATCTGCAACGGGCCGAGTAGACACACGCTGCACCTGTCTCCCGGATGAACTTATGGACGGTTTGGACCGGAATAGCCCAGTATCGGGGTCACGAAGCGCATATTGCATATTGGAGATGTCTGTGCTCGGAACAACCTGGCTGCGTACTACTGAGCTAGATGGGTTCCGCGATGAGGAGTTCCGAAGGCCGCAGGGTGGACAACTACGGAGAGAAAGCCATTCGGCCCGATCTGACAAAGCTTAGAGGCAGAGAAGTGGTGCGCCCGGCGGGATTCCAACATGCGGTCTATTGCTTCAGAATAGTCCTGAATTTATCGTCTCGTAGCTCTTGCGTGGCTCCACGCAGGGGGGCCCACTTTTTGTACGGCATCTGTGCAGGATTGGATCCGAGTTGGTCCAAGGTTGGACCCGAGTTGGATTAAACCGCGGCCGGGGATTACACAATTATTTGTCACTCTTCGCTGCGTCACCGAGGGTTTGGCAGCTACTGTACCGTAGTCAATTTTGTCAGTTCTTAATATCCCTTTTTCGGTTGACTTGCCACCCGAAAGCCCGCCAGACCGGGCCGGGCAAGGGCGTTGGTGAGTGTTGGTCCGAATAGCGGATCGCTCTCGCGATCCGACGTTTGCATGTTTAACTGTTTCCCGTTTGTCTGGCCAACCGTCCGGAAAGTGTGCGCGACGAACCTTTGGATCGGCTACCAGACATGGACAGCGGTAATCCGCGGCGGGCCTGAGCGGCCCTGAATCACCTGTGTCTCAAGTACGATTTCCATGTTTTTCTGTTTCCAGTTCTGGGGCACTTGTCGAAGCATGTCTTCCATGCGATTTGCGTCAACCAGAAACTCGCCCGCGGCGACGGTTCCGCCTCTGCCGATTCCCGCAGCCACCACCACGAATTGATCCGTGTTTGGATCCACCACCCGCGCGACAATCGCGTAGTCCTTATATGTGCCGGTCTGCTGCTGCACGGTGCGATCCAGCATCCAACCGCGATTGCCCGGGTTGGCGCGATCCTCGATCCAGAACTGCGTCATGTCCCTGTCGTTCGCGAAGTGAAACCGCAAGGGAGAAGTCAACCGCAGTGTCCAGCCATTGTCGAACGCGCCGATGAATACAGAAGGGCCTCGGCGCAAATCTGTCAAACTTGTGGTGGCTTCCCCCTGCACCCGGAAAGTTTTGCCGTAGGTCCGCAACAATCCCGCCATGTTCACCAGCGGGCTCACGTCATCAATGATGATGGTGACCATTGTGTCGTTCAGCGTGATTTCCCGTTGAGGATCGGCGGCGTCTCGCAAGCGAATCGTGGAGTACTGGCTTTGGTCGGCAATGCAGAAGAGCACGGGTTCAGCGGACTTCACAAACGGTTCCCAGAATTGTTTGAGCGCCGGCGGCCTGGATATGAACCAGATTCCCCCAGCTGTTCCGGCCAGAACTAACACCAGCAACGCGACGGCAAGTTTGCCGCCTCGCAACGCCGCGCGAATGGAATGAGCCGAACCCATCGGCGATTCCACAGGACGCGTCGAAACCGTTTCAGCTGGATGGTTCGGCGCCTCCACCGCGCCTGCCGCTAATCCCGAGGGACGCCCCGGCCAGGAATATTGCGGCGCGTAGGAACCCGCCGGCAGGTAGAGCCGGATCTCCTGGCTATGCTTCGGATCCTGGTAATACTGCTCAATGCGTTTGCGAATTTCCGCGGCGGTGACGCGTACGATGGGGTCGGTGTTGGTGTCGTAATCGGCGGAGCGGCCAAAAACCTCGACACCCAGGATGCGTTCTTTAAGCTGATCTGTCTGGCCGGCGAGCGAGCGGGTGACGACAAATTTCAGAAAGCTGGGGTAGCGTTTACTGGAATTGAATAGGGGTGTAGCGAGCAGCTTCTCAAGCTGCTGTTGAACGGCGGTCTTTTCGAGGTCGCTGGACGGTGTCCAGCTCTCGGTTACCTGCTCTGCTAGCAAGGTTCCCCTGACGCCTCAACCCAGCCAAAGCATATCGCCCAACCACTTGGGCGAGCACCTAACGACAATTTTCGGCGATAAGAAATGCAATTTCCCAAGATGCTACAGCGGTTTGAGCTCTCTCGCAACGTAAAATAAGGGTGCAGGTGCTCTTAACGGTCTCTTAACGGTCCCTCAAGTTTCTGATAGAAATTGACTTAGCCAAGGGTCAGGAGTCTTTTCTTACTTAACTCGATTCCTTTACCGGCAAAGCATTGCCAGCTTCCAGCGGAGTTTCCTATAAGTTGCACCAGTCTTTTGGATGGTCGCCCCGGTCGTGAACCGAGCTTTGGGGATCAGGGGCGATCCACGAAAGACACTTTGACGAAAACTGAATTCGGGGTTTGGGGTGGAATGCCGGTAGAACCGGGACTTCCTTGGAGGATTCCTCATGTTGGGAACGATACGCGTTTGCAGATATCAAGTATTGCTGGGAATAATGCTCCTGTTCGTCTTTGGTTCCAGCACATACGGTCAATCACAAATCTCGGCCTCGCTGAGCGGAAGCGTCGTGGACCCGTCGGGGCAGCCAGTGAACAACGCAAAGGTCGTCCTGGTCAGCCAGGGGAAAGGCCTTTCGCGCACCTTTACCACCTCGGAAAGCGGTCTATACACGTTCACGTTGCTTCCGCAGGATACTTACAATCTTGATATCGAAGCCCCCGGATTTAAGCATCTCCATCAGGAAGGCGTCAGTCTGGTGGCTGGCCAGGCCGCTACACTGAATGTTTCCCTTGTGCTTGGCGCGGTCACGGAGCACATTGAAGTCACTTCACAAGCTCCGCTACTGAATGCGGAAAACGCCAACATCTCCGCTGACATTTCCTCCAGGCAGGTGTCGGAACTCCCGCTCAACTTTCGAAACGTAATTGGCCTCGCGACCCTGAACTCGTCGGTTAGCAACGCTGCGGAGGCGCAGATCGTCGGCTCCCCTGGTCAGTCGGCACAAGCGGACCAGGACGTTTCCTTCCTCAATTTTGGCGGCACCTTCTTCAATACCGCCGAATACCTGCTGGATGGCACCTGGGATACGCGGCTTGACTGGGGTGGTGTCATCTACGTTCCTTCCGTGGATGCGGTTGATGAGTTCAAAATCCAGACCAACGCGTTCACTTCGCAGTATGGATTCAGCAGCGGAAATGTCGTGAACGTAGTTACCAAGTCCGGCAGCAATGAATTTCACGGCGACGCCTTCGAGTTCTATCGCAATAGCAGTGTGGATTCCCGAAACTACTTTAACAGCGGGTCTCAGCCGAGCTTTACTCGCAACCAGTTCGGGGGAACCATCGGCGGCCCGATCCGCAAAAACAAGACCTTTGTCTTCGGCTATTACGAAGGCTTGCGATCGGCATCGCCTGCGACGCTTGTCGGCACCATGCCCACCGACAAGGAACGCAACGGGGATTTCTCGGAGCTCCTGGGCGCCCCAACGGGGCAGGTCGATGCGCTTGGACGGCCGATTGTTTCGGGCGCGATCTACAATCCGTTCAGCACTCGTGCTATCACCAACGGGCAAATCGATCCCGTCACCGGACTCCTGGTTACTGGACCCTCCGGGTTTATCCGCGATCCCTTCCCCGGCAACGTGATTCCTTCAAACTTGGTTGACTCCATTTCCAAGAGCGTTGCCCAGGGCGGTTATTGGCCGGAACCCCAAACCAGCGCGCTCGTCAACAATTTCTCTGCTTCCTCGTCGCTTCCAACGACCGCCAACGAATATTCCATCCGGGTTGACCATAATTTTTCCCCAAACGACCATATCTATGGCCGCTGGTCGCAGAAGTACCAGAGCAAAGTGAATTCCCCGACATTCTTTGGAGCAAACGATCAGGCCGGCCCAGGTGTGAAGGCTCCGAACAACCGCTACAGTTCGAACGTCGCCTACAACCACGTGTTCAATTCAACTTTCGACATGAGTCTCAACTTCGGGGTTAACCGCCACGTGGAGCAATCCACCACGCAAGGTTTCGGCTTTCAAGCGTCAAGCTTGGGTTTGCCCTCCTTCATTGATTCCAATGCCCCGTCCTTTCCGCAATTCCAGCCGCAGAGCTACTCCTCGCTTGGTGCGCCTCCAAATATTGACAACTACTATGTTCCGCAAACCATCTACACCATTTCCACAGATTTCACCAAGGTGAAGGGCAGGCACACACTGGCCTTTGGCTTCTCGGACTTCTGGTCTTTCCTGGACGGCGGCCACTTCGCGAATACCACTCTTCCGTTCCAGACGGTCACAACCGCAGGCCCGAACCCGCAGCAGACAACGCAGGGAACGGGCGACGGATTCGCGTCGTTCATGTTGGGAACTGGCGGAGGCAATGCTTTCACGGGCTTCAACCAATTCCCGGCCATGAGCAAGAAATTCCTCGGTTGGTATGTGCAGGATGGCTGGAGGATGACGCCACGCCTTACCTTGAATTTGGGGCTCCGCTACGAAATCCAGACCGCCCCGACCGAACGCGTGAACGCCCAGCAGTATTTCGACCCCAACGCCGTGAATCCGATCAGTTCCTCCCTGGGATTCAACGTTCCTGGAGCACTTGTCTTTAACTCCAGCGGAAACCGCGGCCTGTACAATACCAACTATAAGAATTTTGCCCCGCGCATCAGCGCTGCCTATCAACTCCGCGACAAAATCGTCATCCGCAGCGGATACGGCGTCTTTTATGTCCCCAGCTATTACAACCAGGGCCCCAATCTCGGCTACTCCCAGGGCACCCCTTGGGTCACTAGTCTCAACGGCGGGTTGAATCCCTCCTCGACGCTCGGTGGAAATACTTCTTTGAATCTCCCCGATGCATTTCCGAACGGCCCGATCCCCATTACCGGCAACTCACTGGGGGGGCTCACCGATGTCGGCTTCGGACTCAATCCGGTGGTTTATAACGACCGCAAATCGTCTTACGTACAGCAATGGATGTTCGGCGTCCAATATAGCCTGACCAACAACGATCTTGTGGACATCAGCTACGTTGGGAATCACGGGGTCCACGTTCTGGCTCAATACCTCGAGTGGAACGAAATCCCCGCCTCCGATCTATCTCTGGGCAATCAGCTGAATGCCCTGGTCCCGAACCCCTTCTTTGGCACCATCACCTCAAGCGGTTGCGGTCTGGACCAGCAAACGATCGTTCAAGCCCAATTGCTGCGGCCTTTCCCTGAGTATTGCAGCGTCACGGAAGCGCCGCCCGCCGTTGCGGGTTCCACCTACAACGCCCTGCAGATGACTTACACGCATCGGTGGCACTCCGGCCTTCAGCTCACCGCCTCTTACACCTATTCCAAGTTCATGGATGATGCGCAGGGCGCTGCCGGCTGGGCTTTCCCGGGCAGCGGCAGTAGCGTGCGCAATTCGTATGACCTGTCGCGGGAGCGCTCCGTGGACGCCAGCGACCTGACCCACAGCCTGGTCGTCAACTACACCTACGAACTGCCGTTTGGCAAAAATAAGCTCTTTGGCAGCGAATGGAACAATCTGACGAATCAAGTACTCGGCGGCTGGCAATTGACAGGGATACTTTCCACGCACTCCGGGTTGCCCATCTCGATCACCCCCGCTTCTAACAACACAGTTGGCACCGCAAGTTACGGCTTCAACCAGCGCCCGAACGTGGTGCCGGGAGTAAGCCTGACGCCTGCAAACCAGAACATCAATAATTGGCTCAATCCCGCGGCCTTCTCTCAGCCCGCGCCTTTCACATTTGGAGATGCTCCCAGATTTTTCTCGGATCTCCGAGCTCCGGCCTTCTTCAACTGGGATATGGGTATCCAGAAGTATTGGACCGTGCGCGAGCAAATGCGCGTTCAGTTCCGGTTCGAAATTTTCAACGCCTTCAACCATCCGAACTTCTTCGTGCCGGACAGCAATCTAGGTGATGCCGGTTTCGGAAGGGTTACCGGCGCCTACCCGGCGCGCAGCTTGCAATTCGCCGGGAAATTCTACTTCTAGTGCGGCTGGCGCGAACCAAGAATTGCCCTCCAACCCTGGGAGAGCACGGGTGAGGCAGGCCGGGAGAAAAAATTGAAGTCGAGGAACGGCTCCCGGCTTGTCCTGCATCCACCCCAAAACTTTTGTGACCTGGAGTGTCCGGCCAGCGAAGAAATGTTCCGCGTGAAAGAACCAGGTAAGTTTGACGCTCCTCTTCAGCAAGAAAAGAAAGCGCTTCCCCCGCGTCTCTGTCGCGCGATGGAGTATTAGAAACGGCTTGAACCTTCGCGGTACACCAGGACGGACGAATGAAGATTCCGAAATCGGCTAGGGGAATGTGGCAACGCACTGGGTTCGTTCTGGTCTCTCTGGGTTTCAGCTTTCAGACAATTCCGTCAGGCGTTGCGTCGGGCCAGCAAGCGCCCAAGGCCGGACAGATTGCCGGCAAACCGCAAGAGCCAGATTCCACCAAACCACTTTCGAATGGAATCGAACTCCGCCACTCTGGAATGTTGCTTCAAGTCGTCGCCCTCAGCGAGAATGTCCTGCGCGTTCGCCTCGCAGCGAAGGGTGAGTTGCCCGAGGATGCCTCCTGGGCAGTTCCGCCAGAGATACGCCGGCAACATGTTGATGTCACTATCGACGCGACTGCCGACACCGCCGGCTTTCATACGAAAGCTCTTCGCGTTCAAATCGAGCGCGCCACCCTCCGCCTCTCCATAACCGATTTGGAAGGCAATGTGCTTCAGGAGGACGCGGACGGATGGCCCGCGGAATTTCATGCGGACACTTTCCGCGTATTCAAGAAAATGCCCCTCGATGAGCATTACTTCGGTCTTGGGGACAAAGTCGGGCCTCTCGATCGCCGCGGACAATCCTTTCGCCTGTGGAATACGGATGCGTTTCGTTTTCAAGAATCGACCGACCCGATTTACAAGAGCATTCCTTTTTTCATGACCATGCGCGGCGGGCGATCCATGGGTTTTCTGCTCGACAACACCTGGTCTTCCAATTTTGATTTTGGAAAGAGCGAGCGAAACACCTATTCGTTTGGCGCGGAAGGCGGCCCAATCGACTATTACGTCTTCTATGGGCCGGATCCGAAGCAGGTCGTCGAAACCTACGCTTGGCTTACAGGCGTTCCGCCGCTTCCTCCGATGTGGTCGCTCGGCTTTCAGCAATCGCGTTTCAGCTACGAGACGGAAGCCCGCGTGCGCGAAGTCGCTTCCCGCCTGCGGGCCGACAAGATTCCCTCCGACGTGCTCTATCTAGACATTGATTTCCAGAAAGAACACCGCCCTTTCACTGTGGACGCAGAACACTTTCCGCATTTTGAGCAAATGCTTTCCGACCTGAAGCGGCAGGATTTCCACGTTGTCGCGATCACCGACCTGCACATCGCGCGGGTTCCCGGCGCGGGTTACGCACCTTACGATTCAGGGCTTGCCGCGGACAGTTTCGTGAAAAATCCCGACGGTTCGATATATGTCGGCTCGGTTTGGCCGGGCCCTTCGGTTTTCCCGGAGTTCACGCAGAAAAAGACCAGGGACTGGTGGGGATCGCTCTACAAACCGTTCTTGTCCGAAGGCCTCGCCGGTTTCTGGAACGACATGAATGAGCCCAGTGTTTTTCTGACCGACAACTTGACGATGCCGGACAACGTCCAGCATCGCATCGAAGAACCTGGTTTCCGGCCCCGCACCACAAGCCACCTGGAAATCCACAACGTCTACGGAATGGAGAATTCCCGCGCCACCTATGAAGGTTTGCTGAAACTCCAGCCGGACATTCGGCCTTTCGTTTTGACCCGGGCCACATACGCGGGCGGCCAGCGTTATGCAGCCACCTGGACCGGTGACAACACCGCTTCGTGGGACCACCTGCGTTTGACTACGCCGATGCTCTTGAATTTGGGGCTGAGCGGCTTTGGGATGAGCGGCGCCGATGTCGGCGGATTTATCGGCACGCCCGGTCCGGCTTTGCTTACCCGCTGGACAGAACTCGCAACGTTCCAACCCATCGACCGGAATCACACCAACAAAGGCTCCGGTGACAAAGAAGTCTGGGTTCACGGCCCGGAGCAGGAAGCGATTCGCCGCCGCTACATCGAGGAGCGTTACCGGCTGATGCCGTATCTCTACACGCTCGTTGAGGAACTGTCGCGCACAGGAATGCCCGTCGTTCGGCCGCTGTTCCTGGAGTTCCCTCGCGCCACAAAGGATTTGCAGCCATTGGACCTGAAAGCTGGCAACGAATTTCTGTTCGGCCCCAACCTGCTCGTTGCTCCACCGCCGTTTGCGGAGCAGCCCGAAGCTTATTCGCTCAACCTGCCTCCCGGCGTCTGGTATGACTACTGGACAGGCGAAAAAATTCAGCAAAAGACAGGGCCGGACGGCACGGACGCAACCGAGCCGCGGATTCAACCGAAGCTCGACGTCCTTCCAGTCTATGTAAGGGAAGGTTCCATTATCCCTTTCCAACCGCTCGTCCAAAGCACAGATGAGAAGCCGCAAGGCCCGCTGACGCTGCGTGTGTTCCCCGGAAAAGATTGTCGCGGCTCCCTATACCTCGACGACGGCCAAACCCTGGCGTATACGAGGGGCGAATTCCTGCGCGTCAATTTCTCATGCGAAGTAACGCCGTCTGGTATTGAACTCCATGTTGGCGAGCGAAGGGGAAGTTATCACCCGTGGTGGACGACAATTCACCTGGAGGTCTACGATTGGCAAAGCCCCGCGGCCAGCATCACGATGAAACAAAAGCCCGGGAACTTGCCTGATTCCGTCGATCCGGTCCGGCACGTACTCACTTTGGAACTAACCGACGATCCGCGGGGCAGCGACCTCGAAATTCTTCGCGCCAACTAAATTCGTCGCCGCGGCCATTTCACTTGCGTAGGAAAATAATTTCGCGCAGTCTGACTCAGTGAACTTCAAAGTGATTTCCAGAATGCCTTTCGCACGTCTCGCCCTAGCCTGCGCGCTGGCGCTTCACTGCACATTCAGCCTGCTTGCACAAACGCCGTCTCCCGGCCTCGCTCCACGCTTTGATGTGCGCATACCCAAAGGTATTGATTTCGTCCTTCGCAACTCTCCGACTTCCAGAAAATACCTGATCGAAACCATGCCCGGTGGAGTTGCCTTGCTGGATTACAACAACGACGGCCTGCTCGACATTTTTCTGGTGAACGCCGGCCATGTCCGCGATCCCTTGCCACGGCTCCCGAATTTCGACCGCCACGAACCCTCTTACTGGAACCGCCTCTATCGCCAGAACAAAGACGGCAGCTTCACCGATGTCACCCAACTAGCAGGCCTCGCGAACCTGGACGATGGCGATTACGGAATGGGTGTTGCCGTTGGAGACTACGACAACGACGGCTTTCCAGATATCTATGTAACCAACTTTGGAAAAAACATTCTCTACCACAACAATGGCGACGGCACATTTACGGATGTCACCGCCAAAGCGGGGGTCGCGGGGGGCGGATGGTCCGTTTCCGCCGGCTTCTTCGATTACGACAATGACGGGCACCTCGACCTGTTTGTCACCCGCTACCTCGATTGGACCGTGGTGAACAGCAAAACTTGCGGCACGGAAGAAAATGCCATGTACTGCCCACCCACCGAGTTTCCCGCTGCTTCGAACATCCTGTATCACAATCGCGGCGACGGAACATTTGAAGATGTCAGCGTCCCCTCCGGCATCGCCGCGAAGAAAGGCCACAGCCTGGGAGTGGCGTTTGCCGATTACGACGGCGACGGCTTCACCGACATTTTTGTGGCCAGCGACGTCACGAATCAATTTCTGTTTCACAACAACGGCGATGGCACCTTCACCGAATGCGCCCTCGATTCCGGCGCCGCGCTGACCAGTGACGGCAAAATGCTTTCCGGCATGGGCGTCGTGTTTCAGGACTACGACAACGACGGCCTTCCCGATCTCCTTGTCACACAACTCCCGCACCAGCCCTATGTTCCCTTTCACAACGACGGTCACGGCTCGTTCAGCGCCCAGGAGCTCGAATCGGGTTTCGGCTCGCTATCGGGAAAATCCTCCGGGTGGGGAGTGGGCGTCGAGGATTTTGACAATGATGGCTGGAAAGACGCCTTTATCGTCCAAGGCCATGTCTTCGACAACGTAGAGAAGTACGACAGCTCGCTGCGCTACAAAGATCCTCCGCTGCTGGCCATGAATCACAACGGGCGATTTGAAAAGGCCGATGCCGGCTCGAACAAGCCGGTCGCCGGACGAGGCGCCGCATTCGGCGATCTGAACAACGACGGTTGGATCGATGTGGTTGCCACTTCTCTCGGCGACCGCCCTCAGTTTTTCGTGAACCATGGAGGCAATTCCCACTGGCTAACCATCACTCTGCGCGGCAAGCTCAGCAATCGCGACGGTTTCGGTGCCCGCGTTCAGGTTACCGGCCAGGTCCGCTTTGCCACCGCGGCTGGCAGCTATCTCTCTTCAAACGACAAACGTCTCCATTTCGGCCTCGGTCCCGCGACAACCGCGGACATCGAGATAAAATGGCCCTCGGGCATCCGGCAAACTCTGCGCAATGTGGCCGCCGATCAGTTTCTTGCGGTTGACGAGCCGATTCCTCCCCTCGACCCGCGCCAAGGACACAAAAAGGCACCAGAAACGGTTAAATAGCTTTTGATCGAGTTGCAACTGCTGAAAAACCCACGAGAAATGCAAACTAAAAGAAGAGCCTCCAATTAAAGCCCAACAGCGCGGTCAACGGAAAAGCGGACTTTTCATGAAGAACCTACCGGCGATGCCATCGAATAATCCGTTTATAATCAAAGATTTTTGTGGTGCGCCCGGCGTGATTCGAACACGCGACCTCTTGCTTCGGAGGCAAGCGCTCTATCCAGCTGAGCTACGGGCGCACAAAAGACTTGCCGATAACCTGAATAGTTTATCCTGTCCTTCTCTTCGCCGCTAGAGCCGTCCTTCCGGCGGTCCAACAAACGGCAGAGGCCGGGTGCTTGCTGAGAGAACAGGGCCACGTGAAAGTGGCCGCTACTAGTGGTGTGATTTGCCGTCAGCCTGCGTCAGAAGGCAAGCCCTACAAGGCGGCGGCGCTCGGCGCTTAGCCCTTGGAACGGTTCTTGATGTCGCGAGCCAGCTTTTCGATTTCTTCGGCTTTGCGGACCAGGCTCAGGCTCAGTACTTTGCTGGAATCCGTCTTATCCATCTCTGCCTTCAGCTCTGTTGCCAGGTCAAACAGCTTATCCACTTTTTTCTTGATGTCTTTCTGGTTCTCCTCCAGCATCCGCTTTTCCGCGGATGGGGCCAGCGGATTTTCCGGTGCGGAGTCCGGCCCGGCTTTCTGATCCTGGGGGAGCTTGGGATGTTGTCCCTGCGCCGGTTCCCCGCCTAGTCGCGCGGCTATCCCGGCCGTCAGCAAGCCACCCAGGAATGTTCGCCTGTTCTTCACTGCCAGTCCTCCTTTACACCCCGCCTTTGGCTCCCTGACGCTGCACCGCGCCTCCACCAATGTTATACTCGCCCCTCAACCAAATCTATGTCCAGTCTCCTCTCTTATTTTTCGGAAGCCGGCATTGCAATCTTTTTCCGTCTGGTGGCGATACTGGTGGTGGTGCTGGTGGTCAATCGCCTGCTGCGGCTGATCACCAACCTGTTGATCAAGCCGGCTAGCTCCGAAGCGCGGGCCGCAAAGGCGCGCGAGCAGCAAACGCGCACGGTCGCGGTGGTTCTCTACAGCGCAGGCAGCAAAATCGTCTGGGGAGTGGCGCTGCTGACCGCCGCCGCACAGCTTGGGATCAATGTATTGCCCGCGGCCACCATCGCCGGGCTGGCCAGCCTGGCGCTCGGGTTCGGTGCGCAAAATCTGGTGCGCGACATCATCACCGGCTTCTACATCATTCTGGAAGACCAGTTCGTGGTAGGAGACACGATCCAGGCCGGCGACACCATCGGACGCGTGGAGCACGTCACACTGCGCCGCACCGTAGTCCGCGACCCGCGCGGCGCGCTGGTCACCCTTTCGAATGGAGACATTCGCACCGTCGCGAATCTCAGCCGCGACTGGTCCCAGGCGTTCGTGGACGTCGCGCTCTCCCCCCAACTCTCCCAAGAAAAAGCCTTGCAGGCTTTGGAAGCCGCCGCCGCGGAGTTGCGAGCCGATGCATCCTGGTCGCAAGCCATCGTGGACGGCCCGCGCATCCTGGGCCTCCAGAACTTCGACCAGAACGCCTCCACCGTTCGCTTGCAGGTCCGCACCGCTCCTTCCCGCCAGGACGATGTGGCGCGCGAACTCCGCCGCCGCATCCAACTGGAGTTCCAGCGCCGTGATATCCCTGTCAGCGGAGTGCAACGCGTGGAATTCAAAGCCGCGCCGGTTTTGCAGGGTGACGCGGTTCAACCCTCTTCGACATGAACTTCCGCATGGACAGGAAAAGGAGTGTCACGCATGTCTCAGATCAGCTATGACGAAGTAAATCTCATGCTGCGGCTTTATGATCTCCGGCGAGAGCCCCGGCTGCGGGAAGCGCGCGCCTGGTTCGTGGACAATTTCCACGCCGGGACTCCCGAAGAAGTGATGCAGAAATATCCGCAAGGCAGCCAGGAAAATACGTACATCCGGATGGTGATCAGCTATTGGGAGATGGTGGCGGGAATCGTGAACCGTGGGCTGATCAACGACGAGTTGTTTTTCGAAAGTAACGGCGAGTTGTGGGTGGTGTGGGATCGAATGCGCACCATCGTTCCCACCTGGCGCGCTGCCTTCAAGAATCCCACGTTGTTTTCCGGAATCGAAGAAACCTGCAAACGTCTGGAAGCCTGGCGCGAACGCCGCGCTCCCGGCTCTTCTGTGGCCATGCGGCAGATGATGGAGCTTTCTCGCAGCAAAATGAAGTAGCTTCAACTCACCTTCGCGATTTTCGGTCAAGCAACTAGCTTAAGGCGTCAGGATCTGCGTTTCCTTCGGGTGCTCCGCATCTTGCGGCCGCGGATGAGGGGGCTGCGCCACACGCACGCAGTTGCGTCCAGCTGCTTTTGCCGCGTAGAGCGCCATGTCGGCCTCGTGCATCAGTTCTTCGATAGTGCATTCCGTGAATTCCGTCGAAAGCGCCAGTCCAATACTGATCGTTACAGTCACCGGCTTGTTCGCCGTCTGGATCGGACGGCCGCCGATGATCGACCGCAAATTTTCGGCGCGCGACACCGCGCTACCAGGGTCGCATTTGTTCAGCGCCACCAGAAATTCTTCCCCGCCATAACGGCCAACCATGTCGTACGAGCGGACCGAATTGTGCAATCGGCGCGCCACTTCGCGCAGCACTTCATCTCCAATCGCGTGGCCGAACTGGTCGTTGACGCTCTTGAAATGATCGATGTCGCACATCATCACGGCGGTGCAGCTGCGCTCCCTCCGCGAGCGCATGATTTCGTGGGACATCAACTCCACGATCACGCCGCGGTTCCAGAGCGAGGTCAGCAAATCGTGTGTGGCCTGAAATCTCATGCTCTCGCGGGCTTCCACCAGATGGTCTTCCAGCTCCAGAATTCGGTGCCCGGTTCGCAGCCTGGCCTTCAGTTCGTCCAGGTCGAAAGGTTTGGTCAGGTAATCGTCGGCGCCAGATTCAAGGCCGGCCACAATATCTTGCTTGGATTCCCGGGACGAAAGCAGAATCAGATAGGTGTACGCCTGCTCTTTGCGGCGCCGGATTTCGCGGCACACTTCCACTCCATCCATCACCGGCATCACCCAGTCCAGCAATGCCAAGCGCGGGGCATCCGGCTTGATGAGTTCGGCAATGGCTTGCGCCCCGTTTTCCACCGCGATCACAGAGTATCCGGCGCGCTGTAAAGTTCTCTCAAGCAGCGTTTTCGAGATCGGATCGTCCTCGGCAATCAGTATCCTCATGGTTTTGCTCCCGCGAGTTGTGCTTCGACCTCCGGCAGAATTCGTTCCAATTCAACTGCCAACTGATCCAGCAGTTGGCGGGAATCGATTTCCCGCTTCTCTTGAGCAGCCGTTTCCAGCGCGGCCGCCTTCTCCGCCGCCGCACCCATGGAAAGATTTCTCAGCATGCCCTTCATCGTATGGGCAGTCCGGGAAAGACGTTCATAATCACCGTTGCCGATCGCAGCCCGGGAATTCTCCAGATTGACTCGCGCGTCCTGCTGGAACATCACCAGAAGCTCGCGCAGAAAGTCCTGGTCGCCGCCAAGCCGCTCCATTAATTCTTCCAGGTCCCATTCGCTCTGCGGCGTCGTACCAGCCGCCAATGACCTGTTTTGTTTCTGCATCTCGCCCCCGTAGCAATCCTTAATTTCCAGACTCACCTATCCCGGCCAAATTCAGACACACACGGGAAACTGTCCCGCCAGAATCCGTGCACGGCGAACGCCAATTTGCTTATGCAGAGGCCGGATTTTTCGTGGAGATTGAACGACTTGTGAGATTAGAAATTTCTAGGAATAAAACGCAGTTTCGATCCGGAACATTTCGCCACTTCCCGATTCACTTCCGCGCATTTTCTTCGCACCGCCCAGACGCCCTATCATTCCTCATATCGCCCCATCACCTGTCAAACACTTCCGCAATTCGCCCTGGAAATCCCCCACCGATTCGGGGCGCTGACCTTCCTCATGCGCAAACGCGCCTTCAAAGAAAGCTTGCCAACGCGGTGGCGCATCCGGCAGCAATTCGGTAACCGGTGGAAAATGAGTGCCCAGGATGGCGTTGCGCAGCGCCTCCGAATCTTCCCCCACGAACGGGGCGCAACCGCAGATTGCTTCGTAAGCGATCACCGCAAGAGCCCAGAGATCCCACCGGGGTGACGGCGGGCGCCCCCGCAGTTGTTCCGGAGACATATATTTCATCGTTCCCACCAGCACGCCGGTCATGGTGTCCCGTGTCTCTTCAACGGACTGCGGCAGCGTTTTGGCGATCCCGAAGTCGGTTATTTTCACGAACTCTTTCCCGTCCTTGTTCGAGAGAAAAATGTTCTCCGGCTTCAGGTCCCGGTGGATCAACCCGCGGGCGTGCGCCGAATCCACGCCGGCGCATATTCCCTCGAACAATTCGAGCGTTCGGCCCGGATCGAGCCGATTATTTGCGCGAAATTCCTGGCGCAAGGTGATCCCCTCCAGCAACTCCATCACAAGGAAGACGCGCTGGCCCGCTTCAACGCCAAAGTCATAAACGGTCACCACGTTTGGATGAGCAAAGCTTCCCGTAATTTGCGATTCCTGCCGGAATTTCTCGATCGCCTTCCGGTCCGCGAAAAATTCGTCGCGAATCATCTTTACCGCCACGTCGCGATTCAGCGACATGTCCGTCGCTCGGTACACCTTCCCCATGCCGCCGTGTCCCAATCTTTTTTCCAACCGGTACCGGCCGGCCAACATCCGCGGTGTGGCCACCAGAACCAGCGCGGTGCTTTCTTTCTTGCAGCGCGTCGTTCCGGTGTCGTAACACGTTCCGCATGCGGGGCACTCTTCGAAGGCCCTCCCAGGGTGGAGGGCGTTTCCCCGCATGAGCAAGAGCGCCAAAGCGCCTGCCACGTTTTCCAGCAGCGCTGTGTCTTCCTGGCTGTAAGGCTCCTCGGATAGCTTTCCTCCCAGCACCAGCAACGCTTCTGTGCTGCCCTCCTTCAGAGCCACCGGCACCAGCAATTCGATGTGCGCCTTCTGCAGAAAATCCTTGTCCACCTGAGGAAGTTGCTGCCCCACCCAACCCGTCCCCGCCTGGGTGATTGGCACCGGGCACTCCAGCATGCGAACCAGCGGGATCAATTTGTTCGTCGCCGGCAAATCCGTGGAGAGCGAGCCAGGCGGAGCCGCGGCAACGATTCGATAGAGACTCTCTCCCGGCTTGCGCACCAGCAATCCGCAACCCTGGGTGTGCAAAGCTTCCGCCACGCGACCCACCACTTGCTGCGCCACTTCCTCCATGCTCTCCGCGCGGCGGATGTCGTCCACGATTTCACCGAACAATTGCTGCGCGTCGTATTTGTCCCTGAAAAATCGGCGATCCAGGGCCGAAAGCCATTTTTGCCGCTGCGTGGACGCCAGCGCCGCCAGAGCAACGATCGCCACATAGCTCCAAGCATGGGTCTTCAGCACATAAAATAGTGGCTGCCTCCCTTGCGCCAGCACCGTCCCAATGAGCAAGCCGATCGCTACCAGCGGAATCGCAAGCAATACTCTACGCGCCAGCGCATACTGTACGCCCCGCCGGATGATGACGCGCAGATCGAACAATCTCTGCTTCAGGATTGCGTAAGCGAACGCCATCGGAAAGAGCAGCATGCCCAGCGTACACACCATATAAACGTAGGGGGATTCGTAGAAATCATAAAACCACGGGCTCAGGTTGATCAGCGCCGTGCCAATCACTCGCGGCAGATAAAACACCATGGCCACCAGCGCCCCGAAGACCAGCACACGGAAACGCCGGCGGTCGGTAACCGTTTCCAGTTTTAAGTAGCTGACCGGCAGCGCTACCAGCACCGCGCCCAAATAGACCAGGCTTTGCACGCCGAATACGAGCAGGACCCACGACGGCGTGAGCGCTGTCAGATGTTCCGGGTCGTACACCGTCCTGCCAAAGAGATAGAGCGCATAGATCGTTGCCAGGATTGGGCCAATGGAAAAACCCGCCCACATCCAGCGGTTCACAAACAGCCGTTTCGGGTACAGGCAGAAAAATGCGGCCAGCAGCGGGGTGCGGAACGCCGCGCTGACATACACCAGCATCACCGGCACCGCCACGAAGGTGGGCAATGATCGTGTGGCCGAGGAAAGTCCCCATTGAAACGCTTCAAAGACCGTCCCCATCACCACCAAAACCCAGCCTCCAAGCCTGGCCACCAGGTCGCGCGGGCGGCTGAACACCACGAACAATCCGATGGCCAGCGTGATTAATTTGTAAGCGAGGAAAATTACATTGGAGGTTCGCAGCGAATTCGACCACTGGTCCCAGACTCTCCCGTTGATGACCATCGTGAGATCGATAGGCCTGTCGCCGCGCTGTACTCGAATCGCCACCGGCTGGCCCGCTGCAAAATTCATCCGCTGGGCCAGCCAGTCCACCACCGTCACAATCTCTTGCCCGTTTACCTCCAGGATTTTGTCGCCGGCCTGAACGCCCGCGCGAGCCGCGGCCGTTTTTTCGCCGACATCCGTCACCACCACCCATCCCGATCGGTCTTCCAGCCCTACGCCGTCCGAGGCCAGTCCAAACAGCATGTAGTACCCCAGATAGGCGTTTCCTATCAGGCTGATGGCGGCGATGGCCACGATACGCCAGGGATATCGGCGGGAACTCACTGGGATTGCGCGATTATAGGTTTATCCCGCGCTCCTTGCCACAATTCCGATGCCTGCAGGTTTCGGTGGCGCAAGTTTGGCGCGGATTTGGTCGAGGATCTACCACGACCGGCTTAGAACGATTGGAATTGACGGGAAAAAGAAGAAAAGAAGAATTTTGGAGGCGCGGGTGGGAATCGAACCCACGCATAAAGGTTTTGCAGACCTCTCCCTTACCACTTGGGTACCGCGCCTCAATCCTTAATTATATCGAAAATCTTCCAAACCTGTCAGGCCAATCGATTCGTTTTCAGGGTGGTGTTGCCCGAAATGCATCGTCCCAGCCCAGAAACGCCCGCTTCCGAACTTATTTTTTTGCTGGTTCTTCGATCTGGGCTTCCCGCAGGAACCGCGCCGACTCTTCCGGCGGCGTCGGGTTGATGTAAAAACCCGTGCCCCATTCGAAGCCGGCCACCTTGGTCAGCTTGGGAATGATTTCGATGTGCCAGTGATAGTGGTCGTTGATTTCCTCGCCGATCGGCGAGGTATGGATCATGAAATTGTAGGCCGGCCGGTCCAGAACCGCATCCATTCGCATCAGCGTATCCTTCAGCATATTGGCCAGGGCACCGTACATGCTGCTCTGGTTATTTTCATAGGACGAGCTGTGCACCTTGGGAAGCAGCCACATTTCAAAGGGAAACCGAGGGGCGTAAGGCGCCAGGGTGATGAAGTGTTCGTTCTCGCCGATCACGCGTTCGCCGGTGTCGCGCTCCTGCCGGATAATGTCGCACAAGATGCAGCGTTCTTTTTCGTCGTAATAGTGCCAGCAGTTGTCCACTTCCTCGCGAACGCGCCGCGGCACAATGGGCAGGGCAATCAGTTGCGAATGAGGGTGTTCGACCGACGCGCCGGCCGCCTCGCCGTGATTCTTGAAAATCAGCACGTACCGGAATCGCTTGTCGTTCTTCAGGTCCAGCATCCGGTCGCGGTAGGCCCACAGCACGTCCTCGATCGATTTCTGCGGCAACTGCGCCAGCGTCGTCTGGTGTTGAGGCGTTTCGATCACCACTTCGTGCGCGCCGATGCCGTTCATTTTGTCGAACAGACCTTCGCCTTCGCGATCCAGCTCGCCTTCAATTCCGAGCGCGGGATAGCGGTTCGGCACCACCCGGATATTCCAGCCCGGCGTGTTCGCGCCCGTTCCATTTCTCCCGTAGGTCAGAATTTCGGGCGGAGTTTTCGATTCATTCCCGGGGCAGAACGGACAGTTCTGCGGCGCCTTGGGAAACACGCTTTCGCGCAGAAAATCATTCGGCCGCTTTCCTCGGTCGGTTGAAATGATTACCCAACGTCCTGTGATCGGATCCTTGCGTAACTCCGGCAATGCGTTTCCCCCAGACGGATATTCTCAGGATGCTCTCTGTAAGCATCCACAGCTTGTCAGGTATTGTACCCCGAATGGTTCAACGACCTGTAGTTCAGGCCTTCAGGCCTGAGGGTTTTCGCACCTACGGCGAGATTTCGCCTATATCCGGGAAAGCCCCACCCCTGAAGGGGTGAGCTACAGGACAACTGGAGGAGGCGTTGGCTTAAACGCGCGGGCCGAGAGCATCCTTGCGAAGCCGCACTACCGGCGGCTTTCCCGGGATGTTGTCAATCGCGACGACGTCAAAACGCACAGGGCATTTTTTCACGCGACGCTCGCGAAGAAACGCGTGGGCCGTGCGCACCAGCACCTGGTGCTTCTCCCGGCTGATGCTCAATTCCGGCAGCGCAATCTTCCCTTTCGCCACCGCACGCGTCCGCACTTCCACGAAGGCCAGCGTATCACCGTCAAATCCAACCAGATCCAGTTCGCCTTTCTCCCGCGCAGGCTCGTAATTTTTGGCGATGAACACGTACCCGTGGCGCCGCAAATACCAGTAGGCGTAGGTTTCCCCGCGCACACCCACGCGCAGCGACTCCTGCTTCCGGTCTTCCTCCGCGGCCGGCTCGGCATCGCGCAGGCCGTGCCGCGACTTCCACTTCACCCACGCGTAGCCGATTCTCGCCAGCATCCCCATCGCCAGTTACCCTCTGTGTATAGTACCGCACAGTATAAACCAAATCCCGCGGCACACGCAGACTTTCGTCCACCGCGATCGATCCCGGCTCCAACCTCAAAAAAAGTGTCATCCTGAGGGGCGCGCATTTCGCGCCCCGAAGGACCTCAACCTGGACTATCTGCAAGATTCCCAGGTTGAGATCCTTCGGCTATCCTCATCGGATAGCCTCAGGATGACATGTAGTTGAATTTGTTCGGCGCCTGATCTCCGCTAGCCGGTCGCTATCAGGCCTTCTTCTCCGCTTCGCGGATGGACTCCTCTAGAATCCGGATCGCGCAATCGGCCTGCTCTTCGTCAATAATCAGCGGCGGCGACACGCGAATCGAGTTCTCGCCCGACCCGAGCGTCAGCAGCCCGCGGTGAAATGCGTTGTCCACCACGGCATCTCGCAAATCGGCCGCGCGTTCCTTGGTGCGTTGGTCGCGGACAATCTCCACGCCGATCATCAAGCCCCTGCCGCGGACGTCTCCCACAATCTTGAAGCGGTTCGGCCAGTCGCTGATCTTGCTGAAGATGTAATTGCCCACCTTCTCGGCGTTGGCCATTAATCCGCCTTCGATCAGGTCAAACGTGGCCGAAGCCGCGGCCAGGCAAACGGGATTCCCACCGTACGTCGTGCCGTGCGAGCCCACCTTCCAGTTCATCACGCTTTCTTTCGCGATGAAGGCCGCCACCGGCATGCCGCTGGCAATTCCCTTCGCGGTCAGCAGGATGTCTGGGGTAATCCCGGCGTGATCGCTGGCCCACCACTTTCCCGTGCGGCCCATGCCGGCCTGCACTTCGTCCATGATCAGCATGATGCCGTGCTTGTTGCAGATGCGCTGCAATTCCTGCAGGAAAAACAGCGGCGCGGGGATGAAGCCGCCTTCGCCCTGCACCGGTTCGACAATAATTGCGGCAACCTCTTCCGGCGCAAACAGCCGCTTGAAGATCTGCTGTTCCAGCAGTTCGATGATTTCGCCGCCGCAGGTTTCTTTCGTGTGGCCCAGCGCGCAGCGATAGGCGTAGGGATAGGGAATGTGCTCGACCCCGCCGAGCAGCGTCCCGAAATTCTTACGCTGCGTGCTCTTGGAAGCGGTCAGTGAAAGCGAGCCGAGCGTCCGCCCGTGAAAGCAACCATAAAACGCGATCAGTTTGTCGCGCTTGGTGTGATACCGCGCCAGCTTGATCGCGCCTTCCACCGCTTCCGTCCCGGAATTGCCAAAAAACACTTTCCACTTTTCCGACTTCGGCATCGTCGAAACCAGTTTTTCCGCGAACTCCGGCATGTGGCGGTGATAAAAATCCGTTCCGGCGATGTGAATCATCTCCGCAGCCTGCTTCTGAATCGCTGCCACGACTTGCGGGTGGCAGTGCCCAGTCGAACAAACCGCGATCCCCGCCGCAAAATCGAGGAACGTATTTCCGTCCGGGTCTTCCACAATGGCGCCCGAAGCGCGCTCCGCCACCAGCGGGTAATCGCGGGTCAGCGAGGGTGACATGAATTTCGCATCGTAGGCGATCACTTCCTTCGCTTTAGGGCCGGGCAAGGCGGTCTTGATTCTGGGTAGTTTGGTTTCCGTGGCTGTAATCATGATCTCTCCAAAGTGCGTTTCGCCGGGGATTCGCAGGAAAAGTGTTATTGCGGAAGGGAGGGAAATTGCGGGCTCGTGGACCGGCCGGAATTCTGCCGAAGCCCGTGGAAATCCTACTTAATCGACGCTGTATAACCCGGGGCGAAGGTTCGCAGGGCGAAACTTGCGAGGCACACGAGGACCCACGGCTACGCGGTCATGTTTGAGGAAGTGGAAGTGCTTCATTTGCGTTTCCAGCGGACTTTTCCGTCCTTCGTGTCTTCCAGAATTATACCACGGTCCAGGAGCTCTTTTCGCACACGATCGGAGGCCGCAAAGTCGCGCCGCGCGCGCGCCGCCTGGCGTTCGGCCACCAGCTTTTCGATCTCCGCGTCGGCTAGACCGGCATCGTCGCCGCCAAAACCGATCGCTTTCAGCTTCTCGCCGTCGTTGTCTTCCAGCACCGCGAACACCTTATCAAAGCTGGTCAAAAATTCCACCGCAGCGGCAACCTCGCCCTGCCGGAACTCGCCCTTGTCCATCGCGGTATTCGCTTCACGCACGAAATCGAACACCGCCGCCAGCGCTTGGGCCGTGTTCAAGTCATCGGAAAGCCCCGCGTCGAAATCGTCCGCCGCCTTTGCGATGCGATCCGCCATTCCCGGTTGATTGCCCGCGGGGAATTTTTCATTCTTCAATCGCGCCGCGAAATTCCGCAGGCGTTCCACGGAACTCGTCGCCTGCTGCAATCCATCAAACGTGAAATTCAGCTGCCTGCGGTACGGAACACTCGCCAGAGCAAATCGCAGCGCCGACGGCTTGTATCCCTTCGCGAAAAGATCCCGCAGCGTGAAGAAATTCCCCAGCGACTTGGACATCTTCTCGCCTTCCACCAGCAGATGCTCGGCATGCAGCCAGTACCGCACAAACTGCCTCCCAGTCGCCGCCTCGCTCTGCGCGATTTCGTTTTCGTGGTGCGGGAACGCCAGGTCGATGCCGCCGGTATGAATATCCAGCGTGTCACCCAGATACTTCATTGCCATCGCGGAGCACTCGATGTGCCAGCCGGGCCGCCCCGCGCCAATCGGAGTTTCCCAGAAGTGCTCGCCGGCCTTGGGCGCCTTCCAAAGCGCAAAATCCCGCGCGCTCTCCTTTTCATAGCGGTCGTTGTCCACGCGCGCCCCGGCCTGAATGCCGGACAAATCCACTTTCGAAAGTTTCCCGTATTCCGGGAATTTCATGATGCGGTAATAGATCGAGCCTTCGCTTGGGTAGGTGTACGAGTTTTTCTGCAGCTTCTCGATCAACGCCACCATGTCGTCAATGTGATCCGTCGCCCGGATCCAGTGCTCCGGTGACTCGATGCTCAGCGTCTTGCAATCCGCAAAAAACGCCTGCACAAACTTTTCCGTGTATTCCCGAAGGCTCACGCCCGCCGCGGCGGCGTTCGCGATGATGCGGTCGTCCACGTCGGTCAGGTTCATCACGTGGTCCAGCTTGAACCCGCGCCACTTCAGAAAACGCCGGAGGATGTCCTGAAATACGAAAGTCCGGTAATTGCCGATGTGCGCGTAGTCGTAGACCGTCGGCCCGCAGGTGTACATCCCCACCTGCCCGGGTTTCAGCGTGACGAACGGTTCGACTTTTCCGGAAAGGGTGTTGTGCAGCTGGATTTCGCGCATCGCGTCTCGGCTAGGCCTTTCGCTCAACAAGCAAATAAGCGATTGTATCCGAGCCTCCGCCAATGCCGCAATCGCGGCGGACCGAATTCAATGATGATTGGCGTTGAGCGCTATTCTTTGCTCAGATAGCCAGCCAGCAGCCTGGCGCAGTTTTCAACGAAGTCCTGATCGGATTTGCCGAACGTGTCCGCGAAATAGCTTTCGATGTCCAGCTCTGCGGCGAGCTTTTTCTTTACGTAAATCGGGACAACAATTTCCGATTTCACAAGATTCGACCCGGCAAGGTACCGGGGATCTTTCGAAACATCCTGTACCACCACAACCTGGCCACTACTGGCCGCCGCGCCGCACAGTCCCCGGCTGAGAGGGATGCGCGCGTTGGGCGTAAAACTCCCCGCATACGAGCCGACAATCAGGTAGCCGGCGTCCGTCGGATCCACCAGATAGAAGCCAACCCAGTTGTAGCGGGCCATGTTTTCGTGAAGCCGCTTGGAGATCTGCTCCATCAGGGCTTTCGCCGTGGGAGCGCTCGCGGCATAGCGTTGCAGTTCCTGGAGGAGTTCTTTCGGCGTCAGCGCCAAGTTCAATTGACCTCGCGTTGAAAGTCAGAAAACTGTCCCGCGCCAGACTGCCGAAAAATCAGTTTAAGGCGGACTTCAGCCGCTTGGCGGTTTTTTCCAACTGCTTTTTGAGTGCTTCGACCCGCTTGGATATATCCTTCAACTCTTCCTTCGCGACTTTGCTTGCCGCCGACACCTTGCGAGCCCGCAGGTGTGCTTCCTTATTTGCCTTGCCCAGCGCCGCGCCGACTTGTCTGCCGACATCCTTGAGTGTGGTCTTTTTGGCCATGTCATTCCTCCTGTCTGAACTTTCATCGTATACCCATTCCGGCGAGTAATGCCCGCATATTTTGCGGCAGAACGAGAGGTTCGCGGATTGACAGTGTTCCCTGCGGGCGAATACAGTCGAAGGATTCCATTTGGAAGCGCAGACTCGGGAGAAATCGCAAATGCAAAAGCATGTGGCGGCATGTTTGGGAGTCGCTGTCTTGGCTGCTGGTTCGCTGTACGCGCAGGAAAAGGCCGCGCAGCCCGCGGTAACTTCGGGGTCGGAGCAGAAGAAAATTCTCAGCCCGGAAAATTTTCTGGAACTGCGCAGCGTCCAGGATCCGCAATTTTCGCCCGACGGCCAGCGCGTCGCCTTTGTCGTCAGCGAACCGCTGAAAGGCGAGAAACGCATTCGCCACATCTGGCTGTACGACAAAAAGAGCAACTCCGCGCGCCAATTCACCTATTCGGAAAAATCGGAAACAACTCCCCGCTGGTCGCCGGA
Source organism: Candidatus Acidiferrum sp. (assembly GCA_035693365.1). Classification (GTDB taxonomy): domain Bacteria; phylum Acidobacteriota; class Terriglobia; order Acidiferrales; family UBA7541; genus Acidiferrum. The sequence continues at coordinate 3,697 of DASSGS010000009.1, read as the reverse complement.
CGGCGCAAGATTGGCTTTCCTTTCGAATCGCGGCGGCGACGAGCAGCAGATCTACGTCTTAAGCATGACGGGCGGTGAAGCCTCTCCTGTAACCAAGGGCAAGGCAAGTGTCAGCGCTTTTGCCTGGTCGCCCGACGGCCAATCCATTGCCTACATCGCGCCCGACGCCAAATCGGAGGAGGAAGAAAAAAAGCTCAAGGATAAGGACGACGCGCGCGTCGTGGACAAGGACGACAAGCAACCCCGCCTGCGCATCCTGAACCTGGCAAAAAAAGAGGAGCACGCCGTCACGCCCGCAACCTGGAAAGTGGAGGAGCTCAAGTGGATGCCCGACGGCCAGAGCATTCTTGTCCAGGCCACCAACAGGCCCTCATCCGATCAATATACCAGCGGCCTTTATTCCATCTGGCTCCGCGGCGGCATGGACGAACTCCGCGCGCCCCACGGCCCCATCAATGATTTGAAAATTTCTCCCGGTGGCAAGCTGGTCAGCTTCGCCGCCGCGCGCGACGACGGGCCCTCTCCCCACGATCTTTGGCTGATCGGCTCCGAAGGCGGTGTTGCGCGTAACCTTACCGGCGCCAGCCTCGACCGCCCGGTCGGGAATTACCACTGGGCCAAAGACGGTTCCGTGACGCTTGCGTATGCCGATGGCTTTCGCAACAAATTCGCGGTGTATTCCGGCACGGGGGAAAGAAAAGATTTGCCCGATGTACCCACGAATCCCGGCGAATTCGACCTCTCATCCACCGGCGAGATTGCCTTCGTCGGGCAAACCAGCGTCGCGCCGCCGGAACTTTGGCTGCAGGATGCGGCAGGCAAGGCGCAGCAGGTCACACATGTGAACGATTCCTTGAAGCAGCTTGGATTCGTCGCGCCGGAATTTTATAAATACAAATCATTTGACGGCGTGGAGATCGAGGCCGCGCTTCTGAAGCCCGCGGGCTACGACGGAAAATCGAAACTCCCCACCATCGTTCTCGTTCACGGCGGACCCACCGGAAACTGGCGCGATTCCGTGGACATTTGGGGCCAACTGCTGGTGGTTCGCGGTTACGCGGTTTTGTATCCCAACGTGCGCGGCTCCATCGGCTACGGCGAGAAATTTCTGGAGATGAACCGCGCCGATTGGGGCGGCGGCGATTTTAGGGATGTCATTGAGGGAGTTGAAGATTTGATTAGAAAAGGTGTTGCTGATCCCTCGCGGCTTGGCATCGGTGGCTGGTCGTATGGTGGTTATATGGCGGAGTGGGCCATCACTCAGGAAATTCCTCATCCTTTCAAGGCGGCCGTCTCCGGCGCAGGTATGGCTAACCTGATCTCAGAATATGGCACGGAAATTGGCCCGGAGGGCGATGAGTGGTTTTTCGGAACTCCCTATGAGCATCCAGAGCGATTCCTGAATAGCTCCCCGATTCTCTCGGTGAAAAACGCCAAGACCCCTACGCTCATCCTGCAAGGCGAAGCCGACCCGATCGATCCCCTCGGCCAGAGCCAGGAACTCTACCGCGGCCTGAAACGCTACAACGTGCCCACGGATTTTGTAATTTACCCGCGCGAACCCCACGGCCTGCAGGAAGCCAAGCACCGCGTGGATATGCAAACCCGTATGGTCGCGTGGTTTGAGAAATACTTGAAAGCGGCAAAGTGAGTTCCGTCGCGCTCTTTTTTTGCTGATTACCGATTACTGCTTACTGCCGCCAGCGGCTAGCGATCGGGTAACCGGACCCCTCACCACAATAAGGAGCCCCCCTGGATCACGCCAAACTCAATGCCGTCTACGCAACGCCGGGCATGCGGAGGCGCTACGAGGTATGGTTCGTTCGCTGCGGCCTGGCTGACGGCAGCGGAGCGTGGTGGTTCCGCTATTTGTTGGTGAACAACATCAAGATCGCCCCGAAAACTTTGGCGCGACGGCATTTTCAGGTTTGGGCGACCTGGTTTCCACGTGGCGCAGCGCCACAAACGTTCATCGTTGAAATGCCCCTCGAACAATTGAGCCTGAGCGAACGCGGGCAAGTTCCCTTCCACTGTCGTGCCGGCGAAAATGGAATTGAAGAGGGGCGCTGCTGGGGAAATCTTCATGCTGACGGCCACCAAATCTCCTGGAACCTGCGCATCCACTCGCATTTTGGCGCAACGCTCAGCGACAAAGGCTGGATCGGCTTTTCCCGCTCGCCCCATTCGGACGCCACATTTTCCGGTGAAATTATTTTCGACGGCAGAAAGTTCAGCGGCGAGCCGCTGGGCTTCGGTGTGCAAGGCCACAACTCCGGATACCGCCACCGCAACTACTGGCGCTGGATGCACGCTTATTTTCCCCAGCCCGACGGGGGCGCCAGCACTATGGAAGCATTGGTCTATGACCTCCCGCTCGGCCTGGTCTTTCGAAACGCAATTCTGTGGCACCGCGGAAAAATTGCCAAGGTTCAAAAAATCAAAGAGCTGAAAATTGCGCGCTCCAGCGCACATCTGCATTGGAACTTCTCAGGCCAACTGCACAACGGCTCGCCAATCGAAGCGTCCGTCGAAGGTGTCGCGCCCGGAATCCATGAATTGCCGTACACGAAGACCGATGGCTCCGGGACTTTCCCCGTATCCAATGCGAGCTTGGCCCGCGCCAGCGTAACCTTACATGGAAGCGAAACCCTCGAAATAGAGACGGGAGCCGTCCTCGAAATGGGAGGAGTCTAGCGTGGCAGAGAAAGCAAAGTGGGACGCGGGACTCTATGACGACAAACATTCCTTTGTCTGGAAACTTGCCGCTGGCGTTCTGGAATTGCTGAACGCCCAGTCTGGCGAACGCATTCTTGACCTCGGCTGTGGCACGGGCCACCTGGCTGCCAAAATCGCGGAAACCGGCGCGCATGTTGTGGGAATCGATCGCTCACCGGAAATGATCCGCCAGGCCAAGGAAAAATATCCGGCCCTGCGGTTCGAAGTAATGGACGCCCGCGAAATCCGTCTCGATGGCAGCTTTGACGCCGTCTTTTCGAACGCCACCCTGCACTGGATCAAGGAACCCGAGCTTGCAATCGCCGGCATTAGGAACGCGCTTCGGCCCGGCGGCCGCTTCATCGCCGAATTCGGCGGCAAGGGGAACACCGGCGAACTTATGAAAGCCATCGAGCGCGGATGGGCAAAATTGCAATCCGTCAACCCCGCCCCGAACCCGTGGTATTACCCCAGCATCCCCGAATACACCGGCCTACTCGAAAGACACGGCTTCGAAGTTACCGACGCGGTTCTCTTCGACCGCCCCACGCCCCTCGACGACGGCATCCGCGGTCTCCGCAACTGGCTCGAAATGTTCGGCGGCTCATTCGTCGAAGGACTCCCAGCAGCCGCCCGGGAAAACCTGTTGTCTGAAATCGAACGCGAACTCCGTCCAAAACTCTTCCACGACGACCAATGGGTAATGGATTACCGCCGGTTGCGGGTTGTAGCCAAGCGTCTCAACTAGCCCTGCTTCACTCGGAATATTGTGGTCCAGAAAAACAGGCCACAACAGGTAGAGTAGTGCTTTACAGACCCCCACTCGCGTGATACGCTTTTCTCCCGTACCGCCATCTTAGCGCCAGGCGGCTGGGCCTCTGACCGAGAACCTGCCAAACGTGTGTGCTTTCTGTCTGTTACAGGCAGAAGCGTTGCGTGAAGACTCCTCCTCCCGAGGAAAGGAAAGTCGTCTCTCTTCGCG
>DASSGS010000008.1:0-98373 GCA_035693365.1 Candidatus Acidiferrum sp. | reverse complement strand
GCAAGCGAAGGAACACTCAGGATTCACCGCTCGATCGCGGGTACGTCGGCGCCGTTTCGCGTGACGTATCAGGCGTATCAGGATGGTGACGAGCCGGCCCCAGCCGCGGAGCGTTCTTTTCATCATCTTCAGGATGTCCGCACGTTTCTGAACGTGCTGGGCCTGGGAGCGGATTATGTTCGCGACGCGTTGCGGGAACTGACCGCGGGGCGTTCGGCGTTTTTGACCAACATCGCGTTGACCGAAAAGGCCATCAAGAATGCGGGTTTTGGCTCTCTCGTTGCGGCGAAGGGCTGATTGTTACTGGAATTGAAATTTGAAGGAGCAACCTGTCCATGGCATATAGCGAAAAAGTAGTCGATCATTACAACAATCCGCGCAACGTCGGCAGCATGCCCAAGGAAGATCCCAATGTCGGGACCGGCCTTGTGGGTGCGCCGGAATGCGGCGACGTGATGAAGCTGCAGATGAAGATTAATCCGGATACGAAAGTGATTGAAGAAGCGAAGTTCAAGACTTTCGGGTGTGGGTCGGCGATCGCGAGCTCTTCCCTGGCGACGGAATGGGTGAAGGGCAAGACGGTCGAAGAAGCGCTGGCGATCAAGAACACGGACATCGTCCGCGAGCTTTCGCTGCCGCCGGTGAAGATTCACTGTTCTGTTCTGGCTGAGGACGCCATCAAGGCGGCCATCGGCGACTGGAAGAAGAAACACGGAATTGAAGTTCCCGCGCACGAAAAGCCGTCGCACTAATTGCGAGGCTAAGCGGGGGTAGTGGCGTCTTCCGGCGGCGATATGCGACCGTCGGAGGATGCTGTCCAAGGATTGCTCCAGAATTGTTTTTGGAGATGCAGGATATGACGACGGAAACCACAACGCAAAGAGCGGAAAAAGAGAAGACCGGACCGGCCATTCACCTGACGGAGAAGGCGGCGAAGAAGATTATTGCGCTGCTGGAGAAGGATGGAGTGTCGCCGCAGGTCGGCGGGCTGCGGGTGGGCGTGCAGGGCGGCGGGTGTTCGGGATTGTCGTACGCGATGCGGCTGGATACGCAGGCGCGCGACCGGGACAAGATTTTCGAGGAATTTGGCGCGCGGTTGTTTGTGGACCCGAAGAGTTTGCTGTATCTGAACGGGACGGTCCTGGAGTACGAAGAGACTCTGATGCGCCAGGGGTTTGTGTTTCAGAATCCGAACGCGGCGCGCAACTGCGGCTGCGGCAGCAGTTTTACGGCGTAAAAATAGAACAGGCTTCAGCCTGTCAGCTGGCCTTACCCAGCACAGGGGACGTAAGCAATTCCGGCTGGCAGCAACGTGCGCCAGCCACTTTTTTTGTGACGGAGTTAGTTCAACAGAACTGAAATGAGCACGCAGTTTCCCATTACCGATCCGCCGCTGGTCTGCTGGAATTGCCACGAGCGGACCATCGGGACGCACTTTTGCGGGTCGTGCGGAAAGATGCTGCAGGTGCCGGAGAAGAGCGATTATTTCGCGATGTTCGAGATTCCGCGGAAGCTGTGGATCGAGATGGGCGGGCTGGAGAAGAAATTTTTGCAACTGAGCTGGAAGCTGCATCCGGACAATTTTGTGAATGCAGCGCCGGAGGAGCGGGAGATTTCGCTGAAGCGCAGCTCGGAATTGAATGATGCGTACCGGACGCTGCGAGAGCCGGTGGCGCGGGTGGAGTATTTGCTGGCGATCGAGGGCGCGCGGGTGGAGGGAAAGAACAAGCAGCAGGCGCCGCCGGAATTGCTGGAAGAGGTTTTTGAACTCAACGAATCGCTGGACGAACTGCGGGAGGCCAAGAGTTCCGCCGGCGACACAACCGCGCTGAAACAGAAATTGGAGTCGGCACAAAGGAATTTTCAAGGGAAGCTCGAAGAGGTGGATGGCGAGCTGCAAGGTGCGGGTAAAGAGTGGGACGCCGCCGTTGACGCGAACGCGGATGAAACGAAGCGGAAGAGCGTCATGTTGAAGTTAAATGAACTGCTGAATCGGCGGTCGTATATTCGGAATTTAGTGGTGAACGTGCAAAAGGAATTGCTGTAGGGCAGACCTTCAGGCCTGAGGGTTTCCCGGATTGTTGGGTTGGTCGAATGGGGGATGGAAGGCCTCACCCCTGAAGGGGTGAGCTACAAGGATTATGGGACGCACGGTTGGAATTGATCTGGGGACGACGAACAGCCTGGTCGCGTATGTGGACGCGAAGACGGGCGAGCCGAGGTGCATTCCAGGGCCGGCGGGGAGCACGCTTTGCCCTTCTGTGGTGAGCCTGGATGCGGACGGAAGCATCATTGTGGGCGAGCCGGCGCGGCGGAGATTGCTGACGCAGCCGGAACGGACGATATATTCGGTGAAGCGGCTGATGGGGCGCGGCCCGGCCGATGTGCAGAGCGAACTGAAACTTTTTCCGTTTCGCATTGATGCCGCGAGCAAGAGCGTGATTCGCGTGCAGCTGGGTGACAAGATTTTCACGCCGCCGGAGATTTCGTCGTTTATCTTGCGGGAATTGAAAAATTGGGCAGACGCGTATTTTGGAGAATCGGTGGACCGGGCGGTGATTACCGTGCCGGCCTATTTTAATGATGCGCAGCGGCAGGCAACGAAGGATGCGGGGAAGATCGCGGGCCTGGAAGTCTTGCGACTGGTGAATGAGCCGACGGCGGCGGCGTTGGCTTACGGCTTGCACGAAAAGCAACGGGGCACAGTGGCGGTTTACGATCTGGGCGGCGGGACATTTGATATTTCTGTGCTGAAGCTGATTTCGACGAGCGAAGGCGACATTTTTCAGGTGCTTTCGACGAACGGGGACACGCACCTGGGCGGCGACGACATTGACCACCTGCTGCAGGCGTTTGTGCACGAGGAGATTCTGCAGGACGACCAGATTGATTTTTCGCCGCACGGCGAGCTGGCGCAGGAATTGAGGAAGGAACTGATTGCGGTGAAGCATCGCTTGTCCGAAACGGAACAGGCGACACTGCGATTCCCTTTGCCGGGCGGCAAGGTGTTCGAGCATGAATTCAGGCGCGGCGCGATTGAAGCGCTGATCCGTCCGGTGGTGGACCGCACGATGGCGCCGGTGCGGCAGGCGCTGGCGGATGCGCAGTTGAGCCCGAAGCAGATTGAGGAAGTTGTGCTGGTTGGCGGAACGACGCGAACGCCGCTGATCCGCCGGACGGTGCAGGAATTTTTCGACCGCAAGCCGCACACGGAGCTGAATCCGGACGAAGTGGTGGCGCTGGGAGCGGCGGTGCAAGCGAACATTCTGGAGCGCGGCGTGCAGAATATGCTGCTGCTGGACGTGACGCCGCTTTCGCTGGGGATCGAGACCTACGGCGGGGCAGTGGCGAAGATAATCCCGCGCAACTCGACGATTCCGGCGAGTGCGCAGGAAATGTACACGACCGGAGTGGACAACCAGACGGGAATCGATATTCACGTGCTGCAGGGCGAGCGGGAATTGGCGAAGGATTGCCGGTCGCTTGCGCGTTTCAATCTGCGGATTCCGGCGGCACCGGCGGGATTGCCGCGCATCGAGGTGAAATTCCTGATTGACGCGAATGGAATTCTGCAGGTGGCGGCGAAGGATTTGCGCAACGGGGAAGAGCACTTGATTGAAGTGCAGCCGAGCTACGGGCTGAATGATGCGGACATCGAGCGGATGCTGGAAGAATCGATCGAGTATGCGGAGCAGGATTTCGCCGAGCGGCAGTTGATCGAAGCGCGGACGGAATCGGAAGCGATTTTGACTGCCACAGCGAAAGCGCTGGCGAATCCGAAGGCGGCGAGCTTGTCCGAGCCGGAGCGGGTGAAGGTGGAACAGACGGTGGCGGCGCTGCAGGATTCGGTGAAAGGCACGGACTACAAACTGATCCGGAAAAAGATTGATGAGCTTAACCATGCGACGGAGCACCTGGCGGAAATTTTGATGAACACGGCGGTGCAGGCGGCGCTGGAAGGCAAGAAATTGGCGGAAGTTTAGGGGGCTGGAGACAGGCAACAGCGAAGCGGGGAATCTGCTTTCCGGCGCCGATAGAAGAAAAACAGATCCCTCCGGCAAAAGACGCCGTTCGGGATGACCGGCTTTTGCAGGTGGAAGAGATCGAGGGAGAGAAGCGATGGGCGGCAGCAATCCGTATATCGAAGAAGTGAAGTATAAGAAGGCGACGCAGAAATTCAAGGTGACGTTTCTGCCGAGCGGAAAGACCGTGGAAGTGGATCCGGAGAAGTTTCCTTATGGTCACAACGGCTTGCCGGGGAGCATTCTGGACATATCCGAGGGTTTCAAGATGGGGCTGGATCATGCTTGCGGAGGCGTGTGCGCCTGCTCGACGTGCCACGTGATGGTGAAAGAGGGGCTGGAGTCGTGCAATGAGGCGACCGACGCGGAGCTGGATGAGCTGGATGAAGCTCCGGGGATTACGCCGAAGTCGCGCCTCGGTTGCCAGACCGTGCCGGACGGGACGACGGATATTGTGGTGGAGATTCCAGAGTGGAACAAGAATTATGCGAAGGAGCTGGACGGGCACTGAAGAAAAGCGGTAATCAGTAATCGGTTATCGGTAGCCAGTAAGAATTGAGTCAGAGAGTTTGAAGGTGACGATTTATGCCGGGGACATTTGATTGGGACAATCTGGAGGATATTGCGATTGGGTTGACAGATAAGTTTCCGGACTTGGACCCGTATACGGTGCGGTTTACGGATATGCACAAGTGGATTACGGAATTGCAAGGGTTTGCAGGCGATCCGCAGAAGTCCAACGAAAGCAAGCTGGAAGCGATTCAGGCGGCCTGGCATGAGGAGTGGGAAGACCGGAAGGGCTAAGGCCACGAAATTTCTCTGTCTTGGGAATTTGCGAGTTCTGAGGGGTTGAGGTCCTTCGGCTATCCTCGTCGGATAGCCTCAGGATGACACCCTTTGTGTAATGCTCCAGAGATGATCGTTTTTGGTCGTGAGAATCCAAGAAGCATCCGTCGTAGCGTAAACAAAGAGATTTCCGTATAATTAACAGGTTGCAGTTCACGCAAAGAGTGCCGCTATGGTGCAACGGTTAGCACGTAGCCCTTTCAAGGCTAAAATACGGGTTCGATTCCCGTTAGCGGTACCAAACATTTCCAACTTTTCCCTCCTGAAATACGCCTCAAGCCACATAGTGATATTCTTAGGATTCACACCGAGTAGTTTCCGAGGAGGCACAGCCCATGGCTGATTTGCTGCGTTCGACGAATCCCGTACTAAAAGAGAGTGCGTTTGCCGGAGCGATTCCGACCGGCGAAACGATGACGATTCAGGGTACGGTCAACAAGACCGGGCTGCTACTGCTGTTCGTGGTGGCAACAGCGGCCTGGACGTGGGGCTTGAGCCATTCGCCGACACCGGAGGCGGTGTACCCGTGGATGATGGGTGGCGCGATCGGCGGATTTGTTGTGGCGCTGGTGACGATTTTCAAGAAAGAGTGGTCGCCCATCAGCGCGCCGGTTTACGCGCTGTTGGAAGGACTGCTGCTTGGCGGAATCTCCGCGATGTTTGAGCGGTCGTATCCGGGCATTGCAGTGCAGGCGATCAGCCTGACGTTCGGGGTGATGTTTGTGCTATTGCTGGCGTACAAATTGCGGATTGTGCAGGCGACGCGGGGATTCAAGCTGGGCGTGATTGCGGCGACGGGCGGTATCGCGCTGGTTTACGCGCTGAACATGCTGATGAGCCTGTTCGGGCACTCGCAGATGTCGTTTCTGAATGCCGCCACACCGCTGGGAATCGGGATCAGCTTGTTCGTGGTGATCATCGCGTCGCTGAACCTGATCATCGATTTCGACATGATCGAAACCGGAGCGCGGATGGGCGCGCCGAAATATATGGAGTGGTATGGCGCGTTCGGGCTGATGGTAACGCTGATCTGGTTGTACATGGAAATGCTGCGGTTGCTGAGCAAGGTGCGGCGCCGGTAGTTGTCGAGCTTCAATTAGTTTTCAAATCATCTAGAGTTGAGATTCTTCGTGCATCCTTGTCGGATGCCCTCAGGATGACAAGTTCGTGGTATTCACGCGCTAGGGTTTGTCCGCCTTGCCGCGGCAGACTGCGCCCGCCTCGGAAGGCGGCCGCTACAAAGGCTGGAGAGTGGGAACAGCAGATTCCTCGGGTGGACTGGCCCTCGGAATGACGGCGTGTCGAGAAAATTGTTGAGTGTTAGAAAGAGATGCGGAGGCGGGCGGAGACGCTGCGGGGCGGGCCGAGGGCGGTGCCGGAGAAGATGCTGGCGAAGTTGATGAGGTTGAGGCGGTCGGCGATGTTGGTGGCTTGAATCTGGAATTGCAGCGAGCGGGCTTCCTTGCGATAGAGTTGCGCGCCCATTCCTAAATCCATTGAGAAATTCGGTTCGACACGTTGTTTCGTGAAGTTGACATGGGAAACGACGGCGGCGCCGTATTGGGCGACGAGTGTGGGGACATCGGTGTTGTCGCTTAGCTCGGCGGGCAAGCCGCTGCCGTATTGAGCGCCAGCGGCGAACCAAATGTTGTGGCCAGCGTCGAGGCGTACGCGGGTGTGCAGCGTGTTGCGCTGATCCTGAGAGACGCCGAATTTGCTGGTGTCGGTTAAAGCGGCGCCGGCGTCGCTGCCGATAAAGAGCCCTCCGTTGATTGGTCCATAGCCAATACCCGATTGATTGGCATAACTGACGAAACCCGAAACGCGGCCCCAGTGCGGAATTTCGAGACGCACTTCCTCGCCGAAGATGCGGGCTTTGGCATAGGAGATGGGAAAGCTTACGCCGGTCTGGAGAAGGACGTCGTCGTCGGAATAGTTGTGGAAGTCGCGGCGGAAGACGTTGGCATCGAGGCGGAACTTACCGAAGAAAGATTTGGTGATGCCGCCTTCGTAATAGTTGGCGCGGGCGACGGGAACGGGGAGCCGCAACACCACGGGATTGACGGAATCCAGTTCCGGGGAACTGGCGAGGAGGAGATTTTCCATCGCGGGGGTCTGGAACACGCGGTCGTAGGATGCGTGGAGCAGGAGATTGAGGGAAGAAACGAAGCGCGAAACGCCGAGGCGCGGGCTGACGGCGGAATCGTGAACCACGAAGCCGTAATGATCGAAACGCAGGCCTGCGCTGATGTTCCAGGCGCCGTAGCGCATCTGGTCTTGAATATAAAAGGATGGCTCGACGTCCCACTTGCTAGCCGCGAAATTCAGATTCAGCTGCGTGCCGGGATCGAATGGAGAGGGGTCGGTGATGTGATATTGCAGGGCTTCGTGAATCGGAGTGAAGAAAGAGTCGGCGCCGGCTTTCCAGTCGTGGTGGCCGCGGTGGCCGGCGACATCGCCCCGGAGATAGCCTTCGCGATAGCCGCGATCCTGATTGACGATTACGGGCGTGGAGAATGGATTGGAGCGGAGAGAGAAGCTGGAGTCGCGGACGCCGCCGGAAAAGCTGAGAACCAGGTTGGAGGAGATGGTGTGCTGGTAGTAGAGCTGGCCGCTGGTTTCGGAGCTGGAGGCGTCCTGGCGCTGCAGCAGATTCTGTTGCGCAAAATCATTGGGGATTTCATAGCGCAGGGAATTGTGGGCGACGGAGAAGCGCAGGCGGTCGTTATCGGAGAAGTCGCGTTCGTAGGCGGCGGAAAATCCGCCGGAGTTGCCGTCGTTGCCGAAGTTGCTGGTGACGGGTGGATCGAGATAACGGCCGGAATGGAGGCCGAAGGCGCGGACGGAGTAGCGCTCTTTTTCGCGGGACCAGGAAATCGCGGCGGAGCCGTCGAGCTGATCGAAGCTGCCGCCGGAAGCGGCGAAATCGCCATGCCAGCCTATAAGCGAATTTTTGTCGGTGGTGAGCTCGACGATGCCACCGAGCTTGCGGCCGTACTCGGCGGGATAACTGGCGGTGAGCAGGCGGAGTGATTCGACGGAATCGGAATCCATGTCGGGCGCGAAGGCGGGCGAGCGATTCTGGACGAGGGGCTGGCCGTCAACGACGAACTGCACGTCGTATTCGGAGCCGCGTGGATGCAGGACGCCGTTGCCTTCGTAAACCCAGCCGGGCTCCTGATTGACGAGATCAAAGAGGTCGCGGCCGGGCTGGAGGCTGAGCTGTTCGCGGATGGACTGCTTGCCGACGGAATAGAGAGTGCCGGTGCGAGTGGGGTCGACGAGGGTGAGTTCGTCGGTAACCTGGACCTGGGTGGTGACCGGGGCAACGCCGAGAGTGATGCCGAGTTTTATGGGGACTTCGGAGTGGACTTCGACGACGTCGCTCCAGGCGGAGAACCCTTCAGCGGAGAGATTGAGGCGGTAGATGCCGAAAGGGAGATCCTGAAGAACGAGGTGGCCGTCGGCGGGAATCTGGAAACGGCGCTCGAAGCCGTTGGCTTGGCTGAGGAGTTCACCTTTGGCGGCGAGGCTTGAACCTTTTGGATCGCGGATTTCGAGATGGAGTTCGCCGCGAAGGCGCTGGGCGCGGGCGGGGATGGCGGCGAGAAGAAGGAAGCTTGCCAACAAGGACAAGCGAGAGACAAGCGACTGGAAGCGTTTGGCGATCATTGTTAAGAAAAGTATGCGATATCTGGCGTTTCGTTCCGGATTGCGAAAGCGCGGGTATTTCCAAGATAGCATGCGTTGTGGTGGGGGCCGAAATGGGGACTGGAATAGACCGGAAGCCAGGTAGTGACTCTAAGGCAGTTTAGCGATTCGGCCTGAACCGCAAAAGCGGTGGCAGAGCCACCGCACTCCACAGCCCGGGAGCGCCAATCCGGAGATTCATCCCGCCTAACGGGCGTGATGAACAAGAGGTTGGCGTTCCCAGGGAGGACGGTATGCGGGAGTAACTAATTTGTCTCCGGGCTGGAAAAGAGAGGCGCGGTGCCGGATGATGGAAGGCAATCGTTGTCTCATCCGAGGACGACACCGGGGGCGGATGAGAGAGAAGGCCAATAAATAAAGGGGCTGACGTTTTGGACGAGAACAATGTATATCTGACCGGTGCCGCAAGCGAGTTTGGTTCCCGCATTATTCCTTCGGAAGATGTGGACGAAGCGTTTGGGATGCCCGCGGGAAAATTGCGGACGCGGGCGGGGATCGTGTCGGTGGCGTATGCTGCGGAGGACGAGACGGAAGGTTCGCTGGCCGCGGGAGCATGCCGCAAAGTGCTGGAGCAGTGCGGGGAAGACGCCAAGAACCTGGATGGCGTGATTGCGGCAAGCGAAACGGACCACGCGTACCCGTCGCTTTCGGCGCAGATCCATGCGCGAATGAAAATGCGGGAGCATTCGACGGCGCTGGATGTAGGCAGCGGCTGCCTGGCTCTGTTACAGGTGCTATGCGTGGCACAGGCGATGCTGATGTCGGGCCAGGCGAAGAAGATCCTGGTGGCAACGGCGGACGTTCACAGCCGTACGCTGGGGCCGGGGCGAACGGCGGGAGAGTTTGGCGGGTTGTTTGGAGATGGAGCGAGCGCGTTTCTACTGTCGAACAAGGCGCCGGAAAAGGGGCGATTCGCATACCGGTTCGGGGAATTCTTTTTCGGGTGCGCGGCGCAGTATGCGGAAGCGATTTCCATCAACGACACGGCCGGGAGTGGACTGGAGATTCAGTTTGACGGCGAGGCGCTTTCGCGCGCGGCGGTTTACCGGATGGAGCAAGTTCTGGGCGAAGTGGAAAAGCGCAGCGGAATTTCACGGGACAAGGTGGGAGCCTTTGCGACGCACCAGCCGAACCCGCGGCTGGTGGCGTTGCTGGCGAAACAACTGGGCGTGGCGGGAAGCGCGTTTCCGCCGATTGCGGTGACGAAGGGGAACCTGGGATCTTCGATGTGCGGGGCGACGTTGCAGTCGGCGTTTGAGAAGGCGGCGGGGAAGCTTGCGAGTGAACGGACGGCGGTGTTTTTGGCTTCACTGGCGCCAGGATTGTTGTTTGGGGGCGGGTGGATGGTTCCGGTGGGGAGTTGAGGAAGCGAACTTCCACCGAATTTGCAGTCCCGGTGAAGCTTATGTTGAGGTCCTTCGCGCGTCCTTGTCGGATGCCCTCAGGATGACAAATCGCGGTGGTGCTCGTTACGGGGATGAGCGGGTGGCGGTGGCGAATTCGAGGTTGGGATTGGGGACTACGCAGGATTGAAGCGGGGGCCAGCCGGGGTCGGTGGTGGAGTTACGGCAGAGGCTGACGAGAGCGTTGGAGACTTCGGCGGGGCCGACGGCGCCGTTGAGGGGCTCGGCGTAGATTTTGTAAGCGTGATTGACGGCGAGAGCGCCGATTTTGTAAGCGCCATCGAATTGAGCCGGGCCGGGGGCCTGGCAACTCCATCCACCTAAAGTGCCTGCGATAACGGCGCCGCTTGCGGCGTCGACGGCGACTACGTGTGCGCCGAAGATTCCGGTGACGCCGGGAGGAGCCGCGGGCAGAGAGAGAGGATTGGCGGGAATGATGCGGCCCTGGATGGAGCCGACGAATTGCGTGTCGGCGGAGTCGTGATAGAGAACGCGGAGGCCGGTGCGATCGTCGTCGGCGAGCGGTGCATCGGGCAGCTGCGCGGTGGGGCGCATTCCGGTGAAGGTGCCTGGTGCGGGCGCAAAGGGAAACATCATGGCGCTCCAGACGGCGGAGTGGCTGAAGCCGAGAGCGTGGCCGAGTTCGTGGGTGAGGATGGATGCGAGGTCGTAGGATTTCGGATTGACGGAGAGAGCAGCGGGAGTGGAGAAGGAAACTAGCGAATCGGTGGGATTGAAATAGATATCGGTGTCGAGAATCTGGCCGACTTGCGTGGAGGGCGCGCCGCTGCCGAGTTGGATGCCGATCTGATCGGCGGTGATGACGCGCGTGAAGGCGAGGACGCCGGGAGTGAAGGCCATGTCCGGCTGATCGAAGCAGATGGAGTTGATGCCGTCGGAGCCGCAGAGATTGGTGGAGGAGTTGCGAACGAGCGGCGCGATGGAAGAAGCGGTGAGCGAGGCGCCGGCGACGCTGCTCCAGACGTTGAGCGATTGCTGGATGACTTGTTCAATTTCGTTGAGGCTGCCGGCGGCGGTCTGGTTCTGGGTGAGGATGGTTTTGGGAGTGGTACCGAGCATGGTGCTCCAGCGGAAGGCGATGGCGGCGGCGCTGGTCAGTTGATGAGAAGCAATGGGACAAGCGGAACCGCTGGAGATGCCGGCGGGCTGGCGGACGTCGGGGACGATCAGGTTGTAGGCGTAGCCTTGCGCAGAGGTGACGGACCAGAGGATGAGGAAGAGCGTTGTGGAGAGAGCGGCGAGTTGGCGGTGGGAGTTCTGCATGGGATTACCTCGATTGAATTTGGGGTTTGCTTTGGAAGTGGGGTGAAAAATTGAGGAGTCGTGAGCTCCCGGCAGTGGCTTGGTGTCTGCCGGTGCCGAAGTTGAGGTCCTTCGCACATCCTCGTCGGATGCGCTCAGGATGACAAGGTTGGGTGGGGGGGCGATGTTTGCAGATTGCATGGGCGTGTCTCCTGTAGAGGGGATTATTCCGATTCGCGGGCGAGTTCGCGTTTGAGGCGATGCTCGAAAGCGTCGAGCGGAAGATTTTTGTCGCCGGATTTTGTGAAGGAGTTGGAAGCGGGATCGAAGACGGGGATTTCGGCGGAATCCTGGGTGACGGTTTCGCCGCCGGAGCGGAGATCGCGATGGATGCGGAAGGTGCCCTGGGACCAACCAACAATCCGGAACTGGCCGGTGGGATGCGCAGTGAGAAATAGATAGACCTCTTCACCGGGACGAAATTCGGGTGTCCCATCTACATGGGAGTGGAGGTGCTGGAATTTTCCGCCGGGTTGGCGGACGACGATTTTCTCGGGGAGATAGCTTTTGTTGCGGGAGAGCACGCGGAAAGTGGTGGCGGTCCAGATTTCGCCGTTCTCCATTTGCGATTCTGCCTGGAGGCAGCGGACGCGGGCGATGGAATTGGAGTAATGCACCAAGTCCTGGAAGCGCAGGCGCACCATCGTGGTGGCTTGTGCGACGACGGCGATCAAGGCGAGGCCGATCAGGAAAAGGAACCAAAGGAATCGGCGGCGATCTTTGTAGCTCATGAATGTTCACCCCTGTTCATTGAATTTCGAGTGCTCCAGAAGCGGCGGTTTTATCGAGATTGGCGTTCTGGATGAAAAGTGTTCGCGCGCCTGGGATGGCGGTAGAAGGAATCTGGATGGTGAGATGGATGATGCCGAGCCCCGCGGGCTGTTTGGAAATTACGGCGACGTCGCCGGGGCCTGAGATGGTGTAGGCCATGCTGGTGTCAAAGCCGGATTGCGAGAAGAGGCAGATGTCGGCGGCGATGGTGCCGGATGCGGGGCGAAGGAGAGGAACGGGATTTCCGGCGAGGTTGCAGGAGTTGGTGGAAGTGTTGAAGACGCCGAGAGCGGCGACGTCGAGATCGAAGGAGACGGAGGGACTGTCGACGCCGGCAGTGGTGGGTTCGACGACAGTGATATTTTTTCCGGAGTTGACGGGAGTGGAACTGGTGAGTGAGATGACGTCGTCGGAGGAGCCAGGAGCGACGACGACGAGAGAAACGATGTTGGAGAGCGGGCCGGAGAGGCTTTGGATCTGGACGGAGACGTTGCCGGGTTGCGCGACGTCGGTGCTGGTGACGGGAGCGGAGCAGGAGTTGGGGGAGGCGCAGGTGGTGACGCGAGTGGAGCCGTTGATGAGAAGGGTGGAGCCGGGACCGGGATTGGAAAGTACGAAACCGCTGCCGGTGACCGTGAGGGTGAAACCGTTGGCACCGCCGGCGTATACGCTGGCGGGATGCAGGGAAAGAATGTTGGAACCGGTGGAGATGGTGACGTTGGCAGAGCCGGTTTGGGCGGAGTCGTCCTGGCTGATGGCGACGATCTGGATGGAGTTAGGGGCAGGCGGCGAGAGGGGAGCGGTGAATGCGCCGCCGGGAGTGATGATGCCGCACGTGCCGATGACGGAGCAGGCGGAACCTTGCACCTGCCAGACGACGGACTGATTGGCGGTGCCGAGGACCGAGGCGGTGAAGCCCTGAACGCCAAGGGGAGGGAGCGTGACGCTGTTGGGAAAAACGCTGACGAGAACGTGATTGAGGACGGTGATTTGCGCGGAAGAGAAGATGGCGGGATTTCCGGAGATGGCAACTTGCACGGAGACGGGATTGGAGGAGGGGATGGCGCCCGGGGCGATGTAGTCGACTTGCGTGGAGGTGCCGCTGTTGATGCTTTGGCAGGGAGATGAGGCAACGACGCAGAGTTTGCCGACCGTGGAGTTGCCGCCGGGGATACCGTTGACCGTCCAGACGAGAGAAGCGCCGGCGGTGCCGTTTTCGTTGACGGCAAGAGTGACGCGGTGGTTTGCGGCGAGAGTGGCCGTGGAGGGTGTGAGTCCGAGGCTGGGGCCGGGCTGAATGGCGATGGTGGCTTGGGCTTTTTTGGAGGGATCGGCCTGCGGCGTGACGGTGATGACGATGGTGTTGGGCTGAGGAGGTGCGGACGGCGCAGTGTAATCGGCGGTGTCGGCAATGGCGCCCGTTCCCGCGGACTGTGTGGTGATCACTGTGAGAATGCCGCAAGCGTTGCCGCTGCAGCCGCTGCCAGAGAGCGACCAGGAGAGGACGGCGTTGGGGTTGGAACCGGGAACGGGTGCGAGCGTGGCGACAAGGGCGGCGGTGACACCCGGCTGAAGACTGGAAGGCGCGGCGAGTTGCAACGTGAAGTGACTGGTGATGATGAGCGGAGCGGAGTTTTGTTTGGAGGGATCGGCGACGCTGGTGGCGATGAGAGTGACGGCGGGAGCGGAAGGGAGAATGGCGGGCGCGGTGTAATTGCCGTTGGCGTCAACGGCGCCGCAGTTGTTGGGGCAGGCGGGGCCGGAAAGGCTCCAAAGGATGGCGGGATCGGGTTTGCCGCTGCTGGTGATGGAAGCGCGGAAGGATTGGAGAGCGCCGAGTTCGATGGAAGAGGAAACGGGAGAGAGTGAGACGGAGATGTCGCTGGAGATGGTGACGCCGGCGGTGGAGGATTTGGAGGAGTCGGCATGGCTGGTGGCGGAGACCTGGACTTTGCCGCCGGTGGGGAGATCGGCGGGGGCGGTGAAGAGTCCGTTGGAGGAGATGGTGCCGACCTGGGGGGAGCCGCCGGAGATTCCGTTGACACTCCAAGAGACGGAAGTGTCGGGCGTGTTGGTGACGGTGGCGGAAAAAGTGAGGGTGTTGCCGAGGAGTACAGTGCCGGAATTGGGAGCGATGGAGATGGTGATTTGCGGTGGCGGAGGTGTTGTGGAACCACCGCCACCGCTGCCGCCGCACGCGGCCAGGGAGAGAGCAAGGGTGAAGAGAAAAATAGATCGCGGGGCGGGGCGAGAGAGTTGAAGGCTCCGAGTGGAGGGGCCTTGTTTGGAGCGCGATTGCGAGAGAGGACGCATGGAGATTCGGATTGCAGACGAAGGGCCAGCGAAAAGGCGCGGGGTGCGGAAGCGTCGGCGGAGCGTTCGGTGAACATTTGATTCCTTTAAAGTGAGTGGAACCAAGAGTTTGGAGCTGGTAAACGGAAACGCGCGTGTGGAAAAGCGCGAGAATGTTGGTGTGCCGGAAGAATGCAGGACGTTCCGAATTGAACGGGAGTGCTAGAGTGCGTTCCCAAACCGGGAATGGCCGCCGGGTTGATTGACACTCGCGGGAGCGGATCCAATCATCGCGCGATGGCGAACCGTGATGCGGTGTGAGCAGGCTAGGTTTGAAAGATTGTGGCTAGGGCTACGACGAGATCGGGGTGAGTGAATTTGTAGTTGAGTTTTTGGAGATGGGCGGGGAGGACGCGCTGGCTGGAGAGGAGGAGGGCATCGGCCAATTCGCCGAGAGCGAGGCGGAGGGCGAAGGCGGGGGCGGGGAAGAGCGCGGGGCGGTGGAGGGCGGCGGCGAGTATTTGGGTGAACTGGGCGTTGGTGACAGGTTGTGGAGAGACAACGTTCAGGGCGCCGGTGATGTTGGGGTTTTCGAGGGCTTGGCGAAGGATGGCGACTGTGTCGTCGAGAGTGATCCAGCTGAGCCATTGCGTGCCGGGGCCGATTTTTCCGCCTGCGAAGAATTGAAATGGGCGCATCATTTGCGGAAGGGCTCCGCCGTGTTTGGAGAGGATTACGCCGAAGCGGGTGCGGACGACGCGGATACGGAGGGCTTCGGCTTTGCGGGCTT
The DNA here is from genome assembly GCA_035693365.1 of Candidatus Acidiferrum sp. Classification (GTDB taxonomy): domain Bacteria; phylum Acidobacteriota; class Terriglobia; order Acidiferrales; family UBA7541; genus Acidiferrum. Next base: position 83,215 of record DASSGS010000008.1, on the reverse strand, counting down.
CGGATTCCCATTCTTTTGCAATTTCACTTAGAAAATCAGTGCCGGGTTCGCTGGCTTCAGTTATGGTGTCGTCGCCGCGGTGGCCATAGATGCCGATGGCGGAGGCGGAGACGAGGACGCTGGGGCGGGCGGACATTTTGGCGAGAGCCTGGACGAGGGCGCGGGTGGTTTCTACACGGCTGGAGCGGAGGAGTTGTTTGCGTTGCGGCGTCCAGCGTTTTTCGGCGATGGAGGCTCCGGCCAGGTTGACTACGGCATCGGCGCCTACGGCGGCTCCACCGAGTTCGCCGGTGGCGGGATTCCAGTTGACGTCGAAGCCGGGGGAATTTCCGGGGGTGGTGCCGGGGCGAATGAGGCGGCAGACGGTGTGTCCGGCGCGCTGGAGGTCTTGCGCGAGGGCGGTGCCGACGAGGCCGGTGGAGCCGGTGATGAGGATTTTCATGGGGTCCTTCGTGGTGGTTAGATTATGAAGCATGTGGAGGATTGTGGGGCGCGCGATCCGCGGGCCGTAGAAGAGAGTTCACCACAGAGGGCACAGAGAACGGCTGGGAGAAGACACAGGCTAAAGCCTGTGCTACTGGGGGCGGAGCGCGGTACAATTTTCGGATGGCGACGGTTTCGACGACAGTGCGGGTGAAGGTGTTGTTTTTTGGGCGGCTGCGGGAATTGACCGGGCTGGCTGAGGAAGCGGGAGAGCTGCCGGAAGGGGCAACGTTGGCGCAGGTGTTTGAGCGTTATGCTGAGAGGTACCCGAAGTTGGCTGGATTTCGGAATTCGATGGTGGTTTCGCGGAATCAGGAGTTTGCGGCGTGGGATACGAGGGTGACGACTGGAGATGAGATTGCGTTTTTGCCTCCGGTGAGCGGAGGCTGAGAGCAGAAGATTGAAATTAGAAATTGAAAATAGAAATGAAGAGATAAAAAAACAGATTCCTCACCCAGTTCAAAAAGCGAACGGGGTTCGGAATGACGGGATTTGCTTTTTCGATGAATGATGCGAAGGCGCCGCTTCCGGCAGTGATGAGACGCACCCTATGACGACGAGCATTCAAGAAGATAAATTTGGGTTGGTGCGCGCGGCGATTGATGCCGGGGCGCTAGTGAGGCACGTACGCGCGGGGCAGGATGGGGCGATCGTTACGTTTGATGGATTTGTGCGGAATGAGTCGCATGGGCGGGAGACGAGTTACCTGGAATATGAGGCGTACGAATCGATGGCCCTGGGGAAGATGAGGGAGATTGCGGCGCAGATTCATGAGAAATTTGCGATCCATCGGGTGGTGATGGTGCACCGTTTGGGAAGGCTGGAAATTGGAGAGACGAGCGTGTTCATCGCGGTGAGCGCGCCGCACCGCGGGGCGGCATTTGACGCCTGCCGGTTTGCGATCGATACGTTGAAGAAGACGGTGCCCATCTGGAAGAAAGAGTATTTCGCGGATGGGGCGGTATGGGCGGATGGCGAACTGCCTCCGACACCCCCAAGTGCAAAAAGTGCATCCTAGCTATTTGATGAATCCCCGGGTCACGCGATTCCACCATTGGTGCCTGGCTGGATTGGCTTTTTTTGCGAGTGTCGCCCTTGCTTGCGCGCAGGAAAAGCCGGATCGGCCGCCTTGGGCACAGCCTTCCACCAGCAAGCCACAGCCCCCTCCAACAAACGGTCAACCGCCGCCAACGGCTCCCGGTCCGATGGTGCCAGCACCGGTGGACACACCGGAAAGACAGAAAGACCCACAGGCACCGAAGGGCACGATTAAAGTCAACGTGAATCTGGTGAACGTGCTGGTGAGCGTGTTGGACGAGAACAAGCGTCCAGCGCCGAACCTGCCGCAGGAAGCGTTTCAAGTGCTGGAAGAAGGCGTGCCGCAAAAGGTGGAGTTTTTTGAAGCAGAAACAAAGCTGCCGCTGGACCTGGCGTTGATGATCGATGCCAGCATGAGTGCGCACATTGATTTTCAGTATGAGCGCGACGCGGCGACACGGTTTATCCGGCAGGTGCTGCGGCCGGATGACCGGATGTCTGTGTTTTCGTTTGACGAGACGGTGACGCAACGGACGACTTTTACGGAGAAGGTGCAGACTCTGCAGGAGGCAGTAGCCAAGATACCTGACGGCGCGGGCACTTCGATTTACGACGCGGTGATGCTGGGTTCGCAGGCGCTGGAGAAGCGGGGCGGCGAGCGGCGGCGCGTGATTATCCTGGTGACGGACGGCGGAGAGACCACCAGCCATGCGGATTTTGAGGCGGCACGGCGTGGGGCGCTGCGCGGGGAAGTGCTGCTGTATACGATTCTGGTCCGCACGATGAAAAGCGAGAACGGACGAAACACCGCGGGCGAGCACGCTTTGCAGACGATCACGGAGACGACGGGCGGGGCGATGTTTTTTCCGGAGTCGCCGCAGGAGTTGCCGGTTATTTTTGACCGGATTGAAGCGGAATTGCGGACGCAATACCGGCTGGGGTATTACCCGAATCCGCGGGGCGCGGCGAATACGTATCGCAAGATTGAGGTGAAGATGCTGCCGGGGTATGCGGCGAGGCATCGGACGGCGTATTTGGTGGGGGCGCAGTGAGTGGGAAAGTGACCGGTGGCCGGCGACCAGTGGCCAGTGAAGAGAAGGGTGTTATCAGAAATCAGTTATCGGTAATCAGTCAGAGAGAATCCACAGTGAGAGATTGAATGGCGATTGAATATTTAGAGGCGGCGGTGGAGATTGCGCGGGAGGCGGGGGCGGTGTTGCGCGAGGAGGCGCACCGACCGGTGGATATTTCGTATAAAGGCGATTACGACCTGGTGACGCAGGCGGACAAGAGGTCCGAGGCGGTGATTGTAGGCCGGCTGCAGAAATATTTTCCGGGGCACGCGGTAGCGGCGGAAGAGGGAACCGGGAAAGAGACGGGATCGGAGTACAAGTGGCACGTGGATCCGCTGGACGGGACGACGAATTTTGCGCACGGGTATCCATGTTTTTGCGTTTCGATGGCGCTGGCGAAGGGCGATGAGCTGGTGCTGGGAGTGATTTACAACCCCATGTCGGAAGAGATGTTTTCGGCGGCGCGGGGGGAAGGCGCGTTCTTCAACGGGAAGAGGATGCAGTGCTCTAAGATCGCGGCGCTGCGGGGAAGTCTGTTGTGCACGGGATTTCCGAATCATAAGAGGCATGCGCATCCGAACATTCATTACTACTGGGATTTTACGTTGTGCTCGCACGGGGTGCGGCGCGACGGGTCGGCGGCTTTGGATCTGGCGTATGTGGCGGCAGGGCGGTTTGACGGGTTTTGGGAATTTGGGTTGAAGCCGTGGGATACGGCGGCCGGGGTGGTGATGGTGGAAGAGGCCGGGGGAAAGATCAGCGACCTGGATGGTAAGGCGTATGTTTTAGGCGGGAAGACGATTCTGGCGACGAACGGGTTGATCCATGGAGAGATGGAGAAGATGGCGGCGGAGATAGGGAAGAGGGAGAAGTTGGGGGCGTAGTTGGGAAGTGATCCGTGGTCCGCAAAGGTAGCGCGCACGGAATTCACGCGAAGTTTTTATCGGTTGGATAATTCCAGACATCGACATCGTAAGAATTTGCCGCGCCTACAGCGCTGGGATTCTCTGTTGGGGGTGCCCAGCCCTTACGGGCTGGGCTAACTTCTGCCGCGCCGCTGGCGCTTACGGGAGTGAAGCAAGCTCGGCGAACGGGGTGGTGCGGCGCAGAATGGACGAAACGAGTTGGAATCAATTGGGACGAGATTGGGTAAAGCCACAGTTCAGAAATAAGTATATACGTAAGTATCACTTATGGAAGAAAAGGCGGGCAATCGGTCTTAGGGAAGGCTGATTTGGGCTTCACGGAAATCTTATGGGGCGGGCGGTATCGTGGATTTGCAACGACGGAGACTTCATTTGATAAGTGGCGGCACCGGGTAGGTGCAGTCCCTGAACCAATTCGTTGCCCAAAATCGGGTAGGAGAGAAGCCATGCGCAAGTTGTGGAGAAGTGGGTTGGCGTTTGGGATGAGCACTTTGGTGAGTTTAAGCGTTTGCGATATGGGGCGCGCGGACGATGGCAAGGCGGGAGATGATTCGAAACCTGCTGTGACGAAGGCGACGGAGAGCAAGCCGGAAGCTGGTCTGACGGATCGGGAGCGCTGGCTGCTGGAGCGGGTGGAGCAGTTGGAGAAGCGGGTGGCGGATCTAGAGTCGAAGGATGGGAAGCCGGCCGCGGAGGAGTCAGCGGTGCGTGAGAAGGTCGCGGAGCCGGGGCCAAGTGTTTCCGGTGGAATGATGGCCACACCAAGGCCGGCTGCAAGCGCGCCCTCGGCAACGCCGACAAGTGCCCCGGCGGGCGCCGTGCCGAGTTCGATGGCGGCTAGCATCGCTGCGGCTGTTGGGCCAAATAAAGAATCAAGCACGTCTGCGAGTGCGACGCAGCTCCCGGAGAAAAAGAAAATCGAACCGTTTTCCGACGCGGACTGGACGTGGCTGAACGGAAATCCGCGGACGAAGGAGATTTTCTGGGATTCAAAATTCTTCACGCCGGAAATCCGGGCGGACATCAATTACGTATACGACTTCAATCATCCAGTGGACCATTCGATCGGAGGGTCGAGCGAGCTGTTCCGGTCCTCGGAAGTTCAGTTAGAGCAACTGGGCGTCGGCGGAGATTTCCACTATGAAAATGTGCGGGCGAGGGTGATGACGCAGTTTGGGATGTATTCGTCGACGACACCTCGGAACGATCCGAGCCCCGGGCACGGGCAATGGGATCTGACGGGGGCTTATCGTTATTTGTCGGAGGCGTATGGCGGGTATCACTTCAACGTGCTGCACGGAATCAACGTGGACGCGGGAATCTTCATGTCTTACGTGGGCTTGTTCAGCTACTACAACTTTGACAACTGGGCTTATCAGCCTTCGTATGTGTCATCCAATACACCGTGGTTTTTCAACGGCGTGCGCGTGCAGATTTTTCCGACGGCGCACCTGAAGATTGAGCCGTGGTTTATCAACGGGTGGCAGGCATATGGGTCCGCGAATCACCGTCCGGGGTTAGGAGGACAGATCAAGTGGACTCCCAAGCCGTGGCTGAACATCATTTCGAACAATTACGGGCTGGGCGAGGATGACCTGTTTATTCATGGGCGCTCGCGGATTCACACGGACAACAGCATTGAGGTGAAGTATTACGATAACCCGGAGAAGACGCTGGACAAGATGGCGTTTACAGTCACGGGGGACCTCGGCTGCGAGTATGGGAGCGGCGTGAGTTGCTACGGAAATCACAAGGGCGGGCCGAAACAGAGCTTCATCGGATACATGGTTTACAACCGGTTCTGGTTCCACCGGGATTTGTTTGGACTGACGATTGGCGGCGGGCAAATCAATAATCCGGGGCGGTACCTCGTACTGATTCCGCCGATCAATGGAGAGACGGCGGTGACGGCGGCGACGAGTTCGCCGTACTTCACGGGGAATCCGGGGGATCCGTTCAAGGCGTGGGATTCTTCGATTACGTTCGACTACATGCCGAAGCAATACATTACGTTCCGGGCGGAGTATGACTACCGGCATGCGAGCGTGCCGTATTGGACGGGACAGGGCGGGATTACGCCGCCGAACGGGAATACGGGGTCGCCGCAATTCTTCGTCTGCAGCAATGGATCATCCTCGGGGCAGACGAGCCTTGGTGCGGCGGAGACGGCTTGCGGCGGTGGATCGAACAGCGTGTGGTTTCCCGATTTGAGGAAGAATGAGTCGTTTATTGACTTGTCGATCCTTGTGAAGTTCTAGGCGGCGAGCGGCAGAGTGATGCATTGCCGTCAGAGCGGCAATGGAGCTTGTGATAGCGAGGCGACTGAAGTGCCGCGGTTGACTTCATTTGCCTCGCTAGCCTTGTGCGAAACGCGCGAGGGTGTAGCTCGGCTCTGTCCCCTGTGACGCCTTCGGCTGGTTCCACCTTCGGAGGTTAGTGACTCCAATTGAGCGGCAGCGGGGTCATTTTCCGAGATAGTAGCTTGCGCTAAGGTTCGATCGCGTTAATTCCTTCACGTTCAGCCGGCCGACCTTGTTCTTGTCCAAACGTTCGAATTCGGCTTCCATGTATTTCATAAATTCCTGCTTGGAAACCATGCCCTTATTGTCAGCGTCCATAAGGAGGAGCAAGTGTTTGACGTCATCCTCTCCCATCGCCAGCTTGTCTTGAGGCTTCGGGACGGATGCCTTTTGAGCGGCCGCGCTGGCGAGCATACTCAGGGTTGCAGCCAGCACTACGGTCACAGTGATGAACCAGACATAATTTTTTGATTTGCGCATGATTGGCTCCTCGCTAGTCCTTACAGTTCCAGGAATGGCTTGCGGTCCTCCCAAAACCAGACTTGAGTTCCATGGGAAACCAGAACTGGGATCCTGGATTTGGCAAATGTACAACCATGAGCCTTGGGCGTTCACTCAAAGTATTGATGCACTGAATCAAAATTCGTCAGATGTTGTGCAGTTGGAGCAACAAGCGGCCTGCCTTAGAAGGCAGGCCCTAAAAAGGTAAGTAAAGTGTCAGAGCACAGCGAGGAATCGCTGTGCCACAAGAGTAAAAAAAAGTGAAAGGCGCCTCGAAGTTTCGAGGCGCCTTTTTTATTTGCAGCGGCGCGGGAGTTGAACTAGCTGGCGGCTATTTCGGCATAGAGCTTGGAGATGGCGCCGGCGATGCAGAAGCCCCAGGCGAAGACGGGGAAGGTATTGAATTTGTCGGGGATGACGTATTGGTCGGTAGCGTCGGAAAGGGGAACGCCGGCTTTGTGCATTTTTTCGGCTTGCAGGGCGAGGTCGTCGAAAAGGTCGCGGAGGCTTTGAATGCCTTCCTGGCCGCAGACGGGGCCATGGCCTGGGACGAAGAGAGTGTCTTTGTCCCAGGAGGCGAAGGTCTTGAGAGTGTTGCGCCAGCCGGACATGGTGCACTTTTCGTCGAAGCAAGCGGGATAGGCGTGGTTGAAGACGAGGTCGCCCGCGTAGACGACTTTCTGGTCGGGAACGCGAACGATGAGATCGGTGCCGGAGTGGCCGGGATAGTGTTCGATGACGATGGGGAAATGGCCGAGGTCGAGATTCATCGGAAGTTTAGCAGGATCGAGAGGTTTGTTGGGGAAGGCAAGGGGCGTTTTGTTGGCCAGGTCGAAGACCGTGCCGACGGCACCGAGATCCCCCTGGGCGTGCTGGCGGGCGACGTCGTTTTTGGCGTCCTTGATGCGCTTTTCGATGGGAGCGAGAACGGCGGCGCGATCGGCTCCTTGCAAGGAGACGTAGGAATCGTTGATGCGCTTGGAAACGGCGCTGTGCGCCCAGAGTTGGATGCCGTTGGCACCGTAGAAGGAACTGCCCAGGGAGTGATCGAAGTGATAGTGGGTGAGCAGCGCGTTGGGGGCGGGAAGCTGGGTGACTTTGCGATAAGCATCCATCTGGAATGCGGCACCGGGAGCGGAGCCATAGGCTTCGAGGAGGAGGCCAGCGTCTTTGCCGACAAGGAATCCGCCGTTGCAGATGGTGGTGAAGCCCTTGGAGGTGTCGGAGATGGTGGCGTAGAGGCCGTTGCCGATTTTGCGGACAGAGGCGAAGCCGGCATCGACGACGGGAGTTTGGGAGACGCGCGGGTCGTCGGCGACGGCAGCAGCGAAGGAGGGAAGCGAAAGCGATCCAGCGAATGCGTAAAGAGCGCTAAAGCGGGAAGCATTGGATAGAAATTGCCTGCGATTGAGCGGAGCGAACGAATTCATGGGGGACTCTCCCGAAGCGAAAGTTGTAGCGCGGAACGTGGATAAGTTTAGCAGAGGAGAGGGGAGGAAGAGAAAGGAGGGAGAGATTGCCAGGGAGAGGTGAGGCTCCAATCTGGAACATTGGGTAGGAATGATGTAGCCAGCGGAAAGGGAGCAAAGGGCAAAGAGGGATGGAGAGAGAGTTGCACGAGCTTGATTGCGGCGGCAACGCTGATAGAGCGTGGTGTGTCTCGTGCAAGAAGGTGAGGGAGTGGGGCTTGGGATTGGGTATGAAGTTTGTTTGGAATCGGTTGGGGGGAATTGCAGGTGGGTGAAGGCGTTAGGGGCGGATGGACGAACGAAGGCGGATGAACGGGAGACTGGAGACGGCTGGTGATGCCGAAGTGGAACATCGTGTGCCCGGAAGAAGTGTCGAAGGGAGTGGAGCAGAGGGAGCGCGGCCCTTGCAGAAGGGTGTGGGCCGAGTTGGGTATGCGCCGCAAGGCGCGGATAGTTTGAGAATTCACAAGCTGGCATTGGTCGCCACGATCTACGTTGCGCTGTTTCTGGTGACGGATGGATCGTCGACCGCGTCGCAAGCGTGGGAGGGCGCGCCGCCCTGCTATCTGCCGGTGGGGTTGTCGCTGGCGCTGATGCTGTGCGGGGGAAAGCGATTCTACCCGGTGGTGTTTGTCGCGAGCGTGCTGGCGGCGGTGGTGAATTATCACCGGCCGCTGCTGTCGTGGTGTGGATTGCCGGGAGCGATCCTGCTGTACTCGGGTTACATGGCGGCGGCGAACTTGTTGCGAGGGCGATGGCAAATCGATCCGCAGCTTGGAAGGCTGCGAGACGTGGGGCGGTTTGTGGGGGTGCTCCTGACGATCGAGATTTTTTCCTCGATCACGGGAACTTTGACGTTATTGGGAGATGGGCTGGCGAAACGAGCAGACGGGTTGAAGATCGCGGCGGATTGGTGGGCCAGCGATGCGATTGCAATGGTTACGATAACTCCATTTCTACTGGTTTATGTCACGCCGTGGTTGAAAGCCTGGGTGTACCCGGAAAAAGAGATACGGGTGGCACGGAAGAGAGAACGGAGGATTAGTGTGCGGAAGTTCCTGGAGCCTGGCGCCCAGCTGATCTCGATTGCGGCGGCGATCTGGCTGCTGTTTGGATTTGCGCCGGCGATTCCGTACCAGCCGTTGTATTTACTTTTCATACCGGTGGTTTGGACGGCGATGAGGTACGGATTGCCAGGAGCGGCGCTGACCACGTTTGCGATCAATATCGGAATGATCTTCACGGCGTGGGCGACGCAAGCACACGGTGGTGCAATGCCAAGGCTGCAACTGGCGATGCTGGCACTGGGGTTGACGGGATTGTGCCTGGGGGCGGTGGTGAGCGAACGGCGGCGTGCGGAAGGAGAATTGGCGAGGCGCGCCATGCTGGATGCGTTTGCGGGGGAGATTGGCGCGGCGCTGACGGGAGGTCTGAGGCTGCGCGAAGGGCTTAGTTTGTGCGCTTCGAGTTTCGTGAAGTATCTGGATGTGGCGTTTGTCGGAATATGGTGCGTGAACGAGATCAGTGGAGAGATGGAGCTGCAGGCCAGCGGGGGAAACCGCGGGGAATGGGAAATAAGAGAGGTGGAAGCGAAAGCGGCGATGTGGATTTCAAAGGAAGATGAATTGGATTGCGCGACGTGCGGCCCGCGGCAAAGAAGCGACGGCAAGTTTGTTTGGGCTCGAGAAGGAAAAGTGGCTTCGATTGCGAGTCAACCATTACTGACGGACGGGGAAGTGGTGGGGGTGGTGGCGACGTTTGCGGAGGAGCCACTGCGGGAGGATGCGCGAAAGTCCATGGCGAGAGTGGCGGAGAGCATGGGGCAGTTCGTGGGACGGATCCGCGCAGAAGAAGAGTTGCTGAGTGCGAAAGAGGCGGCGGAGGCGGCGAGCCGGGCAAAGAGCGAGTTTTTGGCGAACATGAGCCACGAGATACGGACTCCGTTGAATGGGGTGATCGGAATGACCGGGCTGGCGCTGGAGACGGAGCTGAATGCGGAACAACGGGAATACCTGGAGACCGTGAAGATGTCGTCAGATTCGCTTCTTTCGGTGATCAACGACATTCTGGATTTTTCGAAGATCGAGGCAGGGAAGATCGACCTGGAAGCAGCGGAATTCAATTTGCGGGATTGCGTGGAAGCGACGCTGAAGACCTTTGGGCTGAGGAGCGAGGAGAAAGGCCTGGAGCTTTTGTGCGAGATAGAGAAGGGAGTGCCGGAGTTCGTGCAAGGGGATGCGGGAAGGTTGCGGCAGATTTTGACGAACCTTGTGGGGAACGCGATCAAGTTCACCGATGAAGGAGAAGTGGCGGTGACCGTGGGGCTGGAGAAGGAAGCCGGGACGGACGGCGAAATTCAGTTTACGGTTTCGGACACCGGGGTGGGAATCCCGGAGGGAAAACTGAAACTGATATTTGATCCGTTTTCACAGGCGGATTCATCCACGACGCGAAAGTATGGCGGGACGGGCCTTGGGCTGACGATTTCCGCGAGGCTGGCGGGCATGATGGGAGGAAGGATCTGGGTGGAAAGCGAGGTGGGGCGGGGAACGAAGTTTCACTTTACGACGCAGATGAGGAGGTCGAGCGGAGCGTTGACGCGCGGGGCGAACCCGGGGGCGGAGATTCCGCGAGGGGCAAGAGTCCTGGTCGTGGACGACAACAAAACGAACCGCCGGATTCTGGAAGGGATGCTAAGAAGTTGGGAGTTGGAGGTAAAGAGCGTGGAGAACGGAGAAGCGGCGCTGGCGGAGCTGCGCGAGGGCGGCGGGGGATACGAGCTGGTGGTGACGGACAGGAACATGCCGGGGATGGACGGGTTTGAGCTGATGGAAAAAATTCGGGAAGAAACGAAGCTGGCGGGGACAAAGACTCTGTTGCTGAGTTCGGCGGGGCACCGCGGGGACGGCGAGCGGTGCAGGGAGTTGGGCGGGGCGGGCTTTCTGGTGAAACCAGTCCGGCAAATCGAACTGCGCGAAATGCTGGCAAGCATATTGGGCGCCGAGGCGGGGAAAAGGAAAAGTTCACGGAACGAGCGGGTGGCGAAGCGCACGGAAGGGCCGATGGGAGAGAGACTGCGCATCCTGCTGGCGGAAGACAACCAGGTGAATCAGCGGCTGGCGATGCGGCTGCTGGAAAAGCGCGGGCACGCAGTGGACGTTGCGGCTAATGGGCGCGAAGCGCTGGATGCGTTGGCAAAGGCGAGCTACGATCTGGTGCTGATGGATGTGCAGATGCCGGAAATGGACGGAATGGAGGCCACCGCGCAGATTCGAGAGAGGGAAAAACGGAACGGAGGGCACCAACACGTGGTTGCTTTGACGGCGCACGCGATGAAGGGGGACGAGGAGAGATGCCTGGCGGCAGGGATGGATGGATATCTGACGAAACCGATCCGGCCGGAGGAGTTGGACGAGTTGTTGGAGAAGAGCATGGAGAAAGCGGCGCGGAGCCGAATTCCGGCGCGGGTGGAAATGGATTGAGGGTTGCGGTTTCGCAGTGAAGAGTGCGGGAGAAAATTTGGGATTCAGAACGAGAATAAATCCGCGATAATGTGGACGGCGGGGCGCATCGTGCCGGGTGCGAAATTCTGCCTGGGTTGGAAATTCAATAGAGGATGACATTCACATGACGGGATTCGCTTCATCTGGAGCGCCGGTGGCTGGGCGACTGCGCGAACTGCGGGAAAACTACGAAGCATTCAAGGCGAAGGGCTTGAAGCTGAACCTGACGCGAGGGAAACCATCGGCGGCTCAATTGGAGTTGAGCGAAGAGTTGCTGGGGCTTCCGGGCGCAGGGAAGTACATGGCGGAGGGGGCGACGGATTGCCGGAACTATGGGGGATTGCAAGGGCTGGCGGAGACGCGGAGATTGTTTGGCGGGATGCTCGGAGCGCCGGCGGAGCAGGTGGTGGTGGCGAACAATTCGAGCCTCGCTTTGATGCATGACTGCGTGACGTACGCGCTGCTGAAGGGGACGTGCGACAGCGCGGCGCCATGGGGCAAGGAACGGGAGATTTCGTTCATTTGCCCGGTGCCCGGATATGACCGGCATTTCAGAATTTGCGAGGACTATGGGATCCGGATGATTCCGGTGGGGCTGCGGGAAGACGGGCCGGACATGGAAGAGGTCGAGCGGTTGGTGGCGGGAGACGCGTCGATCAGGGGAATGTGGTGCATGCCGAAGTACAGCAATCCGACGGGGACGACTTATTCGGATGCGGTGATCGGGCGGCTGGCGGCGATGAAGGCGGCGGCGCCGGATTTCCGGGTGTTCTGGGACAACGCGTATGCAGTGCACCATCTGACCGAGGAGCGGGTGGAGATCGCGAACATGCTGGAGCTTTGCGCGCGGCATGGGCACGCGAGCCGGGCGTTTGTGTTTGCGTCGACGTCAAAGGTCACGCTGGCGGGGACAGGGTTGGCGCTGTTCGCGGGGTCGAAAGAAAACGTGAAGTGGCTGCTGGGAAGAATGACGCCGCGGACGATTGGGCCGGACAAGCTGAACCAGTTGCGGCACGTTTTGTATTTGAAGAATGAGGCGGGGATTCTGGCGCTGATGGACCGGCACCGGGCGCTGATTGCGCCAAAATTCCGGAAGGTGCTGGAAGTTTTCGAAGAGAAGCTGGAGAGCTTATCCGGGGTGAGCTGGACGCGGCCGAAGGGTGGATACTTCATCAGCTTGCAGGTTCCAACTGGTTGCGCACGGCGAGTGGTGGCACTGGCGCAGGAAGCGGGGATCGAGCTGACGCCAGCGGGTGCGACGCATCCTTATGGGAAGGATCCGGAAGATCGGACGATCCGGATTGCGCCGACGTTTCCGGAATTGGCGGAGGTGGGGCTGGCTGCGGAGGGCGTGGCGCAGTGCGTGATGTTGGCGGCGGCGGAAAAGGCGGCCTAGCGCGGGTGGAGCGTGAGAGTCGCTTGCGTGAGAATTGTTGGCGTGAGAACATTTAAAGCTGTGGCGAATGAAGTGAGAATCGCCGCGAACGGCAAAGGCGATATCGTCTAGGGGTCCAGGACGCCGCCCTCTCACGGCGGAAACCCGGGTTCGAATCCCGGTATCGCTACCAAGAAAAGTAATCAGTTATCAGTAATCGGTAATCAGTAAAAAAATTTGCATACAGTCTTGCGACCAGGCGCCATGTTGGCGCCTTTTTGTTTTTGGGGTGTAGTTCGGATGGTGGGGCTTGGGTGGCGGTGTCAAAGTGTCGGAGTATTTCTTGCGTTGTTGAGATTTGGGATTGGTTTTGGAAAGCCCCACCCCTGAAGGGGTGAGGTACAGGGTTGGCGCGTCAGGATTGTGGTTAAGGATTTGTCAGGAGTTTTTGGATGGCTTCGCGGAAGACGGAGGTGGGAGTGATTAGGCTGAGGACTAGGTGATTGGGGGAGGGGAAGTCGTAAAAGTGACCGGGGTGGAGAAGGACGTGGTGATGGCGGAGGAGGTGGATGGCGAAATCTTCGTCGGAGGCGTGGGTGGAGAAGTTGGCGGAGTAACGAAGGGTGGCGTACCAGCCGGCTTCGGCGTGGAGGAGTTGGAAGCTGGGGTGGGAGTGGAGTTGGGATTGGAGGTGGGAGAGATTTTCCTTGGTGCGGGCGAGGAGTTCGGGGCGGAGAGAATGGCGCTGGGCAAGGAGCGCGGGGAGAGCGGCCTGGGCGGGAGAGCTGAGTGAGAGAAAGGTGTCGGCAATGATTTCGAGGCGTTCGAGGGCGGGGCGGACTTGCGCAGATGGGCCGGTGACGGCGAGCCAGGCGATTTTCATTTGTGGGAGAGCGGAAATTTTGGAAAGGCCGCTGAGGGTGAAGGTGAGGACTTCGGAGTTGGCGGCGAAGGAGTTGCGAGGAATGGAGTCGAAGGGGAAATCGAGGAAGACTTCGTCGACGATTAGAGCGAGATTGTGTTTATTGCAAATGGCATTGAGGCGGGAGAGTTCTTCGGGTTGGACGTAGGAGCCGGTGGGATTGTTGGGATGGACGAGGAGGATGGCGCGAGTGCGGGGGGTGATCGCGTTTTCAAGAGATTGGAAATCGATGAACCAGCCGTGGGCGTATGCGAGCGAGTAGGGGACGAGGCGGACGTCCTGGAGGCCGGCGAGGAATTCGAAGAGAGGGTAGCTGGGTTTGGGGAGGAGGAGTTCGTCGCCCGGGTTGCAGAGAAGGCGAAAGGCGTAGGAGTAGGCTTCGCTGGTGCTGGTGGTGAGGAGGAGCGATTCGGGATCGACGATGGATTGGTGGTCGTCGAGATAGTAGCGGGCGACTGCCTGGCGGGCGGCGAGAGTGCCTTTGGGATAGGGGTCGTAGGCAAGGGCGGCGGGATCCTGGAAGGCGGCGAGGATGGCGGAGGAATCGTAGTGGAAATTGCACTGTGTGGGATTGGAGGCGGTGAGATCGAGGAGGGGGATGTGATTGGCGCGGAGTTCGTCGAGAGCGAGGGTGAAGGCGTTGCGAGCGAGGGGCCAGTTGGTGCGGTTGGAGAACATGGGGGGAGAAAGTTTTTAGTTGATAGCTTTCAGTTTGAAGGCGACAGCTAACAGCTTACAGCGGAGAAGCCGGAACAGAAAATCATAAAGCAGAAAAAGCGGATTCATTGCGCAATGGACGCGTGAGTGCAAGGCGTTCCGAACCGCGTGCGAAATACGATCGGACTTCGGAATGACAATTTTGGGGGGATTTCCGTACACTGTAGGCTCACATTATGACGGAAACTGTGCGGACACGTGTCGCCCGAAAGGCGATTGATCTTACCGGAATTGCGCAGGGAGTGGGATTTCGCCCGTATGTCTACCGGCTGGCAAATGAGTGCGGGCTGACGGGGCTAATTGCCAATACGCCGGCCGGGGTAAGCATTGAAGTGCAGGGCGACGCGGAGGCGGTGGAGAGATTTCTGGAGCGGGTGACGAAGGAGATTCCGCCGCTGGCAAAGATTACGGGGATCGCGCCGCGGGATGCGGAGGTGCGGCAGGAGACGGAATTTCGAATCAAGGCAAGCAGCACGCGCGCGGCGGCGAAGGCAATGATTTCACCGGACGTGAGCGTTTGCGAGGATTGTTTGCGGGAGTTGATGAACCCGCGCGACCGGCGATTCCGGTATCCCTTCATCAACTGCACAAATTGCGGGCCACGATTCACCATCATTCACGACATTCCGTACGAGAGGGCGCGGACTTCGATGGCGAAGTTTACGATGTGCGCCGCTTGCCAGGCGGAGTATGAGAATCCGGCGAGCCGGAGGTTTCACGCGCAGCCGAACGCCTGCTGGGATTGCGGGCCGCAAGTGACGCTGCTGGGAGCGGATGGAACGCGGATGGACGTGGCGGAGCCGATCCGCGAAGCGGCGAGATTGCTGCAACAGGGCGCGGTGGTGGCGATCAAGGGGCTGGGAGGATTTCATCTGGCGTGCGACGCGCAGAATGAAAAGGCGATCGAGAAATTACGGGAGCGGAAGCGGCGGGTGGAGAAGCCGTTCGCAATCATGGTGCGGCGGGTAGAGGATGCTGCGCGGATGTGCGTGGCGGATGAACTTTCGAAAAGGCTGATGAGTTCGTTTGAGCGGCCAATTGTGCTGATGCCGCGACGGGCGGAAGTTGCGTATGTGCCGGGGCTTGCGCCGGGGAACCGGCACTGGGGATTATTTTTGCCATACACGCCGCTGGACCATCTTTTGTTTCAGAGCGGGAAATTCGAGGCGCTGGTGATGAGCAGCGGGAACGTGAGCGATGAGCCGATCTCGATCGAAAATGAGGAGGCGGTGCGAAGGTTGAACCGGATTGCGGATGTGTTTCTGGTGCACGACCGGGAGATTGTGCGACGGTGCGACGATTCGGTGGTGCGCGTGGCGGCGGGACAGCCACAGAGGCTGAGGAGGTCGAAGGGATCTGTACCAGTGCCGGTGCAACTGGAGAAAGAATCGCCGGTGGTGCTGGCGGTGGGCGGGGAATTGAGGAATACGGTTTGCGTGGTGCGGGGGAGCGAGGCATTTTTGAGCCAGCACGTGGGAGACCTGGAGAATCTGGAAAGCCACCGTTTTTTTGAGGAGACGGTGGAGCACCTGCAGCGGATTCTGGAGACAGAGCCGAAGGTGATCGCGCACGATCTGCATCCGGACTATTTTTCGACGAAATGGGCGCAGGAGCGGACGGGCGTGGAGCTGGTTGGCGTGCAGCACCATCACGCGCATGTGGCGGCGTGCATGGCGGAGAACCATCTGGATGGGAAAGTGATTGGGATTGCGCTGGATGGGAGCGGTTACGGAACGGATGGGGCGATCTGGGGCGGAGAAGTGCTGGTGGCGGACTACGCGGGTTTCGAGCGGGCAGGGCATTTCGAGTATGTGCCGCTGCCGGGCGGGGCGGCGGCGATTCACGAACCGTGGCGAATGGCGGTGAGTTACCTGGCGAAACATTTCGGGAAGGAAGTGGAGAAGCTGGGATTGCCGTTTCTGACGGAGATTGATTCGCGGAAGTTGGGCGTGGTGCTGCAAATGATGGAGAGGGAGATTAATTCGCCGCGGACGTCGAGTTGCGGGCGGCTGTTTGATGCGGTGGCGGCGCTGGTGGGATTGCGCGGGACGGTGAATTTCGAGGCGCAGGCGGCGATTGAGCTCGAGATGGCGGCGCTGGATTCGGGGAGCGAGGCGGCGTACCCGCTGGATTTGAATTTGCGCGGAGGAGTGTGGGAGATCGGGACGAAGTCGCTGTTTGAGTGGCTGGTGCGGGATATCCAAAAAAAGGCCAGTGTGGCGGAGATCAGCCGGAAGTTCCATAACGGGGTCGCGCTGGTGTTGGTGGAGACTGCGGAGAAGATCCGGGAGAATACTGGGTTGAACCGGGTTTGCCTGAGTGGGGGATGTTTCTTGAATGGGGTGCTGCTGGAGACGATGATTGCGGAGATGAAGGAACGGTCGTTTGAGGTGTTTTTTCATACGGAAGTGCCGGCGGGGGATGGGGGAATAAGTTTGGGGCAGGCGGTGATTGCGGGGCGGAGGGTGGGGGCGTGAAGCGCAAGAAAGAGAAAAATTAACGCAGAGACCGCAGAGACGCTGAGGGCGCTGATAAGAGATGCAACAGCGCCCGCCTCGGAAGGCGGCCGCTACAGTTGTCATCTAATTACGTAGTGGCCATTGTGGAAGCGAGTGTTGGTGATGCCCTTGGATTCGGTGATGGTGATGGTTTGGCCGGCGGCGATCGCGGAGAGTTTGTCGATTTGGCCGCTGGGCCAGTGGATTTCGAGGGAGTCGGCCTGGGTGTTTTGAGCCAGGCCGAAGGTGAGGATTAGTTCGCTGGCGGAGAGATAGCTGGAGCCGCTGCGGAGCATTTGGGTTTGGGTTACGCCGCCAGCGGTGAGCTTTACGACAGCGCCGATGCCGTCGCGATTGGATTTTGTGCCTACCAGTTTTATGCGCAGGCTTTTGTTGGTTGCGGCAGGGCCTGTGGCTTCATTCAAAAAAAGATAAACGGGGCCTCCGTTGGTGGAGAGAAGCAGGTCGGGGCGGCCATCGTTGTTGATATCGGCGTAGGCGGCGCCGCGAGCCACGCGCGGCGCGTTGAAGGATTTTCCCATCGAGTTGGCGACTTCCTGAAAGTTCCCTTTACCGAGATTGCGGAAGAGGTGCGGGGGCATGGCGTATTTCACGTTGGGCTGGACGCGCTCGATGTCGCGGTCGATGTGGCCGTTGGCGATGAAGATGTCGGGCCAGCCGTCGAGGTCGTAATCGAAGAAGAAGCAGCCGAAGCCGAGGGTGAGGAGGGAGGCGCGACCGACGTCGGAGCGAGGGGCTTCGTCGACGAAGAGGCCTTTGCCTTCGTTGTGGTAGAGCGAAACCATCTGATTTGAAAAATTGGTGATGAGGATGCTTGGGGCGCCGGAGTGATCGTAATCGGCGGCATCAACGCCCATGCCGGCGCGGGCGACGCCGTCTTCGCTGAAGGCGATGCCGGCGACGACGGCTTTTTCGGTGAAGGTGCCGTTGCCATTGTTGCGGTAGAGCTTGTTGGGTTGGGTGTCGTTGGAGAGGAGAAGATCGGGCCAGCCATCGTTGTCGTAATCCAGGATGGCGATGCCGAGAGTTTTGGAAGTGGGATCGGCGAGGCCTGCTTTTTGGGTGACGTCTTCGAAGGTGCCGTCGCCGCGATTGTGCCAGAGGCGGACGGAGGTGCCTTTGTAGGATTCGGGCGTGCAGTAGGATTTGCTTTTGCCGTCGAGAGTGCAGTAGAGATCGGATTCGACGGACCACTGGACGTAATTGGCGACGACGAGATCGAGTTTGCCGTCTTTGTCATAGTCAACCCAGGCGGCGCTGGTGCTGAATTCTTTGGGACCTGCGAGGCCGGCTTTTTGCGTGACGTCGGTGAAGGTGCCGTTGCCGTTGTTGTGGAAGAGACGGCTTTGGCCGAGGGCAGTGATGAACAGATCGTCGTAGCCGTCGTTGTCGTAATCGCCGACGGCGATGCCCAAGCCGAAGAGTTCGATGTCGAGGCCGGCTTTTTGAGTGACGTCGGTGAAGGTGCCGTCTTGATTGTTGTGGTAGAGCTTTGGCGTGGAATGTTTGGAGGGCTGGCCGGGCCAGTTGGCGCCGTTGACGAGGAAGATGTCGGGCCAGCCGTCGTTGTCGTAATCGATGAAAGCGACGCCGGGGCCCATCGTTTCGGGGAGATATTTTTTGCCGAAAGCGGCGTTGTTGTGGAGGAAGCGAATGCCGGATTGGGCGGTGATGTCGCGAAAAGTGATGGCGGGTTGAGATTTTGGAGCTTGGGAAGTTTGAGCGCCGGCTGAGAGAGAAGAAGCCAGCAGCAGCGCAGTGGCAATTTTGTTCATCGAGGCTCCGTTGGGATGTCGCGGCCGACGCCGAGGGCGTCGGCGACGCGATTGATGTAATTAAACCATGAGGCGATGAGGGTGATTTGCAGGATGCCGCGGTCGTCGAAGCCGGCGGCGCGGAGATGATCGTGGTCTGCGCTGGTGCATTGGGTGGCGTCGCGGGTTAGTTTTACGACGTATTCGAGCATGGCTTTGTCCTGGGCGCCGATGGGAGCGGTGCGGAAATCTTTTTGCAGGGCAGCGACCATCTCGCTGTTGAGGCTGGTGCGACGCAGAAACTCTGCGTGGGATTCGATTCAATAAAAGCAGCGGTTGGTGACGGAGACCATGGTGGCGATCATTTCGTGCTGGTGGCGCTGGAGAGGGAGGTCGGGAGACATCATGGCGCCGAATGCGCTGAAGGAGTGAAACATGACGTCGGGGAAAAGGGTGTGGGAGCCGACGATGCTATTTTCGAAGCCGCGGTCGACGGAGGGAGCTGGCGTCGAGTATTCGATGGGGTAGAGCTGGCGCTGCTTAAGGACTAACTCGCGGACGCGTTCGTCGTCTTCGAGGCGGAGGGTTTTGATCCAGGTCATAGAGCATGCTCCCGATGAAGATTGAGATTGCAGCAGACAGAAAAAATCTCTGAAGCTTGAACGGTGGTGGAGTTATCTGTGTGGGCCAAAAGCGCACAGGCAGGAGTGCCTGTGCCACATTGGATCCAGCGAATCATTGGGTTAGCGGCCGGCCCCTGCGGATGATTTTGGTGCAATGACTTGCTTGGATTGGAGGGGGATGGAGACGTGTTCGTGGATGGATTGGCGCTCGTTGTTGTCTTCGGGGTGGGATTGGCGGTAGGCGCCGGTCAGGGATTGCGAAGATTCATCGGCTTTGAAGCGGAGGTAACGCTCTTTGTGCTGGTTGGCGCGGGCTTCGTCGCCGAGGCCTGTGTAGCAGAGCATCAGGTTGTAGTTGGCTTGCAGGTCTTCGGGATCGATGGCGAGGGTTTGCTGGAATTCTTTGGCGGCGTCGGAGTAACGCTTTTGGAGGAAGAGGACGCGGCCTAGTTCGTTGTGAACGACGCGATCGCGGGGGAATTGCGCCAGGACGGATTGCAGGGCTTGGGCGGCTTCGTCGTAGTGGCCTTCTTCTTTGAGGACGCGGGCGTAGAAGAAATTGGCGCGGGGAAGATTTGGTTTGAGAGCGAGGGCTTTGAGGAGGACGGTTTTGGCGCCTTCGGTGTTGCCTTCCTGGACGCGGACGCGGCCGATGTTGGTCCAGCCGTCGAAATTGTCGGGAGCCATTTCGGTGATTTTGGTGAAGGCTTGTTCGGCGCCGCTTAGATCGCCTTGAAGGAAGAGGCCGATGCCGTAGTCATTCCAGCGAGTCCAGTCGTCCTTCGCTAGAGAGATTTGCGGCGCGGGAGCGGCGGCGGAGTGCGGAAGGACGCGGATGGTTTTGGTGTCCTCGGCGACGGTGATGATGGGGAGATCGGGGATGGATTTGGATTTGGCGGAGACATCGGAAAGGTCGCCATTGAATGTGAACTGGCGATCATCATGATCTTTGGCGACGTCGGTGGATTTTTGCGGGTCGGGCGCGCCGGCGAAGGAGAAATGCGTATTGAACCACTGAAATTTGCGGTAGTTGAGTTTGGAGTGGAGCGTGATGTGTTCACCAGCGGTTTCGGGGATGTGCAGGCGGAAATGGGCGGTATCGGCGGCGCCCGGAGGAATGAGGTGGACGTAGACGACGGCGCGAGTGGCCCAAGCGTTGCGCTTGTTGATGGGATTGCCGTGGCCGTCGATTTGAAGAGATTTATAGAAATGGGCGCCGGGTTCGACGGGGCCCTTGCCATCGTCGGCGACTTTGCCGCTCCAGAAAATGGTCTGGCCATTTTCGTCGGTGGCCTGGAGTTCCAGCCAGACGTCGAAGGCGTCTACAGTGCCGCCGGGAAAGAAGTGGCCGACTTTGCGGGTGCGGACGACGACATCGACCAGGACATCGTCGCCACGGCGGACGGCGGCATCCACGCGGCCGAGTGGGGCGGTGATGGGGCGGGCCTCGCCGGCGGGGCCGCGCGGAGTTGAGATGTCTGATTCCTCGCCAACGGCGAAAGTGGTGGAGAGTTCCTGTTTCGGGTAGTCGGAAATTTTCTGCGCGGATTCAGTTTTGGAGACAGGAGAGATGGCGAAGATATCCACGGTGAGTTGCTTGTCCTGCAGAAAATTACGGCTGGCGTCGAGTTGCGCGGGATCTTCATTGGCGATCGGGACGGCGGTGTTGGCCCCAGGGAAGCGGTGAGAATGGACGTAGCCGTCGAGGTTGCCTTCGTCCTTGGAGGGGACGAGAGGCATGTGGCAATCGGCGCACATCATCGAAGTAGCGGGATAGTAGAAAGCGCGAGCGCCCTGGCCGGAGACGCCGCTGGCTTGCCAGTTGTCGTACTCGTTGAAGCCGCGGAACCAGCGGTAGTTATTGAAAGGTTTGTCGAGATGGACTTTGTGGCAGCCGGAGCAGAATTCGGGAACCTGATCGCGCATGAAGGGTTTTAGAAAGACGCGGCGATGTGGCTCCGGATTCAGGCGGACCATGAAATCGTGGAGCGCGCGGATGACGGGATTTTCGCTGGCGGCGAGTTCGTGGAGCTTTGGATATTCGAGGACGAAATCGCCCTGGCCCATGGTGCTTTTTACCTGGACGATGCTGTGGCACATCATGCAGCTGAGGCCGGCGTTCGCTTCGGGCGTGTGGATGTTTTCCTTGACCGGCGTATCGAATTTGCCGCTGAAGAGGAGAGCGGGGTCGTGGCAGCCGGCGCACCATTTGGAAGGTTTTACGCCGTCGACTTCCTGCATGTACTCGATGCTTTTGCGATACCACTGATTGTTGAAAGAAGAGAAGTGGTGCATGGAGCTTTGCCACTGCTTGTAGATGTCGGAATGGCAGCGTTCGCAGGCTTGGGATTTCAGGAAATAGTCGGAGGGGATGTAATTGCCGTCTTTGGTCTGGACGGAGCTGGGGAAAAATTTGCCGTTGGGGCCGTCGCCTTCCTGATCCATGGTGGCGGGAGCGAGGGAGGGATTCGCGACGCAGTAGGCATTTTTCCAGGCAATGGTGCGGGCCCACCAGGCGGCGGAGGAGAGAGCGATGAGCAGGAATGCCAGGGCAGTGAAGCGAACGGATTGCTGGAGGAAGCCGGCGTTGAGTTGGTAGCGGGAGGAGAGCCAGGAGGAAGCGAGAAAGAGAACGCCGACGAAGCAGAGGGCGATGTGGGTGTAGAGCCAGGTTTTGAGGTGATGCGGAGTGCCGATTTTAATGAGGGCGATACCCAAGGCGCCACCAGCGAGGAGGAAGAGCCAGCCGAATCGAGCGAGCAGGGGTTGTTGGCTGAAGCCGCGAAAAAGAAAAAAGAGGATGGCGATGGTGGCGAGAACGCCGAGACCGGTGTGGAGAAGAACTGCGACTGCGTAGGGAATGTTGGCGGCGGGGAAGGCATAGAGATATACGGCGGTGACGGCAAGAACAAGAACGCTTTGAGAGCGCCAGCGCTGCATGCATTTCCCCCCGGGGAATGGTGAAAGTTTAACAGGCGTTATCGCCATTAAAAAATGCGGCCGGGGGTCGTTGGCCCGGCCGCAGGGTTGTTGGGGTGCTTCCGGGTTGGCTCTGGTAGCCAGGGGGAAGCGGTGCTTGGTGGGATATTTATATTTCGGGGAGGGGATGGGAGCAATAGTGGGAAAGGATTAGGGCGAAAATCCAGAGAAAGAGATTAACGCAGAGACGCAGAGGGCGCTGAGAAGAGAAAGTAAGAAGGCGGTCTAACCCTTCGCTTGCGCTCAGGGCAAGAAGCCGCCCCTACGATTCGGAAAGGCCTTTGGATTCGGTTAGTTGGTAGGACTTGTTGGATTTTAGTTTGGGGTAGTCTTCGGTGCGGCCACTGGGCCAGTCGATGATTATCTTTTCGATCAGGTCTTGTTTGCCAACGCCGAAGGTCAGGGGGAATTCGGATTGGGAGAGGTAGCTGGAGCCGCTGCGAACCTGACGGGACTGGATTTGGCCGTTGGAGTAGAGGCGGACGGTAGCGCCGATGGCGTCGCGATTGGATTTTGTGCCGACGAGGCGGAGGCGGATGGCACGGTTTCCGGCGAGCTGGTCGTTGCGGTAGAGGTAGGCGGGGCCGTTGTTGGTAGTGAGAAGGAGATCGAGGTCGCCGTCGCGATCGAAATCTGCAACGGCGAGGCCGCGGCCGACTTTGGAGTCGGCGAAGCCGGCGCCGAGCTGCGCGGCGACTTCCAGGAATTTTGCGTTGCCCTGGTTGAGGAAGAGTTGCGGAGATTGGGCGTAGCCGACGTTGCCGCGGATGTTGCGAACGGTGTCGTCAATGTGGCCGTTGGCGACCGCTAGATCGAGTCGGCCGTCGAGATCGGCGTCGAAGAAGACGCAGCCGAAGCCGAGGGTGTTGCGAGAAGCAGGGCCGAGGCCCGCCTCCATGGCGACGTCGTCAAAAGATTTTCCGTTGGAGCGGTAGAGGCCGAGCATTTCGTTGTCGAAATTGGTGATGACGATACCGGGCTTACCGGAATTGTCGAAATCGGCGCAATCGACGCCCATGCCGGCGCGGGCTTTGCCTTCGTTGCTGAAGGCCAGGCCCATTTCGACGGCGACATCCTTGAATTTTCCGTTGCGAAGGTTGCGATAAAGCTTGTTGGGCTGAGTGTCGTTGGCGACGAGAAGATCGGGCCAGCCATCCTGATCGAAATCGAGCATGGCGACGCCGAGAGATTTGGAGCTGGTGTCGAAGACGCCGGTGGTGGAGGTGACATCTTCGAAGGTGCCATCGCCACGATTGTGGAAGAGCCAGCAGGTGTCGCCACGATAGGCTTCGGGGGTACAGTAAGACTTGTTTTTTCCGTCCAGGCTGCAGAAGACATCGTGTTCGGCGGACCAGCGAACGTAATTGCAGACGAAGAGATCGAGGAGACCGTCGCGGTCGAAATCGATCCAGACGGCGGAGGTGCTGAAGGCCAGCTTGTTGAGGAGGCCGGATTTTTGGGTCACGTCGGTGAAGGTGCCATTGCCGTTGTTGTGGAAGAGGCGGCTCTGGCCGACGCAGGAGATGAAGATGTCGGGGAAGCCGTCGTTGTCGTAGTCGGCAACGGCGACGCCCATGCCGTAGAGTTCGAGGTCGAGGCCGGCGGATTTGGTGGCATCGGTGAAGGTGCCGTTGCGATTGTTGCGGTAGAGCTTGAGGGTGGAGCGCTGGCGTTTGTGGCCGGGCCAGTCCATGGAGTTGATGAGGAGAATGTCGGGCCAGCTGTCGGCGTCGAAGTCGAGAAAAGCGCAGCCGGAGCCGAGCGTTTCGGGGAGGAGTTTGCCGCCGTAGGCGCCGCTATTGTGGCGGAAATTGATGCCGGATTGGGCGGTGACATCGGTGAATTGAAATCCCGGCGCGTTCGGCTGGAGAGAAAACGGCAGGGCAGAGGAGAGGATTCCCGCGCCGAAGGATTGTTTGAGGAAATCGCGGCGCTTCACGGAAGATTCACCAGACCGTTTTTGATGGCGTAGACGACGAGTTCGGCGGTTTTGTGGAGGCCAAGGGCGTCCATGATATTCGCACGGTGGACGGCGACGGTATTGGCGCTGAGGCCGAGTTCGGCGGCGATTTCCTTGTTGGATTTGCCTGCAACGATGTGCTGAAGGATTTCGAGTTCGCGCGGAGTGAGGCCGGTGTCGCGTTCGCCTTTCAAATTGCCGGAAAGAGTGATCTGGGGGTCGAGGACCGTTTTGCCATCGGCGATTTTCCGGATGGCGGCGACGAGGTCGAGGTCCATGGCGTTCTTGAGGATGTAGCCTTTCGCGCCGGCTTCGAGGGCCTGGCGAACGAGCGTGTCTTCGGAATGCATGCTGAGCATGAGGATGGCGGTGTCTGGAAATTTGGCGAGGATGCGGCGAGTGGCTTCGATGCCGTTGATTTGGGGAAGGGCGCAATCCATGACGATGACGCTGGGGTGGAGTTGTCCGGCAAGTTGGACGGCTTCGAGGCCGTCGCTGGCTTCGCCAACAACTTGGAATGTGGGTTCATCTTCGAGAATGCGGCGGAAGCCACGGCGGACGAGGGCGTGGTCATCCACGAGGAGGACAGTAAGTTTATTCGGCATGGGGTTCCACCTGTTCGCGAGGGACCTGAAGATGAACGAGAGTGCCGCCGGAGGAGAGCGGCGAGACTTTGATCGCGCCGCCGAGAATTTGGGCGCGTTCGCGCATGGCGACAAGACCGATGCCGGTATGGCCTTCGGCGGGCCGGAAACCTTTGCCGTGATCCTCGATTTCAAGAATTAGCGCGGCAGGTTCGAATCGCAAACGAATCCAGGCTTCTTTTGCGGCGGAATGGCGCGCAACGTTGTTGAGCGCTTCCTGGAGGACACGATAGATCTGGACGCCGGCGGAGGCTGCCACGGGGTAGATGTCTCCTGACTTTTCGTAGTGAAGCACAAGACCGGTCTGCCTTTCCACTGTAGGGATGTACCAATCGAGAGTAGCGACGAGGCCGGCTTCGTCGAGGAGAACGGGATGGAGGGCTTGCGAGAGGCTGCGGATGTTGTCGAGCGTGGATTGCGCGATGCCCTGGACTTCCTGGAGGTCGGCGTGAAGGGGAGAATCGGCGGGGAGATTCTTTCCGGTGCGGCGGACGAGGGAGCCGACGGCGGTGAGGACTTGGCCGAATTCGTCGTGGAGTTCGCGGGAGATGTGGCGCAGGGTGGATTCCTGGGTGGCGATTAGTTTTTGCGCGAGATCGCTGCGTTGGGAGGAAAGTTCAGCTACTTGCGCGAAAAGGCGGCGATTGTTGCGAATGAGGTAGAGGCTGGTGAGGACAATGGCGACGAGAATGGCGGCGAGGAAAACATAGAGCTGGCGCTGGACGCGATCGTAGATATGCGAGATGCGGAGAGTGGCGCGCTCTTCGGCTTCATTGTTCTGGACGAGCAGTCGGGAGACGGCGGAGCTGAGGGCGGCCTGGCGGGGCTGCAGGGTGTCACGAATCTGCTGAGCGGCGGCGGAATCGGAGCCGGCTTGGGCGAGGGAGAACATGCGATTAACGGAGTCCCAGAATTGGGCGAGAGATTGATTGAGGTAGAGGCGCTGGTCGCTGGTGGGGGCGGCTTCGGAGATGGTGGATTCGTGCTCGAGGGCGTCGAGGAGGTCGGTGCGGATGCGTTCGAATTGGGGGACCCAGGCGAGGATGGGATAGGGTTCGGAGGGATCCTGCATATCGCGCATGGCGAGGCCGAGGGAGTTGAGATCGTTCTGGATGCGGAGAAGTTGGAGGGAGTCTCGGCGATTGCGGTCGATGAGTTCGCTTTGCATGCGGCGAAGGCCGGCGAATTGGAAGGTGATGTAGGCGGCGTAAGCGAGGACGGCGAGGACGGTGATGACGAGGCCGAGATAGAGGCCGCGCGTGGGAGCGGATTGAGGGAGAGAGGAGTTTGACACCGAAAGAAGGATATAACGCGGGGGAGGGGGAGAGAAAGGAGGGGAGGGAGATTGGCGGAAGTGGGGATTGTATGGGGAACGACACGTTGACCGTAAATTGGGCGGTTGGGTTAAGGGTGTAAAAGTGGAAGCTTTGCTTCCGCACTCAATAGTAAGAGCGGCCCGCCGCGGACGGCGTGCCCTACGAATATGGAGGGGAGGAGTAGGTGATACACTTTTCGCGCGAATGGAATGATCACGGGGAGTGTCGCCCCTCCGGGGCTTGATTGTTTTTTTGTGCAGGACCCAGGGCTTACGCACTGGGCTAAATTCTGTCGCGCCGCTGGCGCTTGAAGAGGGAGATCGGATTGATTGACGTGGGACTGGTGGGATTTGGGTTGGCGGGGCGGGGGTTTCATGCGCCGGTGATACAGGCGGTTGACGGGTTGCGGTTGGCGGCAGTGGTGCAGCGGACGGGAGATGAGGCGAAGAAGATTTATCCGACTGTGCGGATTGTGCGGAGCATCGAAGAGTTGCTGGCGATGGACACGATTCGGCTGGTGGTGATAGCGACACCAAACCAGACGCATTATCCGATGGCGATGCAGTGCCTGGAGGCCGGACGGGATGTGGTGGTGGACAAGCCGTTCACGAACAGCGTGCAGGAAGCGGTGGAGTTGGTGCGGACGGCGAAAAAATTGGGGCGGATTTTAACGGTGTATCACGACCGGCGGTTTGACGCGGATTTTCAGGGGCTGCGGAAACTGGTGGAGAGCGGGGAGCTGGGTAGGATTGTGCGGTTTGAGGCGCACTATGACCGGTTCCGTCCGAAATTGAAGCCCGGTGCATGGAGGGAAGTGCCGGGGCCAGGGAGCGGGGTGCTGGCGGATTTGGGGCCGCACCTGCTGGATTATGCGCTGACGTTGTTTGGGCCGCCGGAGCGGGTGACGGCGGATGTGCGGACGGAGCGCGAAGGATTTGTTACCGATGATGCGTTTGATATCTGGCTACATTATCCGGGGAAGATGATGGCGGTGCTGGGCGAATCGATGCTGAGCGCGGTGCTGCGGCCGCGGTTTGTGGCAATGGGAACGAATGGGACGTATCTCAAGAAGGAGTTTGATCCGCTGGAGAGCGTGTTGAGGACGAGGACGCCGGGGCCGGGAGAATCATGGATGCTGGAGAAGCCGGAGAATTTCGGGGAAGTGACGCAGGTGGATGGGGACAGCGTGAAGAAATGGAAGGTGGCGTCGTTTGGGGATTGGCGGGATTTTTATGCGAATGTGCGGGATGCGATTTTGGGGAAGGCGAAGTTGCAGGTGACGCCGGAGCAGGCGTTGCGGGTGATGGCGGGGTTGGAGTTGGTGAGGGAGAGCAGCGAGAAGCGGTGTTCGGTGGAGTGGAGAGAGGTTCGAGCGTGAGGTGGTTTCCAGAGAATGCGGTGGAGAGTTTTAGGTTGAGGTCCTTCGCCTATCCTTGTCGGATAGGCTCAGGATGACAAGCGTTTGTGTTGTTACGCGCGAAAGGCGCCCGCCTCGGAAGGCGGCCGCTACAAAGGCAGCAAGAAAAAGGAAAGAAGGCGGCGTAAAGCCGCCCCTACATGGATTGCGGGGCCACCTGAAGGTGGCCGCTACGGGAATCGGGGCGATTTCGGGTGGTGCGGCGTATAATTTGGGTCTGGAAGAAGGAGTGGAAGGGTGGCCATGAAGATTGAACTTGCGCCGTCGATACTTTCGTCGAATTTCGCGCAGCTTGGGAGCGATGCGCTGCAGGCTATCGAGGGAGGCGGGACGCTTTTGCACGTGGACGTGATGGACGGGCATTTTGTGCCGAACATTACGCTGGGACCGCCGGTGGTGAAGAGTTTGCGAAAGGCGGTGAAGGTGCCGCTGGATTGCCATCTGATGATCGAGAATCCGGATCTGTTTATTCCGGAGTTTGCGGCGGCGGGAGCGGACTGGATTTCGGTACACCAGGAGGCTTGCATTCACCTGGACCGGACGCTGCACCTGATTTCGTCGCACAGGTGCAAGCCGGGAGTGGTGATTAATCCGGCTACTCCTGTGGAGTCACTGACGGAGGTGCTGGACCTGGTGCATCACGTCCTGGTGATGAGCGTGAATCCGGGATTCGGGGGGCAGAAATTTATTCCGAACGCGTTGAACAAAATTGCGGCGCTGGCGCGGTTGCGGGCGGAACGAAAATTGGATTTTCGGATTGAGGTGGATGGCGGAGTGGATCTTGAAACTGTGGCGGACGTGGTGAAGGCGGGGGCGGAATTGCTGGTGGCGGGGAACGCGGTGTTCGGGCATGGGGATATTCGGGGGAACGCGGGGAAGTTGCTGGAGGCGGCGCGAGCGGCGGTGATGACGAGGGCGTAGGGGGAAGTGGCGAGTGGCGAGTGGCGAGTGGCGAGTGGCGAGTGGCGAGTGGCGAGTGGGAAGAGCCTCCCCATTGAAGTTTGCGAGGAGATTTGAATTTGAGGTTCTTCGCGCATCCTCGTCGGATGCGCTCAGAATGACACGGTTTGATTTTGCGATTGTTGAAGAGCGGAAGATTCCTTGAGGTTAGGTTGTGAAGATCTATTTGGGCCGAACTGAAGACGGCCCGCCTCAGAAGGCGAGCCCTACGAGAGCAAGCGGACGTCAGGCGGCGAAGGTGATTACTTTGGATTTGGAGCGGGATTTTTTGGCTGGAGCGGTTAGTTCGCGTTCGGCGCGAAGCCAGTCTTGCATGGGGTCGCCGGGAGTGGCGCCACGTTCGAGGTAGATTTCGTAGGCGCGGGCAGCGATCTGGTCTTGCGTGGGTTTGGATTTTGCGGCAGCGGCCCTTTTTGATTTGGGGGCCGGGGCTTCTTTCGTCTTCGACATCTTCTCTCCTTGCAGGAACTACACTCCTATTTTATCGCGAGCACAGGTGTGCGCGCATGAATTGATCGTGGGGCAGTTGTTGTTTGGGATACGCGGAAAAGTTTGGATGGGGTGAAAAAAATTTGGATTCACCAAGAGGGAGGAAAGAGATTTAACACAGAGAACACGGAGAGAGACTAGAGGATGGCGCAGAGAAAGAAAGAGGGCGGGGCAAGCCCCGCCCCTACAAAGAGGAGGTGGATTGTTGTCAGGCTACCGTGATTGAACTGCTCAGGTAGACGTCCTGGATGGCGTTGAGGAGTTTAACGCCTTCGGCCATGGGACGCTGGAAGGCTTTGCGGCCGGAGATGAGGCCGGTGCCGCCGGCGCGCTTGTTGATGACGGCGGTGGTGACGGCGTCTTCGAAATCGTTGGCCCCGGATGCGCCGCCGGAGTTGATGAGGCCGGAGCGGCCCATGAAGCAGTTGGCGACCTGGTAGCGGGTGAGGTCGATGGGGTGATCGCTGGCGAGGTCGGTGTAAATGCGCTTGTCGAATTTTCCGTAGCTGGAATCCCCCATGTTGAGGGCCGCGTAGCCCCCGTTATTTTCGGGAAGTTTCTGCTTGATGATGTCGGCCTGGATGGTGACGCCGAGGTGATTGGCCTGGCCGGTGAGATCGGCGGCGACGTGATAGTCCTTATCTTTTTTGAAGGCGTTGTTGCGGAGATAGCACCAGAGAACGGTGGCCATGCCGAGATCGTGGGCCTTGGCGAAGGCCTGGCTGATTTCGACAATCTGGCGGCCGGACTGGTCGGAGCCGAAATAGATGGTGGCGCCAACGGCGGCGGCGCCCATGTTGTAGGCCTCTTCGACAGTGCCGAAGAGAATTTGATCGGCTTTGTTGGGAAAGGTGAGGAGTTCGTTGTGATTGATTTTGACGATGAACGGAATTTTGTGGGCGTATTTGCGGGCGACGGAGCCGAGGACGCCGTAGGTGGAGGCGACGGCGTTGCAGCCGCCCTCGACGGCGAGCTTGACGATATTTTCACCGTCGAAATAATCGGGATTCTTGGCGAAGCTGGCGCCGGCGGAGTGCTCGATGCCCTGATCAACGGGGAGGATGGAAAGATAGCCGGTGTGGCCGAGGCGTCCGGTGCCGAAGAGCCGCTGAAGATTTGTGAGGACGCGCACGTTGCGATCGGTGAGCGAGTAGATACGGTCGATGAAATCGGGGCCGGGGAGATGCAGGCGTTCCTTGGCGATTTTGGGAGATTTGAAGCCGAGTAGCGATTCGGCTTTGGAGCCGAGGAGTTGTTCGATGTTGTTTAGTGTGGCGGTGGCCATGGGGTTCTCCTGAAGAAAGTAATCAGTAATCCGTAATCGGTAATCAGTAAGGCGAAAGTCGAAAGTTCAAGAGTTCAAAAGTTCAAAGCCGAAAGCCCTGGTCAAAGTCGAAAGCCATAAGCTGAAAGCCGTAAGTAAATGCTTCATGCATAACTTCGGGTGCCAGCATAGTTTACTCGCGAATTCCTACCGTAAGCATTTTAGCGGCGTCGCGGTCGATGAGCCAGAGGGCGTTGCCGCTTTTGGGCTGAATGAATTGAGCGGGGAGTTGCTCGGGTTCGTAGGGGCCTTCGAGAACGGCTTTGAGGGCCGGGGCCTTGTCCGCGCGGGTGATCATAAACATGATGCGGTTGGCTTGATTCGCGGTTTCGGCGGTGATGGTGACGCGCTCGGTGAAAAATTTTCCGACCCAATTGTGGACCACGATGCGGCCGGCGGGGTGCAGGGCCTTGGTGCCGGGGAAAAGCGAAAGAGTGTGGCCTTCATCGCCCATACCGAGAAGCACCAGGTCGAGGCTGGGATACTCGCCATCCTTCAGGTGGAAGTAGGCGCGCAGGACCTGCTCGTATTCGAGGGCGGCTTTTTCGGCGTCGGGATATTCGCCCTTGATGCGTGCGATCTGCTCGGGTTTCAGGAGGCCTTTGGAGAAGAGGGCTTCGCTCGCCATTCTGAAATTGCTATCGGAATGGTCGGGAGAAACGTGGCGTTCGTCACCGAAGAAGACACGCATTTTGTCCCAGGCGATTTTGGAACGGTAGGAAGGATCGTCGGCGAGCAGAGAGTAGAGAGATTTGGGAGTGGAGCCGCCGGCGAAGGCAACGTTGAAGACGCCGTGCTGGGCGATGGAATCGGCAGAGGCTTTGACAAATTCGTCGGCAGCGCGGCGAGTGATCGCGGCGGGGTCGGCGAGGATGCGGATATCGCGTTGTGCCGGCGCGGGCATCAAGTGGTGGCGGCCCTCTTTTCAGCGACGTGCTTGCTGCGAAGATCGACATCCTCTTCGCCGATGCGGCGCCAGGAGCGGCCGTCGCGAGCGAGAAGTTCGTCGGCTTCGGCGGGGCCCCAAGAACCGGCAGCGTAATTCGGGAAATTGCGCGCGGGGAGAGCGTGCCATACGTCCAGAACGGGCTGGATAACGCTCCAACCGGCTTCGACCATGTCGGCGCGCTGGAAGAGCGTGGCATCGCCGGCCATGCAATCACGGAGGAGGCGCTCGTAGCCGGTGCTGTGTTCGGCGCCGAAGTAGGTGCCGTAGTCGAAGTCCATATTGACGAGGCCGAGACGCATGACGGAACCAGGAACTTTTGCACCGAAACTGAGGGAGATGCCTTCCTCGGGTTGAATGTGAATGACCATGCGATTGGTTTCGATATTTTTGACCGTGGTGTTGCGGAAGAGGACAAAAGGAGTGCGGCGGAACTGAACGACGATTTCGGTGGTGCGCTTGGCGAGGCTTTTGCCGGTGCGGAGATAGAAGGGAACGCCGGCCCAGCGCCAGTTGTCGACCTGAAGTTTCAGAGCGACGAAGGTGTCGGTGTTGGATTGTGGATTGACGTCGGGTTCATCGCGATAGCCGGCAAGCTGCTTGCCGTTGACGTCACCGGGCCCGTATTGGCCGCGAACGGCGTTAGTGAGAACTTCTTCGGGAGTGAGGGGCTGAATGGCGTGGAGGATTTCGGCTTGCTTGTTGCGGACCTCGTCGGCGTCAAAGGAGATGGGCGGCTCCATGGCGGTCATGGTGAGGAGCTGGAAAAGATGGTTGGGAACCATGTCGCGAAGAGCACCGGCGGTTTCATAGAAGCCGCCACGATGCTCGACGCCGACGGTTTCGGAGGCGGTGATCTGGACGTGGTCGATGTAGTGGCGGTTCCAGAGGGGTTCGATGATGTTGTTGGAAAAGCGGAAGACCATGACGTTCTGGACGGTTTCTTTGCCGAGGTAGTGGTCGATGCGGTAGATCTGCCTTTCGGTGAGGACCTTCTTGAGCTCGGTGTTGAGCTGGATGGCGGACTGCAGATCGTGGCCGAAGGGTTTCTCGACGATGACGCGGGCCCACTTGCCGTTATCTTCCTGGGTCATGCCGGCCGCGCCAAGCTGCTGGACGATGGTGCCGAAGAAACGCGGTGCGACGGCGAGGTAGAAAAAATTGTTGCCGCTGCAGCCGTGAGCCTTGTTGACGGAATCGAGCTGAACCTGGAGGCGTTTGTAGGTTTCGGGGTCAGCGAAATCGCCGGAAACGAAATAGATGCGTTCGACGAGCCAGTCCCACATCTTGAGGTCGATGGGATCGGGAGCGAATTGTGGGATTTCGGCGGTCAACGATTTGCGAAAGGACTCCGTGGTAGCCCCGCCGCCGGCAACGCCGATGATGGCGAAGTGCTGGGGCAAAACATTTTCCTGCGCGAGGTTGAGCAGGGCAGGGAGCAGCTTGCGCTTAGTGAGATCTCCGGTGGCGCCGAAGATGACCATGGCACAAGCGGCGGTGGCACTGGGGGCCTCAGCGTGATTGGTGTTCATAGATTGAGATCCTATCTTGAGATGGGGCGCGCGATTTCCGGCTTCGCGGCTTATTGCCCGGCTTTCTTTTCGAGGTGACCGCCGAACTGGAAACGCATGGCGGAAAGAAGTTTTGCGGCAAAGTCGTCCTCACCGCGTGAAGTGAAACGCTGGTAGAGCGATGCAGTGAGCACAGGCGCGGGAGCGGTGGACTCGATGGCGGCGAGAATGGTCCAGCGGCCCTCGCCGGAATCGGAGACGCGGCCGCCGAAACGCTCGAGCGTAGGCTGATCGAAGAGGGAGATGGCGGTGAGGTCGAGGAGCCAGGAGGCGACGACGCTGCCGCGGCGCCAGACTTCGGCGACGTCGGCAAGATTGAAGTCGTACTGATAGTGTTCGGGATTGCGGAGAGGAGTGGTTTCGGCGTCAACTTCGCGATGGGATTTTCCGGCGTTGGCGTGTTTCAAAATGTTGAGGCCTTCGGCGTAGGCAGCCATGAGGCCGTACTCGATGCCGTTATGGACCATCTTTACGAAGTGGCCCGCGCCGGATGGGCCGCAGTGGAGATATCCTTCTTCGGAGGTACCGGTGCCGCGTTCGCGGCCCGGGGTACGATCCACATTGCCGCGGCCGGGCGCGAGGGTTTTGAAAATGGGATCGAGGTGCTTCACGATGCCATTTTCGCCGCCGATCATCTGGCAGTACCCGCGTTCAAGGCCCCAGACGCCGCCGCTGGTGCCAACGTCAACGTAGTGAATGCCTTTAGGAGCGAGTTCTTTGGCGCGGCGAATGTCGTCGATGTAGTAGGAGTTGCCGCCGTCGATGAGGATGTCGTCCTTGCTGAGTTTGGGCGCGAGATCGGCGATGGTGGCGTCAACGACGGCGGCGGGTACCATCAGCCAGATTGCGCGAGGCTTCTGGAGCTTGCCGATGAAATCGTCGATGGACGTGGAGCCGGTGGCGCCTTCGCCGGTGAGTTGCTTGACCGATTCAGGGCTGCGGTCGTAGACGACGCACTGATGGCCGTTTTTTATCAGGCGCCGCACCATGTTGGCGCCCATCCTGCCGAGTCCGATCATGCCGAGTTGCATTGAGATTCCTCCGCGAGAAATTGAAAAAGAAAATCTTGAGTTACGAAAGGGCCTGTTTGACCGCTTTTGCGAGCTTCGCGAGGTCGCCCTTCACATTTTTGCCGAAGTGGATACGCAACGCCCGGCGATCGCGATCGGAGAGCACGCTGAAATCGCCGCGAGCCTGCGCGGCCTTGACGATGCCGAAGGTATATTTCTGGCCGGGGACGGGAATATCGGCGGCGTCATCGCAGGTGAGCTGGAGGAAGACGCCAGAGTTAGGGCCGCCTTTGTAGGCCTGGCCGGTGGAATGGAGAAAACGCGGGCCGAAGCCGAGACAGGTGGCGGATTTTTTGGCGTCGCGCACCTGGTGACGAATGGCCTGCAGAGATTTCTCGTGGGCGTCGTTCATCTGGATGTAGCCGAGAAGGGCGAAGTAATCGCCGGCGCCGATGCGGCCGAGATGGGCGCGAAGAACTTCGGTGAGATTGGAATTATTTTTGAGAAAGGCGGCGTTTTTTTCGTCGGCAAAGAGCTTGAGTCCCTGATCTTCGAAGAACGGGGTCTCCGAGGGCAGCTTGCCGGAGGATTCGTATTCGCCGGTGAGCTTGCGGGTTTCGATTTTGCTGGCCTCGACGTCAGGCTGGTTAAAGGTGTTGATGCCGATGACGGAGCCGGCGGTGGCGGTGGCAATTTCCCAGCGGAAGAATTCCTGGCCGAGGTCGAATTTTGTTCCGACGACGATGCGGACGACGGGATGGCCGGCCTTTTCGAGAGCGGTGACGGCGGCGTCCATCGCGCGATTGTTTTCTTTGGCGAGACGAAGATAGGCGAAGACGCGGTCGTTACCGTAAACGGAGGGCTTGCCGATTTTCTCTCGGTCAACGGGAATGATGCCCTTGCCGACCTTGCCGGTGGATTCGGCGATGAGCTGTTCGAGCCAGGCACCGGCATCGGAGATACCGGGAGAGGTGAAGACGGTGATTTTGTCGCGGCCGTGATTGGCGGCGACGCCGAGAATGGTGCCAAGAATGACGCCGGGATTTTTCTCGGGGGCAACGGCGGGCCCGCAGGCTTTGACCATTTTGTGGGTGATTTTCAGGAACTTCGAAAGATCGAGGCCCATGACGGCGCCGGGGACGGTGCCGAAGTGCGAGAGTGCGGAATAGCGGCCGCCGATGCTGGGAACGCCGGCGAAGATGTGGCGGAAACCGCCGTCTTTCGCGATCTGCTCCATTTTGGAGCCGGGATCGGTGACGGCGATGAAATGGCTGCCGACTTCCTTGTCGCCGACCTTCTGGCGGATGCGCTCGTAGAAATACTGCTTGAAGATGTTGGGTTCGAGGGTGCTGCCGGATTTGGAAGAGACGATGCAGAGAGTTTTCTTGAGGTCGAGCTTTTTCTCGACGGCCTTGACCTGGGCGGGATCGGTGGAGTCCAGAACATGGAGCTCGGGATAGCCGCCGAATTTGCCGAAGGTGAGGCGAAGGACTTCGACGCAGAGGCTGGAGCCGCCCATGCCGAGAAGGACGGCGTGGCGGAATTTGGCTTTCTTGATTTCGGCGGCGAGCTTCTTGAGGTTGGCGACTTCCTTCAGTTGCTCATCGACAATGGTGAGCCAGCCGAGCCACTTGCCTTCGTCGGCGCCGGTCCAGAGGGACGGGTCTTTCTGCCAGAGGCGGGCGACTTTGTTATTGGTCTTCCAGTCGGCGAGGGAGGACTTTACTCCGTCGGCGAGGGCTGGGGGAAGCTTGTAAGAGATTTTGTTGAGACTCACGCTTTCACCCCAGCGCTCTTGCCCACGGCGTCCAGCAGGGTCTTGAAAGGTTCGGCAAACAGGCGGACGGCGTCAACGATCAGCTTATCGGTTACTTCCTTCATTGAAATTCCTGCCTTGGCGAGATTCGCCATGGTTTTCGCAGCGCCATCGAGGTCTTCGGTAAGGCTGGGGCGGAGCCTGCCGTGATCGCGGAAGGCGTCGAAGGTGGCGGGAGGAATGGTGTCGACGGTATCCGCGCCAATGAGTTCTTCGACGTAGAGGACGTCGCGATATTTGGGATTCTTGGTGCTGGTGCTGGCCCAGAGGAGGCGCTGGGTCTGGGCGCCCTTGGCGGCAAGAGCCTGCCAGCGCGGGCCGCCGAAAAGTTCCTGATATTTTTTATAGGTGAGCTTGGCGTTGGCGATGGCAACTTTGCCGTGAATGCTTTCGAGCAAAGACTTTTGAGCAGGGTCAGAGGCGGACTTGAGCATTTCATCCAATTTGCTGTCGACCAGGGAGTCAATGCGGCTGACGAAGAAGCTGGCGACGCTGGCGATGTGGCTGAGGTCCTGGCCTTTGGCAGCACGTGCTTCGAGAGCCGCGAGGTAAGCTTCGGCGACCTGCTCGTAGGCGGATTGCGCGAAGAGCAGGGTGATGTTGATGTTCAGGCCGTCTTCGAGAAGCTGGCGGATCGCCGGAACGCCTTCGGGAGTGGCGGGAACCTTAATCATGATGTTTTCGCGAGCGACGGCTTTCCAGAGGCGGCGAGCTTCTTCAATGGTGCCTTTGGTGTCGCTGGCCAGGAACGGGGAAACCTCAAGGCTGACATAGCCGTCGCGGCGCTTTGATTCCACATAGACGTTCTTGAAGAGGTCGCAGGCGTCCTGAACGTCGCGAATGGCAATTCTTTCGTACACGCCCTTGGCGTCGAGCTTTTTTGCGTCGGGGGAGGAAAGGATGTCGTCGTAAACGTTGCTGCTGGTGATGGCCTTCTCAAAGATTGCCGGGTTCGAGGTCATGCCGCGGAGGCCGTCCTCGGCGATCATTTTCTGCAAGCCGCCGCCGGTGAGCAGGTCACGGCGGATGTAGTCCATCCAGGGGGACTGGCCATAAGCGAGGAGGCCTTTGAGGGGATTGGCGGAGGATTGGCTTCCGGTATTTGGAACGGTTGCTGAGGTTGTCATGACACTTCTCCTTATAGTTTCGAACGGGCCGTCAATTTGATTCTACGCCCCCGCGCGGAAGGGGGCGCGGGATTTCACTTGCAAAATCTGTCCTCGAGAGCCTGCACCTTGGCGAGGCGACGGACGTGACGCTCTTCGTTGGTGAACTTTGCGCCCATGTAGGATCGGACGAGTTCCTCGGCAACTTTTTCACCGGTGATGCGGGAGCCGAGGACGAGGACATTAATATTGTCGTGCTCGACGCCCTGGTGGGCGGAGTAGGTGTCCGTGCACATTCCGGCGCGGATGCCGCGGAGCTTGTTGGCGGCAACCGTGGCGCCGACGCCGCTGCCGCAGATGAGGACGCCGCGTTCGGCGCGGCCGTCGAGAACGGCTTTGCCGACGGCTTCGGCGAAATCGGGATAGTCGGAGGGATTTTCATTGTAGGCGCCGACGTCGAGGACCTGATGACCGAGCGAGGCCAGCAAAACGCCCATGGCGTTTTTCAGTTGAAAGCCCGCGTGATCCGAACCGATGACAACTTTCATAGACGAATCACCTTCCGAGGAGTTGCTTGGCAGCGGCGACGACTTGATCCGGGCCGAAGCCAAAGTGTGGCAAGAGATCTTTTAGAGGAGCGGAAGCGCCGAACGAGCGCATGCCGATAATTTTGCCCTTGGGGCCGACATAGCGGTCCCAACCGAGCGTGGCGGCCATTTCGATAGAGACGCGCGCGGAGATAGCGGCGGGCAGAACGCTTTCTTTGTAGGCGGCGTCCTGCTGGTCGAAGAGTTCGAGGCAGGGCATGCTGACGACGCGGGCCTTGATGCCTTCGGCCTTGAGTTTATCGTAGGCGGCGACGCAGTGCTGGAGCTCGGTGCCGGTGCCCATGAGAATCACCTCGGGTTTGCCGCCATCGGCGTCGGCGAGGATGTAGGCGCCTTTGGCGACGCCGGAAGACGGAGCGTATTTTGTGCGGTCGATGGTGGGCATGGGTTGACGGCTGAACACCAACGTTGAGGGGCCGTGCAGGTGCTGGATGGCGACTTTGTAGGCTTCGGTGACTTCGTTGGCGTCGCCGGGGCGAAACACGAGCATATTGGGCATGGCGCGGAACGAAGCGAGTTGTTCGACGGGTTGATGGGTGGGGCCGTCTTCGCCGACGCCGATGGAATCGTGGGTGAAGATGAAGAGGACGGGGAGTTCCATCAAGGCGGCGAGGCGCATGCTGGCGCGCATGTAATCGCTGAAATTGAAGAAAGTGGCGGAGAAGCCGCGGAGGCCGGAGAGGGTGAGGCCGTTGACGGCGGCGCCCATGCCGTGTTCGCGGACACCAAAATGGATGTTGCGGCCCTTGAATTCGTTGGTGAAGAAGTCGCCGGCGCCTTCGAAGACCAGGTTGGTCTTGTTGGATTTGGCGAGATCGGCGGAGCCGCCGACGAGCCAGGGAATATTCTGGGCGAGGGCGTTGAGAACTTTGCCGGAACTTTCGCGGGTGGCCACGCCCTTGGGGTCGGCGGGGAAGTTGGGGAGATTTTTATCCCAGCCGTCGGGGAGGGCGCGATTCTGCATTTTGTTCAGGCGGGCAGCGAGCTCCGGGAATTTCTTGGCGTACTCGGCGAAGAGAGCATTCCATTTGGTGCGTTCCTCGTTGCCGCGCGCGCCGACACCGTTCTGGAAATTCTGGTAGACGCCGTCGGGAACCAGGAACTTGGCGTCTTCGGGCCAGCCATAATTTTGTTTTGCGAGCTTTACCTCGGCTTCGCCGAGAGGTTCACCGTGGGCTTCGTAGGAGTCTTGTTTGTGTGGGGAGCCGTAGCCGATGTGGCTGTCGACAACAATCAGAGTAGGTTTGTCGTTGGTGTTGAGAAATGTTTTGTAGCCGCGGGCGAGTTGCTGGAGATCGTTGGCGTCGCTAACGCGGGTGACGTTCCAGCCGTAGCCGACGAAGCGAGTCATCATGTCTTCGCTGAAGGACCAACTGGCGGGGCCGTCGAGGGTGACGCGATTGTTGTCGTAGATCCAACAGAGGTTGGAGAGGCCCAGGTGGCCGGCAAGGGAAGCGCCTTCCCCGCCGACGCCTTCCATCAAGTCGCCATCCCCGCAGACGGCGTAGACGTTGAAATTGAAAAGTTCGAAGCCGGGCTGATTGAAATTGGATGCGAGCCATTTACCCGCGATGGCCATTCCAACGCTGTTGGCGATGCCCTGGCCGAGGGGGCCGGTGGTGGTTTCAACGCCCGTGGTGATGTGCGATTCCGGGTGGCCGGGAGTGCGGCTGCCGAGCTGTCGGAAGCGCTTGATTTCGTCCATCGGTACAGAAAGTTCCTTTTGGACTTCGCCTGCTTTGTTTACGGCGCGGACGCCGGCGAGATGCAGGGTGGAATAGAGAAGCATGGAGGCGTGGCCGGCGGAGAGAACGAAGCGATCGCGATTGGGCCAAAGCGGAGAGGCGGGATCGTAGCGAAGAAAATTCTGCCAGAGAGAATAGACCACGGGGGCCAGACCCATGGGAGCGCCGGGGTGGCCGGAGTTGGCCTGCTGCACGGCGTCAATGGAAAGCGTGCGGATGGTGTTGATGCAGAGCTGATCCAAAGTTTGCTGAGGTACAGCAGTTTGCTGGCTCACAAAGACTCCTTCGCAGGAAAAACGGGATGCCCACGGAAGAGGGACGATGGCCGGGGACACCGCTCGGCAGGAAGCGAGGGCATTGTACTGCAAAAACCGGCGAAATGGCGTACCTCTTAGTCCGGCTAACCCGGGCGGGATGCACCTGCCGGGAACTTTATCACAATTCGAAAACTGAGATGAACCAGTGAGAGAAAGGTTACTTTTTTCAGGGGAGGAGATCAGGGAGAGGAGACTTTGCGGAGCGAAACGAGGGAGGTTTCGACTGGAACGCCTTTTGCTATTTTCACGTGAAGCAAGGCCTCAAAGGGTTTGAGCTCGCCGGTATCGGATACCGAGAGGCGGAGGAGGAGTTCCTGAACGGATTTTTCGCGGCAGGCGTATTCGACGGCGCCTTGTGTGCCGAAGGTGGTAGTGCCGGCGATGATCATGACGGAGCGCGAGGGGTTAAGGCCGGGGATGAAGGCGACCAGG
Organism: Candidatus Acidiferrum sp.; assembly: GCA_035693365.1. GTDB lineage: Bacteria > Acidobacteriota > Terriglobia > Acidiferrales > UBA7541 > Acidiferrum. The sequence goes on along the minus strand of DASSGS010000008.1, from coordinate 43,372 downwards.
GCGTAGTCTTCCGTGAGGACGGAGTTGGAGGGAGAGGCGAGATAATATTTTTGTTCGCCTGGCTGGGGATGGACATTAAAAACGGCGAGATCCCCCTTGCGAGGGCCGTCGGAGACACGTTGAAAGACGAATTCGCGGGTGCCGGGAATTTCAAGAAGATTGAGATTCTCGGAGGGTGAGCCGACGAAAATCAGGTCGGTGTTCTGCGCGTCGTCGAGGGAGAAAAGGCTGCCGCGTTTTACGCGGACGTTTCGATGCAACAAGCTGAAGACTTGATCGAGACTGTGGACAGCGATCACTTCGCCGACGCCGGTGTAATGATCCCAGATGACGTTTTTCGGATCGTGGGCGGAGTTGAAGTAGCGCATGCCGGTTTCAGGTCGGCCGACGAATGCGGCGTTGCTGAAGACGACCCAGGGTTCTTCAGGGCCGGAGAGAAAGGGCTTCCAGAAGGTCTGAAACGCGGCGGGGGTGGGTTTCGCATCACCGGCGAACGCGGTGGGAGTGGCCTTGCGAGTGAGAAAAAGGGCGAGCAGGGAGCCGGCCAAGAGAAGAGAGAGGATGACCACGGCGATGGGCCACGCGCGTGGAGCGTACCCATTGGGGGCGTGGAGGTGATCCGAGGGAGGGTGCGGTTGACGATCGGATCTTGTGGCGGCGTCTCTCTTGTGGAAGCCGAGGGTATATGTACCCTTGGGAAGTTCGATGCGAACGTGGTCGTCGGCGCCTTCGCCGGCGTAGTACTCGAGAAGTTTGGAGCGGAGACGGCCCGCCTGAACGCGGACCATGGAATCGACGGCGGGGTCGAAATCCTGGGGGCGGCCGAACTCTTCTGTAGCAATTTGGTACTCCTTGACAGGAGTGCCGGGGTGTTCGATGGCGTGGTGAGCGAGATAGCGCAGGAGCTTGCAGAGAGACTCGGAACCGTGAAGGACGGAGCTGGCGGCGACCCGCTCCACCTGGCGTAGTTGGTGCTCCTTATCAGACATGATGAGCCTGTAACCCCGCTAAACTTGCTTTGTAACAACGTAACAAACGGTGGAACCTGCTGCAAGGGAAGAGGTTCCGGATGTAACAGTATCAAACGTGGCGAGACTTCTTTAAATAGCAAGCATCTGAAAAATTCATGGGCAACAAGGGTGCGGTTTCTGGTTTCGAGTGGCCAATCTCAGCAGTCATTAATTTGGGTAAGTTTCCGATTCAGGGATTCAGTTTTTGGGGATTCCGATCCAACGCAAGTCGAGAGGCGTTCGGGGTGAGCACTGGCTGGTGCCTGGTGGAATATGGGTGTGCGCCAAAGTGATTTCGAGCGAAGAAAAGGGGCATGGCATGAAGATGAACGCAATGCGGAATTGGGTGATGGTGCTGCTGATGGCGCTCTCGACGGCGACGATGTGCGCGGCGCAGGGCGACACGGCGCGGCTGCAGGGGACGGTGACGGATCCGCAGGGGAACGCGGTTTCGGGCGCGGTGGTGAGCGTGACGAGCACGGAAACGGGCCGGCTTTCAACGGCGACGACGAGTGAATTGGGGTATTACACGGTGACGGCGCTGCCTCCGGGGAATTACCGGGTGGATATCTCGCAAAAGGGATTCAAGAAGGTATCGCGGACGCTAGATCTGCAGGTTGCGCAGTTGGGCGTGGCGGATTTTCAGCTGGCTGTCGGAGACGTGACGGAGACGATTACGGTGGAGGCAGGGTCGCCGGTGATCAATGCGCAGGATTCCGCGATGGGCGTAGTGCTGGAAAGCAAGCAGATCACAGAACTTCCATTGAATGGCCGAAATTTCACACAGGTGGCCTTGCTGGTTCCCGGTGTTATAAGAGGAAGCGGCAATGCGACGGGGAATAGCGGCAACGCGGAAACATACCGGTACGGCCAAGAGGGCGGCGCGTCACTGGTCGTGAATGGAATTCGCGCGCAAGCGAACAACTTCATTCTGGATGGAATTGACAACAACGAAGCACTGGTCAACACGATCGTGCTTTTCCCCCCAGCCGACGCGATCGATGAATTCAAGGTACAGACCAACATCGCGCCCGCGCAATACGGCCGCGCCGGGGGCGCGCTGGTGATCACCAGCATCAAGTCGGGTTCGAACGATTACCACGGCAATGTGTTCTGGTTCAACCGCAACAAAGCGTTAAACGCCGAAAACTTCTTTACCAGTCCGCATACGCCCACGCCGAGTTTCGTGCGCAACCAGTTCGGCTTTACAGCGGGCGGACCCGTGATCAAGAACAAACTCTTTCTGTTTGGCGATTATCAAGGATTGCGCCAAAACGTGCCCAGCGGACCGTCTTATGCCACGGTTCCGACGGACGCTATGCGAGGGACTGGGGCTCTAACCGGAGAAGCCGACTTTTCGGAGCTCCTTGATCCTACAAAGACCAACGGACTCGACCTGACGGCAACGCACGGGGTGATCTATGATCCTTCGACGAACGGCTCGGTGGCTGGCTCCCAGTTCAATCGTAATGGTGCCTTGCAGTTCATGGGCACAGGGGCGCAGCCGAACGTGATTCCCGCGAACCGGTTGAACCCCGCGGCTCTGGCTTACCTCAACGCTTACCCCGAACCGAACTGCGGACCGCCGGGCTCCGGGGCGTCGATCATAGATACGCAGTGCAATCCCATCCAGCACAATTTCAAGCTGGAGCGAACAGTAATTGAGAATTGGGACGACTGGGACATCCGCGGCGACTACATTATTGATACAAAGAACTCGCTATTCGTCCGCTTCAGCAGAGGCCATTCGAATCAGACGAACACTACCTCATTGGGCGTGCTTCCTTCGGGCTTCGGTTCCGGCACCAATTTCAACTATCCCTCTGGAGCCTCGGTCGGCCTGACGTCAACCATCAGTTCGACGATGGTCAACGAATTTCGCAGCGGCTATGTCCGGACAAAATACGGATACCAACCCCCGTTGAGCACTACCGCGTGGTGCACACAGTTCGGCATCGCGAATTGCTACAACATCGTGACGGGCGGGATTGCTCTGATTGGGGCATACGCGCAGCAGATTGAGTACACCGGAGATTTTGGACCGTACTTGGTGCCGCAGACCGGTTTCAACTTCAATGACACGCTTACGTGGACAAAAGGCCGCCACACGATAAAGGTTGGAGGCACCATTCTTCGCCGCGAACTGAACCTGTTTCGCCCGAACTATGGCAAAGGAGGTTTCCGACCGGCCGGAAATGGGCAAGGCGGCTGCTGCAACGGAGGTTCGGGACACATCGATACCGGGTACGAAGTTTCCGACTTACTGGCGGGATTTGTGGACGACTATGAGGTCGGCTCGCCCCTCGGTACGGTCGGAACGCGGACTTGGGAAAACGGTTTCTTTGCCCAAGACGACTTCCGCGTGACGCGCCGATTGACGCTGAACCTGGGACTCCGTTACGACGTGCTTACCTGGCCGACTGAGGTCAATAACCGCCAGGCGAATTTTGACATTACCACAGGGGCGCTGATCGTCGCGGGAAGCAATGGAGCGTCCCGGACACTGATTCCCAACGACTATCACAATTTTGGCCCACGCCTCGGCTTTGCCTATGACCTGCTGGGTGATGGGAAGACCGTGGTACGCGGTGGCTACGGGTTGTTCTACTTCATCGACCGCGGAGGCATTAACAACCAGTTGGCCCAAAATCCGCCGTTCGCTGGAGTACAGACGGTAACTTATGCCCAGGGCTTCCGGATCGCGCTTTCGGGCTCCCTGCCGGCATGTAATCCGAATCCTAGTTGCCCGGCAGCGGACCTTAATTCCACGAACGCAACCGGTCCATTGCCATCGGGGAGCTTTAACATCGGGACAGGGCCGGGACAGTTCAATCTAGCTGCGCCCACAAACGTTAGCGTGGTTGCTTTACTTCCCTCCAACGTAACGCCGATGGTTTCCGAGTGGAACCTTCAAGTGCAGCACCAAGTGGGCACCAACCAGTCCGTGAGCATCGCCTACGTTGGCACGCACGGGGCACACCTGGTGCGGAATTACGATACCAACCAGACGCTGTTCAACACCGGCGGGAAGCTCTATTCGCAACTGGGCAGTATAAATACCCAGGATACGAGGGGCAAGTCGGACTACCACGCACTGCAATTGCAGTACGAGCACCGGTTGTCGCATGGACTCACTGTGACAGGCGCGTTCACGTGGTCGAAGACTCTGGACGATGGCTTTGGAAACCTGGATTCTGGCGGCGGGAATGTTCCGCAGTTTTATCAGAACTACGGGATTGAGCGGGGTCTGTCCAACCAGGACGTGGACTACGTCTTGTCCTCGAGCGCATTGTACGAACTGCCCTTTGGCAGGGGCAAGCGCTGGGGGCACGATGTATCCAAGTGGATGGATTACGCCATCGGGGGATGGCAGATTAACGCCATCTACACGCTGCAGGGCGGCACGCCGTTCAGCATTACCGCCAGCGGCAATCCCAATACGGCTCGCGCTGACCTGGTGGGGAAGGTGCAGGTGCATCCCGGCAATCTCTTAAATTATGTGGATGCCGCTGCGTTCGCTGCGCCGGCCAAGAATGCGGCGGGCATCTACATCGCTCCGGGGACTGCGGGACGAGATATCGTGCGAGGACCAGGATACTCGAACATGGACTTTGCCTTGTTCAAGAATTTCCCGGTTACGGAGCGGGTAAAAGGCCAGTTCCGCGTGCAAACTTACAACCTGACCAACACTCCGCACTTTCAGAATCCGTTCGATACAAACCTGAACGACAACCAAATCGGAAAGATCAACAGCGTCCTGACAAACAGCTGGCGCCAGGTGGAACTGGCGTTGCGGTTCACTTTCTAGCCCGAACACCGCGGGAGGAGGCGGAGAGCAATTCCGCCTCTCCTCTTTTTATCAACTTGAAATCTTTGGAAGAGGGTACGTCCTTGCTGCCTAAAAAATGGTTGCTTGCTACTGCTGTCTTTGGATTGTGTCTGACGGCGCGGAGTGCGTCGCAGAATGCACCCGGTGCGCCGGGAGCGATGCCGACTTGGACGGCGGGGAGCAAAGAGGCGGTTGGGACGGCAACGGCAACCGAGTCGCATGTCTGGTTCACGCTGGAGGGCGGGATTCTAACGGAGGTGTATTACCCGCGGCTGGATACGGCGAATTTGCGGACGCTGGAATTTGCGGTGAGCGACGGGAAGACGACTTGGGCGGAAGCAAAGGATATGAAGCACTCGCTGGAGCGAGTGAATAGCGAGGCGCTGCTGTACCGGCAGACGAGCAGCGAGCCCGGCGGAAAATTCAAGATAACGAAAACATACGTGAGCGATCCGCAGCGGGATGCGATGTTGATAGAGGTTACGTTCACGGCGCCGGCGGGGTACGCGTTGTATGTTCTGGCGGATCCGGCATTGAAGAACAGCGGGTACGGTGACGCGGGGTTCACGCAAGATGGGGCGCTGGTTACACAGAAAGAAGATGTGGCGTGTGCGTTGCTGAGCGCGCCGGGATTTACCGAGGCGAGCAGCGGGTTTGCGGGGAAGAGCGACGGATACACGGATTTGCTGCTGCACCATAAGCTGACGTGGAAATATGAACGGGCGGAGAAGGGGAATGTTTTTCAGGCGGCGAAGCTGGGCGGGGCTGGGACTTACAAGTTGGCATTGGGATTTGGAGCGGATGCGGCGGCGGCGATTGATGCGGCGAAAAAATCGCTGGGGCGGAAGTTTGCGGATGTGAGCAGCGAGTATGTGGCGGGTTGGAAAGAATATGTGAAGGGGCTGCGCAAGGTGGATGCGCGGTATACGAATGAGTTTCAGCTTGCGGCGATGGTATTGAAGGCGCACGAGGATAAGACGTATCGCGGGGCGATGATCGCTTCGATGACGATTCCGTGGGGATTTGCGGCGAAATCCGATACGGCGGGCGTTGGCGGATATCACTTGGTGTGGGCCAGAGACCTTTATGAGGTGGCGACTGGGTTGATGGCGGCGGGGGATCGCGCGGCGGCGGATCGGGCGCTGACCTACTTATATACGGTGCAACAAAAGCCGGATGGCGGGTTCCCGCAGAACAGCTGGCTGGACGGGCGGGCTTACTGGACGGCGCTGCAGATGGATGAAGTGTCGTATCCGATGATTCTGGCGTGGCAATTGGGGCGAACGGACTCAGAGACCTGGACGAAGCACGTGCGGCCGGAGGCGGAGTTTGTGATGTCGCACGGACCGGTGACGCAACAGGAACGCTGGGAAGAGGTGGGAGGGTATTCGCCTTCGACGATCGCGGCGGAGATTGCGGGGCTGGTGTGCGCCTCGGACATTGCGAGGAAGAACGGCGCGCACGAGGATGCGGATCGCTATTTGAAGACCGCGGATGACTGGGCGGCGCACATTGAAACTTGGATGGTGACGACTACGGGGCATTTGGGGAAGGGCGCGGGAGAGCCGGGCTACTACATCCGGATTGATAACAATACGGACCCTAACGATGGATTTCAGCTGGACGTGCGGAATGGCGGCGGGGTTTGGGATGAGCGCGACGTGGTGGACGCGGGGTTCCTGGAATTTGTGCGGCTGGGAATTCGTCCGGCGAACGATCCGATCATTCAGCATTCGGTGGAGATTGTGGATGGGGCGATTCGCGTGGAGACGCCGAACGGGCCATCGTTTTACCGGTACAGCCATGACGGTTACGGAGAAACTTATTTTGGCGGGCCGTGGCAGGGAGAGGGTATCGGGCGAATCTGGCCGATTTTTACGGGGGAGCGCGGCGAATATGAGATTGCGGCGGGACATGACGCGACGCCGTATTTGACGGCGATGCTGCGGTTTGCGAATCAGGGCGGGATGATTCCGGAACAGATCTGGGAGCAAGCGGAACCGACGCGCGCGGGGTTCGTGTTTGGGCGAGGGACGGGAAGCGCGACGCCGCTGGCCTGGAGCATGGCGCAATTCCTGCGGCTGGTAGTTTGCGCCGAAGAAAAGAAAATCGTGGAGACACCGAGTATCGTGGCGGACCATTTCCTGAAGAGCCGAAAGTAGGCCGGGGTCTGCCAGCGGGGAATCCGCCGTTGGTCGTTGGAAATCACCTGGATCACTGAGTGTGTGTTGCAGGAAGCGGGCGCGTTGGTTAAATTTGTAAAGCCAGCGCCCGGGTGGCGGAATGGCAGACGCTGAGGACTTAAAATCCTCCGGGGATTTTTCCTCATGTGGGTTCGACTCCCACCCCGGGCACCATTCTTTCAATCCTCGTAGAAATTACACTCCCACTGTTCCCACTGCGCAGACCGTGGTCAATGTTTATGAAATACGCCGGATATCGGACATTTACCCGCGCTAGATTTGAAGTTTGAATAAAGCATAGAAACAGAATTACTGGTGCGAGTAGCCGGGAGCGGGCTGGCCGCCCTGCCAGCTTTTAGACAAGTATCGAACTCTTGTTCCCCCGCATCCAAAAATAACGGGATTTTTCCGGCAACTTCCGGGCGTTTGCTCCGGGAGCCGGATTCGCCGCCTGCCCGGCAATACACGATTTGGAACAGAGACTAATCAGGGAGACCCAGGGGTATGCACAGGCCAACGTACGAAATCGAATCAAGCGTCCATTCATACCGCGAGAAACGTATGTTTGGGTGGATTCATTGGAGCGCTGCGCCGCTGGCTTTTTTGGGGCTACTGGTGATCGGATGCGACACGAAGTCCGCGCCGGTGGCGAAGGCGCCAGCACCACAAGTGACGGTGGCGAAGGTGGAGTGCAAGCCGGTGATCGAGAGCGACGAGTTTACGGGCCGGCTGGAGGCGGTGGATCACGTGGAAATTCGTCCGCGCGTTTCGGGGCAACTGGACAGCGTGCACTTTCAGGAAGGCGCGATTGTGCAGAAGGGCGAGTTGCTGTTCACGATTGATCCGCGGCCGTTTCAGGCGGAAGTGGACCGGCTGAAAGCGGAACTGGAGCGGGCGAAGGCGCAACTGGCGCGCAGCCAGAGCGATTTTGCGCGCGCTGAGCGGCTGCACAATAACAACGGAATGTCGATCGAGGAATATGACCGGCGGAATTCGGCGCGGGCGGAGGCTGAAGCGCAGGTGGCGTCGGTAGAGGCATCGTTGCGCGGCGCGGAGTTGAATCTGGAATTCACGCACATTGTTTCGCCGATTACCGGGAGGGTGAGCCGGGCGGAAGTGACGCGCGGGAACCTGGTGACAAGCGGGGGAGGCGGGCCGGCGACATTGCTGACGACGGTGGTCTCGCTGGACCCGGTGTACGCGTACTTTGATGCGGATGAGCAGACGTATTTGCGCTACGGGAAACTGGCGCGCGCGGGAAAAAAGGGCACAAACGGAGAGGCGAGCGGGCCGATTTATCTGGGTCTGGCGGGAGAAGAGGATTTCCCGCACAAAGGCGTGGTGAATTTCATTGATAACCAAGTGAACCCGACGACGGGAACGATTCGCGCGCGGGGCGTTTTCATCAACAAGGATTTGTCGCTGACGCCGGGATTGTTTGCACGATTGAAACTGGCGGGGGGAGAAACGATTCGCGGCTGCCAGATTGACGATGCGGCAGTGGGAACGGACCTAAACCAGAAATTTGTGCTGGTGGTGGACGCGAATAATGCAGTTGCGTACCGGCCAGTGACGCTGGGGCCGATGGTGAATGGATTGCGCGTGGTGCGCGATGGCCTGCGGGAAGGCGACGTGGTGGTGGTGAATGGACTGCAACGCGTGCGGCCGGGAATGAACGTGACGCCGAAGCAGGTGCCGATGGGGAGCGCAAAGTTGGCTTCTCCGGCGGGGCTATCTGGCGCGAAAGACGAAGCGGAGACGAAGAGCCTGGGCGGCTCGGGCAAGTAGCCTCTGGCAAGTAAACTCAGGCGGGCAGAGCACAAAGGGATTCCATGAAAACCGCAGAATTTTTTATCGATCGACCTATCTTTGCGGCGGTGGTCTCGATCGTAATCACCATCATCGGGGCACTGGCATTTTTGCGGCTACCCATCAGCGAGTACCCGGAGGTTGTGCCGCCGACGGTGGTGGTGCGGACGACGTATCCCGGCGCGAACCCGGTGGTGATTGCAGACACGGTGGCTTCGCCGCTGGAGCAATCGATCACGGGCGTGGAAGACGAGCTGTACATGTTTTCGCAGGCAACGGCGGACGGCGTGATGACGCTGACGATTACGTTCCGCATCGGAACGGATCTGGACAAGGCGCAGGTGCAGGTGCAGAACCGCGTGGCGCAGACTTTGCCGCGATTGCCGCAGGAAGTGCAGCGGCTGGGCGTGACGACGGAAAAGACTTCGCCGGACTTGCTGATGGTGGTGCACCTGGTATCGCCGGACAAGCGCTACAACATGCTGTACCTGGCGAACTACGCGGTGCTGCAGGTTAAGGATGAGCTTTCGCGGCTACAGGGCGTTGGCAACGTGCAGATTTTTGGCGCGGGCGATTTCAGCATGCGCGTGTGGCTGGATCCGAACAAGCTGGCGTCGCACAGTTTGACGGCGACGGACGTGGTGCGGGCGATCCGCGAGCAGAACGTGCAGGTGGCGGCGGGGGTGCTGGGCGCGCCGCCCGTGGCGAATCCGCAAAACGCATTTCAGCTGCTGGTGAATACGCAGGGGCGGCTGGTGACGGAAGAGGAGTTCGGAAACATTATTGTGCGGGCGGCGCCGCAGATTACGCGCGTCCGAGATGTCGGGCGTGTGGAGCTTGGGGCAAGCACGTATGCGCTGCGGAGTTTGTTGAACAACGAGCCGGCGGTGGCGATACCGATATCGCAGCGGCCGGGATCGAACGCGCTGGAGACATCGAAGCAGGTGCGCGAAACGATGGCGCGGCTGAAGACGCAGTTCCCCGAAGGGTTGGACTACAAGATCGTTTATGACCCGACGGTGTTTGTGAGGCAGTCGATTGAGGCGGTGGGGCACACGTTTATTGAGGCGCTGATATTGGTGGTGCTGGTGGTCTTGATCTTTTTGCAGACGTGGCGGGCTTCGATTATTCCGCTACTGGCGCTGCCGGTGTCGCTGGTGGGCACGTTCGCGATCATGCTGGCGCTGGGATTTACGCTGAACACGCTTTCTCTGTTCGGATTAGTGCTGGCGATCGGGATCGTGGTGGACGACGCGATCGTGGTGGTAGAAAACGTCGAACGCAACCTGGAGCTGGGATTGCAGCCGCGGGAAGCGACACAGCGGGCGATGGCGGAGGTGAGCGGGCCGATTATCGCGATTGCGCTGGTGCTGTGCGCGGTGTTCGTGCCAACGGCGTTCATCGTGGGGCTGTCTGGGCAGTTTTACAAACAGTTTGCGTTGACGATTGCGATTTCAACGGTGATTTCGGCGTTTAATTCGCTGAGCTTGAGCCCGGCGCTGGCGGCGCTGCTGTTGCAATCACGCGAGGAAAAGAGAGACAAATTTTCGCGCGGGCTGGACTTCGTCTTCGGGTGGTTCTTCCGCGGATTCAACCGGTTTTTTGGGTGGGCGTCGGGGAAGTATGGGACGTTCGTGGGACACGCGATCCGTTCAACGGGGATTGCGCTGGTGATTTACGCGGGATTGATTGCGCTGACGGGCATCGGGTTCAGCAAGGTACCGAGCGGGTTCGTGCCGACGCAGGACAAGCAGTACCTGGTGGCGTTCGCGCAGTTGCCGAACGGCGCGACGCTGGACCGCACCGAAGCGGTGATGCGGGAGCTGTCTGACATCGCGCTAGCTCACCCGGGCGTGCAGGATGCGATCGAATTTCCCGGGCTTTCCATCAATGGATTCACGAACAGCCCGAATTCGGGAATCGTGTTCGTGGGGTTGAAGCCGTTTGAGAAGCGGACGAGCAAGGATCTTTCCGGCCTGGCGATTACAAAACAGTTGAACGAGAAATTCTCCGGGATTCAGGAAGCGTTTGTGGCGATTTTTCCCCCGCCACCGGTGCAGGGATTGGGAACGGTGGGTGGATTCAAATTGTACGTGGAAGACCGCGCAGGGCTGGGGCTGGAACCTTTATACAAGGAGACCACGGCGGCGATCGGGAAAGGTTACCAGACACCGGCGCTTTCCGGACTGTTTTCAAGTTTTGACGTGAATGTGCCGCAGATTGATGCGCATGTGGACCGCGAAAAGGCGAAGACGTTTGGAATCAGTTTGGATGATGTGTTCGAAACGATGCAGGTGTACCTGGGCGCGCTGTACGTGAACGACTTCAATCGGTTTGGGCGGACGTATCAGGTGAACGCGCAGGCGGAATCAAGTTACAGGCTGCAGCCGGAAGACATCGCGAAGTTAAGAACGAGAAATGCGGCGGGGGCAATGATTCCGCTGGGGTCGGTGGTGACGGTGCGGTCTACGTATGGGCCGGACCGCGTGATGCACTACAACGGATTCCCGGCGGCGGAAATCAACGGGGCGGCGGGGCCGGGATACAGTTCGGGGCAATCCGAAACGGCGATTGCCGATATTTTGAAGCAGAATCTGCCAAATGGAATGCGGTTCGAATGGACGGAATTGACGTACCAGCGAATCCTGGCAGGAAACACGATGGTTTACATTTTCCCGCTTTCGGTACTGTTGGTGTACTTGGTGCTGGCGGCGCAATACGAAAGCTGGTCGCTGCCGCTGGTGGTGATTTTGATTGTGCCGATGACGCTGCTGTCAGCAATTGCGGGCGTGTGGCTGATGGGTGGTGACAACAATGTGTTTACGCAGATCAGCTTGATCGTGCTGGTGGGGCTGGCATGCAAGAACGCGATTCTGATTGTCGAATTTGCGCGAGAGAAGCAGCATGAGGGGATGAACCGGTTTGAGGCGGTGATGGAGGCGTGCCGGTTGAGGTTGCGGCCGATCCTGATGACGTCACTGGCGTTCACGATGGGCGTGGTGCCGCTGGTGTTGTCTTCGGGAGCGGGTTCAGAAATGCGGCAGGCGATCGGTATCGCGGTGTTTTTTGGGATGCTTGGGGTGACATTCTTCGGGCTGCTGTTGACGCCGGTGTTCTATGTGGTGGTGCGGCGGTTGGTGGAGGGCAAGGAAGTGAAGACGATAACGCAACCGGGCAACCTTGGCGAGCCGGGAAAGGCGGAGGCGTAATCATGCGGAGAATTTTCATCGCGACGCTCGCCATGGCTGTGGCCCTTTCGGGATGTTCGGTCGGGCCGCGTTACAAGGCGCCGAATCCGGCGGAGGTGAAACTGCACCAGGCGCAGCCATCGGAAATTACTCAGGAAAAATTCGACGGGAAGTGGTGGGGACAATTTGATGATCCCGTGCTGAACACGCTGGTGGATTCTGCGCTGCATTCGAATTGGGACATTGAAGTGGCGCGAGCGCGGCTGGCGCAATCGAGAGCCATTTATGATGAACGGAAGCTGGACAAGTATCCGACTATTTCGAGTTCGGCGAGCTACCAGCAGGAGCGGGAAGTGATTCCGGGGTTTACGAATTCGCCGGTGAACATCAAAACGTACCAGGCGGGTTTTGACGCGTACTGGGAGCTGGATGTTTTTGGGCGCGTGCGGCACCAGGTGAAAGCGGCGGCGGCGCAGGATCAGGCGTTCCGGGCGAATCTTCGCGACGTGCAGGTGAGCGTGGCGGCGGAAGTGGCGCGGAACTATTTCCTGTTGCGCGGGGCGCAGTGGAGGCTGGCGGTGGCGCAGCGAAGCCTGACGAATCAGCAGGACACGCTGAAGTGGACGGAAGTGCGGCGCGACGCCGGAGTGGGCGAAGAGCAGGACGTGGCCAGTGCGGCGGCGCGTGTGGCGCAGACGGCGGCGACGATTCCGGATATCAACGCGGCGATTTTAGTGTTTCAGAATCGGATTGCGGTGTTGACGGGAGTGCGTCCCGGCGAGCTTTCCGCGGATCTTTCGGCGCGCGAGTACGCGCCGATCACCAAGGCATTACCAATCGGCGATCCAAATGAGTTGTTGCGGCGGCGGCCAGACGTGCAGGCGGCGGAGCGGCGGCTGGCGCAGGCGACGGAGTTGCAGGGATCGGCGGTGGCGGACCTATTTCCGCACGTTTCGTTTGGTGGATTTCTGGGATTCATCGCGGGGCGCGGGGATCTATTTTTCCAGTCGGATTCGGAGGCGTGGAGCATTGCGCCTTCGATTTCGTGGCCGGCGCTGGATTACTGGCGGTTCAAGGCGCGGGTAAGGCAGTCGTCGGCGGTAACGCAGGAAAATTATGCAGAGTATGAGCAGACAGTGCTGCGCGCGCTGGAAGAGACAGAGAACGCGCTGATCAGCTATCACGCGAATCAGGAAAAGTTGATCAAGCTGAACGACCAGGCGCGCGAGAGCAAGCGGGCTGCGGATATCGCGCGGGATCGCTACCGCGAAGGGGTGATTGATTTCCTGCAATTGCTGGACGCGGAGCGGGTGCAGTTGCAGGCGGAAGACAATATGGCGCAGGTGGAAGGCGACGTATTTGTGTCGGTGGTGACGCTATATAAGGCGCTGGGCGGGTTGCCGGAGGATAGCCAGTTGCCGGGTGGAAGGAATCCCGTTGTGGCGACTAGCGCAGGGGCGAAGGTGGGGAATAAATAAGCGGTAAGCAAAATCCTACTGAAATTAGGTCTCTCGAATGGCCGGGGGAAGAACGCCATTCGGGCGAATGGCGTTCCCGGGGTATCGTCGGCTGAATTAAGAACGCTCAGAAATTCGAGATCAAGAAACATCCACCCAAACCAAATGCGCCCGCCTCGGAAGGCGGCCGCTACAAATGCGGGCCAACCCAAGAGGCTGGCTTAGAAGCCAGCGCTACAGGGAAGAATTAGGCAAGGGGAGAAACCAGATTATTCCGCCACGATTTAATTAGCGGCGCCAATGTTGGGGTGCGTCTACATAGGATGCGTCTAAACCGGAGATAGAGGGGCAGCCGAGAAGACGAAGGGTGCGTTCGACGTCGGCGCGGAGGATTTCGAGGGCGCGCATGACTCCCGGATAGCCGGCGGCGGCCATGCCGTAGGCGTAGGCGCGGCCGATGAGGACCGCGCGGGCGCCGAGGCAAATCGCTTTGACGATGTCACCGCCGCGGCGGACGCCGCCATCCATCAAGATTTCGGTGCGGCCGTTGACGGCGGCGACGACTTCGGGAAGCGCGCGGATGGTGGGATAGACGGAATCGAGCTGACGGCCGCCGTGATTGGAAACCACAATCGCGGCCGCGCCCTCATCCACGGCGCGGCGGGCGTCGTCTCCCGTGAGGATGCCCTTCACGATGATGGGGCCACTCCAGACGTTGCGAATCCATTTTAAATCGTCCCAACAAACGGCTGCCTCCGCGAGGGCCGCGGAGACGTCAACGAGCTCCATCGGTCCCTGGCCCGGGAGGACGATGTTTTCGAGTTTGGGCATTCCGCCATCGGCGAGAAATGCCCCCAGCCAGCGCGGATGAGCCAGAATATTTGGCAGGAACGGAAGCTTCGCGAAGGGCGAGCTGCCGAGCATTTGCTTCATGCCGTTGCGGGGATCGCGTTCGCGCATACCGGCCACGGGAGTATCAATGGTGAAGACAAGGGCGGAGAAGCCGGCGCGGCGGGCGCGGTCGATGCCTGCTTCGGCGGCGGCGCGACCGCCAAGGAGGTAGAGCTGGTACCACGCGGAGCCCCTGGTGGCGGCTTTTACGTTTTCCAATTTGTGGCCGGAGATGGTGGAGAGCGCGTAGACGGTTCCGGCATCGCCGGCGGCTCGGGCGGCAGCGAGTTCGCCTTGTGGATGCATCATGCGGCTATAGCCGACCGGAGCGAGAATCGCTGGGAAGGCTAAATCGTGGCCCAGCACGTTTGCGCGGAGATCGCATTTGCTGAAGGCCACGGCATTGCGCGGGCGGAAGAGGACGTCGTTGAAGGCACGGGGATTTTCGCGGAGGGTGGATTCGTCGTCGGCGCCGCCATCGAGGTAATCGAAAACGGAGCGCGGAAGGCGGCGCTGGGCGAGGCGGCGAAGATCTTCGATATTGATGACGCGGGGAGGGCCGAGGGCGGGAGATGCGAATGGCATGGGGGATACTTTATGAAGAAAATGGTTGGGGAAGCAATGCGGAAGTGCGTCGGATTTTCACAGGGAACGAGCTGCTGAAGGAACTCAAGAGTTCACACAGAGAGCACCGAGGGGGAGCACAGAGTTCACGGAGAGAGGATGGGGATTGGAGAGGCGGCGCGCATCTACTGGGGATGAGACGCGCACCGCCGTGGGAGATGGAGGCGGATCCTGAGCGGGGATTCCGCTCCGTAGTTAGCGAGTCAGAAAACTAGCCGCGAACCGTGAGGACCGGGCAAGTGGCCTTGGTGACGACGTTGTAGGCAATGGTCAATGGGACGTGGCCGGCCAGGCTGTTGCGGGCCTTGGCGCCCATTACGATCAGGTCAGCATTGGACTCGCGCGCGGCGATGAGAATTTCCTCGGCCACCGCCCCGAAGGTGGCGCGAAATTCCGGCTTACACCAGTTCTCGGTGCCGGTGGGCATCAACTGTTTCATGCGAACCACATTAATTTCGCGTTGGCGGGCGATGCTTTCTTCGGTGTAAGCGGCGGCACTCTCGATAACATGGAGCAGGGTGAGAGTGGCGTTGTGCTCCTGAGCGAGGGAGAAGGCATAGGCAGCGGCCTTTTCCGCGCCGGGGCCAAAGTCCGTGGCAAACAGGACGTGATTCAGCTCCACTTCCTTCCTCTTCGGATTGGAGACTGCGGGGCCGACAGTCAAAACGGGGCAATCGGCCTTGCGGAAGATTTCTTCGGCGACGGAGCCGATGAGAAGTTTCTGGACTTTGCCGCGGCCGTGAGTGCCGGCAACAAGCAAGTCGATCTCGTTGCGGGCGATCAACAATTCCAGGTTCGGCCAGACGTTTCCTTCTTCCAGCAATACTTCGTGGGGAACGCCGCGAAGTTTCCCGGAAATAAGAATGTCGGCGATTCCTTGCTCCGCGGCCTGGCGAACTTTTTCGTAAGCGGCCTGGGCGAGCTGGGGTTCGGCGAACTGGAAGGGATCCGGGGTGATTACATGCGCGAGATAAATGTCTGCGTCGTAGCGACGCGCCAGGGCGATGGCGTAATCGAGGGCACGATCGGAGACTTCGGAAAAATCCGTGGTGACCATGATCTTGCTGATAGCAACACGATTTGCATTTTCGTTCTTGATAGCTTGCTGTGGATCGAGAATCTGCGGCATGGCTTCCTCCTCAAACGACCACACTTTTCCTGCCCAATGGGTCTTCGGCGCTGGCCGCTGCCAAGGTTTTAGAACTGGAAGATTTCTTGTGGGCGCCCCTTTCTCGGCAGATCCTTTCGGGCCTGGACGGCGAGACCGAACGCCGAAGGAGGAGCGCCCACTGCACCGCCTTTTGACAATCGCTCCATTGCCTAAATGCCGTGCAAGGATTAGAGGAGCAGGTGGCGTTCCTTTTCGGGGCAAATTTCCGGGGTCGGATAACTAATTCATAGTACATAGCTTGCGGGGAGTATGCGGAGGAAGGTCAACGTGGGCGAGTTTGGAAGTGCGAGTTTTCACTCTGGCGCGAGTTTTCTCACGCAGGGACGCGGGATGGATGTCACGGATTTGCGGGCGCGGCGGGTTCTTCTTCCTCAGGGTGACCGAGGCCGAATTTTTTCATTTTGTAGCGGAGAGCATCGCGGCTGATGCTGAGAAGTTTGGCGGCCTTGATCTGATTGCCGTGAGACTGCCGCAGAGCAAGTTCGACCAGAGCGTGTTCGACATCTTCGAGCGAAGTGCCGCCCTCTGGAATGGAAAGCGGCGGGAGGCGGCGCTTTCCGGGAGCGGGCTGCGATTCAACGGGAGCCCCCGTGGATTTATCTGCCAGGACCGGACCGCTGCGGCCGCTGGCGACGGAGAAGGGCAAATCGTCAGGCTTCAAGAGGCTGCCTTCCTCAAGAATCATGGCGCGCTCGAGGGCGTTTTTCAGTTCGCGGACATTTCCCGGCCAATCGTAGTTCAAAAGCAGGCGGCGGGTATCTTCGGAAATGCCCTGAACGGATTTGCGGAATTTCCGGTTGTAGTGGGCGAGAAAAAAATCGATGAGGGGAGGGATGTCCTCTTTGCGCTCGCGGAGAGTGGGAAGAAAAATGGAGATGATGGCGAGACGGTAGTAGAGGTCCTGGCGGAAGCGGCCTTCGCGGACTTCGCGATCGAGATCGCGGTTGGAGGCGGCGATGACGCGGACCTCCACCTGAATATCGCGGACGCCGCCGACGCGGCGGATGACCTGATCTTCCAGGACGCGGAGGAGTTTGGCCTGAAGCAGGGGAGAGAGTTCGCCGATTTCGTCGAGGAAGAGCGTGCCGCCGTCGGCAACTTCGAAAAGACCCTTCTTCATGGCTTTGGCGTCGGTGAAGGCGCCCTTTTCGTGGCCGAAGAGTTCGGCCTCCATCAGGGTTTCGGGAATGGCAGAGCAGTTGATGGCAACAAACGGGCGCTCGGCGCGGTGACTGCGGTAATGGATGGCTTTGGCGACGAGATCTTTGCCGGTGCCGCTTTCGCCTTGAACGAGAATTGTGGAGGCTTCGCTGGCGGCGACTTTGTATACGAACTTCATCAGCTCGGTGATTTTCCGGGAAACGCCGACGACGTCATGGTAGCCGGCGCGGCGGCGAACTTCATCGCGCAGGGATTCGACTTCGGTGCGAAGTTCGCCGGCGTCGAGAGCGTTCTGCAGGGTGACGCTGAGCTCATCGAAGTTGATGGGCTTGCTGACGAAATCATAGGCGCCGAGGCGGAGTGCGGCTTTCACGTCGTCGAGCTGGGGATCGGCGGTCATCATGATGACGCTGCGGGTTTCACCGGATTGCTTGAGTTTTTCGAGCACCCCGATGCCGCTGAGGTCGGGCAAGTGAACGTCGAGCAGGATAGCGTCAACGGCGTCGGTTTGGAGCACGCGCAAGGCTTCTTCACCGGACGAAGCTTCGAGAGAGAAATAACCGAATTCGGTACATTTCTGGGTGAGAGTCCAGCGGACGAGCTTGTCGTCATCCACTATTAGAATTCTCTTTTGGGCCATGGGTTCACTTTATCATCCTGCTGAAGGGCCTGCACTGACGGGGAATTTCGAATTCAGACGTTCGATGGGCAGCTGGATGCGGAACTGGGTTCCTTGGCCGAGGGTGCTGCGGGCTTCGATATTGCCGCCGTGGGACTGGATGATTCCGCTGGCGAGGGAAAGACCGAGGCCGGTGCCGGCTTTGCGGGTGGTGAAAAAAGGGCGAAAGATTTTGGGAAGGGCATCGGGAGAGATGCCTTTGCCGTTGTCATTGACGATGATGAGGACTTGATCGCCTTCGCGAGAGAGGGCGATCTCTACGGCGCCCTCGCCGGGGATGGCCTGAATTCCATTGAGCGCGAGATTCAGAACGACCTGCTGAATGAGCGCGGGATCGTGGGTGACCGGCGGAAGGGAAGGATTCGGCGCAAAAAGGACTTGCACGGGACGAGTTCGGACTTGTTGGCGGGCTAGCAGGACGGCTTGCTCGATGGTGATGTTGAGGTCGGCGGGATGAAAAGTGGGAGGCCGGGGGCGGGCGTAGGAGAGAAGGTCGTTCAAGATGTTCTGAATGTGAAGGATTTCGTTTCGGACGTCGCCGAGGACGGCGCGGCTGGCGCTTGCAGCGGGGAGTTCTTTGCCCATCACATCCACAACGCCGGCGATGCCCGCGAGGGGATTGCGAATTTCGTGGGCCAGGCCGGCGGCAAGTTCGCCAAGGGTGGCCAGGTGGCCGGCGCGGCCCATTTCGCGGCGGTGAAGTTCCTCGATTTCGGCGCGATTGCGTTCGAGCTGATTGATCATTTCGTTGAACTGGCGGCCGAGCTGGCCAATGTCGTCACTGCGCCGGGCGAAGGACACTCGAGCGGATAAATCACCGCGCCGGACGCGAGCGATTGTGTCCATGAGGTCTTCTAGCGGGCGTTCGACCAAAACGAGCAAGGCGGAGAGCAGAACGAAACAGAGAAGGACGGCGAAGCAGACGGAAGCGAGGAGGATAATTTGCGATTCACGAATTCCGAGGGTTGCGAGCACCGAAGCGATCGCGATGACGCTGAGGAGCAGCACCGCGATAATCGGGATGAAAACTTTCCATTGCCAGCGGATGCCGGTGGCCCAACGCACGATCGGAGGCAGGTGCATGGGGAGTATCACATCAAAGACGAGAGCCGGGCGCAAGGTAGGGCGTCACAGCGGATTATTGGAAAAAGGATACCGATGGCGTATGACGGAAATGGCAATCATGAGAAATGCAATAAGGCGGCCTAAAACCGCCCCTACAAATGCATTCGGAGTTGCGGACGGGCGCATAGCCTGTGGTGGAGAGAGATGGTAGGCAGGAGGTTTGGTTTCTTCTACAATCTGGGCGGATGGCGGAGAAGTCAGATTGCAGGAATGAATGATTCTGGCGATTGCGGAGGATGCTGTGGCTGCTGCTGAATCTTTTGATCTGGTGGTGCTGGGTTGCGGACCGGCGGGCGAAAAGGCCGGGGCGCAGGCCGCTTATTTTGGGAAGCGCGTGGCGGTGGTGGAACGCGCGGCCGCGGTGGGGGGTAGCTGCATCAATACCGGCACCGTACCGAGCAAGACGCTGCGAGAATCGGCGCTTTATTTTTCCGGGCTGAAGCAGCGCGGATTATACGGAATCGATTATTCGTTGAAGGAAAATCTGACGGTCCAGGACTTCATGCATCACGAGCGCGCGGTGGTGGAACTGGAGCGTTCGCGAATCCTGAAGAACCTGGAGTTGCACAAAATCGAGCTGGTACGCGGACAAGCGGCGTTTGAAGACGAGCACACGGTGGCGGTGAGCAGTGCAAAAGGAATCCGGCACGTGCGTGGCGAAGTGATCCTGATTTCGACGGGTTCGAAGCCACACCGGCCGGCGGAAATCGCGTTTGATGACGTGCGCACGTTCGACTCGGATACGTTTTTGCAGATGGACCGGATCCCGAAGAGCCTGGCGGTGATCGGCGGGGGAGTGATCGGGTGCGAGTATGCGTCGATATTCATGGCGCTGGGAGTGGACGTGACGCTCGTGGATGGCCGGGACAAGTTGTTGCCGTTTCTGGATACGGAGATTTCGGAACGGTTGCGCGACCGGTTTGCCGCCTTGGGGATGCATCTGTGGTTCAACGAGAGGCCGGTGAAGGCGGAGAATACCGCGACTGGTTCGCGGCTGACGATGAAGAGTGGGAAGGTGCTGGAGTCCGATGCTGCGCTCTTCGCGGCAGGACGGCGAGCGGCGGTGGACGGACTCTCTCTGGAGAAGGCGGGGCTGGCACTGAACGACAAAGGGTACATCGCGGTGGACGAGAATTTCCGGACTTCGGTGGCGCACATTTATGCGGCCGGGGATGTGATTGGATTTCCGGCGCTGGCGTCCACTTCGATGGAGCAGGGGCGCGTGGCGGTTTGCCATGCGTTTGGACTGAAGTACAAGCAGAGGGTGGCGTCGCTCCTGCCGATGGGGGTCTACACAATCCCGGAAATTTCAGCGGCCGGGGAAACGGAAGAGAGCTGCAAGGAGAAAAAGATAGATTATTGCGTGGGGCGGGCACGCTATGAAAACAACGCGCGCGGCCACATTATGGGCGATACGGCGGGGATGCTGAAGCTGATTTTCGCTCGGGCGGACCGGAAACTTCTGGGCATGAGCATCATTGGGGAATCGGCGACGGAGTTGATTCACGTGGGAATGATGGTGCTGGACAGAGGATTGACGATAGATGAATTCATCGAACTGGTGTTCAACTATCCGACGCTATCCGAGATGTATAAATACGCGGCGTACGACGGACTGGGGAATCTTTCGGGGCACAAATTGCGCGAAGGATAGGTCGAGTGCCGGTGCGCAGTCAATGGACATCCAATAAAAAGGAGAGAGTTTATGCCATTTGTACGGATTGAGTTGCGCGCGGGGACTTCGGAAGAATATCGGAAGGCGCTGGGCGACGGTGTGCACCGGGCAATGGTGGACGCGCTGGGAGTTCCGGCGGATGACCGGTTTCAGGTGATCACGGAGCATCCGGTGGTGGGACTTAGTTACGATCCGCAATATCTGGGGATACGACGGTCGGATAGCGTGGTGTTCGTGCAGGTCACGCTGAGCGCGGGCCGCAAGCCGATGCAGAAGCGGAAATTTTACAAGCGGGTGACGGAACTGCTGGCGGAAGCTCCGGGCGTGAAGCCGGCGGACGTGGTGATCAACCTGGTGGAAGTGGCGTGGGAGAACTGGTCGTTCGGGAACGGCGAAGCGCCGTATATGGACGCCTGATTTTTCTGTGGAAGTGCGGCGCGGTGAGGTAAATTCAGGGCATGCGCGCTGCCGTGATTTTTGTTTTTCTCCTTCTCCTGGCCGGCTCAGGGATCGCACTTTCCTTCGCGAGATTTGAACCGCAGAATTCCCATCCTGCCGATGTACACAGCTATGCGGGCTTCGATCGCAATGAGTATCCGGGCGACGCCGCGCTGCCTGTGCTGCGCAAATCGTATGCGTTTGCCAGTTATTGGTTAAGCCCGCCGCCGGGGGAAAAAAGAAATTCGTGGATTGGCAAGCGAGGAGTGATGCAAGCGCAGGGTTTTGGCTTCCTGCTTCTTTACCAAGGGCGAACTTCCGGCCAGCTTCCCTACAAAAAAGATTCGATTGAGGCAGGAAGTGCCGATGCGCGGGCGGCCGCGGCCGCGGCGCGCCGGGATGGATTTCCCGAGGGCTCGGTGATTTTTCTTGATGTGGAAGAAGGAGGCCGATTTTTCGGCGGCTACCTGGCCTATCTGCAATCCTGGGCGGAGTCCCTGAAAAAAGAGAAATTTCATCCGGGAATATATTGTTCGGGGATTGTGGTGGATGAAGGAGAAGGTTCGACGATTATTTCATCCGACGATATTCGGGCGCACATTGCGGTGCCGGAGGTTGTGTATTGGGTTTACAACGATGCTTGCCCGCCTTCGCCGGGGTGCGGCGTTCCGCAGAAGCCGCCAGCGCCTTCGGCGAGCGGCGTCCCTTACGCGAGTGTGTGGCAATATGTGCGGTCGCCGCGGGAAAAGAAAGTTTCGCGGCATTGCCGCGGATATGGCGCGAATGGGAATTGCTACGCGCCCGGTGATGCGGGGCACAAATGGTTTTTGGATGAGAATGTGGGGACGACGGCGGATCCTTCGGGTGGGCGATGAGTTTGGGGGCTGTCTTCTCTCGGTTTACAAGCCGAGATCTTGTAACAGTTGAGGTCCTTCGCGTCCCGATCGGAATCGGGACGCTCAGGATGACAATCGCGCGCGGGGCAGCGATCGAGGTTCAGTGGAGATCTTGAGCTCGCAATACAGCGGATTAGAAAGTGGGGTTGCGGGGGAATTTGAAGTAGGGGAGGCGGACGCCGTTGATGAAGATTTGGTCGGCGCGGATGGAGGTGGGGGCTTCGAAGCCGACGGAGCCGCCCGCGGTGACGAAGTCGTCCTGATCCACGCCGTCGCCGCTGATGCCGAGGCCGCCGACGAGTACACCGTTTTTATAGAGGCCGACGGCGCCGGGAAAAAAGACTACGCCGCTCCTGTTGCTGTTCGGCGCGCCGGTTTGATTGCCCTGCGTGCAAGGATTCTGCACATCCTGCAAAAATAAATCATAAAAAGGGCCGTCGCCGGTGCCGTTGATGCCTGGCGGGAAAAGGGGCTGCGAGCCGAAGCTGATGGTGCGGCTGGTGACCGCGGTGCCCATGGGAACGCCGGGAAGATCGGCGGCGGTGCGATTGGGACCGTTGAAATAGACCATGTTGCGGGCCTTGGAGGCGGCAACATCAATACTGAAAATCGTGGAGTCCGGCATGCGGCGGAGGCCGATGAGAGTGCCGTCGAGGTCGGCGACGGCGATCACCATGCTGGTGGCGGAACTGGTGGGCAAGCGGATGGCGGCACGCGTTTTTTGCGCAGTGGCCTGGGCGTTGTCCAAAATCTGCTGGACCTCGGTGGCGGTCAGCATGCTTCCCGCAGTGGGCTGGATCAGGTCATTGATGGGTGGCTGCCCGGTGCTGCAAGCAGCGGGTAGGTCCGGGCAAATTTTGAAAAAGGTGCCATTGGCTGTGCCTGGGGTAGCTCCGGCGGGAAGAGAGGTGTTGTTGACGAGAGGCAAAGCGATTCCGCCGATGAAGACCGCGCCGGGGTCGGGGAGCGGATTCGGAATGAAACTGAAACCAGTGGTTTTTGCGCCGCTGACGGCGGCAAATTCCGCGGCGTCATGCGGAACGCCGGCCACTCCGATGCCGCCGACAACTAGACTTCCACGAAAGATAGGAACTCCACCGGGATTGACCGCGTTCGGATCGCTGTCGTCGAGCTGCGATTTTCCGGTGAGGATTCCCGGGCCCGTGCCGGCGAGTCCAGAGAGAGAATTCGACGGGGTAACCTCTTGCCCGGGAATAAAATTGGTGGAGAGAGTGCAGCCGCGGTTGGTGTTTTCAATTCCGTAGAGGTCGGCGGTTGGAGCGTTGTCAACGCCGGGAGGAAAATGGATGCCACTGATGAAACGAACGGTGCGGGAAGAGAGAGGCGCCTGGTCGTTACTGAAATAAGCGGCGGTGCGCGCGAGAGCGATGGCGAGTTCGTCGACGTCAACGGGCGCGCCAAAATTTCCGATGTCTTTGGTGGTGCCGGGGATGACGCCCGGCTTGTTATAGACAGCGAGAACGTCGCCGCGGCGATCGACGACGGCAATGGCCATGGTGCCGCCATCGACGGCGAGAGCGGCATTCTGAACGATGGACATTACTTCAAGTTTGGTAAGCGGAACGTCCACAGGGGGAGGGGGATTCTGCTTGACGGGAGCGGGGGAGCCGCCGCAGCCAAGAAGCAGGATGGCGAGCGATCCGACGAGTACCAGCGCGATGACAATACCGAGGGCCATGGTATTGCGGCGATCGGTGCCGGCGCGATCGGAGTTCACTGGTTTTCGAGTTATCAGTTCCATTGGAAGAGCATTGGGGTACATGGTACAGGCCGCCAAAAAGAAATCACGTGGATTGTACCTCTGTTGTAACGAAGAGGTGACTCCAAAATGAGTAACGAGGATGTTGCCGGATATTCACTGGGCTTTCGGAAAAAGGTTGCCGGAAGAGCGCATTTTTGGTTAGTTAGCGGAGACTGTTGTTCGCCTATTGGCCGGATCCTGCGGAAAACATGATTGCCGAATCGTTGCCCATGCCGGGATTTTTGAGATTGATGCGGGCTACCGCGTGCCTGATGGCTGGATTTCTCGCCGGTAACGACGCGCTGGCACAGCAGCCAGCAGCGGCGCCGCCGTCTGGCTCGCCGCAGGAAGTACGCGAAGCGGGACCGGCGCGGCGAATCCCGCGGCAACAAGCACTGACGACGGCGGCGCTCGACGGAACGGTGAGGGAACAAGTTTCGGAGGGCATGATGCGGCCGGTTGGCGGCGCGCGGATTCAGCTCCGAAATCTGCAGACGGGGCAGGTAAGCACGACGCAGGCGAGTGGGGAGGGAGTGTTCCGGTTGCTGCTATTGCCGCCGGGTGGATATGAATTGCGGGCGGAGGCGGATGGCTACGAGGCGCTGACGATTGCGTCGCTATCGCTGAATGCGAACGAGGTGGTTACGCTGGAGGTTCGGCTGGTGGGCAACAGCGTGGTGGCAGCGCGTTCACGATTGCCTCGGCAACCGGAGTTGGGACCGCCGCTTCCGGCGGAAGCCTCGGCGATGACGGAATCGTATCGAGAGTTTCGCCACCGGCTGGATTCGGATCCGAATTACATACTGGAGCTTTCGCCGGATGTTTTGCCGCCCATTTCGGATGTATTCAACGTGGTGCCGAATCGCTGGGCGCTGGAGCAACCGGATTACCGGCGATACCGGCCGTCGGGCGAATATATTTATACCAAGCCGCACTGGTACGACCCATTCAATCGCAATCGTTACAAGGGAGATGAACCGATCTGGCCGGCGGTGCTTGGGCAGCAGGTGTTCCTGAATCTTACGGCTTCCGAAACCACGTTCATTGACGGAAGGAAAGTGCCTTCACCTAGCAATGTGAGCGCGGCGCAGGCGGGGAGCAGCGAGTTTTTCGGGCGGGGCGAACAATTTTTCCTGGACCAGACCTTTCGATTTACTTTTGATTTGTTTCACGGAGACGCCTCGTTCAAACCGGTGGACTGGCGATTCCGGGTGACGCCTGAAGTGAGCTTGAATTATCTGGACGTCAGGGAATTGGGAATTGTGGGGCCGGACGTGCGGGCGGGGACGACGCGGCTGGATTCGCATGTGGGATTCCAGGAAGCGTTTTTGGAATACAAGCTGCACGACCTGAGCGCCAACTATGATTTTGTTTCGGCCCGCGCGGGGATCCAGGAATTCAACGCGGATTTTCGCGGGTTTCTGTTTGTGGACGAGCAGCCGGCACTGCGGATTTTTGGGGATTTGAAGAGCGACCGGCTGGAGTACAACGCGGCTTATTTTAATTTTCTGGAGAAGAATACCAACAGCGGATTGAATACGTTCAGCAGGCGAAATCAGCAGGTGATGCTGGGGAACATCTACATCCAGGATTTTTTCTTTCCGGGGTACACGGCGGAGTTTCTGGGGGCATACAACAAGGACGACGGGGGGCTGCATTACGACGACAACGGGTTCCTGGTGCGGCCGGCGCCGATCGGGAGCGTGATCAATCAGGGAGTTGGCGCGATTCCGCACAGCATTCAGGTGGGATATTTCGGGTGGCTGGGCAGCGGGCACATCAAGCGCTTGAATATCACGCACGCGTTTTACGAAGCGGCGGGAAAGGACAGCTTCAACCCGATTGCCGGAAAGCCGGTTACGGTGAATGCGCAGATGGCGGCGGTGGAGCTTTCGCTGGACCGGGACTGGATTCGTTACCGGATTTCGGCGTTTTATGCGTCGGGGGACCGCGATCCGCGAAACGGGCGGGCGAACGGGTTTGACGCCATCGTGGATTTGCCGAGTTTTGCGGGGGGATTGTTCAGTTTCTGGAATCGCGAGGCGATCCGGCTGACGGGATCGGGAGTGGCGCTGACGACGGACGGCAGCCTGTTGCCCAACATGCGTTCGAACAAAAATGAGGGGCAGGCGAATTTCGTGAACCCGGGAATTTTTCTGGTGAACGCCGGGACGGACATTGATATCACGCCAAAGCTGAAAGGCTTTGTGAATTTCAATTATCTGCGGTTCATGCGGACGGAGCCGCTGGAGGACGTGCTGTTTCAATCGCCGATTCGCCACAACATCGGCGAGGATTTTGGCGTGGGAGTGACGTACCGGCCGCCGCTTACGGAGAATATTATTCTGACCGGGGGAGCCTCGATGCTGCAGCCGGGACAGGGTTTCCGCGATATTTACACGGGAAGAACCCTGTTTTCGGTGTTTGGATCGGCGAAGTTGACGTTCTGAGGTCGCTGAGGATGGCCGTGAATTTTGATTCTGGCGCGTTGCGCACGCTTTCGAGCGAAGGCGGAAAATCACGCCTGCTGGTCGTCGTGTTTCTGGCGGCGTCGTTTTCGCTGTTGTCTTTCGGCTTGGTGCGGCCGCAGACGGAGGCTTCCGGGCAGGAACCGCAGGGGCCTTACCGGGGGCAGTCGCAGGAAGAAGCGATGGCCAAGTCCACGGGTTGCATTTCCTGCCACACGGCTACAGACGAGCCGACGATGCATCCTTCGAAGGGAGTGCATCTGGGCTGCACGGATTGCCATGGCGGGAATAATTCTGTCTCAGTGGCGGTGGGTGTATCGCCAAAATCGCCGGAATATCGGGCGGCTAAAGAGAAGGCGCACGTGCAGCCGCGCGATTCGTTTTTCAAGAACCGGACGACACTGCCCGAAGACGCATACACAAAATGGCTGAAGGAGTCGCCGGAGTTTGTGAAGTTCATCAATCCCGGGGACCTGCGAGTAGCGGGGGAGACTTGCGGGACGGCGGGATGCCACCCGAACGAGACGCGGGCTGTTTCGACGAACATGATGACGCATTCGGGGTTTTTGTGGGGCGCGGCGCTTTACAACAACGGGGGAATCCCGTTCAAGAATGCGCGATTCGGCGAGAGCTATGATCGCGACGGAAAACCGCAAACGATAAAAACGAGTCCGCCGCCAACAGCGGAAGAGACGCGCGTGAAGGGAGTGTTGCCGGAGCTGACGCCGCTATATCGCTGGGAAATTACGCAGCCGGGTAACGTGTTGCGCGTATTCGAACGCGGCGGAGAGAAAAAGGCGGAGATCGGGAATCCGAGCGGGGAGGAGAGTCCCGGGAAGCCGGACGATAAACTGAGCGAGCGTGGGTTTGGCACGGAACTTCGCACCGATCCTGTTTTTCTGGGATTGCAGAAGACGCGACTGCTGGATCCCGTACTTTCGCTGCCGGGGACGAACGATCATGCGGGCGACTACCGTTCGAGCGGCTGCTCGGCGTGCCACGTGATTTATGCGAACGATCGAGACCCGGCACATTCGGGAGCGTATGCGCAGTACGGGCACGACGGATTCAGCGCTTCGGCGGACCCGACGATTCGCAAGGATGAGCCGGGGCATCCGATCAAGCACACGTTCACGAGGGCGATTCCCTCGAGCCAATGCATGATCTGCCACATCCATCCGGGCACGAACATGGTGACGACCTATTTCGGGTTGACGTGGTGGGACAACGAAATTGACGGCGACAAGATGTATCCGCCGGAGCAGCGGAACCCCAGCGAAGAACAAAGGTACCAAGCCGCGCTGAAGAATCCGGAAGTGGCGGCAGCACGCGGATTGTGGGGCGAAGACAAATTTCTGGAACAGACGGGGAGCCCGGAGTTCAACGCCAAATTGAAGACGACACAGTTTGCGGATTTTCACGGGCACGGCTGGGTGTTCCGCGGTGTTTACAACCACGATCGAAAAGGGAACTGGCTGGACAAGGAGGGGCAACCGATCGCCTTCGATGACCCGCAACGTTTTCAGAAGGCCGTCCACCTGGCGGACATTCACCTGGAGAAGGGTATGCAATGCGCGGATTGCCATTTCGCGCAGGACAATCACGGCAACGGAAAAATCTATGGAGAGCCGCGGGCGGCGGTGGAGATCGATTGCGTGGACTGCCATGGAACGATCCGGCAGAGAGCTACGTTGACAACGTCTGGTCCGGCGGCGCCAGATGCGGCGCGCGCGGGCGAGCCGCGAGGGCGGCGGCTGGATGGGCTGCGAACACCTTCAGGACTGAGGCGATTTGAGTGGCGCGGGGAAAAATTGTTCCAGCGTTCGATGACCGATCCGAATGCGGAGTGGGAGATCGTGCAGACGAAGGACACGATTACGCCGGGGAATTCGCACTTCAGCATGAAATCGCTGCGCGCGAAGCTGATGAACAAGGATGGCGAAGCGTTTTCGCGGACGCCGGTGGATGATTCACAACTTGCGCATGCGAACTCCTCGATGACGTGTTACGCCTGCCACACGTCGTGGACGCCGACGTGCTTCGGCTGCCACCTGCAAATGACCGCTAATGTGCGGCGGCCCATGCTGCACAACGAAGGGTTGATGACGCGGAATTACACGAGCTACAACTTTCAGGTGCTGCGGGACGACGCGTATTTCCTGGGAGTGGATGGAACGGTGACGGGGCACCGCGTTGCGCCGGCGCGGTCTTCGTGCGCAGTACTGGTGAGTTCGCAAAACGCGAACCGCGAATGGCTTTATTACGAACAGCAGACGATTTCGGCGTCGGGATTATCGGGGCAGGCGTTCAGCACATTTGTGCCGCATACGGTGCGCGGCAAAGAGACGAAGCAGTGCAGCGATTGCCATGTTTCGGCGGCGAACGACAACAACGCCTGGTTGGCGCAGGTGCTGCTGCAGGGCACGAATTTCATGAACTTCATGGGCCGGTACATTTTTGTGGCTACCGGAAAGCACGGATTCGAAGCGATCACCGTGGCGGAGCACGACGAACCGGAAGCAATCTACGGCAGCGACCTGCAGCGGGTGGCCTATCCAGACAATTACAAAAAGTTTGTGGCGGGCAAGCGGGAGCTTGCGCCAGTGGCGGAGCATGAGGGAGAGGTCTTTGATATTCAGGCGCGCGGGGAATATGCGTACGCCGCGAACGGCAAGGGCGGCATGCGCGTCTATGACATCGCGAACATTGATAACAAGGGTTTTTCGGAGCGGCTGACGACGGCGCCGGTATCTCCGATCGGGCAGCGGTTTTATGTGCCGACGAAGGATGCGGCGGCGGTGGCGACGCCGACCACGCTGGGCGTGGATCCGCTGCGAGCGCAGGTGAAGGAAAACGAGGAACAGCCGATCCACCTGATGTACGGATTTCTCTACGTCGCGGATAAAGAAGAGGGATTGGTGATTGTTGGGACACCGGATCTGAAGGCGAAGAGTCCCGGAGTGGGCACGCTGCTGGATGGAAATCCCGCGAATAATTTCTTGAAGCGCGCGCTGGCGTTCAATCCGGGCGGGGTTTTGACCGGGGCGCGGAGAATTACGATTGCCGGAACGTTTGCCTACATTCTGACCGACAAAGCGCTGGTGGTGGTGGACCTGGACAATCCGCTGGCGCCGAAAGTGACGGCGACGATTGCGGCGCCGGAGTTGAACGAGCCGCGGGCGGTGGCGATTCAGTTCCGGTATGCGTTTGTGGCGGATCGGGATGGATTGAAAGTGCTGGACGTGACAAACCTGGCGCAGCCGAAGCTGGTGCCGAATGCCCTGGTGCCATTCGAAGATGCGCGCAATGTGTATGTAGCGCGGACGTATGCTTACGTTTCGGCGGGTAAGCAGGGACTCGCCATTGTGGATGTGGAGAGGCCGGAGGCGCCGAAGCTGGACCAGGTGTTTACGGCGAACGGACAGATGAACGACGTGAATGATGTGAAGATCGGAATGGTGGCGGCAAGCGCGTTCGCGTTTGTGGCGGACGGTAAAAATGGGATGCGGGTGCTGCAGATACTATCGCCGTGGGACGACCCGGCGCATTTTTCAGGGTTCGGCCCGCGGCCGACGCCCAAACTGATCGCAACGGCGCACACCAAGGGGCCGGCGCTGGCGATATCAAAGGGAATCGACCGGGACCGGGCTGTGGACGAGTCTGGGAACCAGTTGGCGGTGTTTGGGAGGCGCGGGGCGCGTCCGATGAACCGGGAAGAGACTGCGAAGCTCTTCCTGCGGAATGGGCAGGTGTATAGGGTTGCGGATGAGGCCGCTGGGGAGACAAAATCGACTAGAAACATGAAGGCGAGAGAAGGCGTGGTCGAGCGTGTGAGGGCTTGGTTTGGGGGGTGGTACTAAAACCTAGGAGATCAGTCTGAGCTATCGCTTTTTCTTCGCGCTCCGGTAATTAGAACAAGGCTTCCGCAAGCCCTTCATTTCAAAGCAGTTTCAAGAATAACTCTTTTTTCTTCAACTATTTACCATCCTGCCGCATCTTATAGTATTGTCACAAATCATTCACGCTTTCCACGCATAGCACCCATCAAAATATTTCGTGGGGCCACACCGACCGCTAGCGGTTAACGTGTATGGGTGGGGAGTTTTCGGGCACCCGGCCCGAACCGACGTCCGCAGAGGCGGGCAGGATAGGCCTTCCAGGAGAAGGCGCAAAGGTATAGAAAGAAGGAGGACGGATCGAATGATTAAACAATATCTACTGGCGAGCGATTTCGACCAGACACTGAGTTTCAACGACTCCGGCGTGGCGCTGAGCGAGTTGATCGGGTTTCACGGCTTTCACGACAAGGTGAAGGGCCTGGCCGAGATGAACCTGGTGCAGCAGGGGGCGGAGCTTTCGTATTTGATCCTGCATGACCCGGATTTCCGGCGAGTGCGGAAAGAGCACCTGATCCAAACGGGCAAAAAGATCCGGTTGAAGCACGATGTGGAGATGTTTGCGCGCTCTTTGGAAAACATTTCGGACGGTTACAAGGTTTCGTTTTATGTGATTTCGGCGGCGCCGGTGGAGATTATCCAATCGGCGTTGGAAGGCATTGTGCTGCCGGACCACATTTTCGGGACGAGGTTCCGGTATAACGAGGCGACGGGAGAAGTTGACTCCATCATCAGGGCCTCCGCGGGCTGGGGAAAGATTACCGTGCTGGAGGAGCTGCGGGCGAGCCTGGGCATCAGCCACGACCATATTATCTACATGGGCGACGGGAGTTCGGATTTGCCGGTGATGATGCATGTGAATCAATACGATGGGTTGACGATCGCGGTGTCCGAGGCGAAGTTCATTTCGCGGATTGCGCGGCGGACGGTCCTGAGCGACAACGCGATGAGCGTGCTGGTGCCGGTGCTGGAGGAGGTGCTGCATTGGGATTCGCCGGAGATCCGGCGATTCTTCGCGACGCGAGGGCTGGTGCTGCGCGAGTGGGACAAAATGCGGACCGACATGCTGACGATTGAAGAGAATTCGGTGCCCAACACCACCGTTGCATTGCAATAGCGGTTGGTCTGGAGTTGGCGGGACGCGGCGTCGCTGCGTCCCGCTTTTTTGTTAGCGCTAGCGTTGAATTCCATTTCTTGCAGAGAGC
Source organism: Candidatus Acidiferrum sp. (assembly GCA_035693365.1). GTDB lineage: Bacteria > Acidobacteriota > Terriglobia > Acidiferrales > UBA7541 > Acidiferrum. The sequence continues at coordinate 11,905 of DASSGS010000008.1, read as the reverse complement.
ATTCGTTGAGATCCTTCGGGACGCAGACAGCGCGTCCTTCAGGATGACAAGTGGCGGGGTTTTGCTATGCTGGATTTTTGAGGAGGATGGGATGGCGCGGAAGAATATTTTGATGCTGGTGGGAGATTACGTTGAGGATTATGAGGTGATGGTGCCGTTCCAGGCGCTGATGATGGTGGGGCACTCGGTGCATGCGGTTTGTCCGGGGAAGAAGGCGGGCGAAGTGGTGCGGACTGCGATTCATGATTTTGAGGGCGACCAGACTTACTCGGAGAAGCGCGGTCACAATTTTGCCCTGAATGCGACGTTCGATACGGTGAAGGGGGAGGATTACGATGCGCTGGTGATTCCCGGTGGGCGCGCGCCGGAATATATCCGGTTGAACGCGAAGGTGCTGGAGCTGGTGCGGCACTTTGCGAATGCGAATAAGCCGATCGCGGCGATTTGCCATGGCGCGCAAGTTTTGGCCGCGGCCGGAGTGTTGCAGGGAAAGAAGTGCAGTTGCTATCCGGCGGTGTCGCCGGAGGTGACGCTGGCGGGGGGAACGTTTGCGGATGTGGCGATGACCGAGGCGGTAGTGGATGGAAACCTGGTGAGCGGGCCGGCGTGGCCGGCGCATCCTGCGTGGCTGGCGAAATTTCTGGGAGTTCTGGGAACACGCATCGAACTGTAGAACACCGTGAGAGCGAGAGTAGGCTGTATCTTGCACGCAAAATTTCGATTGGGTTATACCGCTTATTTAATGCTTTCTACCTCTTCCTTAAATTGATGGCAGCGTCCATAATCATCTGTTTTGTGAATCCAGACTGAGGCGGGCCGGGTGACATGGCGAACATCAACGTAAAAAAAGGCGTAATCGGAATCCTGACCGGAGGCGGCGACGTGCCGGGATTGAATCCAGCGATTCGCGCGGTCACATTCCGCGCGCTGCGTGAAGGGTATGAGGTAATCGGGATCCGCCGGGGTTGGGCGGGCTTGGTGGACATGGTCCGCGACGAGAAACACGACAATTCGAATAACTTTCAGCACCTGACGGAGGACGTGGTGAATCGCGCGGGGCGCACGGGCGGCACGTTTCTGCACTCTTCGCGGACGAATCCCGCGCGCGTCAGCAAGACCAGCGTGCCGGATCACTTGAAAAGCGAATACAACGCGGAGAAGAACGACCTGACGCCCGAGGTGCTGAAGAACCTGGCGTGGCTGGGGATCGAGTACATGATTCCGATCGGCGGCGACGACACGCTCAGCTACGGTGTGCGGCTGTCTCAGGAAGGCGTGCGGGTGGTGGCGATACCGAAGACGATGGACAACGATGTGCCGGGGACGGATTACTGCATCGGGTTCAGCACGTGCATCACGCGCACGATTCAGATGACTAATGCGCTGCGCACTTCGGCGGGTTCGCACGAGCGGTTCATGGTGCTGGAGGTATTTGGACGGTACGCGGGGTTTACGGCAATGCTGCCGACAATGGCCGGCGCGGCGCATCGCTGCGTAATCCCGGAGCACAAATTCAAGATAGACCAACTGACGGAATTGCTGGTGAACGACCGCAATCGGAATCCGAGCCGGTACGCGATTGTGCTGGTGTCGGAGGGCGCGATGTTCGAAGGCGGGGAGATGGTTTTCCAGAAGGATTCCGCCGACGCGTTCGGGCACAAGAAGCTGGGCGGCATCGGGGAAGTTGTGGCCGAAGAGCTGACGGAGCTTTCGCCGAAATACAACAAGGGCAAGAAAATCGAGTGCATCAGCCAGAAGCTGGGATACCTGGTGCGCTGCGGCGATCCGGACGCGATCGATTCGATCGTGCCGATGGCATACGGCAACCTGGCGCTGGATTTGCTGCTGAACCGGATTCACGGACGGCTGGTGGTGCTGAAAAACGGCCGTTACGACAACGTGCCGATAGAAACGGTGACCGCCACGAAGAAGGCCATCAGCATCAATGAGTATTACAGCACCGAGCGATTGCGGCCGGTATTCAAGAGTTTCGAAATGAGGCCGCTGTTCCTGATGACCAGCGAACTGTCCTGAAGAATACTTGCGGCGCGGCGGCACTTGCGCGGTCCGCTTCCTTCCTTCATCCTAGCTCAGCCCACCGTTCGGCGCAGGCCCGCGATTGCTAGCTTTGAGGGATCCCATGCACGACGCCAAAACTTCCTCACCCATATCCAAGAAGAGTCACCGGGCGCTGGTGGTGCGCTCCGGCCTGGAAATCGATCAGTTGCTCAGCAGCCTTCTTCAGCAGGAAAAGCTGGAGATTCAATTTGCCGCGAACAATACCGAGGCGTTGCAGCTTGCCAAGGAGAAGCCGTTCGACCTGATCCTGACAGGCGAACAGACACCGGGGAAAGAGGACATCGAACTGTTGCGACGGCTGCGAATGGTGCGGCCGCACACGCGGTTGATTATCCTGACCGAGGAATTTGTTCCCGGCGACGTGCTGGCGGCGATTCGCGAGCGCGCATTCAGCTATTTTTCACGGCCATTCTCGACGGAACGGCTTGGGGAGATGATTCGAATCGCGCTGACAGAACCGGTATGGGACGACGGGATCGAGATCCTTCACGGGACGCCGAACTGGGTCCGGCTGTGCGTTCGCTGCGACCTGGCGACCGCCAACCGGCTATTGCAGTTTTACCGGGAAGCTTCGGACCTGCCTGACGCGGAAACGGAAGAGGTGGCGACCGCCTTCCGTGAAATTCTGATGAATGCGATGGAGCATGGCGGGCAGTTTGATCCTTCGCAGCACGTGGAGGTGAGCTACGTGCGGACGCGGCGGATGGTCTTGTGCCGGGTGAAGGATCCGGGCCAGGGATTTTCGCTGGAGGAGCTGGAGCACAGCGCGATCGCCAATCCGGAAGAGGATCCGTTCAAGCACATGGAGACGCGCGAGGCGCAGGGCAAACGGCCGGGAGGTTTCGGCATCCTGATGGCCACGAAGCTGGTGGATGACCTGATATACAACGAGAAAGGCAACGAAGTGCTGCTGGTGAAATACCTGGACAAGCCCGCCGCGGCGTCCGGTTCGTAATACCGGGGGTGACGGGTGCGAAGCGCGTCGGCAAAGGAGCCCGCGCTACATTCCGCCGGTTTTGAGGCCTGGGAAAAGATAAGTGGGCTTTACTTCTTTTCGTTTGGACCAATCGTGGTAGGTGTGGCACTCGAAACAGCGGGACTCGGCGTGATCGGGGCCGGGGGCGTGGCAGGTTTTGCAATTTGAAAGAGGCGGAACGAGGACGTCGCTGGTGTCTTTGCTGGAGAGCGCGCCGGGATGGCAGCCCGCGCAAGAGAAGCCGCGGTGAGCATCGTGATCGAAGCGCGCGTGGGGCATCCAGCGTTCGGTAAGTTGGGCTTCCGCGACGTGGGGCAGAGACGCGCCTTTCGGAACGTTTAGCGAATGACATTGTTTGCAGGTCTTGCGCCAGAGGAGTTCCTCGGCGTCGGCGGTGCGCTCGGCGACCCACTGGGCGGGAGTCAAGACGCGCACATCGGGCGCCAGAGGCTTGCCGGTTAAATCGCGCTGGGGATCGCGCACCACGCGCACGTCCGCGGGATGCGCTGCGATGTAATCCTGGAATTTTTTCATGACAAATGAATGGACCACATCGGGCTTGTCGTGGGGCACGCCAAAGTCGAAGCGCTTGTCGAAGGCCAGCAGGTGGCACGAGGCGCAGGCGGTGGAGAATTTTATCGGGGCCATGTAGGCGCGGCCCATGGCGTGGCGCGGTTGCAGCGTTCCGATTTTCACCGGGAGCAAAACATCTTTCGTGTCGTAGGTGACTTTCGCGTTGACGTAATTTGCGTCGGCGTAGGGCCACGGCGCTTTGACGGCGTCCGGGCGGTGGCAATCGGCGCATTCCATCTGCACGAGTGGCCCGTTCGGACCACGGCGGAGGGGTTTCATGTGAATGGAATGATTCAGCCGGATGGTGCCGGGGTCTTTGAAGTTGCTGCGGAGTGCGGCGATTTCCGGGTGGCCGTCTTCGAGCGTGCGGATGTTTGCGGCGAATTGGGTGGTGCCCGCGGAAACTTTCAGGTGCGAGTGACATTCGGAGCAACTGATGTTGCTGCCCGCAACGATGTTTACGCGGCCGCGATGCTCGACGTGGCAGGTGGCACAGTTTGGAACGTCGGCGCTGACCTGATTTTCGTGGTGCTTGGGACCGTCGTGGCAGGAGAGGCACGCGGTGTCCGCGGCTTTGGCAGAGAATTCCCCGGCTTTTTGCACGTGGCAGGCGGCGCACTGTTTTTCGAGGACAGCGTGGGGTTCGCTCATGCGGCCGCTGGAATAGACGCTGGAGTCGCGGTAGAAGCCGCGCCAGGCGATCCAGCCGAGCGCGAGGAGCGGAGCGAGGATGACCAGGATGAGACGGGCGCGCTTGAACGGAGTGGGGCGCTTGAAATAGTTCAGGTCAATGCGCTGTGCGACCGTTTTGGTTGTGCGTGTTCTGGGCAAAAGACGCTCCCAACTGTCTCAATCGGGCAAACCATTTTGTAGCGCCGGCTTCACGCCGGCAAGTTTTCACTCTCCGAGAATGCGGGCCGGCAATATGCCGGCGCTACCCCGAATATCGCAAGGCCATGAACGCGTGAATGGCTCCCAGCAAAATCAGGGCGAGCGAAAGCGGAATGTGCACCAGCAGCCAGCCGTGCAGCCAGCGGTGCAGAAGTTCTTGGCGCATCAGTTGCCGTGTTTCGTCGCAGATGCTGAGAAGATCGTCGAGAGCGGGATGCGCGACCGGCGGCATCAAGCGGCGCAGGGCCGCGAAGGCGCTCTTGGCCAGTTCGGGATCGCCGAGGCGCTGGCGCTGCCAAGCGGGCGCTTCGAGAAACGCACGGACCTCGGAGAAATAAAAAAGCCGAAGGGGTTTGCTCTCTTCCTCGGACAACAGAACTATTTCAGGCGCCATCGCGACAGCGGCGCTTGCGCCTGCGCTGACCGCGGCGGAGGTGCGCAAGGGAGCGGAGGAAGCGGAGATGGGGCGAAGAGCGGTGAAGCCTCCGGCGCGCTGGCCTTCGTCGATTTCTTTGACCAGGCCCATGCGGCCGCAGACGCTTTCAACCAGCTTGTCGGCCTCCATGCGCAGGGCTTTGCGGACATTGCCGATTTCGTCGTAGATGGTTTCAAGAGGCACGTCCTTGGTCATCACGCGCGGCACATAATTCTGCAACAACGCGCCATACAGGCCGCTGGCGACGGTGATGATGGTCAACCACATGAGGACCCGCGTCAGCGTGCCGCCAAAATGAAATCCACCGTGGAACAAAATCATCGGCAGGCTCAGGAGGCCCAGCCACAGGTGGCCGCGCATCCAGGCCTGCGCGCGGCCGAGCCTCCAGGTCGGAACGCGTTTCCTGGCGCCGAGCAGCGCGGCGAAAATCATAAATAGGAAGCCGGTGATGCCAAACACCAGGCCCATGAAGCTGCCGCCGCTTGGCCCGGCGGGCGATTGCAGGACGTAGATGGTGTAAGCGACCGCGCTGATGGCGAGGAGGACGAAAGATCCGAGGGCCCAGCCGCGATGTGATTGGTCCAATCTCATGCGCGTGGGCTCATTTTGCGTGGCCTTGGCCGAGAATCTCACCGAAGAATGTTCGCGGATCGACGCGGTGCGCGGCGTCGTGCGGGCACGCGTAGACGCAGCTCGGTTCCTTCAAGTGTGTGCAGAGGTCGCAAGATGTGGCTTTCTGCTTGATGACGGCTTTCTTGCGGCCGGCGTGCTCAGGGTCGTCGGCAAGCACTTCGAAGGGATGGAGATTGATGTTGCCGTAGGGGCAGTTGCGCGCGCAGAGGCCGCAGCCGATGCACCAGTCCTCGATGATGACTTCGAGGGAATTGCGGCGGCGGATGGAGCCGACGGGGCAGCCGACCATGCAAAGCGGATCGCGGCACTGGCGGCAGGATGTGGCGACGAGATAGTTTTCAAAGCGCAGGCCGTCGCGCACCAGGCGGGTGACGCCGTCGTGCGCGTCGGCGCAGGCGTTGACGCAGGCATCACAGCGCGTGCAGTTTTTCAGGTCGAGAATCAGGAGGCTCTGCGCTTCCATCAGGCCTTGCGAGAGGAATTGGTCGAGGGGGACGCGCTCCACCATTTGCAGGCGGTGCTCGTTGGCGGCGCGGCGCTCGGCGGCAATTTTCTCCAAGCCGACTCGGATGTTGGGAAAACGCTCGACCATCTGGCGGAAATCATCGCCGGAAATTTTGACGACTTCGACGTGGTCGAGGGCCGTGCAGGTTGCCGTGCGCGCGCCGCCGCCGAGCAGTCCGATTTCGCCGAAGTAGTCACCGCGGGAGAGATACGCGAGGATAAGTTCGCCGCCGGGATATTCCTCGGTGATTTTGACGAAGCCAATGCGAACGAGATAAAAACTGTCGGCCGGATCGCCCTGGCGCGCGATTGCCTGGCCCGGGGCGTAACGGACGAGTTCCACACTTTCTTTCAGGTGCGCGATGAAATCAGGGGAGAGTTCGGAAAACATCGGGACGCCGCGGAGATGATTTTCGAGGGCGCGGCGGCGGTAGTTCTGGTCCACCTGCGAGCGGAAGGTTTTGTTCTTCTGCATGATGTCGAGGACGTTGCGCAGCATTTCGTAGGCGACGACATCGGTCTCCGCGCGGACGGTGGCGGAGCGCGGATAAAAATTCATGCAGGTCATTTCGCCAAAGAGGTCGCCGGGGCCGAGTTCGGCGACGGGGTTGCCGTAGGCGAGGTCGATGGAGGCATCGATGGGAATCGTGCGATCGCGGGTCTCTTCGGCGCGCTTGTCTTCTTCGCGGCCGACCAGCGAGCTTTTCAGTTTTTTGAAGAGGCCGATGGCGCCGCCTTCGGTTTTCACGTGAGCGATGGGAGTGGAGATCGAAACTTGCGCCCTGCCTTCCAGGATATAGAAGGCGGTGGAGCCGAAATCGCCTTCGCGGCAGACGACGTCGCCCTTGCGGAAACGGCGCTTCACAATCGCGCCGCGGTTCAGCTCCAGGAATGTGCCGGAAACGCCGGCAAAGACGGGCAGCTTGTGGAGTTCTTCCGGTGTGAGCCCCGCATCGGCACCAGCCGCGAGCGCGGTGCCCGCGACACCTTTATTGGTGAGCGCGCCCGTGGGACACGAGACCATGCATTCGCCGCAGGAAATACACGTGGAGTCGCCCATCGGGGCATTCAGATCGAAGGCAATGCCCGCGGAATAGCCTTTGCCCATGCGGCCGAGGACGAAATTATTCTTGATTTCGTCGCAGCCGCGGATGCAGCGGTCGCAAAGGATGCAGGAATCGTGATCGACGGCAATGGCGAGCGAGGAATCGTCGTGGCCGCGGGAGATGGTGCGGCGCGGGAAGCGAGGTGTGCCGACGCCGGCTTCTTTTGCCAGGGTTTCCAGTTCGCAATCGCCGGAATTTTCCTGGCGCGCGCAAGGCGAAGGGTGATCCGACATTAATAATTCGAGGAGAGTTTTGCGGGCGGCGAGGACTTTTTCCGAGTTCGTCTGCACCTTCATGTTCGGTTCGACGGGCCGGACGCAAGCGGCGCCCAAAACGCGAGCGCCGGTATCCACGACGCAAAGGCGGCAGACGCCGACCGGCGTCTGGCTCTGCAGGTGGCACAAAGTGGGGATAGGGATGCCGTTCATGCGGGCGGCATCGAAGACGGTGGTGCCCGGCGGCACCTGGACGGTTTTGCCGTCGATGGTGAGCTCGATCAAGGCGGCGGGTGTCATGGGCGAATCCCCACACGCGGCAGTTCCGCCACGCGATTCGCGGCGGAGAAGCAGATGCCGCTAGGACATTGTCCCTTCATGACGTGGGCTTCGACTTCAGGTCGGAAATGTTTCAGGACCGATTGAACCGGGGCGGGAACGATCTGGCCGAGGCCGCAGATGGAAGTCTGGCTCATGGCGGCGGAGAGATCGTCGACGAGCTTCAAGTCGGCGGCGAATTGCGATTCGCTGACGCCGCCCTGCGTCCAGCGAGTAAGGATCTCCACCATTTTTTGCGAGCCCATTCGGCAGGGAACGCACTTGCCGCAGGATTCGTTGCGGTAAAATTTCACGGCATTCAGGGCCATGTCCAGCATGCAGGTGGTGTCGTCGCAAACCACTATCGCACCGGAGCCGAGCATGGAGCCGGCATCGGCGAGCGCCTTGAAGTCTAATTTCACCTCAACCATGGAAGCAGGCAGGTAACCCGAGGATGGGCCGGAGGGCGCGAAGGCTTTCAATTGTTTTCCACCGCGGATGCCGCCGGCGTGGCCGAAGATCACTTCGCTCATGGAAGTGCCCATGGGAACTTCGAAGACTCCAGGATTCTGCACCTGGCCGCTGACGCCGACGAACTTCAGTCCGCGGGAGCCACTCACTCCCGCGGCTTTGTACCACTCGACGCCACGCGCCAGTATCTGTGGCACGTTGGCGAAGGTTTCGACATTATTAATCACAGTTGGCTTTTGCCAAAGCCCCATTTGTCCGGGGAAGGGCGGCTTGTTGCGAGGCTCGGCGCGGTGGCCTTCGATGGCCTCGATCAAGGCGCTTTCTTCGCCGCAGATGTAGCCGCCGGGACTGACGAAAATCTCCAAATCGAAGTCGAGATCGCTGCCGAGGACTTTCTTGCCGATCAGACCGGCTTTTACGCAGCGGCGCAACTCTTCGCCGAAAATTTCTTCCTGCAGGGGATATTCGTGGCGGATATAGAGGATGCCGCGCTTTGCGCCGGTGACCAGGCCGGCGAGGGCCATGCCTTCGATGACGAGATGCGGAAGGTGGCTGAGGATGAAGCGGTCCTTGATGGTGCCGGGCTCGCTTTCATCGGCGTTGCAGACGATGTAGCGCACCGGGTCGGCTTGCTTGCGAACCAGGTCCCATTTCATGGAGGTGGGAAATCCGGCGCCGCCCATGCCCTTTAATTCGGCTTCCTTCAAAATTGCGAGCAGGCCGTCCCAATCCTTGCTGGCGACGAACCGGCGGAGCACACCATATTTTTCGCCGTCGTCATAAGGATCAGAAGCGCAAGCTACGCGAGTTTCGTGGGGATGCTCGGCGTGCCGCTGATCGCCGCGGATGGCGCCGCGGACGAGTTCTTCGACCTTGTCGGCATTCACGTGAACATGGATTTCGTCGTTTACGGCTACCGAGAGCGCTTGATCGCATCGCCCGAGGCAGCTGACGTCTTTCACCTGGACGTCTTCCGGGCGCAAGCCGGAGAAACGGCGAAGTAGTTCGGCGCGGAGATCGCAGGAGCCGTTGAGGTGGCAGCTCATGTCGTCGCAGAGGCGGACTTCGGCCTTGGCGGGAGGCGTTAGATGAAAATGCGGATAGAAGCTGGCGACGCTGTGGAGCTGGTAGAGGGGAGTTTGCGTGCGTTCAGAGAGGGACTCGAGTTCCGCCTTTGGCAGATACCCGAAACGCAGTTGGATGGCTCGCAGTTCGTCAAAGATCACGTTGATAGGTCTCGCGAAACTCCGCCGTGTCGCGCAATGGCCGGCGCATTTCAGGAACTGTTACCACGCATACTAGGGGGGATAACGCCGGTTGTAAATAGCGAGGTTTGTAAGTGCAAGCGTTCGAAGGCAGTGAGGAATGGCGAGACCGCGGAGTTATTAAATTCGATTAAGGCGAGGGACACCGGTTGACAGATCCTGCGGATGGTGAGGGCTGGGCGCACCCCCACAAGCGCATAACCAGAAAACTCCCCTGCGATCAGGGCTTATCGGCTGGAGCAGGGTCCTCCTTCTTCTGCGGCTTGGGTGGGTTCTGGCGGTCCTGTTTCTGTTTGTCCTGCAGTTGCTTCTGCTCCTGCGCGTGCTTTTCCTGCAGTTGTTGCGTTTGCGCTTGATGCTGTTGCTCAACCTGCTGTTTTTTGGCTGCGTCCGCCTGTTGCTGGGCCAGCTTGGCGTGTTCCTGCTCCTGCTGCTGCTGAACCTTCTGCCGCTCCTGCTGCTGGTTCGCGTGAAGCTGATCCTGTTCCTGCTGGTGTTTCCGGTTCAACTCGACATTCGGCGAGGACTGCACGGCCGGTCCAGGGGGATTGGGCATTTCGTTCGGATGAGCCGCGGGCGGAGGACCGGTTCGGTTCGGTTGTGGCGGTCGCGAAGAGGCGTCTGGATTCCCCAGCCGGTCCGCCGGGCGGTCATTCGGAAGCCTGTTCGACGGTTGATTGTTCGTTGCACCCGGTTTATTCGCATTCGGATTGGCGTCATTTGGCGGTGCTGGCCGATCATTGTGACGGTCTGGTGGCGGAGGGTTATTTGGCTGCACAGTTTCCGGCGTCGTTCCCTGAGGAGGCTTGTTCGTGGCGGGTGGCCGATTGGTTTGGACAGGTTCTGGAGTGATCTTGGGATTTGCTGGTCGCTCCCCAGGACGATTGTCCGGTGAATTGTTGGGCCGCACAGTTTCCGGCGCCGTTGCCTGAGGAGGCTTGTTCGTAGCGGGTGGTCGGTTAGTTTGGAGTGGCTCCGGAGTGGTGTTGGGGTTCGCCGGACGATCCCCGGGGCGGTTAGCGGGGGGATTATTGGGCTGCACAGTCTCTGGTGCCGTTGGCTGAGGAGGCTTGTTCGCGGCGGGTGGCCGATTGGTTTGGACCGGTTCGGGGGTGCCGTGGGAGGTTACCGGCGGATTCGCTGGGCGGTCTCCCGGACGGTTCGAAGGTTCGGCAACTTTTGTGTTGGCATTCGGCGCCACTTGCGCGGGTTGCCCCGGTTGCGGTTGAGCAGTTGGCGGCTGACCCGGATGGTTCGCACCGGGCGTCGCAACGGGCACTGGGGCCGCGGCGGCCTTGGCGACGGGCGCGATGTTCACAGGAGCTTCGCGGGGGGCAACTGCTGACGCGATTTGCTGCACCTGAGCAGTCGAAAGCGGTTTGCCGCCATTGCTCTTGATTGCTTCCTGCCGCCGTTCAAATGTGGGCGGCGGCGGGGGCGGCGCTACTTTTGCGACGACCGCGCGTGTCTGGATGGCGGCGGGTGGTTTGACGGCGGCTGTCGCGGTGCCGAGAACCGCTTGCTTGGCGGGCGCGGCTGAGGGCGTAAAAGCCCTGACGGGCGCGCTGGCTACCTCGCGTTGATCCACCTTCACAAAATTTTTGTTAACCGACTGAGCGCCGGTGAACGCATGCGGCGTGGTTGCGGCTACCGCGCCCGGCACACTCTGATTTACATATTTCACGTTCGTCACGTTTACATTGTTGTTGACGACGGTGGTGTTGTAGTAGTTGTTCACAACGGTCGAATTCACGGTCGTGTTCGAAACGTTGACATTGTTTACGTAATTCCGGCTCACGCGGTAGGACGGCACGTAAACTTCGCGAGGGGCCAATGGGAACCAGCCAACGCGCTCGCCGGACGCATATTGCCCACCACCAATTCCGACGCCGATTGTGAAGTGTGGCCCTCCGACCCATGCTACGAGCGCGGGCGCATAGACAGGACGCACGTAGACAACGCCTTCGGAACGCGGAGGCGCCGGGACCCAGCCCCATGAGCCGCGATAGGAAACCCACCGGCCGTAATGGAATGGCGCAAATCCCCACGGCTCGTCATCTACCCAGGTATATCCCCACGGCTCGATATAGTCCCAATGGCCGTAATGGTAGGGAGCCCAACCGGGGACGGACGTGCGAGGAAACCAGACGTTGCCGTTGTCCGGAGTTTGACGCCAGGTGCCGTGATCATCCAGGTCCTCATAACCCACGACATCCGCTGAAACGTAACGGGCAGAGGTGGAGTGCTCCGATCTGCGGTCGCGAGTCGCGGCCCAGGTATCAAATTGGTCTTCCTCGTTTCCGTAGCGTTCGGAATTGGCGCTCAGGCGATCAAACCCAGTAAACGTGGCGGAATCGTTCGCGTGTATGGTGTAAGCGGCGCCGCCGCCAGTTACTTCGCCCGCGCCGCTCCGAATTCGGATGGCGGTTGAATCACCG
>DASSGS010000007.1:0-4799 GCA_035693365.1 Candidatus Acidiferrum sp. | reverse complement strand
AACAGGGTCTCGCCGGCTGGTGGCTCGGCAGCGGATGTCGACTGGCGTGGGCGCGCGGACTTCTTTCGTTTCATTCGTTGCTCCTTGGATTGAGCCCGGCAGGCACCTGGCCCCGGCAGCAGGCTCTTCGGGGTTTGGGCTAGTTGCCGAGGCTGGGAGAGGTTATCCCTGTAGCCGAAAAGGGCAAGGAGGCCAAGTCCACCGTAAAGAGGTAGGACCCCTGTACCACTTTAAAAGGAAGGGTGTCAACGGTTAAATGCGATGAATCATAAATATCGATGGAGAGTCTGTACAGGAAGTGTCGGGTTTGGTATGCTGGTAGGACCACTTTGGTTTGTTTGAGCAGAATCCGTCTGAACGGTCCAGGTATCTGAGCCACACACGGGATTAGGGAGCCGACCCATGGCAATCGCAACAATCAACCCCGCAACGGGGCAAGTGATCAAGTCTTTTGACCCGCTGACCAGCGCGGCCATTGAAGGAAAACTCCAGAAAGCCATTGAGACGTTTGCCACCTATCGCCATACGTCCTTTGCCCAGCGGGCAGGCTGGATGCTGAAGGCCGCGGACATCCTGGAGAATGAGAAAGCAGCATTCGGCAGGGTAATGACGACAGAGATGGGCAAGACGCTGCGTTCGGCGGTGGATGAAGCGGCGAAATGCGCCTGGGTGTGCCGGTACTACGCGGAACATGCGGAGAAGTTTCTGGCGGACGAAGTGGTGGAGACGGGAGCGAAGCAAAGCTACATCCGGTACCAGCCGCTGGGGCCGGTCTTGGCTGTGATGCCGTGGAATTTTCCGTTCTGGCAGGTGTTGCGATTTGCAGCACCCGCGCTGATGGCGGGAAACGTGGGGCTGCTGAAGCACGCTTCGATTGTGCCGCAGAGCGCGCTGCTGATTGAGGACTTGTTTCACCGGGCAGGCTTTCCGGACGGTGCGTTTCAGACTTTGCTGATCGGATCGAAGGAAGTGGACAAGATTCTGGGCGATCCGCGGGTGATGGCGGCAATGCTTACAGGCAGTGAACAAGCGGGTATTGAAGTGGGTATTGGCGCTGCGAAGCGCATCAAAAAAGTGGTGCTGGAGCTTGGCGGGAGCGATCCCTTCATCGTGATGCCGAGCGCAAACCTGGAGACGGCAACGAGTACAGCGGTGAAAGCGCGGATCTTCAACAACGGGCAATCGTGCATCGCGGCGAAGCGGTTCATTGTGGCGGAAAGCATCGCGGAAAAATTCGAAAGCCTGTTTGCGCAGAAGATGGCGGCACTGAAAGTGGGCGACCCGTTTGACGAGAGCACGGAAGTGGGGCCGCTCTCGACGCCGCAAGGGGTGGAAGACCTGGTTCGGGACGTGCGGAAGTCGGTGGAGGCAGGGGCAAAGATTCTGACGGGCGGGAAGCCGCTGGACCGGCCGGGGAATTATTACGCCCCGACAGTGCTGGTAAACATTCCGAAGGATTCGCCGGCTTACAAGGAAGAGATGTTCGGGCCGGTGGCGAGCGTGTTTCGCGCGAGGAGCATCGACGACGCGATTCGAATTGCGAACGACAGCCGGTTTGGGCTGGGAGCCAGCGCCTGGACGAATGATGCCGCCGAGCAACGGAAGTTCATCGATGAATTGGATGCCGGTATGGTGTTTATCAACAAGATGGTGGCGTCGGACCCGAGGATACCTTTCGGAGGGGTCAAGTGGTCTGGCCACGGACGGGAGCTGGGGGCCTGGGGGATCCGGGAGTTCACGAATATCAAGACCGTATGGGTAGAGCAGGGCTAAGAGAAGTGACAGGAAAGGGTTGCGAAGGAGGGTTGGGAATGGTAGCTTGGTCCGACAACTCGACCATATTTCGATCTCCCTGGCTCGCCGCCCATGATGTCCCCTACCGCGCGGGGTTCAGATCAATGCGTCGACGGACTGTGTGCGGCTTCGGAGGTTGAGATGTACAAAATCATTCGCGCTTCCCGCCTTTACGAACAAATCGTCCAGCAGGTTGAGGAATCGATCCACAAGGGCGCGCTGAAACCGGGGGATCAACTGCCTCCGGAGCGCGAGCTGGCGGAGCAGTTTGGGGTGAGCCGGACGGCGGTGCGCGAGGCGGTGAAGACGCTGCGGGAAAAGGGACTGGTGGAAGCGTATCCAGGGCGCGGGACGTTTATTACAGACGGAAGTTCGAACACCATGAAGCAGTCGCTGCACCGGATGATGCGCACCGGAAATGACGGCTTCGCGTTTCTGGCGGAGGTGCGGGCAATCCTGGAACCGGAAATTGCGGCGCTGGCGACGACGCGCGCGGATCAGGAAGATCTGAAGGCGATGAAAGAACAGGTGGAGGTGATGGACGCATCGAAGACGGATCCGGATGCGTTCATCGAGGCAGACCTGGATTTTCATCTGGCGCTGGCGGAAGCGGCGGGGAATCCGATCATCCTGTCGCTGATTGATTCGATTGTGGGACTGCTGCGCGAGCAGCGCATGGGAATTTTCCAGGTGAAAGGCGGGCCGGATCGCGGGCAGTATCACCACAAGAAAATTCTGGAAGCCGTGGAACACCGGGACTCCGCAGGAGCGCGGGAAGCGATGAAAGCGCATTTGAAGCAGGTGCGAGAGGATTCGCGGAACGCGCCGAGCGATTAATTCAACAGAGATCTGGCAGCCAGAGTGGATTCGGGAGAGGTGAGGTCTTGGCAAAATTAGGGTTTGTGGGCCTGGGAGTGATGGGCAGCGAAATGGTGAACCGGCTGCTCAGCAAAGGGCACAGCGTTACGGGGTATAACCGGACGCGTTCGAAGGCGGACTGGCTGATCAAGAAGGGAATGAAGTGGGCGGACTCGCCGCGAGCAGTGGCGGCGGAAGCCGACGTCGTATTTTCGATGGTGACGAATTCGGCGGCGCTGGGCGCGGTGATGAACGGGTCGGACGGGATGATTGCCGCGACGACGCCTGGGAAGTTGTTCGTGGATATCAGCACGGTGAGCCCGGCGTTCAGCCGGGAGATTGCGGGTAAGATTCGGGAAAAGGGCGGCGACATGATGGACGCGCCCGTGTCGGGGAGCGTGATCACGCTGCAGGAGGGGAAACTCTCCGTGATGGTGGGCGGACGGAAGGAAACTTTTGAGAAAGTGAAGCCGCTGCTGCTGGATATCGGGCCGAAGGTTACGCACGTGGGCGACAACGGCCTGGCGCTGGTGATGAAGATTGGAACGAACTTGAGCCTGGCGGTGCAGATGCTGGCGTTTTGTGAAGGCGTGCTGCTGGCGGAAAAGAGCGGGATTGCGCGCGAGGTGGCGGTGGATGTGCTGACGCACAGCGTGATTGCTTCGCCGATGGTGCAGTATCGCGGGCCGTTTGTGCTGAAGCAGCCGGAAGAGGCGTGGTTCAACGTCAACATGATGCAGAAGGACATGCTGCTGGCGTTGGAATTGGGGCGGCAAGTTGACGTGCCACTGCCGACGACGGCGGTGACGAATGAATTTCTGACGGCGGCGCGCGGGATGGGATTGGTAGAAAAGGATTTTGCGGCGGTGTTCGAGGTGTTGGCAGAGATGTCCGGGGTGAAGGCATGAAAACGGTTACGGATTCCGCGAAGACGGAAAACGGCGTGGCGGCGGAGCTGGGGCTGCGGTTGTACCGGCAGATGGTGCGCATCCGGTTGTTTGAGGAGCAGGTGAACGAGCTCTACACGCGGGCGCTCATGCCGGGGCTGGCGCACTTGTATATCGGCGAGGAAGCGGTTGCGGTGGGAATTTGCGAGGCGCTGGAAAAAACCGATTACGTGACGAGCACACACCGAGGCCACGGTCACTGCCTAGCGAAAGGGGCTACGCCGGACCGGATGTTTGCGGAGCTTTTGGGGAAGGAAGCGGGGTATTGCCGGGGCAAGGGCGGGTCGATGCACATTGCGGATCCGGCGACGGGGAATCTTGGAGCGAACGCGATTGTCGGCGGAAGCGCGGGAATTGCGACGGGCGCGGCGTTGACGGCGAAACGTTTGAAGACGGATCACGTGGCGGTCTGTTTTTTTGGAGAGGGCGCGCTGGGGCAGGGTGTGCTGTATGAAGTGATGAATCTGGCGGCGTTGTATAAGCTGCCGGTGATTTATGTTTGCGAGAACAATCTTTATACCGAGTACACGCATTTTTCGGAGACGACGGCGGGAGACATTCTGGCGCGCGGAACCGCGTTTGGCGTGCATGCGGAGAGCGTGGACGGGCAGGATGTGCGGGCGGTGCACGCGGTGGCGCAGAAACTGGTGAGCCGCGCACGACGGGGCGAAGGGCCTTCGCTGCTGCTTTGCAATACGTATCGCTATACCGGGCACCACGTCGGGGATATCAACCGCGAGTATTACCGTTCGAAGCAGGAAGAGCAGGAATGGAAGACGAAGCGGGATCCGATCAAGAACATGGGGGAATGGCTGGCCGGGCAGAAGATTGCGGATGCGGGTGCGCTGAAGAAAATTGAGGACGAGGTGCGCGAAGAGATGAAGGCCGCGGTGGAGTTTGCGATCGCCGCTCCGTATCCAGGGGTTGAGGAGGTCGACCAGGACGTTTATGCCTGAGACAGCGATCCGGGAATTGACATTTGCGCAAGCGGTGCGAGAAGCGCTGGCGGAGGAGATGCGGCGCGATCCGCGGGTGTGCATTTTTGGGGAGGACGTGGCGGAGGCGGGGACACCGTTCAAGGTGCTGTCCGGGCTGGTGGAAGAGTTTGGAGCGGAGCGCGTGCTGGATACGCCGATTTCGGAGGCGGGATTTACCGGGATGGGTGTGGGCGCGGCGATGACCGGGTTGCGGCCGGTTGTG
>DASSGS010000006.1:0-2492 GCA_035693365.1 Candidatus Acidiferrum sp. | reverse complement strand
CGCACCAACATCGACTATTCTCTCGACGCCGAAAACCTGAAAGGCCTAAGCGAATTTTTCGCCCGTGCCGCCCGGCTTAACCTGATCCCGCAAGCCAATCCCATCTCTTTGGCCAGCGCCGCCAAAATTTCCGTAGCCTAGCCTTGATTTTCTTTCCGTCCTTCGGCCTCTTTGTCCCCGTGTCCTTCTGGCAAATCTTTCTTCTTCCCCATCTTGATCTCAAGCTCTTCCAGGGTCCGCGGCCAATCTTCGCGGAGCAACCTCGAGAACGCCCGGTCCGCCAGCAGTTTCCCGCCCGACTGGCACGTTGGACAATAATTCGTCTCGTTCGAAGCGTACTTGATCCGCTGAATCGCCGTCCCACATCGCCGACACGCCTGCTTGTATTTCCCGTGCACCGCCATCTCCGGCCGGAACGCCGTCACGCCCTCTGGAAATTTCTCGCCCGTGTCCCGGCGTAGCCGCTCCACCCAGCCGTTCAACGAATTTTTCGTTGCTTCATACAGCCGCTGAATCTCCTCCGCGCCAAGTTTCTGCGTCAGCGCCATCGGCGAAAGCCGCGCCTCCCACAAGATTTCATCCGAGTACGCATTCCCAATCCCCCCGAACAGAGTCGGATCGGTCAGCGCCCGTTTCAGCGTGTGATTTTCCCATAGCAGCACCTTAGCAAACGTTCCCCCATCGCTTTCCAGCACCTCCAGCCCGCCGGGATCCAGCTCCCGCAATCCTTCCTCGCCCGCCATCACATGCAGGGAAGCCCGTTTCTGCGAACCCGCCTCGCTCCACATAACCGATCCATTCGCAAAATCAAACGCCGCAAAATTCCCGTTCCGCGAAACCGCCTTCCCTTTCTTGGCTTCCGCCGGCGACCAGTGCAGCCGCCCCGCAATCATCAGGTGAAGCACCAGCCAAATCTCATTCTCTAGCCCGATACAAATCCGCTTCCCCAGCCGCCGCAACTCCACGACATTTTTCCCAAACGCACTCTCCAGCGGCGCCACCGTCCGCAACAAAAATGGCGACACGATCCGCACCCGTTCCAGCCGCTGCCCAAGAATCCTCTTCTCCAGCGCCTCGATATAAACCGTAATGTCCGGCAGCTCCGGCATTCTCCCCCTGCGCTCCGCGTCTACTTTAGCTTTAGATTGTCACTAGGACTTGATCGTGTCGCGTGTATACACTGAAATGCCGCTGCCGCAATTCCGCATCAAGCCAGAGAGAACTTTGCCATGTCTTCCAAAAACGAACTCCTCGATGCGGGCCATCCCATCGACGACGCCGCCGCAATCGACGCCAACGGCTTCGGCAGCCACACCCCACTGTTCCACACCGTCAACAGCAATCGCAATTATTGTCGACCGATGATGGAGTTGCTTGTCGGTGCGGGAGCCAGTCTCGATGTTCGTCTCAAAGGACTTGTTTGGGGCTCAGGCTTCGAATGGGAAACCACGATTCTCGACGTCACTCCACTTCCTACGCCCAATGCGGCCTCTATTTCCAGTTTCATCGCTGCGAAGACCACATCTACTCCAACTTGAGCTACCTCTACGAGAAAAAATGCGGCCAGACTCCGGCGTTACGCAATGTCCCTAACAAATATCTTCAGGACTCCCGCGTCTTCCCGCCCCGCATGTGATCCGCAGGCCTTCTGTAGGGCCGGGCTTTAGACCGGCTTCTTTCGGCGTTCCCCTTTATCTCTCAATTTCTTTCAGCTTCACCGTGGTCGCCATCTCCAGATACGCGCACAACGCATTCGCCAGCTGCATCTGTCGCGGACTCCGGCACTCCGGCTCGAACAATTTCGAGCTCCCCACCACGATCACCGCCGACATCGCCCGCGACGTGGCCACATTCAGCCGGTTTAAGCTGTACAAAAACTCCATTCCCCGCGGTGCATCCTCCGGGGACGATGTCGTCAGCGAATAAATCACCACCGGCGCTTCCTGTCCCTGAAATTTGTCGACTGTTCCAACGCGCATTCCCGCCAGTCGCCCCAGCAAGTCACTCACCTGCGCGTTATACGGCGCCACAATCAGCACATCTTCCGTCTTCAACGGCCTGCTCTCCTTTCCGCGAAAAAATCGCACCTCCGGGCGCAACAATCCGTCCACAATTTTCGCGATCGCTTCCACTTCTTCTTCGGACGAATTGCGTTTCCCCTCATGCTCCACCGGCACGTACCACAATCCCGCTCCCTCCACCCACTCGTGCCCCCGAATCACGTAGCCCTTCAGCGCATCGCGAGATTTCAGCCGTCCTTCGTAAAATACTTCCGACGTAAATCTGCAGATCTCCGGATGCAGCCGCCATGTCTCGGGCAGCAGCAATCCTACTTCCGGCAAAATCGTTTTGTGCTCACCCAACAAATGCTCCAGTGCCGATTTTTCCGCTCCGTCCGGATGGCTTCCTTTCAGCGGCCGCTCCAGTTGCCGGGGATCGCCGATCAACACCAGGCTTTTCGCTGCATGCGCCACCGAAATCACATCCGCCAG
>DASSGS010000005.1:0-122129 GCA_035693365.1 Candidatus Acidiferrum sp. | reverse complement strand
GTAGTGTATTCGTTCGATTTCCGGCAAAGCATCCTGCGGCCGCCCCTGCATTAGATAGATTTGGCTTAACAGGATATGGACGCCTGCCGAATCGGGGTCCAGTTCAAGGCCCTTCTTGCCGTCCGCTGCTGCTTGATCTAGTTGCCCATTCAAACGCTCAATCTGCCCAAGGCTCCACCAACTCTCCTCATCGAGCGGATCCAAGTCAACGGCTCGGCGGCCTAATCGAACCGCTTCATCAAGGCGGCCAAACATGGCTGCTGACCATGCCGCCATTCTTACACCTTCGGGATTACCCGGCTCGAGAGAGATCGCTCGCTGGAAGGAAGCATCCGCTCCAACCCAGTCGAAGTCGATCTGTTGCTTAAGCCGTCCCATTTCGATATGAGCCTTCGCCAGATTGGGGTTCAACGATAAAGCTCGCTCAACTGCTTCCCGTGCAAGCCCGCGACCCTCTTCCATAGGGATTAGACCCTGATTGGCCTGCCAGTTGCGTGCCCGAGACAGCCATGCCCAAGCCAATGCATAGGAGGGATCAAGCTGGGTTGCTCTTTCAAAATACTTCGTAGCCATGTCCGCATCTTTGTCGGTGCTACCCTGAAAGAAGTGGTAACCCTGCAAATAGGCTTCGAAGGCCTCCGGATTCACTGGGTGTGTCTGGGCCAACTCTGCTTGTTTCTGGGGAGTCAAACGGAGCCGGATCTCCCGGGCTACAGCCTTGGCTACTTCGTCTTCGACATTAAGCGTGTCCTTCGCCGCATAGTCGTAATCCTGTGACCACAGGTGCGTTTGGTCTTTCACCTGAATCAGCTGAGCGGTAAGGCGTAGGTGATCTCCGCTTTCGCGGACGCTATTTTCCAGAACATACTGCACGGAAAGATCGCGTCCAACCTGGTCCAGGCGTACGTCCTTGTGCTTGTATCCCATGACGGATGTTCGTGCGATCACACCCAACTGTTCCGGGTTGAGCCGGCCCAACAGTGAAATCGTCTCCTCGGTCAGGCCGTCGGCAAGGTATTCCTTGTTGGGATCACCGGTGAGGTTCGCAAACGGCAGTACGGCGAGCATGACCTTCTGCGAGCCTGGCGGTGTTGCGTCCCGAAAGTGACGCCAAGACGTGTATACGACGACCAGAATAGCGGCGGACGCAACCACGGGTGCAGCTTTCCACCACCATGGCTTCCTTTGGCGCTGAACTTTCCGGCCTGCCGGTTGTGGTCCCGGCGCGCTTGCGGGCTCGGCCACATTTTCAACTACAGTCGGGAGCCACTCGGCGGTCACACGCAGACGATATCCGCGCCTGGCCAGCGTCTCTATATATCGAGGATCCTCAGCGGTATCGCCCAGCGCCCGGCGGAGGGTCTTGATGACGGTGTTGATGCTGTGGTCGAAATCAACAATGGTGTCGTCGGGCCAGAGCCTTTGCTTGATCTCGTCCCGGGTAACGATCTCGCCAGCTCGCTCAACCAGCATCCTGAGGACCTGGAAAGATTGCTCGCGCAGTAGGACCTTCCCATCGCTTTGTCCTCCTTCGATTGGGTAAAGTTCACCCGACTTCAGGTCGAGCTCAAACGCTCCGAACCGGACGCGGCCTTGCGATGTTTGGGTCATTTGCGTCGTGAATTTCCTCTGGAGTGTACTATGACTCGAACGGGGGCCAAACAAATACGGCTGCCCGCCACCCTCCCCGACCATCTCGGGTTAAACCCCTAAATCAATTATTTACAGCATCCATCGTCGTTTCACCCCGAAATCACCCGTGGTGCATTTACAACCCGCTCCGTTGACGGTACCGGTAGGACAAAGGTGGGCAGTCGGCCTTGGTAGTGTCCACTAGTTGGGAGGTATTTTGTCATGGCAGTTGGGGTTGCGAACTCTTCTGACAGAAATTCGGTCGATTCTGTTTCCATCCTTGAGGCACTGAGCCGGGCAGCAGAACGACTCTGGGCCTGGTTTCACTTCTCAAGCCCGTCTTATTCCGCGGGTGGCGACCGCACTTTGAATTGTAGCGAGCGGGTACGCATCGTCCGGGATCTGCACGACACATTGCTACAAGGATTCCTCGGAGCGTCTCTGCTGCTCGATGCCTCCGTCGAACAAATCCCCGCTGATTCGCCGTTCAAGCCTTCCCTGAGTCGGGCACTCAGCCTCGTCCATCGAGCAGTCGAGGATGGCCGCAAGGTCCTCCAAGGTCAACAACCGACCGGCAGCGGGTCCGAGGGTATCGATCGGGCCTTCGTGCGCTTGCAGGACGAATTGTCATCGGCCCGCGACGTCCGGCTGCGTATCTTGGTTAAAGGGAAGCGCCGAGCGCTGGCATCGTTGGTCGAGGAGCAAATTTATCGGATCTGCCGGGAGGGCGTGGTGAACGCATTGCGTCATTCCGGAGCGAGTCTAATCGAAGTCGAAGTGGAGTACGCTCGACGGCCAGTTCGCGTTAGCGTCCGGGACAACGGCTGCGGTTTTGATTCAACGGTAGTGCAGTCGGCATGGGACTCCCACTGGGGACTCCGTAGTATGCACGAACGAGCGACCAGCATCGGGGCCGACCTGCGCATTTGGAGCCGTCCGGGAGCCGGCACCGAGATCGAAATCTCCTTCCCGGCAACTCGTGTAGCCGTAGCACGCGGCTACAGCCCGCGGCCAGAAAAGACTGCATCACAAGGGCCGGCACGGACATCCAAGCCGCGAAAGAGGCTGAACGCGGTATCGGCAGCCTGAAAGTCGGAAACGTTGCCACCGCGTCACTCTTTGGAATTTGGGACGACCTGTTGCGTTTCCGCCACGGCTTGGCGCGGGGTTATCTAACGGCATCGTGGCCTGAAACCGGTTCTGTACGTGTGTTTACATCAAAGGAGGAGCTGATATGAGTCAAAGCAATATTGGTCCAAAACGCAGCGAAAAGGGGTTGTTGACTCCGGACAATTGCGTTGTGACGTTGATCGATCATCAACCACAAATGCTATTCGGAACCGGCAACTTCGACCGTCAAGGCATCATCAACAGCGTCGTGGCACTGGCGAAGGCCACCCGGGTCTTTGAGATTCCCGTGGTGCTCTCCACTGTCGAAACCAAGAGCTTTAGCGGGAATATGTGGCCCCAGCTAAAGGCCATCTACCCCAACCAGACACCCATCGAGCGCTCTTCCATGAATTCCTGGGACGACAGCAATTTTGTGGCGGCGATCGAAAAAACTGGAAAGAAAAAAATCGTTCTTGCCGGCCTGTGGACTGAAGTCTGTGTGGCGTTTCCGGCAGTGCAGGCGATTCATGACGGCTACGAAGTCTATGTCGTGGAGGATTGCTGCGGCGACGTGTCCCAGCTTGCTCACGACAACGCGATGAAGCGTGTCATTCAAGCCGGCGCGAAGCCCGTCACCTCACTGCAGGTCATGCTCGAATGGCAGCGCGATTGGGCCAACAAAGGCACCTACGATGCCGTGATGGACATCGTGAAGAACCACTACGGTGCTTACGGGGCCGGAGTCGAGTATGTTTACACTATGGTGCACGGCGCGCCCGCAACGAAATTTCCGGAGTACGTCGTTCCCGCCGCACTCGCAGCTCACAAGTAAAACCTGACGGGCGGAGTCTTCTCCGCCTTTCTCAATTCATTCGGACTACCTCGAAACGGAGGCTTCCATGCCTGCTGATCTCATATTGTCCAATGCCAGGATTGCCACGAACGGGATGCCCTCGTTTGTTGAAGCGATCGCCATAGCAGAGGGAAAAATTTCTGCGGCGGGTAAGGATGAAGAGATTCTTCGCCATCGCGGCCCGCACACGCGCGTAATTGACGGGGGCCGGCGCACCGTCATCCCGGGCCTCAACGATTCACACATGCATCCGATCCGCGGCGGGCTCAACTACAACCTGGAGTTGCGCTGGGATGGTGTCCCTTCCCTGGCCGATGCCTTGCGCATGCTGAAGGAACAAGCTGCGCGGACGCCCGCGCCTCAGTGGGTCCGCGTGATCGGAGGCTGGACGGAATTCCAGTTCGCCGAACGCCGGATGCCAACGCTCGACGAGATCAACGCCGTTGCTCCGGATACGCCCGTCTTCGTGATGCATTTGTACGACCGCGCCATATTGAACGCAGCGGCGTTGCGTGCCGTTGGCTATGACAAGAACGCCCCGGATTTCCCGGCTGGTGAGGTTCAGCGCGACCGCCGCGGGAATCCCACGGGTCTCCTCATCGCCAATCCCAACGCAAATATTCTCTACTCCACCCTCGCTAAAGGACCAAAGCTCTCACGCGAAGATCAACTCAATTCTTCCCGGCTCTTCTTCCGTGAGCTCAATCGCTTCGGCATCACCAGTGCGATCGATGCCGGCGGCGGATTTCAGAACTATCCCGACGACTATGGCGTGGTGAATGAACTGCATCGCAACGGCGAGTTGTCGATCCGCCTCGCCTACAACCTCTTCACCCAGCGGCCCAAGCAGGAGCTGGCTGACTTTCAGAGCTGGACGAAGATGACCAGGCCCGGCGATGGTGACGACTTCTATCGTGTCAACGGCGCGGGAGAAATGCTGGTTTTCTCCGCCGCCGACTTCGAAGATTTTCTCGTGTCGCGCCCGGACATGCTCCCAGTCATGGAAAGTGAATTGAAAGCGGTGATTCGCCATCTCGTGGAGAACCGCTGGCCGTTTCGCATCCATGCGACCTATAACGAGACCATCGAGCGGGCACTGAATGTCTACGAAGAGGTGAACCGCGAGATCCCCTTCGACGGTCTTCACTGGTTCTTCGATCACTGCGAAACAATTTCCGACCGCAACATCGAGCGCGTCAAGGCGCTTGGTGGCGGTATCGCCGTCCAGAACCGCATGGCCTTCCAGGGAGAATATTTCGTCGAGCGTTACGGCTCGCAACAAGCCAAACGCACTCCGCCGATCCGCCGCATGCTGGAAATGGGCGTTCCGGTGGGAGCGGGCACCGACGCCACCCGGGTTTCCAGCTACAACCCTTACCTTTCTCTTTATTGGTTGATTACCGGCAAGACCGTCGGCGGACTCAGCCTATATCCGCAAGAAAACCGCTTGGACCGTGAGGAAGCTCTCAAGCTCTACACGATGGGTAGCAGTTGGTTCTCCACGGAAGACGGAAAAAAGGGAGCTCTCGCTCCAGGCCAGTTAGCCGACTTGGCTGTGCTCTCTGCCGATTACTTTTCCATCCCCGAAGAGGAGATCAAGCGTCTCGAATCGGTGCTCACCATCGTCGGCGGAAAGATCGTTTACTCCACCGAAGAATTCTCAAACCTGGCGCCGCCTCCGCTGCCGATGAGCCCGAGCTGGTCGCCGGTCAAAGAATACGGCGGCTATGCGAATGCCTCAAAAGGAGCGCTGGGAGCCTCACATTCTAAATCTCTCTCTGCGGTTTGTCCGGGATCGAGCACCAGGCACCACCATGTTTCCGTGCTGGGTGATCTTGGGTTCTGGAACCTGGGGTGCGATTGTTTCGCCTTTTGAAAAATGGCATCGGAATTCCTAACAAAGTGAAAAAGCGAGAGTGGAAATGTCAAATATCACTGGCAAGGTCGTAGTAATTACGGGGGCCAGCAGCGGTGTTGGCGAAAGCACGGCTCGGCTTCTCGCAGCAAACGGTGCGAAAGTCGCGCTCGGAGCGAGGCGAAAAGATCGCATCGACGCCCTCGTCAAGGACATCACGGCGAAGGGAGGCTCCGCTCTTGGGTTCAAGACCGATGTGACCAAACGCGCCGATGTCGAGGCTCTGGTCAAAGGCGCACTCGACAAGTACGGCCGAATCGACGCGCTCGTGAACAATTCCGGGATCATGCCCATCGCCCCTATGGCGGCACTCAAGGTCGAAGAATGGGATCGAATGATCGATGTGAACATCAAGGGCCTCTTATATGGAGTGGCCGCGGTGCTTCCGATCATGCAAAAACAAAAGCTGGGCCACATCATCAACATCTCTTCTATCGCGGGATTCAAAGTTTTCGCGCCAGGGGGCACTGTATACAGCGCGACGAAATTCGCCGTGCGGGCGCTGACTGAGGGTCTGCGCATGGAGCACAGGGCCGACAACATCCGTTGCACCATCATCTCTCCTGGCGCGGTTTCCACGGAGCTGCCTGAAAGCAGTTCGGAGGAAGCCACCCGGAAGAATTTGCGCGAGTTTTACAAAATGGCTATTCCGGCCGACTCAATCGCTCGCGCGATCGCCTACGCCATCGAGCAACCTGCCGACGTGGAAATCGGCGAGGTCGTTATCCGGCCCACGTTGCAGGATTTCTAACAATGAAGCAAATCATGCACACGTTCTGCTCATCACGATGGCCGCGATTCTGGGAAATGTCCTGGCAGATTTGGGCGGGAGTACTTGAATGAGAATCTTGTTTATATCCTTTGTGGTTGGTTTGGGTGTAGGGATTTTGTATGGTCTGATTCGGGTGAAGAGTCCGGCGCCGCCCATCGTCGCCTTGCTCGGCCTCTTGGGAATGGTGATAGGCGAGCAGTTCGGTATTTGGGTTCAGACGAAAAAGCTCGACGTTTCGCGCGCCGCTTCGGTTTGCCTCGTCGGTGAGCGCTACGACCGGCCGCATCCGCCAAAAGCGCCTTAACTTCCCAGTCGCGGGAATTTGCAAATCCGGGAGAGACGAATGGATTTCAAGAAGCTACTCGAAAGAAGTTCTGTTGCGATCGTTCTGACAATTGGGTTCGCGGGTGAATCCCGATTCCCCACATTCGCGCAATCTGTCCAGACAGCCAAATCGCCGGACGTTGCTGTCGCCCCGCAGTACGACACCACGCACGTCTACGTTGCTCCTCAGGACTTTGACCGTTTTGTCGCCAGCCTGATTGCCACGTTCGGCGGCACAACAACCAAGCAGGGCGTTTTCACGGTAACCCCTACACCCAGCAGTACCATGTCGCAATTGGTTCTGACCCCGGCTGGGAGTGTGTCGGTCTTCGGATTCAAAACTCCGATTCCTTATCCCTTCGGCGCCGAGAGAACGGGCTACCTGGTTACCGACATGGACGAAGCGGTCCGCGCCGCCAAGGCCACCGGTGCAGACGTGTCGGTCGCTCCCTTCGATGATCCGATCGGCCGGGACGCGATCATTCAATGGCCCGGTGGCGTAAACACACAATTGTATTGGCACACCACCGCGCCATCGTACGGCCCGCTCCAAACGATTCCAGAGAATCGAGTCTATGTTTCACCCGACCGGGTGGAGGCGTTCGTGCGTTGCTTTATCGCCTTTTCTCACGGCAGCGTCGTTTCTGATGAACCGAACGCGCCAGGCGTAGAAATCGGAAGACCCTCAGAAAATTATCGCCGGGTAAGAATTGAATCGAAGTTCGGCAAGTTGACCGTGCTCGTTACCGACGGTCACCTTCCCTATCCCTACGGCCGCGAGATGACCGGATACGAAGTGCCGAGCCTGGCGAACACACTTACAAAAGCCAGAGCTGCCGGCGTGGAACTGCTCGTGCCCCCGTATAAAACTGGCGAGCGTGAAGCCGCCATCGTCCAGTTCCCCGGCGGATACATCGCGGAAATCCACTCGATCGTGAAAAAATAAGAAGTGCGAACGATTTCCGTCGGCGATCCGCGAAGCGGCGTCCTCGACCTGGGATTGGAACGAAAAGATACATGCGAACGTTGATGATCCTGATCGTCGTGTCCCTTGCCACGCCGCTTCTCTCCGCAGGGCAATCCGTTCCCACTCCCGAATCCCCCGCGCCTGCCCGCGTCTACCACTTGCTCCGCCAGGACGACGACTGGAGTTTTCTGGCCGATCCGGCTTTGCGCCAGGAGTTTTGGGATCCCATCAAATACATCCGTCTGCGATCGGGTCGGAACGACTGGTTCCTATCTATCGGGGGCGAGGCCCGCGAAGTTTGGGAACAGATCGGAAACGACAACTGGGGCCAACAGCCCTTCATGAATGGCTATTTCAACGAACGCTACATGCTTTATTTCGACGTTCATTACGGCCAGCATGTTCGTTCTTTCGTCGAGTTCAAAAGTGGGTTGAATTCTTACCGCATCGGTGGTCCAAGGCCGATCGACGAAAAGAAGCTCGATTTCCAGGCGGCATTTCTCGAATTTGGAGCAGGGAATGATCAAGACTGGATCAAGTTGCGAGCCGGCAGGCAGGAACTGGAGTATGGCTCTGGGCGCCTGATCGACGTCCGCGAGGGACCCAACGTCCGCCTGAGCTTTGATGGGTTCATGATCAAAAGCAAGTTGAATCGGTGGACTGTCGACGGCTTCGCCATGCGTCCTGACCTTGATAAGCCGGGTTTTTTCGATAATCGGCCGAATCATCAGATTGGTTTCTGGGGCGTTTACGCAACGCGATCGCTGCCTGAGAAAGTCACTCTGGACCTCTACTATCTTGGTCTTGACCGCAAGCAAGCCGCCTTTCAGCGCGGCAGTGCACAAGAAGTGCGACACTCTCTCGGTGGCAGAATTTCGCGCCCGCTTGCCACCGAGCGGCCTGGATGGGACTTCGATTGTGAGGCACTCTGGCAGTTCGGAACCTTTGGACCCAACAATATCGAGGCTTGGACGGTCGCCTCGGAGGCGGGTTATCGCTTCACAACAGTTGGCCTGAAGCCGCGGTTCAGTTCCAAGGCGGACATTTCCAGCGGCGATCACCCCGGCTCCTCCACGCTTGGTACGTTCAACCCCCTCTTTCCCAAGGGAAATTATTTCGGAGTCCTTGCTACGACGGGTCCCGGACCGATCAATTTCATTGACCTGCATCCTCGCGTGGAATTAACGTTGCCGCGAAATGTCACTGCATCGTTCGATTGGATCTTTCAATGGCGGGAAAGTCTCGATGACGGCGTTTACGCGGTGCCGGGATTTCTGATCCGCGCGGCCGATGGGAGCAGAGCGCGGTTCGTTGGCCACAGGCCTGGCACGGAAATTCGCTGGCAGGCAAATCGGCACTTGTGGTTACAGGCTGACTACGGGATCTTCTTTGCGGGTGACTTCCTGAAAGAAACGCAGCCTGGCCGCAACCTGAACTACTGGGCGCTTTGGGCGGGATACAAATTTTGAGGAGGAATACCGGAACGCTATTTTCGCGGGTGTGTAGCCGCTGACATATGACCAACACTCGAAAAGCCGAGACGCTCGCGCCCTATGTGCTGCTCGGGTTGACCGCGGTGACGGGAATTCTCGACGCCGTCAGTTTTCTTGCCCTCGGGCGGGTGTTCACCGCCAACATGACCGGCAACGTAGCCATTCTGGCGTTTGCGGCGGCACGTGTGCCGGGCCTTTCCGTGGGACGATCACTGACGGCGCTTACCGCATTTCTCTCAGGAGCGGCCTTCGGAGGTTGGGTGATTTCGAAGGCCGATGAAAGCTCGCTCTTGCGATTTGCTTCACGATTGTTCGCGGTGGAGATCGCGTTTCTCTCCATCGCTGCCGGCTGCGCCATCGGATATGGCGGAAAGCAAGATGGAACGTCGTTGCGAACGATCACGCTGGTCGCTTTGACGGCAATCGCCATGGGCATACGTAACGCCGCTGTACGAAAACTTGCCATTCCTGACCTGACCACCACAGTGCTGACATTGACCGTAACGGCCATCGCTGCGGACTCCTCCTTTGCTGGCGGCAGCAATCCGAGACTTGGACGCCGCGTCGGGTCCGTCGTCTCCATGTTTGTTGGGGCCGGCGTTGGCGCGATCCTGATTCGATACTCCGTGGCTGGCGCTTTGGCGTTGGCGGCCGCGCTTTCCATTCTCTGCACGGTTGCGTTGCTTTGGTCATTGCGTGATGGATCACCGGAAACCAACACTCCAGGACGCTAGTCTTGCTGGAGACCGGCGTCAGCTCTGCCCTTGCTATTTCGCGTGCAAGTGGCCCCCGATAAGCGCGAAGGTATTGTCCACGTAGAAAACTCCCGTGTAGCGGTTCTCTCACCGCTTGGGGGCCAGAGTTGGTGGAGCACCCGAGCTCTGTAATTTATACGGGAAATCAGCTTGCTTGGGACCGCTCCGCCAATCATGGCTCCGACCGTGCTCCCTTTAGCCCGCCCCCGGCAGCGATTTTGCGGAACGTGATGGCGCGAGCAGTTCAGCTTTAACTCCTGAGGCGGAGCGGCAGGATGCTGCAAGCGCAGTGGCCTGAGCACATCCTGTTATCTATCTCTCCGGGTTGGACCGAAATTAAATGGTGGGCCTGGGTGGACTTGAACCACCGACCTCGCCCTTATCAGGGGCGCGCTCTAGCCACCTGAGCTACAGGCCCATTCAAGCGTGGCAACAACTCTTTCTACTTTACCGTACCCGCCAATTCCTGGCAATTCTAGTCCCGCAATTTGTCTCGCGAAGGTTCTGCTCCCTTGTCCGACGCGCTTTCCGTTCGCGCCAGACCGGAAAGGGAAGCAGGCTCTTACCACACGGCAATCAGCCGCAGATAATATTGTGCTAAGCCTCCCGGCTACTCCCCCAGGGCCCACACGCTCACGCCAACCCGCGCCAACTCCCTCCGCACCGCCTCTGCAATTCGCTCTGCTCCCGGTGTATCTCCATGGATGCAGATCGTCTGTGCCTCTACCGGCACCACTGTTCCCTCACGCGTCAACACCCCTCGCCCTTCTGCAATCCGCACCGCTTGCTCCGCCGCCCTTTCCGGCGCATCCAGCAGGGCATCGCGAAATTTCCTTGCCCGCAAACTTCCATCCTGCTCATACCTCCGGTCCGCAAACGCTTCCGCCGCCACGCGAAAACCCGCCTTGCGAAACTCCTCCAGCATCAACGATCCGGCCAATCCCACCAGCACCACATCCGGTCTCCACTTCCCCACACCCTCCGCAATCGCCCCCGCAATCTCCGCACTCTGCGCCGCCCGGTTATAGAGCGCACCGTGCGGCTTCACATGCGCCACTTCCGCTCCGCACTCTTCCGCAATTTTCCCAAGCGCCAGCACTTGCCGGTAAACCGAATCTCGAATCTCGTGCATCGACAATTCCATCGCCACCCGCCCGAAGTTTTCGCGATCTTCGTAGCCCGGATGCGCCCCCACGGCCACGCCTTGCCGCAGTGCCTGCTCGATCGTCGTGCGCATCATCTCTTCATCGCCCGCGTGCCCCCCGCAAGCCACATTCACTGAAGTCACAAATTTCATTAAGGCTTCCTGGCTGCCATTCGCCAGCATCTCCGGCAGTTCGCCCATGTCGCAATTTAAATCCACTCGCTTCATGCGAAGAGCCGCTCCTCGGAGCCCAACAATTTCTGCTGTTCGATCCACAATCCCCGAGCCGCCTCCAGCGTCACTTCCTCAAATCGAATCGTATCCCGCGGCCGCAACTGCCCCACACGATGGAAATCCACCCCAATCACGTTCGCAATCTTCGGATACCCGCCCGTCGTCTGTTGCTCCACGAACAGTACGATGGCCTGCCCCGACGCCGTCACCTGGATCGCCCCCAGCGGCGTCCCCTCGCTGATCATCTCCGCATTCCCACGCGCCGCCAACCGCGGCCCGTCCAGCCGCAACCCCAACCGGTTCGAATCTTCGCTGACCGTGAATTCGCCGCTCGCCAATGCCCTCTGCGCTTCCTCCGCAAACCAGTCAAACTGTGGGCCCCGCGTAATCCGCAATTTTTTCTCCGGCTTCAGCGCATTCAGCACTCCCGGCCGCAGCTTTCTCCGCCGGATATTTTTCAGCAGCTTCCCGATTTGCAGTACATCGCCGTTCCGCAGCGCTCGCCCCTCCCATCCTCCCAGTCCGCTCAGCAGGTGCGTCGAAGCGCTTTTCAGAAATTCCACCACGCCCACTCCGCCCGCCACGCACATATAACACCGCGCGTAGTCCTGCGTCGCCCCGAACACCACTCGCTTGCCAGGCAAAATTGCATGCGGCCTCCACATCTCCAGCACTTTCCCATCCACATGCGCGCCAAAGTTCGCTCCCGCCAGGCAAATCACTGCCCCATCCGGAAACAGAAATGTTCCGCCAGTCAGCGTCAGTTCCAGCGCCGGCGTCCCCGGCTTGTTTTCCAGCAGCAAATTTCCCAATCGCAACGCCACCGCATCCGCCGCTCCCGATGCGGAGATTCCCAGCGCGCCATATCCCTCGCGCCCAAAATCCTGCACCGTCGTCTGCAATCCCGCCGATTCCACCACCAGCAGACTCATCCCCGCCTCATCGCCAGAAACTCCGATCGCGGGATCGGCCGGAACTTCACCTGGTCGCCAATCGCGATCATTCCCATCGGCTCGCGTTCTTTTTGAAACAGTTCCAGCGGCGTCGTTCCGATCAATCGCCAGCCGCCCGGAGTTGCGAACGGATAAATCGCCGTCTGTCTCCCGGCAATTCCCACGCTCCCCGCCGCCACTTCCTTTCGCGGAGTCTCCAGTCGAGGCACTGCGATCTCTTCCGGCAGGTCGCCCAGATAGGCAAACCCCGGCACAAATCCCAAAAAATAGGCGTGATAGCTTCGCCCGATGTGCAGTTCCACCACTTTTTCCGGCGTCAACCCGCGCTGCGCCGCCACCCACTCCAGGTCCGGCCCAAACTCTCCGCCGTAACAAACCGGCACATCCACCACGCGCGGCTTCGGCGTCGGCAGCTTCTTCGCTCGTTTTTCCAGTTCGGATAGTTTTGCCTGAACTCCGGCGTGATCCACCGCGCTCGCGTCAAACGTGATCAGCAGCGAACAATACGCTGGCTGAATATTCCGCACCCACTTGATCGGCTCCCGCTGCAACACCAGCAACAGCCGCAACACGGCGTCGTGCGCCGCCGCGCCGATCTCTTCGCCCAGATATACCAGCAGCGCCTGGTCGCTGGCGGCTTGAAATCGCACTTCGCTCTCCCCGCGCCTCCGCTTTCTCTACTGCACAAACCCGATGTTCGCTCCCGGCACCGGCGCGCCCTCCGGTCCCTCTTTGATGGGCCCGTACGCCGCCTCAAAACGCGAGATGTTTTCGCCCAGCGCTCGCCAGATCCGCTTGGCATGCCCGGGACTCACGATCATGCTGCTCAGCAGCTTTCCCTGCGTCCCATTCGGGAAAATGTACACAAAATTCAGCGTAAACTCCTCCGCGTGATGCTGGATCATCACCAGGTTGCTGTAGAGCCCCTGCATTTCCTTCTCATCCGCCTTGATCTGCACCTGTCCCGGCGGTACTTGCTTCTCATCCATGTTCTTCTCCCCAAAATTCCTCTCCCAAAGTACCACAGCCCCGCGGAAGCCACCCTCCGTACTGGCCCATCTGAAAATCCCCGCGATCCCTTGTAGGTGAGGGGCTCGCCCCTCCCTTTTGCCTTCCTCTCGCCGTTGTAGCGGCCGCCTTCTGAGGTGCGTTGGTTGCATCCCGTAAGGTTTTGCGGGGCGGGCCGTCCTGCTCTGCGTCCTCCTCACTCTCTGCGGACCCTGGATTTTCCCCATCCTTAACTCTTAACTCCGCAATCCGCTCAGTCCTATTGACATCCGTCCTAGTTAAGCCTACTTTATAAGAGAAGTTAACTATAGTTAATACGATCGATGTCAGACATCTTTTCCAAGCGCTTCTCCACCGCCCCGGCTCTCCCTGCCGATGATCCCCAGTCCTCCGCCTGGCGTCGCGCGCTCACTCTCCCATCCCTCCCCGAATCCCATCGCAGCATCCCCATTGCCCACAACGCCCACTGGATTCGCAAAATCCTGGCCTTCGCCGGCCCCGGCTATCTGGTCGCCGTCGGCTACATGGACCCCGGCAACTGGGCCACCGACCTCGGCGGCGGCTCCAAATTCGGCTACACCCTTCTCAGCGTAGTGCTGATCAGCAATCTGCTTGCCATGTTTCTTCAGGCGCTTTCCGCGAAGCTTGGCATCGTCACCGGCCGCGACCTCGCCCAGGCCTGCCGCGACCACTATTCCCGCCGCATGTCCATTTTCTTGTGGGTCGCCTGCGAACTTGCCATCGCCGCCTGCGACCTCGCCGAAGTCTTGGGCTCCGCCGTCGCGCTTAATCTCTTGTTCCACATTCCGCTGCTCCTCGGCGTTCTACTCACCGCTCTCGACGTCCTCATCGTTCTCGCCCTTCAGGGCCGCGGCTTCCGCCTCATCGAAGCTTTCGTTATCACTCTCATCGCCAGCATCGGAATTTGCTTTGCCTACGAAATCTTTTTCGCTCACCCGGTCTGGCGCGAAGCCGCCCGCGGCTTCATCCCCCGCGCCGAAATCCTGCGCAACAAGGAAATGCTCTATATCGCCATCGGCATCCTCGGCGCCACCGTGATGCCCCACAATCTTTATCTACACTCCAGCATCGTGCAGACACGCGCCTTCGGCCGGCAAAACTCCGAAAAACGCGATGCCCTGCGTTACGCCGTCCTCGATTCCACCGTCGCCTTATTTTTCGCTTTATTCATAAACGCCGCCATCCTTGTCCTCGGCGCCGCCGCATTCCACACCCGTGGCCTCCACGAAGTCGCCGATATCGCCCAGGCCTATGAACTCCTCAGTCCCGTCCTCGGCGCCGGCTTTGCCAGCACTCTTTTCGCGTGCGCTCTGCTCGCTTCCGGGCAAAACTCCACGCTCACCGGCACGCTCGCCGGCCAGATCGTCATGGAAGGTTTTCTCGATATCCGCCTGAAGCCTTGGCTGCGCCGCCTGATCACCCGCGCCATCGCCATCATTCCCGCAATCCTCGTCATCGGCATTGCCGGGGAAGGGAAGCTCACCGCATTACTGATCCTCAGCCAGGTCATTCTCAGTTTTCAGTTGCCCTTCGCCGTGATTCCCCTCGTTCAATTCACCAGCGAGCGCGCCAAGATGGGAGACTTCGTCAACTCCCGCGCCACCACCATCATCGCCTGGTGTATCGCCGTCGCCATCATCCTCTTCAACGGCGAACTCCTCTGGCTCATCCTCCGCCCCGCCTAGGCGACCGCCCGTACTCTTGAGTGCGGAAGCGAAGCTTCCGCTTTTTCGCGCTAAACTTTACCCACCCACCTAATTCCTGCTACCGGCCCAACCCCGGCTGTGCGAAAATTTCCAGGTGAACAAACCAACGCCCGCTCCTCCCAAGAAATCCAAAACCTCCCTCAAAATTCTCCTTGGCCTGGTAGTCGTCCTGATCCTCCTTTCCATCGGCCTTGCCGCTCTCCACGAAACGCCCTGGAAAATTCCTCCCGAAGCCAAAGCCCGCAAAAATCCGCTCCCCGCCAACGACGCCAATCTCGCCGCCGCGAAGCCCGTCTACAACGAATACTGCGCCAACTGCCACGGCGATAGCGGCAAGGGCGATGGCTCCGATGCCATGATGTACGACCCCAAGCCCAGCGATCTCACCGAACGCATGCACATGAACTCCCTCACCGACGGTGAAATCTTTTACCAGATCACCCAGGGCCGCAAACCCATGCCCTCATTCCGCAAAAAGCTCACCGAAGACCAGCGCTGGCAACTCGTAATCCTCGTCCGCTCCTTCGCCGCCCCTTCCGCCCCGCCTGCCTCCCCAACAAAAGCGACCGAACCTCCCGCAAATCATTAGCCCAAGAAAACTAAAGGCCGGTCCGAAGACCGGCCTTTAAACCACTTATCCTTTACTTCCTTTACCTCATCTACTTCCCCTACTTCACTCCCCCCAGCGCCGCCGCCACTTCCTTCACGTCCGGCACCACCGGAATATCGTAATCCTTCTTCCAGGCCACGTTGCCGCCTTTGTCGACAATGATGATCGAGCGCCCCGTGATCCCCTTGTCTCCCATGTACATTCCATACTTCTCGCTCATCGCGCCCTTCGGATGAAAATCCGCCAGCAGCGAATACTTGATGCCCATCTTCTCTGCGTACGCCTTGTGCGACCACACGCTGTCCACGCTGACGCCAAGCACCTCCGCGTCCAGCGTTTCGAAATTCCGCATGTCGTTCACGAAGCACGCGTGCTCGTTCGTGCAGGTCGGGCTCCAGTCCAGCGGGTAAAACACCAGCACCACGCGCTTCTTTCCCGCGAACTCCGAAAGCTTTACGTCCTTCTTATTCTGGTCCTGCAGCGTGAAATCCGGCGCCTTCTGTCCCACCGCTATGCTCATAAACTCGTCCTCCGATGCGTTTTGAATTCCACCAGCATCTTACCGAATCCCCCGCCCGCCGCCAATCTGCGCCCTTCCACACGCCAAGCTTCCCGCGCTACACTCCGCAAGGCAGAATTGTGCAGCCGTCTGCACCTTGGCGCTGCCCACTAAATTCCCAATATGTTGAGTCTCAAGGAAGTAGTCGACCGCTACACATCGCTCGCCACCCAAGCCGGCGAGCCCGTCGCCCTCGAAGCCTTCGCCCTCGGCCCCGAAGAAACCATCAAGCTCTTCACCTCTCTCGACGAGGACTACCACATCAGCCGCTTCGTTCGCTTCTCCCTCGCCCACGGCCGCATCTTCCTCATCGGCGGCAATCCTTCCACCCACATCCAAATCGACTCCGCCATCCGCGACTTGTTTTAATTTCTACCCTTCTCCGCGTCCTCTGTGGATCCTCTGTGGCCTCTGTGTTGAAATCTTTCCTTTGACCTCTAAAATATCAGCTTCAACGAAAGCTGGATCTGCCTCGAGTTACCCGCCGTGTGGCTGATCACCCCAAACCCGCTTCCCAGCACCGTATTCGACGGCAGCCCGAAATTCACCGTATTGAAGGCGTTAAAAAACTCCGCCCGGAATTCCACCAGCCCCAGGTCGCTCTTCCCCCGCCTCCCGAATGGCGTGTTCTTGATCAACGCGAAATCAAACTGCTTATACCCCGGCGCGCGAAACGTATTTCGCCCCAGCGTCCCGAATTGCCCAACCGGAATTGAGAAGAATGTGTAGTTCAAATCTCCCCGCCCGAAGTAATCTTCGCGCCGCGTCCGGCTGGTGGAAAAATCCGGCATCGCCAGCAAATCCGGCCGGTCCGTTCCCCCTGCCCCCGCTGCCGTCTGCTGCTCCCCGGAATAAACGGAGAACGGCGGCCCGCTCAGGAATGTCGTGATGTTCAGCAGTTGCCAGCCGCCGGTGACGTACCGGCTCACCGGCTGCAGGAAACCCACCTTGTCGAACGGCAACGCCTGAAAGACGCTCACCGAAAAAACATGCTTTACGTCGAACGTGGATACCGCTTTCTCTGCCCGCTCATCCAGCGGGTTTTGCGCGAACGTCTGCAGGATCGCTCCGGCCCCGCCGGGGATCCCTCCCAGCACCGCGCTCGTGTCGTCAATCGATTTCGAAAACGTATAACTCGCCGCAAAGTTCAGCCCGATCTTCGCTTTCGTTCCGCTCACGCTGGTTTGCAGCGCGTTGTAACTCGAATGCGAATCGCTGACCATCACGTACTCCGGCCCGAATCCGCTCACTCTATTTCCCGAAGCGTCAAACTGGGTGAACCTTGCGAACTCCGGCCCCGCCCCGTTATACCCGTTCGGTGCAAAGACGCGCGCCAGGTGAATCCCCGCGGTTCCCACGTACGCCGTGCTCCACCGCACCCATCCAAACTCGTGGTCGATTCCCGCCGTGTACGTGCCGATGTATCCGTTCTTGAAATGCCGCGACATTACGCTAACGCTCAGCAGTTGCGTTTCGTTTCCCGGCGTCAGCGCCTCCAGGTCCTGCTGAAATCTCGCCAGGTCAATCGGCGTGTTCGCCGCCACATTCGAAGTGCTTCCCGATGCGAACAACGGTTGCCCGGCGATCGTGAACGGCTCCGGCACCTGCAGCGGCACAATCGTGTTTGAAAAGGGAACCGGCACACCCGCCTGCGCCGTCACCAGCGGCTGCACCACAAACGGCAATCCACCCGTCACGAAATTGTCTTGCCACAGATTCGGCAGAATCGTGGTGATCGCTCCCCCCGCATGCACTGTCGTCTTTTTCGCCAGCGCGTAATCCACTGCCACCCGCGGCCCCCATCCGTTCCAATCCGTGGGATAAATCGGCTGCGGATTGTACAAGAAGTCCTGCGTAGCACCCGCGGTCAGAAAATCCGATGGTTGCCCGTCCGCTCCCACAGGTGTCGCCACCGATGTCCGGTGATTCGCTTCCTTGATCCGGCTGTTCACTTCGTAGCGCAGTCCGTAATTGATGCTCAGCTTTGTCGTCGCCTTCCAGGTGTCCTGAAAATAAAACGCGTACGCCTCTCGCCGCACGGCCGCCTCGTCAAATCGGTTTCCCTGCGGAGTCAGCCGGTAGGGAGCCGATATCGAGTATTGGTATGGCGTCGCCGTCAGTAATCCCACAAGCGAATCGGGCAGCTTGTCCCCCACCTGAATGTCGTGTGTCCCGCTGGCGGATGGGATGAATACCGGCGAATACGCCGTGCCTCCGCCGAACGAATACCCGCCATTCGGATTCGTCCCGAACACCGAAGTGTCCCGATTCCAGCGGATATCCACGCCCCATTTGAAAACGTGCCCGCGGTGCGTGTAGCTCATGTCGTGCTTCAACTGAAATACGTTTCCATACGACCCGAAGATCGATCCGTCCGCCGAATTGAATCCCGCGAAGAGTCCATCACCAAACGCCAGCGCAACGTCCGTGTGATTGCTCGCAGGGAACACCGGCGTGCTGCGCACATAATCGAACATCGTCGTCGAATTCAATTGCGGTGAATACGTCCGCGCGTAGCTCACCGCCGCGTTCCGCTGGTGGTCGAAAAACGTTACCGCGAAGCTCGTGTCAATCGCCGTCTGGTCCGGATTCGTCGTCGGCCCGTTCAAGTTATTCAAACTGAAGCGCGTGAACAGCGTCGCCTTGTCAGAAATCTTGTGGTCCACCCGGATCGAAAACTGGTTTGTGTCCGTCACGATTTTTGAGGACGCCGCGTAGGTCCGAGCGCCAAATGACCCCGTCCGATCATTCGGCAGCGGATACCGTGCCAGAAGAGGCGCAATCTCCGGGCTTACGGGCACAAACAGCGTGTCACCGGAAACGCTCGTCGTATCAATCCCTTTTCGTTCGTCCGCAGTCGGCACGGCGAACACCTGCGTCGTCCCAAGCACCTGCCGGAATCCCGCGTACTCGCCAAAAAAGAAAGTTTTTCCCCGCCCGCCGTAAATTCCCGGCAACACCACCGGCCCGCCGATCGTCACCCCGAATTCGTTGCGCACGAACGGCGGAATCCTCCGCGGGTCCAGCGGGTTCGTAATGTCAAAAAAATTCCGCGCATCAAACGCCGCGTTACGCACAAATTCAAACGCGCTGCCGTGCAGCTGGCTGCTTCCCGACTTCGTCACCACGTTCGTGAATCCCGCCGCACCCTGCCCGACCTCCGCCGGCATCACGCCGGAGTTCGACTGCACCTCATGAATCGCGTCCACGTTGAAATTCGCAAACGTCGCTCCCCCCAGTTCCGGGTCGGTGGTCGTCCCGCCGTCCATCGCGAAGACGGTGTCCACCCCGCGCTGCCCGTTGAACGCAAACTGTTGCGTGAAATTCGCCGCGCCATTTGTGTCCGTCATGGTGCCCGCGGCCAGCAGCAGCAATTTGCTGAAGTCGCGTTCGTTCAGCGGCAGCCCGGAAACCGCTTCGCTCGAAAGATGCTCGCCGCCGGTGCCTTTCTTCTCGGTGCCCGCGGGTTGCTCGGTAGCCGCCACGCCCAGCGTCTGATCCTGCGCGGAAAGCGTCAGCTCCAGATTCGGCGCGCTTCCCTCCGCAATCACGATCGGCTTCGCCGCTGTCCACGTCTTGCCCGCCGACTCAACCGCCAGCGTGTATGTCCCCGAATCAATCCCGGCAATCACAAACGCCCCGCTCGCCGAGGTCCGTGCCTCATACGTCCGGTCGCCGGAGCCTGCGCGCAGGATAATTTTTGCGTCCGCCACGGGCTTTCCCGCGGCGTCATGCAGCACTCCATTCCACGTTGGTGCGGAAAATAAACAGGGGGTAAAAACAAGCGCCAGGATAACAACCGAAACCAATAGCCGTAGGGAAACCGAGAGGGCCGCCGACATGGTTGATGATTCTACAGCTTTTTCCGGGAAAGTGACTTTCTATTCACGTGGCAGTGTTTAAAGATTAGCGCCGGTCACTATCCACCCTCAGGCCGGCACCGACTTCCCAAACCGTCCGATCACCCCCGCATGCTCTTTCCGCAATTCCGCGGGCAGCCGCTCTCCAAATTTCGTGAAAAACTCCCGGCTGTCCGCCAGGTCGTTTTCCCAATTGTCTGCATTCACCCGGAACAGCTCGTCCAAGGCCTCCGGCGAAATCTTCAACCCATCCAGCGTCAGCGCGGTCCGCGTCGGCACGTACCCGATCGGCGTTTCCTTGGCCTCGCCTCGTCCTTCTACTCGCTCCAGAATCCACTTCAGCACGCGCACATTCTCGCCATATCCGGGCCACAGGAATTTCCCGTCGGCGCCCTTGCGGAACCAGTTCACGTGGAAAATCTTCGGTGGATGCGGAATCTTTTTCCCCATGTCCAGCCAGTGCTGGAAATAATCCGCCATGTTGTAGCCGCAGAAGGGCAGCATCGCCATCGGATCCCGCCGCGTCACTCCCACGTCGCCGGTCGTCGCTGCCGTCGTCTCCGACGCCATCGTCGCGCCCATGAACACGCCGTGCTGCCAGTTGAATGATTCATACACCAGCGGAGCCAGCCGCGCGCGCCGTCCGCCAAAAATAAATGCCGAAATCGGCACGCCCTCCGGCGCTTCCCACTTCGGCGAAATGCTCGGCGATTGCCTCGCCGGCACGGTATAGCGCGAATTCGGCTGCGCAGCCACTCCCTTCGAGGGATCCCATTTTTCCCCTCGCCATGTAATCAATCCCGCGGGTGCATCGCCGCCAATGCCTTCCCACCACGGCTCATTTTCCGGCGTCAGGCCCGTGTTTGTGAAAATCGTGTCGTGCCTCAGCGCTTCCATCACGTTGGGATTGGTCTTCATCCCCGTCCCGGGCGCCACGCCAAAGAATCCCGCTTCCGGGTTAATTGCGTGCAGGTATCCGTTCGCGCCGATCTTCATCCACGCAATGTCGTCGCCCACCGTCCAGACCTTATATCCTTGGCTTTCCAGCGTCGAGACCATCATCGCCAGGTTCGTTTTCCCGCAAGCGCTCGGAAACGCCGCGGCCATGTACGTCACTTTCCCGCCCGGCGATTCCAGCCCCAGAATCAGCATGTGCTCGGCCATCCAGCCTTGCTGCCGCGCCATGAAGCTCGCAATCCGCAGCGCAAAGCATTTCTTGCCGAGCAGCGCGTTTCCGCCGTAGCCCGAGCCCACGCTCCAGATCAACCGCTCTTCCGGAAAATGCGCGATCAGCCGCCGCATCGGGTCCAGGTCTCCCACCGAGTGCAGCCCCGGCACAAAATCCTTCGAACTCCCCAGCTTGTCCTGCGCCACCTTGCCCATCCGGCACATGATCCGCATGTTCGCCACCACGTAGGGGCTGTCCGTCACTTCCACGCCGATTTTGCTGATCGGCGAGTTCACTGGTCCCATGATGTAGGGCACCACATACATCGTCCGCCCGCGCATCGCCCCGTCGAGCAGTTTTCCGACTTTGAACTTTGCGCCTTCCGGGTCCATCCAGTTGTTCGTGGGTCCCACTTCCTCTTTGTCCGGCGTGCAGATAAAGGTCAGGTGTTCGGTGCGGGCCACGTCGCTCGGATCGCTTCGGTGCAGGTAGCAGTTCGGGAAGGTTTTCTCGTTCAGGCGGAAAGAGTCGCCCTTTTTCATCATTTCCTGCAGGATGGCCTGGTTCTCGGCTTCCGACCCATCGCAATAAACAATTTTGTCTGGCTTGGTCAGCCGGGCTGCTTCTTC
The DNA here is from genome assembly GCA_035693365.1 of Candidatus Acidiferrum sp. Taxonomy (GTDB): domain Bacteria; phylum Acidobacteriota; class Terriglobia; order Acidiferrales; family UBA7541; genus Acidiferrum. The sequence continues at coordinate 100,416 of DASSGS010000005.1, read as the reverse complement.
TACCCAGGCTTCCATAGGCGTTGCCACGGTATTACCCCCAAAGATTTAATCGGCTGCATCGAAGAATCGAATGGATGCGCCCGATCCGGCCCGTCCTGATCGCTTGGACTTGTATCTGAGACTGGCGGGACACTCGCGTACGGCTCAAACCTGCCCAGTGTATGTTACCGATAACCCTCGAAGCAAGTTTACCGGTGGTCGTGAGAGGGCAGGCAGCGCTGCGATGCTGTCGATGGGGGACGCGGTCTCTAACTATGCGAAGGGGCTGCGTGCGCTGTCTGTTCAGGTTCGAAATAGCTCCCTCGTTCAAGGTCGGCAATAATCCCCGGCCGCTCCGGCCGCCAACCCAGCCTTTCCTCAGTTAACTTGCTAGACGCAGGGGAGTCCATACCAACGAAGTGTCCCAGCCAACCAAAATGGTCGGTGGCCTGCTCGGACGACTTGCTCACAACCGGCACGCCCAGGCGGCGGCCGATCACTCCGGCGATGTCCCGGAAGGGGATGCCCTCGTCTCCAATCGCATGGTAGCTTGCTCCTGCGGAACCCTTCTCCACCACTAGCCTGTAGAGGCGCGCAGCGTCGAGCCGGTGCACCGCGGGCCAGCGGTTAAGACCGTCGCCCACGTACGCGGATTCCCCCTTCTCTCTCGCCAGCTTGATGAGCGCCGGAACGAATCCATGATCGCCGTCCCCATGCACCGATGGCGGAAGGCGCAGCAGGCAGGCCCGGACGCCACGCGCGGCCAGCGCCACAGTCGCCTGTTCCGACTTGCGCGGGAAACTGGGAATGGCGGCGTCCTCTTCCGTTGCCAGCGGGCCCTGGCGCTGAATCAGCAGCGTTCCAGATGTGACCACCAACGGACGGTTAGAACCCGCGAGTCCGGCCCCGAGCGTCTCGATCGCCCGCGCATCTTTCTCCGCGGCAGGCGCGTAGTTGTTGAAGTCGTGGATGAACGCCATGTGGATCACCCCATCCGCGGCGGCCGCTCCACTGCGCAAACTCTCATGATCTTCCAGCGAACCTCGATGTACCTCGGCTCCCATCGCCGCAATGGACGCGGCGGAGCCCTCTGAACGAGCCAGGGCGAGCACCTGATGGCCCGCCTGGATCAATTCCTGAACAACCGCAGAACCGACAAAACCTGTCGCTCCTGTTACAAATACACGCATGACTATTTCTCCTTTTCCGTCCATCTCTTCTTGACGATGACCGACTTCTGATCCCTGTGCTCGAATCCGGATTTTAGAAAGACTCTCCAACCATTTCTTCACTCTTCTTCCAGAGCGCTTCCGCGTTGCCTGCGTCCACCGCGTAGGCTCGTACTCCTCCGCCGACCACGGAAATGGCTGCGTCATCCGCCACGATGTTGCCGACATGGCAGTCCTCGCAGTACCGACCGCCGATTTCATCCGCAGTGGCAACTACGCCCGCCCACACGCTGGTCGCGGCGCCTTGTGGAATCGTTTTCCATTGGAAGGGGCCCAGGCCCGCCGCGGCACGCTGCGCGCTGATCCGCTCGACCAGTTTCTGAATTTCATCCGCGCCGATGTGGCGTCCCAGCTCCGTCTGTATGCCTCCGGGATGAACGGCCGCAGCGCGCACGCCACGACCGCGATGCCGCTTGTCGAACTCCACGGAAAAGAGAATGTTCGCGGTCTTCGACCGCCCATAGGCGACCCACGGGTCGTAAGGTGTCCGCTCAAAGTTGGGATCCTGCAGATCAACGTTCGAATAACGGTGACCCGCCGAGGATAAATTGATCAACCGGCCGCCGCTGCGGATCAGCGAGGCAATCCGGTTTGCGAATACGAAATGGCCCAGGTGATTTGTGCCGAACTGCATCTCGAAGTGGTCCGCGGTATTGGTGAACGGCGTAGCCATCACCCCCGCGTTGGCGATAACCACATCGAAGGGCTCGCCCTTTTTGAGCAGTTTATCCGCGCACGCTCTCACGCTCTTCAGCTCGGCAAGATCAAGCGCAACCAGCTCGAAACCCCCGCCATTGGCGTCCGCGTCTTTTCGCACCTGCGCGGTTGCCGCTTCGGCCTTCTTTAGATCCCGCGCCGCGCCCACCACGTGTGCTCCATGCGCCGCGAGTGCGCGCGCCGTCTCTACCCCCAGCCCCGCCGATACACCGGTAACAAGAATCCGCTTCCCGCGCAGATTCATCCCCGACAAAACGTCCTCTGTTGTTGAAGTTGCTCCCAATACGTCCACCATTGCCTTCCTCCTTGCGCCGGCCCGCCCAGGCTGCCTTGCTAGCCGAGCTTGACGGGCCGCCTCAATTTCTGTAAAACGGAGAGTGTCTCCGAATACTTAGATATTCGGAGCCTGTCTCCGGTTACATGGATTTTTGTCATGCCTAAGAAGCGTTCCCATCCCGCCGGGCGCAAGCCTCGCAGTGACGCACAGGAGAATCGCGGCCGCATTCTGGAAGTGGCCAAGGCGGCTTTCACCCGCTCAGGCGCGGATGCCAGCCTGGACGACATTGCTAAAGAGGCCGGCGTAGGGCCGGGAACCTTGTACCGGCACTTCCCGACGCGCGATGCCCTGATCGAGGCCGTTTATCACACGGAGGTGGGAAAGCTGGCGGCAGCCCAGCAGGAACTTTCCGCAAAACTGCCTCCGATCGAGGCGTTGCGGGCCTGGATGATGCTTTTCATCGACTACATCGACACGAAGCACATCATCGCGCCGGCGCTGAACAGCCTCGTCGGCGGTCCGTCGCGGCTCTACGATTCTTCCCGCGCGCAGATTACGAGAGCCATCAATGCGCTTGTGAAAAGTGCGGTAGAAAGCGGCGACATCCGCAACGACATTGAGCCTTTCGACCTGCTTCGCGCGCTGATTGGCGTCTCCAACGTAGCTATTGGACCGGACTGGAAACAAAGCGCCAGGAGACTCGTCGATATCCTTATCAGCGGTTCGCGGCCGGCGAAGTAGCCTCCGGCGATTCTCATCCTCGAAGTTATTCGTCTCTCCGGTGCTATCATCCCTCTATGTACGCGCAAAAATTCCAGGTGGACGTCCTGATCCGCGGTGAGCGCCGCGCGTGCCCCCTCGACTGGCTCGATCAATTTTCCATGCGCAATTTCACCAACTCCGCCGACTTCGACGACACGCTCCCCGTCGCCGACGGCCGCCTCGAAGCCAGCTTTCGCCTCACCCCCGAGCGTTTCGCCGAAGGCCTCTCCGCTTGGCTCACCCAGCGCGGCAAAGGCGAAGGCCAACCCGTCCAAGTTGAAGTGAAAGTCCTGTAGCGCGGCATCCTGCCGGCAAGCGTTCGACCGGGTGTAATCCCGCCGGCAGGATGCCGGCGCTACAACCTATTCGTCCAGCTTCTTCGTCTTCCCCTCAATCGCCGCCCGAATCTCCGGCAATGTCTTCATCGCGGCTTCTTCACCCGCCCGCACCATCTCCGGCGTCTTCGTAAAATCGTCCCACACAAACGGCGTCACGTCCGGCTCGATCGTCACGTCCACATACTGCCGCCACTCCAAATCCGCGTGCCTCTGAATAATCGTAAACGACCTGCTCAGTACGTCCGTAAACGTCCGCGGCTCTCCGTTCATTCCCGGCTCCAGGTAGACGGCGATCACCACCTCCGCGCCCATCAAGAGCAATCCTTCGTACGGCACCAGCGCCGTCAGAAATCCATCCACCAAAGTTCGCCCGTCAAATTGAATCGGCACAAACAAACCCGGGTACGCGCACGAAGCCCGCAGCGGCGGCCCGATCGGCCCTTTCCGGTAGTAATAAACCGGCATTCCCGCGTTGATGTCCGTCGCCGCAATCGCCAGCGGGGTTTTTAAGTCCTCAAAATTTGTGATTGAAGTGAATCGCGCCAGAAATTGTTCCATCCGCTGGTTCGTCGCCAGGCCGATCCACGAGGGCGTCCACCGCCCGAAATCCGCGAACTTCGTCTCGCAGGCAATCTCTTCCATCATTTCCAGCGACGCACCGGCGCAGTAGCTCGCGCCAATCAACGCGCCCACGCTCGTTCCCGCTACCATATCAATTGGAATCCCCGCTTCGCGAAACACCCGCAGCACGCCGATGTGCGCGATGCCCCGCGCAAATCCCCCGGCCAGCGCCAGGCCCACCTTCGGCCGCCGCTCCCCCGTCTGCGCGTACCCGTTGCTGAACGCGCGAAACCATTCCCTCACGCTGTGCAACACGCTCTGCGCGTTCGCTTCCTTCCCGTTCGCCATCTCCCAATCTTAGTCTTCTCCGGCCCAGTTCAAACACCTGTTTGACCCGTCGCTTCCCATTTTGTAACCTGTTCTGCCGTCCTATTCCCGTTCCTCAAGGTCTGCCCATGACTCACCGCATCCAGAAAGCAGTCGTTCTCGGCGCCGGCACCATGGGCGCGCGCATCGCCGCTCATTTCGCTAACGCCGGCCTCCCCTGCCTGTTGCTCGACATCGTTCCGAGGGACGCCGCTCCCGCAGACCGCAACAAAATCGTGCTCGCCGGACTCGACGCCGCGAAAAAATCCAAGCCCGCCGCGTTTTTTACCACCGCGCTTGCCTCCAAAGTTTCCATCGGCAATTTCGAGGACGATCTCCCGCGCATCGCCGACGCCGACTGGATCATCGAAGTGGTCGCCGAAAATCTCGAAATCAAGCGCGGCCTGCTCGCCAAAGTTGCCCAATTCCGCAAGCCCGGCTCCATCGTCACCACCAATACTTCAGGCCTGCCCGTCCACTTGATCGCCGAAGGTTTGCCTGAAGAATTTCAGCAACATTGGGCCGGCACGCACTTTTTCAATCCGCCGCGCTACATGAAGCTAGTCGAAGTGATCCCTGGCCCGAAGACTTCTTCCGAAGTCCTGAACGCGCTCTCTGAGTTCTGCGATCGCCGGCTTGGCAAAGGCGTGGTCCTCGCCAAAGACTCTCCCAACTTCATCGCCAATCGCGTCGGCACCTTCTCCATGCTCAACGCCCTTCGGCTGATGCAATCCCTCGGCATGACCATCGAGGAAGTAGACGCCTGCACCGGGCCCGCCGTCGGCTGGCCCAAGTCCGCCACCTTTCGCACCGCGGACATCGTCGGCCTCGACGTCCTGATTCACGTCGTCAAAAACATCTACGAAACAGCGCCCAACGACGAATCACGCGAGAGTTACAAAATTCCCGCCTTCGTCGAAGCGATGGCTACGCGCAAATGGCTGGGCGACAAAACCGGCCAGGGTTTTTACAAGCGCGTGAAAGGTGGCCAGGGCGAAAAGGAAATTCTCACCCTCGACCTCGCCACGATGGAGTATCGCGAGAAACAAAAAGCCCGATTCGCCTCCATCGAAGCCGGGAAAGCCGTCGAAGACACGCGCGAGCGCCTGCGCGGCTTGCTCACTCCGCTCTTTGAAGGACAGAAAACCGACAAAGCTCAGCAATTCATCTGGGGCGGACTCTCTGAAATGTGTCTGTACGCCGGACGCCGGATGCCCGAAATCGCCGACAACATCGTGGATGTGGATCGCGCCATGCGCTGGGGTTTTGCCTGGGAACTCGGCCCCTTTGAAATCGTGGACGCCGTCGGCCTCGCCGCGTTCGCTGCGCAAATCAAAAAAGAAAATCGCGCGCTCCCGGCCGTTTTTGAAAAGGTGCTGGCCGCCGGCCGCACCAGCTTTTACGAATCCAGCAAGGGCGAAACCGCCGTCTTCGATCTCGCCACCGGCAAAACCAAGAAAGTCGAAGAACCCGCCGGCATCCTCATTCTCAAGTCACTCAAGGACGCCGCCCGCGAAGTCGAACGCAACTCCGGTGCCAGCCTCATTGATCTTGGCGACGGCGTCGTCTGCTGCGAATTTCATTCCAAGATGAACGCCATCGGCGCAGACCTGATCGCCATGATTCACAAGGGCATCAAGCGGCTCGACACTGATTTCGACGCCATGGTTCTCGCCAATCAGGCCACCAATTTTTCCGTCGGCGCCAATCTCATGCTCGTTCTCGTCGGCGCGCAGGAGCAGGAGTGGGACGAACTGCACATGGCCGTGAAGCAGTTTCAAAACATCAATCTCGCCATCAAGTACGCGCCGAAGCCCATCATCGCCGCGCCTCAGGGCATGGCCCTCGGCGGCGGCTGCGAAATAAGCCTGCATGCGGCGAAAATTCATTCCGCCGCGGAAGCCTACATCGGTTTGGTCGAAGTCGGCGTCGGCCTGATTCCGGGTGGGGGCGGCACAAAGGAAATGTTAATCCGCGCGAATGAAAACGCGGCTTCCGGCGACGACCTGGATCTCTTTCACACGCTGCGGCCCGTTTTCGAAAACATTGCCACCGCCAAAGTCGGCACCAGCGCCGAGGAATGCCGCGACCTCGGGTATCTCCGCCGCACCGACACCTTTTCGATGAATCGAGAACGCCTCGTCGCCGACGCCAAACAAACCGCCCTGGGGCTCGTTCGCGGCGGCTGGAAGCCCGCTGCCTCCTCCTGGCAGGAAGGCGCGCAGTCCACGCAAATTAAAGTGCTGGGCGAATCGTTCCTCGCCGCGGGCAAGTTGGCTATTCACATGATGACCCGCGGCGGCTATGCCTCCGATTACGACGCCCACGTCGCGCGCAAACTCGCAAACATCCTCGCCGGCGGCGCTCTCTCTTCGCCGCAATTCGTCAGCGAACAATACGTTCTCGACCTCGAACGCGAAGCCTTCGTCTCTCTCTGTGGCGAAAAGAAAACCCAGGAACGCATCGCCCACACCCTGAAAACCGGCAAACCGTTGCGCAACTAACGTGTAGGGGCACGATATATCGTGCCCTCTTCTCTGCGTCTCTGCGTTTAACATTCTTTTCTTAAATTCACCTAAATCCGTATTGTCCTCTCGCTTAAAATCGTCTATCCTCATCTCCATGCAAAAACTCCTCGCCCCCCGCGAAGCCGCCAACATCCTCGGCATCAGCTACCCCACGCTGAAACAATGGATCTACCGCGGCAAACTCAAAACCGCCAAAACTCCCGGCGGCCACCACCGCGTCCCCGAATCCGAAATCGACCGCCTGATACCCGCTTCCCTCAACCGCGGCGAACCCTCTTCCCGCCGCGGCAATTACCGGAAAATCAGCGGACGCAACCAGCTTGTTGGCCGCGTCACCGCCATCAAATACAGCGGCCTGCTTGCGCAAATCACCCTGGCCATCGGCGAGCAGCACATCACCTCCATCATCACCGCCGACGCCGCGAAAGAGATGCGCCTCAAGCCCGGCGAACGTGTCGCCGCCCTCGTCAAATCCACCGAAGTCATGATCCTCCGCGTCTGACGCCAATGGCTGACGAATTTCTCAATCTCCTTTCTAGGGCCCGCCGTCTTCGGCGGGCCGCTCTCACCCCGAATAACTTTAGAATCGGGGCGCTGTTCATCGCTTTGTTCTCTTCCTCTGTCCCATCCGCTCTCTCTCAAACCCTCCGCATCGCCGCCGCTTCCGACTTGCAATTCGTCCTCCCGGACCTCGCCGCCCAATACGAAAAACAATCCGGCGTAAAGCTCGCCATCACCTACGGCTCCAGCGGCAGTTTCGTCGCGCAAATCCAGAACGGCGCCCCCTTCGATCTCTTCCTCTCCGCCGATACTGGTTATCCCCGCAAACTCGTTGAGGCAGGTCACGCGGATACCGATTCATTCGACGTTTACGCCTGGGGATTTCTGGCGATCTGGATTCCGCCAGACTCGGAGATTGACCTCAAAGGGCAGGGATACCGTGCGTTGCTGGATCCAAGAATCCGTAAAATCGCAATTGCCAACCCCGAACATGCTCCCTATGGGCGCGCCGCCGTCGCTGCCCTTCATGACGCAGGAATATACGACCAAATAAAAAGCAAACTCGTCTTTGGCGAAAACGTGTTGCAATCAGCGCAATTCGTGCAGTCAGGTAATGCAGACGCGGCCGTCATCCCCCGTTCGCTGGCACTTTCGCCGCGCATGCGATCCGGCAAACGTTATGAACTGACCGATATGCGCTTTACTCCGGTGGAGCAGGCCGCCGTGATCATGAAATCTTCGTCCAACAGGGAGGCGGCAAGAAGTTTTCTTGGTTTTCTCCGAAGCGCCTCGGCATCCGAGATTTGGACGAAGTACGGCTACGTTGTTACACCGAAGCCGCCGGAGAGATTAGTCCGATGAATGCAGAAGCGCTGCTGCTCTCATTGCGCCTGGCCGCGACCGTCGCCGTCCTTCTTCTCGTGCTCGCTCTTCCACTCGCCTATGGCCTTGCCTTCAGCACCTGGCGCGGAAAATTTCTTGTCGAATCGGTGGTCGCGCTTCCGCTGGTGCTGCCTCCCACCGTTCTCGGTTTCTATGCGCTTGTAGCCATGGGCCCTCGCGGCCCGCTTGGAAAAATCTGGCAATCGCTCTTCGGCCATCCGCTGGCCTTCACCTTCACCGGACTCGTACTTGCTTCTATGCTCTACAGCCTGCCGTTCGCCGTGCAGCCGCTTGTCGCTTCTTTTGAATCGCTCGATCCCCGCCTTCTCGACGCCTCCGCCGTTCTCGGCGCGGATCGCACGCGCACTTTTCTCCGCGTCATCCTGCCGCTCGCCTGGCCCGGCGTGCTCACCGCGCTGGTGCTCAGCTTCGCGCACACGCTCGGCGAGTTTGGCGTCGTCCTCATGGTCGGCGGCAATCTTCCCGGCATCACCCGCACGGTCTCGATTGATATCTACGACCGCGTCCAGTCGCTCGACTACGCCGGCGCTCACCAAACCGCGCTGCTGCTCCTTTTTATTTCGTTTGTGGTGCTTTCAATCGTCTACGGCGTGAACCGCCGTGTCTGGTCGCCGTGGCTGGCGAAATAAACGTGGCTATGCTGAACGTTCAAATCCGAAAGCAGCTTCGCTCAAACGGCGCGCATCCCTTCGTCCTGGACGTTTCCGCTGCTTATTCGCCCGGCTTCACCGTATTATTCGGCCCTTCCGGTGCCGGCAAATCCACGCTGCTCGATTGCATCGCAGGCTTGCAGCGGCCCGACTCCGGCGAAATCCGCCTCGGCGAAACATTATTCTTTGACGCCGCCCGCAATCTCTCTCTGCCGCCGCAGCGCCGCGAACTCGCTTACGTCTTTCAATCGCTTGCTCTCTTCCCGCATCTTTCCGTGGAGCGAAATATCCGCTACGGCCTTGACAAACTTGCCGCCCCCGAACAGATCGAACGCGCGCGCAACATCGCACAAATGTTTCGCATCGAAAATCTTCTTTCCCGCAGGCCGGCGGAGCTTTCCGGTGGCGAAAAGCAGCGCGTCGCCCTGGCTCGCGCACTCGTCGCCCGCCCGCGCGTCCTGCTCCTCGACGAGCCCCTCACGGGCCTCGATTCGGCGCTGCGCCGCTCGATACTCGAAGACCTGCGTGCCTGGAACGAAGCCAATCGCATTCCCATTCTGTATGTCACCCACAATCGGGAAGAAGTTGACGCCATCGGCGAACGTGTCATCACGCTCGTCAACGGCCGCATCCAGGAATCCGGCGCGCCTCGCGAAGTACTTGACGCTCCGCGCTCCGTGGAACTTGCTCACGCCGCGGGCTTTGAAAATGTTCTGCCGGCAACTGTCGTCGAACATCGTCCCGCCGATGGCGTCATGCGCGTTTCGCTCGATCACGCCACATGTGAAATCGAAATTCCCCTGGGTGGAGCCGAACCGGGCAAGGATGTTCGTGTCGCCATTCGCGCCGGCGACATTCTCGTTGCTACTGAGCCGCCGCATTTTCTCAGCGCCCGCAACATCCTTCCCGGCACGATCGAATCCGTTGAGAGCAGCGGTGCCATGGTCTCTTTGCGGGTAAAAGCCGGCACGATTTTCCACGTCCACGTCACGCCCGGCGCCGTCCGCTCTCTCGACCTTTCTCCCGGCCTCCTGGTCTGGTTGGTGATCAAAACCCACTCCTGCCACCTCGTCCGCCAAGGCCGGTAGCGGCCACCTTCAGGTGGCCACACCGGCCCTGCTACTCCGCCGTGACCACCAGCGCGCCGCACTGTTTTCCCCCGGCGCGCGAATACCCGTGCGCCAGCTGCGAGTCGAAATAAATCGAATCCCCCGCTTCCAACTTTTCGATAGATGTCCCCACCTTCAGCGCCAGCGTCCCCTTCAACACGTAAATAAATTCCGCCCCCGGATGCTGGTGCAGGCGGATTTTCTCCGGCGCCAGGGCCAGAAATTCCGCCAGGTACGCATTGAACTTCCGGCCGGTCGCCAGAAAATCCAGCGACTCAAAGACAAACGCCTTGTCCGCCAGTCCCGGAGCCTCTGGAAATCGCAGCCGGTCTTTTTTTCGCGTCAGCGCATACGTGCGCTTCCCCTTTTCGTCCCCAAAAAAATATTCCAGGCTCACGCTGAACACCAGCGCGATTCTCATCAGTGTCGGCAACGTCGGATAAAGCCTCCCGTGCTCCAGTTTTGAAAGCAGCGCTGGAGAAAGTTTGGTGTGCTTGCTCAACTCCACCAGCCCGATCTTTCGGCGCAGCCGCAGCTGCTTCAGCCTGTCCCCCAGATGATATTGATCCAGCGTTTCTTTCAAATGTGGAGCGACCATGAGCCACCCTTCCATTCCCTGAAAAGTTCAAATCCGCGAAGTGCTTGGCGAGCGAAGCTGGAGGATAACCCGCTTCCGCCCCCATTTTCCTCCCATTCAATACAATTTGAATGGACTCTCTCTAGCCCTCGCCCCCTCTGTTACCATGTACCCTATTCCGTGAGGTTTGCCGTGCCCGCAAAAAAATCCAAAGCAAAGCCCGCGCCAAAGCCCCTGCGCGCGCGTCATGCCGGCGGCAACGCCTCCAAGTCCTCCAAGCCCGGCACTCGCCTGCAGGAGGTTTTGCGCAGCGCCGCCAACATTTTTTTCGCCAAGGGATTCCACGCCACTTCGATCGAAGACGTTGCCCGCGACGTCGGCATGCTCAAGGGTTCGCTCTACTACTACATTAAGTCCAAGGAAGATCTGCTCTTCCAGTTGCTGCTGGCCGGCATCGAAGACGGAGACGCCTACATCGCGCAGCACATCGATCTCAAAGGCGAACCAGTCGAGCAACTGGAGCGCGCCATCCGCGCCCAGATCGACTACATCATCCAGAACAAAGTCCCCTTCGGATTGTTTCTGCACGAATTCGATTCGCTTTCCGGCAAGCGACAGCACAAGGTGATCGCGGTGATGTCGCGTTACAACAACCGGTTTGTGGACCTGGTGAAGCGCGGGCAAGAACAAGGAAAGTTAATCGAAGGCGAGCCGTGGCTCATCGTCAACGGCATTCTGGGAATGTGCAACTGGCTTTATCGCTGGTACGACACCGACCACGAATCCGACCCTGAAAAAATCAAGCAGGTCTTCCTGAATATGCTGCTCAACGGAATACGCAAATCGTAATTTTTTGAGTGCGGCCTGCCCTGAATCTGCCGAAGGGAGGCGAAGCCTCCGCTTTTGCGGGGAAAAGTTCAAGCTTCAGCTCATATTTCGACAGCCGGTGACGATCGCAAAAGCGGGAGCTTCGCTCCCGCACTCAAAAGTTTTACGGCAACAATCCAAACACCGCCACCGTGTTTCCAGTTCCGAAATACACCCTTCCATTCGCCACCATCGGGGTAATGAAATGCCCGCCGACATTCGCGAAGGAATCGCGGCCGCCACTTGCCTGGCCGGAAGTGTAGAGAACTTTCGTCAAATCCGTGGCGTCATAGGCAATGAAACTCCTCGACTCGCGATCCAGCGCCCAGACGATTCCATTCGCTGTTCCATTCGCGGAGGCGCTCGGAACCGTCCCATTGCTTCCGAACGTGAACGCGCTTTGCGAGGTCGGCGACGAGCTGAGCTTCGCCTGCGTAACGGTGAAAGCCTGCAGGTGCATCCCCGAAGGCCCGATGTACACGCGGCCGTTAAAATAAATTGGCGAGGAGAAGTTTTCGTGCCCGTTGGGCGCGAATTCCTGGAAAATATTATCCGCAACCGCGCTGTATTGCCCCATGTTGTTGCGGTCCACGATGTACATCTTTTCGTCCTTGCCCGCCACGACCGCCAGCTGCCGCGTCGTGCCGCCGCTATCCACCAGGTCCGGCAGCAAAAGCGCCGCGGCTGAACCCAGATCCTCGTCGAGATTGTCGTCGCTGATGGCAATCGATGGCGCAAAATAGTCCGCCACCGTCAGCGGCACGCCGGACCCAAGCTTCACGAACGTGTCGCCATAGTCGTTGCTGATTCCCGGCGTGTTTCCGCCACTCGCATTGCCGGTGGGGAAGTACACATTTCCGGCCGCATCCGCCGCGGGTCCGCCGCCCCCTAGCCAGATGCCCGCCTTGCCGCTGTTCGGCACCACGTCAATGGCACCCACCTGCGCCAGCGTATCCGCGCTGAAGGCGATCACCCAGCCGGAATAGCTGCCACAATCGCCGTCGTATCCGGACCACGCGGTATAAATCCGTCCGCCGCTTTCGAGCAGCGCCGCTCGCTCTTGCTGCAAGTGAGACTGGAAAGTAACAGTGCCGCCGCTTCTTGGGAAGGTAGCGGTGATCGCCATCGGCCCGCCAAAAAGTTCCGCGCCCGTGGCCAGGTTCAATGCGTGCAGCCGGTGGGTCACCGTGCCGCTGCCGTTCTTCGAGCTTGCCACCACATAAATTGCGTTGCGCGAGCGGTCAATCACGGGGGTGGACATGACGCCAACCGGAGAGATGTACCCGCATCCGGCGTCGGAGGGAGTCAGCGGCACATCGCCCGCGGGCAAGACTTTCGTTTTCCAGAGCACAGTGGCGGCCGCGCCGCTGACGCTGCTTGCGTCCACAGCGTAAACGCTGTCGTTTTCCGTCGCGAAGTAGAGTACGTTCTTGTTGCCCGCGCCAGGAATCGCCACCTGATTCAGAAAAAGAATTTGCCCGTCAATCTGTCCGTCAACGGAAAATTCAGCAATCTTGCCGAACGTGACCGAGTTTACGTTGGCCGGAGTCAGTGTCAGTTCGTGCGTGTTCGTGCCGCTACGCGTGGCATCGTAATGGTGCGTGACCACATCCGAAGCGTTGGATGACGCGACTGTGACCGTGAGCGTATCGTTGGGGCTGACGACACCTCCCAGCGCGGCGGTGATCTCCGTTGTGCCCACGGCAACCCCGGTCGCCAGTCCGTTGGCAATCCCGATCGTCGCGAACAGAGGATTCGACGAAGCCCAGGTCACGTTGCTGGTGATATTTTTTGTGGAGTTGTCGCTATATTTCCCGCTCGCGGTGAACTGCAGGGTGTTTCCGATCCCCACGCTCGGCGAAACAGGGGTCACCGCGATCGATTGCAGAGTCACCGCTGCCGCAGTCACGGTCAGCGGATCGTTCGGACTCACGATGCTGCCCTGCGTTGCGGTGATCTGCGTCGTGCCTGCTGCTACGCCCGTCGCCAATCCTGTTGCTGCCCCAATCGTCGCGAAAGTGGTGTTTGACGATTTCCAGGTGACATTGGCCGTGATGTTTTTTGTCGAGTTGTCGCTGTACGTTGCCGTCGCCGTGAACTGCTGCGTATTGCCCGCAACGATCGAAGGCGACGCCGGCGTTACCGCGATCGATTTCAGCGTCACCCCGGCCGCAGTTACTGTTAGCGTGGCTGCGCCGCTCGTCATGCTGCCGGCCGCATTGCTGACCACGGCATCAAATTTCGCGCCATTGTCCGCGCTGGTTGTGGCCGGCGTCGTGTAACTGTTTCCTCTCGCTCCATTGATGTTGGCGGTGTTTTTTCGCCACTGGTAAGCCAATGGCGCGGTCCCTGCCGCGACCACGGTAAAGGATGCCGTCTGGCCAGCGGTGACAGTGGCGCTGGCAGGCTGCGCCGTAATGCTGGGCGCAATTGCGGTGTTTGCAGGATTGGACATCGAACTGCAGCCGATCAGGGCAAGAACCAACAGAAGAAACAGTGTGGAATGCGGAGTGGTCGAACGCATTGCTAAAACTCTCCGATCATCATCGACGCTTTTGCCTGGAAATCCCAGGGTAAGCTGCGAATGATTCGGGCGGCTCGAACTTCGGAAGGCGGGCCCTCATGATAACAAATGGATTTGCAATTTCACCAGTGTTTTAGCCCCGGCAAGGGTATTTCCACATAGTTCAGATTGAAACATCGCTGGACGATCTGCCGATTCCTTGATGAGCGCGCAAAGTGAAATCAAGCGGTCCTGGCAGCTGCTTCGGGGTTGCACAATCTTCGCGGGTCGGGAACAATCTATAGGAAACACCAATACGAAAGTTTCTGAGCGAAGAATGAAGCCAAAACTTGTGAGTTCTCTCGACGCTGCAATTGCGGATATTCCCGATGGCGCGCGGATCATGTTCGGCGGATTTGGCGGCGCCGGATTTCCGAATAACCTGATTCAGGCGCTGTCGAAGAGGGGCGTAAAAAATATCACCGCCATCAGCAACAATTGCGGCACGCGCGAAGGCGAGCTCGGTGTGATGTTCAAGAACGGCCAGGTGAAGCACGTGATCTGTTCGTTTCCCGGGCCGCACGCAAATTATTTTCAGGAGCGCTTTGCGAAAGGGGAAGTGACCTGCGAACTGGTGCCGCAGGGCATTTTATGCGAACGCATGCGCACCGCCGCCGCGGGCTTGCTGGGGTTTTACACCACGGTCGGCGTCGGCACGGAAGTCGCTCTGGGCAAGGAAGAGCGCGTGCTCGACGGCCACCGCTGCATCCTGGAATTGCCGATTCACGCCGATTACGCGCTGATCAAGGCGCAAAAAGCGGATGAGCTTGGCAATCTCACCTATCGCCTGGCCGCGCGCAATTTCAATCCCATCATGGCCAAGGCGGCAAAATTCACGATCGTCGAAGCGGAAGAAATCGTTCCCGTCGGCGCCATTCCGCCGGAGGACGTGATTACTCCCGCGATTTTTGTGCATCGCATCGTGCACGCGAAAGGAATGCGCTTCGCAGGTTGACGCCGAAGGAAAAAGTCCAATGACCGAGAAAAACAGACTGACCCGCGAACAGATTGCCCAGCGCGCCGCGCAGGAACTTTACGACGGCGCTTATGTGAATCTCGGTTGGGGAATTCCCAATCTGATGGCGGATTATCTTCCCAAGGGATTGACGGTCTATTTTCACAGCGAAAACGGAATCCTGGGCATGGGCCACCGCGCCAAGCCCGGCGAAGAAGATTTCGACCTGGTGGATGCCATGAAAGTTCCGGTCACGCTGATTCCCGGCGCTTCGATTTTTCATCAGGCTGATGCGCACCTGATGACCCGCGGCGGGCATCTGGACATTGCCGTGCTTGGCGGTTTTCAGGTTTCCGAAAAAGGCGATCTCGCCAACTGGAAAATTCCCGGGTCCAAGGGCAGCGGCGGGATCGGCGGCGCGATGGACATCGCCTCCGGCTCGAAAAAATTGATTGTCTGCATGGAGCACAATACCAAGGAAGGCGCGCCGAAGATCGTGAAGACGTGCAATTACCCGCTGACGTGCGTGGAATGCGTAGACACGATCGTCACCGACCTGGCGGTAATCGACGTCACGCCCGAGGGGTTGGATCTCCGCGAAACCGCCCCGGGTTGGACGGCGGAAGAAGTGCAAGCCCGCACGGAAGCCAAATTAATTGTGCGCAACCGCGTGCCGGAAATGAAGTTGGTCTGATTACCGAAGGGCCTCTGTAGCGGCCGCTCTATGAGGCGGGCGTCCTCGGATTTCTGAAGTTTCTCCCTCGCTCACACAAAACTGCCGGCAGTTGTCATTCCGAACCCCGTTCGCTCTTTGAACGGGGCGAGGAATCCGGTTTTTTCTTGCTTCCGGCGAAAAGCAGATCCCTCGCTTCGCTCGGGATGACAATTTGTAAGGGGGCCCAATCATTTTCGGCGGGGCGAATTTACATTCTTGCCGCGCCGCGGGCGATCAGCCGATGCTCCGGCGTGTACATCATCAGCACCAGGTTGTCGGTCAGCGGCACGCCTTCGCTGGGCACATCAAACTCCACCAGCCATTCAAAACGCTTCGGCAGTTCCTGCTCCAGGCCGTGCGAATACCACGGGACGGGACGCACCTCGCCGCCGCTTTCCACTATTCCTTTGACCGGCCGGAGTTCCAGCGCGCGCTTCCAGAAAAAATGCAGGCGCAGGCTGCGGATCATCTCGTCGGTCAGATAGACGCGCGAGTTGGTCTGCTGCATGTGCGGGTCGCAGGGTGTGTCCACGATGGAAAGGCTCATGTGCAGGGATTTCGGAAATTCGGAGACGAGGTTGTTGCCGCGGCGAAAAAGCGTCCCGGAGTTGGTGTCTTCACGCTTCAGGGTGTCGAAGAAATCAGCGGAGGTCACGCGGCCCTTTATGCGGAAACACGCGCCGCCGGGAAGCTCTCCTTCGGTGTCCAGGAAAATCCCGCCGTCGTAGGTCCAGGTGTTTTTATCGCGATTGGATGGATGGGGCTGCGCCGCGGCGGGGGCGAGAGCGATGGCATGTGCCAGCAGCCAAACGGAAAGGTGGTGGATTTGCGGCCGGCAGCGCATGGACATCCTCGGATGCCGCTAGTTTACTCCTCAGGGGGCCGCGCGGAGAAGAAAACTGATTTGGCCCACGGCGCACAGTTTTTTGCCGGAGCCTTGGGGCTTGCAGGAGGCTTTGCCGGCCTGCAAATCCGCGAAAGCCTGCACCAGCGCGGGCAGAACGTCGGGTGGCGCGATGGGAATATTGTGCGCGCCCAGAACAGTTTTTATTTCCGGCGTGAGAGCGGCAAGGCGTGCGATGGATTTTTCGTAGGCGGCGAGATCAGTCTCCGGGCGGAAAAGCCAGATCGGCGCGGGATAAAAGGTATCACCGGTGAAGAGCAATCCGTTTTCGCGATCGAGCAATGCGATGGCGTCGGGCGTGTGGCCGGGCGTGGCGATCACTTCCACGGTGCGGCCGCCGAGTTTGATGCGGAAACCGTCGTGGATGAAGGCGGAAATGCGCCACGGTTTGGTTTTGTAGGCCTTGGGATCGAAACGCTTCGGCAGGTCACCGCAAATTTCGCCCGGAGCAATTTCCGCTTGCGCGTCGGCCGTAGAGCCCTTGGCATTCTCGCGCGTGAAGGCGGTGTCCATGCCGAAGACAAACGTGAATTGCCAGTTGCCACCGACGTGGTCGTCGTGGGTATGGGAGTTGAGGACCACAACGGGCAGCGAAGTCAGCCGCGAAACAACTTTCTTGATGTCAGCGATCCCCATGCCTGTATCGAACAGCACCGCCTGCTTCTGCCCGACAATCAAATAGGAGATGGTTTCTTCGGACTGGTGGGGCTCGTAAATCGCAAACGTCCCCGGCGCTACCTTATATATCTCGAACCACGGCTCCTCCGGAAGGATGCGTTTGAGCTGCGCATATTCGGGGCGCGGAAGCGGTTTGCACCACTCCGGCTTTTCGCTTTGGGATTGCGCCGAAGGACACAGGCTTAACGCAGAGGGCGCAGAGATCGGAGCGGAGAGCGCGCAGACAAGCAGCGAAGATGCGACAAGATTCCTCGCGAGCGTGAAATGTCCGGGATTAATCACGGGTGGGTCATGTCTTCGGGTTTGACGAGGGCGTCGAACTCTTCGGCGGAGAGGAAGCCGAGTTTTACCGCGGCTTCGCGGAGGCTGGAGTGTTCCTTGTGCGCGGTTTTGGCGACTTTGGCGGCGTTGTCGTAGCCGATTTTTGGCGCTAGCGCGGTGACCAGCATCAGGGAATTGCGGACGTAGCTGTCAATGATTTCGCGGTTGAGTTCGATGCCCGTCACGCAGTGATCCACGAAACTGTTCATCGCGTCAGTCAGCAGTTCCACTGAGTGGAGATAGTTGAAAATCATCACCGGCTTGTAGACGTTCAATTCGAAATTACCCTGTGTTCCGGCGAAGCCGATCGCGGCGTCGTTGCCCAGCACTTGCACGGCGACCATCGTCACGGCTTCGGACTGCGTGGGATTCACTTTGCCCGGCATGATCGAAGAGCCGGGCTCGTTTTCGGGAATCGTCAGTTCGCCCAGTCCGCAGCGCGGCCCGGAAGCCAGCCAGCGGACGTCGTTGGCAATTTTCATCAGCGAAGCGGCCAGAGTCTTCAACGCGCCGCTGGCGAACACGATTTCGTCGTGCGCGGAAAGACTCGCAAATTTGTTGGGGTGGGAACGGAAGGGCAGTCCGGTCAGCTCTGCAATCTTCTTTGCCGCGCGTTCCGCGAATTCCGGATGCGCATTCAGCCCGGTGCCGACGGCGGTGCCGCCAATCGCCAAATCCAGCAATCCATCCACCGCCATGGCGATGCGCGCGCCATCCCGAGACAACAGGCTGACCCAGCCGGAAAATTCTTGCCCGACGGTCAGCGGCGTTGCGTCCTGCAGATGGGTGCGTCCGATTTTCACCACGTCTTTGAATTCCTTCGCCTTGGCGTCCAGCGCGTCGCGCAGGCGCGCCACGGCGGGCAGCAGTCGCCGGGAAGTTTCCGCCGCTGCTGCGATGTGCATCGCCGCGGGAAACGTGTCGTTCGAGGACTGCGACATATTCACGTCGTCGTTCGGGTGAATCGGCTTCTTCGTCCCCATTTCACCGCGCGCGATCTGAATCGCTCGGTTGGAGATCACTTCGTTCACGTTCATGTTGGTCTGTGTGCCGCTGCCCGTTTGCCAGATGCGAAGAGGGAAGTGCTCGTTCAATTTTCCGGAAATTACTTCATCGGCGGCTTGCGTGATCAAGTTGGCTTTTTCTTCGGAAAGTTTGCCCAGGTCGCGATTCACCAGCGCTGCGGCTTTTTTCAAAATGCCAAACGCGCGAATCAGTTCCGGAGGCATGGTGTCTTTGCCGATCGCGAAATGGATCAGCGATCGAGCCGTTTGCGCGCCGTAGTAGCGGTCCATCGGCACATCGATGGTGCCCATGCTGTCGGATTCGGAGCGGCTGGGAACGGACTTGGCGAACTGCGTGGCTTCACTCATGGCGATCTCCTTGAGTGCAATGAAAGATAGTGTAGCAGGAAGAGAGTGGCCAGTGGCCGGCGACCAGCGACCTGTGAAGAATGGCCGATGAGTTGCGAGGGGTGGGAGGCGGAAACGGATCGTGAGCGGCGACGAAAGCGTAAGCAGCAGGGGAAAATGTCGGCGCGCCGACATTGAAAGTATTACTTGAAGGTTAAACAGTTGACATCGTACCGGTATTGTTCCGTGGCGCAATAGAGATTCGGAAGGCAGGCTGCAATTTGGCCTGAGGTTATTCCAAACAGAGGGCTTAGAGAAGGGGGCGAAGCAGCT
This sequence comes from Candidatus Acidiferrum sp., assembly GCA_035693365.1. Taxonomy (GTDB): domain Bacteria; phylum Acidobacteriota; class Terriglobia; order Acidiferrales; family UBA7541; genus Acidiferrum. The sequence goes on along the minus strand of DASSGS010000005.1, from coordinate 81,231 downwards.
TGCATGATTCCCAAAATGGAAAGCAGGGGAGCGTTCGAATGAGTTTCCTGTCAGGAAAAATTATTTGATTCCGGCTGGGGGTATTCTTTCGCAGACACGTCCACAGGTTCTATTGACACCTTCGGCTTGTGCCACTACTTTGGAGACTCCTCTCTTTGTGTTTTCTTAGTTTCCCCCTCCAAGTTTGGTTTTGAAGCCCCCTGGCGTGAACCGAGGCGTTTCCATCGTCTTGCCTCCCGCCTGAACCCCGGGCCAGCCGCAAGGCAGGCCGCCTGCCGCCTACTGCCAGCAGGCCACGAGGAGAGCGATTGATGTCCAGGAAATGGTGGGATTGGAAGGGGCGGGCTCTGGTGAGCTACGCGTTGGCGGTAGTGTTCCCTCTGCTGGTACTGGATCTTTGCCAAGCCCTTCGCAACATGTACGGCGAGCAAACCTCCATGATTCTGTTTATGGTTCCGATTCTTCTAAGCGCCTATTGGGGCGGACTGGGGCCCGGCCTGCTGGCGACGTTCGCGAGCGCGGTGTTGAGCGCGTATTACCTGCTTGAACCGCTGCACAATTTGTCCATCGCCTCCGTGACATCCTCCATCGCGTTGATCGGTATCGTTGCAGCCGGTGTGCTGACCAGTATTTTGATGGAATGGCTGCACCGCGAGAGGCGGCCGCGCGAGGCAGTCCAAGCGGATCAGCTGCTGACGCCAATGAAGCGAAAGGTGGACTGGGGGTTTGGAATCGCGCTGGCGCTCCTGGGAATCGTGGGAGTCACGGCGTACGTGCAGGTGATTCGCCTGCGCGACAACGACCAAATGGTGGATCACACACACCAGGTAATTTCTTCGTTGCGCAAAGTGCAATCGCTGGTGGCCGATGCCGAAACCGGCCAACGCGGCTTTCTGATCACCGGAGACAGGCTATTTCTCCGGCCCTACAACGAGGCGAGGGAGCAGTTGGATGGAGAACTCGGAATATTGCGAACTCTGATCGCTGACAATCCGAACCAGCAGGGCAGCCGGCGAGAGTTGGAAGCATCAGCGGCCAAACGGATGCAGCAGCTCCGCGAGGTGTTGGAGTTGCGGGAAAAAAAAGGCATTTCCGCCGCGGGGCAGGAGATTCTGACTTTGCAAGGCATGAAGACGGATAACGCGATCCGGCAAATCGTCAAAGGGATGGAGGAGCGCGAGGACCAATTGCTTGTGGAGCGGGAGCATCGCGCGCTGGTGACCAGCCTGTACGGGCGCAGCATCGTGGTGCTTGGGAGCCTGCTAGCGTTTAGTTTTGTGGGCGTGGCGCTTTTCCTGATTACGCAGGATATTGCCGGCAGCCGTAACGCGGCGAAGGCTTTGCGGGACGCCAAGGAACACCTGGAGTTGCGGGTGCAAGAGCGAACCTCCGACCTGGAGCAGAGCAACCAGCAACTGGCGCAAAGTCGCGAACAATATGCGGTGACACTGGCGAGCATCGGCGATGGGGTGATCACGACCGACGCCACGTGCCGGGTCTCGTTCATGAATGCAGAGGCAGAGCGGCTGACGGGATGGATGCGCCAGGAGGCGATGGGGCAGCCGCTGACGGCCATATTCCGAATCATGAATGAGGAATCCCGGGAAGCGATGGAGGATCCGGCGAAGAAAGTGCTCGAACTTGGCACCGTGATCGGGCTGGCCAACCACACGTTGCTGGTGAACAAAGAGGGGTATGAGTTGCCGATTGCCGATAGCGGGGCGCCGATCCGGGACGCGGAGGGAAACATTCTGGGAGTGGTGCTGGTGTTTCGCGATTGCCGGGCGGAGCGGGAGAAGGAGATCGCGCTGGAGGATCGCGTAGCGCTGCAGGCGCAACTGGCAAAGATAGCGGAAACCGCGCCCGGGGCGATCTGTTCGTTCCTGCAACGGCCTGACGGGTCCTGCTATTTTCCTTATTGCAATGCCACCATACTCCAGATTTTTCCGATCCCTCTGGAAAAACTCGGCCGGGACGCGTCGGGGATTTTTCAGTTGATTTACCCGCAAGACGTCGGGAAGGTTCGCGCGACGATTGAGGATTCGGCGAAGAATCTGACGACGTGGTCGTGTGAATTTCGAGTAAAACACCCGGAACGAGGGGAGATCTGGGTCGAGGGGCGGTCCGTGCCCCAGCGCCAAGCGGACGGCAGCGTGCTCTGGCATGGGATTCTGCAGGACGTCACCCTTCGCCATCTAGCAGAAGAACAGGTCAGGGGGGGAGAGGCGCGGCTCTCCGCCATCATTCATTCGGCCATAAGCGGAGTGATCACCGTTGATGAAAATCAAAACATCATTCTGTTCAATCCAGCGGCGGAGCAGATGTTTGGTTGCAAGGAAGCGGAAGCTATCGGGCATCCCATGGACCAGTTTATTCCAGCGCGCTACCGAACCGCTCACCAGAACCATATTCGCAAGTTCGGAGCGGCGGAAATCGCCGGACGAAAGATGGGGCAGCGGGAAGGAATTTTTGGTTTGCGCAGAAATGGCGACGAATTTCCCGTGGAGGCCTCTATTTCGCACGTGGAGTTCGGCGGGAAAAAGATGTTCACCGTGATTTTGCGCGACGTGACGGAAGAAAAGAAAGCGGAAGAGGAACTGAAGCAGCAGGCCAGCCTGCTGGACCTGGCCCCGGTGATGGTGCGCGATATGGAGGGACGTATCGTGCTGTGGAGCCGGGGCGCCGAAAAGATTTATGGGTTCACGAAAGAGGAGGCGGTGGGAAGAAATTCTCACGAACTGCTGCAGACCGAGCATCCGATTCCGCTCTGGATGATCGACCGGTTATTGCGGACCGCCGGAATCTGGGAAGGAGAATTGCGTCACCGCACGCGAGACGGCGGATTGGTGTATGTGGCCAGCCAGTGGGTGCTGTACCGCGATGCGCACGGAACTCCCATCCGGGTTCTGGAGGTGAATTCGGATATCACCGCGTGGCGGCATGCCGAGGAAGTGCAGACCCGTTCGCAAAAGCTGGAAGCTCTGGGAACGCTGGCCGGTGGGATTGCGCACGACTTCAACAACATTCTTCTGGCCATCAATGGAAATGCGCAACTGGCGATGGCCGATGTTCCGCAAGAAAACCCCGCGCGGCAAAGCCTGGCGGAAATTTTGAAAGCCGGCGCGCGGGCCAGCGAGCTGGTGAAGCGGATCCTGGGATTCAGCCGGCCGCAGGAGCAGAAGAAGCAGGTGGTGCAACTGCAACCGGTCATTGAAGAAGCACTGAAACTGATGCGCGCGACGCTGCCGGCACGGGTGCGGTTCAAGACGGAGTTTGCCGCCGACCTGCCGCCGGCAAGGGTGGATCCCAGCCAGGTGCACCAGGTGATCGTCAATCTTGCCACCAACGCCGCGCACGCCATCGGGGAGAAGAACGGCACCATTGATATCCGGCTGGACGCCATGGACGTGCATGCGGACGACCGGCAAGCGGCGGGGAAACTGGAAGAGGGAAAATATCTGCGGCTGTTCGTGAGCGACGACGGGTGCGGCATGGACCGGGCGACAATGAACCGCATCTTCGATCCTTTCTTTACCACGAAGAAACAGGGCGAAGGCACCGGCCTGGGGCTTTCGGTGGTCCACGGCATCGTGACGACGCACGGCGGCGCGATCTCCGTTACCAGCGAGCCGGGCGAAGGCACCGCGTTCCACCTGTTTTTTCCGATCGCCACAGAGGCCGTGGAGGCGCTCACGGAGGCGCCGAAAGAATCGTCACAACCACGCAGCGAGCACATTCTTTATGTGGACGACGAGGAGGCGCTGGTGTTTCTGGCGACGAGGTTGCTGGAACGCCGGGGCTACCGGGTGAGCGGATTCACCAGCGCGGTAACGGCGCTAAACCAGTTTCGCGAAAGTCCCCTGGAGTTCGACGCCGTGGTGACGGATTTATCCATGCCGGGGATGTCCGGCTTTGATCTGACCGAGGGAATCCATCAGATTCGAGCCGACATTCCGGTAATTCTCACTTCGGGGTACCTGCAGGCGGAAGACCAGCAGAGGGCGGAAATCCTGGGCATTCAGGAAACCATCCAGAAGCCCGCAACGGCGGAGAAGCTGGCCGGCGCACTGGAGAAGATTCTTTCCGAGCAGGCCCAGCGGGCGCACACCGCGCGGCACTAAATTGCCGCAGCGGCGCGGCGAAACCGCCTGACAAGCAGCCACGCCGGGAGCAGAAAAATAACCAGCCAGATCAGCAGTGTGGGTCCCGATTCGGCGAAGAAAAGGACGAAGCCGAGCAGGGTTTCCGCGGCGTTTTTGTAGCCGGCGACCACGGAGTTGTGAAGCCGCGTGGAGGCGGACGGGGAAGAGCTGTCGAGCTGGGCTTTGAACTCCTCGGAAATACGCAGTTCGATGGTGGCGAAGTCGACGCGGTGTTCGAGCGATTTTTGCTCTGCTTCCATCTGTTCGATTTCGCCGCGTACGCGGGAAGATTCCTTTTCCACTTCGAGAATTTCTTTTACGGAGCCGGCGTGGTTACCAACCACACTGCCAAGCCGGACTTCCGTGTTGCGGGCGTTCTGAAGCCGCGCAACCAGATCGCCATGCTGGCGAGTGAGTTCCTGGCCAGCTTGCGATTCCCCCGTGATCCTTCCAAGTTTCTTCAGTTCCGCCAAACACGCATCCAGATGATCGGAGGGCACCCGCAGCGTCGCGGTCAAAGAGGATGTGGAGCTGCCTTCGCTGCTGAGCGAGAGTTCGCCGATATATCCCTGCTGGCTGCGGATGATCTGATCCATCGTTTCGCGCGCATGCCGAAGATTGGTCACGACAAGGGTAAGCTCCGCCGTCCTTGCGACCATAGGTGCGAGCTTTCGCTCTTGCATGGCCTGGAGAATGTCCTTTGGGTTTGTTTCGCGAAAGTTCTCGCCGATAATTCCACCGGGCTCGGCGCGTATCACTCCGGTTTGATCCGTCGAAAAATGCCGCACACCGGTTGAGCCGGGGTCGAGCGGGTCAGCCTTGATGGCGTAGCCTTCCTGATTTGGGCCGCCAACCTGAACCATCCTTTGGTAAGTGAAGGAATAGCCCGACTTCCGGCCGCTTGCGAGAACCGTATCGACGAGAGCAGAAGCTTCTTCCGAAGGAGCTCCGCTCGCGGGAGGGCCAAAGTTTCGAAGTGAGAACGGGAAATGTCCGTACGTGCTTCTGTAGGAATCAGCCGCGCTATTGAGAAAGCGCAGGGACCCAACGGCGCTGGATTCATTCGCCGCCATGCGAGAACGCAGAAGGTTTGGCATAAGAACCGCCAGAGCCAGAAGAAATACCGCAACTCCGGCAATGCCCCCGAACCCCAATTTCAATATGGAGCGGCGGGCGGGAGCCGAGTAGCTGAACGATTGCGCGGCAGAGTTGGGCTTGAATGCAAGACTTTCGGAAGTAACGCGTTTTACGGCCCGGTCCGAGAGCGCCTCAATCTTCCACTTCGACATGCTGTGCGAAATGCGTTCAAAGTTGGTAGCAAGCTCCGCGCAGTCTTTGCATTTTTCCAGGTGAACTGAGAGCGCGGCAGCGCGTCCGGGCGAGAGTTCGCCATCCAGAAATGCCATTACTTCCTCGGGCTGAAATTCATGTTTTGTGGCATTCATGAGTTCTTCCCCAACTCTTCCTTTTCCGGAAGGAGCAATTCTCGGAGGGCGAGACGCGCGCGGAAGAGTCGCGAGCGGACGGTGTTAAGGGGCAGGCGCAGGAGATCGGCGATTTCGGAATAGGTGAGCTGCTCAAATTCGCGGAGGAGCAGGATTTCGCGTTCGGTGGACTCGAGTTTGGAGAGGGCTTCGCGAATAGCGAGATTGGCGCCGGGGGAATCGTGGACGGCGGGATCCTGCACTGCGGGTCGTGTGCCAAAGAAGGTGGCGCGGAACATGGCTTTGCGGCGGTGGGCGCGCAACAGGTTGAAAGCGATGGCGTAGAGATAGGTGCGGAAGAGGGCGCGAGGTTGATAGCGAGACCCGGAGCGCAACAAGACGAGGAATGTTTCCTGGGTGAGTTCCTCGGCGGGCGAAACATCAGCGAGGCGCCGGCGAAAGAATCCGAAGAGGGGTTGCTTATAGCGCGAGAAGAGTTCGGAGAAGGCGTCCGCGGAGCCCTGGGAGAAAGCGAGCATCAAGTGCTCGTCGGAAGGGCCGGAAGCGGGTGCGTTCGGTTGTGGATTGACCGGCTGGTCGTTCATGGGGATGCGGTGTGCCTCCGAGCCTAGAACGAATGCCGGCAGCGCGTCTTGCATAGGGTACCTGCCTTGGCTGCACTACTGGTAATGCCGTGAGGAGGGAAAAAGTTCCTTCGGATTGGCTGGAACGTGCGGATTGGCGGCGGGCAGGCAAGAAATGTTTCAGAAGGGAATGGATTGGCGGTGCCGGTGCCGAGTTGGAGCAAGAATTTTCAAAATAAGGCGTAGTTGGGCGCGACTTTTGTGGGAGTGCGGGGTTGTGGGGGGCAACGCCGGGGAGGATGTCCTTGTGTGGACTTGCGGTTGTCCGCAGGGGTGTCCGCGCCGGAAACCACGGCTCTCTCGCCAGGCCGTTTCGGAAATCCACAATCTGGAGGCAGTCATGAAACGTCTCATCGTTTCTTTGGTGAGCGCTGCAACGCTACTGGTGTTGGCAAACGGGGTCCAAGCACAGGACCTGCTGGTGCCGGCCGGGACGCTGTTGCAGTGCACTATGAGTGAACCGAACTTCTCGTCGGCGACGGCGTCGGTGGGGGATCCGGTGCTGTGCCATTTGAAAAGTTTTCAGGAGTTCGGGCGAACCGTGTTTCCACGGGGAAGCATGCTCGGCGGACATCTGGAAGAAGCAAAGGACCCGGGCCATTTCTTTGGTAAAGGCTACATGAAAATTTCTTTCGACCGCGTGATCGTGCCGACGGGGGATGTTCCGTTGCCGGCAAAAGTGATCGCGGCGAAGGGCTACAAAGTGGACAAGCAGGGAGACATCAAGGGCAAAGGGCACGCCACGCGAGACGTCGTCGAGTGGATGATTCCGCCGCTGTGGCCGTGGAAAGTGCTGATGCTACCTGCGCGCGGGCCGCGGCCAACGCTGAAAGGCGAGGAACCGCTGCAACTGAGGTTGATGGACGATATCGTGGTGCCGCGAAACCTGTCGGCTTCCATGATGGCGCCACACAACCTGTCGGCGTCATTACCGGTAACCCATAACCCGGTGGCTGTTGTCAGTCATCCGGATCGCCCGCCATACGCTTCCTCCAATAGTCCGAAATTTATCGGAAGGGGAGGAGCTGTGCAGCCGGGCGCGGTGCAGCAGTCATCGAATACAGAAAAGCCAGAGGCAGGGGTGGCAAACGAGAATATTATTTCCGCCATTCCCGCCGCGATGAATGGGAACGCAACCACAGCCGCGGTCGCTCCGTCGACGGAGTTGCCGCTGGCGCGGGTAACGACGCTGGTGCTGAGGTCAAATCAGGTGCTGGAGGTGACCAAGTACCGGATCGACGGCGGCCAGTTGAACTACCGCGAACTGAATGGCGCGGAAGGTTCCGTGGATACGCAGCAGATAGACTGGCCGCGGACCACGCAAATGACCGCGGAAGTTCGCTCGGTGGATCTGCCCGTGGTGGCGCGGCAGACGAACTAAAAAAATACCCGCATGGGTCGTCAGAAGGCGGCCGGTGGCGCGGCACAATCTGGGGGTGTGCGCGCCGGGGCTGCGGAATTACTCATTGCCGGGTGCTTGTCAATTCGACATGTAAGATTATCGGTAACGCCGTGACGGCGCACAGTTATTAGCCAGTTCAACACACCCTCCCTTCCCAAATCTTGCGGAGTCTACGAGCGAGCAGCAAACTACGACTGCAGGTTTAGTACTCCTATGTCTCGCTTACCGTTCTGCCGGGCATTTGTTTCCAATGCCAGCGCCCCAGATTCAGGGAATGGGGAGTAAAGCAGGGTAAGGGAAGCAAAGGGAGTCAGGGAAGAGCCGCCTGCCAGGTCGAAGAGGTCCCGCGCAGGGTCACGCTGCCTGAAGGCAAAGAGTTACAAGAGGATGAACATGATCCCCAGCAAAAAGACATTGATGGTTTTCGTCGCCGGCTTGGCGCTAGTGATTGGCGGATGCAGCGGCATCAAAGGCGGAAGCACGACGGGTGGCGGAACCGGCGGCGGCACGGGAGGCGGAACTGGCGGAGGAACCGGTGGAGGCACGACCGGCGGACCGTTCACCATCGGCGGCAACGTGATTGGCATGGCCGGAACGGGGATGGTGCTTGAGAACAACGGCGATCCCTCCACCGACCTGGCCATAACGGGGACGGGAGCATCGATTCCATTTACTTTCAAGACCGCGATTACCGGAAATTACAAAGTTACCGTGAAGACGCAGCCGTCGAATCCTGCGCAAAATTGCGCCGTGACCAACGACCGGGGCACCGCGACAGCGAACGTCACCAACGTGCAGGTGACTTGCGTTCCTGTGTTCACACTCGGAGGCAACGTTTCCGGCTTGCAGGGCACCGGCCTGGTTTTGTCGAACAATCTGACGGATACGGTGACGATTTCGGGGACGGGGAATGTCAGCTTTACGTTTCCGACGCCGCAACCCAGTGGTGCGGCCTATTCCGTCACGATCAAGACACAGCCTTCGAATCCTCCGCAGGTCTGCGTGGTGGTGAATCCGACCGGCACGATGACCAGCAACATCAATACGGTGGGGATTGTGTGCCCGCAGCCGACGTTTACGATCGGCGGAACGCTGATCGGAATGGTGAACGGCCCGGGCGACACGGTGGAATTGCTGAACAACGGCGGTGACAACAATTTTGTCACTGGAGACAACACCACGTTTACCTTCCCGACGCAGGTAACCGCGAACGGCGCGTACAACGTTTCGATCTTCCTGGATCCCACCAGCCAGCCGCAGCCGTGCTTTGTGTTTTTCTACACGGGAATCGCGGTGAGCAACGTTTCAAGCGTGCTGGTGGATTGCCAGCACAACGACTGGACGTGGAGGTCCGGCCCGAATACGGCGGGCCAGCTTGGCAAAGCGACGTTGCCGCCGACGAGCCCGGATACAAACACGCCCGGCGGTCGAGATTATGCGGCCGCGTGGACGGACAGCCAGGGCAGACATTGGCTGTTCGGGGGATTCGGATTTGAGCTGTCGGGCAAGACGCCTCCGGATTTGCCGGGATTGCTGAATGATCTCTGGCTGTTCAATTCGAGCACGGGAGGCTGGATACCCGCCAACGCGCCGATCACGACCGTCTCCGGCAGCACTATTGTTGCCTCGTCACCACAGCCCATTAACCCCTGCGGACAATGCACCAGCACAGGGGATCTGACACTCTTCAGGTCGGTAGATAACCCCAGCACGACGGGGGGCACGCCCGGCACGGGTCCCGGCGGGCGCTGGGGCAGCGTGACGTGGAGCGATGCTTCGGGGAACATCTGGCTGTTTGGTGGCCAGGGGATAACCACGGTAAACGTCGGCGGCGCCAATGCCGGCCTGCTGAACGATATCTGGGAATGGACTCCCGGCGTAGTAGATGTGTCCAACGGTCCTATTAAGTATGTGGGATCGTACATCGAACAGGGAAGCTGGACGCCTATCGCGAATGTGGCGCAGGCCAATAATCCTGGCACATACGGCGCTGTGGGCGGCGGTGGATTCCCCGGCGGACGCTGGGGCGCAGGATTCACGACCGATGCCACCGGGAACGTCTGGATGTTCGGCGGACAGGGCTTTGACGGCAACGGCAACCTGGGGCTGTTGAACGACCTGTGGAAGTACAACATCGCCGCGCAGACCTGGACGTGGATGGGTCCGACGAATTCGAACGTGGGCCAGAACAACGGTGTCTACGGCACTCTGGGCACGCCTGGAGCGGCCAACGCTGCCGGACCCGGTGGGCGGCAAACCCCCGTGGTTTGGGCGGACAATCAAGGCAACATCTGGCTGTTCGGAGGACTGGGATTGGACTCCGCCGGAACGCGGAATCCTGGATCGCTCAATGGTCTCTCTAACGGAACGGTAACCGCTGAGGGTGCGCTGTTGAACGACCTCTGGAAATTTACTATCGCCACCGGTCAATGGACCTGGATGGGCGGTGGTGGCGCCACAGGACTTGCGAACCAGAACGGCGTCTACGGAACGCAGCTTACCGGCGCAGCCGGAAACTTCCCGGGTTCGCGGTGGAGCGGCGCGGGCTGGTCCGATAGCCTCGGAAACCTATGGCTGTTCGGCGGCTGGGGTTATGGCTCCTCCTCGGCGCAGAGCACTGGATTCCTGAACGATGTGTGGGAATACGTGCCGAGCCTCAACCAGTGGGTATGGTGGAAGGGTTCCAGCAACGTCAACCAGAACGGATCGTATAAGACTCCGCTCGATCCAAACAATTACAATGTTCCGTACACCAACAACACGCCCGGCGGACGCCGAGGCATGGCCTTCGCGCCGCAGCAGGATTTCCTTGATTACGTCTGGATGTTCGGCGGACAGGGCTTTGATTCCACTTCGACAACCAACAACTACCTGAGCGACTTCTGGACCTACCTGGGATATCCCAAGTATCCGAACCAGTAAGGAATGGATCTGCTCAGGTAATAACGTCGGACCAAAAGCTTAAACTGCAACGGCAGCCGGGGACTCGAAAGAGTTTCCGGCTGTCAGCTTTGCCATCTCGTGGAAACTAGTGGGAAGCAGCGCTACCGAGGCAGTTAACTTATCGCAGGCAGGGTCACGCGGCGGCCGGACGAAAAGTGGGCATCATGTATACTTGAAGGCAGGGGAAATCGGTACAAAATGGGCCTGGTACGGCAAAAAGGAAAAGCGTCGGCGGCAACGCGGCGCAAGCGGCGGCGACGGTTTTACGGGACGCGGATGCGCGAGCTGAAGATGATCGCGAAGGCGCTGGTGTCCACAAAGCACCCGGTGCTGGTACACATTATTCCGATGCGGCGCTGCAACCTGGATTGCGGGTATTGCAACGAGTTTGACGACGTGTCGAATCCTGTGCCGCTGGAGGAGATGAAGAGGCGGCTGGATACGCTGGCGGCGATGGGGACATCGGTAATCACGATCAGCGGCGGAGAACCGCTGATGCACCCCGACCTGGACGAGATTATCCGGCACATCCGCCTGCGCGGAATGATCGCCGGGCTGATCACCAACGGATTTTTCCTGAACAAAGAGCGCATCGAACGGTTGAACGACGCGGGGCTGGAACACCTGCAGATCAGCATAGACAACGCGGCGCCGGACGAGGTTTCAAAGAAAAGCCTGAAGACGCTGGACGGGCGGCTGGAGATGCTGTCCGAGTGGGCGGAGTTCCAGGTGAACATCAATTCGGTGCTTGGCAGTGGGGTGAAGAATTCGGAGGACGCTCTGACGATCGCGCACCGCGCGCTGGAATTGGGCTTTACCAGCACCGTTGGAATCATCCACGACCACGATGGGCAGCTGAAGCCGCTGGCGGAACGCGACCAGGAGATTTTTGAGGAGATCATGACGCTGGGAAAGCGCTCTTATTCGCGCTTTAACCAGTTTCAGCACAACGTGGCGAAAGGCCGCGAGCACGACTGGAAATGTCGCGCCGGCTCCCGCTATCTGTACATCTGCGAGGAAGGGCTGGTGCACTGGTGTTCGCAACAGCGCGGCTATCCAGGGATACCATTGGCAGAGTACACGGCGGAAAGACGGCACCGGGAATACTCGACGCATAAAGGATGCGCGCCACGATGCACGGTAAGCTGCGTGCAACAGGTGGGAATCCTGGACAACTGGCGGTCGCCGCAGACGCTGCAACCCGTGCCGGTGACGGTGCCGGCGAAGACGGACCTAGTGCAGATCGGGAAGTAAGAAGAAAGCTGCACCACAGAGGACACAGAGGACACAGAGGACACAGAGGACACAGAGGACACAGAGGACACAGAGGACACAGAGGACACAGAGGACACAGAGGACACAGAGACAGAACCTAAGAGAAATTGTAGCGGGCGCCCGGGAATGAGGCGTCCGTTTTTTGTTTTTGGGAGTTGCTGGCTGCGAACAGGCGGCGCGAGCGCCGGTTGACGATAGGGAGCGGGTTTTAAAGAATAACTGCATGCCGCAAAGTGCGATTGAGATTGAGAAGCTGTCGAAGGAATACCCGTACGGATTTCTGCACCTGAAACGGAGAAAATCGCTGGAAGACCTGACGATGAGCGTCGAGGACGGCGAAGTGTTCGGATTTCTGGGACCGAACGGGGCGGGGAAGTCCACGACGATCAAGCTGCTGATGCGGCTGATTTTTCCCAGCGGGGGAACGGCGCGGATTCTGGGGAAGCCGATTGACGACGTCTCGATGCATGCCTCCATCGGCTATTTGCCGGAGCAGCCCTATTTTTACGATTACCTGACCGCGCACGAAGTGCTGGACTATTTCGCCAGGTTTCACGGGTTAACGGCGAACGACCGGACGAGCCGGGTGCAGGCCATGCTGAAAAAAGTGGGGCTGGAGACGGCGAAAAAGATTCAACTGAGGAAGTATTCAAAGGGCATGCTGCAACGCGTGGGGCTGGCGCAGGCGATCCTGCACGAGCCGCGGGTGGTGGTGCTGGATGAGCCGATGTCGGGGCTGGATCCGCTGGGGCGGAGGGAAGTGCGCGACATCATTTTGGAATTGAAGCGCGAAGGCCGCACCGTGCTTTTTTCGACGCACGTGCTTTCCGACGCGGAAATGCTTTGCGATCGCGTGGGAGTGATCGTGGGGGGAAGGCTGCGGGGGATCGGGGCACCGGGCGAACTGGTGGACATGAAGACGCAGGGAATGGAAATACTGTTCGAGTTGGCGGGAGCGGGGGGAAATCTGGCGTTGCTCGAGCGGGCCACGCGGACTGGGGACAGGTATCGAGTGCAACTTGCGGAAGGGGAGTTGTACGGGGCGCTGGATGCGCTGAAGGCCGCCGGCGCGCGGATTTTGTCGGTCGCGCAGATCAAGCCGACACTGGAAGAATATTTCATGGACCTAGTGGAGAGCGACCGGGCCCAAGCGAGCGCCGTTGAGGTGAGCGGGAAATGAGAAACGTGCGAGCGGTGGCGGCGAACACGTTTCGGGAAGCGGTGCGCGACCGGGTGCTCTACAACCTGGTGTTTTTCGCGTTCCTGATGATGGGCGCGGCCATGCTGGTGGGGCAGGTCTCGATCGGCATCGAACAGGATGTGATTGTGAGCCTGGGGCTGAGCGCGATTTCGGTGATTGGAATATTCATCGCGTTGTTTCTGGGGGTGGCGCTGGTATCGAAAGAGATGGACAAGCGCACGCTGTACGCGCTGTTGGCGAAACCGGTGAAGCGCTGGGAATTCCTGCTGGGGAAATTTTTCGGATTGGTGATGACGCTGACGGTGAACACGGCGGCGATGGCCGGGGGATTGTTCGTTGCGTTGTGGATGGTAAAGCGTCCGCTGGCCGGAAGCGACGCCTACATTCTGGTTGCGGTATACCTGATCCTTTTGAAACTGGCGCTGATCGTGGGACTGGCGCTGCTTTTTTCGTGCTTTACCACGCCGTTTCTGGCGATTGTGTTCACGGCGGGAATCTACGTGGCGGGGCTGTTTTCCGGGGACTTGCGAACCGTTCATGGAGTGGAACTGGACCCCGGAGCGCTGCGGCTGATGCGCGGTGTTTCCTACCTGCTGCCGAATTTCCAGAATTTCGACGTGATGGGGGCCGTGGTCCACGGGCGGGGAGTTCCCGCGATGTTCGTCTGGCACGCGACGCTGTATGCGGGGTTGTACACGGCGATTGTGCTGACAGGAGCCGCGATTCTGTTTTCGCGGCGCAATCTGAAATGAGCACTCGCAAGATACAGGGAATCATTCTGGGAGGAGCGCTGCTCGTCGGCTTCGTTTGCGTGTGGCAGTTGCAGGAAAAAGTGGATGCGGAGCGGGTGAGGATGCGCTTGGAGAGCGAGGAGCTGGTGATGCGTTCGCCCGGCGTGCTGAAACGGCTGAGCCTGGAGTACGCGCCGCTGATGGGAGCGCTTTACTGGACGCGGGCGGTGCAATACTTCGGAGCGAAGCACCGGGATCACGATCCGAACCTGGATCAGCTGTGGCCGCTGCTGGATATTGCAACGACGCTGGACCCGGATCTGATCGTCGCCTACCAATTCGGGGCCACATTTTTGAGCGACGCTCCCCCGCGTGGGGCCGGCCAGCCGGATCAAGCCGTTGTGCTTCTGGAGCGGGGGTTGAAAACGAATCCGGAACACTGGAGGTTTTACCAGGATCTGGGAAATGTCTATTACTTCGACAAACAGGATTACCTGAAGGCGTCGCAAGCATTTGAAGCCGGCGGCAGAATGCCTGGCGCACGGCCATTCATGAAGATTATGGCGGCAAAGATTGCGGCGGAGGGAGAATCGCCGGAGACGTCTTATGCGTTGTGGCTGGATATCTATCAGACCTCGACGGACGTTGAAGTACGAAAGAACGCTGCGGAGCACCTGAAGCTGGTGAAAATGCAGATGGATTTGCGGGCACTGGATCGGATAGCCGACGCGTACGAACAACGGACAAAACATCGAGCGGCGCGGATGGGCGATTTGGCGCAAGCGGGATTGCTTTCGAAACAGTGGCTGGATCCCGAGGGGTATCCTTACGTGCTGGGTCCACTGGGCAAAGCGGAGCCGAATCCGAAGAGTCCGCTGAGGGAAGAGTGGATGAAAGAGAAGAAGTAAGGAAGTAAAGAAATAAAGAAATAAAGAAATAAAGAAGAGCCGGATTACTCCGGGACGCAGAGGAGCGTCATGTGCGGGTCAATCAGCAGCTTGCGGGGCTGAACGCCGGAAGTGAAGGCAAATGAGGTTTCGTCGCCGGTGGCGATGACGGTGCCGAGGAAAATGGTGCGGCCAGGGATGCTGGTGGTGGCGTAAATGGGGACCGGGGCAATGAACGAGCGGGGGACGCCCTCCTGCAAGAGTTTGCCGCGGATCTGAAATCCTTTTTCACTGCTGTGTGAAGTGAACTGCACTTTATAGTGCGGAATGCCCGTTCCGCGCACGTATTCGTCGAAAAACCATTCCATCGAGCGGCCGCCTTCCAGATCCATGCGCGGAGTCATGACGGCTTCGACTTCGCGTTGCAGGTCCGCAGTGGTGAGAGCCTTGCGCGCGTATTTGGAAACCAGCGTGTGCAGCAGGCGGATAAAGCGCGCGTCGGGATCTTTTCCATTGGCGGCGGGCTGCCGGAGCATTTCGTGGAGCATGTGCATGATCCAGGCGCCTTTGGCGTAGACGATCACGTTGTAGGCGTCCGGTGAACGCGAGGAGATCAGGCGGCGCCCGGCGATCACCGGACCGATGTCGCCGGGGGCGCGGTCTTCGCCCTCCGCCTTGGTGATCAGGCGTTTCCGGTAATGGGTGAGCCAGGTAGTGAGCGGATGATCCTGATTTTTTTGCGAGTCGGCGAATTGGAGAGCGAGATATTCGGAGATGGCTTCATCGATCCATTGATCCTGATAGGCGGACCAGCCCACCACGTTGCCCCACCATTGATGGGCGACTTCATGGAACGGGATGACGTCGCTGAAAAAAGCGCGGCCCGTCGGGCTGAGCCCGGCGCGGTATTGGGCTTCGTCCGGCAAATAGGAAAATGTGGAGAGATAGAGAAGCCCCGGCCAGCCTTGGCCGAAGGTGCCGGGAATCTGGGAGACGCCAAGAGTCCGGAAAGGGAAGGGGCCGGAATAGAGTTCGTAAAAGTGGATAGAAGAATCGATTCCGCGGGCCAACTGTTTCAGGAAAGCCGCCGGGCTGGGAGGAAGTGTAGGAATGTCCCGATCCATGGGAGGGACAGAGATGGATGAGTGGCGGGAAGAATCCTGCGAAGGGGTTGGAGCCGAAAGGCGCGACCGCAGGAATTCCTCCAGTTGTTTGTTGGCGAAAACCTCGATGGTGTGATTTTCGGAGGCGAGCGAACTGCTGGCGTATTCGCCGAGATTGAAACCGGCCTCGGGCACGGGGATTTCGGTTTTCCAGGTGGCTACGCGGGAGTCGCCGTCTTCACGTTCGGCGGATTTGATACCGGTGGCGACGAGGCGAAGCTTTTTTGGCCAGTGAAAGGTTAAATCGTAAAAGGCGAATTCGGCGGCGTCGCCGAAATGGGGGTACCAGCTTTCCCTCGCGCCGACATACAGGACGCTGTTGCCTGCGTCTTCGATGACGTTGCCGCTATAGCGGAAATGAAGCGTGAAGGTGCTGCCCGGCGCAGGGGGTTTGGGGAGGAAGACGATCAGCGAGTCCTGGCCGCGAGAGTTGATTTCCTGCTGAGTGAGGCCTTCGTTTTGAAAAAAGGGAAGGGGATCACCGTTGCCGGCGGTGACGCTGGATATTTTCAACGCGCGGGAAAGCTGGACGCCGAGAAACTGTTGAGCGCCGGGGGAAGCGCGGAACTCGAGGGAGGCGCCGGCTTCGAGCGAGTTGTCGGGATGAATCGTGGTGTCGATGGTGTAATGGATGGCGTCCATCCCCATGGAGAATGGGATTGCGTCGGCGGTGCGGTAGGAACTCCAAACGTCGTAGAAGGTGGTTTTTGCGACGACGCGCGGCTGGCCGATACTGAAATTATCGTTGAGCATCCCATCGAGAAGAATATCGAGGGGGCCGGTGAGGACTCCATCGAGGCCGGCATGGAAAAAGGGCACGGGTGGATTCGAATATTTATCGACCAGGATGCGCAGGGAGTGGGAGGGATTGAGGCGATCGAGATTTGATCCCCAGAGAGCCGCGAACTGTTCATCGACCTCGGGAGTCAGACCGGCGCGCTGCAATTCACGCAGAAGGTCTTGTTCCGTTCCATCGGTGAAACGCACATAGGCGGAAAGAAACTGCTGGTCGAGGACCGGAGCGCCGAGAAATCGCGCGACTTGCTGCTTTTCCACCGGGTCGCGAGGCAGGGCGACAAGGTGCCCAACGCCGGAAAAGACGAAGCCGGTGATGCGGCCTTCAAAGGACTGGAAGAATGCGATTTTGCCTTCCTGAAAAGCCAGGACAGTATCGGCTTTGCGAAGTTCGACGCGGTCTTTGGTGGCCACCTTGAAGACGTGCCGCGAATCAATGCCGAGGGAATTGAGAGCGGTGAGAAGTTCGCGCGGGGAAGAATCCGCGGCATAAGAAAGGGAAGGGAAAAGAACCGCAAAAATAATAAGGAGGAGACGAAGCCGCATGAAAAGAGTGTAGACACATTCGGCATGCGGGAACAAGGCGGGCGGGGAACTTGCCGGGGGCGAGCTAAAATAGAAAGATGCGACTGGCAGCGAATCCATATCTGCGGATATTGGCGATGGTGGCGAGCGCGCTGGTGTTTGCGGGCGCGGCGCGCGCGGACAAGATCGTGCTGAAGAACGGGCGGAAGATCATCGCCTACAACGTGGTGGAAGACGGCGACAAGATCCGTTATGAAACTTCCGCCGGACAACTGGCCCTGCCGAAATCGATCGTGGATCACATCGAAAAGGGCGGGCTGCTGCCTCCGATGGGTTCGCCGGCGGCCGCGGCGGCGAGCCTGAACCTGGAACCTCCGGAGCGGGCGGCAACGGCGATGGAGTCTGAGATCGACAAAAGCGCGGTGCACGACGGTTCGGTGGATCGAAACTACATCAGCAACCTGGAAAATGGAGCGGGGGCAGGCGGCGAAAAAGCGACGCAGGCCGCGCGGGCACACCTTGCCGCTTCGCGGTTCGAACTGGTGAGAGGGGACCTGGAGCGGGCGCTGGGGGACGCGCGGCAAGCCGTGTTTTACGCGCCGGAAGATCCGGCGATGCTGATGGAACTGGCGTACGTGTATCTGCGACGGAGCGAGTTCAAGCAGTCGCTGGAATACCTGGAGCGGGCGAAGCGCTACGCGCCGAAGAGTCCGGACGTTTACAAACTGGAGGGCTGGACGTATTACGGGCTGAACCGGCCGGACCAGGCCGTGGCCGAGTGGAAAAAATCGCTGGCGCTGAGGCCGGATTCTGAAGTGCAAGCGGCACTGGACAAGGCGCTGCGCGACAAGAACGAGGAAGAGAATTACCGGGAGAATGAGAGCACGCATTTCCAGTTGAAATACAACGGGGCGGCGGAGCCCGGGTTGGCGCGCGAAGTGCTTCACACGCTGGAAGGGCATTACCAGCAGATCGAGTCGGAATTGAATTTTTCGCCGCCGGATCCGATCGGGGTTGTTTTATATACGCAGGAGGGATTTGCGGACATCACGCGGGCGCCGGGGTGGGTTGGAGCGCTGAATGATGGGCGAATTCGCGTGCCAGTGCAGGGGCTGACGGGAGTGGATTCGGAATTGTCGCGGATTTTGCGGCATGAATTGACGCACAGTTTTATCCAGCAGAAAACTCATGGCCGGGCGCCGACATGGATTCAGGAAGGCGTGGCGCAATGGATGGAAGGGAAACGCAGCGACGAAAACGCCGCTGGACTGCTGCAGGTGTAT
The DNA here is from genome assembly GCA_035693365.1 of Candidatus Acidiferrum sp. Taxonomy (GTDB): domain Bacteria; phylum Acidobacteriota; class Terriglobia; order Acidiferrales; family UBA7541; genus Acidiferrum. The sequence continues at coordinate 62,816 of DASSGS010000005.1, read as the reverse complement.
GACGCCGGCCAAGCTGCGCCACTGGGAATGCTGGAGGGTTCATGGATGCGGTTGCCGGGGCCGATGGCGAATTATGCGTATGCGTGGGCGCTGGCGAACGTGGAATACATCGTGCAGACGCAGGGGATGGGTGATATCGAGCGGATCCTGGATCGGCTGGCGGCGGGGACGGCGACGGAGCAAGCGGTGCGGGAAGTGTTGCACGACGATTATGGTGATTTGGCGCATGCGACGGCGGAGTATTTGAAGAAGAACTACGGAAGATAAGAGCGGCGCTTGAAGCTGATTTTACGCGATGTAGCTCAGGCCTTTCAGGCCTGAGGAGTTTCCCTGCCATATTTCGGTGTTGCCTGAGTGCTGGAAAACCTCACCCCTGAAGGGGTGAGCTACAGTAGTAGCACGCATCAAGCGCGACCGTCGGTTAGCAAAGCGGCGAGGAGGGCGGCGCGTTGGGGCATGGTGTTGATTACGATGTGTTCGTGGGTGGCGTGGGCGCCGTCGCCTACCGCGCCGAGGCCGTCGAGGGTGGGGATGCCGAGGGCAGCGGTGAAGTTGCCGTCGGAGCCGCCGCCAGCTGCGGCTTCGCCGAGAGGGAAGCCGAGATCGCGGGCGATGGATTTGGCGCGGGAGAAAAGGGCGGCGCTGTGTTTGCGTTCGAGGGGGGGACGATCGAAGCCACCGTGAATTTCGAGTTTTGCGCCGCGATGGATGGGTTTCAGGGAGTGGAGGCGCTTTTCAAGGGCGCGCATGTCGGCGGTGCGCCAGGCACGGAGATCGAGTGTGGCTGCAGCGCGGTCGGCGATGACGTTGGTGCGGGAGCCGCCGGAGACGATGTCGGCGTTGATGGTGACGCCGTGGCGGAGGTCGTTCCACTTTTCGACTCGGGTGATTTGGGCGGCGAGTTCGTGGACCGCGTTGATGCCCTTTTCGGGAGCGAGGCCGGCGTGGGCAGCGCGGCCGTGGACGATGAGTTCGGCTTCGCCGACACCTTTGCGGGAAGTTTTGAGCAAGCCACGAGGGCCGAGCGACGGCTCCAGCACGAATACTGCGTCGCTGCGGCAGGCGTCTTGTTCAATGAGCTTGCGCGAGGTTTCGCTGCCGATTTCTTCGTCGGAAGTCCACAGAAAAACCAGGCGTTTCTGTACCGTGGCCTGCAATTCGCGAATGGCTTCGAGAGCGAATAGCGCCTGGACGATGCCGGCTTTCATGTCGAACGTGCCGGGGCCGTAGGCCTTGCCGCCGGAAATGCGAAAAGGCATTTTGGCGAGAGTGCCGGTGGGATAGACGGTGTCGTAATGGCCGAGGACGAGGAGTTGCGACTTCACTCGGACTTCCGAAGGACTCCAGACCACGCGAATATGATCGCCGCGATGTTTCTGCCGAACGATTTGGGCGATGGTGCCGTGCTGCAGCCATTTTTGGGCCAGGAATTCGCAGCAGCGGTCCGTAGGCGCTTTTTCCAGGCTGGGAGATTCGAAGAGCGTGAGTTCGCGCAGGGTTTCCAGCATCCGCGGCAGGCGTTTGCGCAAGTAGGTAAGAAAAGGCAGCTGGGCCATGGAATGGGCATGGTAGCACGGCGGGCGATTGCGATTGGTGTCAACGAGGCCGAACGGAGCCCGCCGAGTCCATTGGTGCGGCAAAATGTTAAGCTATCCGATGGGTCGAATGCCCTTATAATAAGAGGTTTGCGAACAGACGGAGGGAGCCTATTCTTTGGCCATGAGCGACACACAAGAGGTAACGCAGCTCGACATCAACGAGATCCAGAAATTCCTGCCACACCGGTACCCGTTTCTGCTGATCGATAAGATTGTCGAGATGGAGCGCCTGAAACACATCGTGGCGATCAAAAACGTCACTATCAATGAAGGATTTTTTCAGGGGCATTTTCCTGGCAAGCCGGTGATGCCGGGCGTGCTGATTCTGGAATCGATGGCGCAGGCCGGGGGATTGCTGCTGCTGCAGGAAATTCCGGACCGCGAGAAAAAACTGCTGTACCTGGCCTCGATGAACGACGTGAAGTTCAGGCGTCCGGTGGTGCCCGGCGACCAGTTGCGGATTGAAGTGAACGTGGTGGCGTGGAAGGGCGACCTTTGCAAGATCGAAGCGAAGGCGTACGTCGAAGGAAACCTGGCGACGGAAGCGAAGATGATGTGCGTGATGGCCGACCGGGAAGAGCCCGCAAGCAAGTAAATGGCGATTGGCACAAACATTCATCCGCAGGCGGTCGTTTCACAGGAAGCGAAGCTGGGCGTGGACGTGCAGATCGGCGCGTACGCGGTGGTCGGCCCGGAGGTGGAGCTGGGGGACGGCTGCGTGCTGCACGAGCACGCGGTGGTGCGGGGCCCGGCGAAATTCGGCGACCAGAATGTGTTTCATCCCTTTTGCGTGATTGGCGGGGATCCGCAGGACTACACTTTTCGCGGCGAGCGCGTCGAACTGCAGGTAGGCAGCGAAAATATTTTCCGCGAGCATGTGACGGTCAGCCGCGGGACGACCAAGGGCGGCGGCATCACGCGAATCGGGAGCAAGAATTTTTTTCTTTCGTATTCGCACGTGGGGCACGACTGCCATATCGGGGACAACACGCTGTTTGTGAACGGGGCGACGCTGGCGGGGCACGTGACGGTGCAGGATTTTGTGACGCTGGGGGCATTTTCTCCGGTGCACCAGTTTTGCCGGCTGGGGCGGTATGCCTATATCGGCGCGGCGACGGTGATCACGCAGGATGTGCCGCCGTTTTCGTTGATTGTTACGGAGCGGGAAACGCGGTGCTTTGGGCCGAATGCGATCGGGCTGGAGCGCAAGGGATTTTCCGCGGAGCGGATCAAGGCGCTGCAGAAGGCGTTTCGCGTGTTGACGAGGTCGAAGAAAAACACTTCGCAGGCGCTGGAAGAGATACGAAAGAGCATCGCGGATTCCGCCGACGTAAAGGAGCTGGTGGAATTCGTGGAAAGAGCAGAACGCGGAATCGTGAAATAACACCGACCGGAAATTCATGCCAGAGACAACGCAAGCGAATGCCGGGACCAGCGGTAGCGGCTGGGGACTGATCGCGGGAAACGGCCGGTTTCCGTTCCTGGTGCTGGAGGGAGCGCGCAGCCAGGGAATAGAAATGGCAGTGATTGCGTTGAAGGAAGAGGCTTCGCCGGAGCTGGAAAAGATTGCGAAGCGGCTGCACTGGGTGAGCCTGGGCGAGTTGAGCAAGGCGATTGAGTTGATGCAGAGCGAGGGCGTGAAGCGGGCGGTGATGGCGGGGCAGGTGAAGCACAGCAAGATTTTCAGTTCGATACGGCCGGACTGGAAGCTGGCGAAACTGCTTTTGGCTTTGCCGCGGAAGAACACGGACTCGCTGATTGGCGCGGTGGCGAAGGTGTTGGAGGAAGAAGGGATTCATCTGGTGGATTCGACAATGTTTTTAAGGCCGCTGCTGCCGGAGGCGGGCGTGCTGACGCGGCGAGCTCCGAGCGCGCAGGAGGCCGCGGACATGGAGTATGGCCTGGGCATTGCGCGGCACATCGCGGCGAAAGATATCGGGCAGACGGTGGTGGTGGCGGAGAGCGCTTGCGTGGCCGTGGAAGCGATGGAAGGCACGGACGAGACGATTGCGCGGGCGGCACGATTTGCGAATGGGCGGCCGCTAGTGGTGGTAAAGGTGAGCAAGCCCAGGCAGGACATGCGCTTCGATGTACCCGTGGTCGGATTGCCGACCGTCGAATCCATGAAGATGGCCGGAGCGACGGCACTGGCCATCGATGCAAACCGCACGCTCCTCTTTGACAAGGAAAAATTGATTGCCATGGCCAACGACGCCGGGATCGCGATCCAGGCGTTTCCGTTCGCGCAAGCGGCGGAACCCACGGGCGATGCGCCGGGAATGAACAAGGCATGAGCGAGCGGGGCACGGCAGGAGACAGCGGCAAGATTCGTGTGGTCGTGGTTGGCGCGGGGGAATTCGGGCGCAATCACGCGCGGGTTTACCGCGAAATCGAGAGCGTCGAACTGGTTGGCGTTCTGGATCAGAACACGGCGCGCGCCGAAGCGATTGCGCAAGAGTTTGGAATTCGGGCGTTCAAAGGTATCGAAGAGTTGCGGGGCGCGGTGGATGCAGCGAGTGTCGCCGTGCCAACGGTGGCACATTCCGAAGTTGGTTGCCGCCTGATGGCGATGGGCGTCGACGTTCTTGTAGAGAAGCCGATGGCGGCTTCGCTGGCGGAAGCGGACACACTGCTGGAAGCGGCGCGGAAGCACCAGCGCATTTTGCAGGTGGGGCATGTGGAGCGGTTTAACCCGGCGGTGATTGCCGTGGAGCCGATTCTGAACCGGCCGCTTTTTTTTGAAGTTCACCGGCTGGGCGTATTCACGCCGCGCAGCCTGGACGTGGAAGTGATTTACGACCTGATGATTCATGACCTGGACATTCTGCTGGCGCTGGTGAAAGAGCCGGTGACGGAAGTGAAAGCGGTGGGGATTCCGGTGCTGACGGACAAGGTGGACATTGCCCACGCGCGGATCGAGTTTGCGGGCGGCGCGGTGGCCAATGTCACGGCGAGCCGGGTTTCCACGGAGCGCGTGCGGAAAATGAGATTTTTTCAGCACCATGAGTATATTTCGCTGGATTACGCGCGGCGGGATGCGCTGCGTGTAGGCGTGAAGAAGCCCGGGCCGCAGCCCGAGTTTGGATTTGAGAAGCTTGCGGCCCCGGCTGTGGAGCCTTTGCGCGCGGAACTTGAGGCTTTTGTTGAAGCAGTGCGGACCCGGGTTGCGCCAAAAACAGATGGTGTAGCGGGGAGAGCGGCGCTGGAACTGGCAAGCCGGGTGATGGAAAGCATCCGAGAGCATGATGAGCGCGTCCAACCTGTTACGAAAGGGCCAGATAGGAATGGGCCTGTTACCAAAGGGGTAGATTCCAAAGGGCCAGCAGCGAAGAGTTATCCGGATAAAGCGAGCCAATGATTCCCAGGACCCTAGTGCCAGTCGGTGCGCGTATGTCCGCCGAAAATGGCGTATCAACGCGGCGGCGGCCGACGACGTTGGATGAACGCACGCTGGTGCCTTCGGGGATGCCGCTGGTGCAGCTCGACGGGCGAACGACGATTCCCTCCAATTTGCCGCTGGATTCGATTGCCACACGCGTGGTGGTGCCACGCGACGTGAACGTGGAGGCGGTACAAAAACAAGAAGAGTCGCATCTGCCGCCGCAGCCAACGGAGATGGACGAGCGCGTCACGATTCCGGTTGGAGCGGCGGCGCCGGAAGAGTTTGCGCCGTTGGGGCCGATTTCCGAGGACCTGGTCGAGCCGGATCTTTTCCAATCGGGGGAAGCGGCGTTTCTGCCGCCGGAATGGCGCGGCAAGCCGACGCCGGAAGACCGCATCACGGCGATAGCTTCGGTGGTGTTTCACATTGTTCTGCTGGCGCTGATCTTATTTTTGCCAAGATTTCTGGGGCCGCATGTGCCTACGCCGGAAGAGGAAGAGATCGGGCGCAGACAGATGACGGTATTGCTGCCGCCGGGAGCGCTGGAATCGTTGAAGCCGTCGCCTGCTCCTGCGCCGCACGCGCCAGTGCACGTTGACCCGCGGGTGATCAAGAAGGTGGCGCCGTACGTGGAGCCTCCGCCGGAGCCGAAACCCGCGCCGGAGCAGCCGAAGCGGGAATTGCCGAGCGCGCCGACACCGCAGCCGAACGTGGCGGCTGCTCAGCCGCCGCCGACACCATCGCCTTCGCGAGGGGAGCTGCCGCGGCCGCCGGTGAAATTGGAAAATCCGGATATGCCGGTGCCGGAACAAGGACTGAAGTTGCCAAAGACGGGAGGTTCGGCGGGCGATTTGATTCGCGAGGCCGCGCGGGGGACGAAGCCGAACGCGCCGGTGGCGATTGGGGGCGGCGGGCCGATCCGTTCGAGCGGCGGAGGCCACTCTGGAAAAGGCCAGGCGGGCGCCGGGATTGAAATGCTTACGGATCCGCAGGGGGTGGATTTCAATGATTACCTGCGGCGGATTTACTTTATTGTGCGTGGAAACTGGTATGCGGTGATGCCGCCGTCGGTGGACCTTGGGGAACAGGGCGTGGTTTCACTGCACGTGAAGATTATGAGGGACGGCAGTGTGCCGGACCCGGAACCGGTGATGCTGTATGGGTCGGGGAAGGAACCCCTGGATCGAGCGGCGGTTTCTTCGATACGCGCTTCGAATCCGTTTCCGCCGCTGCCGCCACAGTTCAAGGGGCCGTACATCGAGGTGCGGTACACGTATTACTACAATATTCAGCCTCCGAACCAGTAGGGTAGTGCGCCGTTGGCGTGACATTGAACGCGCCGCTTGCCTGCCTGCGGTAGGCAGGCGCTCCGAAGGGCCTCAACTGAAAAATCCTGCACAATTTGAACGTTGAGATCCTTCGCGCACCCTCGTCGGGTGCGCTCAGGATGACAAGTTTTGGGTGGAGTTCAGCACGGGGTGATGCTTCTGTGTTAGAAATGTGGGCGATGAAACTTTCGCGGCATCAGGTGATTGGGAGCGTGGTGCTGGCGCTGATTGTGCTGGCGGTGCTGGTGGTGCGCGCGTGGCCGCTGCTGTTCCCCAAATGAACGCGTCTGCTGAATCTCCGCTGATTGTTATCGTTGGACCAACTGCTTCGGGAAAGTCGGCGCTGGCGGTGTGGCTCGCGCGGGAGCTTGGCGGGGAGGTGGTGGCCTGCGATTCCACGCAACTTTATCGCGGGTTTGATGTGGGGACGGCGAAGCCTGCCGCGGAAGAGCGTCAGGGAGTGGCGCATCATTTGATTGATGTGCTGGACCCGCGGGAAGAATCGACGGCGGGAGGTTATCGCGAGCGGGCGATTGCGGTGCTCGAAGATCTGCGGGCGCGAAAGCGATTGCCGATTTTTACCGTGGGCACGGGACTCTACCTGCGCGCGTTGCTCGAAGGGCTTGCCGATGTGCCATTGCGCTCGGAAGAGTTGCGCGAGCGATTGTGGGCCAGCGTTGCGGCGCATCCGCCGGGGCATCTACATCGCATCTTGAAGCGGATTGATCCGGTGTCGGCGGAAAAGATTGCGCCGGGCGACGAGCAGAAACTGATTCGCGCCGTCGAAATTTGCTTGCTGGCAAAGAAGCCGCTTTCGGAAGTCCACCGGGCGGGAAGGAATCCCCTGCGCGGCTGGCGGGCGATAAAGATTGGACTGTCGCCAGAGCGCGAAGAACTTTACCAGCGTATTCATGCGCGAACGGACGCGATGCTGGCGGCGGGCTGGATGGAAGAGGTGCGCGGGCTGGTGGCGACCGGCTTATCTGTGGACGCGAAGCCATTCGATTTCATCGGCTATCGCGAATTGCGAGCAGTTCTCAATGGCGGAATGAAACTCGAAGAAGCGAAGGCCGCGATTCAGCAATCCACGCGCCGCTATGCGAAGCGGCAACTAACCTGGTTCCGCCGGGACCCCCAGATTCATTGGCTTTCCGGCTTCGGGCAAGAGTTGGAAATTCAGCAACTCTCTCTTTCCTGGGTGCGCAGCCAATTCTAACCAGTCATTTTGGATCGATTACCCGTTGACCAGCGGCACCTCCACATATTTCAGGATGCTCGGCATGTAAGGGCAGGGGTAAACACCTGCCCGAATCTTGTACTTTATGCCAGTTTTCAGCGTAGGTACCCGGGCCTAGATTGTTGGGTACCGGCCCAAGGTGGAACCATGAACGATTTCAGCCCCTTGGTAGTTAAGGATTGGTATGCGCTGGGAAGCCTGGTTGCCCAAATCGGGTTCCTGGTTGCGGCGGTGTGGTTTGCGCGCAATTTTCTAAGAACAATGAGGGCGTTTCAGGAGCAGATTGGCGCGCTGCTGAAGCTTTCGATTACGTCTACGCCGGGTGAACGGCAATCCGCGAATGCAAATGCTAGGAATGTGATTGCGGAGGGGAGTCCATACTGGCTGCCTCCTGCGCCTTCGGCACCGGCTGAGCGGGCGGAGGTTGTCGAGCGCGGGCCGAGTTTGTTCGCGGTTGGTTTTCAGCGGACGCTGCATTGGATGAGAGAGCCGATGGGGAGTGCGCAGGTGTCTTACCGGCGGCGGGTGATTAATTGGCTGCAGGCGCCGGCAGGGCATTGAGGCGGGGTGTATAAATCCATTCAGGGAGCGAGAGCGCCCGCCTCCCTTCCTTCGTCAGGGTAAACAGAAGCGGCCGCTACAAAGACTGATACGGCTGGGCCACCTAAAGGTGGCCGCTATGTGGGAATGGGCTAGCGTAAAGGCAGGTGTGGCATGGATGAAATGAAACCTAAGGAAACGGCTTATTCGGGGGAGAAGGCACCGGTTGCGCCGGTGTCGGCGCCGGCGGAAGTGAGCGTGCGGGTTATGCCTGTGGAAAATGCGGGCGGGGCTGATTCGGGACAGCAAGCGTCCGGAATTGCGGTGTTGCTCGAAGCAGCGAAGGCCAGTCTGCCTGGTTCACTGGGGCAGGTTACGGGTTTCCTGAAGCGGACGAAACGCGTGTGGCTGCTGACGGCGGGAATCGTGATCGGAGTAGCGGGGCTGGTGAATTTGTCGGCGCGCGCGGCGGAGTGGGCGAAGAATGCGCGGGAGCGGCGGCAACTGCACGCCATGGCGACATTGACGCCGGAGAGTTTGTTCGCGCGTTGCGGAGCCGCGGTTGTGGACGAGACCAAGGTGGTGTATCCGGTGTTGATGCGGACGATCAGCTACCACCCGCGGGGCGGCGAAACGCTGCTGGTTTCCTTCAGCCGGACGGCGGAGGAAAAGAGCGACTGGGTGTTCCTGTCAATGCAGAACGAGGCCGGCACAGTGAACTACGACACGACGGAAACAAAGATCGCGGCGCTGCCGTGCCTGGACTCGAAGAAGTAACGGAATCCACTCAAAGAAAACTAATTATGTGTTTCAGGCGGCTCCGCCGGCCTGGCTGAGCACTTGCGCGAAGACGGCTTGATCGACGTTGCCGCCAGTGGCGATGAGGGCGATGCGCTTGCCTTTCAGCGTGGCGGATTCTTTTGTGGCGGCGGCCAAGGACGCGGCGCCGGCGCCTTCAACGACGTTGTGCGTGTCGGTGAACATGGCGCGCATGGCAGAGGCGACTTCGTCGTCGGTCACGCGGAGGATGTGGTCGACGTTTTCGAGCATGACTTCAAGGGCTTCTTCGTTGCCGAGGCGGCAAGCGAGGCCGTCGGCGAGTTTGGTGGTGGCCGGGGCTTCGACGATTTTTCTCTGCTGAAAGGACAAAGCGTAAGTCGGCGCGTGGTCGGAAACCACGCCCACCAGTTTCGTTTTCAAGCCAAGCGCATTGCGAACGGCGGCAGCGGAGCAGATTCCCGAGCCCATGCCGATGGGGACGTAGGCGACGTCAATCTCCTGCACGGCGGTGAAGAGTTCCAGCCAGTAGGTGGCGATCCCCAGCACGATATCCCGGTGATAGGGCGGCACGAGGTGGTAGCCGAGGTCTTCGGAGAGTTTTCGGGCATGTTCGAGCGAAGATTGAAAATCGTCGCCGTGCTCGATGAGCTTGGCGCCTTGTGCGCCCATGGCCGCGTTTTTGGCAAGGCTGTTGCCATGAGGCACCACGATCACGCATTCGAGATTCTTGCGTTGAGCGGCGAGTGCGACGGACTGGCCATGATTACCACGCGTGGCGGCGATCAGGCCGCGCGTGGCGGGCTGGCGCTTCAGGAGTTCTTCGGCGTACACGATGGCGGTGCGCGATTTGAAGGCGCCGATGGGCGTGTGGTTTTCGTGTTTTACCCAGACTTCGGCGCCGAGGCGTTCGCAGAGCAGCGGCCAACGATATTGAGGCGTTGGCAGCATCAGTCCGTAGACCAACTTCGCCGCCGCCCGCACTTCGTCTAAAATTGGCAACTTCGCCGTGGCTTGTCCAACGCTCATTGGAGATCCTCGCCTTCCGCAACACTTTCTTTGTGTTTGTACTGCAACTTAAATTGTGCAAGCGATGGATTCGACCGCTAGCTCCACATTGGCCTGTATTCAACTGAGTGGCGGCGGCCGGTGGCGTTCAGTGGAGGACGGCGGCGTTGTAGACCATGTGGAGGATGACCGCTGGGACGAGCCGGCCAGTTTTTTTGAAGAGGACGGCGTTGGTGATACCCAGAAGGGCGACTGGAAACCAGGCGAGGGGTGGATGGTAGATGGCGAAAAAGGCGGCGCTGCCGAGGATGGCGCGCCAGCCACCCCATTCTCGATCGAGGGCGCGGAAGAGGAGTCCGCGAAACAAATATTCTTCCGCGAAGGGCGCGAAGCCAACGGCCATAATGGTGTAAGAGAGTTTCAGGTTCGGGATTTTCGCCATCTGCTCTTGCGACTTGCGGAGAATTTCGGCGGCGGCGGGAATGTGTTGCAACACCGCCATGTAGCCGGCAGCCACAAGGCCCAAAACCAAGCCTCCGGCCGCGCCCAGGACTAGCAGCAAGAGAGCTTCACCAACCTGGATCTTACCCGCGCCCCACCACGAGCCGGATTTCTCTTCTGCGGTGGATTTCCAATTCCAGACGTCGCCGGGCGGCACGCCGCGATCGCTGAGAAAACTGGATATCCCGAGCGAAACGGCGATCGCGCACACGCCGTAACTGAAGGCTTGGGCGACGGCGATGTATTCGAGACCGGCAATCGCGGCGGAGATACCGGTGAGTACGGCGGCGCCCTCCACGAGAATACTGATGGCGATCATGGCGTGCATCAGTGTTGGGGGAGGGGGAATTTTTTCCGACCAAGGGTCATAGAGGTAAGGCAGGCGCGCACGAAAGTTTTGCCACATGGCGGCAGCGGTGATGTAGGAATAAACGATGCCAACGACGGCGAGGGGCCACTGCTCCGTCAGGATGCCGATGGAGAAGGTCAACATGCCAAGTGAAGCGGCCCACTTGCGGCCTTGGGGAACTTTTTCCTGCTCACCCGAGGAGGAAGTAGAAGTGACGAGCGTGACGGACTTCTCCGCCATGCTGCGGCCAAAGATGAACCAACCGAAGCCCACCAGGCCGATTTTCCAGAGGTCGGCTGGAAAGAGATATGCGGCGTAACACAGAACAAGCGCCACAAGCCCGGAAGAAATCAGAGACCAGAGCCAAGCTTTAGCTTTCAGCAAGCCTTCGAGGCCTCTTGGCCAGGTGAGCGCGATCCAGAGAGCGGTTCCTTCGGAGGAGAGAGATTTGGGTCCGAGGACCCAGAGAAAATAGGTTCCGAACAAGATGGCGACACCACAGAGAGAATTCCATGCACCCTGAGCGTGGCTCAAGAGACCGCGCAGGTTGAAGACCTGAATACTCGCCACTGTAACCGGGATGAGGATGGTCTGGACGATGGCGCTGCGGTCGCGAATGAACCACAGGAACTCCTTGCGATAGAGGGGTTCCTTGCCGAAATGCGTTGCTCCGCTTCTTGGAACGGAGGGACCGGGAGCTTTCGCTCCAGAGTTGCCACTGAGACCTTGCTGCGTGGCCCAGACACTGAACCAGATCGCGCCGGCAATGGTAACACCGGAGGCGAACCAGCAGGCGAACATCCCGGAAAAAAAGGAGAACGAGTTGTCGAACTGACCGCCGAGGAACAATCGAAGCCACGGCCACGGAACTGCGGTGAGGAATTCGAGGAAATCTCCGAGGGCGGTAACTGCTTTTGGTATGAAAAACGCGCCGAGGAAAAACAGCATCAGAGAGGCATATCCAAGCCAACTCATGAAGCCGGTAATCGCGCCGCGTGAGCGCGGCGGGAAGCGGAGAACAACCCCAACCTCCAACGCTTTCCCCAGGCAAGCAGCGGCGACGGACACTGGAATGCCGATGAGCAGCGCGGCTAGCAAGCCAAGTTCCGCGCTGTAGACATGGCCATATAAAACGCCTACGAATAACGGGGCACCCCAATAAATGGGATTCGCGGCGAGGGGCGAGAGCATTTCCGCAAGGAAAACCGCGCCCGGCGGGACAGGATGAGAGAAGAGCCATTCCCACATGGGATGGCGACGGCGCTGGAGATCGAGTTCCAAGCCCTCGCTCTGGAAGACCAGCATGGCGGCCCACCAGAAAAGGATAACGGAGCCGAACATCGCCGTAAGCCGGCCAGATCCGGGAAGACCGGACAGTCCGGGACAGGCCTCGTCCCTGTTGAGGAAATCCCGAGTCCCGTGATTTTTCACGGCATCGCGGAGTTTCTTTTCAACGGCAGTTCGTGATCCGCCATAGCGCTCGACAATGCCGTCAGCTTCGGAGGAATAATAGGGTTCGAGGGACTGGTCGTCGTTTATGCGCGCGAGAGCTTCCGCCGCTCTTGCCATGTTCAAAAATTGACCGCTGACAGCAATTTTCCCTTGATGCTCAGCCTCCATGTGCTCATCGGGGCCAACATCACCGACAAGATTCCGGGTTCCCTGAGTACGGACGGCGTCACGGAGATCGTGTTCAATGTCTTTTTGCGAGCCACCATAGGTTTGGGCGATTCGCCTTGCTTCGGAAAAATAATAGGGACCGAGCTCTGCAGATAGCCTCACGCGGTAGTCAGTGTGGAGGTTTACTGCGTCCAGAAAACGGCGGCTGACTACGACACTGCCCCTGCGCTCTGATTCCAACCGCTGGCCGGCTTCGATAGCCAGGGTCACGACAAATGCGGCCATGCCATTCAGGATAACCATGAGAAGGACAGCAAAGAATGAGCCGAGCCCGCTCCAGTTTGTGGCGTTTTTGCCGGCGCGATTGTAAAGCAGTTCCTGCTGATGTTTGCGGCGGCCGGCGGCCCGTTTTCGCGCGGCGCCGAGAAGCAGCCAGAGCGTACTCCAGAAACCCGGGTAGCCGCGGAATAGTTGGATCATGTCTGCGGGGGCCGGGCGGTCAGTTGAAGAAAAATGTCTTCGAGACTTGCCTCGCCAAAGTTGGAGCGGAGTTCCTCAATGGAACCTTTGGCGGCGAGCGTGCCTTCGTTGATGATCACGGCGTGGGAGCAGAGCTTGGTGACGTGGTCCATCAGGTGAGTGGAGAAAAGAACAGTCGTGCCCTGCTGGGCGGTTTCGGAGATCAAGTCGTAAAACAGATGCGTGGATTCGACGTCGAGCCCGTTGGTGGGTTCATCGAGAACCAGGAGCTTCGGTTGGTGCACCATGGCCAGGAGAAGTCCGAGTTTTTTCTTCATGCCGCGGGAATAATCCTCAGCGTAGTTGTCGAGGTCTCTGGCCAGGCGCAGTTTGGAAATGGTGGACAGCATGCGGCCCATCGTCACCGTTACGTCGAGGCCGTGCATGGCGGCACTCAGTTCGAGGACTTCGCGGCCAGACAGATAGGAGTAAAAGGCAGGCTCGTCGGGGAGAAAGCCGATCAGGCGTTTGACTTCAACACGATCCTCGAACGCGTCGCGTCCATCAATTCGTATCGTTCCTGCCGTAGCTTTCAGGATTCCCATCAAGAGCCGGAAGAGAGTTGTTTTTCCGGCGCCGTTGGGACCCAGCAAGCCGCAGATCTGGCCGGACGGGACGGAGAAGGAGATTTCTTTAAGGGCCGTTTTCGAGCCGAAAGTTTTCTTGACCCCGTCAATCTGGACCAGGCTGGCGGGTTGCTCGGACGGATTCTGTGAAAGAGAAGACGGCGCGGCGGGTTCGAGAGAGGGATAGCCGTCGGACATTTTGCAGGCCCAATTCCTTGGTAGAGTATCTGATTGTCCACTTGAGCATACGACAAAAGGAATGAATCCTAAAAGCGCATGAGGCACTTGTGCCGCGCAAGGGCAAACAAAGAGTAGAGTTTTACCGGCCCGAAAAGCGAGGCGTTCATGTTGGTGCGGTTTGCCCTGTGGTTACGCAGGGGCGGGGGAATGGACGTATAATTGGCGATGATGAGGGACCTCTCCGCTCGACGGGCCTTCCGCGCGAATGGGATGACGCAAAACTTTTCATGAAAACACAGCATAAGATTTCTTCGGCGGAACGCGTGTTGCTTGTGGGCGTCGGCTGGAAGCGCGCCCCGCGTTTCCCCGGAATGCCCGCGGGAGAGCAGGGCAGGGAATCGCTGGCGGAACTTGTGGAGCTGGCGGAGAGCGCGGGCGGCGAAGTGGCGGAGACGTTATTTCAGATTCGCGATTCAGCGGATCCGGCGACGCTGGTGGGGCGCGGGAAACTGGAAGAGATTCGCGCGGCCGCAAATGCGTCCGAGGCGGCGCTGATTATTTTTGACAGCGATCTTTCACCGGTGCAGCAGCGCAACATCGAAGAGCTGACCGAGCGGCGGGTGATCGACCGCACGCAATTAATTTTGGACATTTTTGCGAAACATGCGCGGAGCCGCGAAGGGCAGTTGCAGGTGGAGCTGGCGCAGCTGAATTATTTGCTGCCTCGTCTGACCGGGCGAGGTGCGCAGATGTCTCGCCAGGGCGGCAAAGGCGCGGGCGGGGCAGGCGGGGCGGGCGGAGGAGGCGGGCGCATCGGCGTTCGCGGCCCCGGTGAAAAGAAATTGGAAACGGACCGACGGCGGATCCGCGATCGGGTACACAAGATCGAAGTAAGCATTGACGAGGTGCGCAAGCAGCGGGCGCTGCGGCGGGAAGCGCGGAATGCGGTGCCGCTGGGGACGGTGGCCCTGGTGGGTTACACCAACGCGGGGAAGTCGACGTTGTTCAACGCGCTGAGCCAGGCGGAAGTGCTGGTATCTTCGCGGATGTTTGCGACACTGGACCCGACGATTCGGGCGATTCGGTTGCCATCCAACCGGCGCATCCTGGTTTCGGACACGGTGGGATTCATTCGCCAGCTGCCGAAAGGGTTGATCAAGGCGTTTCGCGCCACGCTGGAAGAAGTGCAGGAAGCGGCGCTGTTGCTGCAGGTGAGCGATATCTCGAATCCTCGCCACGATGAACTGGAAGAGGAAGTGGAAAAAATTCTGGATGATCTGGGCGTGAAAGAAACGGCCAGGCTGCGGGTCTACAACAAGGTGGACCAGTTGAACGGCGAAGCGCGGCACAATCTGGAGGCGGCCGGGCGGCGGAATGGCGGAGGCGAGGAGGCGCCGGTGCTGGTTTCCGGGCTGACGGGCGAGGGACTGGACGAATTGCTGAGGCGGATCGATGCGGCGTTGCCGCTGGATCCGATCGTAAAGCTTTCGCTGCACATGCCGCTGAGCGAAGGCCGGTCGCTGGCGCTGATCCATGCGCTGGGCCGGGTGCTGCATTCGCAAGTGAGCGACTCGCACATGGACATGGAGGCGGAGGTGCCGGAAAGCATCGCGCGGCGACTGAAATTGAGCAGCTTCGCGGCGGCGGGAACTTCCGGGCCGAAGGCTGCGTATCATGATGCACGGGAGGTCAACTGAGCATGGCTGCATTTTTCCTGTGGTGTCTGCTGCTGGTTTTTTGCTGGCCGATTGCGTTGCTGGCGCTGATCGCGTATCCGTTTGTGTGGCTGATACTGCTGCCATTCCGGATTGTGGGCATCGCGGTACATGGGGTGCTGGCGTTTTTGCGGGCGTTGTTCCTGCTGCCGGTAAGGATTTTGCGAGGGCCGCACGCGATCTGAAAACAGCAGAAAATGAAGTATGGTCACTTTCGAGTAACTCCGGTGTTTCCCTTAATTGTTAAAGGAATATGACACTTTTTTGGGGCTGGGGGATTAGCGGCGAGGCATGGCCGGGCTTGTGGAAAAGATTGTGGAAACTCCCGAAGGCTGCTAGCGCGGTGGCAGTAAGAATTTCCCTCTCAGAGTAAATGCAGATCTTTGCCCTGTCCGTAAGTAACTGCAGGGATTTGAGTTAGTCAGAATTCCGGCAGGGCTTTGCCTATTCGGATACCTGGTCGCACGCGGATTGCGAAAAGGGTTTTTGCACAGGTTTGCAGCAGCGGTGTTACGAAAGAGTATCTGCAGTTGCAGCGGCAAGCGAACGAGCGTAGTTACATCTAAGTACCGCCCGGGACCGGAAACGCGCGGATTCGCAGTACGTTGACGCATTCCTGAGCGGAGTCTATAGTGGCCGAGGTGGTTCCGAAAGGCGTGGAAAGCCGCCTTGCGGAGCGCCCGACTATGAATCTTCCGAATTTTCTTACGGTGCTGCGGATTTTCTTCGTTCCAGTGCTGATTGTGGTGCTGTTGACGAGGAGTCCCAACGTGGTGCTATGGGGATTTCCCATGCACTTTGAGGTGTGGGGCGTGCTGATCCTGCTGGTGGCGGCGGCCACCGACTGGGCGGACGGATACTTTGCGCGGAGAAACCGGCAGGTGACGACGCTGGGAATCCTGCTGGATCCGATCGCGGACAAGCTGCTGATATCGGCGGCGTTCATTTCGCTGGTGGGCATGCAGGATTCGAGCGGTCATTCGCTGGTGGCGCCGTGGATGGTGGTGATTATCATCGGGCGGGAATTTACGATATTGGGATTGCGGAATATTGCGTCGGCGGAGGGCTTTACAATTGCCGCTTCGGCGCTGGGAAAAACGAAGATGGTGCTGCAGGTGTGTGCCGTGGCGGTGCTGATTGTGGGCGCGCGGCACCCGTCGATCCGGCCGGTGTCGACGGTTTTGCTGTGGCTGGTGGTGGTGAGCGCGCTGGTTTCAGCGGCGCAATATTTTCATCGCTTCTGGAACCAGCTGGATGACCGCATCAAGCAGCGCCGGAAGCTGAGCATGCTGGAAGCGCAGAAGAAGCAGCAGGATGCAGTCCCTCTCTGAAGCCGATCGAGCAGCGGTCCTGGAGCTGGCACGCCGGGGCGTAGCCCACGCGGTGTGCCACGAGCGGCCACTTTCCGACATTCCAACCACGGGGATTTTTGCGGAGCGCCGCGGCCTGTTTGTGACGCTGCACGTCGAGAAGAAATTGCGCGGCTGCATTGGAATGATCGAAGGGCAAATGACGCTTGGGGAGACAGTGGCGAGGTGCGCGGCAGACGCGGCATTGCACGACCCGCGCTTCTCACGGCTGCGCGCGGAAGAGATGGGCGGGCTGGAAATCGAGATTTCGTTGCTGACGCCACCACAGCCCTTGCGGCCGGACGAGGTGGAGATCGGGATTCACGGGCTGCTGGTGGAGCGTGGAACGCGGCGGGGACTGTTGTTGCCACAAGTGGCCGTGGAACACCGGCTGAGCCGCGAGCAATTCCTGGCGGAAACGTGCATGAAAGCGGGGCTTCCGCGGGAGGCGTGGAAGGAACCAGAGACGAAATTATCGGGCTTTCAATGCGAAATCATCGCGGAAGCGCACCGCACGCTGGCCCAAAAACAGAGCCCGCGCCAGTAGGGAAGCGCGGGCATCCAAAGAAAAATTGAGAGCGAGCTATTCGATTTCGACGTAATCGCCGGCGTACATGTCCAGTTTGCTGTAGGTGACGAAAATGGCGCAGGCATTGTGGGTGACGTTCATCACGATGCCTTCCCCGATGACGTTGCGGGGAATGTCATTCCACTTGTATTTTTCCGGAGTGCTGCCGAAGCCGTACATGCTGTACTGGAAATCGGGAAAGTTCTGCGAGAACTCCGAGGTGGAGCCTTCGTAGCGGAAGATCCGGAGATAATCTCCGACTTTCACGCCCTGATTGACGCCGAGGTTCACATATACGGTTGAGTTTTTTCCGTAGGCTTGGGTGAATTCCCGGCCGGAAACCAGCATGCCGACGGATTTGCCGCTGACGGGTGCAAACTTGTCAAACTTTTCCGCGGCCTTATACGGGGGAGTTGGACGCACGGCCATGGGAAGAACGATGTCGCCGCGCTGCAAGTAGTCACACGAAAACTTGACCAGACCGATGGAATTGTTCGGATGAACCGTAGTGATCTGCACCTGGCCGGCATCGACATACTGCGTGCCCATGGCTTTGAGAAGCTTTTCCTGCCACTTGAACCAGTGAACTTCGTTGGGATCCTTGTCCGGGCGGATGACGGAGAAGCGGTCGCCGACGCGAACGCCTTGTGCAGAGCCCCGGTTGATATAGACGTAATCGCCACTGGTAAAAACAATCTTATTGCCGGATTCCTCGCCGGACATCACGCGGACTTCGGTGGGAACCTTTTCATCGGTGATGAAGCCGGAGCAATAGGTTGCGGTGTAGTCCGGGGAAGTGGCTTCTGCAACGGGATTGGTGGCGTTGACAACTTGAACCTGAGCGGTGTCCTGGGCCGAAGCACCAAGAGCCAGCATCAAGGTGGCGAAAGACATTGCAGTCGCAATTGCGCGCATGTTCAGCACTCCTTCAATTCACGCCGTTTAAGGGCCGTGCGGGGACTTGCACCTTTGAAACTAACAAGGGCCATGGGTGGCGTCAACAAAATGGGTTAGAGCACTTTCCATATTTGCAAAGGCGCCCTAGATACCGTATTTTCAATGGATTGGAGGAGGTTTTTGGTGGCTGGACCGTTTGGGAAGGGGATGGCGCGGCTTTGCGGCGTGCTGGCTGCGCCGACTGACCGCGAATTGCGGCGGTTGCTGGCGCTGGCGCAGCGCGAAACGCCCACGGCGGAGATCCGGCTGGATTGGTTGAAGAACGACGCGGAACGGCGAAGTTTCCTGAAGTGGTTGAAAGCGCATCGCCCGCGGAAGGCGCAGCTGATCGCCACTTGCCGAAGGCGGGTGGGCGGAGGGGAATTTGCGGGCGACGCCGGGGAAGAACTTTATTGGTTGATGCAAGCGAGGCAAGCGGGCTGCGGATGGTGCGACCTGGAAGTGGAAAGCCTTCGGGAATTGCCGGGGAAAAGCGTGGACGGTTACGCGGTGCCGGAAAATGTGCTGCTATCGATGCACGATTTCCGGGGGACGCCGCAGTTTCCAAAAAAGCTGAGCGTGCCTGCCAAGGGGGGAGCGAGGGCGATCAAGGTGGCGGCCATGGCGCGGAGCGTTGCGGACAGCGCGCGGATATTGAGGCTGGCGCGGGCGTCGAGGGACGTGGTGGCAATTGCAATGGGTGAAATTGGATTGCCGGCGCGGGTGTTGGCTTTGCGTGAGGGTAGCGCACTTGCGTATGCACCGGTGGCGGCGGCTACGGCGCCGGGGCAGATTCCGCTGCGGGAGTTGAAGGGGCTCTACCGGGCGCATGAACTGACGCGGGCGACGCGGGTGTATGGCGTGATTGGGAATCCGGTGGGGCATTCGCTTTCGCCGTTGCTGCACAACACGGGTTATATCGCGGCCGGGAAAGACGCGGTGTACCTGCCATTCCTGGTGGAAAACCTGAAAGATTTTCTAAAGTCGTTGGGGGATTTTGGAGTGCGGGGATTCAGCGTAACGCTGCCGCACAAAGAAAAGATATTTGCGTATCTGGATGGCGTGGAGCCGCTGGCGGAGAAAATCGGGGCGGTGAACACGGTTACGGTGCGCAAGGACGGATCGCTTCATGGAAGCAACACGGATTACGTGGGGGTTTTGCGGGCTCTGGAAAAGAGACTGAAAATATCACGCAGTCGCGTGGTGATTTATGGAGCGGGGGGATCGGCGAGGGCGGCGGCGTTCGCACTGGCCCAGGCAGGAGCGGAGGTATTTATTTGCGCGCGGCGGATGGAAGCGGGGCGCAAGCTGGCGAAGGCGGCAGGCGGGGAAGCGATCGGGCGTTCCGCGCTGCGCGGCCTGGAGTTCGACGCGCTGTTGAACGCCACGCCGATCGGGATGTTTCCCCATGAAAAAGTTTCGCCGTTGGCGGCAGGCGAGTTAAACTGTTCTTTGGTCATGGACCTTATCTACAGACCCATCCGAACGAAACTGCTGCGGCTGGCGGCTTCGCGGAAGATCGCCTGCGTCTCCGGCGCGGAGATGTTTCTGGCGCAGGGATTCGCGCAGTGGGAACACTGGATGGGCAGCAAAGCGCCCGAATCCATCATGAGGAACGCGGTGCTGCGGGCTTTGAAAAACGAAGAAAACACGCGCTGGTGACCCATCCACCCCGGATGTGGAAGAGCCGTTTTCACTATCACAAAAATTGAAAATGAGTTGGGTGAAGAGAGGCCATGATTCAGCCTTCGTTCCAGGAATTTGAGCGGCTAGCGAAACGCGGGAACCTGATTCCCGTGTACGAAACTTTTTCGGCGGACCTGCTGACGCCGGTGAGCGCGTATCTGCGGGTGGCGCAGGGGGCGCGGTATTCGTTTTTGCTGGAGAGCGTGGAGGGCGGGGAGAAAATCGCGCGCTACACGTTTGCCGGGGCGAATCCGGAGGAGATTTTCCGCTACGCGAACGGCGCGTGCGTGCTTGAAAGCCGGGAACGCATTATCTGGGAAGAGCGGGACCCGATTACTTTTCTGCGCGAACACATGGCGAAGTTCCGCCCGGTGCGACTGCCTGGATTGCCGCCGCTGGTGGCGGGCGCAATCGGGTATTTCAGTTACGACATGGTGCGGCTGATCGAGCGGCTGCCAAAACGATTGCGGGACGAGATCGGGTTGTTCGACGCGGTGCTGATGTTCTATCACGGCATTCTGGCGTTCGACCACGTGCAGCACCGTTTGTGGGTGGTGCGGAATGTATATACGGAGGGGCCGAAGAGTTTGCGGGCGAAATACGATGCGGCGGTGAAAGAGATTCGCCGCACGCGGGAGATGCTGGAACAGCCGGCGGCGGCGGAGCAGCCGCGGAAACCTTCGCGTGGCAAGGGGCGGGCGCTGAAGGTTGCTTCGAACGTGAAGCGCGGCGAGTACCTGGCCATGGTGAAGAAGGCCAAACAGTACATCCGCGAGGGCGATATTTTTCAGGTGGTGCTGGGGCAGCGGTTTTCGGCGAAAACGAAGGCCGAGCCGTTTTCGATTTACCGCGAATTGCGGGCGCTGAATCCATCTCCTTATCTTTTTTACCTGCAACTGAATGATGTGCACGTGGTGGGGAGTTCGCCGGAGATGCTGGTGAAGGTGCAAGGCCGCGACGTTTTTTACCGGCCGATTGCGGGAACGCGGTGGCGCGGGAAGGACGAAGCAGAAGACCAGCGGTTGGAGCGCGAAATGCTTGCGAGCGAGAAAGAGCGAGCGGAACACATCATGCTTGTGGACCTGGGGCGGAATGATCTGGGGCGAGTTTGCGATTACGGAACTGTGCGGCCGGAGAAGTTGATGACCGTGGAGCGCTATTCGCACGTGATGCACCTGGTTTCCAGCCTGAGAGGGACGCTGCGCGAGGATGTGGACTGCTTTGACGCGTTGATGTCGTGCTTTCCCGCGGGGACGGTTTCCGGGGCGCCGAAAGTGCGGGCGATGGAAATTATTGAGGAGCTGGAAAAAACGCGGCGGGGAATTTACGCGGGCGGGATTCTGTATCTCGATTTCGCGGGGAATCTGGATTCGTGCATCGCGCTGCGAACGATGGTTATCAAGAATGGAATTGCGCACATTCAAGCGGGCGGAGGGATTGTTGCCGACTCGACGCCCGAAGGCGAGTTTGAGGAATCGGTGAATAAGTCGAAAGCGCTGCAGCGGGCACTGGAGGCGGCGGATCGCGCGGCCGGGAAAGGGAAGGGCAAATCGTGATACTGCTGCTCGACAATTACGATTCGTTCACCTACAACCTGGCGCAGTATCTGGGCGAGCTGGGCTGCCAGGTGGAAGTGCACCGCAACGACCGGATCAGCGTGGAGCAGATTGCGCAGCGCAAGCCGGAGCGGATCGTGATCTCGCCGGGGCCGTGCACGCCGCAGGAGGCAGGGATCTGCGTGGAATTGATTCAGAAACTGGCGGGGAAGATTCCGATACTCGGCGTTTGCCTGGGGCACCAGGCGATTGGCGCGGCGTTTGGAGGGAGAATTATTCGGGCGCCGAAATTATTTCACGGGAAGACGAGCCAGATCCGGCACGACGGCAGCGGGGTGTTTCGCGGGTTGCCGAATCCGTTTACGGCGACGCGGTACCATTCGCTGATTGTGGAGCGGAAATCACTGCCGAGGGAGTTGCAGGTGAACGCGGAGACGGACGACGAGATCATTATGGGGATGCGGCACAGGAAGCATCCGTTGATGGGTGTGCAGTTCCATCCGGAGTCGGTGCTGACGGAGTCGGGGAAGCAGTTGTTGAAGAATTTTCTTTTGCTTTGATACCTAGCAAGGAAGCAAAACAGCAGATTCCTCACCCTGTTCAAAAGGCGAACAAGGTTCGGAATGACAAGTGGCGGTAAGGATCAGACTGCCTGGAAGGTGAGCGGGTCTAGAGTGCCAATTCGGGAAGCAAATAGTAACCGTCGAGTAATATCAAATGGACGATAAAAGTGCGATATTATAGCTGAATTCTATTGAATTAGTAGTACTACATGTGTATTGTACCTGCCGCGGGTTGTCCCTCCTCTTTACCTGCCCTCGGAGGTAAGTCATGTTCGTGCTTCGCGGCGTCCTCGCGTTGTCTCTTGTTGTCTCTCTTTGCGCTTACAATCTTCCCGTTACTGCTGGCGGAAAACCGCTGGGGATTCTGACGCTGGCATACGGGGCGCACCTGAACGCCTCGGTGGCGTTTGCGGGATTGGCTGTCTTCGACGGGGAAAGCTTATCCACGGATGCGCAAGGAAAGGTGAGCGCGCGCGTCGGCGGCAGCGTCATTACGTTGATCGAACAGAGCGCCGCGATTCTGCAGCGCAGCGGCGACGGAGCGCATATCGATTTGGAGGCGGGTTCAGCCTACGTGTGGTCGGCGGAGAGTAACCCGCTGGAAGTGCATGCGGAGGGCGCTTTGTTGCGGCCGCATGGCGGTCATCAAGTGCAAGCGCAGATTCTGGTGTTCGGGCCGAAGGTTTTGCAGATTACGGCGCGGCAAGGCAGCGTGGATTTTTTGTATGGGAAAGAATTCCGCGTTTTGCCGGAGGGACAGACGTACCGGATCTACCTGGAATCGGAGGACGGCCCGCGGACTCCTCCACCTGCCGGGAGTGGCACCGAGAAACCGGGCCGGTCCACAGGAACGAAGGTGGCGTATTTCATTTTGGCAGGAGCGGGAGCGGGGCTTGCGGCGTGGGGGATTCACGATTTGATTCAATCGCAGAATGGGGTGGAGAGTCCGGCGAAACCGTAGAAGGATGAGGTAAGGAAGTAATGAGCTAACGAAGCAATGAAGCAATGAAGCAATGAAGCAAGAAAGGACATAAAGCAAAAAAATTAACGCAGAGGACGCTGAGGGCGCCGAGTTCGCAGAGGAATCGCGGGCTAGTCTTTACGGTTGGAGAATTCTTTGAGACTTTCAAGTTTTTCGCGGGCTTTGCCGGAGGTTATGGCGCGGCGGGATTGTTCGGCGGCGGAGCGGAAATCATCGGCGAGGCCAGTGACGACGAGAGCGGCGGCGGCGTTGGCGAGGACGACGTCAAGGCGGGGGCCGGATTCGCCGGCGAGCAAGGATTGAATCAGCGCGGCGTTTTCCTGGGGGGTGCCGCCGCGTAGGGTTTCGAGCGGGGCGCGGGAAAGGCCGAAGTCTTCGGGAGCGACGGTGAAGCGCCGGACGGCGCCGTTGCGGACTTCGGCGATTTGGGTTTCGCCGGCGAGAGAGATTTCGTCGAGGCCGCCGGCGCCGTGCACAACGAAGGCGCGATGCGTGCCGAGTTCCGCGAGTGTTGTGGCGACCGTGTCGATTACATCCGCAGAGAAAACGCCAAGCACCTGCGCCTCGGCGCCGGCGGGATTTGTCAGGGGCCCCAGAAGATTGAAGACCGTGCGCTTCACGATTTGCCGGCGCGCGGGCATGGCGTGGCGCGCTGCCGCGTGAGCGGCGGGAGCGAACAGAAAACCAATGCCGATTTCGCGGACGGATAGGCCGGCGGCCATCATTGGTAGATCGATGCGCACGCCAAGGGCCTCGAGGACATCCGCGGAGCCGCTGCGGGAACTTACGCCGCGAGTGCCATGCTTGGCCACGCGTGCGCCCGCCGCGGAGGCGACAATAGCGGCGGCCGTGGAGATGTTGAATGTTCCGGTTTCGTCACCGCCCGTGCCGCAGGTGTCCACCATGCCTGTTGGCCGCTGTTCCGCAGGTGCGAAGACCGGCGCGGCATGGTTGCGCATCACGTGGGCAAAGCCGGTCAGTTCCGCAACACTCACCGGGCGCTGGTTTAGTGCAAGCAGCATGCGCACAATTTCCGGCGTGGCGATGAGCCCGGAGAGAAGTTCTTCCATGAAGGCTTCAGCTTCCTCGCGCGAAAGCTTGCGGCCTGCCTCCGCCGTTTCAATCAAGTTGTGCGACGCACTGTTCATTCCATTTGCCTGGGATCCAGCTCGCCTTGCTCGTGGTGGGCGAGTCAAGTAAACTTAACTGTTTTGCGAAGCCTCAAATTCTAACATCGGTGCACTGTCCCATCGTCGCACAAGATGTCGGTTCCGGCTGGGCCGGAGCCGCCCAAAAAGGCAGAACCTCAAATGAAGATCCACGAATATCAGGCAAAGGCCATCCTTGCGCGTTACGGGGTTACGACGCCGCGCGGCGAAGTGGCGTTCACCAAGGAAGAGGCGCGGGAGGCGGCGCAGCGGCTGAAGTCGCCCGTGGTTGTGGTGAAAGCGCAGATTCATGCGGGAGGACGCGGAAAGGCCGGCGGCGTGAAGCTGGCGCGTTCGGCCGATGAAGCGGCGGAACTGGCTTCGCATATTCTGGGGATGACGCTGGTGACGCCGCAGACCGGGCCGCAGGGTCGCGTGGTGCGGCGGTTGCTGATTGAAGAAGGATTGGACATCAAGCGGGAACTTTATCTGGGGCTTTTGATCGATCGCGAAACGGGGCGGCCGGTGTTTATGGCCAGCGCGGCGGGGGGAATGGAAATCGAGGAAGTCGCCAAGGACAACCCGGGGGCGATTTTGCGCGAGCACATTCACCCCGCAGTGGGGCTGCAAGCTTATCAGGCGCGGAAGATAGCTTTCGGGTTGGGGCTTTCGGGGGAACTGGCCGGCGTGGCGACTCCATTTTTGCAGGCGCTTTATCGAGCGTTCATTGATACCGACGCTTCGATGCTGGAGATTAATCCGTGCGTGGTGACGGGCGACGGAAAGCTGATGGCGCTGGACGCGAAGATGACGTTTGACGACAACGGATTGTTCCGGCACAAGGATTTGCGGGAATTGCGGGATCTGGATGAAGAGGACCCGCTGGAAGTGGAGGCCTCGAAGTACGGGCTGAACTACATCAAGCTGGACGGCAGTGTGGCGTGCATGGTGAACGGCGCGGGACTGGCGATGGCGACAATGGACATTATCAAGTACGCAGGCGGTTCACCTGCGAATTTTCTGGACGTGGGCGGCGGGGCATCGGCGGAGCAGGTGAAGAATGCGTTTCGGATTCTGTTGAGCGATCCGGCGGTGCGCGCCGTCTTCATCAATATATTTGGAGGGATTTTGCGCTGCGACGTGCTGGCCACGGGCGTGGTGGCGGCGGCAAAGGATTTACACGTGAGCATTCCGGTGGTGGTGCGGATGGAAGGAACAAACGTGGAGAGAGGGCAGCAGATTTTGCGCGAGAGCGGATTGAATTTCACAATCGCGGACGGAATGAAGGACGGAGCGCAAAAGGTCGTCGCGCTCGCGGGAGGTGCGCGATGAGCGTCCTGGTAAATGAAAAGACGAGATTGCTGGTCCAGGGTTTTACGGGGCGCGAAGGGACTTTTCATGCGCAGCAGATGATCGAATATGGGACGAATGTTGTGGGCGGCGTGACGCCGGGCAAGGGTGGGACAAAACATCTGGAGCGGCCTGTGTTCAACACGGTGGCGGAAGCAGTCAAGGCTACCGGGGCGGATGCTTCGGTGATTTTTGTGCCGCCGCCGTATTCGGCCGACGCGATCCTGGAAGCGACCGACGCGCAATTGCCGCTGGCAGTTTGCATCACGGAAGGGATTCCTGCGCTGGACATGGTGCGGGTGGCGGAAGTGTTGAGTAAAGGCAAGACGCGATTGATCGGGCCGAACTGCCCCGGAATTATTTCGCCGGGGAAGTGCAAGATCGGGATCATGCCCGGGCGAATTCACAAACAAGGGCACGTCGGCGTGGTGAGCCGCAGCGGAACGCTGACGTATGAGGCAGTGCACCAGTTGACGCAACTGGGCATCGGGCAATCGACATGCATCGGAATCGGCGGCGATCCGATTATCGGGACGTCGTTTCTGGACAGCATCAAGATGTTCAACGACGACCCGGACACACACGCGATTATTCTGATCGGGGAAATCGGCGGGAATGCGGAAGAGCGCGCGGCGGAATGGATCAAAGTGCACGTGAAGAAGCCGGTGGTTGGATTTATTGCCGGACAGACCGCGCCTCCGGGACGCCGGATGGGACATGCAGGGGCGATCATCAGCGGCGGGCAGGGAACGGCAAAAGACAAATACGCGGCCATGAACGCGGCGGGGATTCAGACGGTGGAGACTCCGGCGGATCTCGGATCAACTTTGGCGGCAGCGTTGAAATAGGTTTTGTATCGGAGGCGCTGGCATAAAAGCCAGCGCTACATTTTGCTAATTCTGGATTGAGGAGAAATCTGTGGCGATTGAACGGACGTTTGCGATTATTAAACCGGATGCCGTTGGCCGGGGACTGCAGGGAGAGATTCTGTCGCGGATTCACAAGGCGGGGTTCGCGATTGTGGCCATCAAGTCAATGCGGCTGACGAAGGAGGAAGCGGGCGGATTTTACGCGGTGCACAAAGCGCGGCCGTTTTTCGGCGAGCTGACCGACTTCATGAGCTCGGGCAAGATTTTTGCGATGGTGCTGGAGGGCGAAGGAGCGATCGGCAAGTGGCGGGACACCATGGGTGCGACGGATCCGAAGAAGGCCGCGCCGGGAACCATTCGCCACGACCTGGGCGCCAACATCGGAAACAACTGCACGCACGGATCGGACGCGCCAGAGACGGCGGCGTTTGAAATCGGATATTTCTTTTCGGGGCTCGAGCTGATCTAAGGCGATTTGAGCAAATTTGCCCCGGAACCGCTGCATTCGGCAGGCGGGTCCGGGGCAATTCTTTCTTCCAGACTCTTTCCTATTCCTTTTTCTCGCGTCTATCCATAATCATAGGGACAGTCTTTGCCTCGTGCCGGAGGTGTCCATGGCAGCTCAATTCCATTCACGCAGAGATTTCCTTCGAGATACGGCGCGGGTCTCCGCCGGGGCATGGCTTGCGCGGAATGGCCTGGCCGAGCGGCTTGCTTCACTCCCCCTGGTGGCGCAGAAGTTCTCGGCGACCGACAGCGTCACACTCGGAAAGACGGGGATAAAAACCTCGCGGCTGGCGATGGGGACTGGCACTGTCGGCTCCGGTCATCATTCGCATCAAACGGCGCTTGGCGTCGACGGGCTCTCACGGTTGCTGCTGAACGGGTACGACAACGGGCTGCGTTTTTTCGACGCGGCGGATTCTTACGGAAGCCATCCGCACGTGGCGGAGGCGCTGAAGCACGTGGACCGGAGCAAGGTAACGGTGCTGACGAAATCCTGGGCGCGAGACGCCGCGGGGATGCGCGCCGATCTGGAACGCTTCCGGCGCGAACTGAATATCGAGCATATTGACGTGATGCTGATGCATTGTGTGACCGACGGGGAATGGACCACGAAGTACCGCGGCGCGATGGACGTGCTGGAAGAAGCGAAGCGGAAGGGCGTGATTCGCGCACACGGTTGCTCTTGCCATAGCATCGAGGCGCTGAGGGCGGCGGCGAAATCTCCGTTCGTGGAAGTGGATCTAGTGCGCATCAATCCGATCGGGGCGGAGATGGACGCGAGCCCCGAGACGGTGGTGAGCGTGATGCGGGAAATGCGTGCGGCGGGGAAAGGAATCGTCGGCATGAAGATTCTGGGGCAGGGCGCGCTGCGGGAGCGGCAGGATGAAGCGTTGCGTTACGCGCTTGGATTGGGGCTGCTCGATGCGGTTACGATAGGCGCGGAATCGATTGCCGAGCAGAAGGATCTGATTCAACGCATCGCGGCCGTTTGATGCGGCGGCGTGTGACGGATCGTTCGACTCGCTCTCTACGATCTTGCGTCTGGTTTCCGATGGGCTACACTTTGCATTGATGGAACCGCTGCGCGAACTCGGCAAGACACTCTTGTTTTTGGCGGGGCTGCTGGCGGTTGTGGGCGGATTTTTCTATTTTGGAGGAAAACTTCCGTTCCGGCTGGGCCGGCTGCCCGGGGACATAGTGCGCGAAGGCGAGCACTCCACGTTTTATTTTCCACTGACGACCAGCATCCTGCTCAGCGTGGGATTGAGCCTGCTCCTGTGGGTGCTCTCCCGCCTGCGGCGATGACGGTTGCGCAACTTCCATCTCCTGCTAGAGTAGGGTTGTGGACGCAACCAAATCACAGCTGACATTTAATTTGCAGCCGGAGCGGCGGATTTATACGGTCAGCGACCTGACGGCGCGGATCCGCGAGCTGCTGGCGAAGAATTTCACGGATGTGACCGTACAGGGAGAGATTTCGAATTGCCGGGCGGCTTCGTCGGGCCATTACTATTTCACTTTGAAGGATGAGCGGGCGCAGGTGCGGTGCGTGCTGTTCAAGCAGCAGCAGCGCGGGATGAAATTTTTTCCGGAAGACGGACTTAAGGCAACCGTGCGCGGGTCGGTGAGCGTTTATGAAGCGCGCGGCGAGTATCAGATTTATGTGGAGTCGATTGAGCCGGCCGGGCGCGGGGCGCTACAGCTGGCATTTGAGCAACTGAAGAAGCGGCTGGAGGCGGAGGGACTTTTCGATGCCAAGCGCAAGAAGCCGCTGCCGCTTCTGCCGAGCCGTATCGGATTGATCACCTCGCCGACGGGCGCGGCGGTGCGCGACGTTGTGCGGATATTGAGGCGCCGCTTTCATAATGTTCATCTCACGCTTTATCCGGTGCGCGTGCAGGGGGAAGGATCGGCGACGGAGATTGTGACGGCGTTGGGCTACTTCCACAAGAAGTTGCCGGTGGATGTGATTCTGCTGGTGCGTGGCGGCGGGTCGCTGGAAGATTTGTGGTCGTTCAACGAGGAGAGCGTGGCGCGGGCGATTGCGGGCTCGGCAATACCGGTGATTTCGGGCGTGGGGCACGAGACGGATTTCACGATCGCGGATTTCGTGGCGGACATGCGGGCGTCGACGCCTTCGGCGGCCGCGGAACTGGTGGTGCAGACGCGGCGAGAGTTCGATAAGCACGTGATGGATATGCGGGCGCGGCTGGAAGGGTCGATGCGCTACCGGTTGCTGGAGCTTTCGCGGAGCGTGCATGCGCTGGCGGCGCGAAGCGGATTTCGCCGGCCGCAGGATTTGCTGCGGCAGCAGAGGCAGCGGGCGGACGAATTTACGGCGCGGCTGGCGATGGGATTGCGCGCGCGGCTGGAAGATTCGCGCAAGCGGCTGAACAACGCGCGGCTGCGCGTGGCTTCATTTGATTTTCGGGCGAAGATCGGGGTACTGCGATTGCAATTGCAGAGGCTCTCGCAAGAACTTGGCGTGCGCGAGGAACGAGTATTGCGCTTGAAACGCGAGCGATGGGAGCGATTGACGCTGCAATTGCAGGAGCGCGGCCCGCTGAAGGTTCTCGAAAGAGGTTATGCCATCGCCACAGACGCGGCCGGCAAGGTCCTCCGGGATGCGACCCAGGTCCAGGTGGGCGAATCCATTGCGTTGCAGCTCCACCGCGGCCGATTGATATCTGAGGTTAGAAAAAAAGAATAGCGACGGTGAATTACTCTTCATCGCCGCCGTCGACTTTGAGGACGGCGAGGAAGGCTTCCTGGGGGATGTCGACCTGGCCGACGCGCTTCATGCGCTTTTTGCCTTCTTTTTGTTTTTCGAGGAGTTTGCGTTTGCGGGAAATGTCGCCGCCGTAGCATTTGGCGAGAACGTTTTTGCGGATGGCGGCAACGGTTTCGCGGGCGATGACGCGGCTGCCGATGGCGGCCTGGATGGGGACTTCGAACATCTGGCGGGGGATCAGTTTGCGGAGACGGGTGACGAGGTCGCGACCGCGTTCGACGGAGAATTCACGGTGGATGATCAGCGCCAGTGCGTCGACAGGTTCACCACCGACGAGAATATCCAACTTAATTAAATCCGATTCGCTGTAGCCGGCGAGGTGATAGTCGAGCGAAGCGTAGCCGCGAGAGACGCTTTTCAGGCGGTCATAGAAATCGAGGACGATTTCGTTGAGCGGCAGTTCGTAGGTGAGCATGACGCGGGTGGGCGAGAGATATTCGAAATTCTTCTGGGTGCCGCGCTTGTCCTGGCAGAGCTGCAGGATGCCGCCGACGGATTCGTCGTTGGTGATGATCATGGCCTTGATGATGGGTTCTTCGATTTTTTCGATGTCGCTGGGATTGGGAAATTTGGCGGGGCTGTCCACTTCGATGACTTCGCCGGTGACGCGTGTGATGCGGTAGCGCACACTGGGCGCGGTGGTGATGAGGTTCAGGCCGAACTCGCGTTCGAGGCGTTCCTGGACGATTTCAAGATGCAGAAGGCCGAGGAAACCGCAGCGGAAGCCGAAGCCGAGGGCGACGGAATTTTCCGGCTCGTAAAAAAAAGCCGCGTCGTTTAGTTGGAGTTTGCCGAGGGCATCGCGCAGCGGCTCGTACTCGTCTGCCAGCACGGGGAAAATTCCGGCGAAGACCATGGGCTTGATGGCTTCGAAGCCGGGAAGGGCGGGCGCGGGGCGCGAGGCTTCGGTGACGGTGTCGCCCATGCGGGCATCGGCGACACGCTTGATATTGGCGACAATGAAGCCGACGTCGCCGGCTTCGAGTTCTTCGAGAGCCACGGGCTTGGGCGTGAGAGTTCCCAGTTGCTCCACTTCGTAGACTTCGTTGGTGGCCACCAGGCGGATCTTCATGTGCCGGGTGATGCGGCCTTCCATCACGCGGACCAGGACGACCGCGCCGCGATAGATGTCAAACCACGAGTCAAAAACAAGGGCTTGAAACGGATTATCGGCGCTCCCTTTGGGCGGGGGAATCCGGTGGACGATGGCTTCGAGGACGTCTTCGACGCCGATGCCGCTTTTTGCGCTGATCATGAGCGAATCGGCGGCGGGAATGGCCAGTACGTTTTCAATCTGCTCTTTCACGAAATCGGGCTGGGCGGCGGGGAGGTCGATCTTATTAATGACCGGAAGAATGGTGAGGTTGTGGGAAGCGGCGAGAAAGGTGTTGGCGACGGTCTGGGCTTCCACACCCTGGCTGGCGTCCACGACTAGCAGTGCTCCTTCGCAGGCGGAAAGGGCGCGGGAGACTTCGTAAGAGAAATCCACGTGGCCGGGGGTGTCAATCAGATTCAGGCGATAGGTGTTACCGTCCCTGGCGGTGTAGTGGAGGCGGATGCTTTTGGCCTTGATGGTGATGCCGCGCTCGCGCTCCAGATCCATGGAGTCGAGGACCTGCTCGTGCATCTCGCGCTGAGAAAGGGCGCCGGTCATTTCTAGCAGCCGGTCGGCAAGAGTGGACTTGCCGTGGTCAATGTGCGCGATGATGCAGAAATTGCGTATGAACTTTGGGTCCATTCGTATCCGTTACCGCCAGGATTTTCCCTGAGGGTGTGACTGAGTGTTCGACGGCGGGGCTTGCTGCCCGATGAGGGCCGTTCACCCTGCTTGAAAGCATGCCGCGTAAACATCTAGTTTGCCATAAACGGCGGGGGGCGTCAGCCCGCGAGACACAGAGCGAGGAAGAGCAGCGATTTCAGAGCCACAGAGTTGGTGATTGGAGAATTCCAATTATCGCGATACTGGCCGAGAGGACAGTAATTGAGGCGCGTGCTGGAAGCAGGGACAGGTCTTGGCAGGTCAGGCAAAACAGGACTTTCGTCCTATAGGAAGGAACACAACAAACTTGTGAAATAGTCATCGAGCTACGGAGACGCCCGAGTGGCGTGCGTTCACCGTTTTGAAGGGAAGAAGCGAACGAGAATCCGCAGCGAGAGATTAGATAAGTGATGACTATGAAAAACATGCCCACAAAACGGCTTTCCACCCAACGCGGGTTTTCGTTGATCGAGCTCGTCGTGGTGCTCGGCATCATGATGGTGCTGTCCGCGATCAGCGTGCCCAGCATTGTGCGTTCGATGAACATCTACCGGATGAACTCAACCGCCACTTCCCTGCAGAATCTGGTCGAGGTGGCCCGGTTCAACGCGGTTCGCCGCAACACATCGATCAGTATCAGACAGGCGGTGGTGAGCGGGCAGGCGGCATATTACGTGGATCTGGCGAACGGCCCTTATGTGGGAACGGACCCAGTGTTTCTTGTGCCGAATTATGTGCAGATGAGTCCGGCGGGTGCGCCGGCTGCCTCCACAACGGGCTTGGCGAATACCGCGGCGCTGGGTGCCGGGTGCATCACGTTCAATTCCAGGGGAGTTGTTGACTATACGACCTGCGGAGGAGGAGTGCCGAAGGTCTGGTTCATTTCGATGGGATTGATGGGATCGGCCAACATCAACGTAGGGTTCCGGGCGATAACGGTGACGACGATGGGCCAGGCAAAGGTCTGGACAGCGCCGGCGAGCGGGACCTGGGGCGCAATGTAGTTCGTGAGGGAAACACAGTGAAAAGAAAAAATATCCTGTTTTCGGCGGGGACACAGAAGAAAAAGAGGCAGCGGGGATTCACGCTGCTGGAGCTAGCGATCGCCACGCTGATTTTAATGGTGGGGATTGTGGGAGTGGTGCAGCTGGTGCCGGCGAGCCAGCAGTCCACTTTCCAGAATCGGGTGGACACCACGGCGATGGTGTTTGCGCAGCGCGAGCTGGATCAGATGATCAATCAGCCGCTGACAACCGGAAATTTCACGGACTCCGACAATAGGTCGGTGAACCTGGGAAGCCAGACGGTGACAAACACGGTGTTTGGCGGCCCGGTGATCCCGACCACAAATCCGCCGACGATTGATTTCACGGCCGCAGCGGTGGCCGGGTACAACTATACGTTCCAGGATCTGAATGATTTGACGGACTCGGGAAGCGCGACCTATGAGATGCGGTGGGCGGTGATCAGCATTTTGAGCGGCGGCCAGGTGGTGAGCAAGCGGTTCATCGTGGGTTGCCGGCGAGTGGGCGGGAGCGGGAATGCCAGCAAGGTGATGCTGCCCGCGGTGGTGGATACGTTGGTGCAAAAATGAAAAATCTACGGAAATTCCAGACGAGGCGGGAAGGTGGTTTTTCACTCATCGAACTGATGATAGCCACCCTGCTGTTTACGACGATCGCCGGGATCACGTTTGCGTTGCTGGGAGTTTCCCTGACGCGTTACAAGCAGGAAAAGGACTATCTGAACTCCTTCCAGCAAGCCAGCGTGGCGATGGACCAGATTGCCCGCGACGTCCATTCCGCGGGTTATCCTCCGGCCAATTCTTTCCTTGCGGCGGCGGCGGTGGCGAATCCGAGCAAAGTGGCAACTCCCTTCGCCTGGATGCCGGGCTACTCGCCGGTGGTGCCTTGCACGATGGGGGCGACTTGCGTAACGCCGGCTGGATTCGATCTGATCGTCGAAGCGGATTTTGGAGACGGCAACGGTGTGGAATGGGTTCGCTACTCGCTGGTGGGAACGACCCTGATGCGCGCGGTGGTCCCAAAGACGGGCGCGGGAGTTGATCCGGTTGCGGCGACAACGCCGGCGCTGATTCCGTACCTGGACAACGTGATGAACAACGGGTCGGCAGCGCAGATCGCGGCAATCAAAACGGCCTATCCCTCCATGTTCCCGGCAAACACCGCTGTGCCGGTCTTCACCTACAACTACGACGCCGGGGCTGCGCTTCAGCCGGCCAATATCCGCGGGGTGAATATTTCGCTGATCGTCCGGGCACCCAGGAACGATCCAAACACGAACAAACTGCGCGTGGTGCTTTTGACTGGGCAGGCGGCACGCATCAATCCGAATCAGTAGCCGCCGAAGAGTTTCCGAAGTAGGGAGAAAAGAAAATGAAAAATCGTTCACCGAAAACCAGCAGGAAGTCGGAACGCGGAGTGGCGCTGTTTATTGCCATTTTCGCGCTTCTTCTGATCAGCGTGGTGGCGCTGGCGATGATGGTCATGGCCGGCACGGAGACGTCTCTTAATTCCAACTACAAATCTTCCGTGCAGGCATTCTATGACGCCCGCGCAGGCGTGGAAGAAGCTCGCGGGAGAATGTGGACGGGGAGCCCGAATTTTATCGGAGGGCTGATCATCCCCACGGCCACGGGGATTATGCCTGTCGGGCAGGTGGCGTACATTCGAAATCCGGCGGGGACGGAAACGGTAAACCCGACGGACATGTCCACGACGAATCAGTACGCGGATAGACAGTACGCCAGCGAATGGGGAAGCGCGCCCCCGACTACGGCAACCATGATCTCGTCGATCTCGACCCAGGCAGGCGTAGCCGGCCCGCTATATAAGTGGGTGCGAATCACCCCGCATACGGAAGCGTCCGCGGGTATTGACGTCAACGGCGACGGCGCGATTGACAATACGACCCCGCTGTTTTACGACGGCAAGCAGCAGGGCACGCAAGCAGCTTTGGCTGCCGCCGGTGGCGCGCCTTTTCAGGTGTTTGAGTTCACAGCACTCGCCGTAACTCCGTCCGGGAGCCAGCGCCTGGTGCAGTACGTCGCGGCGGCGACGAATCTGAATCTGCAATTCCCGTCGGCATTGACCTTTAACGGTTTGACGCCGACTTACAATGCCCCGAATTCGAACCCGTTCGACATGAACGGAAATGATCGATCTGGCTCGAACCCCATGCCCGGATGCACTATACCGGCGCAACCAGCCAAACCAGCGGTCGGCGTTGTTTCAACGCCGGATATCGCAATCGCGGCAACGACGATTCCAAGTAATCGGTTGGACCACTATCTGGGAACCGGTGGCACGCCGAGTATCGGCAACATTAGCGCCTTGCTGCCGAGCACCGAGAACACCGTGAGCAGCCTGAATCAATTGGTTTCAGATATTTCGAAAGTTGCGAATAACGTGGTGGCAGGGCCTGCCGGTAATAACAGTTTTCCGTTGGGTTCCGCATCGAACCCGCAAATCACCGTGGTCAATGGTGACCTGACCCTAACTGGGAGCAACGTAGGTTACGGAATCCTGGTGGTGACCGGCACGTTGAACTTCTCCGGCAACACCGGGTGGCGTGGAATTGTGCTGGTGATTGGGCAGGGAAACATGGTGGAGAACGGTGGAGGAAACGAGGAGTTCGATGGTGCGGTACTTGTGGCCAAGACGCTCAATGATTCCGGACAGCCGCTGGCGTCGTTGAGCGCGCCGGTGCTCAACTGGAATGGCGGCGGCGGCAATGGGGTTTACTATGACAGCTGCTGGATCAACAACGCCACCGCGGGGCTGAACTACAAGGTGCTGGGCTTCCGGGAAATTTCGCAATAGGCTGAGGAGGATTTTGTGAAGAATTGGCGGCAACACATTACATTGGCATCGGGCATGGCGCTATGGGCAGCGATTGCCGCTCCGGCGTTCGCGCAAGAGCAGGCGAGCCTGCAGCCGGCCACGCTGCGAACCAAGGACGAGGCCGCTCCGGCGCCGAAACCCAAACCGAAAAAAGTATGGACAGAGGATTCCATCTCCGAGGTGCGGACGGCGGCGGACAGATACCAGGACAGCAAGTCAGCGCAGGCGAACGGACAGGGTAGCACCAGCGATGACGCCAGCGCGGCAACGAGCCAGGCAGGGGCGAAGGGCCTGGGCGCAGCGCCGATCGTGCTGCAGATCCCGAAGACGGCCGAGGAAACGCAACAGGCAATCGACCAGCGAAAGGGCATGTCGGAAAACTTCAATAATCTGCTTTCAAACGCACAGGAACGGCTGAAGACGGAAACGGATCCGATGGTGCGGGCCACGCTTACCCAGAAGGCCAATCTCCTGATTGGGGACATTCAATCGACCAATTCGGACATCAAGACGCTGGAAAAGGCGCTGGAAGCCTACAAGAACGGCAAGACGCCGGCACAGCCGAAGACCGATCGCGAAGCCAAGGCCCCGGCCACGGCAAAAACCGAAGCGCAGACCAGCGCGAGCAATACGCCGAACTAAGAACGGTAAAACCCAATTGGCATTTAACGTGGCCGGGGCTAGTCGCCCCGGCCATTTTGTCTTTTAGAAAGAGCGTAGTGGTGGTCTTGCGAGGCCGTCGCGGTGGAGGCACGTGCGGCCTGAGACTAGTCGAACCAGTATTTTGTGTTTTTAGCCCAAGTGGAATTGGGAAAACGCTGGTGAAGTAGATCGTAGGCGGATTTGGATAACGGGCCGGTGCGCGGATTGCCGCAATTCATGCGAGTGTTTTTCACCGCGCGGCTAAGCGCTTCGGGTACCCGAGGATCTTCCGGATGTTTTTTTGCGAAGTCGAGAACAATTCTGACGTAATAGTTGGCCTGAGAATCCAAATGGTCAAGGGTGGCTTGCTCTGACTCGGCCTGCTTGCGCTGCGGTTCGCTGAGATAAGCGGGAGGATTCAGGGGTGAAGAGAACGGCCGGGAATAGCGGGAGTAACTGTTTTCGTCCTTGAATGCGTTGGGGGAAGCGCACCAGGGCTCCATTGAGCCCATGTCGTAGCCGAAGGCGTATTGATGCTGCATCAGAAAGACAGCGGCAAATTCCTTGTCTTCGGGTGCGGCGGTGGATTCGTAGTCTTTCACAAGCCTGGCGACGTCTTCGGGTTTGACGGGGAACTGATTGGCGCCGGGACGAAAGGCCTGGGCCGCCAGGGGTTGTGCCACATCGTGGCGCCCAAGCAGGGCGGCGCGCAACCAGACATTGCGGACAAATTTTGCTTTCTCCTCGTCGGCGAGGCCGTTGCTCCGAAGGGTTTCCACTTGGAGCTCGAGCGGAAGCGCATTGAGGTAAAGGGCAGAATGCTCCGGCATAGTCAGCCAGCAATTGGGAGGGGGCAGGCGGCGATCCACGGTGCAGGAGGCGCGGGGAAGAAAGCGGACGGCGTCATTCAGATCGGCGGCTGCGTCGAGGCGAAGATCGAGGAGAAAGTCCCTGGCGACGGAAGGCAGGTCCGCGGAGGTTGCAAGGAAGGCGTCGATGGAACGGCGGACCTCGGGATAGTTGTGATTGGCGTTGGCGAGCCGCATGCGGTGATAGAAAACGGAGACGTAAGCGGGAGAAGAGACTGGAACGCGTTCGGCCACGGAGAGGATTTCAGAAAGGTGAGGCGAGTTCGCTTCGGTTTTAGACAAGGTGGCCAGGAGCCATGGAACGGATTCGCGATGGTCACGCCAGGCTTCGAGAGCGTGCTGTGTGGCGCGAGGGTCGCGAAGCTGGAAGGTGACGATCCAGTCGGTAAGGGGGTCTTTCTGACGATCCGGCAGGGAACTTGCGAATGCCTCCGGGCTGGCGGGCTCAGAGTATTCGCCGGAGACGTCCTGGCGCTGATCGAGAAGCCAAGTGTAGTCCCAAAGATAATTGTAAAAGCGTCCGGCTGGCGACTGGTTCGAGAGATCGTGTGAGAGGCGAGCGGATTGTTCGGTGGGATGCAAGCGAAATTCGATGCGGTGAATCAGTTCGCGAAGGGGCTCGGCGAAGGGGCGCGTGGGATTATCGGCGAGAAGTTTTGCGGCATAGTCCGCGGCGGCCTGCATTTCCTCCGGAAGGAAAGCATTGTGTTGAGCTTTGCCGGATTGGGTGTCGCCCGCAGGCGGGTCGTCAAGGGTCGCGTGGCGAGCCATCGTTCTGGCGATGAGGTAAGGAGCGAGATCGTGCCAGGGCGAGTTTGGCTCTTCGGCGATATGCTGAAAGCTTTTGATGGCCTCGGCTGAATGGACGCTGTACATGTAGGCCGCGGAGATCTGATACTCGCGGTCATATCGCAGAATTTCCGGCAGGGAGGAGTCGGGCGCCTGGGGAAGCAGGGGCTGTTTGGGATCTCCGCCGCAATTTGCGAAGACGGTATCCTGCGAGGCTACCCAGTCGATGACACCCGGGTGATTCTTCCCGAATTTGGCGGCGCGCAGTTTCAGGGTGGCAGCGGCGGTTGCGAACGCATCGTTTGAACAATTCAGATAATTGTTGTAGGTGTCCAGACCTTGGAGTTGATTGATCCGAGGGGCGGGGGAAGAAACAATCTGGGCGCGCGCGGCGACCCAGTCGGCCGGACCGTCGGCGTAATCCCTCGCTGCCTGGAGGTAAGAGTTCTGACGGTCTTTTTCCACTCCGCCAGAGTAATAATCGGGGTAAATGTCGGTGGGTTCGATCCCACGGCTCTGCCAGACGGCGACTGCCGCTTGCTGTTCATCATTGGAGAGCGGGACGCCGGAAAGATAGCGGTAGGCGACCACCAGATAAGATCGCGCGAAAGTGGGCTGAAGGATACCGAGATTTCCCTGGGCGAATTTATCGATGGGAACATCCGGATGCCTGGAGAAATCATTGAAGGGAGGATCGATGTCCGCGCAACTTTGCGCGAGATGGACAAGAGCAAGAATGGAAAGAGCGACGAGGCAGAATGCAAACGCACCACGGCCGAAATGCCTGGACATAACATCTCCTTGCCGCCGCGTTACATTCCCCGGTGAATATGGGACCGAATGTTCTCGGCGGCTTCGCGCGTCCAGGGTTGCTGGTTGAAGACGTAGACGCGTGTGCCGCTACGAACGGGATTCGGCCACCGTT
Organism: Candidatus Acidiferrum sp.; assembly: GCA_035693365.1. Classification (GTDB taxonomy): domain Bacteria; phylum Acidobacteriota; class Terriglobia; order Acidiferrales; family UBA7541; genus Acidiferrum. The sequence goes on along the minus strand of DASSGS010000005.1, from coordinate 24,344 downwards.
CCCCGGTGGATATCCCTAAGCTACCACGACAGAGCGGCTCCGGGAATGTGTCGACGGAAGCGAGGTAGTGACGGATAAGCGGCTCATCCGGACCCATCGAGAAGAGCATGGGAACAGCTTCGTTCACGGGGAGCTGGTGGATCCAGCGGTCCCCGACGCACCAGGACGCGAGGGCGGTGATCGAAATCGGATAGGACGAGCCAAGCTGGCGCCGGAGTTCGGAGAGCAGATGCGAATAGAAGTCGCGCTCCGATTCGCGTGCGTCGAAATCGATCTGCAGGGCCGAGACGTTTGGCAGGTGTGCAGCGTTCAGCGCGACTTGAAGCGCTTCCGAGAACTGCCGGGGATTGAGCTTGGCGTGGGCCGCGGGGTGAGAGTAAATACGAACGACGGCGACTAGCTGGATCCCGGGCGGAAGGAGAAGCGGCTGCATGCGAGGAATAATGCGGACGGAATCCGGCAGCAGCTCGACGGAAGAGGCAAGAAAGGCGACGCCTTCCGTTTTAGGGTCAAGGAACTGCAAATCTTCGGGGCGTTCCCAGGCCCAATAGACGAGGCGCGGGCCCGGGAGGCGATGAACAGGGCGATAGGCATAGTGAAACCAAGCGCCCCAAAAGAGGAGGGGAATCCCCAACAAAGCGAGGAGGCGGAGAGTGCGGTGAAGGTGGGCCGGCGCTTCCATGGGCTCCCGCATTCTATATTGACGGGGCGGGAACCCCGCGTGGAAAGCGGCCTCTTGGCGAATTGCCTAACGCGTAGCCACTCTGCTTTTGGCGGCATCTCACCGGGGGTATATAGTGGAAAAGGCGTTCCGAGCGCCCCGTGCGGCGGAGAACGCAACCTTGCACGGCGCCACGGCAAGAAACCCAAGGCAAGAAACTTAAGGCAAATTCCTGATGGCCGCAGACGTCAGCAAACAGCTGGAGCGGGCGAAGAAATTTCTGGAGAAGAACCGCGTCGAGGATGCAATCGAGGCGTATCTTGCCGTGCTCGACGGGGCTCCGCAGCACCTGGAGGCTTCGCAGGCGCTGGGCGATTTGTACACGCGGCTGGAGCAGCCGGACCGCGCGGCAGTCTATTACGGGCACCTGTTTGACCTGCTGATCGATCCCAAAGACGAAACCAAGGCGCTGGCGATTTACAACCGCTTTCTGCGGAATACGCTGGCGATTCAATCGCCGGAACGCATCGCGCGCTATGCTTTCCTGTTGCAAAAACAGAACCGCGGCGAAGAAGCGATCGAGCAATACAGCAAAGCGGCGGAGATGTTTGCCGAGGCCGGGCGAGGGGAGGACGCGCTGTTCTGCTGGGAGCGGACGGCGCAACTGGACCCCGAAAAATTGTCGCGGCAGCTGAAGGTGGCGGAGATCGCTGCGCAGTTGGGGAAAAACGCATTGGCGGCGCGGGCGTTTCTGCGTTCGGCGCAGCTTTCAACCGCCTCCGGCGCACCGGCGGAAGCGGTGAAGCTGTTGGCGCGCGCTTATGCCCTGGCTCCGAACGAGAGAAGCGTGGCGCTGCTCTATGCCGAGGCAAAGTTGCGGGGCGGAGAAGCCGCGGAAGCCGCGGCGCTGCTGGAGCCATTCGCAGCGACGGAAGGGGACGTCCCATTTCTGGATACTTTCGCGGATGCGTTACTGCAATCCGGGCAACTGGATCGCTCCCGGGCGATTCTGGAAAAACTGCTGAAGGAAAAAAACGAAGGGATCACGCGGCTGTTCGATCTGGCCGATGCTTACGCCAATGCGGATCAGGACGCCAAATCGGTGGAAGTGCTGCAGATTTTGAAACGCCGGATGTTTGCCGATAAAAAGACCACGGCGTTCACCGCGCAACTGGAAGGGCTGGGCGCAAAGCATCCGGAGTCCACGCCGATCCTGGAATTCTGGGCGGCGCTTTATAACGAGCTGAACCGGGAATCGCAATATTTTGAAGTGCTGATCCGGTTGTTTGACGCCAACTTTAATTCAGGAATATTTCCGAAGGCGTGCGAAGCGCTGGACCGACTGGTGGATATTGATTCGTATGATTACCGCTGCCAGGAGCGGCTGGAGCGGCTGAAGGGCCACGCGGACGACGCGTTTCTACGGCGGGTTGCGGGAAGGATGGCGAAGACGGCAAGCGTGCAGTCAAGAAACACGGCGCCGCCGAAGGCACAGGCCACGCCGCAACTGGAATCGCCGCCCGCAGCGACCGACGAAGGGCGCAAGATGCAGGCGCTGGACGACCTGATCGTGCAGACGGAGATTTTTCTGCAGTACTCGCTGCAGTCCAAGGCAGTGGAACGGTTGCAGAAGATCGCCGCGATGTTTCCCGGTGAAGAGGCGCACAATCCCCGGCTGCAAAATTTGTATCAAACGGCGAACTGGTGGCCGAAGGCAGCGGTGAAGCCACCGGCTCCGGCGAAGCCCGCGGGCGGTGGACCGGTAGTAGAAGAGAAGCCGACGCCTCCGACGGGGAGAACCGGCAGCTATACGGTGGAGACGCTGCGGGACCTGACGAAGATTTCGGAAATAAACCAGAAAATTTTCCGGCAGCAGACGCCACGGGCGATGCTGAACACGACGGTGAACGAAGTCGGCGCTTATATGAAAGCCGCGCGCACATTTTCAGTCATCGGAGCGCCGGGGCGGCCGCCGGAGATGTCGGCGGAACACTGCATGTCTGGATTGCGGCCCGCGCCCGGGGCGCAAGTGGTGTTTTTGCTGGCGCAGATTGAAAAGGCGGTGCCGGATGAACTGGGCGGGCTGATTGTGGACGCTTCGGACGAATCGATTTTGAAGGAACTGGGGCTGGCAACGGCGCTGGGCGTGACGATCACGGACAAGGAAACCCAGGCGCCGGCGGGAATGCTGATCGTGGCGCATGACAAGGCGCACCACTGGAAGCCGAATGAAACTTATTTTCTGCAGGCTATCGGCGACCAGATGATGATGAGCGTGAGCCACACGCGGCTGCGCAGCCTCGTTCGGCGCATGGGCGTTTCGGATGAGAAGACCGGATTGCTTAGCCGGAGCTCGTACGTGGGCTGCCTACTGAACGAAGCCGACCGCGCGCGCACGCAAGGGACGCCGCTTTCGCTGGCGGTGCTGCAGATCGACCGAGGGGCGGATATGCTGCGGGCGCAGGGCGAAGTGCCGCTGGAAAAATTCCTGGAGCAGCTATCGCGTTCGCTGCAGCCGATCGTGCGGCAGAACGATATGGCGGTAAAATATACGTCGTGGGCGCTGGCGTTTATCTTGCCGGATACGAATCTTTCCGGAGCGCAGAACCTGGTGGATAAATTGAAGCGGGCGGCAGCGGGAGTGAGGCCGCCGTGGGATTCGACGCAGATTACACTGAGCGCGGGGGTGGTGGAAGCGGCGGCTCGGCAAGAATTCGACAGCGAGGATATTGTGACCGACCTGATAAATCGCGCGGAATACAGCGTGGAGGAAGCCCGCAAGCGCGGCGGAGACGTGATCGTGCTCTCCGAGATTCCGAAGTTTTAGCGTGGGATGTATTCCACTGGCCGCCGGGTCTCAATTAACGGCAGAAATAGTTGTCATCCTGAGCGACGCGTTGTTTGCGTTGCGAAGGATATCAACTAACAGTGGTGCAAGTAATTGAGGTTGAGATCCTTCGGCTATCCTTATCGGATAGCCTCAAGATGACAAGTTTTGAAAATATGAAAGGAAAAACATGTTTCCGACGGATGTGGTAATCGTTGCAGGTGCGCGTACGCCCATGGCGCGGTATACGGGTGCGTTTTCGGAGGTGTCTGCGATTGAGCTGGGGGCGCATGCCAGCAGGGCGGCGATTCAGAAATCGGGCGCGGACCCGGCGGAATTCGATCACGCGATTTTTGGCAACGTGATGCAGACGAGCGCCGATGCGATTTATGGGGCGCGGCACGTGGGGCTGAAGGCGGGGTTGAAGATGGAAACGCCAGCGGTGACGGTGAACCGTTTGTGCGGCTCTGGAATTGAGGCGATCGTGCAGGGAGCGCAGCGGCTGCTGCTGGGCGAAGCGAACATGGTGCTGGCGGGCGGGATGGAGAACATGACGCAGGCGCCGTTTGTGATTCGCGGGGCGCGGACTGGGTTGAAGCTGGGAGGCGGAGCGCTGGAGGATTTTCTGTTTGTCGGATTGACAGACACGTATTGCGGATTGCCGATGGCGCTGACGGCGGAAAAATTGGGGGAGCAGACGGGGATTACCCGGAAGGATGCTGATGCGTATGCGCTGAGGAGCCAGCAGTTGGCGGATGTGGCGTTCAAGGCGTGCTACCTGACGGAGGAGATCGTGCCGGTGGAAGTGAAACAGGGGAAGAAGACGATATTAGTGAAAGAGGATGATCACCGACGGCCGGAAACGACGATGGAGATACTGGAGAAGCTGCCGCCGTCGTTCAAGAAGGACGGGATGGTGACGGCGGGGAACGCCAGCGGGATTGTGGATGGAGCGGCGGCGGTGGTGCTGACGCGGGAGAAGATCGCGAAGGAACGCGGGTTGAAGCCGGCGGGCCGGATCGTTTCCTGGGCCGTGACGGGCGTGGATCCGAGCATCATGGGGATCGGGCCGGTGCCATCGACGCGCAAGGCGTTGCAGTTGGCGGGGATGAAGCTGGAGCAGATTGATCGCGTGGAAGTGAATGAGGCGTTTGCGGCGCAATATTTGGCGGTGGAGAAAGAGCTCGGATTGGATCGCGATAAGACCAATGTCAATGGGGGCGCGATCGCACTGGGGCACCCGCTGGGGGCTTCCGGCACGCGGCTGGTGATCACTGTGCTGAATGAACTGCGACGCAAGGGTCTGCGGTATGGGTTGGCGACGGCGTGCATCGGCGGCGGCCAGGGTATCGCGATTATTGTTGAGTCGCTTGGAAATTAATTTTCCAATAGTTGCCCTTATGGCCGGCTACCAGTTGCAAGTGATTGCGCACGGCATGGATTCAACCGTTTCAATCCGACCATTTTAAAATGTTGAGCTGGCATTCATGCCAGGATCATGCGGGAGCGTCCACCCTTCCTTTGTCAGGGCAAGCACTAAAGGTGGACGCTACTTTACGGCGGCGGCTATTGTGGCAAAGGGTGCCAGCGAAATCGCTCTCAGTGAAATTTCAGTACCGTTGGTTTTGGGATAGTCGAGTATGCGCTTTGCCGAGTTGCCTGTGATGCCTTGGGGCTTCAGATTGAAGGCGACTTTTTTTGACTTGTTGCTCATATTCAGGACGACGAGCACGGATTCGCCAGAGTTGGGATTCTTGCGCAGGTAGGAGAGGACGTCGGGGTCGTGGAGGTTTAGGCTGATTTGTGCGCCGTCGCGGAGCGCGAGGTGAGTGCGGCGGAGGCGGATGAGTTGTTTGTAAAAGTTGAGTAGCGAGCCGGGGTCTTTTTCTTCGGCGGCGACGTTACGCTGCTTGGAGCTTGGAGGAACGGGGAGCCAGGGCGTTAACGATGTGGTGAAGCCGGCGTTGGTTGAGGCGTCCCACTGCATGGGAGTGCGCTCGCCGTCTCGGCCTTTTTCCTTGGGCCAGCCGATCTTGCCGATGGGGTCGCGCACGTCTTCCCTGCGGGCGGGCGGCGTGGTGACCATGCCGATTTCTTCGCCATAGTAGAGCTGCGGCGTTGCGCGGGTGGTCAGCAGCAGAGTTGCCAGCAGGCGAGCGATGGCGTCGTTGTGAATGCCGTCGCCGTAGCGATCCCAGGTGCGTTCCTGATCGTGGTTGTTGAAGAAGAAATAGGGTTGGCCGCCGACCGGGTTGTCTTCGATCTGGTCGATCAGTTCGCGGAAGCAGGAAGCGCAACGCTGGTTGACATCGGCAACCTGAAAATCCATCGGCAATTGAATTTCGTCCAATTTGCTGCCGTACATCTTGGTGAGTTCAGCGATGTTAGGTTCGTCGGCTTCGCTGATGAGCACGGGATTCCCCGGATATTCATCGACCACTTGCCGGATTTCACGCAGTACCTCGTGAACTTCGGGCAGGTTGTCGGTGTACTTGTGCTCGATGTTCTGGTCGCCGTAAGCGTTTGTTCCGGGCAGAAGCGGATCGTCGTGGAGGTTCGGATCTTCGAAGAGACGCGAGACGGCGTCGAGGCGGAATCCGGCGACGCCGCGATCCAGCCAGAAGCGCAGGACGTTGTACATCGCTTTGCGGACCTCGGGATTGCGCCAGTTGAGGTCGGGCTGCTCGGTATAAAAATGGTGGTAATAAAATTGGCCGGTCTGCGGGTCGAATTTCCAGGCGGAGTGGCCGAACCAGGATTGCCAGTTGTTGGGCGGCAGGCCGGGGCCTTTGCCGTCGCGCCAGATGTACCAGTCGCGTTTCGGATTGGTGCGCGAGGAACTGGATTCTATGAACCAGGGATGTTTGTCGGAGGTGTGGTTCGGAACAAAATCCATGATGACGCGGATGTCGCGGGCTTTCGCTTCTTTCATCAGGAGATCGAAATCGGCCATGGTGCCGTATTGCGGATCGATGGCGGTGTAGTCGGCGATGTCGTAGCCGAAGTCGACTTGCGGCGAAGGATACATCGGGGTGATCCAGATGGCGTCGACGCCGAGGTCTTTCAGGTAGTCGAGGCGTTGGGTGATGCCGTTGAGGTCGCCAATGCCGTCGCCGTTGGAATCCTGAAAACTGCGCGGGTAGATTTCGTAGATGACCGCGTGTTTCCACCACATGTCGGTTTCGCCTCGCGAGGTTTGATGAACGGGGGAAGATTGGGATGCGTCTTGTGACATGGTGAGGCCGGCGAAAGCCAGCAAGCAAAACGGAAGCAGCGCAACAGTGAGAGTCCAACACCTGGGGAAAATTGCCATAAAGGCTGATTGATTCCTTGGCGTAGTGTAGCACCACCTGCGGAAGGAGCTGAGCGCACCGGCGGGAATTCGGCGGGGTTAGGAGAGTGGGCAAAGTGAGTTATCGAGTCAGCTTTGGTACACTTTCACGGGTGGCGATTTCCCGCCGTATTTGCGTGTACTTCGAGACGTGAGGAATTCATGGCGATTCAAAAAGTGGGTGTAGTGGGGTGTGGGTTGATGGGCTCGGGGATCGCGCAGGTTTGCGCGCAGGCGGGGTTCACAACGGTGGCGAGGGAAGTGAGCGCCGAGCTGGTAGAAAAAGGATTGAACAGCATTGAGAAGAACCTGGCGCGGCTGGTGGAAAAAGGAACTCTGACGGAAGCGGCGAAGAATGAAGTGCGGGGGCGGCTGAAGGGGACGACTTCGCTGGAAGATTTGAAGGATTGCGACTTGATTGTGGAAGCGATTATCGAGCAACTGCCGGTGAAGCGAGAACTGTTTGGGGTGCTGGACAAGCTTTGCCCGCCGCAGACGATTTTTGCGAGCAATACGTCTTCGCTGACGATTACGGAAATCGCTGCCGCGACGAAGCGGCCGCAGAGGTTTGTGGGGCTGCACTTTTTTAATCCCGTGCCGGTGATGAAACTGGTGGAAGTGGTGAAAACGATTTCGACCGATCCGGCGGTGTATGACGAGATGGTGGCGTTTGGCGCGAAGCTGGGGAAGACGCCGGTGCGGGCGAACGACAGCGGCGGGTTTATCGTGAACCGGTTGCTGGTGCCGTATCTTCTAGACGCGATTCGAGCGCTGGAAGAGGGTGTCGGCTCGGTGGTGGACATTGATAATTCAATGAAGCTGGGCTGCGGGTATCCGATGGGGCCGTTCACGCTGCTGGATTTTGTGGGGCTGGATACGACGTATTACATTTCGCAGATCATGTTCGACGAGTTCAAGGAGAAGCGGTTTGCGGCGCCGCCGTTGCTGAAGCGGATGGTGCTTGCAGGGTGGAACGGGAAGAAATCCGGGCGCGGATTTTACGATTATGCGGATCCCGCGAATCCGAAGCCAATCGAGTTTTGAGGAAAAATCATGGCTTATGAAAATTTGTTGTACGAAAAGAAGGACGGGATTGCGTTCATCACGTTCAACCGGCCGAAGGTGCTGAACGCGCTGAACCGGAAGACGATTGAAGAGTTTCAGCAGGTGCTGCTGGATGCGCGGGATGACGCCGCGGTGCGGGTGCTGATACTGACCGGCTCCGGGGAGAAGGCGTTTGTGGCTGGAGCGGATATTAACGAACTGGCGCAACAGACGCCGGTGAATGGAAAGGAGTTTTCTATTTTCGGGCAGGGCGTGTTTCACCTGCTGGAAACGATGGGGAAGCCTTCGATCTGCGCGATCAACGGATTTGCTCTGGGTGGCGGCTGCGAGTTGGCGCTTGCGTGCACGATTCGGATCGCCAGCAAAACCGCGAAGCTGGGGCAGCCGGAAGTGAAGCTGGGGATTATTCCCGGGTACGGCGGATCGCAGCGGATGGCTCGCCTGTGCGGCAAGGGCGTGGCTCACGAACTTTGCCTGACCGGAGAAATGATCACGGCGGAAGAGGCGCAGCGAATCGGCCTGGTGAATCGTATCTATGAACCAGCGGAGTTGCTGCCCGCCGCGGAGGCGATGGCGAAAAAGATCATCGAGAAAGCGCCGCTGGCCGTGAAATACTGCATGGAAGCGATTGAGCGGGGCGTGGAAATGCCGCAGGAAGAGGGATTATTCCTGGAGGCCACGCTGTTTGGATTGTGCTGCGCGACGGAAGATATGCGGGAAGGAACGAAGGCGTTTTTGGAGAAGCGGGCGGCGGTTTTTAAAGGGAAGTAAAGGAATTTAAGGAAGTTAAGGAGGTAAAGGAACGGAAAAAGTTGGCTTCCTGGGGCGGTTCGGGGCGTATCGGCGAAGGGGTGCAACTTTGGAGTTTTGCAGGGTGTAATCGTTGAGGTCCTTCGGGCGCAGAAGGCGCGCCCTCAGGATGACAGATCTGCTTAGGTTTGGAGTGCCAGGCAGGATGTCGTTAAAAGCAAATTCTGATTCGTGGATTAGGAAACGCGAGCGATGATGCAGCCGGGGAAAATTGATGGAGGGTTGAGCGGCGCAGGGATGCGATTCGGCATTGTGGTAAGCCGGTTCAACAGTTTTATTACGGAGCGGTTGCTGCAGGGCGCGGTGGATGCGCTGGAGCGCGGCGGAGCGGGGAGCAAGGACGTGGATGTGATTCACGTGCCGGGGGCGTTCGAATTGCCGCTGGCGGCGAAGAAATTGGCGATGACGGGGCAATACGATGCGCTGATCGCGATTGGGTGTGTGCTGCGGGGAGAGACGGCGCACTACGATTATGTTTGCTCCGAAACTTCGCGCGGATTGCAACTGGCGCAGATGGATACGGGCGTGCCGGTGATGTTTTGCGTGCTGACGTGCGACAGGCTGGAGCAGGCGATCGACCGGGCGGGATTGAAAGGCGGGAACAAGGGATTCGAGGCGGGGCTGGGCGCGATCGAGATGGCGCAGCTATCGCGGAAGTTGCGTGGTTCCTCGAAGGCATCGAACGCGAGCAAGCCCGCCAGGGCGGGTAAGGAGCGGCGGAAATAACGTGAGCTTGCGGACCAAATCAAGGGAATTTGCCATGCAGATGCTGTTCCAATGGGACATGAGCCAGCAGATGGCGGAGAAACTGGAGCTGAGTTTCTGGAAGAGCGCGAAGGCGGCGGCGCAAACGCGGACGTTTGCGAACCAGCTGTTTGAAGGCGCGGCGCATGACGCCAAGGCGCTGGATGAATTGATCAGCAAGTACGCCGTGAACTGGCGGCTGGACCGGATGGCAGCGATTGACCGCGCGATTTTGCGGCTGGCAATGCATGAAATGCGGGCGACGGATACGCCGGCGAAAGTTGTGATCAACGAAGCGGTGGACCTGGCGAAGAAATATTCGTCGGATGATGCCGGGGGATTTGTTAACGGGATTCTGGACGCTTACCAAAAGACGCTGAAGGGCAAATAGTTAGTCTGAACGGGGCGAAAAGGCGCCCGCCGCAGACGGCGGCCGCTACATTTACGCGCGGGGCCACCTGAAGGTGGCCGCTACACATGACACATGTTTCGGTTTGCCAGTGCGCTCGATCGACTTGGCGCTAGGTGCGGATGGTGCCTTCGAAGACTTTTACGGCGGCGCCGCTCACGCGCGGGGTTAGTTTCTTTCCATTTTGCGAGACTTCGACTTCAATTTCGCTGGGGCGGCCCATTTCGACGCCCTGGGCGATGTGCAGTGTGTGGCCTGCGCCGAATTTTCCGTGCTTAACGAGATACGCGCCCAGCGAGCCCGCAGCGGAGCCGGTGGCCGCGTCTTCGTACATTCCCCAGGGCATCATTCCCCGCGCATGAGTCGAAGAGTTGCCGGCAAGTGCAAAGCAATACGCCAATGCGCCTTGTTTGCCCAGGAGCCGGGCGAGTTCGAGCATGTTGAGTTCAATTTTGCCGAGCGCCTGGCGATTGCGGAGCGGAACCATCAGATTGAAGATTCCGGTGGAAACGAATTCGGGATCGAGTTTGGGGTCGAGATCTTTCAGGGAAAGCCCCAGCGATTCCGCCAATTTCTTTTTGTTAATTTTGGATGGCTTGAAGGCGGCTTCTTTTTGGGTCATGGTGACGCGCTGCGGGCGGCCGTCCTTGAAGCGAATTTCGACGGGCAGAACTCCGGCGCCGGTTTGCTGCATGATGTGCACGCCGCCTTCCTGAGCGGGGACGACGCCGAGTTCGGCGAGAAGAAACCACGTGCCGATGACGGGGTGGCCTGCGAGTTTCAACTCCTCCTTGGTGGTGAAGATGCGGAGGCGGGCGAGAGCGCGATCGTCGGCCGGTTTTTGCACGAACACGGTTTCGGAAAGATTCATTTCCCGGGCGATGGCCTGCATCTGATCCTGGGAGAGGCCGTCGCCGTCAGTGATTACGGCGAGGGGGTTGCCCTGGAAGCGAGTGGTGGTGAAGACGTCGAGAGTATAGAAGCGATGTTGCATGGCTGGGTCCTGTCTTTCCGGCCGCTGAGCAGTGAATTTAGATGTGCTCGAGCTGGCTGACGGTCCTTTCGTTCTGGATATTGCCGGTGTTCAAAGTGGTTCGCGGTTCGATCAAGACGATGTGCACTTCTTCGTCGGCGGCGGGGCAGTGCTCGATACCGCGGGGGACGATGACGAATTCGCCTTCGCGGACGACGGCTTCGCGGTCGCGAAATTTCATGCGCAGCGTCCCTTTTACAACGAGAAAGAGCTCGTCTTCGTTGTCGTGATGGTGCCAGATGAATTCGCCCTTCAGCTTGACGGCTTTGACGTGGCAGTCGTTGACTTCGCCGATGACGCGCGGATTCCAGTAGTCCTGGAATTTTCCGAACTTGTCTGTGAGGTTTACGGTTCCCATGGCTTGCTCCCTAGAGGGCGTTGACCGCCGCGACCGTAGCTTGTAAAACGCGCTTGGTTGTTTCTGCGCGTGATGTCTCGGAATAGATGCGCAGAAGATTTTCGGTGCCCGATGGGCGCACCAGCACCCAGCCGATATCACCGAGATAGAGTTTGATGCCATCCATGTTTTCGCGGTGCGTGACGTCCCAGGTGTCGATGCGCTTCGTTTTTTCGCTGGTGAGATGGGCGATGGCTTTTTCTTTTTGACCGCGGCGCACGTCCAGGTCGACGCGGCCGTAATGGAACTCGCCGAATTCGGCGTGCAAAGAGGCGAGAAGCTCGCCGAGTGATTTGCCGTGCCAGGCCATGAGTTCGGCGAGGAAGAGGGCCGATACCTGAGCGTCGCGCTCGGGAAGATAGAGGCTGGTGCCGATGCCGCCGCTTTCCTCGCCGCCGATCAGGATGTTTTGTTCAAGCATGAGCTCGCAGATGTATTTGAAGCCGATGGGCACTTCGTGAAGCTTTCGGGAGAACTTGGCGGCCAGCTTGTCAATGAGCTTAGTGACGGAAAAGGTTTTGGCGATGTCGCCGGGAAGATTTCTGGTGCCGGCGAGGTGCCAGATCATGAGGGCGAAAATCTGGTGAGGGTTGATGAAGGAGCCGTCACGATCGATGGCGCCGATGCGGTCGCCGTCACCGTCGGCGGCGAGGCCAGCGTCATATTTTCCCGCAAGGACAGCTCTGCGAAGGGCTTCGATGTGGGGTTCGATCGGTTCGGGATGGACGCCGCCGAAGCGAGGGTCGCGGGTGCCGCGGATTTCGTCGCAAACGACTCCGTTGCGCTGGAAAAGTTCGTGGAGAAGGCCGGCGGCGGAACCGTGCATTGGGTCGGAGACGAAGCGGAATTTGGAGTCGCGGAGGCGTTGCCAGTCGATGAGTTTTTCGATGGTGTCGAGATAGGGCGCTCGCGGCTCCAGCCAGTGGATCAAGTCTTTTCGCGGCGGCAAGGGCGGAACGCCGTTGGAGAGCACGGTTTCGAGTTCGTTTTCAATTTGGGCGACGATGGAGGGAAGGGCGCTGCTGCCGTAGCTGGCTTTGTATTTGATGCCGTTCCAGGAAAAGGGATTGTGGCTGGCGGTGATGACGATGCCACCGGCGGCCTGGCGTTGGCGGACGAGCAGGGAAATTGCAGGCGTGGGGCAGGGTTTGTCGGCGAGCCAGACGGGCGTTCCGGTGGAGCTGATGACTTCGGCGACGGCGGCAGCGACGCGATCGGATGCGTAGCGATGGTCGTAGCCGACGAGCACTCCTTTGCGGGCGTCTTCGCCGCGCACGACGTAGCGGGCGATTGCGGCGGCGACGGTACGCGCGTTCGCGAAAGTAAAATCTTCGGCGATGATGCCGCGCCATCCGTCGGTGCCAAATTGAATCGAAGCCATTGCATTCGAGTATACGCGAGGAGGGCGAGGGGCCAAAGATTGCGGGGTTAGGCACCGGCAAAAAAACGGTAGAAGACGCAGCCATTTTGGCCGCCCGGGCTCAGGTGGCGATGCATAAATGGTTAGTCACTCTTAGACGAATTAAACTGGCGGTGGATTGACACGCAGAAGGACGATGCCGGATGCTGTTGGAAAAGTCACTATCCTGAGAGGCAGCTACGAGGTGGGCGGGAATGGGTGGACTGAGTTCACACTTTTATCCGTGGGGATTTCTGGTGCAGGGCGTGGCGCTGTGGCATTTCGTGAAGCGGCGGCCGGAAGGCTATTGGCTCTACATCATCATCTTCGGAAGCGTGTTGGGCGCCGGAGTGTACGTGGTGGTGGAGATGATCCCCGATCTGGGATTGTTGCGCGGGACGTTTCAGGGATTCGGGCGGCGCTCGCGGATTCAAAACCTGGAGATGCAGATTCTGGATAATCCGTCGGTGGGGAATCTGGAGGAACTGGCGGAGCTGTATTTCGAGCAGAAGAATTATGCGAAGGCGCGTGAGCTGCTGAACCGGGCAATTTCCACGCGGAGCGATTCGCCGCATGCGTTTTATCTGCGGGCGAAGGCGGCTCTGGGGATGGAAGATTTTGCGGGAGCGATACCGGACCTGGAGTATGTGATCGGGAAGGACGCGAAATTTGATTATTACCGGGCGACGGGATTGCTGGGCGACGCTTATGCGCAGACAGGGGACCTGGAAAAGGCGGCGATTTATTTCGCGCCGGCCGCACAGTTTTCGACGACGCCGGAGACGCTGTACAACTACGCGAACTATCTGAAGCTGGCGGGGAAGAAAGAGGAGGCGCGGGAGTGGGCGCAGAAATTGGCGGCCAAGAAGCGGACGCTGCCCAGGTACATGCAACGGGTGGAGCGACCGTGGTTCCGCAAGGGCAAGACGCTGCAGAAAGAACTGGCGGCGTGAGGCCGTTCCCTGAAACCGAAGGAGTGGGATACCCACGATGAATACGAATTTTCTTCAGTTACATAAAGAAGCAGCAGTGAGAAATCTTATCGTTGTTCTTGGAACTGAGGTCTTATTATTTCTTCTGCCCACGAATGGAGCCATCGAAGGGGTTGCCGCTGGCTATTGGGACGGAGTAAGACTCAGACTCTCAAGCGGCAAGTTCTGGATGATTGCGCTCATTTCCGGAATTTGTATTGCCTTGATATTGTATGTCCTCATGATTTTTTCAGCCTATCTTGCTCGGTTCGTGAAGCCACCCTCTGGTAGGAACCACGCGGACGATTCGAAGAAGCGTTCTTCAGATTAGTCGTTGGAAATCGCAAACCTTTTGGATGACAGCTTCCCAGCTGGTGGGCGGTACCCCCAAATGCCAGTTTCTCTTTACAGAAGTTTTTTGTGTTTGCGGTCTTCGAGGGCTTTGACGATTTTGCCGACGTCCTGGGCGCGGTCGCGGGGGCAGATGAGAAGGGCGTCGGGGGTTTCGACGACGACCAGGCCGGTGACGCCAATGGCGGCGACGTATTTGCCCGGGCTCCAGAGGAAATTTCCTTCGGCGTCGAGCGTGTGCCCGGGGCCGGCGAAAATATTTTCGGCGGGATGCTTGGCGAGGAGTTCGTGGACCGCGGCCCAGGAGCCGATATCGCTCCAGCCCATTTCAGCGGGTATGACGAAAACCCGCCTTGAGCCGGCATTCTGGGTGGCGCGTTCGAGGATGGCGTAGTCCACGGAAATATTATCGAGCTGCGGATAGATGCGCTTTAGTTTGGCGGCGTAGGTTCGTTTACCGATGTGGCGGGCGAGTTCTTCGATGTGCGCGTGGGTTTTTGGCAGAAATTCCTTAAGCGCGTCCAGAAAGGTGGAGACGCGCCAGAAAAACATTCCCGCGTTCCAGTGAAAGTTGCCGGAGGCCAAATAATCTTTGGCGACGGCAAGCTCCGGCTTTTCTTTAAAGCAGCGCACGGCAAAGATCGGCGCTCCCTGGGCGTTGATGGAATCACCCTGGCGCTCGATATAGCCGTAGCCGGTTTCGGGGCGAGTGGGGGGAATGCCGAGGACGACCATGTGGCCGGGCTTGCAGGCTTCGCCTAGGGCGGCGCGGACAATTTCGCGGTAGCGGCCGGGTTGGGCGATGAAGTGATCTGCGGGAAGGACGGCGAGGAGCGCGTCGCCAGCGGCGGCGTGGCGCACATGGATCGCGGCGAGTGCGATGGCCGCGGCTGTGTTTCTGCCGACTGGCTCGGCGAGCACATGCTTTCGCGCCGCAAGGGGGAGCTGCTTAGATAGTGCCGAGGATTGCTCAGCGTTGGTTACGGTCCAGATGCGCTGCGGGGGGACCAGGGGGGCCAGCCGGGAGACAGTCTGCTGGAGCATGGAGCCTTCCCCGACGATATTCAGAAGTTGTTTTGGGGTGCGAGTGCGGCTGCGGGGCCAGAAGCGGGTGCCGCGGCCTCCGGCAAGAATTACAGCGTGAATCGCGAGCGGTTTATCTTTTTTCACTCGGCACCCAGCACAACGCGCGAAATCGCCTGGTCTTCAAATCCCTGGTTGCGCAATTGCCTGCGCAGAGCGCCCGTGTCCGGCAGGGTTACGCGCAGGACTGAGCTTACGCCATCCGGCTGCAGGAGTGTTGTGGGCAGGGTGGCAGGCAGAAACCACGCTTCGCCGGGGCGGTAGGGGAAGGCCCGTTCGGAATCATGGAACGCGCCGGCGCCTTCGAGAATGACGAAAATTTGAAACTCTTCCGGATCGCTCTCGATAGGAGTGGTGCGGTTGCAATCCCAACGTTCAGTGGCGAAGTATTCGCAGGCTGCCAGAAGATATTTTTTTGCGTCGGGGGAGTGCAAGGCCAGCGATTCGATTTTGCCGCCGCGGCCGGCGCCGAAATTCGTCACTTCCAGGGCTTTTTCGACGTGCAGTTCGCGGGGCTTGCCGGAAGAGTCCACGCGGCCAAAATCATAAACGCGGTAGGTGAGGTCGGAGTATTCCTGGATTTCGCAGACCACGAGGCCGGCGCCCATGGCGTGCTGTGTTCCGGCGGGGACGAAGTAGGTTTCGCCGGAGTGGACCGGAATGTGGGGCAGGATATTTTCCACGGTGTGGTCGGAGAGGGCTTTTAGAAATTCCTGTTTGTTCACACCGGGATTCAAGCCAAAAAGAATTTCGGCGCCGCTTTTTGCCCAGACCAGGTGCCACATTTCCGTCTTTCCGCGGCCGCCGGCGTTTTGTTCATGCTTCGCGGCGTAGGCATCGCCGGGATGGACCTGGATGGAAAGCTTGTCGTTGGGGAAAATAAATTTGATGAGGATGGGAAATTCGGCGAGGGAGGCGTGGCGGAGTCCGCGCCATTCGGCGGGCATGGCGTGCCACATTTCGCGCAGGGTTTTGCCGGCAAAGGGGCCGTTCGAAACGCGCGAATCGAAGGCGGTGAGCCAGGCTTCGCCGAGCGGTTCTTTCAGATTGACCTTATCGGGATACCAGGGGGCGAGGGAACGCTGGCCCCAGATCCGCGGGCTGAAGAAGGGTTCAAGTCGCGAGAGGGCAGGTTGCATCACAGGCTAGGAGGCGGCCTCCGCGCGGGAGAAGAATTTTTCGAGGCGGCGGAGCCCCTCGTCGATGCGTTCGATGGAAGTCGCATAGGAAAGGCGGAGAAAGCCAGGAGCGCCGAAGGCTTCACCGGGAACGAGAGCGACGTGAGCTTTTTCGAGGAGGAGCTTGGCAAGTTCGGTGCAGTTTTTCGCGGCGGCGTTTTTGCCTTCGCCAAGATGGGCGGAGATATTGGGGAATGCGTAGAATGCGCCGCCCGGCCATTCGCAAGTGACGCCAGGGATGGCGCGCAAGCCATCGACGATACGTTTGCGGCGCCTGCCGTATTCGGCGAGCATCGGGGGCACCGTGTCCATCGAGCCACGCATGGCAGCGAGCGCGGCGTATTGCGCGATGGAAGTCGGGTTGGAAGTGGACTGGCTCTGCACCTTGATCATGGCCTGGATTAATTCTTCGGGCGCGAGGGTGTAGCCGATGCGCCAGCCGGTCATCGCAAAGGTTTTCGAGACGCTGCCGATGATGATGACGTTGGCTTTGCTGTCTTTCACGCCGGCGATGGAAAACGGTTTGTGCGGCTCGTAGACGAAGTGGGAGTAGCATTCGTCGCCCATCAGCCAGATGTTGAGTTTCTTGCAGAGCGCCAGAATTTTTTCGAATTCGGGGCCGTCCACCACGCCGCCGGAAGGGTTGCAGGGCGAGTTGATGATGACCATTTTTGTTTTTGCGGTGATGAGCTTTTCGATGCCGGCGGCTTTGGCGGCGAAGCCTTCCTCGGCGCGCGTTTCAAGGATTACGGGGGTTCCGCCGGCATATTTAATGATGTCGGGAAAGCTGACCCAGTAGGGCGCGGGAAGGATTACTTCGTCGCCGTTCTGGATGAGGACGCTGACGGCATTGAAGATGGAATGTTTTCCACCGACAGTGACGACACATTCTTTCGCGGTGTAGCCGGAGCCGAGTTCGCGCTGGTGCCAGGCGGCGATGGCTTCGCGGAGCGGCATGATGCCTCCGGTCGGCGTGTACTTGGTGCGATTTTCTTCGATGGCCTGGATGGCGGCTTTCTTGATGTGATCGGGCGTGGGGAAGTCGGGTTCGCCGGGGCCGAAGTCGGCGATGTCCACTCCTTTGGCTTTCAATTGTTCGGCGGCGCTGATCACCAACGCGGTGGGCGAAGTCTGGATGCGGTTGATGCGGTTGGTCAGTTGCACGTGCACTCCCTGGAGCGAAGCTGTGACTAACTAGTTTTCAGGAAAAGGGCGGGAATTTCAATCGGGAAGAGAGAACCGGAGGGAGCCGACGCTTACTTGGAGGCGAGGGCAAGCTTCGCGCGGATTTTTTGTTCGACGAGTGGAGGGACGAGGCCGGTGAGCGGGCCGCCGAGTTGCGCGATTTCGCGGACGAGTTTCGCGCTGAGGTAGCTGTAGGTTTCGCCGGGGAGCATGAAGACGGTTTCGAGGCGCGGCTCAAGCTTGCGGTTCATCAGGGCCATCTGGAGTTCGTATTCGTAGTCGGAGACGGCGCGGATGCCGCGGAGGATGACGGCGGCGTCGCGCTTGCGGGCATAGTCGACGAGGAGACCCTGGAAGACGTCGATTTCGACGCTGGGAAATTCACGGGTGACTTCGCGGAGCATTTCGACGCGCTCGGGGACGGAGAAGAGAGGTTCTTTTTCCATGTTTTTCAGGACGGCGACGATGAGGCGGCCGAACATTTTTTCGCCGCGGGCGATGAGGTCGAGATGCCCGTTGGTGACGGGATCGAAGGAGCCGGGATAGATGGCAATGGAAGTTTTCATGAGGGCAGCACGGGGCGCCGCGGCACATTTTAACCCGCATTTCGAAGGAAGAGCAATTTTTCGGGGTGACGGCACTATGAAAAAGCGTCTTTCTGGGCGGCGGCTTGCGCACGCGGCGACGGATCCCGACGGAACGGGGGAGGAGAGATTGGGGTTGAGGTCCTTCGGCTACCCTCATCGGGTAGCCTCAGGATGACAAGTTTCGGTAGGCGGCTGGCAGTTGGGGGCGGCTGGTAGTTTTGGGCAGAGGGAAATTTCCGGAAAGGGAATTGTCGCGGCGCGGGAGTTGTGACACCCTTGCTGCGGCACGTCCAGAGGTTATACCGTATTGAACCGATTTAAGACTGCGAGGGGGGATTGCCGATGAAACGGATGGGGCCAGGGGCGAGGCGTAGTTTGACGGCACTGTTCGTTCTGGCAACGGGAGCCGGCATGTTGAACGCGCAATCGAATGGAACGCTGAATATCATGCCGCTGCCGGCGAAGGTGGAACGCGGCGAAGGCGCATTGAAGATCGACGGAAACTTTCGGATCGCCTTTGCGGGATTGCGAGAGCCGAGGCTGGAGCGAGCGGGGCAGAGGTTTCTGCACCAAGTGCGGCGTCAAACGGGAATCGTTTTGCTTCCTTTCAGTCCGAATGCGGGCGCGGCAACGCTCGAGATCAAGACCGACCACGAAAGCAAAACTATTCAGGAGTTGGGTGAAGACGAATCTTACGCACTGGATATTTCGACGTCCGGGGCAAAATTGCACGCCACGAATCCGCTGGGCACGCTGCACGGGTTGCAAACTTTTCTGCAGCTGATCGCAATTTCACCAGACGGCTTCAGCGTTCCGGCGTTGCACATCGAGGACCGTCCGCGGTTTTCCTGGCGCGGGTTGATGATCGACTCTGGCCGGCATTTTATGCCCCTGGAGGTGATCAAGCGAAATCTGGATGGAATGGAAGCGGTGAAGATGAATGTTTTTCACTGGCACCTTTCGGAGAACCAGGGATTCCGTGCGGAGAGCCGGAAATATCCGAGATTGCACGAGCAGGGCTCCGACGGTCTGTTCTATACGCAGGAAGAGATTCGCGAAGTGGTGGAATATGCGCGCGATCGCGGGATCCGCGTGGTGCCGGAATTCGACATGCCCGGCCACAGCACGGCGTGGTTCGCGGGTCATCCGGAGCTGGCGAGCGGCCGCGGGCCTTACACGGTGGAACGGAAATGGGGCGTGTTCGATCCGGCGATGGATCCGACGGAGGAAAAGACTTACAAATTTTTGAGCGAATTTATCGGCGAGATGGCGAGGTTGTTTCCGGACCAGTTTTTTCATATCGGCGGCGACGAGGTGAACGGGAAGGAGTGGGACGCCAATCCGAAGATTCAGGCGTTCAAGAAAGTGCACAAGATCAAAGACAACGCGGGGTTGCAGGCGTATTTCAGCGGACGGGTGCAGGAACTGGTGACGAAGCACAAGAAGACGCCGGTGGGGTGGGATGAAGTGTTGGTGCCGGGCGTGCCGAAAACGATTGTGATTCAATCGTGGCGCGGCGTGGAGGCGCTGGCCGCGGCGGCGAAGGATGGATATCGGGGGATGCTTTCGAACGGCTACTACCTGGACCTCGGTTGGAGCGCGGCGCGGCACTATGCAATCGATCCGCTGGGAGGCCCGGCCGCGGCGTTGACGCCAGAGCAAAAGCAACTGATTTTGGGCGGAGAATCGTGCATCTGGTCCGAGTATGTGAACGCGGAGAACGTCGATTCGCGGATCTGGCCGCGGAATGCGGCGATTGCCGAGCGGCTGTGGTCGCCGGAAGGCGCGAGCGATGTTGCTTCGATGTATCAGAGGATGGAGACGGAGTCCGCGCGGCTGGAATGGCTGGGATTGGCCCACCGGTCGTTTCAAAGGACGATGCTGCAGCGGATCGCGGGAACGTGGACACCCGCGGAATTGGATGCCCTGCGTGGGCTGGCGCAGGCGCTGGAACACGGGAAAGATTACACGCGAGAGGCGAGCGCCAGCACCCCGCCGAGCAGCCTTACGCCGTTGAACCGGCTGGTGGACGCGGTTTATCCGGAGAGCGATGTTTCGCGGAGATTTTCGCAGCTGGTGGAGCAGTTCGTTGCCTCAAACTGCAAGGACGCCGGCTTGGCGGGGGAGATTCGCGCGGCGCTGGCGGAATGGGCGACGATCGACGATCGATTGAGGGCGCTGGCGCAACGGTCGGAGTTGGTAAGGGAGGCTGCGCCGGCGTCGTCGGCGCTATCGCAGGCG
The DNA here is from genome assembly GCA_035693365.1 of Candidatus Acidiferrum sp. Taxonomy (GTDB): domain Bacteria; phylum Acidobacteriota; class Terriglobia; order Acidiferrales; family UBA7541; genus Acidiferrum. The sequence goes on along the minus strand of DASSGS010000005.1, from coordinate 4,072 downwards.
GCGAAAATTGGGATAAACGCGCTGGAGGCCATTCAAAATGGCGCGGCGATTTCCGCGGAGCAGAAGAAACTGCATATGGATTCCCTGAACGCGTTGGAGTTGCAGGCGCATAAATCGCAGCTGACGATTCCGGAATTGGGGGCGTTGCAGAAGCTGGTAGAAGCGGCTTCGGTTAGTGGCGCATGCGCGAAATGAATTGATCGCGCCAACAACTCGCGGGGGAGTGCTTGCCTGCAGGGTGCAGGCGCTACCGGTGCTCCTTTATTGAGGAGGCGCGAACTGCCTAGCTGCCCTAATCCGGGCTCTTGCGTCTAACCTGGTGCCTCGATAGGAAACGCCTCACAAGGTGGAGGCAGGTTATGCGAGCGATAATGCTTTTGTTCGCGGCGATCCTGCTGCAGAACCCGCAGGCGCTGAATCCACAGCAAGGTGTGGTGGAACGTGGCGACCATGTGATGGGTTTCTCGCATGAGAAAACGGCGCATCATTTCCTCCTCTATCCAAACGGCGGGGAGATCAACGTAAGCGCAAGCGACCCGGGGGATAAGGCGAGCATTGAACAGGTGCGAATGCACTTGAGCCACATCGCCAAAATGTTTGCCGCGGGGAATTTCAAAGCGCCGATGCTGATTCATGAGACGAACCCGCCCGGTGTTCCGGCAATGATCCGACTGAAGGAAGCGATTAAATACGAGTATTTCGAGACGGAACGCGGAGCGCGCATTCGGCTGGTGACGGAGAATTCACAAGCGATCGACGCGATCCACGCATTCCTGCTGTTCCAGATCATTGATCACCAGACTGGCGACAAGCCAGCCATCCTGAGCGAGCCCCCGAAATAAACGCGAGCCGATTTTTCGAGCGATTCTACTTTGTGGGTGGGGTGGGTGTGCTATGGCACGCACCTTCACCGGAGTCACGGAAGGTTTTTCCGGGGATGGGGAGGAATTGCCAGCGGTATTTGCCGGGGGAAAGAGCCAGCTTCAGGACGCCGTAGGTTTTGTCGTCGCGGACTTCGCTGTTGGGCTTTGCGTAGCCGAGCGGGGTGTGGCTGCGGCCGCCGGTGCCGACGACGAATTCGCGGATGCCGAGATCGGGGTCGGGATTGCCATCGGGATTTTGCGGGGCAAAGCGTTCGTAGGAATGTTCGTGGCCGGCCAGGACGATGTCGGCATGCGCGTCGTAGAGGTCTTGCCAGAAGGCGCGGAGTTCAGGATGTTCGGCGTGCTTGGGCAAGAGGCCGCTGCTGAAGAGGGCGTGGTGGCCGTAGGCTAACGTGCAGACGTTCGGGTGCGCGGCGAGATCCTGCTTTAGCCAGATTTCTTGGGGCGAGCCTTCGGCGCAGCCGCCGAGCTGGGTGGCGGCGCAGTTGGTGTTTAGGACGACGATGTGCCACGCGCCGAGATCGTAGCTGTAATAACCTTTGCCGGGATCTCCGGCTTGTCCGTCCCAATAGCGAAAATAGCCGTTGGCCGGGGCGCCGTAGTATTCGTGGTTGCCGGGAGTCGGGCGAGTGCGGGCTTTGAACCGGCCCCAGGTTGGGCCGTAGCATTTGATGAACTCTTCGTATGTGCCGCGCTGATAGGCCAGATCGCCGGCGGCGAAGACCGTGCCGGGAATTGCGTCGATGAGTTTGGCGGTGGCTTCGGCGGCGGCGAGGTCCGAGCAGCCGACGATGTCGCCCGCGCCGACGAGCGTGAAGGTGTCTGGCGCTTTCTTCTTGGCAGCTTTCGAATGGGCTTTGGGGGCTGGCGGATGCTCTGGGGCAGATTCTTGCGCTGAAACGCCAATTGGAATAAGCAAGACCAGAAAAGAGATTGTGAGAAGTATCCAAGCAAATTGCCCAACCCTTTGAATCGGCCCCATGTCGGTCTGTGTGCCTCCGGAAAAGCCTCCGAGGAAGAGAATACCCCGGAAAGGGAGGAGACTCAGAACCATTCGGGTGGGATAATGGCCGTTCAAAGGCAAAATGGGGCGATTGGGTGGAAAAAGCTCCAACTACGACTAACCTGGTCGTAGTCTAAGTATCGGATAAATAAAGATTTGTCTTGGATTTGTGGCTTGGCGCGGGATTGACAAAGTGCGGGATAAAGTCGTATAGTCAATATGCGACTGGTTCAGTCGCAATTGGGTTGCTCGCATCACCGCGTTGGGGACGCACGATGTTCAAATTATCCAAGAAGGCGGATTACGGCCTGATCGCTATGAAGCATCTGGCCAATCACCGCCAGAAGCACGCATGCAGCGCCAGCGAGATTGCCGAGGAGTATGGGATTTCGTCGATGCTGATGGCCAAGGTTCTGCAAAAGCTGGCCCGGCAAACGTTGGTGGTGGCCAAGCATGGTTCAAGCGGGGGATATCTGCTGGCGAAGGAGCCGGCGAAGATCAGCGCGCTGGAAGTGATCACGGCGATTGATGGTCCGGTGCTGATTACTTCTTGTGTTACGAGCCACGGAAATTGTGACGCTACGGACCGCTGCTCCATCAAAGAACCATTGCAGCGGGTGAACGAAAGCATTCTGGAAGTATTGAGCACGGTGACCATCGCGCAGTTGAGCGAGGACAAGCAGCAGGAACCGGCGCTGGTGGAATTGAAAGGGATGGACCAACTGGCGGCAAGCCGCTGAGCGGGAAATCCAAGAGTTGGAAGAGTTAGAGGAGAACACGGAAATGGCCGTCAAGCTGCCGATTTACATGGACAATCACGCCACCACCCCGATGGACCCGCGGGTGTTGGAGGCGATGCTGCCCTATTTTACGGAGAAATTCGGGAATGCGGCGAGCCGCAACCACTCGTTCGGCTGGGCCGGCGAAGAAGCGGTGGAGAATGCGCGGCAGCAGGTGGCTTCGCTGATCGGTGCAACCGCGAAAGAGATAATTTTCACCAGTGGAGCGACGGAATCCGACAACCTGATGATCAAGGGCGTCGCGGAAATGTACCGCGAAAAGGGCAACCACATCATCACCCAGGCGATCGAGCACAAGGCGGTTCTCGATACCTGCAAGAATCTGGAGAAGCATGGATTTGAGGTGACGTACCTGCCGGTTGGCAAGGACGGCCGTGTGGATCCGGAAGAAGTGCGGAAGGCGATCCGGCCGACCACGATTCTGATTGCGATCATGTACGCCAACAACGAAATTGGCGCGGTGAACCCGATACAGGAAATCGGGAGGATTGCCAAGGAACACGGGATTATTTTTGCTTCGGACGGCGTGCAGGCCGCGGGCAAAATCCCGGTGGACGTGCAGAAAGACAACATCGATCTGTTGGCGATTTCCGCGCACAAGTTTTACGGACCCAAGGGCGTTGGGGCGTTGTATGTGCGCCGGCGCAATCCGCGCGTGCAGCTTTCGGCCATCATTGATGGCGGCGGGCACGAACGCGGGATGCGTTCGGGGACGCTGAACGTGCCCGGCATCGTGGGACTGGGCAAGGCGGCGGAACTTTGCCAGCAGGAAATGGCGAAGGAGTCGCAGAAGATGCTGGCGCTGCGCGAACGGCTGCGCAAGGGTTTGGAAGCGAAGCTGGATGAGGTGTTCATCAACGGTTCGATGGAACACCGGCTGCCGAACAACCTGAACATGAGTTTCGCGTATGTGGAAGGCGAATCGCTGCTGATGGGAATCAACGACGTTGCGGTTTCGAGCGGTTCGGCGTGTACGTCTGCAACCCTTGAGCCGAGTTATGTACTCAAAGCATTAGGCGTGGGAGAGGATCTGGCGCATACGTCGATCCGCTTCGGCCTCGGGAGGTTTACGACCGAGGAAGAAGTCGACTATGTGATCGACAAAATGGTGCAGGTTGTAACCAAGCTGCGGGAACTCTCGCCGCTGTATGAAATGGCCAAGGAAGGGATAGACATTTCCAAGGTCAAGTGGCAAACCGCCTAATCCCGTGAAGACTGGAAGGAAAAAAATGGCAAGCGCTATAGCAAGCGAAGGAACACTCAGGATTCACCGCTCGATCGCGGGTACGTCGGCGCCGTTTCGCGTGACGTATCAGGCGTATCAGGATGGTGACGAGCCGGCCCCAGCCGCGGAGCGTTCTTTTCATCATCTTCAGGATGTCCGC
>DASSGS010000004.1:0-50239 GCA_035693365.1 Candidatus Acidiferrum sp. | reverse complement strand
GAACTCCGCCTTGACCGCGAACCACTCTCGGCTCCCGAAGGATCCCGTCGCCGCCCGGTACTTCCTGCCATTGAAATGCTGTCGCCATCTCACACCTTCTCCGCGCACCTGAGCTTCGCGCTTCGCGATCTCGGGTTCGCTCCTTGCTCTTCCGGGCCGGGCACAATCACATGCTTGGTGAGCACTCTCAGCGTTCCCTCTTTCTCGCCTTCCTGGAACGCGCGCTTCACCGGGCGGTCTTCCCGCGAGTGGTACGTCAACATCACCCATCGGCCGCCAGAATTTAATGTGGCAGGGGTCCGAAAAAGAAACTGCCCGAGTTCCTCCATCTCTCGATTCACCGCTATCCGCAGCGCCAGAAACGTTTTTGTTGCGGGATGCAGTCTCTGCCTTCCCCATTGCTTCCGGACGCCTGCCACAACCGTTGCCAGGTGCGCCGTATCCCTGATCGGCCGCGCTTTCACTATTCCCCTGGCGATCCTTCTCGAATCGTGCTCTTCCGCCTCTTGAAAGAGCAGGTCGGCCACTTCTTTCTCCGACCAGCGATTCACAATCTCGTCTGCCGTCAGCGTGTCTTCTTCCGCTTCCCCGCTGCTCATCCTCATATCCAACGGGCCAGCCTCGCGGAATGAAAATCCCCGCTCCGGCCGGTCAAGCTGCATGCTCGAAACTCCCAAGTCGGCCAAGACCCCGTCCACGCTCGCTATCCCCAACCCGTGTACGGCCTCCGCAATCTTCGAGAACGGCGAGTGGACGAAACTCACTAAATTCCCAAACTCCGCGAGCCTCTCCCGCGCGATCTGCAGCGCCTGTGCGTCCCGGTCCAGGCTGATCAACCGCCCTTTTCCCGGTGATAGCCGCCCCGCGATGGCCGCCGAATGCCCTCCGGCTCCCAGCGTTGCGTCTACGTAGATTCCGTCCGGCTTTATTCGCAGCCATTCGAGCACCTCTTCCAACAAAACCGGCGTGTGCGGTTCCCTGCTACTTTTCCTCTGTGGCTCTTCATTCTTCTCTCGCCACTCGCCACTCGCCACTCGCCACTTCCCGTCTAAATTCCCAAATCTCCCAAAATCTTGTTGTCTTCATCCGTGTACGGCTCACTCTTCATCTGGTCCAAAGCCCTCGCGTTGTTGATCACCTCCAGGTAATCCAACGCTCCCAGCACCGCCACGTCGCCCTTCGCCTGCGCCGCTTCCCTCAATACCGCAGGCAGCAGCACTCGCCCCTGCCCATCCATCTCTACCGCTTGCCCGAAATAGCTGGTCCTCAACAAAAACTTGCGCTTTACCGGGTGCGTGCTCGGCAGCTTTGCCAACTTATCCTCAATCTCCCCCCACACCTTCATGGGGTAGATTCGTGCCGTTTCACCTGTTGGGCTGGTGATGTAAAACTGGTTGCCAAATTCCTGCAAAGCGTCCAAAAACACGGCGGGTATCTTCAGACGACCCTTCTCGTCCACCTTCGCTGGACAGTTCCCCCGCAGTTTCACGTTGCCCGCTTCGTTGGAGAATCGGTTTGCCCAATTCCACCACAGCCCTCTAAACCACCCTACTTTACTCTACTGAAAACCACTTCAATCCACTTTTGTCCACATCTTAAGCTGATCGGTAAACATGTCAAGAGAATTCCTATAAATTTGTGCAAATCATGTGGATTTTCACAAACAAATGTGCAAAAGAGTTGAGTGTGCGATTTGATTACTTTCGCCTGGTATTCGTCTTTTTCCTTAAACGTCCCTCCTAGCTCGCTTCCCTTCTTGCTTTCCTTCCAGCTTCCCTTCTGCAATTTCCTGTGCTATTTTCTTTCTGCCCTGCGAACTGTTACCTCGACTTCAAGGAGCCATCGCCATGGAATGGGTCACCCCGCAACACGAAGAAATCGATCTGAACTGCGAAGTCAGCTCGTACGCCAACGCCGAACTTTAATCGCCGATTTTCCACGAATTCATGTAGGGCCCGCCTTCTGAGGCGGGCCGCTCTTTTTCTGCTAACATCCTTCTGGCCTCGCTCCCAATTCCGGAATCGGTTCCCGGAGACTTCACCGTGAAAATTAAAATTCTCGGCTCCGCGGCCGGCGGCGGCTTTCCCCAATGGAATTGCGCCTGCCGCAACTGCTCCGGCCTGCGTTCCGGCAAAATTCACGCCAAGCCGCGCACCCAAACACAAATCGCATTTTCTCCTGATGATCGCGTCTGGTTCCTGATCGGCGCTTCACCTGATCTACGCTCCCAAATCCTATCCAATCCCGAACTCGCTCCTAACCAGGCCGTCCCCGGCTCCACTCCCATCGCCGGCGTCTTTTTGCCCTCTGCCGATGTGGACTCCGTGATGGGTCTGCTCCACCTGCGCGAGTTCCAGAATTTTTTCGTCTTCTCCACCGCCGCCGTACAGCGCGCGCTCAAATCCGAAAATCGCATCTTCAAGGTGCTGGATCGCGCGGATCCTCCCGTGCACTGGCAGGTACTTTCCAGCACCGGCCGCCTCGGCTGCCATCTCTCGGAATCCCCGGGCGAATCGCCGGCCTTCGTCTGCAATACCATCCCCCTCGGTGGATCGTTCCCCGATTACGTAAGTGATGAATTTCTTCGCACCGCTTCGCCGGAGGACGCCACCCTCGGCCTCCTCTTCGAACAGGACGGAAAGAAACTCTTCCTGGCCCCTTCCCTTTCGGGCCAACACGCGGAATGGCAGAAGCTGGCTGCCTCCGCCGACATCACCCTGATCGACGGCACCTTCTGGTCCGACGACGAATTGAAACTCACCGGCCGCACCAGCAAAACCGCGCGCGAAATCGGCCACCTCCCGCTCTCCGGTCCCGACGGCTTGCTCGCCAAATTTCCCGCCGACGCCACCGGCCGCAAAATCCTCATCCACATCAACAATACCAATCCCATCCTCGATGAATCTTCCGCCGAACATCGCGCGGTACTGGATGCCGGCTTCGAAATCGCCTACGATGGCCTTACCATCTCTCTATGAAATCCAGCCAAAACGAAATCCCTCTCGGTGAAAAAGACTTCATCGCCGGGTTCCACTCCATCGGTGAAGAGCGCTATCACCACAAGCATCCGTTCCATCTCTTGATGCACGAAGGCAAGCTCACCCGCGGCCAACTTCAAGCCTGGGCTCTAAATCGATACTTTTACCAATCTCACATTCCCATCAAAGACGCCGCCATTCTCGCTCGCAGCAAGGACCCCGCCTTTCGCGTCGCCTGGCGCAAACGCATCCTCGACCACGACGGCGACGGCAAACATCCCGGCGGCATCGAAAAATGGCTCCGGCTCGTCGAAGGCACCGGCTTGCATCGCGAGCAGGCCATCCAGGGCGAAGGCATCCTGCCCGGCACCCGCTACGCCGTGCAGGCTTATGTCCTGCTCGTTTCCCGCACTTCGCATCTCGAAGCCGTGGCTTCTTCTCTCACCGAACTTTTCAGCAAAACACTAATCTCCCTGCGCATGGACCGCATGCGCCAGCACTACCCCTGGCTGGTTCCCGCACTCGACTATTTCAAGGGCCGCCTCACCCAAGCCCCCGAAGACGCCGAATTCGCCCTCGCCTACTGCGTCAAGCACGCCCGCACCCGCGAACAACAGGAACTCGCCTACGCCGCCCTTCGCGCCAAGTGCGATATCCTGTGGGCGCAGCTCGACGCGCTCTATTTCGCATACGTAAATCCCGGCTGGCCGCCCCCGGGCGCCTTCCAGCCCGCCAAGGAATCCGCCGAATGAAGCCTGAACTCACCGCTACGCCGCGCCTCGCACCCGGCGTCCGCTTGAACGAAAAATCTCAACTCCCGCGCACACTGCTCATGCCCGAGCGCGCCCTGCGCCTCAACGGCCCCAGCCTCGAAATCGTCCAACTCTGCGACGGCAATCACACCGTCCAGCAAATCGCCGAAAAACTCCACATCCTCTATTCCAAAGCCGAACCCCAACGCATCACCGACGACCTCCTCGGCTACCTCGCGCTCCTCCACAACGAGCGCGCCATCGACTTCTAACTTTGGAGTGCGGCAGCTCTGCTGCCGCTTTTGACTAATTGGGCTGTCACTCCGAATGTTATTTCCTCCGAGGTTCTTCCAATCGACGCGACCTTCCACTACGCAGACAATGTCGTAAAGTAGTAGGGACCGCCTTCTGCCTGCCCGCCGTAGCCGCGCTTTTCCGGCGAAGGCGGGAGGCGGTCCGCTTCCGCAAATCATGACCACCATCCCCACACCGCTAGCTCTCGTCGCCGAACTCACCCACCGCTGCCCGCTTCACTGCGTCTACTGTTCCAATCCCCTCGAACTCTCCAAACGCGATTCCGAGCTCTCCACCCAAACCTGGGTCCGCGTTTTCCAAGAAGCCGCGAAAGCTGGCGTCCTGCAAGTCGATTTCACCGGCGGCGAACCCCTCGCCCGCACCGACATCGTCGAACTCGTTCACGCCGCCCGCCTCGCTGGCCTTTACGTCAGCCTCATCACCAGCGGCCTTCCTCTCGACGAAGCAAAACTCGCCGCCCTCGTCGAAGCGGGCCTCGATCATTTCCAGTTGAGTTTTCAGGGAGCCACCGAGCAGACCGGGCGTGAAATCTCCAACACCACTTCCCATCCGCAAAAACTCCGCGTCCTCGAATGGCTGAAAAAGCACCGCATCGGCGTAACTCTGAACTTCGTCATTCACCGCCAGAACATTCAGGAACTCGAGGAGATGCTCCTCCTTGTGGAAGATTACAAACCCGGCTGCGTCGAATTCGCCAGCGTCCAATACTACGGCTGGGCCCTCGCCAATCGCGAAGCGCTTCTTCCCACCCGCCGCCAGCTTGAATTTTGCGTTGCAAAGCTAAAAGAAGCCGAAGACCGCCTGAAAGGCAAAACGCGCGTCGTCTTCGTCGTTCCCGATTACTACGCGAAATTCCCGAAACCCTGCGTCGGCGGCTGGGGACGCAAGCTCATGCTCGTCTCTCCCGATGGCGCGGTACTTCCCTGCCACGCGGCCGGCGTGATTCCAGGAATTCACTTTGAAAATGTGAAGGAAAAATCGCTGCAGAAAATCTGGGAAAATTCTCCGGCATTTCAGAAATTCCGCGGAGAAGATTGGATGCAGGAGCCCTGCAAATCCTGCGACCGTCGCCATCAGGACTTTGGCGGTTGCCGCTGCCAGGCCATGGCACTCGCGGGCGATCCTGCCGCCACCGACCCCGTCTGCTCCCTCGCGCCGACGCGCAGCAAAGTAGACGCGATCCTCACCGCAATAAATCAGCCAAAGCCCGCCATCCTCGATGAAAAGCCAACCTACCTCTACCGCCCCAATCCTCTCTGAACCTTCTGAGTGCGGCTTGCCCTGAGTCTGACGAAGGGGAGCTCTGCTCCCGCTTTTACGATGTAAACTCCACCTCAAATCACAATTTGGCTACCCTACTCAATCCACGCCGCAAATTTCCTATCCTTCCACCGCCGCTCCCACCGGCGCTCTCCCCACCCGCGTCGCCACCCGCCAAATAAAAAACAAACATCCCGCAAACACGATCGCTCCAAACAGCAACACGGTGTTCGGCGTCCCAATCCGTTTCCCAACGCCCCCCGCCAGCAGCGCCCCGATCGGCTGCACCCCCATGAACATCGTCGCGTATACCGCCATCAACCGGCCGCGCAGCTCATCCGGCACACGCTCCTGAATGATCGTGTTCGTCGCCGCCATCTGCGAAGTCGCTGCGAATCCAACGACAAACAGCACTGTCGCGCAAATCCACAACATCGTCGCATGCGACATCACGATCAACCCCACTGCGCACACCGTGCACGTCGCGGCAATCCACCGCGCCAGCCCCGTATAACTCGTACGCGCCGCAAACTGCAACGCACCCAGAAAAGCGCCAACACCTGCGGCGCTCATCAGCAAACTAAACGTCCCCGCGTTCCCGTGGAGAATGTCGTGGGCATAGATCGGCAGGAATACCGAGTATTGCAGCCCGAACAGGCTCAGCATGCACAGCATCACCAACGCCGAGCGGATCGGCACATCGTGCATCGCAAACCGGAATCCCTCCACAAAACTCCGTATCGGCGATTCATCCGCCGGCTTTTTCGGTGTCGGCTCAATCCGCATCATCAGCAGCGCCACCAGCACCGCGATGAAACTCACTCCATTCAGAAAGAAGCACCAGCCTTCGCCAAGCAGCACGATCGCAAATCCCGCAATCGCCGGGCCCACCACCCGCGCCCCGTTAAAAATCGAAGAGTTCAGCGCGATCGCGTTCGGCAAATCTTCCTTCCCCACCATCTGCACAAAAAACGACTGCCGGATCGGCACATCAAACGCATTCACGACGCCCACCAGAAATGCGATCACAATCAGGTGCCACTCGCGAATCAAATGCGTCAGCGTCAGCCCCGCCAGCACAAACGCCAGTAACATCGACAGCGATTGGGTAACAATGACCCCGCGATGCCGGTTGTAACGGTCCCCAACATACCCGCCCATCCACGCCAGCAGCAGCATCGGCACCTGGCTCGCAAATCCAAACACCCCCAGCAACGCCACCGATCCCGTCAGCTTGTAGACAAGCCACTGCTGCGCCGTGGTCTGCATCCACGTCCCAACCATCGAAATAAGCTGTCCAATGATGAATAGCTGAAAGTTACGGTGCCTCAGGGCTCGAAATCGTGTCGACAACTCTGGAATCGGAATCTCCCTACCTCTTCGATGCGCGGCAATCCAACAAGTCACGATGCCGCGAGTGACAGGGAGTTGTCAACGCGCCGCAGGGCAAGACAAGAAAAAGCACTAAGCCAATTTGGGATTCGCTCGCCTGAAGCGATCAAAAATAAATAATTATTCTATGCGCGGGAAGCCTGGTCTCGCTCCGCTCATCGCCAACGCAAGATTCTATCGGCGAAGTCGAACTCAACACGTTTTGCATTTAGCGACGCCACCCCAAGATACCCGTCTACTCCAGGCAAATCGCCGGCATTGGGTCCATCGGCCAGAAACACCGTCGCCACTTTCTCCACGCCAAACATCCTCACCCCCGGCAGCTTCACCTGCGTCGTTTGCAGTCGTCCAAACTCCACCTCGGTCGCTTCCCCCTCCGTCCGAAGCTCCGGCACGCTCTTGTGAAGCCGGTCCTTATACAACAGAATCCCCTGAAATCCGGTATCAATGATCAGGTGCATCTGGCTCCCCTGAACACTGAACGGGATTGCAAAATATGTCGGAGATCCGCGCCGCTCCTGCCCCTCTTCCCCCAACTCCCACGCAACCGTCTGTTTTTCGTAATCGATGAAAAACTTCTTGCTCCTGCTCAGCAGGTCCAGCCCGATGATCCCATCCACGCCTTCCGCAAGCTTCGAAAATTCCCCCAATTTCGCCACCTGCACCCGGAACGGACCCGTCTGCAGCGGCCCCAGCCGTAAATCCGGTATTACCGCCCAGTCCACCGGAACTTCCCGGTCAAAGTTTGTGATTTTTCCCGGACTCCTCTTCAGCTGCAATCTCTCCGCCAGCTTTCGATCAATCAGCGTATACGTCGCTCCGGTATCCAAAATGAACTTCAACCCGTCCAGCTCTCCCACCCTCCCCTTCACCACCAGCAGAAAGTCCGAAACCAATTGAAAATGAACGGACGAATCAATGGACGAGCTCCGCAAATCTTGGGCATCCAACAGCGATCCGAAAAGCAGCCCCAGAACCAGTACGCTCCTGCCTGCAAACAGAATTTTCTGACCCATGACATTGGCCTCGGCCGCGGTTGCGGTCGGGCCGAGCGTCGGTCAGACAAGTTGGTACCTCAATTCACCGGCCCTCTCCAATGTGCCTTGCCTACGTCAACGTGGATTTACTTGATAAACCTGCCATTTATCCGCAACCCTCTCCCGTCATTCCACGAACTCCATGGAACATTTCATGTTTTCAATCGTCTATCCATTATGTCGCCGCTCCAGGAGACACCTTCAGCGGCGGGGGAATCTTCATCGAGGTGCCGGATGGTGCAACCCGGCCTTAACGGAACCACTCGCTTCGGGGTCTTCGAACTCGACGGCCGCTCGGGCGAACTCCGCAAAGCAGGCAGCCGAATCCGCCTGCAAATTCAGCCTCTCAAAGTTCTAACCGCGCTTCTGGAAGATCCGGGCGCGGTCGTAACCCGCGACGAACTGAAACACCGTATCTGGCCGAACGATTCCTTCGGCGACTTCGACCACGCCGTCAACGTCGCCGTCGCAAAACTCCGCGCCGCTCTGGCCGATTCCGCCGACTCCCCGCGTTTTATCGAAACCCTTCCCCGCCGCGGCTATCGCTTCATCTATCCGGTAGACTTGCCGCCAAACACCTCTCGCGTCCCCGCCGATCCCTCCCCGCCACACCCGTTCCCCACCTCTACAAAAATCTCCCGCCTTGCCCGAATCGGGATCGCCGCCGCTGTTTCCGTCACCATCGCCTCCGGCGCCTTCGCGTGGTGGCTCCATTCCCGAAAACCGCGCATGCTCACAGACAAAGACACCGTTGTCCTGGCGGACCTCACCAACACCACCGGTGATTCCGTGTTCGATGGCACTCTGCGGCAAGGGCTCGCCATCCAGCTCGAACAGTCCCCCTTCCTCAGTCTGGTCTCCCAGGAGCGCATGCGGCAGACCCTTCAGCTGATGGGCCAGCCACCCGATGCGTCTCTTACGCCGGATATTGCAAGGCAGTTGTGCCAGCGGACCGGGAGCGCTGCGGTCCTCGACGGCTCGATTGCCAAACTGGGCAATCAATACGTTTTGGGCTTGAAGGCCGTGAACTGCCGCAGCGGTGACGTTCTTGCCGAGGAACAAACCACCGCCGACAGTAAAGAACTCGTCCTAAAGAGCCTGGCCGATGCTGCATCAAAGTTGCGCTGGAAGCTCGGCGAATCCTTCGGCACTGTCAAACAATTTAGTTCACCCGTGGAAGAGGTCACCACGCCCTCGCTCGAGGCTCTCCAGGCCTACAGTCTTGGGCGCACCACGATGATCGACAAGGAAGATCACGAGGCCGCCGTACCTCTATTTCAGCGCGCCATCGACCTCGATCCTAATTTCGCCATGGCCTACGCCTCCCTCGGCATGGCCTATTTCCACCTCTCCGAGGAGCGCAGCCTGAAGTACTTCCGCACCGCCCACGATTTGTCGGATCGCGTCAGCGAACGCGAGCGCTTTTACATTGAAGCTCACTACTATGAATACGTCACTGGCGACTGGGAAAAAGCACGGGAAGTCTACGAGCTGTGGTCGCAAACCTACCCCAGGGATGACATCGCCCACCTGAATCTGGGAAACATGTACCTTCATCTCGGGGAGTTCGACAAAGCTCGAGTGGAAACCGGCGAGAGCTTGCGCCTGCTGCCCGGCGATTGCATCAGCTACGGAGCCGTCGCCGGTTCACTGATTAGCGCGAACCGCTTCGACGATGCCCGCGAATTAATCCGTGAGGCACAAGAGAAAAAAATCGATTGCCTTCACTTGACTTACGGTTTGTACGAACTTGCCTTCCTCCGCAACGATATCGTCGGCATGGAGCAACTTGCCAATTCCGTCGGCAAGAATAGCTACGGGATTCTTCCCCTTCAGGCCCACACTGCCGCTTACTACGGTCAGGCCAGGAGCGCCCGCCAGCTTTTCCAGGCCGCGATAACCTCGGCCGAAAAATCGAAACAACAGGAGCGCGCGGCTCTCCTGCAAGTCCAGGCGGCTAAAATGGAAGCATTCTTCGGCAACCAGGAGATGGCGCGGCGCCAAGCCTCCGATGGGCTCTCCCGCTCCAAAGGGAGTGACGTCGAAGGCGCAGCGGCATTGATTCTCGCCATGACCGGAGACACGGCCCGGGCGCAGTCGCTGATCGACGACTTATCCGTGCGCTTTTCCAAGAACACTCTCGTTCAGTTCGATTATTTGCCTGCTGCCCGCGCGCAACTCGCACTGGTTCGCAAGGACCCCTCGAAAGCGATCCAGTCGCTGCAGGCGGCCTCCGTGTACGAGTTGGGCGATATGGACCACGGCAACGCCGGCTATCCGATTTATTTGCGTGGCGAAGCCTATCTCGCCGCTCATCAGGGCGCCGCTGCGGCTGCCGAATTCCAGAAACTCCTTGACCACCCCGGCCTCATCTTGAACGATCCAATTGCCGCCCTCGCGCGCCTCCAGCTGGCTCGCGCCTATTCTGTACAGGGCGACACCGCCAAAGCCAAAGCCGCTTACGCCGGCTTCCTCTCCATATGGAAAAACGCCGATCCCGACATCCCCGTCTACCAAAAAGCCAAGGCCGAATTCGCTGCTCTCCACTAGAACTGATCTGCCTCTGCTGACATCTCCGGCAAAAACAAAACCCCTGACTTTTCAATCCGCAGAACTGTCTCGAATCCTCACGAATCGCAGGAATTTGTAGGGGCGGGGCTTGCCCCACCCGCTGTCGCACCACCGCTAACTTTCAATTTGGCCGAGGAATTCACCTGAGCCAGAAGGCTTCTCTACCCTCCGGCCCAGCGCAGATTTTGTTTAATTTCTAATCCATCTCACTGCGGTTGCCAATCAATCGCGTAGACCTCTTCGTTGCTGGCGTCCCGCGTGATTAGCAGAGAATCGTCAGGAGCCAGACCAGCCCATTCTCCCAGCGGTCCCCAGAACCTGCGAATTTCGGTAAGGCTCACCAGCCGTTCCAGCTTGCGATCCGAAATTCGGATTCGATAGTAGGCGGGATCTTCAGAGAAGAAACTGTCGAAATATAAATACTGCCCATCGTGCGACCAGCTTGGATAGCCGATCGGCATCTTGATTAGCTCGGTCCATTTCTGCCCAGTAATATCGAAAAGCATCAGCCGCTTTTCGTCCCAGCTGATCGCTGCGATGTATTTACCGTCCGGCGAAACCCGTGGAGAGAAGAAATGCTCGGCGCCGGGCAAGTCGCTCACCTTTCGGGTTTGCAGATCCAGAATCGAGATTCCTCTCGCCTCCGGCCCCACGTTGTTCAGTGACAGCACGATTGACTTTCCGTCTGTCGTCCAACCGGGGTCCACACCCGTGGGAGCGTCTGGGACAAGGTCCTCAAACGTGCCGCCATTTGTTGAAATCAGGTACGCCCTCCAGTTCGCGTTCAGCATCCGGCCCATGAAAACAATCTGTTTCCCGTCGGGAGACCATCGAGGTAGCCCAACGAAAATTTTACCTGGAGCAGTGAGCTGCATCCTTTCGCTGCCATCCACACGGCTTCGCCACAAGGCCCTGTCCGGAATGCTCACGTATGTCACCCACTGCCCGTCCACTGAAAATGCCAGATCGCTGGCTGATAACCCCCCCAGGAACGCTCTAAACCCGGATACTCCGTCGTAGCGCAACAATTCCGCCCGGGGCTGTGCGCCCACGGCGAAAAACCTTTTTGGGTTACTGCTGGGGGATGGCCCGGTGAAATCCAACGGGCCATTCGTCAACTGCAGCGCTTGGGGCTGCCGGTTAAACCAGAATCGGGGTTCGCTCCACACCCATATATTGTTGTGACCTTCCCGGTAACGCTCGAACAGTAGGTGCTTGCCATCTAATGTCCACTTGGCGCAGCAATCGCGCCCGGTATTGCCTACGCTCGTGAAAATAGGGTGCGCCTTGCTCCCGTCGCGATTCGCCACCCATATCTTGTTGCTGGCTGTCCGTCGGTCCGTAACCGTATAACTGATTTTCTGGCCATCGGAAGAAACCGCCAGGTCTGTCGCGATCCCGTCGGTGGAAAGTATTTGGTGCACTTGGCTCCCATCGGCGGCGGCTTCGTAGACACCGTCTGGCTTGGAGAAAATCAGCCCCTGCGGAAAGGGCGTCAGGGCTTGCACAACCAGATCGCCCACCCGCCGCGGCGCTCCCGTCGGAAGCGGCAGCAACCAGACTTGCGCCTGCTTGTTCATGTGGTGGAATTGTCCCACCAGCAATGCGGAACCATCCGGCGCAACACCCGCCAGCATCGTGTTGGCGAAGGGCGATTGCAATGTCGCTGTTTCTCCGCCCGCCGCGGACACCTGGGCGATCCCGAAATGCCCGGAATCGTACTCCCCGAAGTACAGCCGTTCCCCGTCCGACGTAATACTGTACTTCTGCCGTCCGTCGCTCGTGATCTGCTGGTACCCGGTGATTCGCGGCAAAGACGCCGGCCGCAGCCAATACCCTCCCAGCAAACCGACTCCCAACAAAATCGGCACAGGCAAGTAGAAAAGGAGTTTTTTTGATCTCTTCTCTTGCGGGCTCCCCCGCTCGGCAATATCCACCACTCCATTCCCGCCGGCTTTTGTTCCATTTCCATTGGTGTCTGTTTGCGGTGCAATCCCTGATATTCCGGCGGAGCTTGCTGCCTCATCTTGCACCGGAGCCAGGAAACGGTATCCCCGCCGGTACAAAGTCTCGATAAATCGCGGATTGTCGGACTCATCCCCAAGCACTTGGCGAAGTTTCTTTACCGCGCTGTTCAACCCCAAATCGAAATCTACAAATGTGTCTCCCTCCCAAAGTCTCTTCTGGATCTCCTCGCGCGTCACAATCTGCCCCGGCCGCTCCAGCAGCAGGGCCAGAATCTGGAACGGCTGGTCCTGGATTTTGATCTTGATCCCAGCCTTGCGCAATTCTTGCGAGGCAAAATCAACCTCGTAGAGGCCGAAGCGGATGGCTCGTTTTGCGGTTGTAAGCTCTTCCATCGCTCACCTCCCTGACTTCCCGGAAGTATACACTTCTGACTGCCTCGCACTCTCGTTTAGCCAAATCATGTTTTGCTGCATAGCCTTTTGTTTCTAGCACTTAGCCGGCCAGAATCGTTTCCCTTGTGGGTCAGCCCCCAACCATTGTCCTGCCAGGCTTTGACGCGGAAACTTCGCGAAAGACTGCTCGTGAATCCCGGTCAGTCTTGAGACGAACCAAACTGAAAGGAAATATCATGAATACCAAACTTCTAGCAGCGGGCTTGTTCTTCCTCGGGGGGGTTATTTCAACGAATGCGCAGACCAAGAGTGTCCGCGTGCAGGTTCCATTCGAATTCGAAATCGCCGACAAACACTTGCCGGCCGGTGAGTATGTAGTCTCTTCGGATCACGACCAGGTCTGGCTCAGTGTCTATCACGGCAACAACGTCGCCGTGGTGCAATCCAACCGCACCGTGCGCGACGGCGGCAACTCCGGAAAAGTCGTCTTCAATTGCTACCAGAAACTTTGCTTTCTTTCCCAGCTCTGGCTGCGGGATGCCGACGGCTCTCGGCAAATCCTCACCTCAAAGGCAGAGCAGCAAGCGGCCAAACATGCCCAACCTCAACAACTCGCCTTGTTGGCAAAACCATCGAACCTCGCCAACACCAATTGATAACGTCCAGCGTGGGTGTCATCCCGAATCCCTGCGGTTTTTGCAGGGTGAGGGATCTGCTTTTCGTTCTTTGACTTTCCTCGCGCTTCTAGTCCCAATTATTCGCCCGGAGGATCCGGCGCGCCGACGTGCGTGTGGCTTAAGTCTTGAAGCGTGGATCGTTCTTCCTCGCTCAGGCCTCGCGTGAAGTTCGGATCATTCAACCGCTGGTTGCGCGCCGACTCCGGCATATTCTGCAGCACCCCCAGCTTCTGCTTCATCACCTGCTGGCGATCCCAGGGCATCTGCCGCCACCGGGGCAGCACATCATTCTTGATGTGCTCGCGCTGGTCTGGCGTCAGGTTGCGCCAGGTATTTTCTTTCTGCCGCAAATCCGCTCGCTGCGAAGGCGGCATGTTATCCCACTGATTGAATTGCTGCCGAATCCTCCCTTGCTTGTCGGGAGAAAGATTCTGAAACGCCTTGCTGTTCTGCAGCACCCGCTCGCGCTGCTGCGGAGACAGGTCGCGCATCTGGTCCACCCACGGCCGCGGCGCGCCTACACCCAACTGCCGCCGAGGTGTGGGCGCATAACCAGCGCCCGCTCCATTCCTCACGCCGTTGTGATTGTTCGCTCCATTATTGAAATTGTTTCGCGGCCCCTGATTTGGATGCGCCTGTTTATAGGGACTCCGATTCGCGTTCCCCGGGCGATTCGGATTCGTCGGTTGCGGGTACCCCTGACGCGACGCCGGTTGACGATTCGGTGCCGCATGCGTCTGCCCTTGCGGCGCCGGCGCCTGCCGCTGCGGCGGCCGGTCCGGATGCGGATTCTGTCCCGCGCAAAGCACAGGAATCGCCACGCTCGCGGCAATCGCCAGCAACTTCACGCCGAATTGGACTCTCCCGCTCCGCATATCCTTCTCTGCTCTCCGCCTTCCCTTCTAAAGTTCCTTACATCCGCTGCGGCTGCTGCGCCTCCGCATCGTCATCCTCCGGCCCTGGCGGCAGATCCTTCAGCGGCTCGAAATTCTGCAGCACATCGTGATCTTCCAGCACCGGCAAATCCTGCATCATCGCCTGGTCGTCGTTCTGAATATTCGGCGTCACCGGCGGCGTACCCGTGCGGTACCCAAGCCACAGCGTCAACAAGAGCAACATGGACGCCGCAAACGCAATCCGCGGCGAAAACTGCATCCAAGCCCACCAGCTCTCCTTCCGCTGCGGCTCAGCCGCCACACGCGCATGCACCCGCATGTCGAATTCCGCCGATGGCTCAATCAGCGGCAGCTCATCCAGCAGCCCGGCCACCGCGCTGAATTCATTCACCCGCAGCGCACACGGCGCGCACTCGGCCAGGTGCTTCTCCACTTCCAGCCGCTCGCTTTCTTTCAGCCGCCCATCCACGTACCCCAGGATCCGGCTCTCCATTCGTTCACAACTCATCGCTTCCTGCCTTCCCTGCCCTTAGTGCCTTGCCTGTTGCGCCACCAGCGGGGCCAGTTCCACTCGCAGCGCCTCGTACGCCCGGAACAGCAGCGACTTCAGCGCGCTTTCCGAACAGTTCAAAATCTTCGCGATCTCCGCATAATCCAGCTCTTCATACTTGTGCAGCAGCACCGCCGCCCTCTGCTTTTCCGGCAATTTATCAATCGCATGCCGGATCATTTTCCGCCTCGCATCCTCCACCAGGTGCTGCTCGATATTCGGATGCTTCTCGGGAACATCCATCGTCCTCTCGTCGCCATCTTCCGCATCCACCGATACCGGCGCATCAATCGAAACTTCCAACTTCTGGTACCGGTTGTCCCGAACGGAGTTCAGCGCGAGGTTGGTGGCAATTCGAAACAGCCAGGTGGTGAACTTCGCGCTCGGTACGTAATCCTCCCGGGCCCGGTACACGCGCAGGAACACCTCTTGGGCCAGGTCTTCCGCCTGCTCGCGGTTCCTCACCATGCGATACAGGAAGTTGACCAGTGGCGTGCGATAGCGCTGCAGCAGGAGCTCAAATGAGTTCCCGTCGCCGGCTTTCACATCCAACATCAGTTGGACGTCGGTCCTGACCATAGCCGCCACACTCTACCAAACACTTTTGTTCTCAAAAAGTTGCAGTTGCAGGGAAAGCCGCGGGGAAGGCAAGGTACGGGTACTCTCGTAAATTAGAGATTAAATAAAAGCTTTAGAATCAACATGGTGGCGACGCCAACAAATACCAGCAACGCCATCCGCCAGTTCGGCTCTTTATTCACCTCGGGCAGCAGATCCGTCGCCGCTACATAAAGCGTCACCCCGCCTGACAGCGGCAGCGCGTACTTCAATTGCCCTTGCAGTTGGCTCGTAAGCAACACACCTGCCAGCGTCGCCGCACCCAGCAGCCCGGCCGCCCGAACTGCGTTCCGCTTGCTTTGGCTCTTCGCCATCACCACCGAAGCAACCGTGAACCCTTCGGGCAATTTGTGGAGAAACACCGCGACGAACAGCAGCACGCCCAACCACGTCGAAACCAGAAATCCAGACGCGATCGCCACCCCATCAAAAAAAGTGTGAATAATCAGTCCCAGGAAAATAGCGCTTTGCGCATGCCCGTGCTGCATCTCTTCCGTGTGCGTCTCTTCCCCAAAATGAAAATGCGGCGCAATCGTGTGTTCGAAGAGATGCACGAGAAAAAATCCAGCAAGAACGTAAATCAGCGCGCTTTCTCCTCCCAGGTGCACCGATTCCGGAATCACCTCCAGAAACGCCACCGAAAGCATGTACCCCGCGCCCAACGCCAGAAAATATTGCAAATACCGCCGCGGCCACTCCCGATACACCACGAAATATCCGCCCAGCAAATTCCCGCCCGCGGCAATCAGCCCGAGCAGTGCCGCAAGCGCAACGCGAAATGGCAGATCGTGATTCATGGGGAGCAAAAAGTTCTTAGTTCTTAGTTCTTAGTTTTCAGTTCTTAGTTTTCTGTAAAAGCCACCTGGCCCTCTTGAGATGCTTCTCTCACGCCACCCGCATGGCTGTCATCCCGAATCCCCGCTTGCCCTGAGCGAATTTTGCGATGGGCGCCTTTTGCGGGGTGAGGGATCTGCTTTTCGTCCTTCGACTACCCCGCTTTCCGAAAACTTAAAACTAGAAACTATGAACTAAAAACTGCCTCACCCACTGTGCCGGAACAGAATCACATCGCCTTCCTTCACGATGTATTCTTTCCCTTCCAGGCGCACCTGGGCCTTTTCCTTCGCCGCCGCGATGCTCCCCGCCGCCAACAAGTCCGCGCAGCTCACCACTTCCGCGCGAATAAACCCTTTTTCAATGTCGCTGTGAATTTCCCCCGCCGCCTTCACCGCGTTCGAACCTTTCCGAATCGTCCACGCGCGAACTTCCGGCTCACCCGCCGTGAAATACTGAATCAGCCCCATCAAATCATAGGTCGCCCGAATCAGCCGGTTCAGCCCCGGCTCCTTCAATCCGTAAGAAGCCAGCAGTTCCGCCGCTTCTTTCTCTTCCATCTCGGCAAGCTCCGCTTCCAACCGCCCGCAAACCGCAACAACCGCCGTATTCGGCCTGCCCTGCAGCGCGGCCAGCTTATGCTTTTCGACCGCCTTGTCCATCTCGGCAGCCTCATCATCGCCAAGGTTCAGCACATAGAGCATCGGCCGTTGTGAAAGAAACAAAAATCCGCCGATCGGCCGCCGCTCTTCGGCCGTCAACTCCAACTCGCGCAACGGTTTCTCGGCCTCCAGATGCGCCTTGCACTTCTCCAGAACGTTCTTCTCCAGCTCCAGCAGCGGATCTTTCTTTTTCTTCAGATCCTTTTCCACCCGCTCCAGCCGCTTCGAAATCTGGTCGTGGTCCGAAAGGATCAGCTCCAGATCCAGATTGGTCGCGTCCCGCAGCGGATCAATCCCGCCCTCTGAATGCGGCACGCTCGGATCATCAAACACCCGGATCACGTGCGCGATCGCGTCCACGTCCCGCAGTGTCGCCAGGCTTTCCCGCATCCGCTCTTTCTGCACCCCGGGCAGATCCACATATTGCACCGTGGCATAGGTAATTTTTTTGGGGTCATAGAGCTTCGCCAGCTCCAGCAAGCGCGGCTCCGGCACCCTGGCCACCCCGACGTGGGCAGTCTGCCCACCCTTGGCCTCAACTTGCGCCTTTGTGAGTATCCGAAACAACGTGGTTTTTCCAACCTGCGGCAGTCCAATAATTCCTGTTTGCATAAACTCTGAATTTTAGCACACCCGCGCTGGCATTCCCCGCATCCGAATCTATTGCTTACCAACGCGCTTTCTCCGTGCTATGTTTTTTCGCCGACTATGACCATCAACACTCCACCAAACCATCTTGCTTTTGAACTATCCGACGCCATCCGCCACCTTTCCGAACGCGATGAAATCCTGCGCCCCCTCATCACGGAACTCGCTCCCTTCCAGATTGACGTCGCCGACGCCCAATCACCCTACGAGGTCTTGATGGAATCGATCGTCTATCAATCCATTTCCGGCAAAGCCGCTGCCACTATTTTCGCCCGCATCAAAGCCCTGGGCACAGACAGCCGTCCGCCTTCGCCCCAACAAATGCTGAAAATCCCGTCAAAAAAGCTGCGCAAGGCCGGCCTCTCCGGCGCAAAAGTTCTGGCCATGAAAGACCTCGCTCAAAAAGCACTCACCGGCATCGTCCCCACTCACGATGAAGCCTTAAAACTCTCCGACGACGAACTGGTCGAGCGTCTCGTCTCCGTTCGCGGCATCGGTGCCTGGACCGTCGAAATGTTTTTGATCTTCCGCCTTGGCCGCCCGGACGTTCTTCCCATCCACGACCTGGGGGTGAAAAAAGGCTGGTCCGTCGCCTACGGCAAAAAATACATGCCCAAACCGAAAGAACTGCTGAAGTTCGGCGAGCGCTGGCGCCCCTACCGCACTGTCGCCAGCTGGTACATGTGGCGCGCCTTCGAACGCGCCGGCTACAAGGTCACCAACAAAATTCGCCCCCGCCCAGTTAGAAAAAATAAAAAAGTAGCGGCCCGCAAGCGGCGCCGGAAATGATCGAAAGCCAAACTTTAGAGTAGTTCTAGCGCCGCCGTGGAGTTTCTTGCGCCCGGAGCACTCTCGAATCTTCACGACGCAAAGGTTTTGTAGGGGCGGGGCTCGCTCGCCCTGAGTCCTCTCGAAGGGCCCCGCCCGCTGTGGCGCCACCGCTTATAATGAGTCCGGAGAAGGATTTCGACAGCGCGAGTTGGCTTGGCTCTGTTGACTTCCTACGATTCCAGGCGGCTGTCATCCCGAATCCCCGCGCTTTTTGCGGGGTGAGGGATCTGCTTTTCGCTTGCTCACCACGCTCCGGCGAGGATGTCAACAGCGCCGGATGGCTTCAACCGTTATTTCGATGTTGCCTCACGCACCAGCAAATACATTCCCGCAAATCCCAGCAGCAGCACCGCCCCCTCATACGCCACCGACCGATGATGCAACCGGTTAAACTCCACCCGCCTCGGATCCGCCTCCGGCGTATTCTGCACCGACACCATCTCCCGCTTCAGCACTGCCATCCGGCTGCTCACCGTAAATTGCGATGCCGCCGTCAGCAACACCATCAGCACCACGCACAAAGCCGCCGCGCTCGTAAAACTCTCGAAATCCTGGGTCCGCGCCACCCGCGCAATCAAAAACACCAGCCCCAGAATAATCCCCGCATAATGCAGCCGCCCCAGCGCAAATCCCACCATCATCCCCGCCGCATCCCGGTTTCCCAGAATCACAAACGCCCCCGGCGCCACCACAAAACTCAAAAACGCATCCGCCCCCACCCACAGGCTCAAACTCAAAAACTCAATCGTACGGAAAACAGTTGGCATGGGGCCACTATACAAGACGGATCGCACTGGTACAAAATGCGGCATGCATATAAACAATTCGGCTTTGCGTCTAGCTACAATGTTTCTGTTTCTCTCGTGCAGCGCCCGCGCTCAACAGGTCCCCGCCGCAATCACGACCGATCCCCCGCCGGATAAAGACTATCCCGCATTCATGGAAGCACCGGATATCCTCAGCCACGGCGCGAGACTGAACACGGTCTTCTACATTGCTGCGGGCGCTGGACCCCATCCAACAGTCGTCCTGCTTCACGGCTTTCCCGGAAATGAAAAGAACCTGGACTTGGCCTACGTGTTGCAGCGCGCCGGCTGGAACGTCCTGTTTCCGAACTATCGCGGGTCGTGGGGAAGCGCGGGCAATTTTTCGTTTACGAACGCCATTGAGGACGTTCATACGGCAATTGCTTTCCTGCGCGAACCTGGTAACGCCAAAAAATTTCGCACTGACCGAGGTCGAATTGTCCTGATCGGCCATAGCATGGGTGGATTCCTGGCCGCCAACGTGGCGGCACACGACCCGGAAGTATTTGCAACCGCGATGATTGCGGCTTGGAACATTGGCGCGATCGTCTCTCCCGCGCGGCTCCCGAGCCGGATGGATTCCTTCCTGAATGCCTCTCCCCGGTTAGCTGGTACGACGCCCGAAAGCCTGGTCGCGGAAGCAAAAGAGCATGCTGTGCAATGGAACTACGTCGACTACGCCGTGCCTCTGAAATCGCGTCCGGTATTGGTTCTGGAATGCGCGGATCGCAACACCGAGGATAACAAGGCGATGACGGAAGGCCTCCGCAAAGCAGGGAGCACGCAGGTCACGGAGAAATACGTCGATACTGACCACATTTTCTCCGGTCATCGAATCGCCCTACAAGTCGCCATTCTCGAATGGCTGAACTCCCTGCCTGCTCCTACGGGCAAATAGCAAATTCAACACAAGCGTGGAGCGATTGCTGGGGAACAAAAGCGTAAGATGGGAGAATTCAGAAGTGGTGGGCGATAAAGGATTTGAACCTTTGACCTCTCGCGTGTGAGGCGAGCGCTCTAACCGCTGAGCTAATCGCCCGTCTCTGAACGGGTACCCTTTGCAGGCAATCATTGTTGCAATCGGCGAAACGCTTCGGCAACAACGTTCATCTATTTAAGCAGGAACACCTGGGGTTTTCAACCGATGCCGACCGCCACCTCTCACGTGGTCTCTCAACTGCAGCGCTCCATCGCCCGCGCAATCTTCGGGAAGGAAGACGTCATCCAGCTTTCCCTCATCACCCTGCTCGCCCGCGGCCACCTGTTGATCGAAGACGTCCCCGGCACCGGCAAAACCACCCTGGCCCAGGCCCTCGCAAAATCTTTTCACTGCACTTTCCAGCGCATCCAGTTCACTTCCGACCTCCTGCCCAGCGATGTTCTCGGCGTCAGCGTCTACAATCCCGAATCCCGCGAATTCGAATTCCGCCAGGGGCCCATCTTCGCCAACGTCGTCCTCGCCGACGAAATCAATCGCACCACGCCGCGCACCCAATCCGCGCTCCTCGAGGCCATGAACGAAGCCCAGGTCACTGTCGACGGCCGCACCCTCGCGCTCCCTCAACCATTTCTCGTCATCGCCACGCAAAATCCCGTCGAGCATCACGGCACCTACCCGCTCCCTGAATCGCAACTCGATCGCTTCCTCATGCGCATCAAGATGGGCTACCCTTCCCACGAAACCGAAAAACAAATTCTCCGCAACCGTGCCACCGACGACCCCATCGAAACCCTCGAGCCCATCGCCGACGTCGCCGACGTCTTGAACATGCAGCAGGCCGTCACCCGCATCAAAGTCGACTCCAGCCTTCACGACTACGCCCTCGAAATCGTCAACCGCACACGCAAATCCGACCAGCTCGCTTTGGGCGTCAGCCCTCGCGGCACCTTGATGCTCCAGCGCGCCGCCCAGGCCCGCGCCTTTCTCGAAGGCCGCGATTTCTGCCTGCCCGACGATTTCAAGCAACTCGCCGTCGCCGTTTTCTCTCACCGCGTCGTGGCCAGCGCTCGCCACGCTTCGCTGCAAAAAAAATCCGAAACCACGGAAAACGTACTTCGCGAAATCGTCGAATCGGTCCGCGTCCCGCTCTAAGCAGCAAAGTTTGTAGTTTTTGGCTTACGGCTTACAGCTTATGGCTTACGGCACCTAGATTCTTGGTTTTCCAAACCAGCCCATGAATTCGAACCGAGGTTTACTAAAAACTTAAAACGAAGAACTTAAAACTCCCTTCCCCATGTCCTCCCTAACCTCCACCCTCAACGCCCTTCTCGCCAAATCCGATCGCCCCGCCGTCCGCGCTTTCCTGCTTTCCATGGTCGCCCTCACCATCGCCTTGATCCTGGCTCTCTATTCCGGCGCCGCCGCCCAACTCGGCAATCTCCTTCTCGCCAGCGCTTCCGCCCTCACCGCTCTGGTCGTCGCCGGATGGGTCGCCGTCACCCTGGTGCCCACCCTCGCCAAGCGCACTCCCCTCCGCTGGATCGGCTATCGCATGGAGTATCGCATCACCCGCGACGGCTGGATCTATATCCTCGGCATCGTTCTCGTCGCCCTGGCCGCCATCAACACCGGCAACAATCTCCTCTTCCTGATTCTCGCCAGCCTCATCGCCACCATCCTTATGTCCGGCATCTTGTCCTCCATCACCCTCGCCGGCGTTGAACTCAAACTCCATCTTCCCGATCACATCTTTGCCGGACAATCCGTCCGCGCTTCCGTCGAACTCCGCAACGAAAAACTCACTCTCCCTTCGTTCTCCCTGCGCGTCGAAGCCGCCAAAACCAAAAATCAACCCGCCGCCGCAATGCTGGAAACTCCTGTCTACTTCCCCTATCTCCCGCGCCAGCAAGCCGTCAAACAAACCGTTCCCCTCCTCTTTCCCCAGCGTGGCGTCTATCACCAGGAAACTTTCAAGATCGTCACCCGCTTCCCTTTCGGTTTTCTCCAGAAAGCTCGTCGCCTCGATCTCGCCACCGAAGCCCTAGTCTATCCCGCTGTCGCTGCCTCCTCCGAATTCCTCGAAGTTCTTCCCGCCTTGCAGGGCGCGATGGAAAGCAACGCCAAGGGCCGCGGCCAGGACCTCTATGCCTTGCGAGCCTATCTTCCAAACGACAGCGCCCGCCACGTCCACTGGAAGGCCTCTGCCCGCTTCGGCTCCCTGATGGTCCGCGAATTCGCCCGCGAAGACGATTGCCGCGTCCTCCTCGTATTTGATCCGCAAAGCCCCGCTGCCGCTGCTCCCGCCCAATCAATCGAAAAAGAAAGTTTCGAACGCGCGGTCACCTTCTGCGCCGCCCTCGCCTGGAATTTCCACGAACGCGCCGCCCTGCTCGAATTTCGCAGCGCCGAAGCCTCCACGCCCCCCGCTCCCGCTTCCGAAAACATCTTCGCCATTCTCCGCCACCTGGCTCTCGTTCAGCCGATTGCGCCAAACTCCCATCCCGATCTCCTGAATCAACTCGCCGCCGACCCCAACTCCTTCAAAATTATCGTCACCTCCCAACCCCGCGGCTCCATTCCCGCCGAACTCTGGAACACCTCCTACATCGTCTTCGCCAGCGACCTCGCTTCCTGATCCCGCGTAGCGGCCACCTTCAGGTGGCCCCGAACTCCCGTAGCGCCGCCATCCTGGCGGCCCGCACACGAACGGAACCCTACCGAAAAAATCAAACTTTGTCATTCCGAACCCCGTTCGCGTTTTGAACGCGGTGAGGAACCTGCTGTTTCCTTCCTCCAATGCCAAAACAGATCCCTCACCAGCGACAAACTCGTGTCCGGGAATGTGCGAAACTTAATCCGACATGCTCACCGGCGCCCCGCTCTCCCGCTTCCGCAAAAATCTTCTCTCCTGGTTTGCGCAATTCCAACGCGACCTCCCCTGGCGCCGCGCCCGCGATCCCTACCGCATCTGGCTTTCCGAAATCATGCTCCAACAGACGCGCGTAGCCGCCGCCATTCCCTACTACGAGCGTTTCCTCGAACGCTTCCCCGATGTCGAATCACTCGCCGGCGCCCCCCAAGACGAAGTTCTCCGTTTGTGGTCGGGCCTGGGCTACTATTCTCGCGCCCGCAACCTGCAAAAGGCCGCCCAAGTAATCGTTGCAAAACACAATGGCGTCTTTCCCAGCGACCCCGCCGAAGCGCGCGCGTTGCCGGGCATCGGCGCATACACCACCGCCGCCATCCTCAGCATCGCCTATCAGAAAAAATTTGCCGTTCTGGATGGCAACGTCGCCCGTGTGATCGCTCGCCTCGGCGCCACCCGCGGCGATCTGCGCTCGAACGGAACCTGGCAAAAACTCCAGCAGACCGCGGACCGGCTGTTAGACGAACATTCCCCCGGCGACTGGAATCAAGCGATGATGGAATTGGGCGCAACACTCTGCACGCCCCGCTCGCCGCAATGCCTCCTCTGCCCCGTCAGCGAATTTTGCGAAGCCCGCAAACTGGGCCTCACCGATACAATCCCCGAGAAACGCAGCAAGCGCGGCACCGTCGAGATCACCCTCGCCTCCCTGGTGCTCCTCGACGCCCGCGGAAAAACACTCTTGCTCGCTCCTCCAAAATCCCCACGCAAATCCTCCGCTCCCGATGACGTTCCCACCCTCGTTTCCCGCATGTGGCACTTCCCCACCATCGCCGTTCAGAAAACCGGCCCTGCCGACCCTCTCCGGAAATTCGCCTCAAAAACTTTGTTTCGCGGCCGAACGCTTGCCGCCGAACTCCTCCCTCTCAAAAAAGTCCGCCACGCCGTCACCTATCGCTCCATCACAATTCTTCCCTTCCTCGCCAAATTGAAAAAACTTCCCTCCATCCCCGGTGCAAAGGCCCTTCCTCTATCCGACCTCTCCGCGGTCGCCATTTCCAACCTGACCCGCAAAGTTGCCCGCTCCGCCCTCTCTCTCACCTGAAACTTTCCCTTTATCCTTTCGCCCCTGCAAATCCCTTCCCGCTTCCCGAGTGCTATCCTGAACTCTCAACCGATGGCCTCCACCCTCACCACCCCGGCTCACCCTCTTCCCGCCGAACGATTTTTCCGCGCCGCTGTGTTTTTCTTGGTGCTAACCGCCACCCTCACTCTCGTCAGCACCGGCAAGCTTGATCTTTTCACCACGCTGATTGCCCCAGCCGCCGTCCTCTACAAAGGTTTCAGTTGGTGGCGCGGCCAGGGCGGCGGCTTAAAACAGTCCATCGCAACTCGGCTCGTCATCGCCTACGTCTTCTTCTTCCCCGTCGACATTCTTTTCATCTCCCGCTATCTCGCCAACGACACCTCCAACAGCGCCCTTTACGCCGCCCTCCTGGCCGCCGTTCACTTTCTCCTCTTTGTCACCGTCGTCAGGCTCTATAGCGCTTCCACCGACCGCGACGCCATTTTCCTCGCCATGCTTTCCTTCGCCGCCATTCTCGCCTCCGCCGTTTTCACGGTGGACACCAATTTCTTCTTCCTGTTTGTCGTCTACCTCCTCTTTGCCGTCGCCACATTTCTCAGCCTGGAAATCCGCCGCGGAGCCTTCGGAACGGTCTTCCCTCCCCCACCCGCGGAAACTTCCCGCGAACGAAAATTCTCCCGCGCCATGTCCCTCGCCGCACTCAGTGTCGCCGCCGGCGCCCTGCTTTTCGGCTCGCTGCTGTTTTTCTTCTTCCCCCGCTTCAGCGCCGGCTATTTCGCCCGTACCGGTTTTCAGCCCTCGCTCATGACGGGTTTCACGGACAACGTCGAACTCGGCCGCATCGGTGAAATCAAGCAGGACACCTCCGTCGTCATGCGCGTGCAAACCGGAACTCCTGTCGATTACCCGATGCTGCGCTGGCGCGGCGTTGCCCTCTCCACTTTCGATGGAAAGCGCTGGTTCTCTCCTTCCAAAGAGCGCGAACTCCATTTCGCGCGCCAGGATGGTTGGATCCCCATCAATTCGCAACTCGAACTCAAGGTCCCCGCCATCGCTCAACTCCGCTTTGTTGTCTTGCTCCAGCCCCTCGCCAGCGACGCCCTGTTTGCCCCCGCGCAAATCATGGAATTGCGCGGAGCGTTCACCAATGACGCGGGCACCTACTACGGCACCGCGCGCCGCAGCAATCTGGTCACCGATTCGAGTGGCGCGGTTTATAACCCCGCCCGCAATTTCTCCCAACTCCGTTATGAGGGAGTCTCGCTGCTTCCCGAATCCCGCCCGCTGAAAGCGCGCACCGCCGGCACCGAATATCCCGAAAACATCCGGAATCTTTATCTGCAACTCCCCGAAAACCTCGATTCCCGTATCCCCCAGCTCGCCCGCAAAATCACCGCCGCCGCCGAAAATCCCTACGACAAATCTATCGTTCTCGAATCCTACCTCCGCAGGAATTTCGGCTACACTCTTAACCTTTCCGGAAAACCCGGCGCCGATCCCCTCGCCCAATTTCTTTTTGTAACCAAAGCCGGCCACTGTGAGTATTTCGCTTCCGCCATGGCCGTCATGCTCCGCACTCTGGGAATCCCCTCGCGCGAAGTAAACGGCTTCCTCCCCGGCCAGTTCAACGACCTCGCCGGCGACTATATCGTCCGCGGCAGCGACGCTCACAGCTGGGTGGAAGCTTATTTCCCCGGCAGCGGTTGGATCACCTTCGATCCCACCCCACCCGCCGGCGACTCCGACTCCGGCCTCTTCTCTCGCTTCAGTCTCTATCTGGACTGGATGCAACTCACCTGGAACGAATGGGTGATCAACTACGACTTTGCCCACCAACTGGTCATGGCCAAAAACGTTCGCCAGAACTCCACCGATTACTCGGAATCCTTCCGCCGCTGGTTCCAGCGCACTCAGGAACGCGGCATGACCGGGCTCACCGAATGGCAGCGTCGCCACTCTTATCTAAGCCTGCTGTTTCCCGTCGCCCTGGTCTTCCTTCTCGTCGTTCTCCGTTTGGATTGGATTCGCTCCGCTTTCCGCTGGTTGAGTCTTGCCTTACAGATGCGCCAACCGACCGCTCTTCGTAACAATCCCCAACTCGCGTCCCGTCTCTACACGGAAATGTTGCGCCTCCTCGAAAAGCGCGGCTTCACCCGCGCCGAAACCCAAACCCCGGGCGAATTCGCAGCCACCCTCTCCGTCCAACCCAGCCTAAGCTCCGCAGTCGGCGAATTCACCTCTCTCTACGCCCAAGCCCGCTTCGGCGGCGCAGCCTGCGACGCCTTCCGCCTCCGCGCCCTCCTCGAACAGATCCGCTCCACCCCGTAGCGGCCAATGTAGCGGCCACTTTCAAGTGGCCCGTAAGCTTTTGTAGGGGAGGGGCTAGCCCCTCCCTCTTGGGTTATTCTTGCCTTTGTAGCGGCCGCTTTCCGAAGCGGGCGCCTTTTCCCCTCCCTTCGCCCCAATCCGCAACCCGCCGAAGCTGCGTGCAACCCGCCGTAGCCGCGCATTTTGCGGCGAAGGAGGGCATGCTAAAATAAGAAGCTTGGCGTAAAGGCGCCATTCTCTCCGTATGCGTAAAGTCGGTTTCATCTCCCTCGGTTGCCCCAAAAACCTCGTCGACAGCGAGGTCATGATGGGCATCCTCGCCCGCGAAGGCTACGAGCTAACACCCCGCGCCGACGACGCCGAAATCCTGGTCGTCAACACCTGCAGCTTCATCGAACCCGCTCAAAAAGAATCCGTCGATGCCATCCTCGAAATGGCCGAGCACAAGAAGTTCGGCGCGGCGAAAAAACTCATCGTCGCCGGCTGCCTCGTCGAACGCTACCGCGATCAAATCCTCCAGCAGATTCCCGAAGTAGACGCCGTCGTCGGCACCGGCGAAGTCGAACGCATCATCGAAGCCGTCGAAGGCGACCTGAAGATTCTCCCGGCCCAACCACCCGCGTTCCTCTATCACGACCTCACCCCTCGCATCGTCACCACGCCCAGGCACCAGGCCTACATCAAAATCGCTGAAGGCTGCGACCACCCCTGCACCTTCTGCATCATCCCGCAGCTCCGCGGCGCATTCCGCAGTCGCCGTTTCGAATCCGTTGTCCGCGAAGCGGAAAACCTCGCCGCCGCCGGCGCCCGCGAAATCACCCTCATCGGCCAGGACACCACTTCCTACGGCGAAGACCTCGGCCTCCGCGATGGCCTCGCCCAACTCCTCGAACGCCTCGCCCAAGTCGAAGACCTGCTCTGGGTCCGTTTTCTCTACGCTTACCCGAACCGCGTCACGCAAAAAATGCTCGAAACCCTCGCCGCTCACGATCGCCTCGCCAAATACATTGATATGCCTCTGCAGCACGCCAGCCGCAACGTCCTCGCACGCATGAAGCGCGGCTCCCACGGCGATGCCTTCCTCAAACTTCTCGAACGCATGCGCGCCACCATCCCCGGCGTCGCCCTCCGCACCAGTTTCATCGTCGGCTTTCCCGGCGAAACAGAATCCGACTTCCAGGAACTCTACGACTTCGTCTCCGCCGCAAAGCTCGATTGGATGGGCGTCTTCGAATATTCCGACGTGGACAACGCTGGCAGCTTCCCCCTCGATCGCAAGGTCGACGCCGAAACCATCAACGACCGCCGCAATCGCCTCATGGCCCTGCAAAAGAAAATCTCCCGCGAAAATCTTCGCAAGCTAAAGGGCCGCACCGAATCTGCTCTCATCGAAGGCCCCTCGAAGGACAATCCCCTCGTCTGGGAAGCCCGCCTCGAATCCATGGCCCCGGACATCGACGGCAAGCTCTACCTCACCGACATCGAACTCCCAAGCGGCGAAGTAGCTCAATCCGGCGACATTGTGAACGTCGAGATCACCAAGACCGACGCCTATGACCTAATCGGCCGCGTAATCGAAATCCAATCGCGAAAATCAGTCCGTCCCGCACCGCACGTCCCTCCCGAAGTCGAACCAGAAAAACTAACCCGCATAGCCACCGGCGCCGCCCTCCGCGTAATCGGGTAGCGCCGGCATCTTGCCGGCAAGCATTTCATCACCTGGCAACGATGCAAGCCGGCGGTAAGCCGGTGCTACAACTCGCGCCGAAGAAGTGGTACAAATACTTCTTCACCATGAAACACCATTGCCCCATCTGCAAAAAACCCACGGACTCCGCCACCGACGCGGACTTCCCCTTCTGCTCCGAGCGCTGCCGCCTCCAGGACCTCGGCGCCTGGGCCTCAGAAAAATACGTCGTGTCCGACCCCATCTTCGACGAACAGGACATCCCCGAAGCCGATCGCCGCGAACTGCACGAGGACGGACACAACAACGATGACACCATCCACTGACCCGGCAACTCCCGCGTCCCAACCAGCCAAGCCGCGCTTCGCCTTCGCCCTCGCCACAGTCTTCGGCACCGGCTACCTCAAGCCCGCCCCCGGCACCTGGGGTTCCGCCGTCGGCTTGTTCATCGCCGTCATCGCTCACCCATTCACCTGGTTTTATGTATTCCATGCCGTCCTCGGTCTCGGTCTCGGAATCGACCTTCCCTTTCAAGCTGGACCGCTCGGACTCATCGTCGCCCTCATCCCTTCCATCGCTGTCTGGCTTTTCCTTGCCTTGCTCGGCGTCAAGGCCAGCCGTCAAGTTGCCGAATTTGCCGGAGTCAAAGATCCGCAATACGTCGTCATCGACGAAGTTTCCGGCGTGCACCTCGTTCTGCTTCTCAGCCTGGCCCCGCTCTCCCCCATGCTCTTTCTCCGGCCAGAAGAAGCCGCCACCTTCGCCCTCTTCACCGGCATGAGCATCCTCAACTGGAAATTCCTTCTCGCCGGCTTTCTCCTCTTCCGCCTCTTCGACATTCTCAAACCCTTCCCCTGCCGCCTCCTCGAAAAACTTCCCGGCGGTTGGGGCATCATGGCCGACGATTGGATGGCCGGGGTCTACGCTGCCATTTGCTTGCGTCTCGCGTTACACTTCCATTGGCTATGATCCCTGGGCAACGGCAATGAAATTCGGCCTCGGCACCACATCGGAAAAGAACGGCATCCCACACATTGAGCGAATTGCGCCCACCTCCGCGATTCCTGGTGGCGAGATTGCTATCTTCGGCAGTGGCTTCACCTCGCGCCACGGCGCCCGCCCGCTCGTCCGCTTTGGCGAATCCGAGGCGTCTCTTTCCCTCTCCAGCAGCAACCGCCTGATCGCCCGCGTCCCCGATAACGCCAACGGCAGCACCATCCAGATCGTCAGCGCGGAGCGCGAGAGCCAGCCATTCCCTGTCGCGCTCGGATTCCAAATTGCAGACAACCTCCATCCCGTCAGCAGTCCTGCTGTCGATCCCGCCGGAAATATCTACGTCACCTTCAGCGGCCCGCGCGGCCAACGCGTCCCCGTTTCCCTCTACAAGATCAACACCAGCTACACCGTGAAACCCTTCGTCACTTCCCTCATCAATCCCACCGGCCTCGCTCTCAGCTCCAGCGGCGATCTCTTCGTTTCCTGCCGCCACGACGGCACCATCTATCGCGTCTCCCCCGACGGCCGCAGCGAACAGTGGATCGAAGGCATGGGTATCGCCACCGGAATCGCCTTCGACGCAAAAGGAAATCTCTTCGTCGGCGATCGCAGCGGCACCATTTTTAAGATCAGCCCCGAGCGCGAAATTTTCGTCTTCGCCACCCTCGAACCTTCCGTCGCCGCTTATCACCTTGCCTTCCACCCCAGCGGCGAACTCTACGTCAGCGGCCCCACCACCTCCAGCTACGACCGCGTCTATCGCATCACCCAAAACGGCGAAGTCCACGTTTTCTATCGCGGCCTCGGCCGCCCTCAAGGCCTCGCCTTCGATCAGAACGAAAATCTCTACGTCGTCGCCTCCTTCGGCGGCCGCCGCGGCGTCGTCCGCATCACCCCACAGGGTCACGCCGAGCACGTTCTCAGCGGCTCAGCGCTCGTGGGCCTCGCTCTTCTCCCCAGCGGCCGCGGCATCCTCGCCGCCAACAGTTCCCTCTTCACCATCGACTGGAACATCCGCGGCCTCCCCCTCCACGGCTAAAGCTGTAGCGGCCACCTTCAGGTGGCCCCGCCCTGATATGTAGGGGCGGCTTTATGCCGCCTTCTTGCCTTTGTAACGGCCGCCTTCTGCCTGCCCGCCGTAGCCGCGTTTCGCGGCGGAGGCGGGACGCAGGCCACGCTTTCATTCGTCAAAAAAACTCCTCCTGGCCCTGAACGCTGACCGCATGATCGATTCCGTGTTTCCTCTGCGCCCTCTGTGTCTCTGCGTTAAGTTCTCTTCCGCCTGTGTTCTTGGGTTACTCAATCTAGGGACCGCAGAGCAAGCTTTATTCCTGTCGCATCTCGCCTTGCCACTTCACCGACTGAGCTACAATATTCCCCATGAAAGCCGAAATCATCGCCGTTGGCTCCGAACTCCTCACTCCCGACCGTGTAGACACCAACTCGCTCTTCCTCACCGAACAACTAAACAAGCTCGGCATCGAAGTTCTCCGCAAGACCATCGTCGGCGACAATCGCGAACTCCTCGCCGAAGCCTTTCGCGATGCTTTAAACCGCGTCCCCGTCGTCATCACCAGCGGCGGCCTCGGTCCCACCGAAGACGACCTCACCCGCGAAACCCTCGCCGAACTTCTCGGCCGCCGCCTGCTCCGCAACGACGACGTAGTTCGCGCCATCGAAGCGCGCTTCCGCAGCTTCAAACGCGACATGCCCGCCGTAAACCTCCGCCAGGCCATGGTCCCGGAAGGCGCCGAAGTCCTCGAAAATCCCCGCGGCACCGCTCCCGGCCTGTGGATCGAAGACAAAGGCCGAATGGTCGCTCTCTTACCCGGCCCTCCGCGCGAACTCAAACCTCTCTTTCTCGAACAAGTTCTCCCGCGCTTGCGCCGCCGCGATTCCGGCGTCCGCATGTTTCACCGCGAACTCCGCGTCGCCGGCCTGGGCGAATCGCACGTCGAAGAGCGCATCCGCCCGATCTACACTCGCTTTCCTGACGTCAACACCACCATTCTCGCCGCCCCCGGTGAAATCCAGATCCATCTCCGCCTCTGGACCGAGGACTCCACCCAGGCTGAAACCACTCTCGACGAAATCATTCGCAGCTTCGAACTCGCACTCGGCGACCGCATTTTCGCCCACAAGGCCGTGCCCCTCGAAGACGTCGTCGCCGAACTCCTCACCACCAATCGCGCCACCATCTCCACCGCCGAAAGCTGCACCGGCGGACTCCTCGCCGAACGTCTCACCCGCATCCCCGGCAGCTCCAACTATTTTTTGGGCGGCGTCGTCTCCTACAGCAACGAGCGCAAAACAGCCTGGACCGAAGTTTCCTCCGAACTCATCTCCACAAAGGGCGCGGTCAGCGCAGAAGTCGCTGTCGCCCTCGCCGAAGGAATTCGCCGCAGCGTCGGCAGCACGTTCGGCGTCGGCATTACCGGCATCGCCGGCCCCGGCGGTGGCAGCGAAGAAAAGCCCGTGGGTACCGTCTACATCGCCCTCTCCACACCCACAGGAACAAAGGAGCGCCTGATCCACGTTCCCGGCGACCGCGAAATGATCCGTTTCTACGCTTCCCAAATCGCCCTCGACATGGTCCGCGTCCACTATCTTTTCGACGGCAAGCCGCAACCCCGGCGCGTCAATCCCGCAAGCTGACCTAGGCCGCCCTAGTGCGACTCTTCCTCGCCATCCAAATCCCCGAAAATATCCGCGCCGCTTTTGCCGCTCTCCTCAACGAATTCCGCTCCCTCGCTCCGCAACTGAAATGGGTCCGCTCGGAAAATCTCCACGTCACCCTAAAATTCCTCGGCGAAACCGATCCCGCAAAATTGGCCGCGCTTCAAAACGCGCTCGCCTCTGCCCATTCCCCCGAACCGGTAAATCTCGAATTTCACGGCCTGGGGTTTTTCCCGAACGAAAAACGCCCGCGCGTCTTCTGGGCCG
The DNA here is from genome assembly GCA_035693365.1 of Candidatus Acidiferrum sp. GTDB lineage: Bacteria > Acidobacteriota > Terriglobia > Acidiferrales > UBA7541 > Acidiferrum. Next base: position 18,205 of record DASSGS010000004.1, on the reverse strand, counting down.
GCATCGAATCCTCTCCCAACCTGAAATCTCTCGCTGCGGAAATCGACCACGCCGCACATCGCCTCGATTTCCCATTGGAAGAACGCCCGTTCTCTCCGCATCTAACCCTTGCCAGAATTTCTCTACCCTCCATTCCTCCAAAGTTACTGCCCGCGATAGCGGAAAAAAGCACCCAATCCTTCGGCTCCCTCAGCACCAGCGATTTTCATCTCATCGAAAGCAAGCTCAAACCCGCCGGAGCGGAGTACACTACCCTGCAATCGTTCCGCTTTGCCTCGGAGGCTTAGGCCCGCATGTCGTTCTTCACACCGACGACGATCCTTCTTCTCGCCGCCGCCTATTTTCTCGGCTCGATTCCCTTCGGCCTCATCCTCGCCAAACTTTTCGCCGGCGGCGACATCCGCAAATCGGGCAGCGGCAACATCGGTGCCACCAACGTCGCGCGTGTCGCGGGACTCGCTGCGGGTATCCTGACTCTCGCCCTCGACGCCGCCAAAGGCTCCGCCGCTGTCTGGCTCGCCGGACGTTTCACGGACCAAAGCTCAACGCTCATGACCCTCGCCGGCATCATCGCCCTTCTCGGCCACTGTTTTCCCGTCTGGCTGAAATTCAAAGGCGGCAAAGGTGTAGCCACTGCGCTCGGCGTTTTCCTGGTTCTCGCGCCCCTCGCCGCACTCGCCTCCTTGTTTATTTTCGCCGTCGTCTCCGCCGCCTGGCGCTACGTTTCCCTCGGCTCCGTCTCCGCGGCCGCTTCCATGCCGCTCCTGATGTACTTCTTGTGGGCTCCCGGCCACGCCCCCCCACTCGTCGTCGACTTCGGCACCCTCTTTGCCTCCGCCCTCGTCATTTTCAAGCACGACGCCAATCTGCAGCGCCTCATCGACGGCGAAGAACCCAAATTCTCCTTCGGCAAATCCAAAGGTGACGCCGCTTGAGCCGCATCACCATTCTCGGTGGCGGCAGTTGGGGCACTGGACTCGCCGTCGTCCTAGCCAGCAGCCGCCGCAAACACGATCTCCGCCTCTGGGTCCGCTCTTCTACCCTCGCCGATTCCATTGAGCGCGACCGCGAAAACAAGAAATATCTTCCCGGCATCTCTATTCCGCCCAACGTCAATGCCTCTTCGGACCTGGAAAATTCCGTCCGCGACGCGCAAATCGTCGTCGGCGCGATCCCTTCCGCTCACACACGAAGCATCTTCGCGCTCGCTCTTCCTCACCTTTCCCGCGACGCCGCCTTCGTCAGCGCCACCAAAGGCCTCGAACCAGCAACCCACCTCCGCATGAGCGAAGTCCTCTCCCAGGTCCTAAACGCGCGCTTTCTCCCCAGCGTCGCCGTCCTCTCCGGCCCGTCCTTCGCCGCCGAAGCCGCGCAAGGCCACCCGACCGCCGTCGTGCTCGCTTCCTCCGACCCGGCCCTCGCCGCCTTTTTGCAGGAGGAATTCTCCGGCCCCACCTTCCGCCTCTACACCAACGACGACGTCCTCGGCGTGGAACTCGCCGGCGCCATGAAAAACGTAATCGCCATCGCCGCCGGCGCCTGCCAGGGCTTGGGTCTCGGCGCAAACTCTCTCGCCGCGCTCATCACCCGCGGACTCGCCGAAATGTCTCGCCTCGCCACCGCTCTTGGCGGTAAACCCGAAACTCTCAGCGGCCTCGCTGGCATGGGCGACCTCATCCTCACCTGCTACGGCGCGCAAAGCCGAAACCGCCGCGTCGGTTTCGAACTTGGCCAGGGCCGCTCCCTGCAACAAATCCTCGCCGGCATGACCATGGTCGCCGAAGGCGTCGGCACCACCGCCGCCCTCCTCGCCCTCGCCAAGGAAAACCACCTCGAACTCCCCATCACTCAACAAGTCCACAGCATCCTCCACCTCGGCAACTCCCCCCGCGAAGCCATCCGCGCCATCATGGAACGCCCCCTGAAGCGAGAGTAAGAAGTCGGTAGTCCGTAGTTTGTAGTTTGTAGTTTGTAGTTTGTAGTTTGTAGTTGGCAGTTCGCATTCTCCCAAATAGCCGCCAAAGAACGATTCCTAGCCCTCTTACCGATTGCTGATTACCGATTACCGATTACTGATTACTAACTATCTCACTCCCGACTACCAACTACCGACTACCAACTGCTGTTTCCTCTTCCGCTCCCCCTGTCCTTTAGGCCAGCCGCTTTCCCACCCTCTCCCCTTCTAAAATCAATGTGTTGCGATGGCGGAGATTGTTCCATCGATTTTGACGCGCCTCCGTTCCGGCCGGGTGCGCATCCTATGGCTTGTGCTCGGTGCGCTTCTGCTTGTCAGCGCGCTCCCCATCGGCTTGTACCACCGCCAGGTTCTCCAACTCAGCCAGGATAAGCTCGTGGACACCGAGCGAGTTCAGCAAACCGAACTCACCCGCTCCCTCGCTCAGGAAGTCCAGTTTTTCGAATCCAATCTCACCCAGCAGCTCATCAGCCAGCGCCAGATTCTCACCCTCACCGGCCTCATCGACAACGTCACCGATCCCGTCGCCGAGCCCAAAGTCACCCGGCTGCTCGAAAATTTCGTCGATTCCAATCGCAACTCGTTCGTCTATCTCACTGCCGTCGGCCGCGACGGCAAAGGCACCACCGCTTCCCAGGGAAATTTCCGCGCCGAGCAAGATCCCTTCGTCGCCAAAGCTCTCCAGCGCGCGTTTGTCACCTGCGTCCAGTCCGTTAAATTCCGCAGCGATCCTCTGGCCCTCGCGCCTGACAATCGCCCCGCCTTCGTCATCGCCGTTCCGCTCAAGGATGCCCAGGATAATTTCACCGGCATGCTCGCCGCCGTCGTCTCTCTCGACCCCATTCTTCACCGCTTGCAGGACGCCAGCGTCCGCGGCCGCACCGTTTTTATCGTTGACCATTACGGCCACATCGTCGCTCACCCAGACACCAAGCATTTTGTCCCCGGCGAGGATCTAAGCGACAAGTCCCACATGGTCGCCCAGATCAAGGCTCTCCCCAAGGATTTGCGCAACACCGAAACCGCTCACTTCACCGAAAAAGAAAATAACCGCCAGGTGGAAATGGTCGGCACCTACAGCACCTTTCCGGAAATCAACTGGGCCGTCATCTCCGAGCGCAGCGTGGATGAAGCCCGCGCCGATGCCGGCGTCACCGAACTCAACCAGCAGGCCCTGGCCTTCGTCAGCGTCGTTATTCTCGTCGCCATCCTCTTCGGTTATTTCTTCGCTGTCGGCATCAGCACCCCGATCCGTTCCCTCGCCGCTTCCACCCGCGCCATCAGTCGCGGTGAATTTCACCAGCGCACTCCCGTTCGCGGCGCAGCCGAAATCAGCGAACTTGCCGAAAATTTCAATCTGATGGCCAGCGACATCGAAGAGTACATCGAGAAGCTCAAGGAAGCCGCCGAGGAAAATCGTGAACTCTTCATCGGCTCCATCCGCATGCTCGCGGCCGCCATCGACGAAAAGGACCCCTACACCCGAGGCCATTCCGGCCGCGTCGCGAAATATTCCACCATCATTGCCCAGGAATTGAATCTCTCGCCCGAGGCTCTCGACAAACTCAAAATCGCCGCACTCCTCCACGACGTCGGCAAAATCGGCGTGGACGACCGCGTCCTCAAAAAGCCCGGCTCCCTGACCCCCGAAGAATTCGAAATCATGAAGACCCACACCACCAAGGGAGCCAACATCATGCGTCCGGTCTCGCAGCTTAAGGAAATGCTCCCCGGCATCGAACTCCACCACGAACACATGGACGGTCGCGGCTATCCCTACGGCCTCACCGGTCCCCAGATTCCGCAAATGGCCCGCATCATCGGCGTCGCCGACACCCTTGACGCTATGACCACAAATCGCCCTTATCAGAACGCCATGGATCTCGACTACGCCCTCGGCCGCATCAAAGCTCTCGCCGGCTCCAAGTTCGACGAAGCCATCGTCATCGCCCTCGAATCCGCCGTCAAATCCGGCAAACTCCGCCTAACCGCCGTCGAAGTCCAAGTCTAACCCTGTAGCTCAGGCCTTCAGGCCTGAGGCCTTCCCATCCCCCAACTCAATTTTCGCCACAACAATTCCGAGTCTTTGTAGTGGCCGCCTTCCGAGGCTGGCGCCTTTTGCCCGTCCCAATCACTTCTACGGGCCCCGCGCTCTTTCCTAATTCCGTCCCCATCGTCCGTCAGCAATCGCCCCTGCCTCCTCCCGCCCCTCCCCACCCAATCTGTTACACTTTTCTTTCCCGCCTTTTCTTCATCGCGGGCCGCTCTTATGATCACTCTCTTCGGAAAACCCGAACCCACGCTCCTGGAGCGTCTAAAGGAATCCGTCGGCAAAACCAAGGAAGCCCTCGCCGACACCCTCGACACCATCACCCAGGGCGGCCGCCAGATCGATCCCTCCGTCCTCAAGGAAGTCGAAAACGCCCTCCTCTCCGCGGACCTCGGCGTACGCACCACAAAAGAAATCCTCGACTCCGTGAAAGAACAACTCTCCCGCAACGCCCTCAACAACGGCGACCAACTAAAACGCGAAATCAAAGCCCACGTCTTCCGCGCCCTGAATGTCTACGGCAACACGCCAAAACTCGCCGGCGCCGCCAACGGCAATGACCCCCGCGTAATCTTCATCGTCGGCGTAAACGGCGCCGGAAAAACCACCAGCATCGGCAAACTCGCCAATCGCCTCCGCCAGGATGGCCGCAGCGTTGTCCTCTGCGCCGCGGACACCTTCCGCGCCGCCGCCATCGAGCAACTCGAAATCTGGGCCCAGCGCAACGGCGTCGAAGTCATCAAGCAGAAATCCGGCTCCGACCCCGCCGCCGTAGTCTTCGACGCCATGGCTGCCGCCAAAGCCCGCGGCGCCGACGCCGTAATCGTGGACACCGCCGGCCGCCTCCACACCAAATCCAACCTCATGCTCGAACTCGAAAAAATGAAGCGCACCGCCGCAAAAGTAATTCCCGGCGCGCCACACGACGTCCTCCTGGTGATGGACGCCACCACCGGCCAAAACGGCCTCGCCCAGGCCCGCGAATTCACTTCTTCCGTCGGCGTAACCGGCATCATCCTCACCAAACTCGATGGCACCGCCAAAGGCGGCATCGTCGTCGCCATTTCCCGCGAACTCGGCCTCCCCATCCGCTTCGTCGGCACCGGCGAACAAATCAACGACCTCGTCCCCTTCGACGCCCAAACCTACGCCGACTCGCTTTTCAACTGACACCGTGAATTCCCACGACACTCACTTCATGGAACACGCGCTCGACCTGGCGCGCAAAGGCATCGGCCTCGCCAGCCCGAATCCAACCGTAGGTTGTGTAATCGTCAAAGACGGCGCAATTCTCGGCGAAGGTTTCCACCAATACGATTGGAAAGATCACGCGGAAATCGTCGCGCTTAAACAAGCCGGCGATCGAGCCCGCAGCGCAACTCTCTACGTCACTCTCGAGCCCTGCAATCACACCGGCCGCACCGGCCCCTGCACCGAAGCGATCATCGCCGGCGGCGTCTCTCGCGTAGTCGCCGCCATGGAAGATCCCAACCCGAAAACGCGCGGCACCGGATTCGCCCGATTGCGCGCCGCGGGAATCGAAGTAGTCACCGGCCTCCTCGAAGCCGAAGCTCAATTACTCAACGAAGCCTTCTCCCACTGGATCACAACAAAAAAGCCGTTTGTCACTTTGAAATCTGCACTAACGCTCGACGGCCAGCTCTCCCTTCCAAAATCCCGCAAATCCAAAAAACACGAATGGATCACCAGCGAAGAATCCCGCGCCGAAGTCCACCGCATGCGTCACGCCTCCGACGCCGTCCTCACCGGTATCGGCACCATCCTCGCCGACAATCCCCTGCTCACCGATCGCACCGGCCTCCCCCGCCGCCGCCGTCTGCTCCGCGTTATCCTCGACACCCGCCTCCGCCTCTCGCCGAAATCCCGCGTCGTTGAAACCTCCGACGACGATCTCCTCGTCTATACCTCCGCCCGTCTCAACACTCCCAAAGCCCGCAAACTCCAAAACGCAGGCGTCGAACTAATCGAAGTAAAGCGCGCGCCCGCCGCAAAGGGCACACGCACCGGCCTCGATCTAACCGCCGTCCTCAAAGATCTCGGCCGCCGCGACATCCTAAGCGTCCTCCTCGAAGCCGGCCCCCACCTCAACGCCGCCGCCCTCTCCGCCAACCTCGTCAACAAACTAGTCCTCTTCTACGCCCCCAAAATCGCCGCCACCTCCAGCGTCCCCTTCGCCACCTCCGCCGCAAACGCGATGCCACCCATGCGCGTAAGCGCCATCCGCCAAATCGGCCCCGATGTCGCTGTGATCCTATATCCGCAATAACCTTGTAGGGGCGGAGCTTGCTCCGCCCTCTTGCCTTTGTAGTGGCCGAACTTTAGATCGGCCCGCTCTTCGAGTCACCGCGCCTTTGTAGCAGCCGCCCGCCGCGGCGGGCGCCTTTTTTCCCAGCACATCCATCCAAAAATTCACTACTCATTCCTCCCCTTCTTTGCGACCATTTCCCTCGAACCACCCTGCACCATCGCCCAACGGAGGCCTCCCGCGTGTCCGAACCACCGCGTTCCTGGCGTCTCGGTTTCTGGAGCCTCATCGCCACCCAATTCCAAGGCGCCTTCAACGACAACGCCCTGAAATTTCTGGTGATCTTCCTCATCATCGGCACCAATCTCTCTTCCGACGAAGAAGAATCCAAAGTCCTCCTCGTCGGCGCCCTTTTCGCCCTCCCCTTCATTTTCTTTTCCATGACCGGCGGCTATTTCGCCGACCGCTTCAGCAAACGCTCCGTCACTATCTGGACCAAAGTCTTCGAAATCGCCGTCATGCTCTTTGCCATCGCAGGCTTCGCCGTTCACAGCATGGCCATGTCCCTGTCCGCCGTTTTCCTCGCCAGCACCCAGGGCGCGCTCTTCGGCCCCTCAAAATATGGTTTGCTCCCCGAACTTCTTCCCGAAAAACGCCTTTCTTGGGGCAACGGCGTCATCGAACTCGGCACCTTCCTCGCCGCCATCACCGGCACCGTCGTCGGCGCCCGCCTCTCCGAAATCTTCGTCGGCCGCGAATACTATTCCGGCATTTTCTTCCTCGCGTGCTCGGTCGTCGGCCTCGCCACCAGTTTCGGCATTTCGAAAATCCCCGCGGCCGATCCCGCAAAAACATTTCGCATCAATTTCCTCGGTGATCTTTGGTCGCAAGGCAAACTCATCGGCCGGGATCGTGTCTTGTGGCTCGCCGTTCTCGGCAACACCTACTTCTTCTTCCTCGGCGCTCTCCTCCAATTCAACATCGTCTTCTACGCCCGCGACGTCCTCCGAGTCACCGCCACACACGGCAGCCTCCTCCAAGCCTCAATCGCCATCGGCATCGGACTCGGCAGCCTCGCCGCAGGCTATCTCTCCGGCGGCAAAATCGAATACGGCCTCATTCCCCTCGGCGCCATGGGCATCACTCTTTTCGGTTTTCTCCTCGCCGCACCGGGTCTCTCCTTCAACGCCGTCCTTCTCTTCCTCGCCGCCCTCGGTTTCGCCGGCGGCTTCTTCATCGTTCCCATCAGCGCATTAATCCAGCACCGCCCCGAAGAGCAGCACCGCGGCGGCGTCCTCGCCGCTGCTAATCTGTATTCCTTCATCGGCATCCTCGCCGCCTCCGGTGCTTTTTATCCCCTGAAGCACTACCTGCAACTTGGCCCCGCCGCAATTTTCTTCTGGGCCTCGATTCTTACACTGGGCGCCCTCGCCTACATTCTCTGGCTCCTCCCAGATTCCCTCGTTCGCCTGCTCCTCTGGATCGCCGCCCACACAATTTACCGCCTCGATCTAAAAGGCCAGGAAAATGTCCCCGCCCGCGGCGGTGCTCTCCTCACGCCAAATCACTCGTCCTGGATTGACGCGGTCCTCCTCGTCTGCTCCACCGACCGGCCCATCCGCTTCCTCATGTTCAAAGGCGTCTACGATCTCCCCTTCATCAAACCCTTCGCGAAGATTCTCAAATTCATTCCCATCGCTTCCGACCAGGGCCCCCGCGAAATGATTCACTCCCTCCGCGAAGCCTCCGACGCCCTCCGCAACGGCGAAGTCGTCTGCATCTTCCCCGAAGGCGAAATCACCCGCATCGGCCAGATGCTTCCCTTCCGCCGCGGCTTCGAACGCATCATCAAAGGCATCGACGTCCCCATCATTCCCGTCAACATCGACGGCCTCTGGGGCTCCATCTTCAGCTTCTCCGGCGGCCGCTTTTTGTGGAAGCGCCCTCGCCACATTCCCTATCCCGTCCGCATCTCCTTCGGGAAGCCCCTGCCCCCTACCGCCAGCACCACCGACGTGCGCACCGCCGTCCAGGAACTCAGCGTCGATGCCTTCCATCGCCGCCGCCGTTACATGAAAACGCTCACCCGCTCTTTCATCCAGATGGCCCGCCGCCATTCCCGCCGTTTCGCGATGGCCGATGGCCGCACGCCCAAAGTCACCTTCGGCGAAGCCCTCACCAAAACAATCTTCCTCGCCCGCCGCCTCCGCCCCCTCTGGGCAGGCCAAAACATGGTCGGCGTCCTTCTCCCTCCTTCCATCCCCGGCGCGCTCGTCAACTGGGCCGCCATGCTGCAAGGCAAAGTCCCAATCAATCTGAACTACACCACATCCAACGAATCCCTCGCCTCCTGCGCGAAACAATGTGATCTGCAAACCGTCGTCACCTCAAAACTCTTCCTCGAAAAAGTTCACATCGAGCCGCCGGGAAAAATCATCTACGTCGAAGATCTCGCCGAAAATCCTCGCCTCTCCGAAAAACTCGCGGCTTTCCTCTCCGCTAAACTCCTCCCCGCCCGCCTCCTCGAACGCTCCCTCGGCTTCACCCGCAAGCCCTCCCTCGACGACACCGCCACCATCATCTTCTCCAGCGGTTCCACCGGCGAACCGAAAGGCGTCGTCCTCTCCCACTTCAATCTCGCCTCCAATGTCGAACAGATCGAACAGGTGTTCCACCTCCACAAAGGCGACTCCATCCTCGGCATTCTTCCCTTCTTCCACTCCTTCGGCTTCACCGGCACGCTTTGCCTTCCAGCCATGGCCGGTATCGGCGCCATCTTTCATCCCAGCCCTCTCGACGCCCAAGCCATCGCCGCCCTCGTCAGCAAATATTCCGTCTCGATGATGCTTTCCACTCCCACCTTCTTGAACTCCTACACTCGCCGCTGCCCGCCCGAATCCTTCGGCAGTCTCCGCATCGTAATGGCCGGAGCGGAAAAACTTCCGGAACGCGTAGCCCAGGCTTTCGAAGATCACTTCGGCATCCGCCCTCTCGAAGGCTACGGCTGCACCGAATGCTCCCCCGTCGTTGCCGTCAACACCTACGATTTTCGCGCCGCCTATTTCCGCCAGGTCGGCGCAAAACGCGGCACCATCGGACATCCACTCCCGGGCGTCGGCGTCCGCATCATCGACCCCGATTCCGGCGAAGCCCTCCCCGTGGACAAACCGGGCCTGCTGCTCGTGCGCGGCCCCAATATCATGGTCGGCTATCTGAATCGCCCTGAAAAAACCTCCGAGGTCCTGAAAGACGGCTGGTACAACACCGGCGACATCGCCACCCAGGACGAAGACGGCTTCCTCCGCATCACCGACCGCCTCAGCCGCTTCAGCAAAATCGGCGGCGAAATGGTTCCCCACATCAAAGTAGAAGAAAAGCTCCACGAACTCCTCGAAGCCGACGGCCAGGTCTTAGCCGTAACCGCCATCCCCGACGAAAAAAAAGGTGAACGCCTGGTGGTCGTCCATACACTCAAAGAAGATGTCTTGAAAGATTGCCTCGAAAAACTTTCCAAGAGCGACCTCCCTGCCCTCTGGAAACCACGCCCCGATCAATTCCTCCACGTAGAACAGCTACCCTACCTCGGCACCGGCAAACTAGACCTCCGCCGCCTCCGCGAACTCGCCCAAGCCCAAGGAACACCACCCAACTGAACTTGTAGGGGCGGAGCATGCTCCGCCCTCTTGCCTTCGTAGCGGCCACCTTCAGGTGGCCCCCTCTTGCCTTTGTAGTGGCCGAACTTTAGATCGGCCCGCTCTTAGGCTCACCCCGCCTTTGTAGCGGCCGCCGTCCGCGGCGGGCGCCTTTTCCGTAGGTCGCTCCTTCCCTCCAGGATTTCCGCCCCAAAAAACGCTATCCTGTAGCGGCCACCTTCAGGTGGCCCCTCTTGCCTGTGTAGGGGCGGCTTTACGCCGCCTTCCAAACGACTCATCGAGCGCCAGCGCCCATCAAGCTCAAGCCCCGGAGGGGCGACAGATATTAGCCCAGGGCGTCAGCCCTGGGACCCCTTATCACAATTGCCTTAAGCCCCGGAGGGGCGACAGAAAGGATTTCCTCGCAAAAAAACGGTATCCTAAGTCTTCCTTCCCGCTTTTGGTGAAGTGACGGAGAGCACTGAAAATGTTCACCGGAATCATCGAACACATCGGAACCGTGGAATCCCTGACCGCCACCGCCGAAGGCGGCCGCCTTAAAATCCACGCCCCCACCATCGCCAAGAATCTCGAAATCTCCAAAAGCATCGCCGTCAACGGCTGCTGCCTGACGATCGTGGAAGTCGACGCCGAACACTTCTCCGCCGACCTCTCCGGCGAAACCCTCCGTAAAACCTCCCTCGGCGATTGGAAATCCGGAACCCGCGTAAACCTCGAGCAACCTCTAACCGCCGGAAAAGAATTCGGCGGCCACTTCGTCCTCGGCCACGTGGACACCATTGGCCGCGTCGCCCGCCTCGCCCCCGAAGGCGACAACTGGTGGTACGGCATCGAAGTCCCCGACTCCTTCGCCCGCCACATCGTCCCCCAAGGCTCCATCACCATCGACGGCATCAGCCTCACCGTCGCCCGCTGGAACGCCCCTCTCGCCGAAGTCGCCGTAATCCCCTTCACCTACGAACACACCAATATCCGCCACCAAAAAATTGGCGACCCCGTAAACCTCGAAGGCGATGTCCTGGGAAAATACGTCGAACGCTATCTCGAATCCCGCAGTGCCGCCAATCCGATCACGCACTTGACCGTCGAGCAACTAGTCCGCCACGGCTTCTAGTCTCTGCCGCCAATATGACCGGCGCTCTTTGCCTTGTAGTGGCCGAACTTTAGATCGGCCCGCTCTTCGGCTCACCCGTCTTTGTAGCGGCCGCCTTCTGAGGCGGGCGCTTTTCTCACTCCTGTCAACTATGCGCTTCTCTTCGAACGCACCCCGCGCCAATACAAAACCAATCCCAGCAGTATCGACCCCACCGTCCCCACCAACAATTCCAGCTCAAAGAAAAGCTTGTTCGTCGAATCTCCCGGTGGCACCAGCGAAACCACAATCCCTCCAAACACCACCAGAAATCCCAACCCTCCCGAAAGCCACAATCCGATCTTTCCGCCCGGGACCAAAATCGCGTGCTCGTTTTCCGCGCGATCCTTCCGCGCCGCCAGCTTGATCACCGCCGCGAACATATAAAGAAACGGAATGAAATACAGAATAATCGCCGCATCAATCAGGATCTGGTATGCGCTTCGCGTGGATTGATTGATCTGGCTCAACAGCAAAATCGCGCCCGAAACTCCCGCCTGCACCAGAATCGAAACGTAAGGCGTCTTCCATCGCGGATGAATCTTTCCGAACGCCTCCGGCAGATACCGGTCGATCCCGACCACAAACGGAACCCGTGCGATTCCCGCCACCGTGCTTCCCACACCTCCCGCATTTCCCACCGTCACCAGGATCGCCGCCAGTATCCCGAGAAACCCGATCTTCAGCACCACCGACCCCACCGTAATCGCGTGAAACACACCGCTCTTCGGATCCAGATCCCCCGCCGGCGCCAGCGTTAGAATCGCAAATGTCCCAACTACATACATAAACGCGATCATCGCCCCCGCCCCAAACACCGCCCTCGGCAGTGTCCGCCGTGGATCCCGCACCTCTTCGCTCATCGCCGAAACCAGTTCCAGCCCCGTAAACGCAAACGCAATCTGCGACCAGAAATTCACCGTATCCCAATTCCACGTCGGCATCATGTTCGCCGCCGTAAAATGCGTCGCTGATCCGCTGCGGAAATACACCAGCACCGCCACGCCCACCAGCACCAGCAGCGGCACGTACGTCCCCACCCCGCCCGCATTCTGCAACCACTTCCCGATATTCAATCCAATAATGTTCAGCAGCACCGCCACCAGCAGCAGCGCCATCGAAACCGCCAGCAGAAATGTCCGGTCCTGCGCCAGCCCTCCGCCCTTTTCTCCCAGCACATACGCGCTCATCGAAGCACTCGCCAGCAGCAGCCCCGGAAAATAAAATACCGTATAAATCCAATACGTCCACCCGGCAATGAACCCGTGAAAATCTCCAAACGCTTCCTTGGCCCACACGTACAACCCGCCCTCATGTGGAAACCTCGACGACAGCTCATTGATCACAAAAGCCCCGGGCACAAAAAAGAACAGCGCCGCAATCACCCACAAACTAATGGAAGAAGTCCCGTTGTGCCCCGCCGCCGCAATCCACCTCGGCCCCAGCACCGTGGCGATATTGAACAGCAGCACATCCCAGAAGCCCATCGTCTTGCGCAGTTGTGATTTTGGATCGGAAGGAACCGGGGCGGAAGAACTCACAGAGTCACATCCAGCGCGGGTATCAATTCATCCTGCAATAGGAAATCCTGCAGAAACGGGTCCGTGGAGTTTTCAAATTCTTCCCACGACTCAAACACTTGTGCCCGCCCATCCTGCAGAAAAACTATATTGTCCGCCAGTCGCTTCGCCAGATGGGTGTCGTGCGTCACCACGATCGATGTTTTGTGAAACGCTTGCTTCAACCGCAAAATCAAATCTCCCATGTGCCCCGCCATGATCGGATCCACCATCGTCGTCGGCTCGTCGTACAAAATCGCCTCCGGATTCTGCGCCAGCGCCCGCGCAATCGCCACCGCCCGCTTCATCCCCGTCGAAAGCTCGCTCGGCAATTTGTCCAGCACTTCTTCCACTTCGAGCATCCGCGCCAGCTTCGCCACGTATGCGTCCACGTCCTCCGCCGTTAGCCCCGGCTGATCCTCCAGCGGAAACGCGATGTTTTCCGCCACCGTCAGCGAATCAAACAACGCCCCCGACTGGAAAACCATCGTCACCTTGCGCCGGACCGATTCAAACTGCCGCTCCGTAAACTGCGTAACGTCCTGCCCGTCAATCAATATCCTCCCGGAATCCGCTTTCAGAAATCCAAGGATATGCTTCAACGAAACCGATTTCCCCACCCCGCTTCGGCCCATAATCACGCATGTAGCCCCGCGCTTCACCTGGAAGCTCACATTCTGCAGCACCACGTGCTCATCAAACGCCTTATTTACCCCGCGAAACTCAAAATAATATTCCGCCGCGCCACCCGCGCCCGGCTCGGTCAATCCGCTATCCTTAAGTTCCTCGCTCATCGCCTCTTCACCGAAATCGCCTTTGTAGGGGCGGCTTTACGCCGCCCTCTTTCTTTTCTCTTGCCTTTGTAGCGGCCGCTTTCCGAAGCGGGCGCCTTTTCCCACTCCCGCTCGCCTTGTAGTGGCCGAACTTTAGATCGGCCCGTTCTCCGACTCACCCGCCTTTGTACGGGCCGCGTTCACTCGGCCCCTCGATCCCTCAACCTGCCCCTCTCCTCAATCACCCTCTTCGCCTCTTCGTAATCCGCCACCGTATTCATATTCCAAAACAATCGCCCATCCGTATCAAATCGTTTCCAAGTCCCCTCGTCAAGCACTTCCATCCGCAATCGTTTCATTGCTTCCGTAACTTTTCTAACCCCGCCGTCAAAAGCAGCCTGTATCTTCGCGGCCGCCTCCGTCCGCCAGCACGCACAAAGGGGTTCGAGACCGTTGCCGGACTTTGGAACGATAACCTCGGCCTTCCCTCGCATTCCGCGTTCCGCGAGGAACCCCAGCCATTCGCGCCGCAGGAACGGCATGTCGCAACTCACGATCAGGCAGTGCGTGCGCGCTTCCTCCGCCATGCCGGGCATCGCCGCAAGCGCCCGGGACATATCTTCCGCGTGATAAAGCGCCGTCAGGATGCCACCCAAGGGGCCTTCGCCGGGCCACTTGTCGATGACGATCGGTACGGGCGCCTGGGGATACTTTTCGCTGGGTGCAATGATGCGCACCGTTTTGCAGACCGGGGTCAGCAGCGCGCAGGTCCGCTCCAGCATCGACTTCCCTTCCAACTCCAGCAGCGCCTTGTCCACGCCAAATCGCGTGCTTCCCCCGCCCGCTTGTACGTAGCCGTAGACGCTCATTCCTCCTCCTCCGGAATCTCCTGCCCCGGTCGCCGAATCCCCAACTCCCGCAACCGTTCCTGCAAACTCTGCCGGTGCAGTCCAATCGTCGCCGCCGTCCGCGAAATATTCCACCGATGCACACCAAGCTGCCGCAGCAAATAGGCAATCTCAAACTTCCTCTTCGCCTCGCGAAAATCTTTCTCCTTCAAGCCCAATTCATCCCCATCGTCCCCGGCTCGCGGCACCACACTCACGCAATTCAAAACCTCTTCCGGCAAATCGCTCGCCCCAATCTCCTCCCCGCGCGAAAGCACCAGGCTCCGCTCGATAGCATTCTTCAACTCCCGCACGTTCCCCGGCCAATCGTAGTTCTCCAGCGCCTTCACCGCTTCCTTCCCAAGCCGCGGCGCACGCCCCAGCCGCGCTCCATGCAGTCTCACAAACGCCTCCGCCAATATCGCAATATCTTCCTTATGCGCCCGCAGCGGTGGCAACTCAATCGTCACCACCCGCAACCTGTAAAACAAATCCTCGCGAAATTTTCCATCCCGAATCGCCAGCGGCAAATTCCGGTGCGTCGCGCTGATCACCCGCACATCCACCGGAATCGTCTGCGTCCCGCCCAGCCGCTCCACCGTTCGATTCTCCAGCGCCCGCAAAACCTTCGATTGCGTCACCGGATTCATATCCCCAATCTCGTCCAGAAACAACGTGCCCCCATGCGCCTGCTCGAATCGCCCTTTCTTCTGCTGCGCCGCGCCGGTAAACGCCCCGCGCTCATATCCAAAAAGCTCCGACTCAATCAACGTCTCCGGCAGGGCCGCGCAATTCACCGCGACCCACGCTTTTCTATTTCGCTGCGAACGCTCGTGAATCTCCTGCGCCAAGAGATCTTTCCCCGTCCCGCTCTCCCCCAGTATCAGCACCGTCGAATCCGTCGGCGCCACCCGGTCGGCCAGCTCAAACGCTTTCCGCAACTCGGGCGATCGCCCAATCATCTGCCCGAACTGCCCCTCGGTCGCCACCCGCCGCCGCAAACTTTCGTTTTCCTGCTCCAGTCCCACCAGCTTCAACAGATTCGCCACCCTCTGCCGCAACTCCTCCAGCTCAAACCCTTTCACCAGATAATCCGCAGCACCCAGCTGCAAAGCTTCAACTGCCGTTTTCGCCGTATCCAGCGCCGATACCATCAGCACCGGCAACTCATATCCCTCCTTCCGCAACCACTTCAGGAAGGAAAGCCCGTCCTCGCCCGGCAGCACCACGTCCAGCAGCAGCAAATCCGGCTTCTCGCTCACCAGCGACGAACGCCCACTAGCCGCCGAATCCGCCTCCACAACCCGATACCGGCTCTCCAGCGCCCGCCGCAACGCATAACGCGACGCCGGCTCATCATCCACAATCAGCACTGTCTTCATCCACCCTGCTCCCTCCTCCAAGTGGCACAGGCACTCCTGCCTGTGCTCTTGATTTTGACTGTGTAGGGCCTGTCTTCCGAGGCGGGCCGCTCGTAGTGGCCGAACTTTAGATCGGCCCGCTTTTCACTCAGCCACCGCTTTGTGCACTCCAACCCGCCGTAGCCGCGTCTTTTGCGGCGAAGGCGGGAAAATTCAACCGGATCTCCGTCCCGCGTCCCCCACTAACCGGGCTCTTGATCTCCAGTGTCCCCCCCGCGTCCTGCAACCGCCGGTCAACAATCGCCAATCCCAGCCCCGTCCCCCGCGCCTTCGTCGTAAAAAATGGCCGCAGCACCTTGGCTTGGTCGCCCGCAGATATTCCCCGCCCGTCGTCTTCCACCGACACGCTGAAGATTTTTCCAGACGCATGTAGTGTTACGCGAACATGCCCGCCATCCGGCGCCGCCTCAATCGCGTTCAACACCACATTCGATAGAATATCGTTCGCCGCTTCCTCGCCAATCGCCGCCCGCGCTTCCCCATTCGCATTTTCCAGCTGCAGCGTAACCCGCCGTTCATCGGCGGCATGCCGCAGCACATTCGCCACCGTCTCGGCCACCTGCGCTAGATTGCAATTCTGCGCTCCACTCCCGGCGCGAACCCCCGGCCGGCTGAACTGCAGCAACTGGTTCAACCTCGCCGACAACCGGTTGATCTCCTCCAGCACCATCTGCGTCTCATTCCGCAATGACGCGGGCAGCTCCGGACTCTCCATCTGCACCTGCAGAATCGTCTTGATCGACCCCAACGGATTCTTCAGGTTGTGCGAAATGCTAGCCGCCATCTGCCCCACCAGCGCCAGCCGCTCCCGTTCCGCTAGTTCCCTCTCCAATTGCAGCTTCTCCTCAATCAACCGGCACAAATCAAACGCCCCCGGCAACTGCTCGCACAAAAATTCCAGCGCCGCATACGTCTCCCCTGAAATCATCGCGCCGTAGGCCCTCACCTGCAGCCAGCCCAGCCGCTGCCCGCCTCGCCGGATTTCAAACCGCTCCTCCGCCGTACTGTGCTTGCCTTCCCCGGCCTCACTCCCTCCCGCTTCACCCTCCAGCGCCACCCTGGCCTCCGCCAGTTGCAGCTGTTCCCCAATCCACTCGTCGCAAAATTTCCGCAGCTTCACCTGATCCCCCAGCCGCGCTACCTCTGTAATCGGCCCCATCAACTTCTGCGCCCGGTCCACTTCCGTCTGCGCCGTCCGCCGCAAAGTACGACGCATCAATCTCTGCAAAGGCTCAAAAAACACCACCGGCAGAAAAAGCAGCAACGCCGCCGTCGCTTCCGGCGGCAGATAAGCTTCCAGCCACAAACTCGCTCGCCGCACCAGGCTCAGATACAGCAGCGCCACAAACACCATGAACACCGCATAAATCAGATTCCGCTGCCGCCCGATTTGCAGAAAATTAAACCGCTCCACTCCCAGAATCAGCGCCGCCAGCGGCACCAGCGCCAATCCCAGGACTTGTAAATGAGCATCCGCTGCGGACCCCGCACCATATTTCTCTTCCGCGTAGAAAATGTAGCCCAGGAAAACGCACAACGCCCCCAGGCTCCCCAAAATTGCTTTGTGGAAATTTTTCTGCGCTTCGCTCGGCGTTGCCTGAAGGAACCGCATCTGCCAGTAACCCGCACCCACCAACCCAACAATCAACCATGCCTGGAATCCCGCCCCGATCGCGTGCGATGGGCTCTCAAAATTATGTTGTTGGCTCTGCAGCGCCCGCCGCAACTCCGCCATCAGCAAAATCGCCGGCGAATAAGCAGCCCCGATCCACAAATACTTCGCGGCAGCCGAGGTCAGCAAACCTCTCACGCTGGCGTATTCGATGTGCAGGTGGAGAATCAGCGAAGGCACAAACCACAGCCCAAGGCACAGAAAGGTCCACGCAAACCTCAGTAAGCCGACAGGTGGCGTTCCATAGTGAAGCTCCGCGTTCAACGCCAGCAAACTGCTGCCAAAAAAACAAGTCAGCGCAAGGCACAGAAAGAAAAACAACCGCTCAAAATTACGCTGCCGGCGGTGCCCGAGAATCACCACCATCCAAAAAAACGGCAGCAGCGTTCCCGCAGTCAGCACAATCAGCCGGAGATACAATGTCCATTGCATCGCGTCCCTCGCCGAAGTCTATAGCTGACACCATTGCAGGGCAATGCCCAACTGCAAGGAAAATCTGGCAGCACCAACTTATTGTAAATAAGGATGTTAATCGATGTTACGCTACTATGAATCCGGCCTGAGTCCATGTGGATTGCCGGAATTCCGCTTGACTTGATAGCATTTATTGCTATATTAGCAGTCGGTGCCGAGGAGTGCTAAACGCCTTTCCTGCCCTCCTCATCCATCGTTTCTCAGTCTTACCCTTAGTTCACCTATGGAGGTTTTTCAAAGATGGCAGTCAATCTTACCCCGCTCCACGACCGTGTGATCGTGCGGCGCATTGAAGAGAAGGAAACCGTCAAGGGCGGCATCATCATCCCCGACTCCGCGAAAG
>DASSGS010000003.1:0-2020 GCA_035693365.1 Candidatus Acidiferrum sp. | reverse complement strand
GCCAGCGCCGCCGGATCCCCCGCGCGCACCTGCAACTTCTCCAGGTCCACCTCCAGCGGCACGTCCAGGCTGATCGTCGCCAACTGCTTGCTCATCATCACTTGCTCTCTCTGCTGTTGCAGCGCTTCACGGTATCTCTTGTTGGTCACCTCATCCGCGTGATCCAGAGCGCTCTCCACGCTTCCATACTTCTGAATCAGTTCCGTCGCGCCTTTTTCCCCAATCCCTTTCGCTCCCGGAATGTTGTCCACGGTGTCGCCGAGCAGCGCCATCAGGTCGATTACCTTTTCCGGTGGCACTCCCAGAATCTCCGTCACTTTCGCCGCGTCAACAATCGTGTCAGCCTTCGCTCCGCCCGATCCCGTCCGCAAAATCCGAACCCCCGGATTGACAAGCTGCATCATGTCTTTGTCGTTCGAAACCACCAGCACATCAATTTTGTTCGCCGCCGCTTTTTTCGCCATCGTGCCGATCACGTCGTCGGCCTCGTATCCATCCAGCTCCAGAATCGGCAGCCGCATCGCTTCGCAAAGCCGCCGCACGTACGGCAACTGCACGCTCATCTCGTCCGGCATCGGCGGCCGCTGCGCCTTGTACTTCTCGAACAATTTGTCGCGAAACGTCGGCTGCCGCGTGTCAAACACGATGGCCACATACTCCGGCTGGTAATCCTTCAGCAGCCTCCTGACGATATTCGCGAACAGGAACGGCACCTTGGTCGGAATACCGCTCGGCGCATTCATCCGGTTCATCGGCGCATAAAACGCGCGATAGATGTGCGCCATCGCATCCACCAGAAACAGTTTTTTCGCTGAAGAAGGCATGTCGGCGAGTATAGCAAAGCCCCACTCCGCCGGCCCCTCGCCGCAAAACCGAAAAGGGCGCAACAGAATGCGCCCTTTCGTCCCTTCCTTTCGAGGCTGCTTACGGCTTTGGTGTTTCCGCCGAACCTGCCGCCTGCGTCACCAGCAGCATTTGCGTTCCGCTGTCCAGATGCAGATTCTTCCCCGCGGAAGTGATCACTGATCCCTGCGCAGCGCCAGTCGTCGCAGAACTCAGGTTCACTCCCTGCAGTCCGAAAACTCCCTGGCTGCTGGACGTCAATTGCCCCGCGGCGTTCAGGCCGCCCACTGCTCCCTTGCTCCCCGCGACGGTATTCGTTGCTGCACCAGTTGTGGAATTCAGCGTTCCGCCGGCCGTGTTCCCTACGTTCGCCGCGGTATTTGTCACCGTGCCCGCTGCTCCGCCTGCCGTGGAGGTCACTCCTCCCAGCGCACCGCCACCCGCGGCCCGGCCAGAACCCCCGGCATACGTTCCAGCGCCGCCTGCCGCGGCCAAGTCGTTACCTGCATTCGCGCTTGCCGCCGACTGCGCCGATGCCAACGCCTGAATCGCGACATTCAGCGGCACTTCCTGTCCGTTCTTGAGAATCGCTTTGTCAAACACGATCCCGAGGGCGGATTCAGAATCTCCCTTTGCGCGCGACGACGCTTGGGTCACATGTCCCACAAGCTTCGATCCCTTCGGAATCACCGTCTTGCCGTTTGATTTTGCCGGCTCGGTGGTGCGTGCGGCCACCGGATCGCCCGGCTTCGCCTTTTTCGAATCCACGGGCGCCGTCAACTCCGCATTGATCGCCGCGCCGCTGCCGAGCGACGCATTCGTCTGCCCGTTTTGCGCCGATGCAGCCGAAGCCGCTGAAGCGGAACCCGATCCCTGCGCTTGCGCTTTTCCGCCCTGCACGGATGCTTGTCCGCTCGTTTGCGCTCCCGCCTGCGCATCTACTTGCGTTTGCGCAGCGGCCACGCTGGCGAACAGAATCCCGGCCAATACAATCCCAGTGCGTTTCATATTCAATTCCTCCTGAATTCCTGACGTCTGTTAACAGGCTGGGCTGGCCCGACAAGACATAAGGGTAGCGATGGCGTGAATTGATAGTGGCAAATCGTGTGCCAGTATTAGGCCATTTATTTTCAACGAGTTAAAGCTATGTGACCGGGGAAAACCTGAGCGGAACCTG
>DASSGS010000002.1:0-15598 GCA_035693365.1 Candidatus Acidiferrum sp. | reverse complement strand
GCCTCCGGGATTTCTATCCCTGTTTTTGTCGAGTCAATCCTTGCCAGATCCCAACCGGGGTAATGCAAGGAGGGGTTACAACGGGGCAAAGAGGAAGTGCTCCTGCTCGGTGTAACTCGGTCTCTAGCTACTGAGATGCTGCAAACGTCGCGGGGAGCGCCACAGCCTTAAAAGAATACTCGCCGCCTAAACCCTATGTCAATCAAGGGGATTGTCTGCAGGCAAATTACATTCGGTTTGCACTAGATATCGTCCCAGCGGTCGAATCGACAGGGCCAGAACAGGAACAGCACCAAAAGGACCGCAACAATAAGTGGGAAATGCCACCAAATCTCGCTGAGCCTAGTCTCCTCCCCTAATGGTTGGAATTTGCCACGGAATCCCAGGAGTTCGTAGACAAAATAGATAAATCCAGCCAGCAATGCAAAAACTGGCATTCTCCGGATTCGGTTTCGCAACCGTCGGCGAGTAAGTCGCCATTGAGGACTTGGCATCTGGCTTAAAACCCCGAATCCATGGGTGCCTTCGCCCTCAACCTTACGCCCGCGCGCGTCCGGCCTGGCGGGTTTCGCGGCGGAAATCGGGCGCGTGGATCATCAGGTCGCGGCACATTTCGTAAAGGCGGGATCGCATGCGAGCGCCTATGCGATCCGCGAGCGTGTCCTCTTTCACCACGACGCGTTGTCCGCCCGGCAGCCGCGGCACTGGCTCGGGCGTCGGCGTTTCGTCCAGATAGTTCGTCGTCAAAATCGTCATTCGTTTTTCGTTGTAGCGCGCATTCAGCACCAGGCCGATGATGTCCAGCACCCATGCGGAAGGCTTGCTGGCGCCCAGATCATCCAGCACCAGAATCTCCGCCGTTCGCACCGGTTCGAGCACGCCCATTTCCGTGGATTCGCTGGCCGGATTGTAGCTGGCCTGGATTTCCTTCAGGAGTTCGCGGTAATCGCAGAACATCCCGTTGTGGCCGCGGCGAATCAGCTCCTTCAACGCCGCCACCGCCAAATGCGTCTTTCCCGCGCCAGACGGTCCCATCAGCAACAAACCCTTTTCCGTCGCCGGGTAGTCGCGCACAAATCCCTGCGTCAGCAGTTTCGCCTGCTTCAACTGCTGCTCGTGCTGCGTGGTCCACGTCTTGCCGTCGGCAAGGTCCGTCGCGTAGCTCTCAAAATCACAATGCTCGTAACGCTTCGGCACACGCGCACGCTCCATCACCTTTTCCGCGCGCTCTTCCATCCCGCACTCGCACGCCACCGCCATCTGGCCCGCCGCGCTATCCTCCCGCGGCACCATCTTCCAACCCGTCCCCTTGCACAACGCGCAATCTTCCCTGGCCATGTTCTCCCTTTGAGTGCGGCAGCAACGCTGCCGCTTTTACGGTGTACGCCCTGGCGCCCAACTCAAATTTTGTAACTCGACTGCAGCCTCAAAAGCGGAAGCTTCACTCCTGCACTCAATAAAAGCATCATACGTCCCAACGACCCCGCTCACAATCCGCCTCCCCTGCGGAAATCTGTGCACAAAAAAGCAAAAGCCCCGATTCGCTCGAGGCCTTCCGACGATTCCTGATTGCTGTTATCTGCTATCTGTTATCCGGAACCTGCGGGCAGTGAACCGAACTCTTCACCAGTCACCAAGCACCAGTCACCACTCACCCCTTCACCACCCTCGGCCCCGCCTTCACGATCGCATGTTTCGATGCCTTCTCATCCGGTTGCGCGGCAATCCGGCACAGCTCCTGCTGCACCACATGCGCAAACTCGCTCATCTGCCGCTCCATCTCGATCATCTTCTCCCGCATGTTCAAAATAATCTCGATCCCCGCCAGGTTCACGCCCATGTCCCGCGCCAGCGTCAATATCACGTCCAACCGCTCCAGGTCCGAATCCGTATACAACCGCGTGTTGCCCTGCGATCGCGAAGGCTTCAGCAACCCCACGCGTTCGTACAATCGCAACGTCTGCGGATGCAGCTTATAAATCTCCGCGACAGCGCTGATCATGTACCCGGCTTTCGCGCGCTTTCTGGTCTTCGGCGGCATACAAGCCCCTGTAGCGGCCACCTTCAGGTGGCCCAGCTCTCCTACACTCCAGCCTTCGCAAACAAATCCTTCCGCGGATCGGCCGGCGCAATCGCTTCGAGTTCTTTCATCACGTTCCGCACGCGCTCATCCGTCGGCTCCGGCACCACCACCTGAATCTCCACATACTGGTCGCCGCGCTCGCCATTCCGCGCGCTCGGCACGCCTTTTTCTTTCAGCCGCAACGTCTTCCCGCTGTTTGTCCCCGGTGGAATCCTCACCAGCGCCCGGCCGTCAATCGTCGGCACTTCCACCTTCGCGCCCAGCGACGCTTCCGGCACGGTCACCGGTACCTTCGTATATAAATCATTCCCACGCCGTTCGAAGAATTCGTGTGCCCGCACCACCACCCGCAGATACAAATCGCCCGCCGGCGCCCCCATCGTTCCCGCATTCCCTTTACCGGGCACGCGCACCCGTCCGCCATTCGCTACGCCCGCCGGAATACGCACATCAATCGTTTCCGTTCGGCGCACCCGGCCCTCCCCGCCGCAATTCTTGCAAGCTGTCCGCAGCTTTCCGGTTCCACCGCATCGGCTGCACGGCACATTAAAGCGCATCTTCCCCGCCGCCTGCTGAACTTGTCCCGAGCCGTTGCACGTCGGGCAAGTCTGCGGCGTTCCCACGGCGCCCGTCCCGTGGCAAACTTCGCAGGAGTCCAGCCGCGTAACCTGCAGCTTTTTCACCGCGCCGCGCACCGCATCCCAGAAATCGATCTCAAGCTGATACTCCAGGTCGCCGCCGGGCTCCTGTTCCGCCTCCACCGCGCCCCCGCGTCCGCCGCTGAAAAACTGGCTGAAGAGGTCGCGAAAGCTTCCGCCGGTGCCCGCGCCGCCGCTGCCTCCGCCGAAATCAAACCCGCCAAAATCAAAATTCACATTCGAATCGCCCGCGCCCGTCCCGCCGCCATAGCCTGGAGGCGGAGCGTTGTCGCTGTAGAAGCCGTACTGGTCGTACATCTGGCGCTTCTTTGTGTCGGAAAGAACGTCGTAGGCTTCCTGCAGTTGCTTGAATTTCTCTTCCGCGGATTTGTCGCCGGGATTCAGGTCGGGATGATACTTCCGCGCAAGCTTTCGAAACGCCGTGCGAATATCCTTCGCTGTCGCCTTCCGCTCCACTCCCAACAGTTCGTAATAATCGTGTTTAGCGCTCGTCGCCATTCTCTGTATTCCATCATACAAATGGGTCCAACACCCGCCACATAAAATCGCCGCGTGCTGGACCCAATCTGCCCATTCTCATTCCACAGGGTAGCGATCCTATCCACGAACCGCTTCCTGATTACTGATCGCTGATTACTGATTACTTCTTCAATTCGGCTTCTTGCTGTCATCCACGTCCACATACTCCGCGTCGATCACGTCGCCCGGCTTTTGACCGCCCTGCGCGCCACCTCCGCCGGAAGCAGCCCCGGACCCAGCTCCCGCACCAGCCCCCGCGGCTCCCGCCTGCTCCGCGCCCGATGCCTGCGCCTTCTTGTACAGCTCTTCCGCCATCTTGTGCAGCGTCTTCTCCACGTTCTCCGCCGCCGAACGCAGCCGCGCCACTCCGCCTTCGTTTACGGCCTTTTTCGCTTCTTCGATCGCTTCCTCAGCTTGCTTCACGTCGCCGTCATTCAGCTTCTCGCGGTTGTCGCGAATCGTCTTTTCGGCCTGGTACACGATGCCGTCCAGCCGGTTCCGCGCTTCCACTTCTTCCATCCGCTTGCGGTCGTCTTCGGCGTGCGATTCGGCCTCGGCCCGCATCTTCTCAGCCTCTTCCTTGGTCAAGCCGGTGGAAGCCGTGATGGTGATCTTCTGTTCCTTGTTGGTGGCCTTATCCTTCGCGCTCACGTTCAGGATGCCGTTCGCGTCGATGTCAAAAGTCACCTCGATCTGCGGCGTCCCGCGCGGAGCTGGTGGAATCCCGTCCAGCTTGAACGTGCCCAGTGACCGGTTGTCCTTCGCGAACTTCCGTTCCCCCTGCATGACGTGTATTTCCACGCCCGGCTGGTTGTCCGAAGCCGTCGAATAGGTTTCCACCTTGCGCGTCGGAATCGTGGTGTTGCGCGGAATCTGCACGGTCATCACCCCGCCCAGCGTTTCAACGCCCAGCGAAAGCGGCGTCACGTCAAGCAGCAGGATGTCCTTCACTTCTCCGCCAAGCACCGCGCCCTGAATCGCCGCGCCAACGGCGACGACTTCATCCGGGTTCACGCCCTTGTGCAATTCCTTCCCGCCAAAGAACGTGCTCACCAGTTGCTGCACCTTCGGAATACGCGTCGAACCGCCCACCAGCACCACTTCCTGGATGTCGTTCGGCGACATCTTCGCGTCTTCCAGCGCCTGCTTCACCGGCTTCATTGAGCGGTCCAGCAAATCGCTCATCAACTGTTCCAGCCGCATGCGCGTCAGCTTTTGCTGCATGTGAATCGGCCCGCTCGCCCCCGCGGTGATGAATGGAAGATTGATCTCCGTCTCCATCATCTGCGAAAGCTCGATCTTGGCCTTTTCCGAGGCTTCCTTCAGGCGCTGCAATGCCATTTTGTCTTTGCCCAGGTCAATGCCGTGCTCTTTCTTGAACTCATCAATCAGCCAGTCGACGATCTTCTGGTCCACGTCGTCGCCGCCCAGGTGCGTATCCCCGTTCGTGGATTTCACTTCCACTACGCCGCTGCCAACTTCCAGCACCGAAATGTCGAACGTGCCGCCGCCCAGGTCGTACACGGCGATCGTTTCGTCGCTCTTCTTTTCGAGGCCGTAGGCCAAGGCAGCCGCCGTCGGCTCATTGATGATGCGAACCACTTCCAGGCCTGCGATCTCGCCGGCCTGCTTGGTGGCTTGCCGTTGCGCGTCATTAAAGTACGCCGGAACGGTGATGACCGCCTTGGTGACTTTCTCGCCCAGGAAATCTTCCGCCGCCGTCTTCAATTTCGTCAAAATCATCGCCGAAATCTCCGGCGGGCTGTACACCTTGCCGGAAACTTCCACGCGCGCATCATCGTGATCGCCCTTGATCACCTTGTACGGTACGCGCTTCATCTCTTCGCTCACTTCATCGTAGCGGCGCCCCATAAAACGCTTGATCGAATAAACCGTGTTCTCCGGATTCGTCACCGCCTGGCGCTTGGCTACTTGCCCCACCAGCCGTTCGCCGGACTTCGTAATAGCCACAACAGAAGGCGTAGTGCGCGTGCCCTCCTGATTAGGAATCACCACCGGCTCGCCGCCTTGCATCACAGCCACCACCGAGTTGGTTGTCCCCAGGTCAATTCCAATAATCTTGCTCATCGCTCCCTATCTCCTTCAAATTGATTCCCGAAACTCGCTATCGAATTGCGCTTTGGGCGCCTATAGATCCAGAGTGTGGGGCGGCTTTAAGTCGCCTTCTTCAGCTTTCCTCTAACCCTGAGCACTGCGCCCAATCTCCACTCAGACCTTCCAAACGGCAGCCAGTATATAGGTTGAGTGCGATCTTGTCAAGTTGCTTGATAGTAGCTGTAAATTGCTCATTATACATGCTTTGCAGCTAGCCATCTCCCCCACTTTCCCAACTCTCCTTTCCCTCCCCCTTCCAGACAACGCCTCCCCTCTCCCTCGCAACCAATCCTCAGATGCCTTCCCATCCCCACTCGATTCACCTCACTCCCTGCCTCCTCCAGACTCCCTACCCCCTCTTGGATCCCCGCTTTTCAACCTGTGATACTCTGGGCTGGAACTTCCCATCCGCTTCTTCATTATTGGAGGAATCTGTGACCCGCCGTCTCCTTCTTCTCTCTGCCATCCTTCTGATCGTGATTGTCTGCGGTTCTTGCCTGTCTGCAGCGCCCCCGGATCAGAAGTCGCAGACAAACGCGGTGGCGGCGAAGAAAATTGCGGCTCCGAAAGCGCCCGAAGCTCCGTCGGTCTCCACCTCCACCATTACCGTAAATGGCGTAACGGACATTGATCCCACCAAAGCCTTTGGCTCCAAGTCGGCTCCCGTCGTCGTCGAAGTCTATAGTGATTTTCAGTGCCCCGCCTGCAAACAGCTCTTCCTGAACACCACCCAGAAAGTGATGGACAACTACGTGAACACCGGGAAGGTCTACCTGGTGCACCGCGACTTTCCGCTGCCTATGCACGCCTATTCCCGTGTTGCAGCCAGCTACTCCCGCGCCGCGGCTCACATCGGCAAATGCGAAGCAGTGGAACATGCGCTCTTCCAGAACCAGGAAAAGTGGGAAACGAATGGCGACGTGAAGGGAATTGTGGCTTCAGTGCTCTCTCCCGCCGAGATGAAAAAAATTCAGGCCATCGTGGACGCGAAAACACTTGAGCCAATGATTGAAAAGGACAAGCAAATGGGCTTGACCGTGCCCGTCACGCAAACGCCCACCTCTGTCTTCCATGCGAAAGGACAGAACTACCCCTACGCTGGAACGCTCAGCTACGACGTCCTGAAGGAATTCCTCGATCAACTGATCGCGCAAAAGTAGCCGCATAAACTTTGGAGGTATGAACGGTAATCTGCGAACAGAGAGCAGATAGCAGCGAGCAGGAACCACGGATAAATCCGCCAGGGTTTCCGCGCCGGCGACGAATCGGTTCCTGTTCTCTGATCGCTGCTATCTGGTCGCTATAATCTGATCGTTTTCCGTACCGAGACCCAATGCTGCAATCTTCCCCACTCAACTACCGCCGCATCATCCTCTGGATCGGCCGCTTGGTCCTCGGCGCCATTTTCGTTTACGCAGGTTTCGCCAAACTGCTGATGCCGAATACGCATTTATGGCCGATGTTCTTCCTGAAATTTTCCGTCTCCACAAACCTGACCATGTTCCAGCAGCAGGTGGAGTCCTACAAAATGCTCTCGCCAGAGGCGGCAGGCCTTCTCGCGCATACCCTTCCGTTCGTGGAAATCGTCGTCGGTCTGATGCTGATCGTCGGCTGGGGCTTGCGCATCTGGGCCAGCATCGTGACGCTCATCATGGTCGGCTTCCTCGGCGTGGTAACACGCGCGTATCTCCTGCACATGGACATCAACTGCGGCTGCTTCGGCACTCCGGAAAAACTCACCGGAATGACGGTCGTGCGCGACGCCGCCTTCTCCGCCCTGGCCGTCCTCATGACCTATTTCGCCTTCGTCGAAGCTCGCAAGCCACACCCGTGGAACGCGGCGGTGCCAGAGCAGCCCGTGAGAGCATCCACCAACACAACGGTGTCATCCTGAGCGAAGCGAAGGATCTCAACTCTGGATTACTCGCGCGGCGTATTGGCATTGAGGTTCTTCACGCATCCTCGTCGGATGCGTTCAGAATGACAATGTTCCTGATTGTGGCTGCGCTATGAAAACACTCAACGAGTACCTCGAACTCGCCGCCGTCGCCCACGGCCACCTCTGCGCCGGCCAGGTGCTCGGCGTACGCCTCGCGATGCTCGGCATTCGCGAACTCGACCTCGATCCCATCGCCGAGCGCAAGCGCATCGTCACCTACGTCGAAATCGATCGCTGCGTCACCGATGCCGTCGCCCTCGTCGCCAATTGCCGCCTCGGCAAGCGCGCCCTCAAATTCCGCGACTGGGGCAAAGTCGCCGCCACCTTCTGCGATCTGCAGACCGGCCGCGCCATTCGCGTCGCCGCCAAGGAATCCTCCAAACAAGCCGCGAAAGAACTTTTTCCCGACCTGCCGAAAGAAGAAGGCCAGCAAAAAGCCTACGCGCAGCTTCCCGACGAGGTGTTGTTTTCAAAAGAATGGGTGAAGGTGGAAATTCATCCCGAGGACTTGCCCGGCTTCAAAGGCCCGCGCGTCGTTTGCGCCAAATGCGGCGAAGGCATCAATTTCAAACGCGAAGTAGTTGTCAGCGGCAAAACGCTCTGCCGCGCCTGCGCAGGTGAGCGCTATTACACTGCTCGGTGATTCTTGCCATGGAAACTTTCCACCTGGCCCCACATCTACTCGGAAGACTTCTGCGTTAGAATTTTCCTTCCATGTTATCGCTTCCCCCGATCACCCTGCGCCTCCGTGGCTGGAAACTCATTGACCGCGTCGCCGTCGCATTTCTTCTCTTTTGCGCGGTCGCTTTGGGCGCCGCCGCCGGATTACTCTTCGTTTATGAAAGCGACCTACCCGAAATCCGCGCCCTCGAAACCTACCGTCCCAACGTAGTCACCGAGATCTACGCTGACGACGGCCAGCTCGTCGGAAGCTTCGCCCTCCAGCGGCGCATCCTGATGACTTGGGAACAAGTCCCCAAAGTTCTTTACAACGCCGTCACCGCCATCGAAGACCAGCACTTCGAGGATCACTGGGGCGTGGACTTTCCCCGTGTCGCCGGCGCCGCTTACCGCAACATCCTCAAGCACCGCAAAGCCGAAGGCGCCAGCACCATCACCATGCAGCTTGCCGGCAATCTCTTCCTCGATCGCAGCGACCGCAGCTTCCGCCGCAAAGCCCAGGAGATGCTCCTCGGCCTTCAGATCGAACGCCGCTACACCAAGCCGCAAATCTTCACCATGTACGCGAACCAGGTCTATCTCGCGCATGGCAACTACGGCTTCGCCGCCGCCGCGCAATTCTATTTCGGCAAAAACGTCACCGACCTCAACCTCCAGCAGTCCGCGCTTCTTGCCGGAATGATTCGTGGACCCATCTATTCCCCCCTGACCGATCCTGCCCGAGCCCTGGCCCGCCGCAATCTGGTCATCCACCAGATGATGGAAGAAGGCAAAATCACTCCGGCCGAAGCCGAAGCCGCGAAGAAGACCCGCCTCGGCCTGCACATCCAATATCCACGCAACGACCTCGCTCCCTATTTCTTCGAAGACATCCGCAAATACCTCGAGTCCACCTACGGCACGGAAGCCGTTCACGAGCGCGGCTTGCGCGTCTACACCACGCTCAACATCCAGATGCAAAAAGCCGCCAATCAATCCATCCGCGACGGCCTGCATCTTTACGACCGCCGCCACGGCTGGCGCGACAAATTGCCTAACATTTTGAAAGACAATCTCGGCAAGCTCGATACCTACGAAGACGACGACTGGCGCCACGCCATCGAAAAGGGAAGTTACGTCACCGGTCTCGTCATGGCCGTGGACGACAAAAGCGCCACCATCAAAATCGGCGCCCATCGCGCCATTCTTTCCTCTCTCGATATCGCCTGGACCGGCCACAAGCGCGTCAACGAAATTCTCGCCGTCGGCGATCTGGCCCAGTTCTCCATCCAGGAGCTCCGCGAAACCACCGCCCACGTCCAACTGGAGCAGCAGCCCGGCCCCCAGGCCGCCATGATTGCCATTGATAACGGCACCGGCGAAATCAAAGCCATGGTCGGCGGTTACAG
Source organism: Candidatus Acidiferrum sp. (assembly GCA_035693365.1). Classification (GTDB taxonomy): domain Bacteria; phylum Acidobacteriota; class Terriglobia; order Acidiferrales; family UBA7541; genus Acidiferrum. The sequence goes on along the minus strand of DASSGS010000002.1, from coordinate 6,214 downwards.
TTTTGAAGACTCCAAATTCAACCGCGCTACCCAATCGGTTCGCCAGGTGGGCAGCTCCTTCAAGCCTTACGTCTACACATCCGCCGTTGAAAAAGGTTTTTCCCCGTTCGACACCATCCTCGACGCTCCCTTCACCACCATCAGCGGCGGCCAACCCTATTCGCCGCACAATTACGATGAAAAATTTGAAGGCACGATCACCTTGCGCCGAGCTCTTGCCGGCTCCCGCAACGTCCCTGCGGTAAAACTCGCCGAAAAAGTTGGCGTCTCCAACATCGTGGATATGGCCAAGCGTTTCGGCATCACCACCCCGCTGCCGCCGTATCTCCCGCTGGCCCTGGGCGCGGCCGACATGCGTCTGATTGAGCACGTTTCCGCGTTCACCGTTTTTCCGAATGAAGGCATCCGCATTGATCCGCACATGATCCGCCGCGTCACCAGTTACGACGGCGCGCTCCTCGAGGAAGCGCATCCCGAAGTTCACGACGTGGTTTCACCCGACGTCGCTCACACCATGACCGCGATGCTCGAGGAAGTCGTGCAATTCGGAACGGCGATCAAAGCCAAATCCATGGGACGTCCCGCGGCCGGCAAAACCGGCACTACGCAGGATTTCACCGACGCCTGGTTTATGGGTTTCACGCCGCAACTTACCGCCGGCGTTTGGGTCGGCTACGACGACAAACAAATTTCCCTGGGCAAACGCGAATCCGGCGCGCTCGCTGCCTTGCCTATCTGGATCGAGTTCATGGAAAAAGCCATGGCCGGTGCGCCGCCGCTTAACTTTCCAAACGTGATCACTCTGGAAGAGCAGGCCGGAGAGCACCACGTTCGCACCGACGTGCCGGACACCGCTCCCGAAGAAGAAGTTCCCGCCCCGCGTGAGAAGCCGGGTGCCGGTGCTCCGCCGGCACCCTGATCGCAACTGCGCTTACAGTTTTTGCACGACCACGTTCAAAGTGGAGTCCATCACCGCAGTCAAGTTCGCCGTGGATGGGTTCAACGCCATGTTGATTTGCCACAGCGTGTGCCCCGCGGTGTCCTGCAGGTTCAGATTTACTTGCACCGTCCCGGAAAGTCCCAGCGCGGACGGCGATGTGAACATATAGCAAGCCGCGGTGCCGTTCAGTAGTGGCTCAGAGCCGCCCATGCTGAGTTGGGTCGAAGTGAGCTGGTAGTTCAAGGTGCCAGCAACCGGCGTTCCGTCCGGATACACGAAACTCATCTTCAGTTCCGGCGCCGTCGTTGTCTGCACAATTTCGATGGCGTTGATTTTCGGGTTCTGCACCAGATTGTCAAATTCCACTTGCAGCTGTCCGTTCGAAACCGCGATATCCGCTCCTTTCACGACTGCCGTGTTCGCTCCGGCTGTGGCGAAGATATCCAGGTTCTGGAAAATCAGCTGTCCCTGCATTCTCACGTTGAAAACGCGGACGCCCGCTGTCATCCCGCTCGTCTCCGCAAAATAAAGATTCACGTGATAGGTCCCGTTTTGAACCGGAAAGCTGTAAACGAGCGGAGTGGCGATAACTCCATTCCACCGTCCGTAGTGAAAGAGTGTCGGGTCCGTTGTGCCCACAATCGTGTTCGCGTTGGCGCTGGTCGTCCCGTTGTTATATCCGTAATCGGCTTTCCACAGATTGCCTTTGCTATCGGTGTACGCCGGGCCGCCGCAGAGTACCCGGATCGGGGCTTGTGTCTGCGCAGACGCGCCAAGGCACACAAAGATTGAAAAGAGTACAGCAATAACGATGCGCTTCAAGATTCCTCCACCGCCAGCTCGCGGGATGTTTCAGATTTTGTCTTCCGAGCAAGGCGAGAAGGGGAGAGGGGGGGCCTGGTTGCGCTTGCCAAAGTCAGAGTAGTTGCTCTGCCATCCAACTACAATTGTCCTCAAGGATGGATTGAGTTCAGGCGGGAATTAGCACCTCCAACCTGAACTTTGACGGCTTGAAAAATCTAATCTACTGGCCGGCTGTCAGGTCGCCGCTTCGCGGACGGCCACGGCCGCTCACCGAAAGGGATCCCATCCTGCTGCCCGAAGCGGCTCATCTTCTCCGCCTGGCCCGATAATTTTTATTCCTTGCCCCTTCGTAATTTTTCCAATTTGCGTCAACGGAATCCCTCTATAACTTGGCGGAACCTGCCACGCTTTCCGCGGAGAAATCGCGAAGAGAAGTTCGTAATCGTCGCCCCCGTGCAAGGCCAGTTGTCGCGCGGCTTCCTTTTGTACGCCTCGGGGCACCGGAAGCCTGTCCGCATCAATCAATGCGCCGACCCCGCTTGCGGCGCACAATCGCCCTAGGTCGCTCGACAATCCATCGGAAACATCCATCATTGCGGTCGCCAGATTACGCTCTGCCAACCAGCGTCCCAACTCCACCCTCGGCTCCGGATAAAGGTGTTTCCGCAGTGCAGCATTCTTGCGATTTGCCATGCCCCCCGTTTTTCGCAGAAGCTGCAATCCGCGTTCCGCCTCCCCGAGCCTGCCGCTCACATAGAGTGCGTCGCCCGCACGTGCCCCCGACCGCAAGACCTCCCGGCCTTCTCGAATTTCTCCGATCACGGTAACACTGATCGAAATTCGCTTTCCTCGTGTCGTGTCCCCACCGGCCAGAAGGCAATCCAGTGAATTTGCCGCGCGACGCAATCCTCCCAGGAATCCCTTCAGCCATTTCCCAATCCCCGCTGCTGGAAGAACCATGTTCAGCAGAAAACACCGCGGCGTCCCTCCCATTGCCGCGATGTCGCTGGCCGCCCGCGCCAGGCACTTCCAACCAACGCTGTCCGGTGGATGCTGCTCTCGAAGAAAATGGCTTCCCTCCAGGAACCAGTCGCTGGTCAGGACGGTCACAAAGCCACGTTTCGGCTCCCAGAGTGCGGCATCGTCGCCGATCCCCAGGCGAATTTTCCGCCCGCCACTAGGCAGAAAATGCCCGGCGATTTCGCCGACCAAAGCGTCTTCATCTTGGAAGTCTTTCATAACGCAGACATCACCCTGCCGCAGCCTGTCCTTTGGGACAGGAGACAGTTCCACAGGCACTGTACCAAAAAAAGGAAAATACAGGGTTGACCCCGCAGTCTACAAAATCTAATATGCAGAGAGTCGCGAACCGAATCTCACGGTTCCGAGCGTTCGTGGTACGCATAGTAGTTGCGGCGACAGGGAATAAACGCCGCATTCTTAGGGAGAAACAGGCAACCGCCTGAAGGACCCAGCGTGATCAGCAGCAAGAACTACACATTTTATATCGCCTCCACGCCCGGCAAGATGAGGAAACTCATCGTCCCTGCGTACTTGCTGCATGCTCTTGCGGTTCTCGCCATCATTGGCAGCGTCACTGTTCTCGCTGCTGTCGGCTCCTATAGCCGCATGCTCTGGAAAGTCGGCAACTACAACGCCGTTCGCCAGGAACGTGACGTCTGGAAAAAGCAAGTTCGGGAACTTCAGAGCACGGTGAAAGACACCAACCAGCGCCTCGACGCCGTGCAATCTCTCGCCACCGATGTGGCCATGACTTTCGGCGTCATGAAATATCACCCTGCCGCCTTCGAACAGACCGACGCGCCTTCTACTCCCGAAGATGTTTTTGATCGCTCTGTCGAACAATTTACTTTCTTGAAGCGCAATGCCACCGCGATTGCCGTCTCTTCCGGCGGCCTGCGCATGATGCCTTCGATGGCATTCGCCGACTCCAATTACACTCCGTCGGTTTGGCCGGTGCTGGGCCACATCACGGACAGCTTTGGCGAACGCCTCGACCCCTTCTCCGGTGAAGGTGCATTCCACACCGGCGTTGACGTTGGCGCGGACTATGGCGCTCCCGTGCATGCCACTGCGGACGGTGTTGTTCTCGATGTCGGCCAGCACTCCGGTTATGGCCGCGTCGTAATCCTCGATCATGGCTTCGGCATCACCACCTGGTACGCCCATCTTTCGGCCTACGCCGTCGTGGCCGGCACCCGCATCAAGCGCGGAGAAGTACTCGGCTATACCGGTATCAGCGGCCGCTCCACAGGCCCCCACGTCCATTACGAAGTCCGCGTGAACAATGCGCCCGTCAATCCGTGGCGCTATATGCGCAGCAACCCCTCCGCCGATTAACCGGTTACTTCCACGCATCACTTAATTTTGAAGCTAGGCAGGGAACTGGCGTACGTTAGCGATGCTTTCGCGCGGGCTGCGGGGCTGGCTCTTTCACTGGCGGATCAGCTGTCGAGGCGCTCTTCGCCAATTCCAGCAACTGGGGCGTGATCTCGAAAATCAACCGCACGGATTTGGACGTTCCCCGGTCCAGCTTTTGCACTTCTGCCGATTTCAGCACGCCCGCATAGGCCTCGCCCAACTTCGGATCAATCTGCTTGCGCGATTTCAGTGCATCCAACCCGGCTTGCGCCAAAACCAGCAAGCCGCTGAACATATCGTTCAACTGCCGAACCACCGTATCGTTCGATGTCTCCCCGTCCACCACCACTCGCAGCTGAACTCCTTCCGGTTTTGCACCCACGGAAACCCACTGCAATTGGCCCAGTAAAGCGGCCAGTTGTGGCGAACGATATCCGCCGGGCGCGCGCTGCGACAATTCCGAGATCAGTTGCGAATCCTGCCGCATCACCACATAGAGCGGCGTCCCGGCCATGCGCAGAAAATGCTCGCGCCACTCTTCGGAGTTCGTTGAACTCCCGGAAGCCTGAAAAAAGCAGGACGCGTCGTTGCAGATCGCCACGCGGTCATCTCTCACAAAAGCGAAGTACACCGTACGCGGCGGATCGCTCAGGTTGACCGCGTAAATCGTTTTCCCATTCGCCGTCTTCAGCGTCCCGAAACGCGCGCAGTACGCTTCGAATTTCTTCCGGTCAAATCGCCCTTCCGCCACCGCCATTGTCTTCGGGCTCTGCGCTGATCCGCTGAACGAAATTCCCGCGCGCTCCAGATCGCGCTCGTAATCAAAGCCAGTGGCCTGCACGAATTTTATGTACTCTTCCTCCGCCTGCGGCCGCGGCGCCCACGCAAGAATCTGTGAAAGAAATGCCGAAGCGCGCAATTCCTGGAAATCGATATACGCCACGGAGGTGGAGTCCGCAGGCAATTGGCGCAGGAGATCTTCGCGCACTCTCTGCGGATCGAGGGTGGGAGAATGGAAACAAAACCACGCGGCGCCGGCCGCGGCGCAAAGAATCAGCATTACTGCTGCCAGCTTTTTGTGTTTTGCCATTTGGTTCGTCTGCGCGCCGGTCTCGGCGAACTGCGGTATTCTCGCATCACCCAGGCCTTCTCCTGCACAAAATGCGCGTAGAAACGACTCTTCGGCAGGGTTATGGAATCGGACTGTGGATACTGACCCTCCGTGGACTGATTCCCTGCAGTTTATGATCTTGAAAATAAAAGAGTTACCGTATCCGGCCGGTTTAGACTTAAGTCCCTGTTTTCCACAGGTTTACCTCGCCCCCTGCAAGCGAATCCCCAATTCCTCCACTTGCATGCCTTGTGCCTAATCTGCTATTCTTGTGCGGTTTGAGCAGTGCTGGCGTAGCTCAGCTGGTAGAGCATCTGATTTGTAATCAGAGGGTCGGGGGTTCAAATCCCTCCGCCAGCTCCACCAGATGTGATGTTGCAAAGGGGAGCGAGGCGGGACGATTCCCGGCATGGTAACATAAACGGGCTGGTGTCTTTGGACACGAGTCCAATTTGTGTTTTGCTCGCAACGCGCTCCCGTACAACGGCATGGCGGTCAAACAGAGGACAAGCTGTAGGTGTCCTTGCAGTTTTCGCGGATACGATTTTGGTATCCCGGCAGAAGTTTCCGGGACGGGTGGGTGAGTGGCTAAAACCAGCAGACTGTAAATCTGCCGCTCCTTGCGGGCTACGAAGGTTCGAATCCTTCCCCGTCCACCAGGATTCAAGCTTCGTGAAAGAAAGTCCCGGCGGAAGTTTTACCAGGACGCTGTGAGCAGCAATCAGCAAGTACACCGCAGGAAATCGCAACACGCGATGTTCAAAAGCGGTAGCAAACGCGGCGAGCAAGCCGGATGAACGTAGTGCGCCGCTGGTCATAAGTTTCTTCGGAGGATCGGATTCAGCCTGGGTAGCTCAGTTGGTAGAGCGCGTCCTTGGTAAGGACGAGGTCACCGGTTCAATCCCGGTCCCAGGCTCCAGAAATGGGGTTGAGTTTCCGCAGGAAAAATGTAGTGGCCGAACTTTAGATCGGCCGCC
>DASSGS010000001.1:0-2272 GCA_035693365.1 Candidatus Acidiferrum sp. | reverse complement strand
CCTTCGGCACCAGCGGCCCGAGATAACGCACGATCGGGCCCATGTCACGATGCGTCAATTTAAACCACGCCCGCGCAAAAGCGTCCGCGAACTGATCCGGATGCTCATAAAAGCGCCGCGAAATTTTTTCGTATGCAGGATCAAACCGCAACGACAAGTCCGTGGTCAGCATGGCCGGCGCATGACGCTTCGACGGATCGTGCGCATCCGGCATCTTCCCTGCGCCTGCGCCATTCTTCGGCGTCCACTGATGTGCACCTGCGGGACTCTTGGTCAGTTCCCATTCGTAGCCAAACAGGTTCGCGAAAAAGTTGTTGCTCCACTTCGTCGGCGTCTCGGTCCAGATCACTTCCAGGCCGCTGGTGATCGCGTCGCCGGCTTTGCCGGAGCGGAATTTGCTCCGCCAGCCGAGGCCTTGTTCCTCGATGCCCGCCGCTTCAGGTTCAGCCCCCACGTTGCTCGCCTCGCCGGCGCCATGGGTTTTGCCAAAGCTGTGGCCTCCGGCAATCAGCGCAACAGTTTCTTCGTCGTTCATCGCCATCCTGCGAAACGTCTCGCGAATATCCCGAGCCGCCGCAATCGGATCCGGTTTCCCATTCGGTCCCTCCGGATTCACGTAGATCAGACCCATCTGCACGGCGCCAAGCGGATTCTGAAGATCGCGGTCCCCGCTGTACCGCTCGTCGCCCAGCCACGTACTCTCCGGACCCCAGTTCACTTCTTCCGGTTCCCACACATCCGCACGCCCGCCGCCAAATCCAAACGTCTTGAAGCCCATGGATTCCAGAGCCACGTTGCCCGCAAGAATCATCAAATCGGCCCAGGAAATCTTCCGCCCGTACTTTTGCTTGATCGGCCACAGCAACCGCCGCGCCTTGTCCAGGTTCACGTTGTCCGGCCAGCTGTTCAGCGGAGCAAACCGTTGCTGCCCGGCCCCCGCACCCCCGCGACCATCGTGGATGCGGTACGTCCCCGCACTATGCCACGCCATGCGAATGAACAATCCGCCATAATGTCCGAAGTCCGCTGGCCACCAATCCTGCGAGTCGGTCATCAACGCATTCAGGTCCTTGATCACCGCATTCAGGTCAAGCGTCTTGAACTCCTTGGCGTAATCAAACTCCTCACCCATCGGGTCCGACAGCTTCGAATGCTGGTGCAGAATCTGAACGTCCAACTGGTTGGGCCACCAGTCACGGTTCGTGTGTGCGGGAGCCGCCCCCGCGAACGGGCACTTCGATTCACTTGCCATCTGTCTCTCCAATCATTTTTCGTTTTTTCGTATTTCGTAGATCAAATTCGTTCGCACAAAAACATCAAACTCGCAGGCAGGCTAGCCTCGCCAGGTGAGCGTAACCAACCACAACCCATCCTAATCTTCCGCCACCTATTGTTCCAATATCTAGTTCAGATACAATGGATAGGTACAGCCTATGGCAGCAACGCAGCCATAAGCTAGTAGCCGTAAGCCATAAGCAGGATCCGAATGTGAAGCTCTTGCTTACGGCTTATGGCTTAGGGCTTATGGCTTACGACTGACAGCTTCCCCATGGAACTCCACCAACTCCGCTACTTCTGCGCCGTCGCCGACACCGCCTCCTTCTCCCGTGCCGCCGAAAAATGCCACATCTCCCAGCCATCGCTCTCCCAGCAAATCCAGAAACTCGAATCCGAACTCGGCGGCCGCCTCTTCGATCGCCTCGGCCGTTCTGTCCGCCTCACTGGTCTCGGCGAAGCCTTTCTCCCCCGCGCGCGTTCCGTGCTCCACGAACTGGTCACCGCGAAAGACGAACTCACCGAACGCCTGCAATCCGAAGCCGGCCCCGTCGTCATCGGCGCCATCCCCACCGTCGCTCCGTATTGGCTCGCTTCGCGTCTCGCCACATTCTCGCGTAAATTTCCCAAAGTCCATCTCACCATCGCCGAAGAAATCACGCCGGTGCTCCTCGAACGCCTCCGTGCTGGCTCGGTGGACCTCGCCGTCCTGGCTCTTCCGATTCGCGGTCATGAATTCGACGCGCATCCCCTCTTCAACGAACGTCTCTTCGCCGCCGTGCCCAAAACCCACAAACTCGCCCGCCGCCCCTCACTGCAACTCGCCGATCTCCGCCGCGATCCCTTCCTGTTTCTCCGCGACGGCCACTGTTTCCGCGAAACCGCCGTCGCCGCCTGCGACCGCGCCCGTCTCGATCCGCGCGTCGTCTTCGAAAGCGGCCACCTCTCCAGTCTTCTCGCGATGGTCGGCGCCGGCATGGGCGTCTCACTCGTCCCC